>NZ_JBVKBU010000003.1:0-990247 GCF_055638955.1 Streptomyces sp. NPDC111507 | reverse complement strand
AGTTCGCCGGCTATCTCGGCTCTCTTGATGGAGTCGACGCTGAGGTCGGCTTCGAGGTCGAGGTCGGGTTCGATCATGTCGACGGGGTAGCCGGTACGTTCGCCGATCACGTCGAGGACGACGGCGAGGACGGATTCGGCGGTCGGGGCGGTCCCTGCGGCGGGGGCGGAAACGGGCGCCGGGGTGGCACCCGAGCCGGTCACCCGCTCGACCAGCGCGGCGATGGTCGCGGCGGTGCGGGCCTTGGTCAGTTCCTCGATGTCGGTGTCGCCGGTGGCGGTGAGGCCGAGGCGGGTGGCGAGTTCGCCGGCTATCTCGGCTCTCTTGATGGAGTCGACGCTGAGGTCGGCTTCGAGGTCGAGGTCGGGTTCGATCATGTCGACGGGGTAGCCGGTGCGCTCGCCGATCACCTCGAGCACGACCGACAGCACCGAGCCGCTTGCCGGTACGGCCACCGCGACCGGCGCGGCGGCGGGCAGCGCGGTCACGGTGACCGGGGCATCGGCGTACGTGATCGGCGCGGGGGCCGCGGGACGTATCCCCGGATCCGCTCCCAGGTATCCCAGCATCACATCCCGCTGCGCCGCGATCATCTCCCGGCTCGTGCGCAGGAACTCGCTGATCAGGGCCTCGGATCCGGTGGCCGCCGCCACCGGTCCGACCGGGCTGCTGTGGGTCACGAGGGCCTCCGGGACACGCTCGGCGGGGTGGAGTGCGGCGGCGGGGATCGCGCCGTCCGCCGTACGGATCAGATGGCCGTCGACCGTCCACGCGGCGCGCCGGGGACGCGGGGCGCGGGCGTCGGCGGGGACCGCGTCCCGGCCCTGGAAGAGCCACGCCGTCCTGATGTCCGCACCGGCGACGGCCAGTTGGGCGAGCGCGGCGAGGAACCCGGCGAGACCGGCACGTCGGCCGTCCTCCAGGGCGACCGTGCGGTGCGGCCGGTCGCCGAGGACCGCACCCACCAGCCGGGTCAGCACCGAGCCGGGTCCGGCCTCGACGAAGACCCGGGCCCCGGCCTCGTACATCGCCTCGATCTGCTCGGCGAACCGGACCGGGGAGCCGATCTGCGCGGCGAGTTCGGCCCGGATCTCCTCGGGGCCCCGCGGGTAGCGGGTGGCCGTACGGTTCGACCAGACCGGGAAGTCGGTGGAGGCGAACGGGACTTCGGCGAGCACCTCGGCGAAGGTCTCGCCCGCCGCCGCGACCAGCGGGCTGTGGAACGCGCAGGCGACCGGGATGCGCTGGGCGCCGAGCCCCTGGGCGCGCAGTCGTTCCACGGCGGTGAGGACGTCCTCGGTGGGACCCGAAATCACCGTCTGACGCGGCGAGTTGCGGTTCGCCGTCACCACCGGGCCGGCCAGGCCCGCGGCGGTGAGGGCCGCCGCGACCTCCGGCTCGCCCGCGGCGACGGCGGCCATGGTGCCAGGGTCTCCCTCGCCGGTGGCGCGCAGGATGGCGGCGGCGCGTTCGCGACTGGTGCGCAGCAGCGCGTCGGGGGTGAGGGCGCCCGCCGCGGCCAGCGCGGCCAGCTCTCCGTAGCTGTGGCCCGCGGCCATCGCCGGGCGCACTCCCGCCCTGGTCAGGAGCTGGAACGCGGCGAGCCCGGTCAGGCCGAGCGCGGGCTGCGCGACGGTGGTGTCGGTGATGCGCGCCTGCTGCTCCTTGCGGCCCGTCTCGTCGAAGGCGGCCGGCGGGAAGAGGACACGGGCCGTCGCCTCGTCGAGCCGCAGGTGGCGCTGGAGTTCGGGGAAGGCGACGAAGAGTTCGGCGAACATCCCGGGGCGCTGGCTGCCCTGCCCGGGGAAGAGCAGGGCCACGTCGCCCGTCTCGTCCTCGGCGGCAGCGAACAGGCCTTCCTTCGGGGCGTGTTCACCGGCGACCGCGCGGCGCAGCAGCGCCGTCAGCTCCTCGGTCGACCCGGCGACGAGGGCGATCCAGATCCGGGCGCCACGGATGCTCGTGGCGCTTGCCGCGCTGGCGGTGCTTGCCGTGCTCGCGGTGCTCCGGGTGGTGGCGGCCTCCGCGCGCCGGGACGCGGCGAGCGCGAAGTCCCGCAGCCGCCACGGCTCGTACGGTCCGGGATCCGCCTCCACGAGGGCGAGCAGTTCGGAGGCGGACCGTACCGCCGCCGCCCGGTCCGCGCCCCGGAACGTGAAGAGCTCGGCGGGCCAGTGCTGAGCCGAGGTGACCGGCGGCGGCCCGTCCTCGTAGGCCCGCAGGACGACGTGGAAGTTGGTGCCGCCGAAGCCGAAGGCGCTGACCCCGGCCACCCGTTCGGCCGGGGCGGCGGACCAGGGGCGGGCCTCGGTGTGGAAGGCGAACGGGCTGCTCTGCGCGTCCCAGGCCGGGTTCGGCTCGGTCAGGTGCAGGGTCGGCGGCTTCACACCGGTGTGCAGGGCGAGCGAGGTCTTGATCAGTCCGGCGAGTCCGGCCGCACACTTGGTGTGCCCGATCTGCGACTTGACCGAGCCGAGCGCGCACGCGCCGGGCGGAGCCCCGGCCTCCTCGAACACCCGGGTGAGGGAACCGAGTTCGGTGCGGTCACCGACGACGGTGCCGGTGCCGTGCGCCTCGACGAGCCCGACCTCGGCGGGCGAGATGCCCGCGTTGCGGTAGGCCCGGGTCAGCGCGTTGTACTGGCCCTCTGGCCGGGGCGCGGTCAGGCCGAGCGCCCGGCCGTCACTGGCGCTGCCGACACCCTTGATCACCGCGTACACCCGGTCGCCGTCCCGCTCGGCGTCCGCGAGCCGCTTGAGGACGACACAGCCGACGCCCTCGCCGAGCGCGATGCCGTCGGCCGCGCTGTCGAAGGGCGCGGAGCGGCCGGAGGGCGAGAGGGCGTGCGCGGAGGCGAAGAGCAGGTAGTCGTTGATGCCGTTGTGCAGGTCGGCGCCGCCGCACAGCACCAGGTCGCTCGTCCCGCTCGCCAGCTCCTTGCACGCCACGTCGACGGCGGTGAGGGAGGAGGCGCAGGCGGCGTCCACGGTGTAGTTGGCGCCGCCGAGGTCGAGGCGGTTGGCGATCCGGCCCGCGATGACGTTGGCGAGGATGCCGGGGAAGGAGTCCTCGGTGAGCTTGGGCAGCCGTTCGTCCAGCGCGGGCGGCAGGCTGCCCAGGTAGGCGGGCAGGACGGAGCGCAGGGTCATCGCGTGGGAGAGGTCGCTGCCCGCCTCCGCGCCGAACACGACCGACGCGCGGGCCCGGTCGAAGGAGCGGCTGCCGTAGCCGGAGTCCTCCAGGGCACGGCGCGCCGCCTCCAGGGCGAGCAGCTGCACCGGCTCGATGGCGGGCAGCGAGGCGGGCGGGATGCCGTACCGCAGCGGCTCGAAGGGGATCTCGGGCAGGAAGCCGCCCCAGCGCGACGGGGTCTTCTCGCCGGCCCCCCGCGGGTCGTGGTAGAGCTCGGCGTCCCACCGGGTCGCGGGCACCTCGGTGACGGCGTCCTCGCCCGCCAGCACGTTCGCCCAGAAGGTGGCGAGGTCGGGGGCGCCGGGGAACATGCAGGCCATGCCGACGATCGCGATGTCCAGCGGTTCGGGGGAGGGCTCGGCGGCGGGTTCCCCGATGCCGAGGGCCTGCCGCCGCGCCGCCAGGAAGCCGGCCGCGCCGCTGGTGACCGAGGCGTGCAGCTCGGCGACGGTGGTGACGGCGGAGCGCAGCACGGCGACCTCACCGGCCATGAACATGCCCTCGGCGAGTTGTCTGTCCTCGCCGACCGCTCTCAGCCTGCCGTCGACCCGCTCGATGCCCTTGCCGGCCAGCCGCAGCCGCCCCACGTTGAGCCGCTCCAGCTGCTCCCAGGCCTCGCGGCCGGGTGTCCCGCGGGCGGCCAGGTCCTCCTTGACCGCGGCGAACTCGTCGGTGAAGGGGCTGTGGACACAGCGGGTGGCGTGTCCGGGGGCGGTCTCCAGGAGGTCGGTGCGCTCGGCGTCGATCACCTGTCGCTGGAACAGGGGCAGCACCGCGCCCGCGCTCACGGCCTCCTCGGTGAACAGGTATGCCGTGCCCATCAGCACGCCCACGGCGGCGCCCCGCGCGCTCAGCGGCGCGGCGAGCGCGGTGACCATGGCGGCGGAGCGTTCGTCGTGCACCCCGCCCGCGAAGAACAGTTGGAGTTCGCCGGCGGTGCCGTTCTTCGCGCCCGCCAGGAAGTCGTCGAGCACGCCGAGCTGCGCCTCCCACAGCGGGAAGCTGCCCCGCGGCCCGACATGGCCGCCGCACTCGGCGCCCTCGAAGACGAACTTGCGCGCGCCCGCTGCCAGGAACTGCTTCAGCAGCCCCGGCGACGGCACGTGCAGGAAGGTGGAGATGCCCACCTCCTCCAGCGCGGCGGCCTGTGCGGGACGCCCGCCCGCGATGATCGCGTGGGACGGGCGGATCTCCCGTACGACCTCCAGTTGGGCGGCCTTGATCTCCTCGGCGGCGAAGCCGAGGACGCCGACGCCCCAGGGCGCCTCGCCGAGCGCGTCCCTGGTCTGCTCCAGTACGGCGCGGGTCTGATCGGCGCCGGACAGCGCGAGCGCGATGAAGGGCAGCCCGCCGTGGCCGCTCACCGCGGCGGCGAACGCGGCCTGGTCGCTCACCCGGGTCATCGGCCCCTGGGCGACGGGCAGTTCGCTCCCGAACGGGCGACTGCCCGAGCCGTCGGGGCCGAGCGAGGCACCCGCGCTCTTCGTAGGGTCGAGACCGGGACCCGCGCTCTTCAACGCGTCGAGGACGGCGTCCCGTACGCCCCGTACCGCCGCGTGCACGGTGCCCCAGCGCTCCTGGAAACGGGCGGCGAGGAAGCCGTCCTGACCGACCTCGGGGGCGGGCGTGCCCTCCTGGGCGCCCCGGCGCCGTACGACTCGGCGGCCGTCCTCCACGGTGGTCTCGGAGCCGTCGAGCCCGGCGAGCAGCGCGGCGGTCCCGGCGGGCAGTTCGGCCTCGGCCTCGGCGAGCAGGGCGAGCTGGGTGTCCAGGACGACACCGGCCCCGCCGCCCGCGACGACGGCCGCCGCGGTGTGCGGGCCCGCGCCGCCGCAGGCCCAGACCGGCAGGTCCAACTCGTCGTCGCTGAGGAGCTGTTGGAGCAGGACGAAGGTGCTGAGTTCGCCCACGGGACCTCCCGCCTCGTGGCCCCGGGCGATCAGCCCGTGTGCCCCGGCCGCGGCGGCCCGTAACGCCTGGGCGCGGCCGGTCACCTCGACGAGTACACGGTGGCTGGGGAAGTCGGCGGGCGTGCAGGAGGCGTCGGAGGTCAGCAGGACGGTGTGGACGCAGGCGGGGAGGTCCCGCGCCGGAAAGGCATCGTTGTCGCACAGCCGTACGCCGAAACCGGCCGCCGACCATTCCTCGGACAGCGCGAGTTCCGCTGCCGCCCGGCGGCCACCCGCGGTGAGGTCGAGCACCCCGAGACCGCCCGCCCGTACGGCGGCCGCCGTGACCCGTGCCGAGGGGACGGCGAACGGGTTCAGGGCGATGACGATGTCCTCTACGGCAAACAGGCCGGAAGTATCGAACTTCGACACAGGCACGCGAACGCTCCAAATCGCACGAGGGTGAGGATTGGTGGGGGAGAGCGGAGAGCGCTTGCGCTTCACAACAAGCCGACAGCCGATGCGAAGCACGCTCATGCTTATTGCGCATCACCGTGAAAGTCAAACTCTCAAGGAGGCTGCCATTACCGGACGTAACACGGTCGACACAGCCGTTGCCGAGCCAGGTGCGGGCTGGCAACAGAGGCCTTGTTCCGGAGAGTTGAGCGGGTCGGTGACCGCTGGTCGGTGGCCTCCGCGACCTCGATTCGGCCTGCGGCAATGCCTGCTGACGCAGTGTCGAACGCGGGGTCCACTTCGATCTTGCGGAAACGAACTGTTTCCCCCGCTGTAAATTGAAACTTTTATTAGTTCCCCTCTTCATAATCAAAATTCACGTGGGGTGGAAGGGTGGGATTTTCGGCACTTGAGGATGAATGGCCACGATTCGTACTCGCTGGTAAGTTGGCTCGTTTCAACAGCACAGTCCGGCCGCGGGAGCGGCCGGGCTGTGGCTGGATCCAAAGGTGCCGGGGTGGGTCACTCGGCGTAGAACGTCGCGTCCGCCCTGGCGAGCGCCGTGTCGGCGGGCTGGGTGTACAGCAGGTAGTCGTAGTGCCGGAGGTAGCGGCCGGCGCCGCTGTACGACTCGAACGAGACACCGGAGGCCGTGTCGGCGAGGCCCGCCCTCCGGTAGAAGGTGGCGTCGTTCCTGAAGGCGGTGGTGCCGTCGTCCTTCTCCACCCAGACCTCGTTGTTCTTCTGGTGGAGGTAGTAGCCCGGGTAGTTGGCCGATTCGAGGGAGACGGTCCCGGTCCCGGCGAGCCCGCTCACCACCCGGAACTGCGAGTCGGCCAGGTTGGTGACGTTCGGCTCGATCTTGGCGCGGAAGTCCCAGTGGCGGATGTAGCGGTCCGGGAAGTTGTACGAGGAGAAGCGGACCGGCGTGACACCGTCGGCGACCGGGATGCCGAAGTCGGGAGTGCCGTCGGCCTTCCAGTAGATCTTCTGCAGGCGGGTACGGCGGTTGGGGTCGTTCAGGGGGTCGCCGCTGATGTCCCTGTAGTTGCGGTCGTGGTAGACGAGGATGTCCGACGTGCCGTCCTCGGAGACCGTGAACGAGTTGTGGCCCGGCCCGTACTGCGAGGTCGCGGCGCTGCTCCGGAACACCGGTGAGGACCCCTTGCTCCAGGAGGCCGCGTCGAGCAGATCGGCGGAGGCGGACGCGGTCAGCATGCCCAGGCAGTAGTTGGCGTCGGTCGCGCTGGCGGAGTAGGTCATGAAGACCTTGCCGCCGTGCTGGATGACCGCCGGGCCCTCGTTGACCTTGTACCCGACGGTCTCCCAGGACAGCGTGGGCTGGGAGATCTCGACCGGAGTGCCCTGGATCGTCCAGGGGTTGGCCAGCTTCGCGAGGAACAGACTGGTGTTGTTGTCCTCGGACGGATTGCGCTGCGCCCAGGCGAGATAGCGCACGCCGTTCACGGTGAAGGTGGTGGCGTCGAGGGAGAAGGAGGAGACCGGGGTCGAGATCTGGCCCTTCTCCGTCCAGGTGCCGGTCAGCGGGTTCGCGGCGTCGCTCTCCAGGACGTACATCCGGATCGCCCACACGTCGCTGGTCGACCCGGCGGCGAAGTAGACGTACCACTTGCCGTCGATGAAGTGGATCTCCGGCGCCCAGATGTGCGCGCCCATCACCCCGGAGGCGTGCTTGGTCCAGATCGTCGTCTCCGGGGCGGTGTTCAGACCCTGGAGGGTGGTGGCCCGGCGCAGCACGATCCTGTCGTACGCCGGGACGGTCGCGGTGAAGTAGTAGTAGCCGTCGGTGTGTTGGTAGATCTGAGGGTCGGCGCGCTGTTCGGCGAGCGGGTTGGTGAAGGTCACGGCGGGCGAGGCGGGGGCGAGTGCGTGGGCCGGTGTGCCGAAGGCCAGCAGGGTCAGCGTGGCGAGGACCGCGGTCAGCAGGCGGCCGAGAAGGCGTCTCATGATCCTGGTTTCTCCTGGGGCGGATGTCAGACGGTGGGCTTGAGCTGCCACTGCTGGCAGGTGTTGCCGAGCCAGGTCCACTGGCGTACGTCGACGCCGTCGCCGGCACCGCAGCCCGCCACGTCGGCGACCTTGCCGCTGTTGGCGTTGGTGATCCGCACGGAGTCGCCGCCGGTGTAAACCAGCCGGAACTTCTGGCAGTTGTTGTTCAGCCACGACCACTGGCGCAGGTCCGCCCCGTCGGCGGTGGAGCAGTCGGCGGTGTCCATGACCTTGCCGGTGGCGGCATTGACCAGCCGGCTGGTGTCATTGCCCTGGTCCTCGATCCGCCACTTCTGGTTGGCGCCGCCGTTGCAGGTCCACTGGAGGATGTTGGTGCCGTCCGCGGCGTTGCCGCCCTCGACGTCCAGGCACTTGCCGCTGTTGCGGTTGACGATCGTGTACGCCGTCGGGGTCGTCGCGCTCTCGCCCGAGGGGCCCGCGAGGGTGGTGCCGGTCGCGACCGGGGTGCCGAAGTCCGGCGTGCCGTCCGCGTTCCAGGTGAACTTCTGCGCCCGGGTCGTACGGCCGTTGCCGCAGCCGCCGCTCGATGAGCTGTTGGCGTGGTAGACGATCCAGTTCTCGGTGCCGTCGGGGGAGGTGAAGAACCCGTTGTGGCCGGGGCCGTAGACGCCGGCCGCGTCATCGCGCTGGAACACCGGGGTCTGCTTCTTCGTCCAGGAGGCGGGGTTGAGCGGGTCGCCGCCGGTCAGTTCGAGTTGGCCGAGTTTGTAGTCGGCGGTCTGGCAGTAGCTGGCGGAGAAGGTGAGGAAGGTCCGGCCGTCGTGGTAGAGCGGCTCGGGGCCCTCGTTGACCGGGGCGCCGGAGGTCTCCCAGCCGAGCGTCGGGCTGGAGATGACGGTGAAGGCCGAACTGCTCAGTGTGTACGGGTTGCTCATCGGGGCGATGACCAGGCTCTGCTTGCTGCCGCCGACGGAGCCGCTGCCCACCAGGTACAGCTTGCCGTCGTGCGTGAGGACGCTGGCGTCGATCAGCCAGCCGCCGGGGTCGAGGTTGGAGCCGGTGAGGCTGTTCTTGTACGTGTACGGGCCGAGCGGGTCGGTGCCCGCGCTCTGCAGGACGTGGGTGCGCTGGGTGTCGCAGCAGGCGGCTCCGCTGTTCGCGGCGGAGTAGTACAGGTACCAGTGGCCGTCGAAGAAGTGGATCTCCGGAGCCCAGATGTTGGCGTTGCGGCCGGCGGTGGTGTCCGACCAGATCTGGACGCTGGGGGCGGTGGCGAGCCCGGCGAGCGTCGGCGACCTGCGCATGGTCAGCTCGTTGGTGAACGTCGTGGTGACCAGGTAGTAGTCGCCGTTGTAGTACTCCAGCCAGGGGTCCGCGCCCTTCTGGGACTTGACGGGGTTGGTGTACGGCTGCCCGGCGGCCGCGGCGGCGGGCGCGCCGGGCTGGGTGAGCAGCGACGCGAACAGGGCCAGCAGTGCTGCCCCCAGGACGAACCAAGAGCGGGTGCGGAACACGGCGGGTCCCCTTTGGCGGCCGAGAGTGTTCGAAATTGCGAACACTGTGCGGAGGTTCGACCAGAAGTTACGTTTCAGGCAGGGACACGTCAATGCTTCCGACATGTTTCGAGTCCGCCGACATGCTTCGAGTCCGGTCGCCCCCAGGGGACTTGGGGCTCGCCCGGCCGCACAGGGGTGGTCATCCGGCCACAGGAAGCCCCGCCGTGCGCAGGACCCTGCGCTCGGCGTCGACCGCGAACACCTCGCACCCCTCGCGCGACGCGGCCCACTCGACGCCCTCCGCGCCCATCGCGAACGCCGCCGTCGCCGTCGCGTCCGCCTCGGTCAGTGACGGCGCCACGACGGTGACGCTGAGCAGCCCGGTGGCCGGGCGGCCGGTGCGCCCGTCGAGGATGTGGTCCCCGCGTTCGTAGCGCGCGGAGGTCGCGACCGCGCCGTCGGTGATCTCCAGCACCGTGCACAGCCGGTCGGCCCGCTCGGGATGGCGTACGCCCACCCGCCAGGGACCGCCCGCGGCCACCACGTCACCACCGGCGTTCAGACAGAACCGGGAAGTCCCCCGACCGCTGAGGAGGTCGGCGGCCCGCTGCACCGACCAGCCCTTCACCATCGCGCAGGGATCCAGGCCGCGGCCGGGCAGCCGCACGTCGAACGCGCCGCCGGTCGCGACCCGGTACTCCTCGCACAGGCCGAGGACCTCGGTCAGGTCCGGGCTGAGCTCGTGGGGGGTGAGCTCACCCCGGTCGAGCCGGGACACCTCGCTGTCCGCACGGAACGGGCTGAAGCGGGCGTCGACCTCGCGCAGCCACGCGAACACGGGGTCCGCGGTCTCCTCGGACGCGCTCTCGTCGTCGATCCGCAGCGAGACCGGGAACCCCATGACGTGTTCGACGCGCCGCATCCCGCTATCCCTTCGCGTCGAGGGCGGCCTGCAGCGAGGTGACGTATCCGTCGCTGGTGATCGTGGCGCCGGACACCGAGTCGATGTCGGCGCTCTGTGCCTGGAGTGTCTCCTGGATCAGCTTCGGCACGGCCGCCGTGGTCTGCGGGTGGTTCGGCTGCTGGAGCATCCGCACCGAACTGATCTTGTCGCCCTCGAAGGTCACCTCCACCTGCACGGCGCCCTTGGAGGTGTTGACGGTGGAACCCTGGACGACCTGCGAGGCCGCGGGCGACGCGGACGACGTGGACGGGGAAGGTGCCGAAGAAGAAGAGGAAGACGGAGTCGAGGCGGGCGCGGCGACCTCGGTGGTCGTCGTCGTACCGCTCGACGGCGCGTAGCGCCACAGCGGGATCAGACCGGCGATGGACAGGGCCACTACAGGCAGTGCTCGTTTCACGGTGTCTCTCTCATCCCGCCAGGCTGAAACGCTCGAAGTGGATCTGCGGCTTGGGCACGCCCAGGTCGCGCAGGGTGCGCAGCACCGCGCTCGTCATGGCGGGCGGCCCGCACACGAAGACGTCCCGTTCGGCGACGTCCGGCACGAGCCGCGCGAGCTCGCGCGGCGCCAGCTTGTCCGGCGTGGCCGGTCCGGTCACCACGTGCAGCTCGGCGCCCTTGGCGTACGCGAGCTCCCGGAGCTCGTCGAGGAGCACCGCGTCCCGGTCCGTGGCCACCCGGTAGATGAGCACGACATGGTCGTGCAGGTCCTCCAGCAGGGCCCGGATCGGGGTGATGCCCACGCCGCCCGCGACGAGCAGGGTCTCCGAGCGGGTGCGGTGCAGGGTGGTGAAGGCGCCGTAGGGGCCCTCGGCGAAGACCCGCGTGCCCACCTTCAGGTGCCGCAGGGCCGCGGTGCCCTCGCCGGCCGTCTTCGCGGTCAGCCGCAGCCGGTTGCCGTCCGGGGCGGCCGACAGGGAGAACGGGTTCGCCTGCCACCAGCGGTCCTTGGTCAAAAACCGCCACAGGAAGAACTGCCCCGCCCGCGCGGGCAGCAGGTCGAGGTCGCGTCCGGTGACGTAGATCGAGACGACGTCGTCGGACTCGGGGACGACGGCCGAGACCCGCAGCTGGTGGCGCAGGTTCCGCCACACCGGCAGGACCACCCGGCCCAGGAACACCGAGCCGAGCGCCCCGCCCCACAGGCCCCACCAGTAAGCGGTGGCCGCGGACGAGGTGGTGAAGGTGGTGCCCACCGCGACCTGGTGCGTGAAGGCCAGCACCACCGCCACATACGTGTAGAGGTGGATGAAGTGCCAGGTCTCGTAGGCCAGCCGGCGCCGCGCGAAGCGCGCCGACACCCCGCCGATCACGAGGATCAGGGCCAGCGCGACGATCGCCCGCAGCACGCCCTCGGTCGTCGTGGCCAGCTCCACCAACTCGTCCCAGAAGTCCGCCGGCCGCGCCGCCGCACCCGCGTAGCCGAGGGTGACGAACAGCGCGTGCGACAGCAGTGTCCACAGCAGGCCGAAGCCGACCCAGCGGTGCCAGGAGGTCAGCCGGTCCATGCCGATCCGGTGATCGAGCCACGGCAGGCGGGCGACCAGCAGCAGCTGGAAGGCCATCAGGAGCGCCCCGTACAGGCCCGCCAGCCGGCCGAGCATGATCAGGGTGTCCGAGCCGGGCCCGGCTCGGAGGAAGAACACGGTCACGACGGCCGCGTTCGCGGCCAGCAGGGCGTACAGCCCGGTGCGGGCCACCACCTTCGGGCGTATCGCCGTCGGGGGCGGCTGGACACGTTCGACAGTGGTCACGGAGAGCAGCTCCTCGTTCGGGTGTGGGGACACCGAGCCTGCCCGGTGGGAGCTGTCGTTTTCCTGTCGCTGAACTTTCAAGTGTTTATCGATGTGGATCAGAGACGCCGGCGGCTATGGCGTCGGCGGCCACGTCACGCACTATGAGCAGGTGGAAAAAGTGCGCCTCCTGGTCGTGGACGACGACCCTCCGATAGCCGACCTCGTCGCGACGGTCGCCCGCTACGAGGGCTGGGAGGCGATGACCGCGTACTCCGGAGAGGACGCGCTGCGCCGCGCCGCCGAGTTCCACCCCGACATCGTGGTGCTCGACCTGATGCTGCCCGGGCTCGACGGGTTCGCCGTCCTCGACCGGCTGCGGCAGTCCGGGACGATGGTGCCCGTCGTCTTCCTCACCGCCCGCGACGGCGTCGCGGACCGGGTCGCGGGCCTGACCCGAGGCGGCGACGACTACCTCGTCAAGCCGTTCGCCGTGGAAGAGCTCATGGCGAGGCTGCGGACCGTCCTGCGGCGCGCCGCGGGTCCCGGCTTCCAGCGCTCCGTGCTCCAGGTCGCCGACCTGACGATGGACGAGGACACCCGTGAGGTGCGGCGCGCCGACCGGCTGCTCACCCTCACCCCGACCGAGTACGAGGTCCTGCGCTACCTCATGCGCAAGTCACCGACCGTCCTCACCAAGGCCCAGATCCTCGACCACGTGTGGGAGTACGGCTTCGGCGGCCGCTCCAACGTGGTGGAACTCGTCGTCAGCCGGCTGCGCCGCAAGCTCGACGGCAACGGCGAGACCGACAGCGGTGAGTCGCTCATCCACACCGTGCGCGGCGTCGGGTACGTGGTGCGGCAGGTCGCCGAGTGAGCAGCCCCGGGACCGGCGGTGCGCTGCGCCGTCTGCGGGGCGCCTACCGCCGCACACGCCTGGGCACCCGGCTGGCCCTCGGCATCGGCGTGCTGTCCCTCGTGGTGTTCGCCGTCGTCGGCACGGCCCTGACGACGTACATGAAGGAGTACCTGGAACGTCAGCTCGGCGAGCAGATGAAGCTCGTCCAGGTCACCCAGTCCAAGGACGCCCAGGCGCACGGCATCGTCCAGCGGCGGCCCTACTACGGCTGGTTCACCGCCGTGTACGACGTCCAGGGCCGTACGGCGGTCCTGCGCAAGCCCGCCGACGTCCCCGCCGACACCGCCGAGCTCACCGCCGTCGCCCAGGCGTTGCCGGACGGAGGTGACGCGCACCTGCTGCGCACCGCGCACATCGCGGGGGAGGGCACGTACAAGCTGCGTGCCTGCGAGGTCGAACCCGGCGTCGTCCTCGTCACCGCGGCGCCCATGCAGGACATGCAGGCCACCGTGCGGCAGCTGATCACGGTCCAGGTCGTCACCTTCGCGCTCGCCCTGCTCGGGCTCGTCGTGATCGGCCGGACGGTACTGCGGCGCGGGCTGAAGCCCTTCAGCGACATGGCCCACACCGCCCGCGGCATCACCTCGCACAACCTCACCGGCTCGGCGGGGCTGGAGGTGCGGGCCGGAGGCGGGCGCGGTGGACCCGAGGTCGAGGAACTGCGCACCGCGTTCAACACCATGCTGGAGCACATCGACGACGCGCTCGCCGTCCGCACCGAGGCCGAACAGCGACTGCGCCGGTTCGTCGCGGACGCCTCGCACGAGCTGCGTACGCCCCTGATGTCGGTACGCGGCTACGCGGACCTCTTCCAGTACGCCGCCGCCAACGAGCCCGAGGAACGCGAGAAGCACCTGGCCCGGCTGCGCGCCGAGGCCGCCAGGATGGGCGTACTCCTCGACGACCTGCTCCTCCTCGCCCGCCTGGACGCCGCGGAGGTGGAGACACCGCTGCGGCTGGAGGACGCGGACCTGACGGAACTGGCGCGGGAGGCCGCGGACGCCTTCCGCGCCGGGCGAGGGGAGCACGTGCTGTCCGTGACGGCCGGCCCCGACCCGGTGCGCCTGCGCCTGGACCCCCTGCGCATCCGTCAGGTCCTCGACAACCTGCTCACCAACGCCGCCATGCACACCCCGGCGGGGACGAAGGTGCGCCTGGAGGTGTCGGCCACGCGGGCGGGGCAGGCGGTGCGCGTCGGCTCGTCCGGCACGGCGGTCGTGCGGGTCCGCGACTCCGGGCCGGGGATCCCGGCCGCGGACCAGGAGCGGGTCTTCGACCGGTTCTACCGCGTCGACAAGGCCCGCAGCCGCGACCGCGGCGGCAGCGGGCTGGGCCTCGCGGTCGCCCGCTCACTGGTCCGTGCACACGGCGGCACCATCGAGGTGACCAGCCGCCCCGGCTCGACGACGTTCACGATCCGCCTCCCCCTCCCGCCCGCGCTCCGATGACTACGGGGGAGTACGTCCACACGGCCGCCGTCGGCTCGCTCAGCCGGTCGCTCAGCCGGTCGCGCGGACCGCGTCGCGGATCAGCTCGGCGACCACCTTCGGCCGGGACACCGCGACGGCGTGCGAGGCGCCCTCGACCTCCAGGATCGTCGCCCCCGCACGCTTCGCGCCGAAGCGCTCGACCTCGGGGTTGATCGCCTGGTCCGCGGCGGCGACCAGGGCCCAGGAGGGCTTGGTCTTCCACGCGGCGGCGCCGGCCGTCTCCGTGAACGCCCCGGCGGCGAGCGGACGCTGGGCGACCGCGAGCACCTTGGTGACCTCGGCGGGGACGTCCGCGGCGAAGACGGACGGGAACGCCTCGGGGACGATGGTGACCTCGACGGCCGGGTCACCGCCCTCGACGGGATACGTGGCCTGCTTCAGGCTGCTGCCCAGCGGTGAGTCGGGGAAGCGCCCCTGCAACTCGCCGAGGCTCTCGCCCTCCTCGAGGACGTACGCCGCGACGAAGACCAGGCCGACCACGTTCTCCGCGGTGCCGGCGACGGTGATGACCGCGCCGCCGTAGGAGTGGCCGACCAGCACGACGGGGCCGTCGATCTGCGCGGCCACCGAGGCGATGTACGCGGCGTCGGAGGCGAGAGAGCGCAGCGGGTTCGGCGGCGCGACGACGGGGATGCCGTGGTTCTGCAGTTCCGCGATGACGCCGGACCAGCTGGCGGCGTCGGCGAACGCGCCGTGCACGAGCAGGGCGGTGGGGGTGGTGTTCCCGGACATGACTGTGTCTCCTTGTCGGTCTTGGCGGTCTTGTGGACCGGGTCAGCTGGCGTGCAGCACGGTGTGCAGCGTGCGGGTGGCGAGTGTGATGGCGGCTTGGGCGGCGTGGGTGGGGCGCAGGGCGTTGAGCATCACGAAGTCGTGGATGATGCCCTGGAAGCGCACGGCGGTGACGGCGACGCCGGCTTCGCGGAGTTTGTTGGCGTAGGCCTCGCCCTCGTCGCGCAGGACGTCGGCCTCGCCGGTGATGACCAGGGCCGGGGGCAGGCCGGTGAGCTGCTCGGTGGTGGCGCGCAGCGGGGAGGCGGTGATCTGGGCGCGGTCGGCCTCGTCGGTCGTGTACTGGTCCCAGAACCACTGCATGCCGTCGCGGCGCAGGAAGTAGCCTTCTGCGAACTGGTGGTAGGAGCCGGTGTCGAAGTTCGCGTCGGTGACCGGGTAGAACAGGACCTGCTGGAGCAGCGGGACATCGCCGCGCTCCTTGGCCATCAGGGTGAGCGCGGCGGTCATGTTGCCGCCGACGGAGTCTCCGGTCACCGCGAGGCGGCTGCCGTCCAGGCCCTTGGTCGCGCCCTGCTGCACGACCCACTGCGCGACGGTGTAGTTCTGCTCGATGGCGACCGGGTAGCGGGCCTCGGGCGAGAGGTCGTACTCGGGAAAGACCACGGCGGCCTCGGCGCCGACAACCAGTTCGCGGACCAGGCGGTCGTGGGTGTGTGCGTTGCCGAACACCCAGCCTGCGCCGTGGATGTAGAGGATCACCGGGAGGGTGCCGGTGACCCCGGCGGGCTTGACGATCCGGGCACGGACGCTGCCCGTCGGACCGCCCGAGACGGTGATCCACTCCTCGTCCACCGCCGGCTTGTCGATCTCGCCGGACTGCACCTCGTCGACGGCCTTGCGACCCTCCGCCGGGGCGAGGTCGAACAGGTACGGCGGATTGGCGGTGGCCTCCGCGAAAGCGGCGGCGGCCGGTTCCAGTACAGGCTTGACCGGCTCTACGGCGTCGGACATGGGAATCTCCTGAAGCGTTGTTCCTGGGTACGCCGGGCAATGCTCCGGCCTCGTATCCACGCTAGAGGCGCGGTGCGGGCGTGAATGGTCCGTCAGCGCACCGCCGTTGAACTCACAGCGCCCAACGCGTCGATCACCTCAGCGGCGCCCGGTGGGCGTGCCGCGGCCGACGGTGTTCCGCCATTCGCTGGGCGACATGCCGTACGCGGCCCGGAAGACCCGGCTGAAGTGGGTGGCGCTCATGAACCCCCAGCGGTTGGCCACCGCCGCGATGGTCCGACCTCCCCGGGCCCGGATCATCAGGTCCCGACGGCACTCCTCGAGCCGGCGCCGCTGGATCCACCGGCCGACCGTGGTGCCCTCGTCCTGGAAGATCCGGTGCAGATAGCGCGCGGAGATGTGATGGGCCCCGGCGATCGTCTCGGGGGAGAGGTCCTCGTCGGTCAGGTGCAGGTCGATGAACTCCAGGATCCGGGCCCTCAGCGGTGTCCGGGCGTCGGGCGTCGCGGTGGCGTCCCGGCCGAGCCGCTCGGTGGCGAGGGTGGCCAGCACGTTCACGGCGTTCCAGGCGAGCAGGTCGCCGACCGGCGGCCGGGACGAGGAGGCCGTGTCGGCGAGTTCCGACAGGAACGGTGACAGCAGGCTGCCCAGCCGGGACACACGGGGTACCGGTGTCCCCGCGAGCCGGGCCACATCGGCCGCGTCGAGCCCGAGCGACTCGTACCGCACAAGGAACACCTTCATGCGGAACCGCTCGGGGAAGTCGAGCGTCGCCGGACCGTGCGCGTCGTAGAAGCAGATGTCTCCCGGCCCGAGGAAGACGTCCTCGGGCTGCCGCGGACCGTGCGCGCCGCTCCCGCCGCGTACGCCTGCCGCGCCCCGTATGCCTACGAAGAGGTACTCGCCGCTGTCCCGGGCGACCAACCGGTGTGCCCGCCGGGCCGGGTAGGGCCGGCCCGCCCCGGGCAGCTCCGCGGGCGCCGTGCCCGAGACGACGATGTCGAGGCCCATGGGCATGCGGCACCTCCCGGTCTCACCTGTCTCGTCCGTCTCACCGCGGTCGGTCCGAACGGTGCTGAAACTGGACGTCATCCGCCGTTGCCTCCGAGCGCTGCCGAACTGTCGAGAGGAGCGACGACGCCTCGTGGGACGGTCGTCCACTCCGCTCGGAGAGTAGGTCGGGGCAAGTTCAAAAAGAGTGACGCGGGAGTGACAGGGACTCCGTCGCGGCGGCCTCGCCGGCCTCCGCGAGCTCGGCGGCGAACGCGCGCAGCAGGGTGTGCACGGTGTAATGGCCCGGCGCGTCCTCGCACACGAGATGGGCGTCGGCGAGACGGTCGAGGATCGGCCGGGCCTCGCGGGGCGACAGACCGGCGAGCCCAGCGGCGATGTCCGCCGCGATGCCGGGGCCGGTGTGCAGCGCCACGAGGCGGAAGAGCCGGGCGTCGCCGGGCGGCAGCGACCGGTGGGACGCGGCGAACGCGGCGCGGGCGTCGGCCGTCCCGCCGACGCCCGCGAAGGCGTCGAGGGTCCCGTGCGCGGCGCGGAGTTCGGCGGCGAGGGCGGCCAGCGGGAAGCCGGGGCGGCTGACGGCGCGCGCGGCCACGATGGCCAGGGCCAGCGGCAGCCGGCCGCAGCGTTCGATGATCTCCTCGGTCGCCCCGGGTTCGGCGGCCGGCCGCTCGGAGCCGACGCGCAGGGCCAGCGCGGCGCGGGCGTCGGCGGCGGACGGCAGTTCCAGACGCAGCGGCCGGGCCCCGGAGGTGATCAGACCGGGCAGCCGGTGACGGCTGGTGACCACGGCCAGACAGCCCGGGGCGGTGGGCAGCAGCGGGCGTACGTCCTCGGTGCGGGCAGCGTCGTCGAGCACGACGAGGACGCGGCGGTCCGCCAGCAGCTCGCGGTAGAGGTCCGTGAGCGCGGCCATGTCGTCCGGGAGGTGCCGGGGCGGTGCTCCGAGTGCCACCACCAACCCGCGCAACGCCTCACCGGGTTCCGGCGCGGGCCTGGCGGCCGCATCGTGACCGCGCAGCTCGACGTAGAGCTGGCCGTCCGGGAACCGAGGTGCGATCGCTTGGGCCCAGTGCACGACCGACGCGGTCTTCCCGACGCCCGCCATTCCGCTGACCAGGATCGTCCCGGGCGCCTCGGAGGACGCCGTCGCCCCGGCGAGGGCGGTCAGCTCCCCGAGCTCCTCGCTCCGACCGGCGAAGACCGTCAGGCCGGGCGGCAACTGGGCCGGCCGGGCGAGGAGTTGCACCGGTTCGGACCGCGCTGTCCTGACCGGTCGGTGCACCGGGGGCGCGGACGCACGCACCTCCTGACGGAGTACCCGGGTGTGGGCCGCGCTCAGCTCGGCGCCCGGGGCGACCCGCAACTCCGCGGCCAGTCGACGCCGTACCTCCTCGTACGCCGTCAGCGCCTCGGCCTGCAGTCCGCAGGCCGCCAGCACCATCACGAGCCGGGCGTGCAGGGGCTCGTCCAGGGGCTCGAGGTCGATGGCCCGGCGCAGGCTCGGCAGCACGAGGCCCGCCGTGCCGCACAGCAGGGCCGCGTCGGCCGCCATCCGTGTGGTGAGCACGAGTTCGTGCTCCACGGCGCGGAACAGGGCGTGCTCGCGAGCCGAAGCGGGGAGCCCCATCGCCACCGGCCCGCGCCACTCGCCGAGGGCCCCGACGAACCGCCGTACCGCCTCCTCGGGCCGACCGGTGGCGACCGCCCGCTTGCCCCGCAGGGTGAGTTCGCGAAACCGCAGCAGATCGATCTCGTCCGGCTCCGCGTCCAGCAGGTAGGCACCGGTGCGGCGCGGCAGACGACGGCCGGGCGCCCGGGGCGGCAGCCCCGGTTCGAGCAGCCGCCGCAGCGCACCGATGTACCGGCGCACCACGTTCGGGGCGCTGGCCGGCGGACGGCTCGCCCACAGCACGTCCACGATCTCGCTCACCTGCACCGGCCGCCCCGCCCGCACCATGAGCAGGCCCAGGAGGGCGCGTTGCTGCGGGAACCCCAGATCGAGTTCCCGCCCAGCCCGCCGGACCCGCAACGGACCCAGCACCTCGAACCGCATCACCTCGTCGCACTCTGCCATTCGCTGGGGGACATGCCGTAGGCGTCCCGGAAGGTGCGGCTGAAGTGCGAGGGGCTGCTGAACCCCCAGCGCTGCGCCACGGCGGCCACGCTCGGCCTGCGGTTGGCGCCGCGGCCCAGCTCGCGCCGGCACGCGTCCAGCCTGCGCCGGCGTATCCACTGGCCCACCGTGGTGCCCTCCTGCCGGAAGAGCTTGTGCAGGTAGCGGACGGAGATGTGGTGGGCGAGCGCGATCGACTCCGGTGACAGATCCGGATCCGTCAGATGTTCTTCGATGAAGGCCTGGATCCGCGACACCGTCTCGGTGCCGACGTCCGACGCGTCGGGAGTCTCCTCCCCGAGGAGTTGCATGACGAGCACGGCGACGAGGTCGACGGCGGAGCGGGCGAGCCGGTGGCCCGTCCTCGACCTGCGGAAGTCCGTTTCGGCGGCGAGCGCCCGGAGGAAGTTGGACACCAGCGCGCCGACGCCCTCGTCGCCCCGCACGCGCCGGCCCATGATCCGGTGCAGGTCCGAGGGCGACACCCCCAGGTGACCGCGGGGCACCCGGAAGACCGTCAGCCGGCAAGGGCCGCTGAAACGCAGGTGGTCACGCCGGGCCGGATCGTGGAACACCAGGTCGCCGGGGGCCAGGAACACCTGGGTGCCGCCCCGTGTCACCGAGACCGAGCCCTGGACGTGCAGTCCCAGGTGCAGGAACGCGTCGTCGGCCGGGTCCGGCAGCCGGAAGAGACGACGGACCGGTGCGGTGTCGCGTGACATCACCGAGTCGATCATGAGGACTCCCGAGGTGAGATGTCGGGCCCAGGGCCCTGACGGAGGAAATTCTCGACGTCCATGCTCGCCCTTGCGGATCGCGGGCGTCTGCGCGGTCCGGGCGTTCGCCCGCGTTCAGGCGGAGCCGAGTCGCTCGTCGCGTTCACACAGTCGGGCGCGGACCTGTTCGGCGTCGGGGTGGCCGAGTTCGGTGAGCAGGACGAGGGCCGCTCGCCAGGATTCGCGGGCGCTGCCGTGGTTGCCCATCGCGAGGTGGGTGTCGCCGAGGCGGGTGAGGGTCTCGGCCTCCAGATAGGGCACCCCGAGCTCCTGGTAGAGGGAGAGCGCGTTGCGGTAGCCGAGCAGGGCGTGCGGATGGCGGCCCAGGTGCTGGTAGGCGTAGGCGATGCTGTCCCAGGTGCCCGCCTGGCCGTAGCGGTCCCCCAGGTCCTGAAGCATGGTCAGGGCCTCGAAACAGTGGCTCAGCGCCTGCCGGTGCTCGCCGAGCAGGGCGTGGTACCAGCCCACGGAGTTGAGGACGCTGGCCTGTGCGGCTCGCAGGCCGGCGCTCCGGAACAGCTCCAGGGCCAGCTGGTTGTGGCGCAGGGCACCGGGCAGGTCGCCCCGCTGCTCGCTCTCCCAGCCCAGACTTCGGTGGGTGTCGGCCCGTCCGACCGCGTCCCCCAGCCCGGTGAAGAGCTCCAGAGCGCGTTCGAGACGCGAGCGCGAGCGGTCGAGCAGGCCCAGCCTGCCCTCCGCGCGAGCCAGCGCCCGCAGTCCGCGGGCCTGCATCGCCGGGTCCCCGAGCCGCTCGGCGGCATCGAGCGCGGTCTGCTCGACGACCGCCCAGTCGTGCCAGGCTCCGCGCCGGTCGAAGAAGGGCTCCAGGGACCAGGCGAGCAGACAGGCGAGCCGGTCGTGACCGGAGCCCGCGGCCGCGTCGACGACGGCGAGCAGCCCCGCGTACTCGGCCGTGAGCCAGGCCAGCGCGGCGGTGTCGTCGGCGAGCGGCTCAGGGACGCTCTCGGGAGCGGGCGGCTCCAGCGGCATCGGGTCGTCGTGCGGGGCGAGCAGCAGACCGGCCGCGCGGGCGGTGTGCAGACAGTGCTCGAACAGCCGCCGGACGGCCGCGTCGCGGTCTTCGCCGGAGTCCTGGGTGTGGACGAGTTCGGTGGCGTGGGCGCGCAGCAGGTCGTGGAAGGCGTACCGGCCGGGAGCGTGTTCGTTGAGGAGGTGGACGCCGGTCAGTTCGCTCAGCAGCCGCCGGGTTTCGCGCACCGGACGTCCGCCGAGGGCGGCCGCGGCCGGTACGGAGAGGTCGGGGCCGGGATGCAGGGCGAGCAGCCGGAAGAGCCGGGCGGCCGGGGCGGAGACGGCGGCCAGGGACCAGGAGAAGACCGCGCCGACGTCCGCCGAGGTGTCCGGGCGGGCGAAGGCCTCGAGACTGCCGTGCGCCTCGCGCAGTTCGGCGGCGATCGCCGACAGCGTGAAGTCGGGGTGGGTGGCCGCGCGGGCGGCGACGCAGGCCAGGGCGAGCGGCAGCCCGGCGCACAGAGCGGTGATCTCGGCTACGGCCCAGGGTTCGGCGTCGATGCGCGCGGCGCCCAGCCGCCGGGCGAGGAAGGCGCGGGCCTGGTCGGCGTCGAAGGGACGCAGGGTCAGCGAGCGGGCTCCGTGCGCGGCCACCAGCCCGGACAGCTGGTTGCGGCTGGTGACGATGGTGAGACACCCGGGGGTACCGGGGAGCAGCGGTTTCACCTGGTCGGTGTCGCGGGCGTTGTCCAGCAGGACGAGGAAGCGGCGCCCGGCCAACAGGCTGCGGTAGAGCGCGGCTTGGGCGTCCACGCCGTGCGGGACGCGCTCGGGCGGCACACCCAGGGCGTCCAGGAACCCGCGCACGGCCTCGGCCGCGTTCATGACGGCGCCCGACGGGTCGAACCCCCGTAGATTGACGTAGAGCTGCCCGTCGGGGAATCGGTCGGCGACCTGATGGGCCCAGTGCACGGCCAGCGTGGTCTTCCCGATTCCGGCCATGCCGCCGATGGCGCTGATCACCACCGTCTCCGCGGGCGCCCTCTCACCGGTGAGTGGCCCGAGTGCCTCGTCCAGTTCGGGTTCCCGCCCGGTGAACGTCGGCAGGTCGTGCGGGAGTTGGGCGGGGGCCGGCACCGGAGGTGTCCGCGGGTCGGCGGAACCCGGGCCCGTTTCCTCGGCCCCGGGGGCGACCGCGTCGGCCTCGGCCACGTCCGTCCGGGCCACGTCCTTCGCCGCCGTGCCGGGATCGTTCAGCAGCACCGTCCGGTGGGCTTCGCGCAGCTCCGGACCCGCGTCGATGCCCAGCTCGCCGGCGAGCCGGGCACAGGCCTTCCGGTAGGTGCTCAGCGCCTCCGCATGACGAGTGTCGGCGGCCAGCGCGAGAATCAGCCGTGACAGCAGCGGTTCGTCCAAGGGATGCTCGGCGGCGGCCCCGCGCAATGCGGGCAGGACCGTGCCGGGGAGACCGGCGAGCAGCGCCGCGTCGGCCGCCTCCCGTACGACGGTGACGTACTCGCGGCTGAGCAGGCCGAACGCCGCGTGCGTCCGTACCTGTGCGCCGATCCCTGTGGCGACCGGCCCCCGCCACAGGGACAGCGCCTCGGTGAACAGCTTCGCGCTGCGTGTGGGCACCCCCTCCGCGGCGGCCTGCCGGGCCTGGTCCCGCAGTTCACGGAAGCGCAGGAGGTCCAGGGAGCCGCTGTCGGTGAGCAGCCGGTAGCCGCCCGCGTCCCGTACCAGCCAGTGGCCCGTCGCCCGCGCGGGCAGTCCGGGCTCCAGCAGCCGGCGCAGCGCACCGACGAGACGGTGCACCACGTTGACGGCGGTGTGCGGCGGGCTGTGCCCCCACAGCGCGCCCACGATCTCGCCCATGCCGACCGGTTGATCGGCCCGCACCAGCAGCAGCGCCAGCAGCGCCCTCTCCTGAGGACGCCCCAGGTCCAGCTCCGTTCCCGCGCGCCAGGCACGGACCGGCCCCAGAACCGAGAACCGCACCGGCTCCAGCCCCAATTCGCCCCTCCTCAAAGAATCCCCCAGGGATTCCACCCCAGGAATTCCACCCCAGGGATTGACCCTACGTCACAGAGTGTGTTAACGCGCGTCACAGCCCTCTCGGGCGGCGGCACGGCTGTCGTGGTGGGGTGTGCTCGGGCAGCGGGGAAGCAGCCGGTAGCCGGCGGCAAGGGCCGGTGCGAGAGGGCGACGGGGATCGGTCGTCATACGACGACGCAGCTCATGGCCGCCCACAGCAGGGGCGAATGCTCGATCCGGTGGCCGGTGCGCCAGCGGTCCAGCTGCTCCCGCTGCCAGAGACCGAGCCGGTGCACGGGGTCGGGGTGCTCGTGGGCGGTGTCCACGGCGATGATCGCCTCCGACAGCGGTCGTACGGACTCGGCCAGACCGGCCAGCCGGTGGAACGCGAAACTGGTCGGCAGCACCCAGCGGGTGGCCGTGACCAGTTCGGCACCGTTGTGGATCATCGCCGACGCCAGGCCGAACGACTCGGTGAACCGGAGATCGCCGCCGCTCTCGCAGGCGATCAACGCGACGCGGCGCGGCGCGGGCCAAAGGCGCGAACCCGGAACGCCGTCGGCCCGCAAGGTGAGGGTGCCGAGCAGGAGGTCCTTGGCGGACAGCGGCCGATGGGTACGGACCGGCTCGGTGAACCCGGTGGTCCCGGGGCCGCAGCACAGGTGGAGCGCCGCGTCCTCGCTCTGCCCGTGCTCCACCGGCGCCCCGCTCACATGGCCGACGTACAGGAGTCTGCGCGCGCCCTCCCGGAGAACGCGGCTCAGCCAGTCCCGGTCGAGGTCGGTGCGGCGGAAGGCCTCGGCGGCGGTGGCGAGCGGCGGCTCGACGACGCCTGTGTCGAGGTGGCGCCGTACCAGCGAGAGCAGTGCGGGGTCCGAGCCGGCCGGCCCCAGTACCGAACCGAGCGGGGAGTCGGCCCGGAATCCGGGCACCCGGGGGTCGAGGACGAGCACGACCGCGTCGCCGTCGCCGTCGGCTTCGGTGGTGGGGGCCGGGCGGGCGGCGGTGCCGGGCTGCTGCCGCAGTGACACCGGTGCGGTGGTCACGACGTCCGCGAGGTCGAGGAGCCGGACGTCGGTCTCGTCGTCGACGGCGAGCAGTTCCCAGGGGACCTGAGCGACCCGGGGCGACGGCTGGATCCGGACCAGCGGGCGGGCGCCGCCCGCGGACACGTGGCGCAGCTGCTGTGTCAGACCGATGGGCCACAACGCCTCGGCCAGACGCCGCGCGAGACGGTGCTCGGTCCGGTGATCGGCCATCGCCCCCGAGGTGAACGCGCCGCGCATCCCCTCGTCCGGGCCGGGCAGCGCCGCGGCCAGCGCACGGACCGCGCCGTCGACCTCGTCCCTGGGCGCGTACCCGGTGCCGAAGCCCTGAGCCCCGCTCGTCCATCGCCAGGCCATGAACAGGTCGCCCGCGTCGGCCAGCCGGACCTGGACGACGGGGCGCGGTGTCGTCGGGCTGCCGTCGTTGTCGGTCACCAGGACTGCACCGTTTCCTCGCTCACGACCTTTCGGTGATACCGGGATTCGGCCGCCTCGACGTACTCCCGCAGCGCCGTGCGGTCGTGGTCCGGCGACATCAGTACCTGGGGCGGCGGTCCGATCCGCAGACCGCCCCAGGTACCGATGTCGCCGGACGTATGCCCGTACGTCTTCATCGCCCCGTCCGGGAAGACCGCCGCACCCGCGGCGGACTCCGGGGGCGGGGTGCGGTGGTCCAGGGCCAGTGGAGCGCCCGCGCAGCGGAACTCCACCAGTTCGAAGAGCAGCCCCTGATCCTGGCGGCGTACCGCGAGGCGGAAGGCCAACCGCATGGCTTCCTGGGCCAGTCGCAGCCATTGGCTGCGTGCGTGGCCCGTGGCGAAGTCGTAGCGTGCCGCCTCCAGTGCCAGGGCGGCGGGCAGTGCGAGCGTGAGAGCGGCGTCGACCGCCGCCCGCTCGTGGGCCCCGTGGTCCGACCGGTTCAGACGGTCCTCGATGCTCGACGCGACCATGAAGTCCGCCTGTGCGCAGCGCTCGTAGACACCTTGTGCCTCGTACACCTCGCGCGCGCCCTCGGTCAGCCGCTGCATCTCGGCGATGTCGCCCCGGCCGTAAGCCTGTTGGGCAGCCAGCAGCATGGTGTCCGCGGCGGCGATCGAGGCACCGGCCTGTTCGAAGCGGGCGAGGCCGGCCGCCATGAGGTCGTCCGCCCCGGTGGTGTCACCGCGCCCGGCGGCGAGAAAACCGCGGGCCTGCTCACAGATCGCGAGATCGCCGAACTGCCGCCGACGCTCGAAGACCGACGACGCTTCGGCGTACAGCAGCTCCGCGCGGTCGAGGTCGCCACGGCGCATCGCGACATACGCCCGGTGGGCGATCAGCTGCGGCTGCTCACCGGTTTCCCCCAGCGCCCGGAAGCCCTCCTCGGCGCGGACGAGGTAGTCCTCGGCGAGGTCGAACCGCCCGGTCGAGGCACAGACGAGTGCCAGGTCGGTGAGCAGGTGGGGCACGGTCGGTACGGTCGGGGGCGTGGTGGACACCAGGGCCGAGGCCAGCTCTTCGGCCGCGCCCCACTCGCTCCGGGACATCAGCAACTGGACGCGATTGTTGCCCAGTTCGGCGGCGCGCGTGCCGTCGCCGCCCTCGAACTCGGACAGCCGGGCCGCAGCCTCGTCGAGACACGCCTGCGCCCGGTCCAGGTTCCCGGTCCTGCGCGACAGGTCGGCCTTGCCGATCAGTACCTTCAGCAGGTCGTCCAGGAACAGCTGGCGGCCGAGGGGTCCCATCGGCGTGGACTCGATGTCACGCAGCAGGCCGAGGGCCCGCTCGATGGCGGTCGCCGCCCCGGTCAGGTCCGTGGCGGCGAGCTGAACCATCCCGATGTCGGCCAGCAGATGCGCTCTGAGGAAGCGCACATCGGGCGAGTCCTCGAAGTCCTCGGCAGCGGCGAGCAGTTGCTCGTAGCAGGCGTGCGCGGCGGCGAAATCCGCCGTCCGCAGGGAACGTTCGGCCGTGGCGAGGCCCGTGTCGAACGGTTCGCCGAACAGCTGCACCACCACCTCCGCGGTCTCCTCGTCCGGCATCAGTCAGTAGTCCTCTTCGGTGGTCGTGGCGGCGGCGATCTCGGCGAGGAACGGGCCCATGGGTGAGCTCCGTGGCGCGGGTTCAGCACCGGCCGCCAGCCGTCGCCGGACCAGGGAGCGGATCGCGTCGCGGTCGGCACGGACGTCGGCGCCGGCACCGGGGTCGAAGCCGGGGAGCAACACCTTTACGTCGAGGTGCGGTTGCCCCGTGGCCGGTACGTTCAGCTCGGCCCGGCCGGTCCACAGGTCGTCCCGCCTGCCGAGCCGGATCCGCTCCGCCGTGCCGCCGTCCACGCGCACCTCCGCCACGAGGGGCACACCGACAGCGGGTTCCACGGCGTCGGCGAGGACCTCGACCTCGATCTCCCGTCGCGCGCCGGTCGCCCGGGCGGTCCAGGTCACCGCGTTCTCGGCCGCGTCGACGAGACCCGGCGGATAGCGACGCCAGTCGTTGACGCCTGTTCCCCGTGCGATGACCCGGCCGCTCGGGACGTGCGCGGTGCCCGCGGCGAGGGCGTAGCCGCCCGGTCCACCCGGGCGCGTGAACAGCCCACCGGACGCTGGGCGTTGATCGAGTGAGGACCGGAGCCGGCGCAGCGCGGTGGTGTCCAGTCCGGCGTTGTCCGCCGCGGCGTCGACCAGGCGCAGGACGTTCTCGAGGAGCCGCGCGGTATCCGATGGCGCCGGTACGGAGTGCCACCACCGGATCAGTGGATCGAGCCCGGCCTGATGCTCGCCGATCAACTGGGCCGCGCAGTCGTCGGGCTGATCGTCGAGCGAGTCCGAGTCGAACAGCTGCTGGCACTGACAGGAGAGCGCGGCCAGCTCCAGGCCGAGCACGTCCGGTTCGAGCGCGGGTATCCGGTCCGGATACGACGCGGGCCACCACCGGGCCGCCCAGTGTCCCAAGGCGAGCCGGGCGGCGCTGCCCGCGAGAGCCGTCGCGTCCGCCGCTGCCCGCAATTCGTCCGGCTCCGCCGCGGTACACGCGTGGACGGCGGCCGCGGTGCGCTCGCCGTAGACCGCCCACAGCCACTGCTGGGCGCGGCCCACGTCATGGACGTACGCCGTCGGCGGGCCCGGGTCCTCGGCGACCGGCCAGACGAGAACCGCGCCCGCGACGTCGAGAACGGCCTGGGTGAAGGCGGGGCGGTGGGTGCCGGGCGCCTCGGCGGTGATCCGGATCGTGCCGTCGTCGGCCCGTCCGACGCGGACCTCGGTCTCCGCCGCCATCACGCGCTCCTCGGCTCGGCGGTCTCGGTGTACGAAGCGGTCGCCGACAGGGCGCGCAGCGCCGACCGGACCCGAGCCCGGTGGTCCATTATCACCGAGCGGCTCACGCCGTCGAGTACCGCCCAGACCGACGCCACGTCGTCCAGCGGGGCTTCGCGGACGTCCCGCCCGTGCAGCCGCACCCACAGCCGCCTCATGTAGGCGACCCATGGCGTACGGAGGTCATCGGCGAGCGCGGCCAGCGGACCGCCGTCGGGGTCCGGAGAGGTCGTCATCCTGCGGGCGCGCAGGACCGAGGCCTCCCGTTGCCAGCGGGCGTCGACGGCGCGGTGTGCGGCCGTCCGCCGCGGCACGCAGTCCCCGCTGCCCAGCGGGTCGAGACCGACCGCGAGCCGGCCGCCGACGACCACGGCAACGCGCAGGCTCTCGTCGCACAGTCCGAGCGGAGCGCAGCTGCGGCCGACCTCCCGCCGGACGAGCTCCGGCACCGTGGGCAACTGCTCGCGCAGGGCCGACGCCTGCAACACCACGAAGATCCGCTCGAACACCGTACGGTCGAGCGGCGCCGAGAGCGTGGCGGTCGATGCGCCGCGGCCGACCTCCGGGCGCGGCGGCACCTGATGTGTGGTCAGTTTCAGGTGGGTGGGCAACTCGGCGCGCCCCCAGACATCGTTCGCGACACCGCCCGGGCCCGCCCACAACGCGCGGCCGACCAGACTCCCGTAGGCGCCGTCGACCATCGAGGTGAAGGCCGGCGACCGCTTCTCGGCGCCCGGAGCACCGCAGGCTTCGAGCACCTCGGCAGCCGCGGCGGCCACCGCGTCCGGGACGTCGGCCGGGGCCGGCGCACGGCTCGCCCACGCCGAGGCCAGCTCACGGTCCAGCCGTGCGTACCGGGCCGGGTCGGCGAGGTGCTCCTTCAGCGCTTCCACCGTGCGCCCGCCGGCCGCGTCCGCGACCTCTTCGAGCGCCGCCCTGGCCAGTCCGTCCGCACCGGCCGACGGCGCTCCGTGCTCGGTGGCCAGTTCGAAGCAGAGCCGGAAGTAGAGGTCCTGCGGGTTGCCCGCCACGATTCCCAGCGCACGGCGGGTCTTCTTCAGCAGGGTGAACCATCCTGCCGTTGCCTCAAGACGCGCGCCCGTCTCCCGGATCAGCGCCTCCAGGTGTACGGCCTCCCGCGGGCCGAGGAAGTCCCCCGCGAGTTCCGGGTGCAGCGACGGCCTGATCACCAGCGGCAGCACGATCAGCTTCACGGTCCGGGTCAACGGCGCGCCACCGGGCCCGCTCAGCGACTCCAGCCCCGGGCCCAGGGCGCGCCAAGCCCGGTCGATGATCATGGCTCGCGGAGCGTGTGCGCCGGTCGGCCTGCTCGGAGACGGCATGCGCCCAAGATTACGGCGCCTCGAGAACAGGGGACGGCCGAGGGACGAACCTGGGATCGGTAGGGGCCGCGTCGCGCCTACCGTCCACGTCGTCGCACCTGAGCCGCACCGCACCTCATCGAGGAAGGAACACCATGGGAATCTTCGGGAAGCGCAAGAGCCGTGAGGAGAAGGCCGTCGAGATCGCGAACCAAGTCGCCGGCGGCAAGGGCTTCTACGGCCGGACCACACGCGCGTTCCTCGGCGCCGAGGACTTCGGCAGGCTCCAGCAGTCGGTCGGCGCGCACCAGTCCGGCGTCGATGTGCGGCGACTGCTCGCCATGGGCGCGCCCACCGTGTCCGCCGTCGTCGTGTCGATCGGTGACACCGGCAAGTCGGTCAACTTCGACCCGGTGGTGGACCTGGTCGTCCAGCCGGCCGGAGGCACCGACCAGGTCACGCTCCAGACCATCGTGTCGAAGGTGCGGATCCCCCGCACCGGCGACCAGGTGCTGCTGCTGTCCGACCCCGCGCGGCCCGGGGGCTACCTGTACGCCGGGATGGCGTCATGACCGACTCCGCTTCCCGCGCGGGACGGTCCGGTGCCGGTCGCGGTCGTCCGGACCGGACTCGGTCACTGTCATGACGATCACCGAGAGCCCGCGGCCCACCCGCAACGGTCCGGTCGCTCTCACACGAGGGTTCCTGACCAGCGGTGTGATCGGGGCGTCCCTGGCCGCTCTCGTCGTCGGTGGCGTCATCGAGAACGTTCCGCTGTTCTGCACGGGCCTGGGCCTGCCCATGGCATACGGCGCGTTGTACTCCGTGGCCGGCAGGCCCCGACGCGCGCGTGCGGCGGCCGTCGTGCCCCGCACGGCTCTCGCGATGATCGAGAGCCTGCACGCCACCGGGGCCGAGTTGTCGGCGGACGTACCGATCCGTTTCGTCCTCTCGGTCGCGCCGGACGACGGGCCGGCGTACCGCGTCGAGATCACACAGGACATCAACCTGGTCGACGTCCCCGGCTACCGGCCGCGCGGCATCCTGGTGGTCGAGTACCCGCAGGACCGGCCGTGGCGGGTCCGGATCGTCAAGCGGCCGACACCGGAATGGGAGCGCCGGGCCGCCGGGGCCCTCCTGGACTCCGCGCCCGAGTCCGCCGTGGTGGAACGGCCCCCCGAGGGCTGCGCGTTCGGCATCGTCCTCCTCGTCGGACTCCTGCTCGGCGCGGCCGCCGTGATCCTGTCGTTCCGCGCGGACCTGTTCGGCAACGAGGCCACCGCGCGGCCACCCGCCGCGGCGCGGCCCTCCACCTCCTCGACGTCGTCGTCCACCACGGTCACGTCGTCCGCGGGGCTGGCCACGGTCGCCCTGGGCCCGGACCGGTCACTGCTCGGCAAGGGTGAACTGCGCCGGGCCGTCGACTCCCTGACCCAGGGCAAGGACACGAGCCCGGTGCTCTCCGTCGTCGTCCAGGAACACGTGATGTCGGTGGTGTACGCCCCCACCGGCACCCCGGTCCCCGGGTTCGGCCTGCGGTCCCTGCCGTACGAACGTCTCCCCGCCCTGGTCGAGGAGGCTGTCTCCACCCTCGGCGTCCGCTCCCCGCGGACCTGGCAGCTCAGCGTCGCCCATCTGACCGGCGCCCTCGCCATCCGGGTCACCGTGACCGGCCCCGACGGCGGGGCCTCGCTCGACGCGGACGCGAAGGGAAAGGTCGTACGCCGCGACCCGGCACGCCGACCGTCCGGTTGAAGTGTCGTGGCGGTGCCCATGCCGGTGGTTGTCGCGGTGGCGTCGACGACGGCGTCGGTGGTCTCCAGCAACTCCTGGGCGCGGTGGATCCGTTGGGTCGGCAGCCATTGCAGCGGAGTGGTGCCGGTCACCGCCCGGACGTGGCGGCCCAGCCGGCGCGAACTCATCCGGGCCTGGCGTGCCAGGTCCTCCACGGTGAGTGGATGGCCGAGGCGTTCGATCACCCAGGGGAGCAGCGTGGCGACCTGCCGGCCACCGCCGCGATGGGGGACTGGACGGCGGCCGACGAAGCGGACATCGCGTACGGACTGAACAGGCGGCACCCCACCCCCGGGACACGCACCGCGGGCACGGTCTCGCAGGAGCGGCGAGGCGGCCGGCGCGTCCGCCACACGGACGGGCGGTCGCAGTGCCACGACGACAAGCCGACGCTCCTGAAGTGGCCCTTCCCCGACCCGACGGGCACCAGGGAGGTCATCGCGGAGTTCACGATGGCCGACGTGGTCACCATCCCCAGCCACCTCTCCGTCCCCGAGGTACGCATCCACATGACGACCGAAGGGGCCAGAGACCTCTCAGCCCCGGACACACCGGCGCCGACCGCGGCCCACGAGGACGGGCGGTCCGACCAGACCTTCGTCGTCGACGTCGTCGTACGCTCCGGTGGCACCGAACGGCGCGCTGTGGCACGCGGCCGGGACATCCACGCCGTCAGCGCGCCGCTCGCGGTGGAGGCGGTCCACCGCATCCTGACCGGCCGGATCCACATCGTCGGTGTCGCCTCCGCCGGTGAGCGGTGGCCGTGCGGGCTTCCGGATCTGCCCCCATGCTGGAAATGAGGGGGCGAGGCCACGGAGGAGGTGGTGAGGATGCAGACCGTTGTGGATCTCACGCGCTGCCAGGGCTATGCGCAGTGCGTGTTCCTCGCACCGGAGGTGTTCGAGCTGCACGGCGAGGAAGGGCTGCTGTACGCCACGGCCGTCCCGGACGACCAGGTCCAGCGCGTGCGCCAGGCCGCGGCGGCGTGCCCGGTCCAGGCGATCCTTCTCGGTGAAGGGGTGAGCGCCGGTGCCCGGTGATCTGAGCGACGGCCGCATCGTGATCGTCGGCGCGTCGCTGGCCGGGTTGAGGGCCGCGGAGACGCTGCGCGAGCAGGGCTTCACCGGCTCACTGACCCTGGTGGGGGACGAGCCCTGGGCGCCTTACGACCGGCCACCGCTGTCCAAGCAGGTGCTGCTCGGCAAGGCGCCGGCGCACACCACGGCGCTGCCGATGCGCCGGGACCCGGACGCCGACTGGCGACTGGGAGTGGCCGCCACCGGCGTGGACCCTTTGGAGAAGCGGGTGATGCTGGCCGACGGCGAGTCGCTGGCGTACGACCGGCTGCTGATCGCCACCGGGACCCGGGCGCGCCCCTGGCCCGACCCGGATGAGGCCTCCCTGGACGGCGTGTTCACCCTGCGCACCAGTGACGAGGCCGGGAGGCTGGCCGAGCGGCTGGACGCCGGGCCGGAGCGGGTGCTGGTGATCGGCGCCGGTTTCACCGGTTCGGAGATCGCCTCCGCCTGCCGGGAGCGGGGCATCGAGGTCACGGTCGCGGAACGCGGCCCCGCACCCCTGGTGGGCGCGCTCGGCGGCACCCTGGCGCAACTCGCGGCAACCATGCACCGCAATCACGGCGTGGACCTGCGCTGCGGGGTGACGGTCACCGCTCTGCGCGGGGACGGGAACGGCCGGTTCACCGGCGCGGACCTGTCCGACGGCAGTCGTGTCGAGGCGGATGTGTGCGTGGTGGCGTTGGGAGCGGTCCGCAACGTCGAGTGGCTGGCGGAGTCCGGGCTGGCGGCGGGTCCGCGCGGGGTCGCCTGCGACGCCGGGTGCCGGGCCTTCAACATGTACGGGATCGTCACCGACGACGTCTTCGTGGCCGGTGACGTCTCCCGGTTCCCGCACCCGCTGTTCGGGTACCAGATGCTCTCCCTGGAGCACTGGGGCAACGCGGTCGAACAGGCCGAGGTGGCGGCTCACAACATGGTCAGTCCGGGGCCGCTGCGGCGTCCGCACCTGGCCGTCCCGACGTTTTGGTCGACCCAGTTCGGGCTCAACATCAAGTCGGTGGGCGTGCCCACCTACTCCGACCACGTGGTCATCGCCCAGGGCTCTTTGGAGGCGCGCCGTCTGGCGGTGGTCTACGGCTACCAGGGACGGGTCACCGCCGCGGTCACCGTCGACATGGCCAAGTCGCTCGACTACTACAAGAACCTGATCGAGACGGCCGCTCCGTTCCCGCCCCCGCCCGGCGCGGCGGACCGCGCCATCGCGGCCGACGTCACGATTCCGTCCGACGTGCCCGACCCGAGCGGGCTGTCGCACGGCCCCACGGTGGCGCTCACCGGTTATCTGCCCGATCGACGGCTGACGGTGGTGCATCCCACGCGCTGACCCACGTCCCGCCCGACCACGAGGAGCCACCATGGCCTCCGAGACCTTGCTGGCACGGATCTCCGACTACGCGAACCGCCCCGACCCCTACCCGCTGTACGCGGAACTCCGCGAGGCCGGTCCCGTGGTGCGGCAGGCCGACGGCAGCTGTCTGATCGGCACCTACCACGAGATCGCCGCTCTGCTCCACGACCCGCGGATGAGTGCCGAACCGCGCAGCCGCACCGACTCGTCGTCCGAGGAGGCGAGGCGGCCGCCGTTCCTGCGGCTCGACGACCCCGAGCACCACAGACTGCGCACCCTGACCATGCGTCCGTTCGGGCCGCCGCACACCCCCGGCAGGGTCGACGCCATGCGCGGCGAGATCACCCGCATCACCGACGAACTGGTCGAGGCGCTCCGGGACCGCGAGCAGATCGACGTCGTCGACGACTTCGCCTACCCCCTGCCCATCACCGTCATCTGCCGGCTGATGGGCGTCCCGCGCGAGGACGAGGCACTGTTCCAGGAATGGACCGAAGTGATCGTCGCGTCCGCCGACATCGGGCCCGAAGAGGACACCACCGAACGGGACAAGGCGGGTTTGCAGGCCCGCCAGGAGATGGGCCGCTACCTGGTCGACCTCGCCGAACAGCGCCGCGGCCATCCCACCGGCGACATGCTCTCCGACTTCGTCAACGAACCGGACCCCGCCCTGCGGCTCACCGTCGAGGAACTGGCGGAAACCACCATCCTGTTGTTCATCGCCGGACACGAGACCACGGTCAACCTGATCACCAACGGCGTCCTCACCCTGCTGCGCCGACCCGACGAGCTGGACCGGCTGCGCCGCGCACCCGACCTGCTGCCGCACGCGGTGGAGGAACTGCTGCGCTACGAACCCCCGGTCCACATGCGCGAGAGGATCCCTCTCTCCGACATCGACGTCGCCGGCACCACGATCCCCCAGGGCACGTCCGTCGTCCTGGCGCTGGCCTCGGGCAGCCGCGACCCCAAGCGGTTCCACGAGCCCGACCGCTTCGACCCCGCCCGCCCGGACAACGAGCACTTCGGCTTCGGCAGCGGGATCCATCTCTGCTACGGCGCACCACTCGCCCGCATCGAAGCCGAGACCGCGCTCGGCGCGCTGCTTCCCCACCTCGCCGCGGCCCGCCTGGTCCAGGACCCGCCCCCCTACCGGCAGAACGCCATGCTCCGCGGCCCCCGCCACCTGACCGTCCACCTATGACCGGCGATACGGCGGCCATGCGGTGAGGTGGTCAGGCCGTCACCGGGAGACCACGGAAAGCCGGTGGAACAACCGGCCGGCGAGGTCGGCCCCGACGATCACGCCATGCTCGTCGCGGCTGAAGAAGCCGCGTTGCCCCTTCAGGCCGCCGCCGGTGACGATGTATTCGTCCGCGTCGCCGAGCAATAGACCGAGACCGGCCGGCGGAAGATCCGGGGGCAGTTCGGTGTCCGCCGCCGCGCGGACCTCCGGCTTGATCCCGCATGCGATCGTCAATCCGGCCCCCTCCGTGGCGATGGTGAGCGTCATCAAGTCGTTCCCGTAGCTCCCGACGATCTCCCGGGCCCGCTCCTCGTCGTAGGGAAGCGGCTCCGGGTCCCGGTCGACAGCCCCGAGGCAGTGCTCGAGCGCCCACCGGACGGCTGCCTGGTTGAAGGCGAGGCCGCCGTCCGGGCCCGCGTTGGACAGTGCGACGACCGCGAAGTCGCGTTCGGGCACGATCAGCAGCTCGGCGAACTGGCCGTTGGCCGATCCACCATGACCGACGGTGCGAAGACCGCCCACGTCGCGCAGGAACCAGCAGATGCCGAACGCGTCGCCGAGTGTGCTGCCCCGCAACTCGACCGTCTGCTCCCGCATCCGCCGCAGGGCCTCGGCGGGCAGCACCTGGACACCGTCCTGTGTACGGCCGTCACCCAGGTGGAACCGGGCCCAACGAAGCACGTCCGCCACCGAGGAGGCGCCGCCCCCACCGGGGTTGTTGCCGCGGCTGTCCTTCCACTTCCGCGCGACGGCCGGCGCCCCGTCCTCACCGACGTTGTGCCCCACCGCGAACCGCCGTGTCATGACGTCGTTGGTGGCGAAGGAGGAATGCGAGAGGCCCAACGGCTCGAACAGCAGCGAGGCGATGGCCTGTTCATAGGTCAGCCCCGTGACGGTTTCCATGATCCGGCCGGCCAGGTTGTACCCCATCTGGCTGTAGGAGGCCCGCGCACCGGGCGGCGCGATGAGTTCCGACTCGGACATCCTTGCCACATACGCCGCCAGGGCATCGTCCCCCTCGCCGGTGTCGACGCTCATCCTCCAGTCAAGGCCCGCGGTGTGATTGAGCAGTTGCAACACGGTGATCTCCGCCGCGGTCCGCCCGTCCGGGAGCACGAGCTCGGGAACGTAGCGGCGCACCGGTGCGTCCAGGTCGACCCGCCCGTCCGCGACCAGGCGCATCAGTGCGGTCGCCGTGAAGGACTTCGTGACCGAGCCCAGCACGAACAGCGTGTCCCGGTCGACGGGCAGGGGGTTCTCGACGCTCGTCACGCCGTGGCACCCGTAGACCTCCCGGCCCTCCGTCCAGATCCCGACGGCAACGCCGGGCACACCGAACTTCGTGGCCGTCGCCTCGACGAACGCCGGCAGCGTGTCCTGCTCATCGCTCATGACAACTCCCTCACCGAGGAAGGGGAGGAGTTCCCCCGTCTTCAGCCACGAACCTTGCCCGTCCCCGGCGTCGACCGCCAGAGGACCGGGATCGTCGGAACCCGGGATCGCAGGCTCAGCCGGTGCTCGGGCCGCTACAGCAGTCCGTCCGCGAGGGTGCCGAGGGACAGTGCCGGAAGGAAGTTGAGCAGTGCCAGGACGACGGCCGCGGCGGTGGCCAGGACGACGAAGTTGACGCCCTGGGCGCGCAGCGTGCCGACCGTGACGACGCCCGGCTGCTGCTTGGCGAGGCGACCGGCCAGGGCCAGCACGGCGACCATCGGGAGATACCGCCCTGCCGACATCGCGAACACCATCAGCAGGTTGTGGAAGTCGGTGGCGCCGTTGAAACCGGCCATCGCACTGCCGTTGCTGTTGGTATTGCTGGTGTACGCGTAGATGAGTTCGGTCAGGCCGTGTGCTCCAGGGTTCCCCATGGAGGTCTGGCCGTCGCCGAAGGCGAGCGCGACACCCGTGCACGTGAGGATCACGGTCGGCGGGATCAGCGCGTACACGACGACCCACCGCATCTCCCCGTACCCGATCCGCTTGCGCAGGTACTCGGGCGTGCGGCCGACCATCAGACCGCCGATGAAGACGGCCACCAGGACCACCATGATCAGGCCGTAGAGCCCGCTGCCGGTGCCGCCGGGAGCGATCTCACCGAGCATCATCGCGGACAGCAGCACACTGCCGCCGAGACTGGAGAAGCTGTCGTACGAGGAGTTGGCCGCGCCGTCCGCGGAACCCGTGGCCCCCACGCCGAAGAGTGTCGAGCCGGGGACGCCGAAGCGGGTCTCGGTGCCCTCGTACGGTCCGCCGACCGCCTGGGTGACCGTGCCGGTGTGGGCGCTCTGCGCGAGTGTGCCCGCGGCGACGAGCAGGCCGAAGAGGATGCCGACGACCGTGAGCAGGGTCCAGCTCTGCTTCAGGCTGCCGATCATCCGGCCGAACATGCGCACGCAGGCCGTCGGGACGAGCAGCATCAGCACGATCTCGAAGGCGTTGGTCCAGGCGCTCGGGTTCTCGAAGGGGTGGGCGCTGTTGGCGTTGAAGACGCCACCGCCGTCACCGGTGAACAGCTTGACCGGCTCCCAGGAGCCCACCGGCCCGTCGAGGATCGTCTGCTTGGCACCCGCGACCGTGGTGACGGTGTGTCCGCCGCCGAGGCTCTGGATGACACCGCCCGCCATCAGGATCAGGCCGCTGACGACCGCCATCGGGACCAGGATGCGGAAGATCGTGCGCAGCAGGTCGACCCAGAAGTTGCCGAGGTCGTCCGTGGACCGCCGGACCAGACCCCGGACCAGCGTGAGAGCCACGCAGATACCGACCGCCGCCGACGCGAACGCCTGCACGCCCAGGCCCGCCATGACGGCGAGATGTCCGGTGGTGGACTCACCGGCGTAGTTCTGCCAGCTGGTGTTGGTCGTGAAGGAGACGGCGGTGTGCAGCGCGAGCCGCCACGGCATGCCCTCGTGCCCCGTCGACCAGGGCAGCTTGCCCTGCAGGGTGAACAGGGCGAAGAGCGCCGCGACGCTCATGACGGAGAAGGCGAGCAGAGCGGTCAGGTAGTGCCGCCAGGTCTGCTCCTTGTCCGGGTCGATGCCGCAGACGCGGTAGAGAGCCTTCTCGCCCCGCCAGTGCTTCCCGCCGTCGAGCGCGCGGGCCATGTAGTCGCCGAGCGGGACGTGCAGCCCCACGACCACGGCGAGAATGATCGATGCCTGGATCCAGGCCGCCATGATCAGGCTCCCTGCTTAGGAGACGACGCGGTTGTCGCGGTCGTCGGGTACTTACGGTCGAGCGCGATGTTCAGCTCGAGGACATTGACGCCCGGCTCGCCGAGCACACCGAGCGCACGCCCGGTGGTGTACTTCGCGATCAGCGCCCGTACGTCGGCCACGCTCGCGCCGCGCTCATGTGCGACGCGCGGCGCCTGGAGCTTCGCGTACGCCGGGCTGATGTGCGGGTCGAGGCCGCTGCCGCTCGCGGTGACCGCGTCGGCGGGGACGACCGGGTTCGCCGGGGCGTCGCCACGCACGGGGACGGTCACGCCGTGGCTGTAGTCCGCGCCGGGCTTCGCGCAGGAGACACGAACTCCCTCGTACGAGGCGAGGAACGGCCGCGCGGGGCAGGCCTGGTCGAGGCTGACCACCTTGGTGACACGACCGCTCGTGCCGCCCGCGTGGAAGACGCCGAGGACCGCCCCGACGCCGTCGTCCGTGCAGTACGGGCGTGAACCGTCGACGCCTTCGAGGTCGCCGACCGCCTTGCTGCGCCCGCACACCAGGGTGAGCAGGCTCGGCTTGTCCTGGGTGTCGACGACGGACTCGGGGCCCTGGTTGCCGGCCCCCGATGCCGTGGCGTCGTATCCCGTACCGGCGTTGGAGGGCCGGGACTGGAAGTACTTCTTGACGGGGTTGCCCTTGGCGTCGGTGAAGGACTGGCCGATGAGCGAGGATCCGGCCGGTTTGCCGTCGGCGCCGGCGATCTCCGACGTGCCGTCGAGTCCGCGGACCTGGGCCGCCGCCACCATGGCCAGCGGATAGGCCAGGCCGGTCAGGAGAGTCAGGACGAGGACCACCCGGAGTGCTGCGATGTGCTGGGCGAGCCAGTGCGGGATGCGTGTCATGGTCAGATCCCCGGGATGAACTGGACGAGGGCGAAGTCGATGAACTTGATGGCCAGGAACGGGGCGATCACGCCGCCGAGTCCGTAGATCCACAGGTTGCGGGTGAGCAGGGCCGAGGCTGAGGAAGGCCGGTAGCGGACACCGCGCAGGGCGAGCGGGATCAGCGCCACGATGACCACCGCGTTGAAGACGACCGCGGAGAGGATCGCGGACAGCGGCGAGTGCAGAGCCATGATGTTGAGCCGGTCGAGCCCCGGGTACACCGCGGCGAACATCGCGGGCAGGATCGCGAAGTACTTGGCGATGTCGTTGGCGATCGAGAAGGTCGTGAGCGCGCCCCGGGTGATGAGGAGTTGCTTGCCGATCTCGACGATCTCGATGATCTTCGTGGGGTCGGAGTCGAGGTCGACCATGTTGCCGGCCTCCTTGGCGGCCGACGTACCCGTGTTCATCGCGACGCCCACGTCCGCCTGCGCGAGCGCCGGTGCGTCGTTCGTGCCGTCGCCCGTCATCGCGATGAGGTGACCACCGGCCTGCTCCCGCTTGATCAGCTCCAGCTTGTCCTCGGGCGTGGCCTCGGCCAGGAAGTCGTCGACGCCCGCCTCCTCGGCGATCGCCTTGGCGGTCACCGGGTTGTCGCCGGTGATCATCACCGTACGGATGCCCATCCGGCGCAGTTCGTCGAAGCGTTCACGCAGACCCGGCTTGACGACGTCCTTGAGGTGGACGACGCCGAGTACCTCGGCCCGGCCGCCGTGCGTGGACTGCGCCACGGCCAGCGGCGTGCCGCCCGAAGCGGAGACCTGCTGGACGATCGCCTCCAGCGCGAGCGGAACCTCGCCGCCCTGCTCGCGCACCCAGGCCGCGACCGATGCCGCCGCGCCCTTGCGCAGCCGTTGCCCGCTGGGAAGGTCGACTCCCGACATGCGGGTGGCGGCGGTGAAGCGCACCCACTCGGCGCCGTTCGCGACCCGCTCGGTCAACTCGTGTTTCTCGTAGGCGAACTCGACGATGGAACGGCCCTCGGGCGTCTCGTCGGCCAAGCTGGAAAGGAGCGCGGCCTGCGCCAGCCGCTCCATGGGGACCGCACCGACCGGCAGGAACGCGCTCGCCCGCCGGTTGCCGAAGGTGATCGTGCCGGTCTTGTCGAGCAGCAGGGTGTTGACGTCACCGGCCGCCTCGACCGCCCTGCCGGACATGGCAAGGACGTTGCGCTGCACCAGCCGGTCCATGCCCGCGATGCCGATCGCCGAGAGCAGCGCGCCGATCGTGGTCGGGATCAGACAGACGAGCAGCGAGACCAGCACGATGGCGGTGACGCCGTTCGAGGTCAGGGCCGCGGTGTCGTGCGCGGCGGCCATCGCGTCCTTGGAGAAGATCGCCATCGGTTGCAGGGTCACGACCGCGACCAGGAAGACGAAGGTCAGCATGACCAGCAGCAGGTTCAGCGCCAGCTCGTTGGGGGTCTTCTGCCGGTTGGCGCCCTCGACCAGGGTGATCATCCGGTCGAGGAAGCTCTCCCCGGGCTGCTGGGTGATCCGGACGACGAGGTGGTCGGAGAGCACCCGAGTGCCGCCGGTGACCGCGCTGCGGTCGCCGCCCGACTCGCGGATGACCGGCGCGGACTCACCGGTGATCGCCGACTCGTCGACGCTCGCCGCGCCCTGGATGACGTCGCCGTCGCCGGGGATCAGCTCCCCGGCCGGTACGGACACGATGTCGCCGCGCCTCAACTCGGACGCGGCGACGGCCTCTTCGAGGTAGGCGTCCTGAGGCGCCCCGGGCTCCCAGCCCGCGAGCCGCCAGGCGGTGGTCTGCTGCCGGGTCCTGCGCAGCGAGTCGGCCTGTGCCTTGCCGCGGCTCTCGGCCACGGCCTCGGCGAGGTTGGCGAAGACCACCGTCAGCCACAGCCAGCCGGTGATCAGCCACCCGAAGAGGCTGGGGTGGACCACCGCGACACCCGTGGTCAGCGCGGCACCGACCTCGGTCACGAACATGACCGGGTTACGGAACAGGGTGACCGGATTCAGCTTGCGCAGCGCCTGGGGGAGCGCGCGCCACAGCTGCGTCGGATCGAGCATTCCGGCGCCGACCCGGCGCGGTTGTTCCGGGCCCGGCGGAGGGGAGTCCGGTACGGGCGCGGGCCGGGTCTCGACGGGAGCGGACATCAGAACTTCTCCGGCTTGATCAGGGCGACGATCAGGTAGGCGAGCAGGGAGACGGCCACGATCAGGCCGACGGTGTTTTCGACGGTCATCGAGACCTCGTCCTCACACATAGAGGTATACAGATAGGGGACATTTACTGATCTTTCGGACTGCGAGTGCTGCGCAGGGGGCAGCCCTCCGCCGAGCGGGAGCTCGGCGGAGGTCCGGGGAAGGAACTCGGCGCTACAGTCCGACGTCCCGGCGGCTCATGTCGTCCAGCGATTCACGTCGTACGAGCACGCGCGCGATGCCGTCGGACACGGCGACCACGGGTGGGCGGCCGACGAGGTTGTAGCCGGAGGCCATGGACAGGTGGTAAGCGCCGGCCGCGGGGACGGCGAGGAGGTCGCCGGGGTGTACGTCGCCGGGGAGGGCCACTTCGTCCGCGAGGATGTCGCCGGCTTCGCAGTGCCGGCCGACGACGGTGACGAGGCGGGGCGGTGCGCAGGAGGGGCGGCCGATGAGCCGGGGTGCGTATCGCACTCCGTACAGCGCGGGTCTGGGGTTGTCGCTCATGCCGCCGTCGACGGCGACGAAGGTGTGGGAGCCGGTGCGCTTGACGGCCAGTACCCGGTAGACGGCGACGCCGGCGGGGCCGACGACGGCCCGGCCGGGCTCCAGGGTGAGCCGGGGCACGGGCAGCCCGGCGCGGGCGCAGCCGTCCTCCAGTTCGGCGCGGACCCGTCCGGCCAGGACGGAGATGTTCAGGCTTTCCTCGCCGGGGCGGTAGGCGATGGCGTGGCCGCCGCCGATGTTCAGCTGGGGGAGGGTGATGCCGTGCTGGTCGCGGATGCGGGCGAGCAGTCCGGTCATGCGTCGTACGGCGGCGACGTACGGTTTCACGGTGGCGACCTGCGACCCGATGTGGCAGTGCAGGCCGACGAGTTCGAGGTGCGGCTGGTCGAGTATCCGGGTGACGGCGTGCTGTGCGGAGCCGTCGGTGAGGGACAGGCCGAACTTCTGGTCGTCGGTGCCGGTGCGTACCTTGGCGTGTCCGCCGGCGACGATGCCGGGGACCACGCGCACCATGACGGGCTGGCGGGTGCCGGGGGGTGTGATCGCGGCGAGCCGGGCGATCTCGGAGGTGCTGTCCACGACGATGCGACCGACACCGAGGCGCAGCGCGGTGCTCAGGTCCTCGGGGCTCTTGGCGTTGCCGTGCAGCACGATCTTCTCGGGCGGAAAGCCGGTGGTGACGGCGAGCGCGAGTTCCCCGGCGGAGCAGACGTCCAGACCGAGGCCTTCCTCCTGGACCCAGTGGGCCATGGCCCGGCACAGGAACGCCTTGGCGGCGTAGACGATGTCGGCGTCGGGGAACGCGGTGCGGTAGGCGCGGCAGCGCTCGCGGACCTCCTGTTCGTCGAGGACGTAGAGGGGGGTGCCGAAGCGGTCGGCGGCCTCAGCGAGGGAGACACCGCCGACGGAGACGTCCCCGTGGGGTTCGGGGCGGGCGGAGCGGGGCCAGACGGAGAGGCCTTCGGCGTCGCGTGCGTCGACGCGGGCTGCTCCTTCGCCGGGGCTGTCGGCCCCGGGTGCCCGGTGCAGTTCCTGATCGGACGGATCCTGAACAGGCGGTTCCTGCGCGATCTGTTCCTGCGCGGGCAGTTCCTGAATGGACATGACGCCTCCTCAGCCGATCAGCAGGTTCAGGCACGCGACGACGGCGGCGGCGCCGGTCACCCGCAGGGCGCCGACGTGCTGGGGATGCCAGCGGCGCCAGGAGTTCTCGCGTTCACGGGCCGTGGCCGCGGTGCGGTCGGCGGAGGGGGCGGAGAACTGCGGGTCGACGGTGAGGGCGGTGACGCCCAGGGGCGCGGCGAGGGCGCGCAGTGCGGGTTCGGAGAGCCGGATGCAGGCCTGGTCCGTGCCGAGAGTGGCGGTGAGCTTGGCCGCCGAGGTGAAGCCGACGGCCGTACGGCCGCCCAGCGGGGTGCGGAAGAACCGGGCCGTACAGCCCGCGGGCCCCGACCGGACAGGAACGAAGAGAAGTCCGGCCGGGAAGCGTTCGGAAGGCTCCGGGTCCTCGGAATGCTCGACTGGAGACATGGTTGCTGCTCCTCGAAGAAGGCGACGTGCGCCGCCCGGTCGGATCGGCCGGGCGCTTCGATGAAGCTATGCCCGCCCGACCGGGTACGGGGCCCCTCACTGACGGATGCTTGACGCGCTGCCCCCGACCCATAACGCGACGCTGATGGGCAGGAGGATGCCTGGTCAGCGGGCGCCTAAGGGATGGCGCCTGCGGACATGCCGACCGGAACGCCGCGTCGCGACCAGGGCGCGCACCGGCAGATCGAGCGCCGCTCGGCCAGGTCACCGCAACGACGCGCCGCCTTTTGGCCTTGCTCAGCGCTGACGCCGTTCACAGCCAGCCGTTGCGTCGGAAGGCCCGGTAGATCACGGCGCAGATGACGATGATGCCGAGGATCACCAGGGGGTAGCCGAAGGTCCAGTGGAGTTCGGGCATGTGGTCGAAGTTCATGCCGTAGACGCCCACGATGCCGATGGGTACGGCGATGAGGGCGCCGATGGCGCTGATGCGGCGCATGTCGGAGTTCTGCTGGACGCCGGTCTGCGCGAGGGTGAGGGCCAGGGCGGTGTCGGTCACCTCGCAGAGCGTCGTGATGCGTTCGACGGCCTGGGTGAGGTGGTCGCTGACGTCGCGGAGGTACGTGGCGACGTCCTTGTCCACGCCGGGCAGCCGGCCTCCGGCGAGCTCCCGCATCGGCCCCGCGAGCGGGGCCACCGCGCGGCGAAGCTGCAGGAGCTCGCGTCTGAGCTGGTAGACGCGGCGGATGTCGTGGGCCTGCTGGGGCGCGAACGTGGAGCCCTCTGCTTCGTCCACGTCCGTCTCGACGGCGGTGACGACCTCGAGGTACTGGTCGACGACGGTGTCGGCGATCGCGTGCAGGACGGCGGCGGGGCCGTGCGCGAGCAGTTCGGGACGGCTCTCCAGGGCGCGGCGGACGCCCGTGAGCCGGCGGGAGGGGCCGTGTCGTACGACGACGATGAAGCCCTCTCCCATGAAGACCATGATCTCGCCGGTGTCGACGATCTCGCTGGTGGCCGTGAGGTGTTCGTGCTCGAGGTAGACGGCGGTCCTCATGACGAGGAAGAGGGTGTCGTCGTAGCGTTCCAGCTTGGGGCGCTGATGGGCCTCGAGGGCGTCCTCGACCGCCAGGGGGTGCAGGCCGAAGGCGCGCGCGACGGTCTGGAGCTGGTCCTCGGTGGGTTCGTGCAGGCCGATCCAGACGAAGCTGTCCGGGGTGGCGTGGCAGGCCGTCATCGCCTGGTGGAGGGGGAGGAGGCCCGGTCGGCGCTTGCCGTGTTCGTACAGGGCGCAGTCGACCACGGAGTCCGGGTTCGACCGCGGCGGTGGAGGTGCCGGTGGTGTACTGCCGGCCGTCATGGCGTCTCCTCCCGACGGGTGCGGCCTGGTGCGCGTACGGCCCGTTGCCATGTTTCCACGAGGACGCGAGTTACGTCGGGGGCGCGCGGCCGGTGACGACCGGGCGGTCGCCCCCCTCCAGCACCTGGCGAGGCTGTGGGCAGTCGGCCTGTACCGGGGGAGGCCGACGATCGCCCGAGGCGGCGGCCGTCGCGCAGGACCAGCCCGCACGCTCCCGGCGGGCGGCCGCGCCGCTGCTCCAGACGGTTGATGCCGGGCCAGGACACCCCCACAGCCAACCCGGCGCGGCAACGGGCTGACCCATTAGGCGGCAATGCCGCGTCGCGCGCGTACCCCCCGCGTCCCAAACTGGATCGACTTCGCCGGGGACGGCTTCGTCTCCGTCCAGTGCCCGCAACTCGCGGCGGAGATCGACACCTTCAAGCCCGCCTTCTGCAGCGTCGCGCCCCCCGACTTCTTCCCCTGCGTCAACCAGCACGACCTGGCCGTGTGGTGGCGCACCTCGGTGCCCGAGGAGACCCGGGACGCCCTGTGGGTCCTGCCGCCGCGGCCGCTTTCGGAGTTCCGCTTCGCCGGCGACATCACCCTGCCCAAAGGCTTCGACATCTACGACGACACCCTCACCGCGGTGGTCGGGCAGCCCGCGCCCGGTGACCCGGTGGCCCGCCCCCTGCCCGACGACGCCCGCGGCCGGTACTCGGGCCTCCCCGACGCGGCGGCCGGGGTGACCGACCCGGGCTGGGAGGTGAGCCAGGGGCTGGTCTACAACGAGCCCGGGGCCCCGCTCCAGCGCTTCATGCAGGCGTACAGCCTCGGCACGCCGTTCCTGGAGGACGCCAAACTCTGCGCCGCACTGGGCAGTTACTGGCCCGCCGTGGCACCGGACGCGACGCGGACCTTCACCCCGCTCAAGCACGCATCCGGTTTCCCCTACCCGTGGCCGACGATCGTGCCGCTGACCGATGCCGAGATCGGCATGGAGGAGGTCAGGGGACTGGGCCGGCTGCCGTGGGACGGGATCAGGGGACCCGAGGTCCGGGCCGTCGGCGGCCGGGCGGTGGTCGCGTATCAGGACATCGACCGGGCCGACTACATCACCGGCCAGGACCGGCTCACCGCGTACCTCACCGCCCGTGTGGACCTCGCCGAGACCAAGGCACGAGTGCTGGCGATGTCGGCGGTCTACTGGAGCCTCGGCATCCACGACCCGGAGTTCGTCACCCGGTTCGGGGACCGGGCGGTGATCGAGATCCTGAAGGCCAAGTCGGCGTGGGCGGTTCTGTCGTTCACCCCGGTGGAGGCGGGCGACTCGGGACTCGCGGAGGCCGAACGGTCCGCCGGAGGCCGCCTGGCCGGACCGCGGCGGTACCGGTTCCGGGTCTACCGGCCCGGGGCCGAGAGCCGCGACCCCGGCAGCATCCAGAAGGTGCTGGTGGAGATCGCCGAGGACGTCGCGGCCTACACCGACGGCCGTACGGTACTGCTGCGAAGGGACGAAGGCCCGTGGACGCGCGACACCTCCGTACCGACGCCGACGTCCTGATCGCCGGGGGCGGGCCCGCCGGATGCGCGGCGGCGATCGTCTGCGCGTCCGCCGGGCTGCGGACCGTGCTCGCCGAACGCCTGGCCGCACCCGTGGCCCGCCCGGGCGAGGCCCTGCACCCGGGCGCCGAGACCCTGCTGGCCCGGCTGCTGCCCGGCGGATTCGCGGACGCCGTCGGAGCCCGGCACGAGGGGATCACGGTCGGGTGGGGCACGGAGCCCCGGTTCCAGCCGTTCGGGCGGGACGACAGCGGGCCCTGGCACGGCTTCCAGGTGGACCGCCGACGGCTGGACGCGCTGCTGCTGGACCGGGCCCGGGAGGCGGGCGCGGAGGTCCGCCTCGGCTGCCGGGTACGGGAACCGGTGGTGGAGGACGACGCGGTGACCGGGGTCCGGCTGGCCGGGACGGCCACGCCGCTGCGTACCCGTATCGTGATCGACGCGACGGGCCGCGCCCGCTGGCTGAGCCGCGCCCTCGGCCTGATCGCCCCGCCGCGCTCGCCACGGCTGCTGATCCGGTACGGCTACGCGGCCGGGTCCTGCCCGCAGCGCGACGCGGCTCCCGCGATCGCCGCGGACCGCTCCGGCTGGACATGGACCGCGCGGGTGGGCCGCGGCCGGTACCAGTGGATGCGGCTGGACTTCGTACCGGAGCAGGGGCGGCCGCGCGGCGGGCCCCCCGAGGAGTTCGCGGGCCTCGTGCCCGAGGGCCCGGCCCGGTCCGCGGACGTCAGCTGGCGGCTGTGCCCGAGGGCCGCCGGGCCGGGCTGGTTCGTGGCCGGGGACGCGGGCGCCCTGCTGGACCCCGCCTCGTCGCACGGGGTGCTGCGGGCCCTCCTGTCGGGCTGGACGGCGGGCTCGCTGGCCGCGGGGGTCGCGGGCCACGTCCTGGAGAAGGGTGAGGCGGCCGGGATGTACGGGCGCTGGCTGCGGGAGGGAGCGGAACGCGACATGGCCGAGCTGTCCGCGCGCTACGCCGAGCTCGGCGCCCACGGGTTCGGCTGACGCGCGCACGGCGCGGTGGGCGCGGCGATCCGCCCACCGGGTCCGGGAACCCGGGCAGGCTCCGACGCCAATCCGTTCGGCCGCTCTGCCTGGCAGAGCGTCACCACGCGCAGAAGGATGCCGCTGACAGCCCCACCCGGACGACAAGCGGGCCCCCACAGCAGCTCCGATGACCGGCCGAAGGAGTAACAGGTCCAGGTATGGGGCGTCACCGAAGGTTTCGGTGACGCCCCTGATGTGTCGTTCGGCGGAGCCGCCTTCGCGCTCCTGTGTGAGGGCACGCAACCCTCGTCGTCCGGTTCAGGTCGTGGTCAGCGCGCACTCGCCGCGGTCGGCCTTCGTCGGGCCGGCGGAGGTCGGCCGCACGTCGAAGTCGAACATGGCGGTGGGCACGTACAGCGAGCAGCAGGCGTTGGGGATGTCGACGATGCCGCTGATGCGCCCCTCTATGGGGGAGGAGCCGAGCAGCAGGTAGGCCTGCTCTCCGCTGTAGCCGAACTTCTTGAAGTACTCGACGGCGTTGAGGCAGGCACGGCGGTAGGCCAGTGTCGCGTCCAGGTAGTAGTTCGTGTCCGTGTCGTGGTCGACGGAGATCCCGATGAAGGTCATGAACTCCGTGTACCTCGGCTCGACGTTGCCCGGAATGAACACGGGGTTGGTGGAGATGCCATACGTCTCCATGCCGCCCTTGATCAGGTCGACGTGGAAGTCGATGAAGCCGCCCATTTCGATGGCGCCGCAGAAGGTGATCTCTCCGTCGCCCTGGCTGAAGTGCAGGTCGCCGCCGGACAGCTTCGCGTCCTTGACGTGTACGGGGTAGAAGACCCTCGATCCCCGGGTGAAGTTCTTGATGTCGTGGTTGCCTCCGTTCTCGCGGGCCGGCACCGTGCGCGCGCCTTCCTCGCCGATGCGCCGTGCGAGGTCCCCGGTGGCTGTGCCGGCGAGTGCGTTGGTGGCGTCCGGCGGTACGGCGAGCGGGGGGACCCGGTTCGGGTCGGTGTCGATCAGCGCCTTCTCGCGGGCGTTCCAGCGGGCGAGCATCTCGGTGGAAGGAGCGGTTCCGAACAGCCCGGGGTGGGTGATTCCGGTGAAGCGGATCCCGGGAAGATGGCGGGAGACGGCCTGCTGTCCGTGGAAGTCCCATACCGCCTTGTAGGCGTCAGGGAAGTAGTCGGTCAGGAAGCCTCCGCCGTTGGCCTTGGCGAAGATGCCGGTGTAGCCCCAGCCCTGGCCCGCCGCGTCCCCGGTCTGCTGCGGCACGGGGCCGAGGTCGAGTATGTCGACGACGAGCAGGTCGCCGGGTTCGGCACCTTCCACGCCTATCGGTCCGCTGAGCATGTGAGGGATGGTCAGGTCGATGTCGCGTACGTCGTTGGCGTTGTCGTTGTTGCCGACCTGGCAGTCGGTCCAGTCGCGGCACTCCACGCGGAACTCCGCTCCCGGCTTCACCATGGCAACGGTGGGTACGTCCGGGTGCCACCTGTTGTGGCCGGGCACGGCTTGGTCACGCATCGACTTGCTGTGGTCCACGCTGAAGAGATTTTCGGGCATGACAGCTCCTCATTTCTGATCCGGTCAGGACGTTGCGCCCGTACCTCCGGCCGATCCAGCCGTGGCAGGCTGCCGCGATTTCCTGGTGAGCGGCCACAGCGCCGCGAATACGACGACACCGAAGGCCCCGAGGGCGATGGCGATCTCCGTGGTGTGCTTCCAGTAGCCGGACAGCAGCAGCGCCGCGGGAATGACACCGGTGACCCAGCCCTCGATCGCCGTCACCCAGCCCACATACGTGGACAGCCCTGTCTTCTTGAGACCGAGCGCCAGGAAGAACAGGAACCACAGGAAGGACCAGTAGAGCCAGATGACTCCGAACGGGTAGTCCTTGAAGAGGTGGAAATTGGCGAACGAATACCCTAGGGCGACGATCGCCACGAAGAGGGAGTAGTAGCCTACGCAGACGTTGTCGATGTCGGCGAGCAGGACAATTCCCACATACAGATAGGTGAATCCGAACAGGTAGATGCCGGATGCCGCCAGAATCTTCATGGGGTCATCGCCGGCCGTGAAGATGAGGTAGGTCGGCGTCAGTACCTGCAGCCCACCCACGAAGAGGTTGAACACTGCTGCAGATTTGGCGTCGGCCTTCCCCAGCAGCAACAGCCCGTTCAGGAACAGAACAGCACCGACAAAGAGCAGTCCCACGTTTCCCACGGGGACACACCTCCTAAGTCCGCGTGGGGGGCGGAATCGCGTGGCGCCCAGACCACCGATGAGTTGCCGAGGATACGGCTCGGCTCCCGGCGCGCCTTCCGTGATTCCGAATTCCGCGCACCACTACGGGAACGATGTCGTGTTGCGACGTCGAAACCCGCATGAGACGTTCTGCCTTCGACCACCGCCCTCAGAGACGCGGCAGCCGCGAGAGTGCGGGGTGCGGGTGCCGTGGCACCCTTCTGCGTGGCGGCACTTGGGAGACCACTGCCGGGGCCTCACGCGCCTGCTCCTCCGAGAGATGGAGAGCGGCGACCGCATGAGAGGTCAACGAGAGACCGGGCGAAGAATACACACGTCTCGCAGTGAGTGCGCAAACAGGGCAACCGTAAACCTTGGGCGCCGTCCCGATTTCCAACTTCACATCGAAGGGCCCACAGTGGCTGCATAGATATTCGTAGGTTGCCATCAGCAGCCTCCGGATGTCGGTGGACGCTGGCCAACCCCGAGCGGGTGCGGCGTGCCCGGATAGGCGCGCCACATCATGTTCCTCACTATCAAGGAGACGTCTCGTAAATCTACGTGTCAAGTCGCCGACGGCTGTGCCTGACCTTTCTCAGAGCGACCCGACGGCGAGCCCCGCCGCTGCCGCCGACAGACCCACCACGAGGCTTGAAGTGCCGTACAGCAGGGACCTTCCGACCTGTCCTTTCTCGCGCAGGTGGACCAATTCGTAACTGAAGGTGGAGAACGTTGTATAGCCGCCGCAGAATCCGACGCCGGCAATGAGTACGGCCTGCTCCGGCAGCCCGTGCCGTGCGCCGAGGCCTATCTCCGTGCCCAGCACGAACGAACCGGTGATGTTGATGAGCCACGTGCCGCGCGGGAACAGGGCCGGGCGTCTGTACTGCACGTACTGGTCGAGCACGTAGCGTGCGATTGCCCCGACCGCGGCCGCGGCACCGACGGCGAGCAGGGTGATCACCGGACCCACCAGCCGTAGCGGCGGACGCGGCCGTGCCGCGCGGTGAGCCGCACCTGCCGGGCCAGGGCATCCTGCCGATCGCCAGGCCAGAGTGGTCGCGGCCAGGCCGGCGAACAGACTGCCGAAGACGTTGAACGCCGGACCGCGTAGTGGCCGAGACCCAGAAGGCGATCGGTGTCGACCATCCACGTCGAGAACGTGGTGAAGGCGCCGAGAAAGCCGACGCCGGCGAACGGTCGCGCGTACCGGGTCGGCGGCCAGATCTCGAGCACATACACGAGCAGCAGCGCCAGCAGGAACGCCCCGGACACGTTGATGGCGAACGTCGTCAACGGAAACGCCCCCCGAGGCGCAGGAAACATCAGTCCAAGTCCGTAACGGGCCGCCCCGCCCAGAACGCCGCCGAGCGCGACCGCTGCCCTCGGGATTCCCTCTCGGGCCCGGATTCGTCCGCCCGCATCAGAAGCCTCCGCACAGAATACGGATCGGTACGCTCTGTCGCCCCAACTCCCGGCGCGGGCCCCATCGAATATCCGCATCCCTATCCACTGGCGCACCCTCCATGGCATCCGCGGGGATTGCAGCGTCGACGCATGCTCAACTAAAATTCGTGATCATCGGTACCCGTCCGGTTCAGCCGGAGCGGAGGCCTCACCGATGGAGGACAGCCATGGCAAAGATCATTGCGGTGCTCTATCCCGACCCCGTGGGCGGTTATCCTCCCGACTACGCCCGCGACGAGATTCCGGTCATCGCCGGATATCCGGGCGGTCAGACAACGCCGACTCCACAATCCGTGGATTTCACCCCGGGGCAGCTCCTCGGCTGCGTCTCGGGAGAACTGGGACTACGCCGGTTCCTGGAGGACCGAGGCGACACCTATGTCGTCACCAGCGACAAGGAAGCACCGGACTCCACCCTGGACCGCGAGCTGCCCGACGCCGACGTGGTGATCTCGCAGCCCTTCTGGCCCGCTTATCTGACCCCCGAGCGGATCGCCTCCGCTCCCCGGCTCAAACTCGCGATCACAGCCGGGATCGGGTCGGACCACACAGACCTGCCCAGCGCGATCGCCCACGGCATGACGGTGGCGGAGGTGACCTTCAGCAACAGCATCAGCGTGTCCGAGCACGCCGTCATGCAGATCCTCACCCTGGTGCGCAACTACATGCCGGCCCACGACTGGGTGACCGCCAAGAAGGGCTGGAACATCGCCGACAGCGTCGCGCGCGCCTACGACATCGAGGGCATGGACGTCGGCGTCCTCGGCTCCGGACGTATCGGCCAGGCGGTACTGCGCCGCCTCAAGCCGTTCGACGTCAAGCTGCACTACTGCGACGTGCACCGGCTGCCCACGGAGGTCGAAGAGGAACTGGAGCTGACCTGGCATCCCGACGTGCGTTCGCTGGCCTCCTCGATCGACGTGCTCTCGATCCACACCCCGCTGCATCCACAGACGCAGAACCTCTTCGACGACGACCTGATCGGGGCCATGAAGCGCGGTTCGTACATCGTCAACACCGCACGCGCGCTCATCGTCGACCGGGATGCCGTGGTGCGGGCCCTCAACAGCGGCCAACTGGCCGGTTACGCCGGTGACGTCTGGTATCCGCAACCGCCACCGCCCGACCATCCCTGGCGCACCATGCCGTACGAGGCGATGACGCCGCACGTCTCCGGTTCGACCCTCTCGGCGCAGGCCCGCTACGCCGCCGGTACCCGGGAGATCCTGGAATGCTGGTTCGACGGGCGCCCCATCCGCCCGGAGTACCTGATCGTCGACGGCGGTGGGCTCGCCGGGACAGGAGCCCGCTCCTACACGGTCGCCGGATAGCGCATATCGAGCCGGAACGACGCTGCTGCCGCCAAGCATGGCGACGCCTCTGGTCGGCGCCTTACCAACAGGCAACCAACCCCGTTAATTCCGGCTCAATTGCAGACGGCGGAAATCAGCAGAAGATCCATGGGAAGACGCAGCCGAAGATCCACCACATGAGTGGGCAATGGACCTTCGGCTATGTCGTGCCTGTTGCGAGCCCACGCCTCCTGTGATCCGACTCACCACCGAATTCGCTGGCGGGGCGCGGCCGAGACCTTTAGTTTGCTAAACAGACAGATTTTTTCTATGCGGACGCACCAGCGCCGCGCATACTGTTTCGCAAGATAATCAAGGCGAACGTCGGGAAGGTGGATCAGTGAGCAGCATGGACGCCGTATGGGTCCGGGGCGTGAACGGCATTCAGTTGCATCACGTGACCGATCTTCAGGATGCCGGCCGGTTTTTGGGCAACGCAGCGATGGCCCTGCGGGCCGCACACGTAAGGACCGGCGCCGACCGGTACTCCAGCATCGCCACCGAGCTGAAGAGCCTGGTGGAGCGAGTGCGGGAACTGGAGGACGAGGCGCGGTCGCGCATGCACGACCTGCACTCCACCGACCCTGAGCGCTTCGCGCGCTGCCGGGACGGTCACGAGCCGTGGCCCGGTGAGATCCCGGCAGGATTCATCCCGCGCCACACCTGCAAGGACGAGTGCCTCTACCACGATCGCGACGTCCTCGAGGCCATCACGCAGTGCACCTGCGGCCGGCCGCCGTGCCAGGCATGCGAGATCGGCGGAAAGCTCTGAGAAACCCGAGCGGCTGCGGAGGGAGCCTCCGGCAGTCCAAGGGCATGCGGTGCTGCGGTCGACGTGTTCCCGATGACCTCGCACGTGGAGTGCGCGACGATCCTGGAACCGGCTGTCGAGCCGACGGCCTGCCCGTCCAGGGTGGCCTGACCTGCGGTTCCATGGTGTGGCGACGATCGCGCGGGTGACGATGATCCGCCGCCGCAGGCGATTCTCGACGCTCGGATGACGCTCGAACGCGGGTCAGCGGGGGTCGAGACGCAGGGTGGCGGCGCGGGCCCGGTCGGTCAGGACGTGCTCGACGATGCTCGTGTACCGGCCGTACTTCTCCCGGTAGGCGGCATCCACGGCGGCGTACTCGCCGGGACCGGCTTCGTGGAAGACGACGTCGGCCCGGACGCCTCCGGCCGCGATACGTCCCTGGTGGCGCGAGCGTGTGCCCCGGTACCAGGGGCCGTCGACGCCCTTGACCGAGCGGACGTAGAGGTGATCGCCCGCCCGTACGACCCACATGGTCACCGGGACGCGAAGTGTGCCGTCGGTGCGTTCGGACTCGAGGTCCACTTCCTCCACCGCGCCGACCTTCCTCAGATCCGAGTCGTTCCAGGCGGTCATGATCCTCACCTTCCGTGGGGTGTTGTCCGGGCGTTGTCCGGGGTGCGTGTCACGCTTTCGGATCGGTGAAGGTCGCGCCGTCGACCACGAACCGGTAGCGGACGTCGGAGGCGAGGATCCGCTCGTAGGCGGTGTTGATGTCCCGCGCGCCGATCAGCTCGATGTCGGCCGTCACCCCGTGCTCGGCCGCGAAGTCGAGCATCTCCTGGGTCTCGGCGACGCCGCCGAACAGCGAGCCCACGTAGGACCGGCCGTTCTGGCACAGGGTGAAGACGTCCATCGGCATGGGCTCCGTCGTCACTCCGACGTTCACCATGGTGCCGTGCAGGCGCAGCATCCCGAGGTAGTCGGGGAGGTTCACGGGCGCGCTGACGGTGTTGAGGATGATGTCGAAGGTGTTGGCCAGCTCGGTGAACGCCGAGCCGTCACCGGTCACGGCGTAGTGGTCGGCGCCCAGGGCCGCGGCGGCCTCGCGCTTGCTGCCGGACTGGGACAGGACGGTCACGTCGGCGCCCATGGCCGCGGCCATCTTCACGCCGAGGTGACCCAGGCCGCCGAGGCCGACGACCGCGACCCTGGTGCCCCGCCGGGCGCCGAACCGCTTGAGCGGGGCGTACACGGTGATGCCCGCGCACAGCAGCGGAGCGGCAGCGGCCGGGTCGAGGGTTTCCGGCACGCGGACCACGAAGTCCTCGGGTGCGACGATCGCCTCGGAGTAGCCGCCCTGGGTGTGGGCGCCGGACTCGACCGGGTCGGGGCTGCCGAAGACCAGGGTGTGACCCTTGAGGCAGTACTGCTCCTGGCCGGCCCGGCAGTTCTCGCACACGCGGCAGGAGTTGACCATGCAGCCGATACCGACCAGGTCACCGACCTGGTGACGGCTGACCTCGGAGCCGACCTCGGTGACCCGGCCGACGATCTCGTGGCCGGGGACGAGCGGGCTGGTCGGCAGCGGGCCGAACGCGCCGCCGACGAAGTTGATGTCGGAGTGGCAGATGCCGCAGTACAGGATGTCGAGCTTGACGTCGTGCGGGCCGACGTCACGGCGCTCGATGGTGACGGGAGCGAGCGGCCGGCCCGCCTCGAGGGCGCCGAACGCGTTGACGGTGGTGGACACGGGTGATTCCTTTTCGCGGGTACGGGTTCGCGGGCACGGGTTCGCAGGTACGAGGTCGTAGGAACGGGGTTCGCAGGTACGGGGGAGGAGAATCAGGCTTCCGGGATCGCGCGGCCGTAGTTCGCGAGGGTGACGGCCTCCGGCTCGGGGCCGCCGCGCCGGCCGGTCTCCAGGGCGTCGAGGGCCTTCAGCTCGTCCGCTGTGAGGTGGAAGTCGAAGACGTCGATGTTCTCGGCGATCCGGTGGCGCCTGGTCGACTTGGGGATCACGGAGCGGCCGTGCTGGAGGCCCCAGCGGAGCAGCACCTGGGCCGGGCTCTTGCCGTGTGCCTCGGCGATGCCGGTGACGACGGCGTCCTCAAGGACGCTCTTGCGGTTCTCGCCGTATCCCGGGTAGAAGGTGATCCCGCCGATGGGGGACCACGCCTGGTTGAGGATGCCGTGCTCGTCGTCGAAGGCGAGGACGGCGCGCTGCTGGAAGTAGGGGTGGATCTCCAGCTGGTTGACGGCGGGGACGACGGTGGTGGCGTCGAGCAGCGCGGTCAGGTGGTCGACCATGAAGTTGCTGACGCCGATGGCCCGGACCTTGCCGTCGGACAGGAGCTTCTCCAGAGCGCGGTAGGCCGCGAGGGTCCTGTCGAAGTCCGACGGCAGGGCTTGGTGCAGGATGAGCAGGTCGATCCGGTCGACACCCAGTTTCGTGGCGCTCTTGTCGAAGCCGTGCAGGGTCTCGTCGTAGCCGTAGTCGCTGATCCAGATCTTGGTCTCGATGAAGATTTCGTCGCGGGGGACCGCGGAGTCGCGGATGCCCTGCCCGACCTCGCGTTCGTTGCCGTACGCGGCGGCGGTGTCGATGTGCCGGTAGCCGAGGTCGAGGGCGGCCGTCACGGCCGCCCTGCTCTCGTCGGGCGGGGTCTGGAAGACGCCGAGTCCGAGGGCGGGCATCTGGACGCCGTTGTTGAGGGTGAGGGTCTGCATCAGGGTGTCCTTGGGTGGTGGGGGATGCGGGTGGGGACGATGAGGGCCGAGACGGCCACGAGTGCCGGCGCGAGCAGGACGGCGGAGCCGGTCAGCACCGCGCCTGGGCGGGCCGCGATGTCGGCGGCGGTGTGTCCGGTGGAGACGGCGGCGGCCACGGCGGTCAGGACGCTCAGGCTCAGCGCGCTGCCGATCTGGTGCACCGTGTTGACCAGGCCCGAGGCGGCGCCCGAGTCCGCGGCGGCGCCCGAGTCCGCGGGGGCGACGCCGTCGACACCGCTGGAGGTCAGCGGGGCCCCGTCCGGCCGCTTCGCCCCGGGCACCGGTGCGCGCCGCACGGCGGTGGTGGTCATGGCGTCACCAGCCCCCTCCTCAGCTTTCCGGCTTCGGTTCCGGAGATCGCCCGGACGGTGGACGAGGTGCCGCCGAGGCGCACAGGTGCGTCGCCCGTGCTGATCGAAGGTTGCCTGTTCACGGCCGTACCAGCACTTTGAGCGCCTCGCGCGCGTCCATCGCCCGGTAGCCCTCGGCGACCTCGTCGAGAGCGACGGTGCGGTCGAAGACCCGGCCGGGCTCGATGCGGCCCTCCAGCACGTCGGGCAGCAGTTCGTCGATGTAGGCACGGGCCGGGGCGGGGCCCCCGGTGAGGGTGATGTTGCCGCCGAAGAGGCTGCCGAAGCCGACCGGGGCCTCCTCGTACTGGGGCACGCCCACGCGGCTGATGGTGCCGCCGGGGCGGACCACTCCGTACGCCTGCTCGTAGGCGGGCCGGTGACCGACCGCTTCGAGAACGATCGGGCTGCCGCCGCCGGTCAGCTCGCGCACCTTCTCGATGCCTTCGCCGCCGCGTTCGGCGACCACGTCGGTCGCGCCGAACGCGCGGCCGAGGTCGGTGCGGGCGGTGTGCCTGCCCATGAGCACGATCCTCTCCGCTCCGAGCCGCTTGGCGGCGAGCACGGCGAGCAGGCCGACCGCGCCGTCCCCGATCACGGTGACGGTGCTGCCGCGCCGCACTCCGCCGCGGACGGCGGCGTGGTGGCCGGTGCCCATGACGTCGGAGAGGGTGAGCAGGGAGGGGACGAGCGCGTCGTCGGCGCCCACCGGGAGCCTGACGAGAGTGCCGTCGGCCAGCGGCACGCGGGCCGCCTCGCCCTGGCCGCCGTCGACGCCGTTCCTGGCCCAGAAACCGCCGTGTTCGCAGGAGGTCTGCAGCCCGGCCCGGCAGTACGCGCAGGTGCCGTCCGAGTAGGCGAAGGGAGCGACGACCAGGTCGCCCTTCCGCACCGTGGTGACCGCGCTGCCGGTCGCCTCGACCACGCCGATGAACTCGTGGCCCATCCGGACCGGGCCGTCGGAGCCGGACATCGTCCGATACGGGTGGAGGTCGCTGCCACAGACGCAGGCGGCGGTGATGCGGACCAGGGCGTCGGTGGGTTCCTTGAGGGCCGGGTCGGCGACAAGCCCGACACGGACGTCGCCGGCTTCGTACATGAGTGCTGCGCGCACGGTGTTCCTTCAGGTCGGTTCGGAGTCGGGGAGCCGGGACCGGTTCCGGGTGGCCCGCTCTCGGTCTTCTCCAGGGAACAGCGCGCGGGCCCGCAGGTGGGAGTCACTGCTCTTCCAGGTACTGGCAGTACCTCGCAGGCCGTGGCCCACGGACCTACGGTGAAGAGGCTGGCGCAAGATGCACGCCGATCAGGAGGAGTTCCCGTGTCCCTGGCCCCCGCCGAAGCCACCATCCGCCTCGCGTCCTGCCCTCCGGCAGCGTCGCGGCACACCCGTGCGGAGTCCGACGATGGCGGGCGCTGACAAGAAGGACCTGGCCGCCGAGGTCCGCGAGTTCCTGAGCACCCGGCGGGCACGGATCACCCCGGAGCAGGCCGGACTGCCGGTCTACGGCGGGAACCGCCGCGTCGCGGGTCTACGCCGTGAGGAGGTCGCCCTGCTCGCGGGCATGAGCGTGGACTACTACGTCCGCCTCGAACGCGGAAACCTCTCCGGCGCCTCCGACTCGGTGCTCGAATCCCTCGCACACGCCCTGCAGCTCAACGAGGCCGAGCGCACCCACCTCTACGACCTGGCCCGCGCATCGACACCGTCGGGCCGGCGGACCACGGTGACCTCCTCCCGGGTGCGGCCCACGATCCTGCGGCTGCTGGACTCGATGACCGGTGTGCCGGCGTTCGTACGCAACGCCCGCTTCGACATCGTGGCCGCCAACGCACTGGGACGCGCGCTGTACGCCCCGGTCTTCGACTCGCCGCTGTTCGTCCAGCGAGGGCCGGTCAACAGCGCCCGTTTCATGTTCCTGGACCCCGCGAGCAAGGACTTCTGGGTCGACTGGGACAAGGGGGCGGACGACGCGGTCGCCTTCCTGCGCACCGAGACAGGCCGGGCACCGCACGACAAGGCGCTGACCGACCTGATCGGAGAACTGACGACCAGGAGCGGCGACTTCGCCCGCCGATGGGCACGCCACGACGTGAAGTTCCACCGCTCCGGCGTGAAGAACCTCCACCACCCGCTGGTCGGTGATCTCGCCCTGCCCTACGAGGCGATGGACCTGCCGTCCGACCCCGGCCTCCGCCTCAACTTCTACACCCCGGAACCGGACTCTCCGGAGCAGGAGGCCCTCGGCCTCCTCGCCAGCTGGACGACCACCGGCATGGTCGTCCCCTCCGGAACCGACTGACCGTGCGTCCGGAACCCACTGACCACACGAACGAGGAGAACCGTTTCATGCAGTACCGACCGCTCGGCCGCACAGGCGTCCAGGTCAGCCCGCTCTGCCTGGGCGCGATGATGTTCGGCCCCTGGGGCAACGCGGACGAGGCCGACTCCGTACGGATCATCCACCGCGCCCTCGACGCGGGCATCAACTTCGTCGACACCGCGGACGTCTACTCCGCCGGTGTCTCGGAGGAGATCGTCGGCAAGGCGCTCAAGGGCCGGCGCGAGGACGTGTTCCTGGCGACCAAGTTCTTCATGCCGATGGACCAGGACGACCCCAACCAGCGCGGCGGCTCACGGCGCTGGATCATTCGCGCGGTGGAGAACTCCCTGCGGCGCCTGGGCACGGATCACATCGACCTCTACCAGGTCCACCGCCCCAGCCCGGACACCGACGTCTCGGAAACCCTCGGCGCCCTCTCCGATCTCGTGCGCCAGGGCAAGGTCCGTTACCTCGGCTCTTCCTCGTACTCCGGTTCCCAGATCGTCGAGGCCCAGTGGGTCTCCCGTGAGCGGCACCTGGAGCGGTTCGTGACCGAGCAGCCGCCGTACTCGATCCTGGTCCGCGGCATCGAGGAGGACGTGCTGCCCACGGTGCGCCGGCACGGCATGGGCACCCTCACCTACAGCCCCCTCGCCGGCGGCTGGCTCTCGGGCCGCTACCGCAAGAACGCCTCCGAGGGGCCTGTCTCGGCGGCACGCCCCCCGGCCCGCTTCGACATGAGCGCCCCGGCCAACCAGCGCAAGCTCGACGCCGTCGAGCAGCTCGCCGCCCTGGCCGAGAAGGCCGGCCTCACCCTCATCGAGCTCGCCGTCGCCTTCGTCATCAACCACCCCGGCGTCACCTCGGCGATCATCGGACCGCGGACCATGGAGCAGTTGGAGGCGTTCCTGCCCGCCGCCGACGTCACGCTCCCGGCCGACGTGCTCGACGCCATCGACGACATCGTGGCCCCCGGGGTCACGGTCAACCCGGTCGACAACAGCTACGGCGACTTCGAGCTGCGGCCCGACCAGCGGCGTCGTTGACACGAGGCGGATTCCTGGGTCACGGACGGTCGAAGGCAGCCACCCGGCGGCCGTCCGCGTCGACCTGGGCGCGCGATGAACCAGGGGAGGTCGCCGACAGGTTCTTCGTCTCCTGGTTGTACTTGTCTGGAACGGGTCGTCGAGGCACACGATCTCGACGCCTGGACATCCGTCGCGGCGCCGCGGACGGCGTCACGGCGATCGGGTGGGAGGTGAAGGGCCCGCGGGAGCTGGCGGAGATCTCCGAGCTGCTGGAGAGCAACGGCTACTCCGTCAAGCGGGCGGGCGCCGACGCGATCAAGGAGCGGCAGGTGAGTGGGCTCGTCGAATTCGACGACCCTGCGGGCCAGAGGCCGGAGCTCTTCTGGGGCCTGATGGAGTCGAAGCAGCGCTTCGTCTCGCCCACCGGAGCCCGGTTCGTCACCGGGGCGGGCGGGATGGGCCACATCTTCCAGTTCGCCACGGACGGCGCGGCCCAGAGCAAGCTGTACCAAGAGCTTCTGGGCTTCGAGCTGAGCGACTTCATCGACTTCGGCCCCGGCCTCAGCGGCACGTTCCTCCACGCCAACCAGCGCCATCACTCGTTCGCGTTCGCCCCGATCCCCGGGCTGACCGGCGTCGGGCACCTGATGTTCGAGGTCGACGATCTCGACCTCATAGGGCGTGCCTGGGACAAGGTCCAGGACGGTGCGGCCCCCATCGCGGCGACCTTCGGCAAGCACACCAACGACGAGACGCCCGCTACGACTCGGCGAGCTACTGGGGTCACCGGAAGGCCGATCCCAACGAGCCGGATGTGTGAGTCACCCGGCCTGCCTCGGCCGGTCTCCGACGCCGGCCTGCTGATCATTCCGTACGCATCGCCTGCCTCGACTCCGGGCATGGGCAGTGGCCCGCTCACGCGCGGCCGCAACAACCACCTGCGAGGCGGCCGTCCATGGCCCACCGCTCGCTTCCCGGAGCGCTCGGCGAACTCATCGCGCCGGGCGACAGCGGATCCACAGCCGCCTGGCCCCTGACCGTCGCCGTCCGCACCGGCGACAAGCGGGTCCGCCCCTTGGCCCGCCTCGGCGGGCTGCCGTTGCCACGACGGCAGCCCGCCGACCTGTCGTCGCTCGACAGCGTCCGCGTCACCGGAACCATCGGCGGGATGCCGACCTTCATGGTCGACGGCTACCTCCAGGTCGCCAACCGGGACCTGTCCGGCCCGTCATGCCGCAGACGCCGGATCTGGCACGCACATCTGCGGCGAGACGGCGGCGCGCGAAACGTCAGACCCGTCCGGCTTTGGCCGCGTCGCGCTCCACGACCGGGTCGAGGATCGCGTCGATGGCCTTCATGAGTTCGGCGTCCAGCTTGACCCCTGCCGCCTTGACGTTCTCCGCGACCTGCTCGGGCCGGGAGGCGCCGATGATGGCGGCGGAGACGTTGGCGTTCTGCAGGACCCAGGCCACGGCCAGCTGGGCCAGGGACAGCCCGGTCTGCTCGGCGAGTGGCTTGAGGCGCTGGACGCGTTCCAGGACCTCGTCCTGCAGGAACCGGCCGACGAAGCTCGCGCCGCCCTTCTCGTCGGTGGCGCGGCTGCCGGCCGGCAGCGGGGCGCCCGGTGCGTACTTGCCGGTGAGGACGCCCTGCGCGATGGGCGACCAGACGATCTGACCGATGCCCAGTTCCTCGCAGGTCGGCACGACCTCGTCCTCGATCACACGCCACAGCATCGAGTACTGCGGCTGGCTGGAGACCAGAGGGATGTGCAGCTCCCGGGCGAGCTGGTGACCGTTGCGAATCTGCTCGGGGGTCCACTCGGAGACGCCGATGTACAGGGCTTTGCCGGAGCGGACCACATCGGCGAACGCCTCCATGGTCTCCTCCAGCGGGACGGAGGCGTCGTAGCGGTGCGCCTGGTACAGGTCGACGTAGTCGGTCTGCAGCCGGCGCAGCGAGTTGTCGATGGACTCCATGATGTGCTTGCGGCCCAGGCCCCGGTCGTTGGGGCCCGGACCGGTCGGGAAGAAGACCTTGGTGAAGATCTCCAGGCCTTCCCGGCGTTCGTCCTTGAGAGCTCGGCCGAGGACGGACTCGGCTCGCGTCTGCGCATAGACGTCGGCGGTGTCGAAGGTGGTGATCCCCGCGTCGAGGGCGGCGCGCACACAGGCGAGGGCGGCGTCCTCCTCGACCTGGGAACCGTGGGTGAGCCAGTTGCCGTACGCGATCTCGCTGATCATCAGGCCGCTGCGGCCGAGATTTCGAAACTCCATGACGTGACCCTACTTGCGGATACCGGTGAGTCCCTCCACTTCTTGGCGGTGGTCAGGGCTGCCGGACGGGCTCCAGTACGGCCACTGGGATCTCTCGCGAGGTGCGGGTCCGCAGGCGAACCCTGCGTCCTCTGGTGGTGAGGATGATCGTCGGCCGGCCCTCGAAGGGTCCCGCGCACAGGTCCCCGTCCCTTCGTTACTCCGGCTTGCTGGTGTCCGCCAGCCCGAAGCCCGGGCGGTCGGGGCAGTACACGCGGTCGGGGCAGTACACACGGAATCCGTCGGCCCCGAGGAATGGCGCCGTCCAGCGCCAGCCGGCGGATCCTGACGACCCCTCGATGCCGCCGTGCAGGAGGATGACCGCGGGGCCCTTGTCGCCGCACGTCACGTAGTGGGCTCGGCTGCCGTCGGCCAGTCGAACCCAGCGGCTCGCCAGTCCGGGAAGGCCGATGATGCCCTCATCGGTGAGATCTGGTCCGACGGAGACATCGTTCGCCATGTTCGGTTCTCGTTTCTTGTAGATGTGCGGAGGCGGAGCCCGTCGTCGAGGAAGGTCGCATCAACACTGGCCAACCGCCGAGAGCCGAGGCTTCCCGGTCAGGTTTGTCGCCGCTGGACGGCGAAGGGAGCGATGGCAGCGAAGAGACTGTCGCGCCTGATGAGGTCACTGTTGGGGGCGCAAGGGCTGCGCTTCGTGGCCGTGACCCGCAGACCCTCCGTCGTACGGCTGATGCCGGGCGACGAAACAGCGGGCGTCTCCATCCTCATGAGGACGACTATTGGCGCTGAGGCGACGGCGCCCCAGGGTGGAGTTCCACCCTCCGGAACAAAGGTGTTCGGCAGTTCGGTCATGCGCGAGCCATCGGCTTCGGCTGGAGGACGAGGAGCATCAGTCCTGGTCCGGTCTTGGCCGGCAGGTCGAGTCCCACTGAGCGGCGGGCCTCGGTCCATTCGTCGTTCTGAGGCTTTTGTGCTCCTTCCTGGCGGCCCGAGAGTGCGGGGTCGCACCGCGGTTGACCGGTCTTACGGGCACGCTATGGGCACGCCGCGGACTCGGAGGCATGGGGGAATCCCTTCTCGGCGGTTGACGGCCGCCTGGGCCCTGGAAGCGAGCGCCGGCTGGAAGGAATCGATTGCGGGAGCACACGGACGAGGATTCAGTGGCGACCGCACGGCCAGAGCCGACCAGCGGGATCGCGCGCATGTCGGTCTCGGCCAGGTCGAGACCGGCGAGTCATGGAAAGACCGCGTACCCGCCGCACCCCGGGTCGACGCCCGGCACATCACCCTTCCGTAAGGGGACGACCCAGGGTGTGGGTGAGCGGGCGCGACGGTCACATCCAGTGGTCGGGGCCCGGGTCGCGGCCTTCGGCTCGTACGGCGAGGCGCTGCACGTAGTGATTCCAGCCTTCCTCATGGGCGGCGCACGCCTCGGGCGAGGGCAGGCCGCGGTGGACCAGGCGCAGCAGGGTGCCGTCCGAGGTGGGCTGCAGGGTGATCTCCACGGTGGTCGAGCCGGGTGGCACGGGCATTCCGCCCTCGGCCCAGCCCCAGGTGAACACCAGTCGCTCGTGCGGGTCCACCTCGAGGAACCGGCCTTCGGCCACGCTCTCGCCGGTGACGTGGGTACGGTACGCACCGCCGGGCGCGAACACGAACTCACCCTCCCGGCCCATCCAGGACAGCCACTTGTCCCGGTCGGTGAAGAAGGAGAACACGATCTCGGGGCGGGCGGCGATGTGCCGCTCGACCGTGACCACGGCGTCGTCGCTCACGCTCATGCGTCCGTTCCCTCCGCACGCTCGGCGGCCTCGGCCAGTTCGGCGAGGGCGTCGAGCTTGGTGGCCCACATGGACTGCAGGTAGTCGGCCAGGGGGCCCATGCCCTCGCGGTCCGCTCGGTAGAACCGCTTCTTGCCGTCCTGGCGCAGCGTAACCAGGCCGGAGTCTCTGAGCACCTTGAGGTGCTGGGAGACCGCGCCGAAGGTGACGTCGAACCGCTCGGCGATCTCACCCGCCGACAGCTCCGAGTCCCAGACCAGCCGCAGAATCTCGCGCCGCCTGGGCTCGGCGACCGCCCGTACCGCATCCATACAACTCATTTTAGCGCCCACTGTAATTTGCCAAGTCACCCAGAGTCATTTTAGTGTGAGCTAAAGCGAAGGGTTCGGCGCGCCGCCGAACCCCCGACGAGAAGGACGCCACCATGGCTGACATCGCCCTGCAGATCCGTATCGCCGCCGACCCGGAGACCGTGTACCGCGCCGTCTCCAGCCCCGAAGGCGTCGCCGGCTGGTTCACCACCGGAGCCGAGATCGGCGAGGGCGTCGGCGCCCTGCACCGGCTGTCGTTCCCCGGCGCACCGATGACCTGGGACTTCCGCATCGACGAGGCCGTGGCGGGCAAGTGCCTGACACAGACCGTGGTCGCGGGACCGCCGCAGTGGATCGACACCGAGATCGTCTACACCCTGGAGGCCCATCCCGAGGGCGGCACGGTGGTCCGGTTCGACCACATGGGGTTCGCCGACATCGACGACATGTTCCGCGAGGTCACGATGGGCTGGGCGGGCATGTTCGGCCGCCTGAAGGAGTACGTGGAGACCGGCACCCCGGTCCCGTACTTCACCCTCTGAGCCCCCGCCCCGTTCGCCCCCGCCCCGTTCTTCCCCCACACGCAAGGAGCAGCACAATGTCCGAGATCATCCTCCGGACCGACATCGACGCCGACCGCACCAAGGTGTACGAGGCGCTGAACACCCACGACGGCCTCACCGGCTGGTGGACCACCGGCGTGAACCGCGAGGGCGAGGTCCTCCTCTTCGACTTCCCGGAGATCCCCGAGCCCTTCCGGCTCCGCCGGGACCGCGCGGACAAGGAGGAGATCGTGTGGACGTCGATCGGCGCCTTCCCGCCCCACTGGTCCGGCACCGTCATCACCTGGCAGCTGACCGACACCGCCGACGGGACCGGCACCCAGGTGGACTTCCGGCACGCCGGCTTCTCCGCCGACGACCCCGACCTCCCGCACACGGACGACACCTGGAGCCAGCTCATGACCCGGCTCAAGCAGTACGCCGAGACGGGCACCGCGCAGCCCTTCTTCACTCTCTGAGCAGGGGTGGGTCATGTCGATCGACGTGACGGCCGAGAGGCCGATCCCGCTCCCGCCCGGCCAGGTGGCGGCCTACGCCATGGACTGGCGCCACGATGCCGAGTGGACCCAGGGCATCCGCGAGGCGGCCCTGACCCGGGAGGCGGACGGCGGCGGGTTCGGCGTCGGGGCGGAGGTGACCCGTACGGCGTACTTCCTCGGCAAGCGCATCGACTACGTGCTCCGCGTGGCCGCCCACGAACCAGGGCGTCTGCTGGACATGGTGTCCGTCGCCGGACCGATACCGATGCACGTCACCTACACCTTCGGCCCCCATCCGAAAGGCACACTCGCGCGCATCCGCGTACAGGGCGATTCCAGCCGGTACTACCGGTTGGCCGCGCCCCTCATGAGGAGGAAGGTGCGCTCTTCCCTCGGCAAGGACCTGCGCGACCTCGAACGCAGGCTGCAGGCCCAGGGATGACCCGATCCCCTCGCTCCTGACGACCCGAGGTCTGTGATGGCGTATGGCATACGACGAAGGGCTGGCGGAACGGATCCGCGCCCGGCTGGGCGCCGATCCGGCGATGAGTGAGAAACGCATGTTCGGGGGCCTCGCGTTCCTGCACCACGGGAACATGGCGGTGGGAGTGATCGGGGACGAGCTGATGGTCCGGGTCGGGCCCGAAGCCACCGGCGCCGCCTTGGCCCGGCCCGGGACGCGGGCCTTCGACCTCACCGGCCGCCCCATGCGCGGCTGGGTCGTTGTCGCCGCGTCCGTGCTCTCCGAGGACTGCGCCCTCCACGCCTGGATCGAGCAGGGGCGCACCTTCGCAGCGGGCCTGCCGCCCAAATGACCCGCGACGGCGTGCCGTCCGAGGAGTCTGGTCGTGGATCGGTCAGGCCATGCACTCACCTCGGGGCGCCGCCGCCGCTGCGTGCGCCCCGGCTCACCGGGGTGCACGGTCACCCTCGTCGCACATGCCTCTCACGGGATCGCGCCGCTGTGAGCTCGTGGTGGGGCTCGGGTGCTGTTGGCCGGGTAGCTGTGGTCGGTTGGGGTGATACGGCGGATGGTCTTTGTCGGCGATGCCCGCGCGCGTGCGGCCCATGTCCTCGGGCCGTGTTCGAGACAGCCGGGACTTGGCCGTGGTGTGTCTCTCTTGGTGCATGCGGGTGGGGATGGTTCACGCTGCGGGCCGGGCCGGGGCATGCAGCCGCAGGCCACGCTTGTGACGGGGCCTGGGGGGAGGCCGGCTGCGCTCGGCTGGAGTGACGACCAGGTGTGGACCGCCTCCCGGGTACGCACGCTGGTCGGGCGGCCTGTCGGGTGGCGGCTACAGGGCGACGATGCCTTCGCCGCCGACCGAGTCAGGCACGGTGACCGAGCCGATCGCGGTCAGTGAGCCGTCGCGGTTGACCCGGAACTCGTCCACGATGCCCTTGGCGCCGGTCTGCGCGTAGAGGTAGCGGCCGTCCGAGGAGACGGCGGCGTCGACGGTGCCGCCGTCGGTGGCGGTGTTACCGAGCGGGACGAGGCTGGGCCGGTGGCCGGTACGGAAGCCGGACAGGTTGTTGCTGCCGGCGTTGGAGGTGTAAAGGTGACGCCCGTCCCTGACGATCCAGCAGGTCGCGGCCTGCCCGGTGGCGATGGGGGAGCCCACCGGAGTGACCTTGCCGTTTCGGGCTACGGCGAAGGTCGCCACGGCGTTGGTACCGGCCTCGGTGACCTGCAGGCGGCCCGCGGCGTCGAAGACGAAGCCGAAGGGCACGGTCCCGGGGAGGGAGTTCACCACCGGCGCGGCGGCCGGGGCGCCGGAGCGGTCCAGGGGGAACACCGCGATGCTGTTGGTCGCGGCCTTGGTGGTGACGATCAGCCGGGTGCCGTCAGGGGTGAACGCGATCTCGCCCGGCGTGTGGGTGAACTGGGGCGTGGCCGCCGGGTCCAGGCCCAGGCCGCGGTTCCAGGAGGGGACGGCGGCCAGGCGGTCGCCGACCCGGACGAACCCCTGCACCGTGCCTCCGTCCAGGGCGTTGAGCACGTAGACCCGGTTGTCGTGGACGGCGATGCTGACCGGGAAGGACCCACCGGAGGCTACTTCTTGGGTGCGCTTCAGCCGGTCGCCGTGCACGGCGAACACGGTGACGGTGTCGCTGCCCGCGTTCACGGCGTAGAGCAGGTGGTGCTCATGGTCGTAGGCGAGCGAGCCCTGCGAGGCGAGATGGTCCACCACCGAGCCGGCCAGGCTGCCGCCCAAGCCGCCGGTGGGGTAGCTGCCGGCAGCGGTGAGTGTGCCGTCGGCGTTGCGGTCGTAGGCGACGACGGCGTTCCCGCCCGGGTTGTCGGTCTGCACGAAGACCGTGGAGCTGTGGTGCTCGGTCTTGAGCGGGGCGGAAGCGGAGGCCGGGACAGCGAGCGCGGTGGCAACGGCGAGCGCGGCGGTGCCGATCGCGGCGGTGATCCGGGCGGTACGTGCAAGCGTCATCGTCATTCTCCGGATGTGGAACGGAAGTTCGGGCTGGCTGAGACGTTAGGTCGCTCGGGATGGCGACAACTCGACGAATCCGGCATATCGCCTGGACGTCCGCGACTCGTAAGGATTGGCAGCCGAGGCCTCGCGGCCGCGCCGCTGCCGCGGGCCGCCGACAGGCGGCTCGTCCTCGCGGTCGACGTGAGCAACTGACCGCGCCCCGACGCCCCCACGAGCCCGAACCTGCTGTTCTCGCACGTCGACGGGCGGGGCCGCAGCGCTGATCAGTTCATCCCGGGCCGGCCCTGCTCGTTCGCCGCCGCCCTGGAAACAGGCCGCACATCGTGGACCGCCACGCCGGACGTGATCCGGCTGGGGCCGACCGACGACGCCACCGCGATGACGTGGGGAAGATCGCGGTTCACATCGGCAGGCTGGGATGCGTAGCGCCCCGTGGCGCGGCCACCGGGGTGGACGTCGGAGTTTCGTCACGGTTCGAGGGCCCGTTCGATGGAGCCCTCGACCTACGGTCGGGACATGCGCAAGCCGAAGCTCCCCACCTCCCCCGCGTTCTGGCGCAGCCCGCTGCGTGGTCCCTGGTTCACCTCGGTGCTCGGTGTCGTGCTGCTCGGCGGGATCACCGTGCTGTTCGTGACGGGTCTCGTGTCGTACGCCGCGTACAACCCGAATCTGTCACCGGTGAACGACATGACCCCGGACAAGGGTCTGCTCGGCTTCTACCTCTTCTCCTGGCCGACGAGCCCGTCCTGGCTCTACCGCTTCACCCAGGGTGTCCACGTCACGCTCGGGATCACGCTGATCCCGGTACTGCTGGCGAAGTTGTGGTCGGTCGTGCCGAAGCTGTTCACGCTGCCGCCGGTGCGGTCGCTCGCGCACGGGCTGGAGCGCGTCTCGCTGCTCCTGCTGGTCGGGGGCGCCCTGTTCGAGTTCACGACGGGTGTGCTGAACGTCCAGCTCGACTACATCTTTCCCGGCTCCTTCTATCCGCTGCACTTCTACGGGGCCTGGGTGTTCTTCGCCGCGTTCGTGGCACACGCCGTGCTGCGGGTGCCCATGGCGCTGCGCAATCTGCGCCAGCTCCGCGATGAGGATCAACGTCCGCAGCCGGGTGATGAGTTGGTGGCACCGGATCCCGACCCGCCCACCGTCTCGCGGCGTGGTGCTCTCGGGTTTGTGGGCGGGGGATCGCTGGTGCTGTTCGCCACGACGGCCGGGCACAGTTTCGATGCGCCGCTGCGGGAGACGGCCGTGCTCGCGCCGCACGGCGGCCCCGAGCCGGGCGGCGGTCCGGGCGGCTTCCAGATCAACAAGACGGCGGCGGCGGTCGGCATCGACATGCGGGAGACGACGGGTGAGGTGTGGCGGCTGGTCGTCGAGGGGCGCGGGCGCACGGTCCGGCTGAGCCGGGACGAGCTGCTGACACTCCCGCTTCACAGCGCCGCGTTGCCCATCGCCTGTGTGGAGGGCTGGTCGACCTCCGACCAGTGGTGGCGGGGCGTGCGGCTGCGGGACCTCGCGGCGCTGGTGGGATACGAGGCGGGTGCGGCGCCCGATGTGCTGGTGGAGTCGTTGCAGCGGCACGGGGCGTTCCGGCACGCGGCCCTGCGCTACAACCAGGTGCGCGATGAGCGTTCCCTGCTGGCCCTGTTCGCCAACGGCGAGGACCTGACCCCCGACCACGGCTATCCCGCGCGGATCATCGTCCCCGCGGCGCCCGGCGTGCTCAACACCAAGTGGGTGGCCCGGATGACGTTCGGAGAACTGTGATGCGACCACTTGCGATGCGGAGACCTGTGATGCGGTGGCCGTTCGGGAAGCCCGTTCTGGGCAGTCCGTTGCAGATCCTGCTGCTGGCCTGTTCGTTCGCGCTCGCCGGGTACGCCGGGGTGCGGCTGCTCGCGGGGGACTGGTTCGGGGTGGCGCTGTGGTTCGTGGGCGCGGCGGTCCTCCACGACCTGGTGCTCGTTCCGTTGTACGCGGGGGCTGACCGGGCCCTTGCGCGGGGGTTGGACGCGGTCGGCCGCCGGGAGTGGACGCTCTACATCCGGTTCCCGGCCGCGTTCTCGGCGCTTCTGCTGCTGATGTGGTTTCCGCTGATCAGCGGGCAGATGGCGGAGCACTACCGGTTGGCCACCGGGCTCTCGGGCGACGGCTTCCTGGCCCGCTGGCTGCTGATCACGGCGGTGCTGTTCGGGGGTTCCGCCGCGCTGCTCGTGCTGCGCTCGCTGAGGTCGGCGAGGTCGGCGAGGTTGGCGCGGTTGCGCAGGGCGACGAAGGAGCGGCCCCCGGCCGACCACTGAGCGTCTCGGTGCCAGCCTGCTCGGCGGGCGTGTCGCAGCAGGGCCGGGGTACCGAGGCGGCCCACGGAAAGCAGTACTGGCGACACCGCGGCCGTCGACGACGCGAACCTGCACGCGTTCGTCGACGTCGAGTGGAGCCGTCTCGGCGATCAGGACTCCGCCGGGGGCGACGAGTTCGGCCATCCGGCGCAGGAGGGCGGCCGGGTCGCCGCCGATGCCGACATCGCCGTCGACGAGGAGGGCGGTGTCCCACCGGCCCTCACCGGGGAGCGGCGCGAGGACGGACCGGCGCAGCGTCTGCCCGCCCAACCGCACGGTGTGGGCGACGGCTGCCTCGCTGACATGGATACCCAGCGTTCGCTGCCCTGGCGCGGCGAGCGCCGCCACGAGCCTGCCGGGCCCGCATCCCACGTCGAGTGCGACCCCGTCGCACCGCCGCAGTAGCTCCAGCTCCGCGGCATCGAGGAAGTACGCCGTACGGGTGACCTCGGATCCGACGCCGAACCCGCCCTCGTCCGCCGTCCTCGTCAGCTCCGCGCTGCGGATGCCCTGCGTCCATTCCGCGTCATGACGCCGGTCCATGGCGTACGCCGCCACCTGCTCGGGCGGAGCGGGGATCACGCGCTCCACGGACACGTCGATGGTCATCGCATCGCCGCCTCATCGTCCTGCCGGGTGCCCGACGCATCCGGAGCCGAGTCCAGGATCCCTGCGACGGACGGCGGGCGTGCGGCGCGCGGCCGACGCCGCGCGGAAGCGCCGGGTGCTGGTGAGTCGTGATCCGAGCAGGTCATGGCCGCCGACATCCTCGTTCTCGCCGGACCGATCCGGCTCGGCGACAACGGCTCGGTCACCAAGCGGGTCATCGAGCGGCTCTACGGCGGGCCGGGACCGCTCAACTCCGTCGGCCCAGTACGCCTACCACGGGCGCGTGGGCGGCTGTCTGATCACCGGAAACGAGGACGGTGTGAAGCACTGCGCGATGAACATGCTCTACAGCCTCCAGCACCTCGGCTACACGATCCCGCCCCAGGCGGACGCGGGCTGGGATCGGCGCGGCGGGGCCGGGGCCCTCGTATCTCGACCCGGGCTGCCGTCTGGACGCCCCGCACCCCGACTACCGATGATTCGGCCGGGTCACAGGCTCTGGGTGGGCCAGTTCAGCAGCCGGGCGCCGATGACCGCGGTCTGGAGCGTGTAGCGATGGGCCGGGTCGGCGGGGTTGGCGCCGGTGAGTTTGTGGATGCGCTCCAGGCGGTAGGTCAGGGCGCGCACGCTCAGAGAGAGACGGCGTGCGGCCTCGGCGGCCACGCAGCCCGAGTCGAAGTACGCGGTGAGGGTGTCCAGGAGGTGCTGGGCACCGCCGCGGGCGCCGGTGAGCGGGCCGAGGGCGTCGAGGACGAGGTCGGCCATCGCCTGGCGGTCCCGGGTGAGGACGGGGTAGACGAGCAGGTCGGCGGCGCGCAGTACCGGGTCGTCGAGTTCGAGGCGTTCGGCGAGTTCGAGGGTGTTCAGTGCCTCTTCGTAGGACTGGACGACTCCGCCGGGGCCGGTCTGGGGGCGGCCGATGGCGACACGTCCGCCGTCCGTGGCCGCGTACGCCTGTTTGGCGAAGTAGGTGAGGACGTCGTCCTGGTCGCCGGGCGCGACGCACAGCATCCGCCCGTCTTTGGTGGTGAGCAGGATGCTCCGGTCGCCGAAGCGTGCGATGAGGGACTGTTCCACCTGTCGTGGCACCGCGGCGCCTTCGTCGTAGGCCGTCGTCCCCTGCGCGACGGCGACGACGTGCGCGTGGGAGAGGCGCAGTCCGAAGCGCTCGGCGCGCTCGGCGAGGCGGCCCAGGTTGCTGCGGCCGTAGAGGAGGTCGTCGATGAACTCGCGGCGCGCCGCCTCCTCTTTCCGTACGGCGAGGAACTGTGCTCGTTCGTAGCCCTCGGCGAAGGCGTCGATGACCTGTTGGATCGCGGCGAGTGTGCTGTCGGCGGAACCGGGTGTCGTGGGCCAGGCGGCGCGGGCGGCGGACAGGTGGGCACTGACGAGGGCGCGCAGTCCGTGGCCGGCGTCGGCGGCCTGTTCGCCGAGGACACGCCGTGACTCGATCTCGTCGCGGGTGAGGCGCCGGCCGGTGGCCGAGACCTCCGCCAGGATCAGGGCATAGCCGTTCAGATACTGCTCGGGTATCTCGCGCCCCGTCACGTCGTCCCCCGGTTTCTTGATGGCCCGGTGACGACTTCTTAGCGGCGACCGGCATGCAGACCCTAGTGAACACTGCCGGGAACCGGCAATGCACTGGTCGGTACCTGACATGCACGATGTGCGCAGGGGAGCACGGCGGATGGTCTCGGTGCCGGACGCCTGGACGGTGTCCGGCACCGACAGCCGGAGGGGAGCCGTGCGCCACCGACACAGGTCGGCAGCACGACACGACGAGCGGGGGTGGGGGCATGTGGTCGTTTCTCGTGGCTGTCAGCGGGTTTCCCACCATCCTGCTCACGGCCGCGCTCGTCGTGGTCGTCGGCTTCTGGCTGTTGGTCGCCGTCGGCGCGGCGGAGTCTCACGGCTTCGACGGCCACGTGCATTTCGACGCCTGGGGGATGGGCGGGGTCCCGGTCACGGTCGTCTTCTCCCTGGTGACCGCGATCGGCTGGTTCCTGAGTCTGAGCGCGACCGTCCTGCTCGATCCCCTGGTGTCCTCCTGGGTGGTCCGCGGGCCGGCCGGGCTGGTGGTCCTGGCGGGGGCACTGCTGATCGCCTGGCGTGTGACCCGCCTGCTCGTACGGCCGTTGCGCCACCTCTTCCCCGATGAACCGGGCCCGTCCCGGCTGGACTTCGTGGGACTCACCTGCACCATCCGCACGGGGCGGGTGGACGCCGGGTTCGGGCAGGCCGAGGTCGCGGCGAAGGACGGCTCCACCGCGGTGGTGCAGGTGCGGCAGACCGCGGACGAGGTCCTCACCAGCGGCAGCACCGGCCTGTTGTACGCCTACGACGAGGTGGGCGAGTTCTTCTGGGTCGCGCCGTACGACACGGCGCTCGACCCGCGGGGCCACGGCACCTGAGCCGCACGCGCCCGCGCCGCGCCGCACCTTCTCACCCGCTTGAAGTTCCTTACGCCTCAAGGACGTTTGCCATGGATGTCATCTCCTTGGGCATCGGCGTGCTCGTCGCCGTTGTCCTCCTCATCGCGATCACCATGCTGTTGGTGGTCGGCCGGCTGTTCCGCAAGGTGGAGCAGGGGCGGGCGCTGATCATCTCCAAGACGAAGAAGGTGGATGTCACCTTCACCGGCGCCGTGGTGCTGCCGGTGCTGCACAAGGCCGAGTACATGGACATCTCGGTGAAGACCATCGAGATCCGCCGTACCGGCCGCGAGGGTCTGATCTGCCAGGACAACATCCGCGCCGACATCCACATCAGCTTCTTCGTCAGGGTCAACAAGACGGTCGAGGACGTCATCAAGGTTGCGCAGGCCATCGGCACCGAGACCGCGAGCGACGCGGCGGCGATCCAGGACTTCTTCGCGGCGAAGTTCTCCGAGGCTCTCAAGACGGTCGGCAAGCAGCTGGACTTCGTCGACCTGTACACCAAGCGCGAGGAGTTCCGGGACCGGATCATCCAGGTCATCGGCACCGACCTCAACGGCTACCACCTCGACGACGCGGCCATCGACTTCCTCGAGCAGACGCCGATGACACAGCTCGACAACCAGAACATCCTCGATGCCCAGGGCATCCGCAAGATCACCGAACTGACGACGATCGAGCACGTCCGCACCAACGAGTTCCAGCGCACCGAGCAGAAGGAGATCACCCGGCAGAACGTCGACGCCCGGGAGACCATCCTGGAGCTGGAGCGCCGGCAGGCCGAGGCCGAGATCAAGCAGCGGCGCGAGGTCGAGACCCTCCGCGCCCGCGAGGAGGCCGCGACCGCGAAGGTGCAGGAGGAGGAACGGCTCGGCTCGCAGGGCGCGTTCATCCGCACCGAGGAGCAGCTCGGCATCCAGCGCGAGAACCAGGCTCGCGAGATCACCGTCGCGCAGAAGAACCGCGAGCGGGTCATCGCCATCGAGAACGAGCGCATCGAGAAGGACCGGCTGCTGGAGGTCATCGCCCGGGAACGGGAGACGAGCCTGACCCGTATCGCCGCCGACAAGGAGGTCGAGGCCGAGAAGCGGGAGATCGCCGAGGTCGTCCGGGAGCGGGTCGCGGTGGACCGTACGGTCGCCGAGCAGGAGGAGTCCATCAAGAAGCTGCGGGCCGTGGAGGAAGCCGAGCGCGGACGGCAGACCGTGATCATCGCCGCCGAGGCACAGGCCCAGGAGAAGCTGGTCAAGGACATCAAGGCGGCCGAGGCGGCGGAGACCGCGGCCAAGCACCGCGCCGCCGAGCAGCTGACGCTTGCCGACGCCCGGCTGAAGTCCGCCGACCTCGACGCGCGGGCCAAGCTGCGGCTCGCCGAGGGCATCCAGGCCGAGTCCGCCGCCGCGGGCCTCGCCGACGTGCAGGTCCGCGACAAGGCGGCCGAGGTCACGGAGAAGGCCGGCCGTGCCGAGGCCGTGGCCACCGAGGCGCGGCTGCGCGCCGAGGCGGAGGGCACGGAGGCGCGGCTGCGTGCCGAAGCCGAGGGCTCGCGAGCCAAGGCGCTCGCCGAGGCCACCGGTATCGGCGAGAAGCTCAAGGCCGAGGCGGAGGGCCTCGGCCAGAAGGCCGTCGCGATGGCGGCGCTGGACGACGCGTCCCGTGGCCACGAGGAGTACCGGCTGCGGATCCAGGCCGAGAAGGAGATCCGGCTGGCCGGACTCGACGTCCAGCGGCAGGTCGCCGAGGCACAGGCCACGGTGCTCGCCACCGGCCTGGAGAACGCCGACATCAACATCGTCGGCGGCGAGTCGGTCTTCTTCGACCGCCTGGTCTCCTCGATCGCACTCGGCAAGGGCGTGGACGGCTTCATGCGGCACTCCGAGACCGCGCAGGCGCTGGCCAAGCCGTGGCTGGACGGCACGTCGAGCTTCACCGACGACCTGAGCCGGATCCTCGGCTCGGTGTCCACGGCCGACGTGCAGAACCTGACGGTCTCCGCACTGCTGACGAAGCTGATGAAGACGGGCGGCGCCGGCGCCGGGCAGGTGCAGCAACTGCTCGACAAGGCAGGTGAGCTGGGTCTCTCCGACATGCCACTCGCCGCCCTGAACGGCAGCGTCAGAGCCTGACCGCCAAGCCAGGTCCGGAGCCGCCGAACAGGGGACGGCGGCTCCGGACCTCATGTCCCGCCTTCCTGAGAGGGATCCCATGACCACCGGCCTGGACACCGGTACGTACGACGTGCTGCGCGACCGGCTTGCCGCACAGGCCGGCGAACTCGGCCGGCGTGCCGAGGCGCTCAACACCCGCCGCACCGAGCAGTTCGGCTCGACCCGGCTGGAGCTCACCGGCACCGAACGCATCCTCACCGAGCACCACAGTGTGCCCCGCGACATCGTCACCGTCGGTGACGTCCTGCTCTTCGGATGCAACGTCGTGCTCGGCCCCGAGCCGGAGACGACGGTGGGCGACGTCTTCGCGCTGTACGACCGAGACCTGAACCGGCTGCCCGAGGACGCCGTCCCCGGCCTCCTCGACGACCCCGCCTTCGTACGGGAACTCGCCGCTCTGTACCGCTACTACCGTGCGGCTCACCTCCTCCAGCTGCGGCACGTGGACGGCAAGTTGCTGGCCGTCTTCCAGACCGGTGAGAAGACCGACGACATCCGCGTCCTTCGGTGGGCCCTCTCTGCTGACGGCCGGGCGGCGTTCCTGGACGCACGCGGCGAGCGCGATCACGTCTTCCCGCCCTCGCACGACTTCGAGTGGCGCGAGACGACCCGGGAGGACCACATCCTCGGCCGCCACCCGCACGTCTCCATCGAGGGCGAGGTCTTCGTCGAGACGACCGGCGGCACCCTCACCGTCAAGGTCGAGGACAACACCGAGACAGGGGAGGGGATCTTCGCCGAGCCGGTCGACGAACCGCTCCAGTCCCTTGCCGACGCGGACATCGCGTACGCGCGCGTGGGCGCCCTGACACTGCTCCGCATCCGCCCCTACAAGGAGGACGCGCACCGCTACCTGGTCTTCAACACGCTCACCAGGTCCGTGGTGCGCCTCGACGGCATCGGGCAGGCGTGCCGCCGCCTCCCCGCGGACCAGGGAATCGTCTTCCCCGGCGGCTACTGCCTGGCCACGGGGGCGTACAAGACGTTCGACGGGACCGCCGCACCGCTGGATACGGCAGCCCTGGAGTACGAGAGGGTGATCCGCTCGCCCAACGGCGAGGACGTCCTTTTCGCCTTCCACACGCGTGTGGAGGGCCGCAGCCTCCTGCTCCCGTACAACATGATCCGCAAGGAGTTCGCCGCTCCGCTGTCCTGCCACGGCTGGGCGCTCTTCGACGACGGCACGCTGACCGTGCTGCGGGCGGGCTCCGGCGAACCGACACGCGTGCATGCGTTGCAGCGCTGGCGCTCCCCGTACGTCTCGGACACCTACGCTGCCGCCCGGCCGTCCGGAGCCGGCCCGCTGGGTCGTGTCGGCAACGCCGACCTCGTCCGGGGTATCTCCGACTGCCTCTCCCTCACACGTGCCGCCTCGGAGACCGCTCCGACAGCCGAGGTGTACGAGGCGCTGCTCGCCGCCTGTGTCCGCGCGGCCGACACCTACCACTGGCTCGGCGACGCCGACCTGGGCGACCTGCGCACTCCGCTGGACGCGGTCCGCGCCACGGCCGAGCAGGTACTGGCCGAATTCGAGACGGTCGAGGCCCTCACCCGCCAGGCCATCGACGCACTCGCGGAGGCCGCCGCGCACATCGCCACGGTCGTACGGCGCCTGCGCGGTGAGGCGCCCCGTGACGCCGCCGCCTGGGTGAACGGCCTGGCCGAACTCCGCCGTGCCCAGGGTCACTTGCTCACGCTCAAGGAGCTGCGGTACGCCGACATCGTCCGTATCGACGAGCTCGCCGCCGACGTGGAGGCCGACCTCGCCTCGTTCGGGCAGCGTGCCGTCGCCTTCCTGGCCCGCGAGGATGCCTTCACCGGCCACCACCAGGCCGTCGAACAACTCGTCGCGGACGCCGAGTCGCTCGCCACCGTCGCCGAGGCGGCGCCGGTCACCGCCCGCGTCGACGAACTGACCGACGGACTGCGGATCGTCACCGAGGTCGTCGCGGGACTGGACATCGGCGATGCCACGGTGCGGACGTCCGTCCTGGAACGCGTAGCCGAGGTACTGGGCGGCGTCAACCGCGCCCGCGCCACGCTCGACGCCCGCCGCCGCGAACTCCTCGAGCACGAGGGGCGCGCCGAGTTCGCCGCCGAGTTCGCTCTGCTCGGCCAGTCGGTCACGAGCGCGCTCGCCGCCGCGGGGAGCCCGGAGTCCTGTGACGAGCAACTCGCGCGACTGCTGGTGCAGGTGGAGAACCTGGAAGCCCGTTTCCCGGAGTTCGACGACTTCCTCGGCGAGCTGGCGGACAAGCGGACCGAGGTGTACGAGGCGTTCGCGGCCCGCAAGCAGACTCTCGCCGACGCCCGGGCCCGCCGGGCCGAACAGCTCGTCGCCTCGGCGTACCGGGTCCTGGAAACGATCGCACGCCGGGCCGCCGCGCTCGCCGACGCCGACGCGGTCAGTACGTACTTCGCCTCCGACCCGATGGTCGCCAAGGTCCGGCGCACCGCGGACGAGCTGCGCGAACTCGGCGACCGGGTACGGGCGGAGGAACTCGACGGCCGGCTGAAGGCCGCCCGCCAGGAAGCGGTCCGCGCCCTGCGCGACCGCACCGACCTGTACACCGACGACGGCCGCATCATCCGCTTGGGCAGCCACCGGTTCGCCGTGAACACCGAGCCCCTGGACCTCACCCTGGTCCCGGCCGCCGACGGCCTCGCCTTCGCGCTCACCGGCACCGACTACCGCTCTCCGGTCACGGACCCGGACTTCGCCGCCACCCGCCCCTACTGGGATCGGGCGCTGCCCTCCGAATCGCCCCAGGTCTACCGCGCCGAGCACCTCGCGGCCCGGCTGCTGGACGAGCACGGCCCGGCGGCCCTTACGGACGCCGACCTCCCCGACCTCGTACGACAGGCCGCGGAGACGGCGTACGACGAAGGCCACGAGCGCGGCGTCCACGACCACGACGCGACCGCGATCCTCACCGCGGTGCTGCGCCTGCACGAGAGGGCGGGCCTCCTCCGTCACGAACCCGGCGCCCGCGCCGCCGCCCAGCTGTTCTGGGTCCACACGCTTCCGGCCGAGGAGCGCGCGACCCTGAAACGCCGCGCGCTGTCGCTCGCCCGCGCCCGCGACACGTTCGGCCTCACGCCCGCGATCGCCGACTTCCGGGCGGAGCTGGCGGTCCACGTCGGCGAGGCGTCCGCCGTGTACCTCTTCGAGGAACTGACGACCGGCCCCGACGGCTTCGTCGTCAGCGCGGCCACCCGCACCCTGCTCGACAAGTTCCGCCGGACGGTGGGCACGTCGGCGTACGACGAGGACCTCACCGCCCTCGACGACCTCGCCGCGCGCCGCCAGCTCGTCGAGGCGTGGCTGTCCTCGTACACCTCCGCCACCGGCACGGACATCACCCCCGCAGACCTCGCCGAGGCGGTGGCCGCCGAACTCTGCCCGGACCTGCCGCGTTACGAGTGCGACGCGCCGCTGACCGACACGGTCAGGGGGCTGCTGGGCACGCATCCGCGCATCACCGACCGATCCCTGACCATCCGTATCGACGAACTCCTCTCCCGTACCCGGGAGTTCAGGGCGAAGGACACCCCGGCCTTCCGCGCGTACCAGCGGCAGCGCACCACCCTCGTGACCGCTGAGCGCACCCGGCTACGGCTGGACGAGTACCGCCCCCGGGCGATGTCCTCGTTCGTCCGGGGCCGCCTCATCGACGAGGTCTACCTCCCCCTCATCGGCGACAACCTCGCCAAACAGCTCGGCACCACGGGCGATGCGAAGCGCACCGACACCGGCGGCCTGCTCCTGCTCATCTCCCCGCCCGGCTACGGCAAGACGACCCTCATGGAGTACGTCGCCGACCGCCTCGGCCTCGTCCTCGTCAAGGTCAACGGACCCTCGCTCGGTAGCGCCGTCACCTCACTCGACCCGGCCGAGGCTCCGAACGCCACCGCCCGCCAGGAGGTGGAGAAGATCAACTTCGCGTTGCAGGCGGGCAACAACACCCTTCTCCACCTGGACGACATCCAGCACACCTCGCCCGAGCTGCTCCAGCGGTTCATCCCGCTGTGCGACGCCACGCGCCGAGTCGAGGGCGTGTGGAACGGTGAGCCGCGCACCTACGACCTGCGCGGCAAGCGCTTCGCGGTCTGCATGGCGGGCAATCCCTACACCGAGTCCGGCAGCCGCTTCCACGTCCCCGACATGCTCGCCAACCGTGCCGACGTCTGGAACCTCGGTGACGTCCTGACCGGCAAGGAGGACGCCTTCGCCGTCAGCTTCGTCGAGAACGCCCTCACCGCGAACCCGGTCCTCGCGCCGCTCGCCGGGCGCGAGCGCACCGACCTGGACCTGCTGATCCGGCTGGCCGAGGGCGACCCGACCGCCCGGGCCGACCGCCTCACCCACCCGTACGCCGCCGAGCTGGACCGGATCCTCGCCGTCCTGCGCCATCTGCTCACAGCCCGCGCGACCGTCCTCGCCGTCAACGCGGCCTACATCGCCTCCGCCGCCCGGACCGACGCCACCCGCACGGAGCCGCCCTTCCGGCTCCAGGGCTCTTACCGCACCATGAACAAGATCGCCCAACGCATTCAGCCGGTCATGAACGCCGCCGAACTCGGCGCCGTCATCGACGACCACTACACGGCCGAGGCAGGGACCCTCACGACCGGCGCGGAGGCGAACCTGCTGAAACTGGCCGAACTGCGCGGCACCCTCAGCCCCGGACAGGCGCTCCGCTGGACGGAGGTGAAAGCCGCGTATCTCCGTGCGCAGGCCCTCGGCGGCACGGACGAGACCCCCCTGCCCCGCGCGGTCGCCGCGCTCGGCCTGCTCGCCGACCGGATCTCCGCCGTCGAGTCCGCGATCAACCGGGCCGCCGACCCCGGGTGTAGACGCACATGAAGTGAACCGTGCCCGGGCGAAGTTGGCGTAGATACGGGTACTACGCCAGCCACAGCCGCTTCTTCTGGGGCCATCGGCCGCGCATGGTGTGCACGCTCCATGGCTTGCCCATCGCAGGCCGGTTGTATCGTTCGAAGTGCCGGCCTGGTGGCACGTCCTCGTGGCCGTGTCTGCCGATGGGGCGAGAGCGAGACAGGAGCCGAGGGTGCGTGCGCGTGACTTGGCGGTGGAGTACGAGACGGTCGGTGTCGACAGCGACGCCCTGGACGCCGCACGACTGATGGCCGAACACCGGCTGCCCGCGCTCCTGGTACTGGACGAGCGGGGCGCGCCGAAGGCGATCCTGCCCGCTTCCCAGATGATCAAGATCCTGGTGCCGGGGTATGTCGTGGAGGACCCCACGCTCGCGGCGGTCGTCGACGAGCGCCACGCCGACCGGCTGTGCGAGGCGCTCGCGGGACGCAAGGTCCGCGACTGTCTGTCGAAGACCGCGCCGCCGCCCGCCGTCGCCGCTCCGGACGACACCGCACTGGAGGTCGCGGCCCAGATGGCACAGGTCCGCAGCCCGTTGGTGGCCGTGGTCGACAAGGACAAGAGCGGTACGCGGCTGCTCGGAGTCATCACTGCCTCGCACCTGCTGGAGCGGCTGCTCGCCGCCGCGGCGTGCTGACGGCCACCGTCACGAGTGACAGGGATCGGCCTCTTCGTAGATGTCGAGGACGCGGGTGAGGCCCAGCCGGGTCGGTGTGGGGCGGATCCGGGAGCCGGCGTGCGTGACGATCACCGGGTGCCGTGGTGCCGTGCCGCGAGCAGCGCAATGAACACGGCCCTACATCCGTTGCTGCTGAGACAGGCCACCCTGGTGAGGTCGATTTCGAGGACCGGCGGGCGGGTGAGGAGCACCTCCCGCAGGTCGTCGCCGATCTGGTCGGCGTTCTTGGACGTGATCTCCCCGGAGAGCCTGCCCACGCCCCGGAATCCGTGGTGCTCGTGGGGGTCGTGAGCGGACGACGAATCCGGCATTCGAGGCTCCGTCCCGACGGGTGGCCGACTGCCGACCGGACTTCCCGGCCCGCCTGATCCTTGGCCAGGGCAAAGAGCGCAGTGGCCGCTGCTCGGGCCGGGTGGTTCGAGTACTCCGACGCCCGGGTGGACTCTGCCGTCAGGTTGCCGGAATCCGGCAGTCTGACGGCCCTCAAGGTGCGCGCCAAGAGTCTGTTAAAGATGCGTCAAGGGCCTGTAGGGTTCCCAGCGGTGTGCCGGGAAGCCTGGTCGGCGAGCAGGGGATGACTCTCTCTTCCGATCGGGGCGTTCGGCATGGTGCTCGTGGTGGTGTTCGGGGCCGCGCTGCTGGTGGCGGTGCTGTTGTCGGGCCTGGCGGCTCGCACCGTGGTCTCCACGTCCTTCCCCTTCCTGGTGGGCGGCGCGCTCGTCAGTGACGGTTTCCTCGGGCGCCAACTGAAGGCACCCGGCGCGCGCCCTGGGCCTGGGCATGCCGCTCGCGTTCCTCGCGCCGACCGACCCGGTGTTCGCCTCGGCGATCGTCGGACGCGCCGAGGTCCCGGCCAAGCTGCGCAAGCTGCTGAACGTGGAGAGCGGCATCAACGACGGGCTCGCCCTCCCGGTCGTCCTCGTTCTGATCGCCGCGGCCGGCCCGACCGCGGGCAGCGCGGACGCCTCCGGCTCCACCATCGCCCTGGAACTCGTGCTGGACCTGGCCTTCGGCGTCCTGCTGCCGCTCTTCGTCAACGGACTGGTCCGCTTCCGCCTGCTGGGCGCGGAGCCCAAGCTGCAGCCGCTGCTGCCGCTGGCGACGGGCATCGTCCTGTACGCGACCTGCCATCTCACGCACCCCAACCCCTACCTGGCGGCCTTCTCCGCGGGCGCGGTCCTCGCACGCACCTCACCGGCGGCGAAGGCGTCCTTCGAGCCGCTCGGCGAGGCATTGGCGGAGCTCGCGAAGTTCGCGGCGCTGCTGGTCTTCGGCGCGCTGCTGACTCCGCGGCTGTTCGGGGACCTGTCATGGGGCGGCTACGCGGCGGTGATCCTGGCGATCTTCCTGATCCGTCCGGCCTCGTTGCTGCTCTCGCCGCTCGGCACCCGGATCTCGCGCCAGGAGCAGCTGGTGGCGGCCTGGTTCGGCCCCAAGGGCTTCCGGCATCCCGCAGGCCGAGGAGGCGTTCACCCTCGTCGCCGTGTGCATCGCCTTCTCGATCATCGCGCACAGCTCCACGGACGTACCGATCGCCCGCGCCTTCGACGTCGAGGACCTGGCGGGTATCCCGGACGGACCCGCTGGGGACGACATCGGGAGCGAAGCTCCGCAACCGCTCGGAGGAACCGGAGAAACGTGAACGGCTGGCACAGTTGGGCGGCGATCGGCGTGTTCGTCGGCGCGTACGCCCTGATCATCAGCGAGAAGATCCACCGCGTCGCCGTGGCCCTGGGCGGCGCGGGCCTGATGCTGGCGATCGGGGCGACCGACGATGTCTCGGCGTTTTACTCCGAGGACTCCGGCATCGACTGGAACGTCATCTTCCTGCTGATGGGCATGATGACGATCGTCGGCGTGCTGAAGAAGACCGGCATGTTCGAGTACCTGGCCATCTGGTCCGTGAAGAAGGCGAAGGCCAAGCCCTTCCGGGTGATGGCCATGCTCGTCGTCATCACCGCGGTCGCCTCCGCCCTCCTCGACAACGTCACCACGGTGCTGCTGGTCGCCCCGGTGACGCTGCTGGTGTGCGAGCGTCTCGCGCTGCCCGCCGCGCCGTTCCTGATCGCCGAGGTGTTCGCCTCGAACATCGGCGGCACCACGACCCTGGTCGGCGACCCACCGAACATCATCATCGCCAGCCGGGCCGGCCTGACCTTCAATGACTTCCTGGTCCACCTCGCCCCGCTGTCCGCGGTGCTGGTCGTCGTCCTTGTCGTGCTGTGCCGGGTGATGTTCCGCAAGGCGTTCGTGTACGACGAGGACCGCGCCGCCGAGATCATGGCCCTGGAGGAACGCGAGGCCATCAAGGACCCGCGCCTGCTGATCCAGGGCCTGATCGTGCTCGCCCTGGTGGTCGCCGGTTTCGTCCTGCACCCGGTGCTGCACTACGAGCCGAGCATCGTCGCCCTGCTCGGCGCCGGACTGCTCGTCGCCGTCTCCACCGCCGACACGAGCGAGGTCCTGGCCGAGGTCGAGTGGCCCACCCTCGCCTTCTTCGCCGGCCTGTTCATCATGATCGGGGGCCTGATCGACACCGGTGTGATCGACGAGGTCTCCAAGGCGCTGGCCGACGCCATCGGCACGAACGAACTCGGCGGCTCCCTGACCCTGTTGGGCGCCTCGGCGGTGCTGTCAGGCGTCGTCGACAACATCCCGTACGTCGCCACCATGGCGCCCATCACCAGCGATCTCGTGCACAACATGGGTGGCGGCAGCGACCACGTCATGTGGTGGGCCCTCGCCCTCGGCGCCGACCTGGGCGGCAACGCCACCGCGATCGGTGCCTCCGCGAACGTCGTCGTCCTCGGAATAGCCGAACGCAACCGTCAGCCCATCACCTTCTGGCAGTTCACCAAGTACGGCCTGATCGTCACCGCCGTCACCGTGACCATCTCCCTCGGTTACGTGTGGCTGCGCTACTTCGCCTTCGGCTGACTCGCGGCCGATGGCGCGGCGTACGGTCGCGTGTCTCGGCAGACATCTCGTAGGAGCGATCACCGAGCCCGGTACGGGGCACCCCGTCCGAGGAGGGACAGGAACCATGGCACGCGGCAGGCTTCGGATCCACCTCGGTGCGTCGCCGGGCGTCGGCAAGACGTAGGCCATGCTGTCCGACACGCACCGCCGGGTCGAGCGGGGCACCGACTGCGTGGTCGCGTTCGTGGAGCATCACGGCCGGCCGCGCACCGAGGTGATGCCGCACGGTCTGGAGCAGGTCCCGCGCAGGGAACCGGCCTGTCGCGGCTCCGTGTTCACCGAGAGGGACGTGGACGCGGTGCCGGCCCGGCGTCCCCAGGCCGAGTTCGCCTCCCTGCCGGATGGCGGACTCAGCGGACCGGGAGACGGCACATGGAGTTATTACGGGAAGCTGACGTGGCAGTCGAATCCCTCATGCCTCGATCACCTCATGGACAACTCTGGTCCTGCCCTCCACCGACCCCTGGTGGTGGCGAAGGCCCGAGGAGCGACGTATGAGCAGGCACAACAGGCGCAGGTCACCTCTACAGGTCAAGCTGACCGTCGTCGGAGCGGGAATCCTCGCCGCGGCGGCGGCCGTGACGACGGTGACCGTCGCCTCGGCGGGAGAGGTCTCCCGCGGGCACGACGACGCGGGGAGCGCGAAGGCCGGAGCCGACCACGCGGTCTTCGTGCAGGGCAACGAACTGGACGGCAACACGGTCCACGTCTTCAAGCGCGCGCAGGACGGCAGGCTGAGTCCCGCGGGCAGCTATGCGACCGGTGGCAAGGGCGGAGACCAGGTCGACGCACCCACCGACTCGCTCGCCTCGCAGGGCTCGCTCGTCTACGACGACCGGTCCGGCCTGCTCCTCGCGGTCAACGCGGGCAGCGGCACCGTGACGTCCTTCCGAGTCGAGGGACAGAAGCTGACGGACCGCCGGGTGGTGCGCTCGGGTGGGGACTTCCCTTCGTCGATCGCCGTCACGGGAAGGCTCGCGTACGTCATGAACGCGGGCGGAGCGGGCAGCGTCCAGGGTTTCCGGATCACGGCCAAGGGCCTGGAACCGCTGCGTGAGGCTCACCGTTCCCTCGGGCTGGACAACAAGAAGGTGCCGCTGTTCAGCAGTTCACCCGGGCAGGTCGCGTTCACTCCTGGCGGCCGCGAACTGGTCGTCACCACCAAGTCCGCCAACACGGTCGAAGTCTTCCCGATGACGCGCGACGGACGCCCCGCGCGGCGGGCGGTGGTCAACGGCTCCGCCGGTGCCGTCCCGTTCGCGATCACCTTCGACAAGGCCGGCCGGATGCTCGTGGCCGAGGCCAAGGAGTCCACGGTCAGTACGTACGAGGTACGCGGCGACGGCAGCCTCAAGGTCGTCCAGAAGTCCCTGCCCAACGGTCAGAACACACTGTGCTGGCTGGAGCGTGCCGGTGACTTCTTCTACGGCGGCAACACCGGCAACTCGACCGTCACCGGCTACCGCACGGACCGTCACGGAAGGCTGGCGCTCACCAACGACGTCGGGGTCGCCACCCCGCCCTCGGCCAAGTCCCAGGGCGTCATCGACCTGGCGGTGACGAAGGACGAGAGGTTCCTGTACGTGCAGAACGCGACGTCCGGCACCGTCGACGGCTTCCGCATCGGCCGGAACGGCTCACTGACCAAGGTCGGCACGACCACTGGACTGCCCCCCTTCGCCGAGTCCGGCATGGAGGGCATCGCCGCGGTGTAAAGAAGCGGCCACCGCGGCCCGGGCGCCCCGGACAGGACGGTCCCTGTCCGGGGCGCCATGCGTGGGTAGGTGTGCGGGTGCAGCTGCCGGGCAGGTCATCGAGGCCGAGTTCGTCCTCACTGCTGGTGACCGTGGCGACGTACGCACCGTTGCGTGGTGCCGTGGCTCTGAGCGTGTCGATCCGGCCGCTGGCACGGCACGCGTCCAGCAGATCGATCCGCGACTGCGGAAGTGCCTCAGGGCGCACAGCACCAGGCCCGCCCCGGTCGGTACCGTCTCGTGGTCGCGGGTGACGGTGAAGCCCTGGTTGAGCGTGTGGGCAGGACAGCACGGTGCTGACGGGGCGCAGAAGGGTGGCCGACTTGCGTGTACAAGGTGAGTGATTCGGCCAGCGTGGGAGTATCCAGCGCCGTGAGGGCCTCTCCTTTCGGTTCGAAGCCTGCGCGCGGTGGTGTTCGCCGTGCTGTGCGTGCTGCTCGCTGCCGGGGGACATGTTCTGGCCATGGGTGAGGCACCGCCGGTATGGGCCGAGGCCGTGGCGTGGGGTCCGGGGTTGGCGAGCATCGCCTAATAGTGCTCCTCGGACTCCCACTGGGCGTAGTTGATGACGCGCTCGCCGTCCTCGGAGGCGTGGAAGGTGGCGCAGATGAAGCCGGGCTGGTGCTTCATTGTCTCTTACTGAGGGTGGCTGTGCGGGTGCGGGTCCGCATCCCCCCGACCGGACGCGGACCCGTACTCCGCTGTAGCAGGCCCCGGTGACCAGGCCGGGCACGGCCGCGACGACGACCGCGGTGCTGCCGGATACCGCGTCGACCGCCGCCACGCCGACAGGGTCAGGAGACGGCGGATCCCGTACGGCGGTCGCGAGCGCCCCGGCCGAGCCGGCGCCCTCCTCGGCCGTCGCTGTGGCGACCAGCACGCCGTGCGCGTCCGCGGCCCCGGCGGCGAGTTCGGCGGCCCGAACCTGTGTGGTCCGCTGTCGCAGGCGCTGGGTCTCCCGGTCGGCTGCCTTCAGCCGGTCGAACAACCCGGCGATACGGACGGGCAGTTCGGCGCGTGGCGCCTGGAGCTGCTCGGCGATCCGGGACACCAGATCGCGTTCGCGGGCCAGACAGCCGAAGTCCTCGACGCCGACCGCCGCGTCCAGGCGGCGCATGCCCGCGCCGACCGACGACTCCGAGGCCGACGCGACTACACCGGTCTGTGTGGCGCGCTCGACGTGCGGGTCGGAGTAGTCTCACAGGCTGGTGACGGCCTGCCCGGTGAGGGCTTGGGCGATCTGCCGGGTGAGCGGCCTTTGCGTGATGTCTTCGCGCGGTTGGACGCTGCCGCGCTGATCGCGGCGGGCTTCGCTCGGCTTGCCGCGTTGGCGCCGTCAGCCGCGGGGGCACACGCGCACCAGATCATCGAGAACACCGTCCACTCGACCAAGGACGTCACCTTTAGCGAAGACGTCAGCCAGATCCGTCGCCAACGCGCCCCAGTCGTCATGAGCGCCGTGCGCGACCTGGCCCGCGCCATCCTGTACCGGGCCGGCTGGGTCGGCATCGCCAGCGACCGACGTGCTCACGCCCCACTCGAAATCGTCCTGGCCCTCCACGAATGCCCGTGACCAAATCGGACGATCAAGTCTGCCTTCGGGGCCCTGGGGATCTCCCGTGTGCCGTGGCGCTCACCGCGGATAGAGTGGACGGTGATCGACAGGGACGGGCTGGGCGAGGGCGGCGGACGGCATGGGCGGTGCCGAGGACAGCAGGAGCACGGGCACCGGGCGCCCGACGTCACGGGACGTCGCCCGGCTTGCCGGCGTGTCGCACACCGCGGTGTCCTTCGTGTTCAACGGCCGCGCCGAGGGCAACCTCTCGCCCGCGACCCAGGAACGCATCCGGCAGGCGGCCGTCCAGCTGGGCTACCGCCCCGACCCCGTCGCCCGCGGTCTGCGCCGTCGCCGTACGGCCGTGATCGGGTTGGTCACCGACGAGATCGCGTCCTCTCCGTTCGCCGGTCGGTTGCTGCGCGGCGCCATGGAGACCGCCTGGAGCAGCGACCATCTCGTCCTCACCGTCGACTCCGGCGGCGACCGGGTCAAGGAGGACGCGGCCGTCGCGGAACTGCTCGACCGGCGGGTGGACGGCATCATCTACGCAGCCATGTCACTGCGCAGGGTCCGCGTTCCAGAAGGCCTGCACCGCACCCACTCCGTGCTGGCCAACTGCCTGCCCGAGGACGGCTCCCTGCCCGCCGTGGTTCCCGCCGAGCGTGCCGGCGGCCGTACCGCGGCCCGGGTGCTGCTCGGTGCGGGCCACCGCCGGCTCGCCGTGATCGGCGGTCTGGACGACATCGCCTCGGTCGAACGTACCCGCGGCTTCCGGGATGCGCTGCGCGCCGAGAGCGTCACCGTGCCCGAGGAGTGGATCGTGCGCGGCGGCGGGGAGATCTCCGCGGGGTACGCAGGGGCGCTGCGCCTGCTCGACGGGGTCGATCCGGGCCGCCGCCCCACGGGCGTCCTGTGCTACAACGACCGGGTCGCGGCGGGCGTCCTGCATGCCGCGACCCGGCTCGGGATCGATGTGCCCGCCGAACTGTCGGTGGTCGGTTACGACGACCAGGAGCACATGGCCGCGTTCCTCACCCCGCCGCTCACCTCGGTCGCGCTGCCGCACCGGGCGATGGGCGAGGCGGCGGCCCGGCTGCTCCTGGATGCCATCGACGCTGGCCGTACGCCGCCCGCGACCGTCCGGCGTCTGGCATGCCCTGTGGTCAGCCGCGCCTCCGTGGGGCCGGCGCCCACCCGGTGACCCGGGCACCCGGCCCGTCGACCGTCAGCTCGGCGATGTCGCCGGGGCGCCGGTGGACGCGTTCGGTGACCATTGCCCGTTCCGCGACGAAGAGTTCGAGGAGCGAGCCGTCGACGAGCAGCCGGAGCGCGAGTTCCGGCCCCTTCGGCACGTGCACAGTGATCGGGGCGGAGCCTTCCCGGCCGGTCCGGGGCCAGGCGGTTCGGTCGAGGACGACCGTTCCCTCCGCGGGGTCCGCCCGGACCGTCAACTCCCGCCCCGAAGCGTTCCGAAGCAGCCTCACCGTGGTCGGCTCACGCGCGACGACCGTCAAGTCGTACGACTCCGGAAGCGGAACCTTGCCCGGCCCGCTGACGAAGGGCTCAGCCGCCCGCAGGAGTTCGAGCTCCGGAGCCGGACTCACCCGCAGTGAGCCGTCGGGGTGTACGCCCACGACACGGGGTGCGGTGAGCACCCCCGCCCATCCGGCCCGCTCCACCTCCTCGTGCGGGCGGGCCTCCCACGACCAGCCCCACAGCAGTGCCCGGTCCGGCTCCTGGAGCACGGCCGGTGCGTAGAAGTCCCGTCCCTGGTCGAGCCGGCCGCCGACCCGTGTCATGAAACTCAACTCTCTCTCGCCATCCGCTTCCAGATGACCTGTCAGATATCCGGTTGAGCACGGATCTCCGTCCCACAGGGAGAGGAGGAGTACGTCGTCGCCGCCCGGAGTCCCGTACAGCTGCGGGCACTCCCAGCCCACCGCCCCCTTGTCGCCGAACACCCCAGCGGCGACCGGGTCCCGGCCGTCCAGCAGCACTCCGGCGAACCGCCAGTCGGCCAGGTCCTCGCAGTCGTAGAGGAGGACCGAGGGTGTGCCGTCGGCGTGTCCGGCTCCTACGAGGGCCCAACGCCGGTGCGCGTGGCGGAAGATGAACGGGTCGCGGAACATCACCACGTCCAGGCCCGGTGGTGGGCCGGCCACGACGGGGTCCGGCAGCGGTCTCCACCCGGTGAGGAGTTCGTCGTCCGGGTCGGTCGAGCGCGCCAGGCAGATGGTGCCGAGGCCGGTGTGGTTCCGGTCGATTCCTGTGTATACGGCGGTCGGTGTGCCGGCGTCGTCCACGACGCAGCCCGACCAGCAGCCGGCCTCGTCCGGGCCGCCGGGTGTCGGGGTGAGGGCGATCGGGTGGTGGTCCCAGTGGACGAGGTCGCGACTGGAGGCGTGGCCCCAGTGGATGTCGGCGTGGACGGGTGCGTTCGGGTTGTACTGGTAGAAGAGGTGGTGGCGGTCGCGCCAACGGAACGGACCGTTGGGGTCGTTGATCCAGCCCGCGGGCGGACGGATCCTGAAACGGGGGGCCTGGCTCAACGGTTGACTCCTGCCGAGGTGATGCCCTCGCGCAACGGGCGCTGGCCCACGAGGAACACGGCGAGTGCGGGGAGCATCGACAGCACGACTCCGGCGAGGACCACGGAGATCGAGCCGGTGCCGAGGTTGCCCTGGAGGGAGACCAGGCCCAGCGGAAGCGTGTAGTTCTGGCTGGAGGTCTCCAGGATCAGCGGGCGGAAGAACTCGTTCCAGTGGTAGTTGAAAGCGAGTACGCCGACGATGGCGAGGCCGGGTGTGGCCAGTGGGGCGTACACCGAGCGGAAGATCCGCCAGGGGCCCGCGCCGTCCAGCATGGCCGCCTCGCCGAGGTCCTTCGGCATGCCGAGGAAGTACTGGCGCATGAGGAAGGTGCCGAAGGCGGTCGGGAAGGCGGGGATGATCAGGCCGAGGAGGGTGTCGGTGAGGCCCATCGACTTCAGCACCAGGAACACGGGCACGATGGTGACCTGCAACGGCACCATCATGGTCGCCAGGACCAGGCCGAACAGCGGCTTCTTGAAGCGGAACTCCATACGAGCGAAGGCGTATCCGGCCAGGCCCGCCGTGATCATCTGGCCGACCGCGATCAGCGCCGTCACGAGGGTGGAGTTCAGGGCGAGCAGCCATACGTCGATCTGGTCGAAGACCCCGCGGTAGGCGGCGGTCGTCGGGTGCGTCGGAATGATCTGCGGGGGCAGGTCGAAGGACTGGGCCGGGGTGCGCAGGGAGGTGGAGACGGTCCAGATGACCGGGCCGAGCGTCACCAGGGCGCAGACGGTCAGTCCGGCGATCCGGGCCCAGGGGGCGAGCGAGTGGCGTGCGCGGCTCAGAGTCGGGGATGGGGTCGGGGTCTGGGTTGCTTTGCCCATAGCGCTCGTTGGGCTCGTTGCGCTCGTGGCACTCATACGGATCACCGGCTCACTGGTAGTGGACGAAACGCCGGCTGAGCCGGAACTGGACGGCGGTGACCGCCATGATCAGGACGAAGAGCAGCACGCCCACCGCGGACGCCTCGCCGAAGTCGAGCTGCTCGAAGGCCCGTTCGTAGATCACCATCACCACCGTGCGGGTGGCGTCGCCGGGTCCGCCGTCGGTGAGGACGTACGGCTGCTCGAAGACCTGGAGGGCGTTGATGATGCCGACCACCGACGCGACGAGCAGGGTCGGCGACAGCAGCGGCAGGGTGATGCCGAGGTGCTTGCGCAGGCCGGTCGCGCCGTCGAGGGCGGCGGCCTCGTGGATCTCCTTGGGGATGTTGTTCAGACCGCCGACGAACAGCAGGAAGGAGAAGCCGAACTGCTGCCAGACGTAGACCAGGATCACCGTGGCCATCGCCGCGTGCTCCGAGGTCAGCCAGGGCACGGGCGCGATGCCGACCAGGCCGATCAGCCAGTTCACCACCCCGAAGTCCTGGTTGAACAGGTACTTCATCACCACCGAGATGGACGCCGCGGACAGCACCAGCGGGAAGAAGAACGCCGAGCGGAACACCGACCGCAGCCACACCGGCATCCGCCCGTTCAGCACGAGCGCCAGCGTCAGCGCGATCACGAGTTGCAGCGCGACCGCGAGGACCATGAAGACGAGCGTGTTGCGGAAGGAGACCAGGACGGTCGAATCCGTGAAGGTGGTCCGGTAGTTGGCGCCGCCGGCGAAGCGGGGCGGGTCGATCACGTTCCAGTGGAACAGGCTCAGCACCACCGACCCGACGATCGGTACGACCGTGAAGACGACGATCCCGACGACCGTGGGCGCCAGGAACAGCCCGGCCAGCAGCCGGGTGCCGCGGTCGCGGACGGAGGGCCGGGCGGCGGTGGCGGATGGCGGGACCGGCCGTGAACTCACTTCCTGCACCTGGGTGTTCGTCATACCTCACGCTCCATGGCCTGTTCCAGGTCGCCCTGCATCTGCCGCAGCGCGGGACCCACCGCACGGGGTGAGGCCAGCGCGGTGCCGGTGTACTTGAGCAGGACGTCGGTCACCCCGGCGACCTGCGGCGGCGCCGGGATCGGGCCGGTGTCGGGAAACCGGTCGAGGGTGTCGTAGAAGACCTGCCAGTGCGCCGGGCCGGTCTCGGCGTAGCGGGCGGCAGTCAGCATCGAACGGCGGGCGGGGGTCGTCTGGTTGCCCTGGAACAGCTGGGTCATCGTGTCCTTGCGGGCGGTGTACTTGATGAACTCCCAGGCGGCCTCCTGCTTCTTGGAGGTGCGCAGCAGCGCGTAGCCCGCCGCGCCGAACTGGTGGCGCTGGGTGCGCCAGCGCGGGAAGTACTGCACGTCGTAGTCGGCCGCCCGCATGCCGGCCAGATGCAGGCCGCCCGCCCAGAAGCCGCCCGCCGGGGTGACGCCGACGCGGCCGGTGGAGAACACGCCGACCAGGTTGGTGCCGTTGCCGCCCTCGGGACGCGAGCACAGGTCCTCCTGGACGAGGGAGGCGAGATAGTCGTACGACTCCTCGACCCGGGCGGTGGTGGCCTGCGGGGCCGTCCAGCGGAAGCCGCCGCCGCGCCCCTGCCGTTCGGCGGCTGGGTAGAAGCTGTCCCACAGCCACGAACCGCCGGGCGCCTTGGACTCCTTCAGCAGGTTGGTGCCGTTCGCGAAGAGCCAGGGCACCACACCGCCCCACAGCCGGTTGGTCCAGAAGTACGGCGTGAAGTGCGCGCCGCCGGCCCGCCTCATCTCCCGCAGCAGCGCGGTGAAGTCGTCGCGGCTCCAGTCGGCGGCCGGGAAGTCCGCGCCCGTCCGCTTCAGCACCCGCCTGTTGAGGTACATGTCGGCGGCGTTGAACTCCATGGGGAGCTGGTAGAGGCTTCCCTCGTACATCATCGACTCGACGAGCGAGGGGTGGACGTCGGCGAAGTACTCACGCAGCTCCGCCGCGTCCCGGCGCACCCAGTGGTCCAGGGGTACTCCGAGCTTCCGGGCGAACAACTGCACGCCCTCGGTGGCTACATAGACCAGGTCCGGTGCGGTGCCCGCGGCGATCTGGGTGAGGATCTTGGCGAAGAAGTCCGACCAGTCGACAGCCTGCACCGCATTCACCCGCAGCGGGATGTCCGGGTGAATGCGGTGGAAGCCCTTGGTAAGAGCGTCGACGGTGGCCGGGTCGAAAGCTGAGCCGAGGGTGGCGACGACGAGGGAGCCGTCGTCGCGGCCGGGGATGTCGGCTCCGGTGAGCCGGTCCCAGCTGGCGGCGGTACCGGCCAGGGCGGCTGCGCCCGCCCCGTACGCGCCGTACCGCAACAGCGTGCGGCGGGGGAGGTTCGAGTCGGTCATCGAGTGGCCCTAACTCGTGTTAGTTCAGGGTTGATGCCCAAGATGATGGGAACCGAGCAATGTGCCTGTCAAGGGTCGGGAACGCTTGACCTTTAACGAGTTAGGTCTACAGTCCTCGTTCACACGAGCCGCTGTTTCACGCCATGTGCGTTGTGCGTCATGAAAGGGGCGATGCGTCATGCCCGGAACCTCGGGGATCTCCCGGAGAACGTTGTTCGCAGGGTCGGCCGCAGGCGGAGCCGCTGTCCTGCTGCCCACCGGAACGGCCACGGCCGTACCGAAGCCCAAAGCCCCGGCCAAAGCCAAGGCCAAGTCCGCTACGAACTGCGCGAGTTACCGCGCCGCGTACCACTTCACGGTCCCCGACCAGTGGAAGAACGACCCGCAGCGGCCCGTCTGGGTCGACGGCGAGTACCACTACTACTACCTCTTCAACGCCGACTACTTCACCGGCGTCGTCGGCACCGCGTGGCGCCTGGCCACCAGCAAGGACCTGGTCTCCTTCACCGACCGCGGGGTCGCCGTGCCCAAGGACACCACGGTGAACGGCGACCTCTGGTCGGGCTCGGCGGTGGTCGACACCGGCAACACGGCCGGCTTCGGCGCGGGCGCGGTCGTCGTCATCGTCACCATGTCCCCCGGCGGCGGCACCGACCACCAGGAGCAGTTCCTGTACTACTCGACCGACGGCGGTCTCAGCTTCACCAACTACGGGACCCACCCGGTCCTGTCCAACCCGGGCGTCGCCGACTTCCGTGACCCCAAGGTGATCCGAGACGAGGACCGGGGCCGCTGGGTGATGGCCCTCGCCGAGAACGACAAAATCGGTTTCTACCACTCCGACGACCTCAAGTCCTGGACGTACGTGGACGGTTTCGTCCACGACGGCATCGGGGTCCTGGAGTGCCCCGACCTGTTCCGCGTCGCCGCCGACGACGGCACCGTCAAGTGGGTGCTCGGCGCGAGCGCCAACGGCAAGGGCTCGGGGCTGCCCAACACGTACGCCTACTGGACGGGTTCCTTCGACGGCAGCGCGTTCACCGCTGACACGAGTGACCCGCAGTGGCTCGACCACGGCTGGGACTGGTACGCCGGCGTCACCTTCGAGAAGCGGGACGCGAGCGGCGCGGTGGACGCGGGTGCCAGGTACGCGATCGGCTGGGTGAACGACTGGGACTACGTCCACACCACCCCCACCATCGACTGCGACGGCTTCAACGGCACCGACTCCATCGTCCGCGAGGTCACCCTGAAGAAGGCGTCCGACGGCACGTACTACCTCGCCTCCCAGCCGGTCGCGGGCCTCGACTCGTACGTCTCCCGCACGGTGGACCTGGGCGACGTAACGGTGGACGGCACGAAGGTGCTCGACTACACCGGCGTCTCCTACGAGGTGACGACCGAGATCACCTGGTCCGAACTAACCGGTGCTGGGCTCCAGTTGAGACGCTCTCCGGATGGCGGCCGGCACATCGACGCCGGGATCTACGGCGACTACGCCTTCCTCAACCGGCGCAACACGGTGAACGCCGACGCCTCCGGCAAGTGGCAGGAGAGCCACACCCCGTTCGACCCGTCCGCCGGCACGGTGAAGCTGCGCATCCTGGTGGACCGCACCTCGGTGGAGATGTTCGTCGACGACGGCCGCTACGCGCACACCAGCCAGGTGTTCCCGTACCTCCTGGACACCCGGCTCGCGCTGTTCACCATCGGTGGCAGTGCGGTGTTCCGTAATACGGTGATACGCGAGTTCTCGGTGTGAGGCCGGTCAGGGGCGCGTGTGCAGACCGTACGCGCGCCGCTGACCAGCACGACGCCCCACTTCGCACGTGCAGTGGCCGAGCGCTCCGCCGGGTTCGCCCACCGCGCGACGGACCGACAGCCCCGGCACCCCGGGTCGGCCCCGGCTGACCCCCGAACGGGCCGCCCGGTCCTGAAGGGATCCGCGCTCCGCCCGGTTGGCGCGGCGAAGCCGACCGTCCCCGGCGTCCGGGCCGTATGCCTCATGGCGGCGAGGCCATCCTGCTCCCTCCACCCCATCCCTGATCAAACCAGGCGAACGTGGCACTCCCTGGGGCCCTGCCCTGAGGTGGACCCTCTACGCGTTGGAAGGGGAATCCGCTGCGGGAGGGTTCGAACCCCGTTCACGAGCTGGCGAGACCCTCCCGCGTGGCATGGGCTGGCTCCGTGGGGCCTCATCACCCTATCTGACCTGCAAGAACGGCGTGAATCGGCATTGATCGACAAGGACCGCCAAGATCCCCAAAGGACACATAATCCGTCGGCCGTGGGTTCGAGTCCCACCGCCCCACCAGGAGCATGCCCTGACCTGCGGAAACGTTCCTAGTGAGGTGTTGGACCGTCCACTTCCTCCCAGCGGAAGGAATCCGCTACTCGTGTGTTTGGGGCCGGTGTGGTCTGTGGCGGTTGGCACTTCGCTGACCTGCAGGGATGTATCGATCTGCTGGTGGTTAGAGCCATCGCAGGTCGCCGGTCTGGCGGTTGGAACGTTGGATTGGGGGCGCTGGCAGGACGCGGGGACCGGGAAGTGTCCGCGAGGGGGCCGGTGGGTCTGCAGGCGAGCGAGGTTGACCAGGGGCTCCAAAGCGCGGATGGCGGCCATGGCGGGGAGCCCGCGCGCAACGCGCAGCGACAGGCGCAGCAAGTCGCTCGGGCCGAGGCCCAGTTGGTCGCCGGGCGGAGCGCCCAGGCTGCGCGGACCGCGAAGAACGGTCTACTCATCGGTGCCGCTCTTGGCGTCGGTGTGGCTCAGGCGATCTCGCTGGAGCGGGCGATGGCCAGCGTGCTGACGATCTCCCAGCAGATCACCTTCGAGAACGTCGGAGCCTTCACCGATCAGATCGTCGAGCTGCCCACCGAGCTGCCGCAGACCGCCGACCAGCTCGCAGACGGCCTTTATCAGATCGTCTCGTCGGGCTTCGACAGCGCGGACGCCATGGAGATCCTCAAAGTCGCGGCTCAGGGCGCATCAGCGGGCCTGACCACGACGGAGACCTCTGCCCGCGCCGTTCTCGGGGTACTGAACGCGTACGGCATGTCGGCGTCCGCCGCCAGCGACGTCATGGACGTGATGTTCCAGACCGTCAACTACGGCGTCATCTCCTTCGAGGAACTCGCCCAGCAGCTCGGCGATGTCGTACCGATGGCGGCGGCCGGCGTCGAGTTCTGCGCAAGTGGAGGTGAACCGTCATCGGCGGCATGTCGAAGAGCGCCGAATGGGTACTCTCTGCGCAAGCGGAGGCGAACCGCGCACCGACGTGGCGGCCACGAACGGGGCCTGGTCCTCTGTGCGCAAGCGGAGGTGAACCGGAGTCGTTGATCGCCGACCTGTACTGGCGCCGCACCCAGCCCGTCGGCGTCCTCTCTGCGCAAGCGGAGGTGAACCGGTCCGCGCGCTGATCCCCGCCTACCAGCGCCAGTCCTCTCCGCGCGAGCGGAGGTGAGCCGGTTGATCGGATGTGCCGGACGTGCTTGGAAGAGGAGCCTCTGCGCGCTGGAAAGACACTCCGCTGCCCGGCTGTTTGGAGTGGAGTCCGCGAATGGCGGTGACCAGCTCCCTTGTGCGCGGGCGAGCCGCGTAGCCATCCAATTACCTGGTGGCCCCCCCCAGAGGCCTGTAAGGGGGCCTGGACGGGGCCCGGGCGCCTGTAAGGGGCCGGAACGACCGGGAAAGATCAGGAAGGGCCCGAGTGCCGCCGTATATAGACCTGGCCCTGACCTGCGGAAAAAGGAAGCTTGAGGAAGGGTCGGGAAGATCGCGGACATTCCTCAAAGGACTCATAATCCGTCGGCCGTGGGTTCGAGTCCCACCCGCCCCACCAGAAGTATGGAGTGTCCTTTTCACTGACAAGCCCCCGACCACGGCGCCCGTGGTCGGGGCCGAACGAGGGGAGAGCTTGTGCATGCGTGGTGGGGCCCACCACCGCCCCCACCACCGGTGTGGTCGCCCCGTTCATGGCCGGTCGGGGCTGCGCGCGGTGGATACAGTTCTCGTACCGGGCGCGCGATTGAGCACCGCGGGTCGGGTGCGCCTGCACGCTTGCGCAGCGGTGAGTTGCGCAGTCCCGGACGTGCTTGCGCGGTGTGCGCGGCGACCCCTAGCGCAGGGTCTGCGCAATCAGCCGGTGTGGTCTGCACAATCGGTGCGCATCGGCTGCGCAACGCCGTGACCTGCCGTGGTCGGGTCTGTGGTCGGGGTGCGCAGCCGATGCGCAGAGCAGCGGTAGGCGGGCTGGGGAGGTTGTGTCGGGCGGCTATGTGTGGGGGTGCATCCAGCTGACGCGTTGGTCGGGGTTTTGGATGGGGCGCCAGAGGGGTGCTGAGGGTCCGTTGTGGAGGAGGTCGGCCAGGGGTACTGCCAGGATGAGGACCTCGCGTCGGAAGCCGGACAGTTGCAGGTCGTCTGCTGCCGCGCGTAGGGCGGTGATTCGGGTTTCGATGCCGGCGGGGCCGGTGTTGTCGAGGACGAAGAGCAGGCGTGGGAAGAGCGGGTAGTGCCGCCGCCATTCTTCCTGGGGCGGCTCGTGGCCGAACGAACGGGGACGGCCGACGGGTACGGGTATGTAGTGGTGCAGTCGGGCGTAGGCGGTGATTTTCGCGGCGAGGCGTTCGGGGCCCATGGTGGCCCGGTCGATCTCCAGGAACGCGCGCAGCATCGCCCCTTTCTCGCCCTCGGGGCCGCGCCGGTAGAACAGGAGTGCGTCCGGGATGACGGCTTCTCCGCTGCCGAGGGAGTGGTAGACCTCGGGTATCCAGTCCAGCGGCGGGCACTGGTCGCCGCGGCGCCGGGCGTCCTGGAGGAAGGCCAGCGCAGTCTCGGTCACGGTCAGTCCGTGGCCGACCCGCAGCCGTACCGCGGTCCGGTCGGCGACCATCCTCGGCGGCCGCCGCCCCCGCAACTCCGGCCACTCGGAAGCGATCTGCACCCCGTAGGTGGTGGGGAACCATACCCGGGTGCGCCCGGCCTGGGCGAGGGTGATGCGGTCGACCAGCCCCTCGGTACGGAGCTTGGCCAGCCGCCGCCTCGTCTGCTCGATCCGCACCCCAGGAGCGATCACATGGTGCATCTGTTCGGTGGTGGCCATCCGGTACTGCGCCAGCACCGCCAGCGCCATCCGGTCACCGCCGCCCGCGTCAGCGTTCACACGCGTCATCAGATCTTCCCCACTTCCCGCACGGTGCGGCACCGCCTTGTCCGGCGCCGCGTGTACGGCCAGAGCAGCAGTCGGCCCCGACCGGTCTGGCGACCACCAAGGTCCGACCATGGTCACGATCCGATGACCCCACCCCCGACCGGGCCGACAACCGGCCCGATATCCCCACCGACAACTGTTTCCGCACTACCACGCCATGCCCGGCATTGCCGCAGGTCACCATGCTGGTCGGGCCGCCCGCGCGAGCCCGACATCCCCCTCTGCACTCCCGCACCCACACCTCCAGGAAAGAAAGAAAGGAAAAGGGAAGGGTGGGGCGGGTACGGGAGCGCCTCGGGGGATCGGGCGGCGGTGCGTTCTGTTGCGCGTCGGCAGCTGCCTCCGCGCTTCGGCGGGTCAGGAGCCCGTCAGGCCAGGAGCGAAGAGAGCGGTGAGAGCCGGGGAAGTCCTGCCGCGCGGTCGCTCGTTGGACCGGGCATGACGACGTACGCCACAGCCCCGCGGCCTCTCGGCTGCGGGGTGGCGTCGGCTTGGCCTTGGCCTTCGCTGTGGGTGAGGGAGACGGTGACGCGTGCCGGGTGTCGTGGGGAGCGGCACTGGTCTTGTCCCCGCTGCCGTGGGAGCTGGCCGCTCTGTAGATGACGCTGGCCATGCAAAAGGCCACCACGCCAGCGATGGTGGCCGTCTTCCGGTTGAGCCTCACGAAGCTCGCTCCTCCCCGATGCTGCTGGGGGTCCCGGTGAGGGTGAGCGCGTGCCACAGCCGTCGCCACGCCTGGTACAGCTCCTCAGCCGTCACGCATGAGGCGTTCGCCCAGCCGTCCTCGTCGACGGTGCGGCAGGACGGGCAGGCCAGGCAGTGGTTCACGAGCCGTAGAAAGGCCGCCCGGGCACCGGCGTCGGCGGTTTCGGCCTCATCGTGCACGACAACGCGTTGCCGGTAGGCGGGACCGGACGGGCGGTCACGCCACTGCCACTCAACCCGAGACGCCATCGCGGTCACCCCCGCCGAGGTTCTCGTAGTGGTCGGCGAGGGCGTTGACGACGTGTGCGAGTCCCTGCGCGGGCGCGAGCCTGGCGTCCAACGTGTCGTCAGGCTGCTGGTGGAACCGCTGGCGCGCCTGACCGACGCAGGCGAGCGCGCAGGTCCGCGGCACGTCTTCCTCCGGCAGCGCGAGGGCGAGCGTCTCCACGTCTGGCGCGGCCGCCGCGACGTGGCCGCGGAGCTGAGCGGTAAGCAGCCTCAGCTCGGCGGCGGTGGGGGGCTCGACGTCCGCGGCGAGAAGGCGACGGGCGCCCTTCCTCATGGTCTCGACGTCGAGCGGGTGCTGGCCCTGTTCTTGGGCGGGTGGTGGTTGGACGGTACGTTGCGTCACGTTGGCGCCCCCATCAGCGTCAGCCACGCCCCGGGAGGTCTAGTCCCACACCTAACTACACGGCGTTGGAGCTAGATCTCGATGCCGGCCTCCGGGTCCGCCGTTGTCTGGTAGCGGCCGGTGAGGACCCGCTCCCTCAGGTGTTCGATGTAGAGGGCGGTCTTGATCTCCAGCGGGAAGTCGGGCGGCCAGATCTGTCGCTCGTAGCGGAAGCGGTGGCCGCGGAAGGAGAAGCGGGTCTCCGCGTGAACCGAAATTTCCCTGTCCACGATGGCGAAGTGCTCCAGGCGCCCGCCCGCCAAGCCCGGGAGCCGACCCGGGACGAAGAGTTCGTCGAGCCCTTCGCGTGCGAGGGCGCGGAAGCACTCGACGTACTCGTCCCTGGCCTCGTTCACGTCCACGGGTGACATCCTCCGACGCCTTCTGAGATCTGCACGCGGATATCGTCACGTGGCGCAGTTGTGGACCGCGCTGGTGACCGAGCCAAGAACGACGTCGCCGAGGTTGCCGGCGACGACCAGGTGCACGGCGTTGACCGTGATCCCTTCGGACGCCCCGGCGACCGGTTGCTGCTCGTTGATGACGAGCCGGCTGCCGCCGGGGAGGCTGACCTCGCTGTTCGGGGCGGTCGGCACGGTGACCGCCGTACCGCCGATCGTCAGGGAGAGGCGGGTGCTGCCGGTCGCCCGCTCGCAGGTGCTGGACGCCGTGGCCGTCAGCCCCGAGACGCCGATCACGGGGAGGCCCGGAAGGCCGATGGTGGCCGTGGTCACCGCGGTCCTGGCGGTTGAAGTGCCCGGCGCGAGCGTAGTGGTCACCGACGGGCACAGCCCCTCGGCGGTGAGGACGACGGCCCGGACGGCAGCGATGCACGGCGTCGCCGTGGTGGTGGCGGACGCCGTTCGGACCTGCCCGGTGTCGGGCTGCGCGGGCAGGGCGACCGGAGGCAGCAGGGGCAGGTTGAGCTGGGCCGACAGGCCGTACGCACGGCCGGTGTAGTACTCCAGGAGCAGCGTCGCGGTCGTACTCGACGCGAGGTAGTTGGCGTCCCCGGCGAAGGCCGCCCGCAGCGGCACGGTCGCCGCATCGTTCAGCGGCTGGTCGGCCCGGCCGATGGTGCACCGGGCGGTGCCCGCCGCGTCCGTGGTCCCCTCGCACGGCTGGGCGGTGGCGCCCTCGCCGAGGACGAAGCGCACGGACCGGTCCGCGACCGGCGCGCCGAGATAGTCCTTCAGCACGCCCGACAGCGTGACACCGGTGCCGTTGGCGAGGCGGGTGGGTCCGGTGTACTCCAGCGTCGTCGGGGACTTGACGGCCACCGTCGCGGAGTCCGAGGACGCCTCGTATCCGGCGTCGCCCGCGAACGTCACCGTGACCGGTACGGACGTGGGCGGCTGGCGTAGTTCGCCGATGGTGCAGCGGGCGGTGCCCGAGGTGTCCGTGGTTCCGTCGCAGGACTGGGCGGCGTCGCCCGTGCCGACGCGGAAGCGCAGGGTCCGGTCCGCCACGGGACTGCCCTCGTAATTGTTCAGGGTGGCGGAAAGTGCCAGCGGACGGCCGTTGACGGCCTGCGTGGGTCCGGCGTACTTCACCGTCGTCGGCGACTCGGACGCCAGGGACGAGGTGTCCGAGGAGGGTTTGAACCCGTCGGCACCCGTGAACGTCACCGTGACGGCCACCGCCCCGGAAGGCTGGCGTAGTTCGCCGATGGTGCAGCGGGCGGTGCCCGAGGTGTCCGTGGTTCCGTCGCAGGACTGGGCGGCGTCGCCCGTGCCGACGCGGAAGTCCAGGGTCTTGCGCTGGACCGGGATGCCCAGATCGTCCACGAGTGAGGCGGATAGGGCCAGGGGGCTGCCGTTGGTGCCGCGGGTGGGGCCGGTGTACGTCAGCGTCGTGGGCAGAGCGGGGACCGACGGGGCACAGTCCGGACGTACGTTGGTGGCGGGCGCGGGCGCGATGCACGGCAGGATGTAGTAGGCAGTGATGATGCCGAACGGGTAGCTGTCGCCGGACCGGGGGTCGACCACGGGGCTGTAGACCACGAAGAGGTTTGTCTCCCCGTTCGTGCACCGGATACGGGCGTCGGCGCCGGCGATGCAGTTCGCCGGGTTCGCGATGGTGGCCTGGATGTCCTGTGTGGGCGGGACCACCCCGTGTTGCTGGATGTGGACCCGGCCGAACCCGTCGATCACCTGACCGGTCGGGCTCGTGTAGTCGTCCTGACCGGTGCGCAGCGGGATGTCGTTGCCGTACTGGTCGTAGAAGAGCTTTTCCACCGTCCAGTTGATCGGGTTCGGATTGGCCGGGGCGGCGTACGCCGTGCCCGCCGCCGCGGTCACGCCCAGCAGACCGGCGAGAACGCACGCGACGACGGCGAGGATCATGCCTCGCAGGCGCGCGGTCGGACGCTTCATCCCGATTCCCCCGAATTCCCTGAGAGGCGGCGGCGTCGCACCCTGGTCACGAGGGGTGCCGTTTCACCGACCACGCCGTCTTGGTGTCCATGCCAATCTGTGAGCGTAGCGGCGCCTCACCCGTTGGAGTTGGCCATACAGTGATCGCCTTTGGCACGTCCTGTGAAGTAGCCCGAGTCCGAGGCTGAAGTCCTCACGCATGCCCCGGAGTCGGGCTCCTGGATCACCAGGGTGACCCTGGAAGATGCCGTGGCGGCTACCCGGGTAGCAGGTCGTCCCTTGAGGATGGAGAGGCGTCCCTTCAGTTGGCCGCCGCGCTGGTCGACAATCCAGCGGACCACGCGTCCAACTCACCAGAACACGTCCGGTGGATGCTTGCGGCCGTCGCCCTCCTGCATCTCACGGCCCTGCCAGACGCTTGGCCGCTCATCCGCCGCCGTCTCGACGATCCAGACACCCTCAACGCGTTCCTGCACCAACTGACGCGCATGCCCGCTCCGCCGGGCAGTTGGCCAACGGCCGTCGCCGCGCTGCCCGAACGCGATCTTGCGGACTTCTACCGGCTGCTCGTCAACCACGTCGGTATCGACGCCATCGCCAATCGCCCGCTGCAATCCGGCTTCGTCGACGACGACGACCGGCTGCACGACATGGCTCGCACCCTGCCGAACATCCTCGCCCACAAAGGAACCCTGGATGCCGCCGCCGAACTGCGCACCCTCTCCGAGGAGTACCCGGGCATCTGGCAGCTGCGAGTAGAGGCCCGCGCCACCACGCGCATCGGCGCCGCCCGATATGCCGAACCGGTCGAACCAGAGCAGCTGATCCGCCTCGCCGATACCGCCCAACTGCGTTGGATCGCGGACGAGCGCCATCTGCTCGACATCATCATCGAATCCCTCGATCGCTTCGCGAAGGCCCTGCACCGGCCCAACGGACTGATCGTAGCCCTGTGGAACCGGGCGCGAGCCGGCGTAAATCACTCCGAATGGTGGCCGTGCTGGGAAGAGGACTTCAGCGACATTGTCGCAACCTTTCTCCTGCAGGACATCGGTGGCCACCGAGTCATCATCAACCGTGAGGTCCAAGTGCGCCGTCCAGGCTTCCCCGGCCTGCGCACCGACATCCAGATCGAAGCACCCGCCCACGAGGGAACGGGGAACGATCCCATCAAAGTCGTCATCGAATGCAAGGGTTGCTGGAACGACTCACTCGATACGGCGCTGGCCAAGCAGCTCGTAGCCGGATACCTCCAGGCCCCCAGGACTGCTGGGATCTTCCTCACGGCCTACTTTCACTGCGACCGATGGGATGCCTCAAAACAACGCAAGTGCCCAGCTCGTGGCCATGGCCTTGTCGAAGTTCAGAAGCATCAAGAGCGGGAAGCGGAGACACAGCGGCAGCAAGAAGACGTGTCAGTCGTCGCGGTGACCCTTGACTGTGCCCTCCCCGCCAGCGATGAGGACTGGCGCTGGGCTGCGTTGGCTCCGGCTCGATCTACTGAAGAGCTCCACGAGCGAGAAACGAATTCCTTTTGAACCGTTTCCGATGACGCATCATGTGGAGTGCGTGGCGATCCTTGAGCCTGCCGAAAAGGGTGCCTGACCTGCGGTTTCGCCGAGTGTGCATTATGTGCGCTGTGGGCGTTACGGGCGATATCTTGACGCATATTCGACGCATGGAAGGCCCTCATGACGCACGTTTGACGCACTTTCTGATGGATCGTCAGGAGTGACTTCCTGCAGGTGGCGGTGCGTCAGGTGCGGTCTTCCAGAGTCCCTTCTTTGCTGTCTCTTGGCGAGATCCTGCCGGTTATGGCCCGATTTGGGGCTCAGTCGGAGCGAGGTTCGTAGCGGCTTCGGTGGCTGAGGAACGGCTCAAGATCTGAGCTGCTGGGCTGCGACGGTGGGCAGCTTCGGCGCCAAGGCGGACTCGGTGAGCTGTTGGAGGTGGGCGTCTGCGAACGCGAGCCACGACTCGATCTTGGTCCTTTCCTGCCCGGGTGGCAGTGATGTGGCGCGGTTGCGCACTGCTGTGACGAATTCGGTCAGGCGTTTGATCTGGTGCCAGGCATCTGTCCGTTCTTCGAGGTGCTTGACGCGATAGGCGTGTGGGTGTACGCGGCGTGGGCTTTGTGCACGGCGCTTTCGCAATTCTGCTGTGCCGCCTCCTGGGTTTGCTCGTCTACGTGGCGGTTGTGTTCGGCGGCTTCGCCACGGAGGTCGACTTCTTGCACGATTTCGGCGAGCTGGTCTTCCAGCGGCCGGCCAGGGAGGTCGGCCTATTCGTTGCCGCGGTGTGCGGTGCTGCCGCGGAGGATGAAACGCAGCCGGTTGGCGGGGGTGTAGTCGAAGCAGGGATGCGCATCCATGTGTGCTTCGTAGCGTCGGCGCGTTCCTTGCCGGTGGGGACGTGTTTGCTGTGGTCCTGTTCCTGCAGGACGAGGAAGTCGATGCATTCGCCTTGGGTGGTGATGGTGAAGTACGGTGCTGCCTGCCGACGGTGACGGGGCGGGGCGGGGCGGCGGCTGGAGTGGGGCCGAGTGCCGCCGTGTGGCCCTTTGATTCGGTGGCTGTAATAACGGCCTGGATGATGCGCAGGGCTCGGCTGTAGACGGATTTGGTCAGTTCCATGCGGTGGGGTTGCTCTTGGAGAGCGGCCGCCACGGTATGGGGCTGGGTGAGTCCGGCTGGCGCGGTGATTGGAGTGAGTTCGACGAGTTGCCAGGCAGGGATGTCGACGAGCTAGATTTCGTAGCCGCGGTGAGTCTGCTTTCCACGGAGCTCCTGTGCGTGAGGGATCTTGCCGGACTTGTGTGCGGCACTGATCCGCGATGCCCAGTTCACAGCGTGCGGGCCGGGTTCGACCGCCTTGACGAGGTAGTTGTTGTTGGCTGCCAGCTCTTCGAGGAGCTGGTCGGTGTAGTTCGTGCGGGCCCTCCGCACGGTTCGGGCGTGTAGTGACGGCGGTGTTTCCCCGGACGCTTCAGGTATGCCTCGCTGAGTCCCTGAACGAAGATTGAGCGCTGGTGGCTTGCTCTCACGGTCAGCGGAGCGAGGCCCACAGGTCGTCGCGATCCTCGGGGTCGGGCTGGTCGGGGTGGAGCATCGTTCGGACGCAGCGTTGAAGTCCGGTCTCGTGGGATCCCCCGGCGTTGGCCATCCAGCGCAGGTCGTCCATAGTGTGGGCGCGTACGTCGGTGGCGAGGTCGTCAACGGCGGTGCGCAAGTCGTCGGGGGCGGGTTCGTCGGTGAGGCAGAGCCAGCCGATCGCGGCGGCCAGGCGGACCTCGGGTGCTTGTGTTCGGTCCCGCCACTGTTCCCGCATCCACGTGGTGGTCGGCGCGTGGGGGTGCGTGCGGGTGGCTTCGGCGGTGGCGAGGACCAGGGCGGCGCTGACCTTCGGGTCCTGCTCAGTGGCGAGCCGGGCACGGAAGGAGGAGCGGACGGCGCGGTCGGGGTCTGCGGCGGTGGCCAGTGTGTAGGCGGCGTCGATACGTATCGACGGGTCGGGGTTGCCGAGAAGGGGGTGCAGGAGGGCGGTGTCGGCGGTGATCGCGGCCCGGGCAGCGGCGACCGACCAGCCAGCAGGGTAGCCGGTCACCTCGACGCCGTAGTCGTCGTGCAGATCGCCGCCCTGGAAGTCGGCGCGGTGGAGCAGTAGTTCGTCGCGGGAGGCGACGCCGAAGTGGAGGGCACGGGCCGGGCAGGCGGCCACGGCGAGAGCGTCGGCACGACAGGGGTGGCGGGTGTCGGCGGCGATGCGGATCAGGAACGGTACGGCGAGAACGGCGGCCCGCATGTCGTTGGCGCACATGCCGCTCACCACGCCCGCTCCGGAACGAAAGGAGCCGTCGGTGTGCAGCAGGTGAACGGCATCCCTGACGTCTCCCCCCTGTGAGAAACGCTCCCAGGGGACTTGGCCGAGCAGGAATCCATCCTTGGTCTCGGGCCGGATGCCGGCCACCGCCGCCCGCACGTCGAACGGCCCGCCCGCGAAAGAGGACAGATCCGCCCCGGCCGCCAACGCCCGGCACATCGCGAACGTCGGATCAGTCCGCCAATCGCCCGCGTCACACCACCCCACCGCCGAGTCGAACCGGAGTCGATCATGCCACCCCCAGGTCCGCCTGTTCGAGGCGGAACGTTAAACGGCAAGATCAACACCGTCGCGGGCAGACGGAGAGTCGATCGGCGGAACCGAGAGTGCCCTCGGCCTCCGCGGTCTGGCCACCGGCGATGACGGCGAGCTTCAACGTGTTCTTCCTGCCGGTCGTCGCGTTAGCGATGGGTCAGGGCGAAGACCGCCCGGCTGACGGCCTCGGCGCTGCGGCCCCGGAAGGGCAGACCCAGAAGGCGGCTACCGATGCTCTCGAAGTACCCGAGGTCGCCTGTCGTCTGGAACAGATATGAGGGCTGGCCCTCGGTGGCGGGGTGGCACAGGTTGGACCGACGTAGACATGCGGCCAGCTCCTCCGCGGCGGTCTCGGCACTCGACACCAGTCGGACCCGCTCGCCCATCGCCCCGGCAATGGCCTCGCTGATCAGCGAATAGTGGGTGCAGCCCAGGATGAGCGTGTCGACCTCGGCCGCCACCAGCGGGGCCAGACACCGCTGCACCACGGCCGCCAGTTCCGGACCGGTGGTCACGCCTGCCTCGACGAAGTCGACGAATGGCGGGCACGCCGCGATGACCAGGTCGATGTGCGGAGCGGCGGCGAACGCGTCCTCGTAGGCCCTGGAAACTCGTGTGGCCTCGGTGCACACGACGCCGACCCGGCCGTTCCTGGTGGCCTTTGCCGCGGTGCGGCTGGCCGGCCCTACGACCTCGATTACTGGAATCCGATAGCGCTCGCGTGCGTCCCGGAGCGCCGCGGCGCTCGCCGTGTTGCAGGCGATCACGAGCGCCTTCACCCCATCGTCGACCAGCCGGTCCAGGCATTCCAGGGAGATCTCCCGGATCTCGGCGAGCGGGCGGGGGCCGTAGGGCTGCCGGGCACTGTCGCCCAGGTAGACGATATTCTCCGTCGGCAGCAGCCGCTGCACAGCGGAGACCAGCGCCAAACCGCCGAAACCAGAGTCGAAGACGCCTATGGGCGCCGAACTCCCAGTCATGCTGAACGAACCTTCTGTCGGTGGACTCGGCACTCGGTGGCCGGCTTCATCGGCCGTCGGCGCGTCGCAGCACGACGCCCCGGCCGGCATAGAACCTGGCGAAGTCGTCCCAGGCAACCTCGGCGAACTCCTGTGAGACGCCGGGCAGTCCGGAAGGGTTATGCAGATAGACCGCGGCATCGCTGGCGCCGACGGCCAGTACCAGATGGCCGCCCCGATGCGTGGGCGAGGTCTCGGGCGTACGGATGGACGAGCTCACCGAGAGCAGCGGCAGTGCCCCGGCGCCGACCAGCTTCCCCAGCTCCTCGGCGGGCAGCTCCGGGTGGGACTCCGCGCTCACCGGCCATCGGCCGACCACGTAGCTCACGAAAGGCGCATAGATCAGGCCCTCCACCTGTTGTCCCTCTACCCGGTAGGCCCCCGCGTCCAGGCACTCCGCGGCGAGCTCGAAGGCGTTCGGTGCGGTACCGAACCAGTAGCTCAGAGCCATGCGCAGGCAGGCCACCCCGCAGAGCCGCCGAGCCCAGAACTCGTACGATTCCGGACTCTCCGCACCGGAATCCCGCCAACGAGGGTCCTCCGCCCCGGTGCGTCGGCCTGTCACAAACTCGCCCACCAGCTCCGGAGATTCCCACTGGGAGAAGTAGGGCACCCGGTGGACGACAGCGGAGCCGTTCTTCCTAGGCAACAGCGGCCGTCCTGGTGAAAGCAGTCTGCAGGATGGTGGTCACGAGGTCGGGATAAGCGATCCCTGCGGCTCTCGCCATGGTGGCCAGATTGCCCCGGTCCGAGAGGCCGGGCACGGTGTTGATCTCAAGCACCACCGAACTCCCGTCCTCTCGGACCATGAAGTCCACCCGGGAGACCCCGTGGGCCCCGAGGATCCTGTGCACCCGGAGTGCGTCCGCCTGGAGCCGCTCTGTCACCTCGCTGGGCAGGATCGACGGGCAGTGCTCGGTACGCAGACTCGGATCGTGCTTGGCCGCGTAGTCGTAGAACTCGTGCTCGGTCTCCACATCGTGGACCGGCAGAGTAGCGAGACCGTCGGCCAACTCGAGCACGCCCACCGAGCACGGGCGCCCCAGCACGTGCTCCTCCACCATGTACTCGCGGTATCCGCCCTCATCCGTCTCCGCCAGCATCCGGGAGAGTTGAGAGGGTTCCCGGACGATGCCGGCGCCCAGGCTTCCGCCGCCTGCGGCCGGTTTGACGAAGACCGGCCAGCCGAGTTTCGACTCCACGACCCGGAGCATGTCTTCGTCACTGAGCGAGTCGTCGACCGTCACCCACGCGGGAGTGTCGAGGCCGTAGCTGGCAATCAGTCGCTTGAAGGTCGGCTTGTGCATGCCGACCGCCGAAGCCAGCACCCCCGATCCGGTGTACGGAACCCCGAGGGAATCCAGGAGGCCCTGGATCCTTCCGTCCTCGCCCCCAGGGCCATGGAGCGCGATCAACGCGACATCGATCTCCGCAAGGCGTTCGAACGCTTTCGGCTCCGCGGGGTCGATCAACCGAACGTCAAAGCCCTGGGTGGCGAGGGCGTCCGCTGACATCTTCCCCGAGACCAGCGATCCGGCGCGCTCCGGGGAGTCGCCTCCGTACAGGACACCTATGACCTGGGATTCAGTAAGTCCTGCCATGTTGGATTCCATTTCGATTCAGGGTTTTCCGGATCGTCATTTCCCGGGCGAGGTCACGATGTCGACCATGCCGGTGACCTTCTCGCATCTGGCCACAGCCTCATGGATGTCCGCCCCCTCGGCGATCACATAGCCGTTCACCTTGTCCAGGGACCACGTCAGCTCGGGTACGACGTCGCCGACCCGAGGCGGGTCGTACACGGTGGCCCCCTCCACCCGGCCGGCCTCATCCAGACCGCCGACCTCGCGGATGCGTCCCGGAGGGGCCTGGAAGAAGCGCACCGCGGCGCCGATCCGATGCGCCGGTGGCGCAGGCAGGGGATCGATACCGAGCGGCACCGTGACGGCCAGCCGGAAGAAGTCGTATCCGCAGGAGAGACGGAGGAGTTCGACGATTCCGCCGCCACCGATGCGGTTCTGCGATTCGACTATGCGGGGCCCGGCCGGGGTGAGCTTGACCTCGGTGTGGCAGGGCCCCTCGGTCAGACCGACTGCCGTGAGGAAGTCGGTGACCAGGGCCTCGACGGTCTGCCATTGACTGTCGTCGAGTGCGCTGGGCATCGCATGCCCAACCTCGACGAAGTTATCGGTGAGGGTCTTGGTGGTTATGGAGATCACTGAGTGCTCCGCGCGGTACGAGAAGCTCTCGACGCTGATCTCCGGACCGCTCAGGAACTCCTCGGCGAGCAGCGGCGCCCCGCCGCCGATCCGCGGCCACTCGCGTGCGATGTCCGCCGCCGATTCGACCCTAGCGACGTTCCGGCTGCCGGCGCCCGCCACGGGCTTGAGCATGATCGGCCCACCGAGGTGCGCGAGAAAGTCCTCGGCCTGGCGGGCGGAGGCCACCAGACCGGTCCGGACCGGGCTCAGACCTGTGTGCTCGAGTCGGCGCCGCATCAGGTGTTTGTCCTTCAGCAGCCGCACCGAGTTCGCGGTGTTTCCGCCGAGAGCCAGGGTCTCGTTCAGGCGGGCCGCCGCGACCAGGCACTCCTCGGCGATGGATACCACCCGCACGAACGGCTTCCGTCGGTGCTCGGCCAGCACAGCCTTCCGTACCTGCTCGAACTCCTTCAGTTCGACCTCGACGACCCTCTCGCAGAGGTCGTGGGCGCGCCTGTCGGGGGCGTCGGCGCCATGGAACAGGACCACTTGGATCCCCGCCGCGTGTGCTCGTTCGAGCAGGTTGAGCCTTCCGCCGAGTATGGCGATGCGTTGACTCATCCTCAGAAATCCTCCATCTGCGGATAGTTCCGGGCCTTCAGGTCAGCTCGTGTACTCGGCGTAGCCGAAGCATGTGTCGGACCTGAGGTAGTCGAAGGTCTCGAGGAGGGTGTCCGCGCTCGGGGCGGCCGCGAACACCCTGGCCAGCGTTCCGGCGGGAGTCCCCTCAGCCCAGCGCGGCCTTGCGCCCGGTGCGTGGTTGACCCGGGCGCTGATCACGCCGGGCAGAGCCAGCAGTTCGTCCGCCGAGGGCATCTCGGTTATTACCAGGTCGCGCGGCGGTATCTGCGGTAGCAGGATCGCCGCGGATGCCCTGAACTCGTCGATGGGACGTGGAGCCCGACCCAATGCGACCTCGGCGAGCGCACGAATGATGTCGTAGCCAGCAGCGTGGTACAGCTGCTCCGTCACCCCGCCGCCGACCCGGCAGTTGACCTCGATAATCATCGGGCCGGCCGCCGTCAGCTTGAACTCGGTGTGCAGTGCGCAGTGCGTGACCCCGAGCGCCTGGATCGCCGCCGAGGCGGCCGCGCGCAGCGCCGCCAGCTCGTCATCCGGGAGCATGGAGGGGAGGATGCCGCCGTTCTCCCGGAAGGGATCGGTGAGCGGGAACTTGTCGGTGACTGCGAGGTGTTCGATCCGGTCGCCGCACACGATGGATTCCACGCTGACGTAGTCGCCGTAGCGTTCGTCCTGATGCTTCCGGACGCCGATCAGCCGCTCTTCCAGTATGAACGTGGCGGTCTGCCCGGCTCGCCGGTCGTTCTCATGCGCTGCCCGAGCGGTCTCCCAGAGCTCGTCCAGTTCCGTGTCCGAGTCGACCGCGTAGGTGGCCAGGCTGCCCGCCCCGGTCACCGGTTTGAAGATTGCCGGTGCGCCCACGTGCCGGTACGCCTCAGGCAGTTCCGCGGCGCTGCGCACCAGCGCGAACCGGGGCACCGGGACGCCGGCCTCGGCGAGCCGCCGACGCTGGAGGTACTTGTCCCGCATCGCCGGGATCGCGGCCAAGGGGTTGGCCGGGAGGCCAAGCTCGGCGGCCGCGGTATGGGCTTCGATGACCCACAGCTCGCTGAACGAGAGGATGCCCTCGGCGCCCTCTGAGAGGGCGACGTTCTTGATCCTCTCTACCAGCTCCTGGCCGGTGTTGAAGACGGTGGCCCGGCATCCCCACTCGTCGAAAAGGTCCCGCTTTCCGGCGTCCGCAGCCTCGTCCCCGGTGGGCTTCCACAGCACCGCGACCTCATGCCGGTCGCACAGCCGGGGCAGCGACCAGTCGAGGGTAGGTCCGCCGGGACCGTCCACGAGGACCAACCGGGGGCGGTAGGGGAAGGCGTCGTTGACGCCGTTGGTGTCATTCACCGAATTCTCCATAGGGGTGGTGCTTCGCCAGTGCGGCGTGGCCGATGGCGACGAGCAGTGCCAGCACGAACGTTCCGGTCCAGAAGGTTGTCGAGCCGAGGTTCTCCAGTTCCCAAAGCCCAACCGGAGCGCCCAGTGCCAGACCGAGGTTCCAGGCGAAGAAGTTGGCGGCCTGAAAGGCCCCTTGCTCCTCCGAGCGGGCCCACAGGGCGATCAGGCAGGAGCCGAGCGGGGCGAGGACCACCTCGCCGAGGGTCCAGACCCCGATCGAGCAGACATACCCGATCTCCGAATGCCAGAAGCCGTGTAGCAGGAAACCGAGGCCGATGAGCCCACAGGCGAGCACGAGCTTCGGCAGCAGTCTCGCCGGACCGGAGAACTGGGAGGCCACCGGCTGCAGCACCACGACCAGGACGCCGTTCACCGAGAGCGCCAGCCCGACGGCGCCGGGGGACAGTCCGTGGGCCGCCATGTCCACCGGCAGAGCCGATCTGCACTGCAGATAGATGGCAGATATGACGAAGCTGAGGAAGAGGAAGGGGGCGATCGGCAGCCTGACGAAAGGGTTCACCGCATGACGAAAGGACTGCAACCAGGTCCGGTGCGGCAGCCCGCCCTTGCGTCCGCCGCCGACGGTGGGCTCCGGAATCCTGGAGGCGATCACGGCATAGGCCACCGAGGTGACCGCGTTGAGGGCGAACATGAAGCGCGGCGCCAGTACCATCACCGCGCCCACCAGAGTCGGAGCCACCGCCACCCCGATATTGGACGCCCAGTAGAGAAGCCCGTAGGCCCGGGCCCGCTGGCTTGCCGGAACCGTCCCCGCGACCAGCGCCGCTCCGGCCGGCCGATGGATCGTGGTGGTGCATCCGGAGAGGAACGCCACCGCCGCCAGTCCCCACAGCGGCATCGCCAGGCCGAGTGCGACGGCAAAGAGCGCGGTGGCCAGCTGGGAGTAGACGATCGTGCGCCGGGAGCCGAAGCGGTCGCTGAGTAGGCCACCGAGCAGCGAGGCGATGATCGACCCGGCGCCTTGTATGCCGACGATCCAACCCGCAGTCTGCACGGTGGCCAGGTGCTGGTGGACCAGGTACAGGGTGAAGAACGCCGGGAGTAGCTGGCCGACCTTGTTGAGGCAGGTGCCGGTCCAGAGGTACCAGAAGGGTCGTCCCAGTCGCTCCTTTTCGGGGTCCACGGTGGCGGAGTCGAGTGTTCCGGCATGCGCTCGCACGGTTCACCGGACCTCGGCGGCGCCGGCGTCCGGTGTGGCGGTGAACTCCCGAAGCAGTCCGGAGAATCGCGTGATGTCGGCTCGGTCCATATCGGCCCGCAGCATGACTCGCAGCCCGGATCGCCCGCGGGCGATCACAGGAAAGAAGAGCGGGGCCACATAGCAGCCCTCCTGGAAGAGACGCTGCGCGATCCCGATCGTCCGCTCGACGTCGCCGACGCTCACGAAGCGGATCGGCAGCCCGTCGTGCCGGTTCTCACTGGGCACCAGGGCATCGAAGTGGTCGATGTTCTCGCGCAGTCGGCGCTGGAGGTCGTCCAGTTCCGAGGAGCGGTGGATCTCTGCGGACGCCTGCACTGCGCCCAGTCCGGCCGTGTTGATCCGTTGGGACCACATCAGTGGCCCGCTCCCGTACAAGAAGAGCTCGCGGCGTGCGCTGTCCCCGCGTCGGCCGACGAACATTGCCCCGCCGGATGCGGCGAACCCCTTGTTCAGCGAAGTGATCACGATCGTGCGGTCGTTGATCTCCCCCATGGTGTCGAGTACGAGCCCGCGCCCGCGGGCACCGCAGCTGGACAGTCCGTGCGCCTCGTCGAACAGCAGGAAAAGCCCGTAGCGGTCCTGCAGTTCCAGCAGCTGCCGTACTGGGGCGCAGCCGCCCGTGCTGTACACGCTGTCGGCGACGTAGACGAGGTTGCGGTGTGTTTTGCAGAGTTCCTCGAGCGCATTGAGGTCATTGTGCGGGATCGTCAACAGGCGGGTCTCGTCGGCGACGCTCGGCTTCATCGCGTTCAGGCAGAAATGTGCGTTCTTGTCGAAGACCATGAGCGGCGGATCGCCCTCGGTGAGGGCTCCCGAGGCGACCAGCGGCAGAGTCTGCCAGGCGGCAGCGGCGCACGAGGTCGTGGTCAGCACCTCGACGCGGAAGAGGTCGGAGAGCATCTCCTCGGTGTCCCGCAGGACCTCGAAGACTGCGCGCATCCGGGACGTGGAGGTGTTCAGGGACCCCACCTTGACCACCGTCTCCGCCGCTGCCTCGACGATCGCCGGATGCGACTCCAGGCCGAGGTAGGAGAACGAGGACATGTTCAGGAATTCCCGCCCGTCATCCGCCGACACCAGGAAGGGGCCGCGCGCCGCAGTCGCGGTGAGCTGGCCGAGCCCAGCGGCCTCGGCCCTCTTCCAGAAGGAGGTACTCGTCCCGATGGTCTTCTTCACATTCATGAAGGTGTGCACGATCTCCGGCTCTCTTACGAGGAAGCGCTGGTCAAACCCCCAGCCCTGACAGGAGGTCGTGGTGATCCTGGAGTCTCGCCGACCGCCTGGCAACGCACCCCGGACCCAAAGGACCATGCCGTCTGCATACTCTCTGCATCCTTGGTATGACTCCCGGCCTCCCGCGCGGCGGGCCTTCCATCGAAACCTGGGTACCCTTGCCCGGGCCCAGGCCAGGTACCCACATACTTGTGGCGGCCCTCGAGGTGTTCGTTGAGGTCGCCGTGAAGATCTTTTGAGCGAGTGAGCGGTATCAGGATCAGTGGAAAGCAATGTTCAGCGGCCGGCCCGCATATTGGGGCTGTCCCTGATGGAGGCGCGGCCTGTGGTGCAGGTGGTATTCCTGCTGCGGTTCGCGGTCGGCGGGGCATTTGCCGCGACCCAGGGCGACGGCTCCGACCGCTGGCCGCTCGGCGTGGCGGTTTGGTGGTGCGCGGTGGTCTGCGTCTACCTGCTTAACGGGGTGATGGACGTTGCCGAGGACCGCGCCAATGGCTCCGTCCGCCCGATTGCCCGAGGCGCTCTCCCGGTCCGCGTCGCGAGTGTCACCACCGGGGCGTTCGCGGCGGCAGCTGTGGTGGTCGCATTGGCTGCCGTCCCGGGGCTCATCTGGTGGATCCTGCTCTTCTTGGCGCTGGGTGCCGCTTACTCGGTGCCACCGATCGCGGCCAAGCGCTCCAGTTGGGCCTGCGCGCTGATTGTGACCGGGTTGGGGCTGACCACGTACGCGGCGGGCGCCCAGGCGGCCGGTCACTCGGCCGGACTTGAGGCGTGGGTCTTCGCCGGGGTCATGGCGGCGTGGATGGGACTCGTGGGCGCGGTGGTCAAAGACCTCGGCGACGCGGAGGGGGACGCCAGTGCCGGTCGGCGGACGGTGGCGGCTGTGCACGGCGCCGCCACGGCCCGCCGGCTGGCACTGACCGGGGCACTGACAGTGGGTTGCTGCGGGCTGGCCGCCTCACTGTGGGCGCCCGCGGTGCTGGTCGGAACGGTCCCGCTGGCGATCGGCAGCGTCTGGGTGGCATTCCGGCTGCGGAAGCTGCCCGGGAGGGACGCGGCGCGCCAAGAGCGCCGGGGCGCCTACCGGGCGTTTATGGTGGTCCAATACGCGGCCAACGCGGCGATGTTGGTGCTGTTGCTAGTTCGCGCGGCCAGCCGGTAACCGCCCCATGCCCCCCGGCCGCGGGTGCGCGCCTCTGCGGAGCCTGCGGACCGCGTCCAGCCGGGATCGTGCGCCGAGTTTGGCGTAGGCGTTCGCCAGGTGACGCTTGACGGTCACCTCCGTGATGCCGAGGCTGGCGGCGATCTCCTTGTTGGTCAACGCGTCGGCCGCCAAGCCCAGTATTTCCAACTCACGCCGGGTGAGCGCATCCGCAGATGAGCCAGACGGGGACGCGGTGACGGCGAATGAGTCAGGGCCGGGTGTGAGCGTGGAGTTCGCCGCCGATACGGCGGGGGTCTGCTCGTGTCCCAGGGCTCCGACGTAAAGGCGGTGCATGGTGGCGGTGCGGAAGGCGGCTTCCAGGGCGCGGTAGGCCGCGTCCCGTTGGGGCGCGGCCTCCGCCCGGGCGGCCTCCTCCAGGAACGGCTGGGCAGCCTGCCAGAGCAGATCCGCGGCGCGCACCGACTCGGCGACCGGGATCCCCTGCAGGGCTCGATGCGCCCCGAGAAGCCGGGTGTAGTCGTCTCCTGTGGCCTGCGGCACGTCACGATCCACAGCGATCGCGCAGTCTTGAAGAATGGCTGCGGCCTGCCGGCGACACTGGGCCCAGACCTCGGAGCGTGCGACCAGCGGGCTGCCGATGTCGTTCAGGGCGGCGTGGTACTCCGCGATGATCTGAGGGGCGACGTTTCGCAACACGCGGACGGCGGCCAGGTGGCCCACGCGGGGTTCTCCTTCGTTTCGTGCCCCCACACACACGCACCCGATCCGTCGCCGACCCGAGTCGGCCTTGGCGAGGCAGTGTTGGTCTTCGTCAGGAGCGTAGCCGCTCTGCGGAGGGACCCCTGATGCGAGCAGCCCAAAGTGATCATTGTCACCCGCTGTGCCCGAAAGGCTTCTCATGGTCACTCGGGGTTAAATTATGATTTGAGATTTTTCGTTACTCCTTGCGATCCCCGCGGTAGGCGGGGCGGGTGGCCTTCAGTTTGTTCTTCGAGCCGGGCGGCCGTCCGGGACCGGGGCGCCGGGGGATTGGTGTCCGGGTGAGAGGGCCTGGCGCAGGGCGACGTCGAGGCGGAGTTCGCGCAGTCCGGGGATGCGGATATAGCGCCACACGCCGCGTTTGAGCGCCACAGGGCTGGAGAGTCAGCGCCACAGATCTGGAGACTGGGCGAGCACTCCGCGTGGTCGATGCGGACCAGGACTGGGAAGCTGTCGGCGACGACGGTCCAGTCGGCTGCCTCCAGACCCAGGTGGGCAACGTGGGCGTGGGTGCCGGTCAGGACGGTGGTCACGGCGCTGGGATGGGTGGGGTGGGTGTAGAGGCGAACGTGGGCGATGGGGGAAGTCGCGTTGTAGTGTCGTCTCTCGTGCCGGTGGCCGAGCCCTCGGGTCCGGCCACCGGCGTGTGCGAAGTGCTGTCGGGCTGCTCGCGCGGCGCGGCCGGTGTACGCGGCCGTAGTGGTGGGCGGGCAGGCACGGGTGGCGGGCGCCGGATAGGGGGTCAGATCGGTCCGTAGATGGCGGCAGGGGCACCGGTCATGAGCGCCCAGTATCGGTCCCCATAGGACCAGTGCCACCACTCGCTGGGGTAGTTGGCGAAGCCTTCTGCGTACAGGCACTGGGCCAGGAGCTTGCGGTTGTCGCGTGCGGTCTGAGACAGGCCTGGGGCATCGAACGGACACAACTCTTCGTCGCCGGTGCGGTGTCCATTCACCGCACCGCCCAGATCCAATTCGACGCCATCCGAGTCGACAAGCGTCAGATCCACAGCCGCGCCGGCGCAGTGCGGAGCCACCTCGACCGGGGAGACGAAAGCGCTGGCTCGACGCCGACGATCTCCCGGGTCCGTGATGCCCGAGCAGCGCAGACGGTCCTCATACAGTGCGAAACGACGTGCCTGCTCAGCGGGGCTTCTGTGTCCCTCGACGATGAGGAGCCCGATGCCTGCGGGGAGTCTGGTGGAGGCCGAGCCAAGGCGTTTCAGCACGCCGGCTCTGACCCGTCCATATGCCCCGGCCTCATCTCGTTCCCTAGGGTCGAGTGTTATCTCCGCAATGGTGGCGATCTCCACGAGGGGGTCGCCACAGTCCGCCACCGGGATGTCCATCACCTGCGGATCACTCAGCAAGATCATGCTGCGTGAGCTTAGAGGCTGCGCCCACCGGTGACATCCAGAACCTGGTCCCTGACCGGCAGGGCACGGACAGCCTGGCCATCGATTACCAGACCCTGACCGTCACCCGCCGCCAGTACCTCCCCTTCGGCGGCATCCGCGGCACCGCTCCCACCACCTGGCCCGGCGACAAGGGCCATATCGGCGGTACCCCCGACTCCGCCACCAGCCTTGAGAGCCTGGGCGCCCGCGAATACGACCCGGCCAACGGCCGCTTCCTGTCAGCCGACCCGATCCGGCGGATACGTGGCGACCGAGCAGTACGACGCGCTGGGCCGACTGACTGCCGTAACGCTGTCCTTCCGCGTTGGCGGCGCAAGTTCTGTACGACGCCCGCCGTGACGCCGAGGTTCCCGCCCTGGCTTGCAGTTGGTCGTCCGCCGCGCCGATCTCGATGCGGACGGTCGGGGACGTCTGCGCCGCGATCGTGAGGCGGACCTCGTGGCACTGCGAACGATCATCGCACGACAGCAGCAAGGAGCGGGACGCCGACTACTGCTGCTGGATTCCTCTTTCGCTGGGTATATGTCCTGGTGGCGGGGTAGTTGAGGGTGCTCGGGGGCGGGTGCTGGACGATGGTTTTACGGGCACGACCGGGGCGTGACGAAGACGAACGGGGCGTCGTTCGCCGGTTGTCGCGGGCCTGGAAGGTTCCGCGGGATGTGGTGATGCGGGCCCGGATGATCGAGCTGAGTTGGTCGGGGCTGCGCGCGCCGGCGATCGCGGTGGAACTGGGCTGTAGTCAGAAGACGGTTCGGTGCTGGCTGGACCGCTTCAACGGCTCGGGCCTGCAGGGGCTGGATGATCTGGGCGGGCAGGGCCGCAAGGGGCGGATCACCGAGGAAGAACGGTCAAGGATCATCTCCCTGGTCAAGACCGTGCCACCGGGCCGGCTGAGGGCGGAGCCCGTCGGGGAGCTATGGGCCTTCGACGAAACCGGGCCATCCGAGTGGACCCTGGATTCCCTGGCCGCAGCGGCACGGGCCGAAGGGATCGAGGTAGGCCGCTCACAGGTCAGACGCATCCTGCTCGCCGAAGGCGTGCGCTGGCGCCGCACCCGGTCCTGGACCCGCTCGAAGGACCCGGACTTCGTCCCAAAAGGACGAGGATCATCGGCCTCTACACCCACCCGCCCGACGACGCGGCGGTGATCTGCGCCGACGAGCTGGGCCGGTGATCCCGCGGACCTTTCCGCCCGCACCCGCCTGGTCACCCGACGGACACCGGATCAAGGCGGAACTCGACTACAGCCGCGGAACGGAGAAAACCTTGGTATACGGGGCCTTACGCGTCTGGGGCGGCCAGCAGATCACCATGGCCGCCTCCTCCCGTAACAGCGTCTTCTACCAGCAGTTCCTGCAACAGATTGAAGACGCCAACCCGACCGGCGAGCTCTGGATCATCACCGACAACCTGTCCAGTCACAACAGCCTGTCCACCCGGACCTGGCTCGAGGACCATCCCCGCATCCACGACGCCTTCATCCCCGTCGGAGCATGCTGACTCAACCTGCAGGAAGGCTGATGGCGTATCTTCCGTAAAGCCGCCCTCGCCGGCCGCTCGTTCGCCAACCGCGACGACATCGAACACGCCACCACCCTTGCAACCAGACGGCTCAACTCCCGCGCCACAGCCTGGGTCGGGTCTGCCGCACGATCGGGTGACATCTTGACCTGTCACCCAACCCTGCAGCAGACCCTCCCGGTGCGGAATGAGGGGGAACGCTGGTAGGCGTCTCGCAAGGACGGCTTCCACGTGCTGCGGCACACATACGCGTCGGTCATTCTGGAAGCGGGCGAGTCCGTGGTCACGCTCGCTCGGTGGCTTGGCCACTCGACTCCCACCATCACCCTCGACTTCTACGCCCACTTCATGCCCGGGGAAGGGGCGTGGTGCCATCGACGCACTCCTCAACCGGAGCGACCGGGACACGGCCGGGTAGTGGGCACGATACTTGGACGCCTACGAGAAGAGGGGCGCAGCATTTGCTGCGCCCCTCTTTGGCGTTCCGGTCTGGAAGTGCGGTTACCCTCCGTGATGATCGGCGTCCGCCGTTGATGCTGATGTCCGAAGATTCAACAAGGCCGTTGGCTCGCGGCGGGGAGAACCGGCTGAAGCGGAGCGCATCTCATTCTCCCCAGCGGCCCGAGAGAGGCCATGACGCGCGTCCTGGTTGCTTCTGGTCCGCGGGGCACGCGCTCGCGCGGCTGATTACTCAGAGCCAATCCCGCCGCTTGAAGATGACGTACAAACTGGTACATACGATAGCCATTAGAACGATAGCGAAGGGGTATCCGAGCACCCAGTGCAACTCCGGCATCTCCCTGAAGTTCATCCCGTAGATCGTCCCCACCAACGTCGGCGCGAACAAAATGGCCGCCCACGACGAGATCTTCTTGATCTCCTCGTTCTGCTCGAAGCCCGCCTCCGCCAGTGCGCGCATCTCGGCGTTCTGTTGCTGGGTGACGAGGGTGGCGTTGACGGTGAGGATGTCGGTGAGGGCCTGGCGGAAGCCGTCGACGCGTTCGCTGGTGTGGGTGACGTGGTCGGCGACGTCGCGGAGGTAGCGCTGGAGTTCCTCTTCGGTGCCGTACTTGGCGAAACCCGCCATCAGGCCGTGCAGCATGCCGACCAGCGGGCGGGTGGCGCGCTGGAACTCGACCATTTCGCGGGAGAGTTCGTAGATGCGGCGCGACACCTCGGGGTCGCCGCGGAAGACCTCGGTCTCGATCTCGTCGATGTCGTTCTGGACGCCGGTGACGACGGGGACGTAGCCGTCGACCACGGAGTCGAGGATCGCGTAGAGGACGGCCTCGGGGCCGAGTTTCAGCAGTTCCGGGGTGTCCTCCATGCGGCGGCGCACTGCCGACAGGTCCGGCGCCGCGCCGTGCCGGACGGTGATCACGAAGTCGGGGCCCACGAAGACGTGTAGTTCGCCGAAGTAGACCTCCTCGGCCGCGTCCAGATAGCGGGCCGCGCTCAGGACGACGAAGAGCGTGTCGCCGTAGCGCTCCAGCTTCGGACGCTGGTGTGCCTCCATCGCGTCCTCGACGGCGAGTGGATGCAGATCGAACTCGGCCGCCAGGGAGAGGAGTTCGGCCTCCGTGGGGCGGGCCAGGCCGATCCATGCCATGCCGGACGGCTGGTCGCGCAGCTCCCGGAAGGTGTCGGCCAGGGAGGCGGGGGTCGAGACCCGTACGCCGTCGCGGTACAGCGCCGCCTGTACGACGCTGGCGGCGGCGGGTTCCGGCTCCGGCGGGTCGGCGCGCGGCGCCGGCGGTGTCACGCCGGTCGCGGCCGGCGGGTTCAGGGCGCGTCGCCAGACGGGCTTTCTGCCGTTCTTGGCGGTCGGACGGGGGCGTCGCTCGGACATTGCGGCTGCCTCCCAAGTCGCAGGTACGTCGCTGTGATCATGCAGAAGGATATACGGGTCAAATGTCGCGGGCGGGCAATGGGCGTACCGTCCGGGCGGGCGTGCCCGTGAAGGGCCTCACGGCTTGCGGACAGAAGGTGTCCGCAAGCCCCGATAGCGTGCACAGCATGACGACGAGGGCGACGGCGAAGACGAAGACGAAGACGAGCGGCGTGGACGGCAGCGGGCGTGGGAAGGCGGGCGGCGGGGGTGGGACCAGGAGCCGCGGTATCGGCGCCCACACCGCACCCGTACTCGACCCCCGCGCCCTCAACCGTGCGACCCTCGCCCGCCAGCTCCTCCTGCGCCGCTCCGCCGGGCATGGCGTCACGGACGCCGTGCGGCACCTGGTGGGTCTTCAGGCGCAGAACGTGAAGCCGCCGTACTACGCCCTCGCGGCCCGACTGGAAGGGTTCCGGCCCGAGGAGCTGTCGACGGCCATGGAGGACCGTGCCGTCGTCCGCATCGTGACCCTGCGCTCCACCATCCACACCCACACCGCCGACGACGCCCTCACCCTGCGACCGCTCGTGCAGGGGGCCCGCGACCGGGAGCTGAACAACTTCCGCGAGGGGCTCGCCGGTGTCGACCTGGACCGGCTCGCCGTGATCGCACGGGAGTTGGTGGAGGCCGAGCCGCGCACGATGAAACAGCTGCGTGAGGAACTGCTCGTGCACTGGCCGGACGCCGACCCCTTCGCGCTCTCGGTCGCCGCCCGCTGCCGGCTGCCGCTCGTCCAGGTCACCCCGCGCGGACTGTGGGGCCGCAGCGGCCAGGTCGCGCTGACCACCGCCGAACACTGGCTGGGCCGTCCCACCGAGCCGTCCCCGGGCCCCGACGCGGCCGTCCTGCGCTACCTCGCCGCGTTCGGGCCCGCCTCCGTGAAGGACATGCAGACCTGGGCGGGGCTGACCCGGCTGCGCGAGGCCTTCGAACGACTCCGCCCGCGACTGCTCACCTTCCGTGACGAGAACGGCGTCGAACTCTTCGACCTCCCCGACGCGCCCCGCCCCGACGCCGACACCCCGGCCCCGCCCCGTTTCCTGCCCGAGTTCGACAACCTGCTCCTCTCGCACGCCGACCGCTCCCGGGTGGTGCCCGCCGGTCTCAAAGGGCGTACCTGGGCGGGCAACCAGGCGTACTGCACGCTGCTCGTCGACGGCTTCCTGGGGGGCCTGTGGCGGCAGGAGGGGGACGTACTCACCATCGAACCCCTCGGCCGGCTCACGAAGGTCCAGCGGGAGGAGGTGGTGGCGGAGGCCGAGGGGCTGCTCCGGACGCTGTCCGGCGCGTCGGCGTCGTACGACATCCGCTTCGGGACCGTGGCCGCGTACGTCATGTGACCGCAGGACTCAGTCCGCGCGACCCGTCACCGCCACCGTCACCCCGAGCCCGATCAGGGTGCAGCCGCCCGCGCCCCCGATCAGCGACAGCCGACGGTCCGAGCCGGCGAACCAGGAGCGGGCCGCCGACGCCGTCAGCCCCCACAGGGTGTCGGTGACCAGCCCGATGGAGATCGGGATCAGACCGAGCATCAGCATCTGCACGGGCACCCGCCCCGCCGAGTGGTCCACGAACTGCGGCAGCACCGCCGCGAAGAAGACCAGCCCCTTGGGGTTGGTGAGGCCGACGAGAGCGCCGTCCAGGACGGTCCGCAGATCGCCGCGCGCCGCGGCCGTGGGCTCCTGCCGCAACGCCGAGGCCTGCATCTCCTTGCGGTGTCTGAACGCCCGCACCCCCAACACGATCAGATACGCGGCACCCGCCAGCTTCACCACCAGGAAGACGGTCAGCGAGCGCTCCACCAGCGAGCCGATCCCGAAGGCGACCGCGGCCACCAGCAGATACGAGCCGACGACATTGCCCAGCGCGGTCATCACCGCGGTACGCCGGCCGTGCGCGAGCGCCCGCCCGATCACGAACAGCACACTCGGCCCGGGAATCACGATCACCAGCAGCGACATCGCCGCGAACGCCAGGAACCGGTCCGTGGACACCATGTCCATCACCCCCAACGGCCGCCATTCAAACAGGGGCCCTACAGTCCCGGACATGGAACTGCGGCAACTCGTCTACTTCGTCACGGTCGCCGAGGAACTGCACTTCGGGCGGGCGGCGGAGCGTCTGCACATCGTGCAGTCGGCCGTCAGCCAGCAGATACAGCGGCTGGAGCGGGAGCTGGGCGCCGAGCTGTTCGACCGTTCACCGCGGCACGTACGGCTGACGGGGGCGGGGGAGCGGCTGCTGCCCGAGGCGCGGGCGGTGCTCGCCGCCGTGGACCGGGCCCGCGCGGCGGTCGCCCCGGCCGAGGTGCTGCGCCTGGGCACCAGTACCGGCCTCGGCGCTCACCTGGACCGGGTGCTCGCGGGCTTTGCCGGGCGGAAGCCCGCGGTCCAGGTCGAGCTGGTCTCGCTTCCCGCGCAGGAGCGGCTCGCGCGGGTCGTGGACGGTCGCCTCGACGCCGCGTTCGTACGGGGCGCGGAGCCCCTGCCAGGCGTACGCGTGCTGCCGCTGTGGCCCGATCCGCTGGTGGCCGTGCTGCCCGCCGGGCACCCCTTGGCCGCCCGCGACGGGATCGACCTCGCCGAACTGGCCCCACTCCCGCTGAGCCTGACCGCGCGCCGGACCAACCCCGCCCTGGTCGACCTGGTCGTCGGGGCCTGTCACGACGCCGGCTTCGAACCTCTGCCCGGACCGGTGAGTGGCTCCTTGCAGGACACCCTCGCCAGCATCGGTACCCGGCCGCTGTGGACGGTCGTCTACGCCTCGCACGCCCGCGTCCTGCACAGCCCCCGGGTCGCCTTCGTCCCCTTCCGGGCACCGGGACTCGCGCTCACCACGGGACTCGCCGTGCACGGCTCGACGCCGACGCCGCACCTGGACGCCCTGCTCGCGGCCTGCGGCGATCACGAGAACTGATCGCTGCGGTCGCGGTCCGCTTCTTGGTCGACGAGTCCCCGCGCGATGAACTGAACCTGTAGCCGGAAAGCGGCCCAAGCCGCCCCAGGAGAGGAAGTTCAGCCATGCCCATCGTCACCATCCAGCAGGGTCCGCGCGACGTCGAGCTCAAGCGGGACCTCGTCAAACGCGTCACCGACGCCTTCGTCGACGCGTACAGGATCCCCGCCGAGAGCGTGCACGTCTGGATCCACGAGGTGCCGGCGGACAGTTGGGGCAGCGCGGGGAAGCTGACCGCCGACAAGTAGAAGGGGGGAACGGGGGGAAGAAAGGGGGGAAGTGGATAGGGGGCGTTGCGGGCCGCTCGTGGAGGCTCGCAACGCCCCCTGGCTTTCACCTGAGGGGTGCTCAGGAGTCCGGGAGCCCGTCGGCCGCCGGTGACTGACGAACAGTCACCGGGGGCAGTCGGCTATGAGTTGATCTGCGTCTTCACCAGGTTCGAGAAGGTCGTCAGGCGGGTGTAGACGCCCGGGTAGCCGGCCTCGGCGCAGCCGTTGCCCCAGGAGGTGATGCCCGCGAGGACGCCGCCGATGAGCAGCGGGCCGCCGCTGTCACCCTGGCAAGTGTCGGTACCGCCGTTGGTGTAACCGGCGCAGACCATGTCGCTGGCCACGAAGTCGGAGCCGTAGGAGGTGGCGCAGCTGGAGTTGGACACGATCGGGACGGTGGCGGTGCGCAGCTGGTTGGAGGAGTTGCCACTCTCCGAGGTGGTGCCCCAGCCGATGATGCGGGCGGTGGCGCCGGTGGCGTACACGCCGGTGTCCGTGGAGGCCACGTACGACGCCGGGGTGTACGACATCGACGTCGACAGAGTCAGTACGGCCACGTCGTCGCCGTTGGCGGCGTCGGTGTAGTCGGGGTTGATCCAGATCTTGCTGACCTTGCTGACGGTGCCGTTCGTGCCGTTGAGGTAGGTTCTGCCGCCGACGACGCGGACGCTGCTCGTGGTCTCGCCGACCATGCAGTGGGCGGCGGTGACCACCTTGTTGGCCGCGACCAGGGTGCCACCGCAGAACTGGTTCTGCGAGGCGTCCGTGATCTGCATCATGAACGGGTACGCGGTGGTGGTCGTCGTCGTGCCGCCGACGATCGGCTGGGGGGCGGCGACGGCGCCAGGTGCGCCGAGAAGAGCGGTCGCGGCGGCGGCAGTGGTGGCCACACAGAGAGCGGCGGTCTTCTTGGCACGGTTGAGCCCGAACATGGATCTCCTCAGATGTTGCCGGTGGGGGGACGCGCGGGTGTGGGGGGTGAGGCACGGCGTCTGTGGGCTGACGCCGTGTGCCCGAGCGAGCGGCACGACGCTCACGCTAGAAGGCGGAACGTTCCGCATCCAAGAGGGGAACCCCCTAGGCGAGTTGCGGGAGGGAAAACCCTTGCTTGAGAGACACGGGGTTTAGCCACCGAACCTTCGGCCGCGGGCCGGTGGAGGCGGAAAAATTCACCCGCTCCGGCGCCCCGCAGCCAGCCGAACGATGTCCACCCGCGACCGGATCCCCAGCTTCCGGTACACCCGCGTCAGCGTCGCCTCGACGGTCTTCACGCTGATGAACAGCCGCGCGGCTATCTCCCGGTTGGTCGCGCCCTCCATGACCAGCGCCGCGACCTGACGCTCCGTCGCGGCGAGGCCCTCGAGCGCGGCGGGAGCGAGCGGCGTCGTGGCCGGGGCCACCGCGGGACCGGCCGCACTCGCGGACTCCACCTGCCGCAGCCACGGCAGCGCCCGGCAGCGGCGGAACAGCCGCGTCGCCTCGTCGTAGGAGGTCGGCCCCGGCCGGTGGGTGCGCAGCCCGGCGAGGGCGTACGCCGCCCGGGCCTCCTCCAGGCCGTAGCCCAGCTTGCCCAGCCGGTCCTGAGCGGCCGTCAGCTGACGTACCGCGGGCCCCTGTTCACCGCGCGTGGCCCGCACCAGCGCCTCCGCCCGGTCGAGCACGGCGAGCACGCTCTCCCGCCCGAGCCGCAGCGCCTGCGCCCGCGTGGCGTCGATGACGTCCTGCGCCTCGACCGGCTCACCGATCCGCACCAGCGCCTCGGCCAGGTCGCCGTGCCAGCGCCCCCGGGCCGGGTCCGTGACCCCGAGCCGTTCCTCCAGCTCCCGTACCCGCCGCAGGGACTGCACGACCGCGAGCGAGTCCCCGGCCACCAGCTGGGCGTGCCCGAGGGCGCCCAGGGCTCGGGAGAGGTAGACCAGGTCGCCGTCCTCCTCGGCGCGGTCCACGGCCTCCCGGGCCAGCGCCAGCGCCCGGTCGACGTCACCGCCCGCGGCCTCGGCGAGCGAGGTGAACATGGCGGTGGCCGCCTCGCCGATCCCGGTGTCGCGGGCCAGCCGCAGGCTCTCCCGGGCCAGGTCGAGCGCCCGCCCGCAGTGCCCGGAGCGCAGCTCGGTCTCGGCGAGCCCGCGCAGGAAGTGCACCTCGCTCTCGACCATCCCGCGCCGCCGCACCTCGCGCAGCAGGGCGGTGATCGTGGTGCGGGCCTCGGCGAGCTGGTCGCCCATGATCAGCCAGCGGAAGCGGGCGGCGCCGGCGCCGTTGTGGTCGCACGCCACCCGGGGGTCCTGCGGCTCGCGCATCGCCCGCTGGATGGTGGCGGGTGCGCCCGGATGGCCCATCAGAGTCTCCATCTGGGCCTGGAAGCCGAGCGCGAGGAGTTCGGTGGGCCGGTCCCCGGCGCGGGCGGCGAGCTGGGCGGCGATCGCGGCCTCCTCGCGGCCCTTGGCCATCTCGCCCTCCACCAGCAGGGCCCGCCAGGCGAGTTGGTAGCGCACGAGCGCGAGCAGCCGGGGATCCTCGCCCGCGTCGGCGAGGGCCTGCGGGAAGACCGCGTCGACCTCGGCCATGGCCTGCCCCGCCGCGTCGATGACGACCATCCAGGCGCGCACGCGCTCGGCCGGCGCGGTGACCCGGCGGAGCGCGTCGCGGGCGATGTCCCGCGCGAGGTCCGACTCCCCGGCGGTCAGCGCGTCCTCGGCGGCCTGCAACCGCCGCTCGTCCGGGCCGGGAACGGTCTCCGGGGGAGTGTGCCGGGCCGCGAGCAGCCCGAGCCCGGCCGCGACCGAGGGCGCGCCCCGGTCCCTGGCCACAGCCGCCGCCTCCCCGAGCCGGGCGGCGACCTGGGGATCGGTACCGGTGGTGGCCAGGGCGAGATGCCGGGCCCGTTCGATGGGGTCGGAGGCGGCCGTGGAGAGCGCGGCATGGGCGGCGCGGCGTTCCTGGGCGCTCGCCTCCGCGTACAGGGCGGCCGAGATCATCGGATGCGCGAACCGGATGCCCGGTGTCTCGCGCTCGGTCGCCAGCAGCCCGAGCGAGGCGGCGCGCGCGGTCTCGGCCTCGGCGTTCTCGCGCCCGGCCGCGTGCAGCAGCGCCAGCGTGGGGCGGGCGCCCGCGCTCGCGACGAGCAGGGTGTGGCGGGCCTCGGCCGAGAGCATCTCCAGACGGCTGAGCACGAGCGCGCGCAACGAGGTCGGCACGGGCAGTGGTTCGCCGGGGCTCGGCCGGGCGGGATTCTCGGCGAGCGCGCGGCCGAGTTCCAGTGCGAAGAGCGGGTTGCCGCCGCTGGTGCGGTGGATGTCGCGGACGGTCGTGCGGGGCAGCCCGGTGTAGCCGCGCCGGCCGAGGAGTTCGGCGACCTGCGCGCGGGAGAGCGGGTTGAGCCGCACGGCCAGGGTGTCCGGCGGGGACGCGCGTAGATGGCGATCGTGCTGTTGGTCCCGTGGCTCGGTGTCGGTGCGCACCGCGGACAGCATCCGTACGGGCATCTCGCCGAGCCTGCGGGCGGCGAAGCCGAGCAGTTCGGCGCTGGCCGGATCCAGCCACTGGAGGTCGTCGGCGACGATCAGGACCGGGCCCTGGGCTGCCAGCGCGCGCAGCACGGAGAGGACCGCGAGGCGCAGGGCGAGGCCGTCGCGTTGCAGGGTCGATTCCCCGCGGCCGGTGAGGGCCGATTCGAGGGCGGTGCGCTGCGGGGCGGGCAGCCGGTCGGAGACCTGGTCCACCACCAGGCCGAGGAGGTCGGCCAGGGCGAGGAAGGGCAGATGGGATTCGGACTCGGTCGCCGAGCAGCGCAAGACGGTGTGTGCAGATTCGGCGCATTCCGCTGCCAGCGCACGCAGAACGGTGGACTTTCCTATTCCCGCGGGGCCGTGCACCAGCACGCTGCCTCCGTCGGAGAGCTGCTCGCGGGCGCCCGCGAAGAGCTCCTCCCGGCCGATGACCAGGTCGGGGCGGGGTCTCGCAGGCTCCTTGAAGTCCCCTCGCACGGTCACCGCTCCCCTCGCATGTCGTGTCCGAGCCAATATTAGGCAACGACTCTTTGAATTTCGGAGTCTCACGGTGGTGAGGGAAATAACAAGAGTGTTGGCATAACGTATTTCAGGACGTCGTCGCCTGAATGAAGAACGCCAGGCGGGGGTCGCGGAGCGGCCGGAATGGGGGGCCGTGAAGCGGTCATAAGGGGCGGTTGGGTGGGAAATCGTCGCGGAGCGGCGGAGAAGAGCCCGCGGAGCGGCCGAAGCCGGGGCAGCCGGAAGCTACGGCAACAGCCCGACCCGCCGCGCGGCGACCACCGCCTCCCACCGCGTGTGCGCACCGAGCTTGCGCATGGCCGAGCGCAGATACCCCTTGACCGTCTCCGGCCGCAGCCCCAACCGCTCGGCGGCAACCCCGTTGGTGGCTCCCGCCGCGACGCAGGCGAGAACGTCCACCTCGCGCGGGGCGAGGTCGACGCGAGGCGTCCGGGCGTCGGACGCCGCCGCACCCGCCAGCCGCCCGCACACGTCGAGCAGTTCGGCCCGCAGCGCCGGGTCGACGATGCGCGGCGCCAGTGCCCGCAGCGCCCCGTGCGCCTCGCGGACCTCTTCCCACGCGGGGCTCCCGACCGCCGGTTCGGGCTCCCGGGCGACGGTCAGCAGCCCCTGCGCCTCGTCCCGTACGACCAGCGCCTGCTCCACGTCCCGGGCCGCCGCCACCGCCGCGCCGAGCGTGCGGTCACCCAGGGGCTGGGCCGTGCGCAGGGCGCCGTACAACACCCCGCGCACCCGGCGGCGTACGACGACGGGTACGGCGATCACGGAGCACAGGCCCTCGGTGGCGACCGCCACGTCGTACTCGTGGCTGATCTGCCGGGAGGCGGAGTAGTCCGTCACCGCGCAGGGCCGGGCCAGCGCGACGGCCTTGCCGCCCAGGCCGTTGCCCGAGGACACGGCGAGGGCGCTGAGTGCGGGCGTCGCCGTACCACTGAGTTCGCTGATACGTACCTGGGCGCGACCGGGTTCGACGAGGCCGCCGAAGGCGACCGGCAGCCCCGTGGCGCGCCGCAGTCGTACCAGCGCACCACGCAATTCCACCGCCTCGGCCGTGTCTGCTGCCACGTGTTCGCCCCTTCGTCGCGGCGTACCCCCGTTCGGGGGTGGTGAGACCTCCATCACGGAATACACGATGCTAGGGGCCTTTGTCGAAGGCGGCTGTGCGGCAACGAGGAGGACACATGACGGTGACGAACGGTGCGACGGACGAGTTCCGCGCCGCGCGGGACTTCCTGCTGGAGCACCGTGCGGACTACGCCACGGCGTACGAGGGCTTCGACTGGCCCCGCCCGGAGTCCTTCAACTGGGCGCTCGACTGGTTCGACGTCATCGCACGGGGCAACGACCGCACCGCCCTGCACATCGTCGAGGAGGACGCAGAGCGCGCCGAATTCTCCTTCGCCGCCCTCTCCGAGCGTTCGAACCGGGTGGCCAACTGGCTGCGCGCGCGGGGCGTACGCGCCGAGGACCGCGTGCTGGTCATGCTCGGCAACCAGGTCGAGCTGTGGGAGACGGCCCTCGCCGCGATGAAGCTGCGCGCCGTCGTCATCCCCGCGACCACCCTGCTGGGCCCCGCCGACCTGCGCGACCGGGTCGAGCGCGGCCGCATCCGGCATGTGATCGCGCGCGCCGAGGACGCCGAGAAGTTCGACGAGGTGCCCGGTCGCTACACCCGGATCACGGTGGGGGGAGCCCGGCCCGGCTGGCGGCCGTACGAGGAGGCGTACGCCGCCGACGCGAACTTCGAGCCGGAGGGTGTCACCCACTCCGACGACCCCCTGATGCTCTACTTCACCTCCGGCACCACCGCCCGCCCCAAGCTCGTCGAACACACCCACGCCTCCTACCCGATCGGTCATCTGTCGACGATGTACTGGATCGGGCTCAAGCCCGGCGACGTGCACCTGAACATCTCCTCGCCCGGCTGGGCCAAGCACGCCTGGTCCAACCTCTTCGCGCCCTGGAACGCGGAGGCGACCGTCTTCATCCACAACTACACGCGCTTCGACCCGGGCCGGCTGATGGCGGAGATGGACCGGGCGGGCGTCACCACCTTCTGCGCGCCGCCCACGGTCTGGCGGATGCTCATCCAGGCCGACCTGACGCAGCTGCGCACCCCGCCACGCGAGGCCGTCGCCGCCGGTGAGCCGCTGAACCCGGAGGTCATCGAACAGGTGCGGCGCGCCTGGGGCGTCACCATCCGGGACGGCTTCGGGCAGACCGAGACGGCCGTCCAGGTCTCCAACAGCCCCGGGCAGCAGCTCAAGACGGGCTCCATGGGACGGCCCAGTCCCGGCTTCCGCGTCGAACTCCTCGACCCGGTCACGGGTGCGCCCGGGGCGGTCGAGGGGGAGATCGCGCTCGATCTGTCGGCGCGACCGGTGGGCGTGATGACCGGCTACCACGGCGACGCCGACCGTACGGCGGAGGCGATGGCGGGCGGCTACTACCGCACCGGTGACATCGGCTCCCGGGACGAGGACGGATACATCACCTACGTCGGCCGCGCCGACGACGTGTTCAAGGCCTCCGACTACAAGATCTCGCCCTTCGAGCTGGAGAGCGCCCTGCTGGAGCACGAGGCGGTGGCGGAGGCGGCCGTCGTCCCGGCCCCCGACGCACTGCGGCTCGCCGTCCCGAAGGCGTACATCGTCCTCGCGGCGGGCCACGAGCCGGGCCCCGACCTGGCGAAGATGCTCTTCGAACACTCGCGGACGGTCCTCGCGCCGTACAAGCGCATCCGCCGTCTGGAGTTCGGCACGCTCCCCAAGACCATCTCCGGCAAGATCCGCCGGATCGAGCTGCGCGAGGCCACGGCCGCCGGCTCGGACGCCGAGTACCGCGAGGAGGACTTCCGGTGAGCGCACTCTCCTACGCGCACGGGACCAGCGCGACGACCCTGCTCGGCGACACCATCGGGACCAACCTGGACCGGGCGGTCGCGGCCTGGCCGGACCGGGAGGCGCTCGTCGACGTGCCGTCCGGGCGGCGCTGGACGTACGCCCAGTTCTCCGCGGACGTCGACGAGTTGGCGTACGCGCTGCTGGCCACCGGCATCGCCAAGGGCGACCGGGTGGGCATCTGGGCGGTCAACTGCCCGGAATGGGTGCTCGTCCAGTACGCCACCGCCCGCATCGGCGCGGTCATGGTGAACATCAACCCGGCCTACCGCACCCACGAGGTCGAGTACGTCCTCCAGCAGGCCGGCATCTCGCTGCTCTTCGCCTCCCTCAGCCACAAGACCAGCGACTACCGGGCGATGGTCGAGGAAGTGCGCGGCAGATGCCCGCAGTTGCGGGAGACCGTCTACATCGGTGACCCGAGCTGGGACGCCCTGATCGGGCGCGGGACTCCGGATCTCCACGAGGAATTCCGGGTTCGCGAGAGCGAGTTGTCCTGCGACGATCCCATCAACATCCAGTACACCTCGGGCACGACGGGCTTCCCCAAGGGGGCGACCCTCTCCCACCACAACATCCTCAACAACGGCTATTTCGTGGGCGAGTCGATCGCCTACAGCGAGCAGGACCGGATCTGCATCCCCGTGCCCTTCTACCACTGCTTCGGCATGGTGATGGGCAACCTCGCCGCGACCTCGCACGGCGCCTGCATGGTCATCCCCACGCCCTCCTTCGACCCGGCGGCGACGCTCCGCGCGGTCCAGGACGAGCGATGCACCTCGCTGTACGGCGTACCGACCATGTTCATCGCGGAGTTGAACCTCCCCGGCTTCGCGTCGTACGACCTGTCCTCGCTGCGCACCGGCATCATGGCGGGCTCGCCGTGCCCGGTCGAGGTGATGAAGCGGGTGGTCGCCGAGATGCACATGGCGGAGGTCTCCATCTGCTACGGCATGACCGAGACCTCGCCCGTGTCCCTGCAGACCCGCAGGGACGACGACCTGGAGCACCGCACCGGCACCGTCGGCCGGGTGCTCCCGCACCTGGAGGTGAAGGTCGTCGACCCGGTGGACGGGGTGACACAGCCCCGCGGCACCGCCGGAGAGCTGTGCACCCGCGGCTACAGCGTGATGCTCGGCTACTGGAACGAGCCCGAGAAGACCGCCGAGGCCGTCGACGCGGGGCGCTGGATGCACACGGGCGACCTCGCGGTGATGCGTGAGGACGGGTACGTCGAGATCGTCGGCCGCATCAAGGACATGATCATCCGCGGCGGCGAGAACATCTACCCGCGTGAGATCGAGGAGTTCCTCTACGCCCATCCGAAGATCGCCGATGTCCAGGTGGTCGGGGTGCCCCACGAGCGCTACGGCGAGGAGGTGCTCGCCTGCGTCATCCCGCTGGACCCGGCCGACCCCCTGACGCTGGGGGAACTGCGCGCCTTCTGCGAGGGCCGGTTGGCCCACTACAAGATCCCCAGCCGCCTGCAGGTCCTGGAGTCCTTCCCGATGACGGTGTCGGGGAAGGTCCGCAAGATCGAACTGCGGCAGACGTACGCCGAATAGAGCGCCCCCCGCCGCCGGGGTTCAGGCCCCGGTGGCGAGGAGTTCGTCGGCGTGGGTGTTCACCGGCTGGGGGGTGCCGGTGAGGTCGAGCACGAAGAGGGGGATCCCGAGGGCGTCGGCGCGGCGGCGGGCGTCGTCCGCGTACCCGGCCAGGGAGAAGTAGACGCATCCCGTGGACTCCGACATGGCCGTCAGCCACAGGCACTCCACGTCGCGCAGTGTGGCCGGGCGGACGGTGGGGTCCACCTGCGCCAGCATGCCGCGGGCGGCGAGCCCGATGCCCGTGGGCGGGCGCTGGTCCGCCCTGCGGATGTCGCGGTAGCCGAGCCACCGCAGATACAGCGCGGCCGCCGTGACGGCGTCACGGGCGGTGCGGATGGTCACCGGCTGGAACACCGGGCGGGGGGCCGGGGTGGTGCGGGGCAGCGGGACGTGGTCGGGGATGACAGGGCTGTCCGGTGTGGCGGGGGCGGGTGACGACTCTGCGGTACCGAGGGGTGGCGACCCGGCGGTACCGGGGGGCGGTGGCTCGGGGGTGTGGGGTGCCGCCTTGGTGTCCGGTTCCGTCTCCAGGTCCGCGGGGGCGCCGGTGCCCGGCACGATCTCCGCGCGCAGGGGGCGCCGTACCCCTCGTACCGGAATCCGCAGCATGGCTCCGCAGGGGCAGCCCAGTTCCGGATGGGGCCACTGGTCCGCGCGCCCGCAGGTGTCGCAGGGGACCGTGACCCAGTCCTCGTCCCAGGTGCGGTGGGTGACCGGCGCGGGATCGGCGAGGCGGTCGAGCGGAGGCGTGACGGGGGCACCGCACACGCACGGGTACGACGGCGCGGCAAAGAGATGCTCGCGACGGCAGGCCGGACACCGCACCGGCACGCTCTCGGCCATGGCCCACTCCAGGACGTCACGTCGGGACAGCGTGTCCATCGTCCTCCGGGTGAGGGGCCCGCGGGAGCGAAACGCTCCGACGGCCCCCGCCCTTCCCTCCTGTGGATCCGGCCGGGTGCGCACCCTTGACGCTCTTCGGCACGCCACCTACATTATTTCCAGATAGTAGAAGTTAATTTCCGCAATGTGGAATTTTCGCACTGCGAAGTCACCAGGAATCACCAGCTCTCCGAGGGGCGCGACGGGAGCGCGAATCCGACAGCCGAAGCAGGAGTACTCCATGGCTCGTATGACCGCTGCCCGCGCGGCAGTCGAGATCCTCAAGCGCGAGGGCGTCAGCGACGCGTTCGGCGTCCCGGGTGCGGCGATCAACCCCTTCTACGCGGCCCTCAAGGCCGCCGGGGGGATCAGTCACACCCTCGCCCGCCATGTCGAGGGCGCCTCGCACATGGCGGAGGGCTACACCCGCACCCGGCCGGGCAACATCGGCGTCTGCATCGGTACGTCGGGACCCGCAGGCACCGACATGATCACCGGCCTCTACTCCGCGATCGGCGACTCGATCCCGATCCTGTGCGTCACGGGCCAGGCGCCGACCGCCGTGATCCACAAGGAGGACTTCCAGGCCGTCGACATCGCCTCGATCGCGAAGCCGGTGACCAAGATGGCGGTCACCGTGCTGGAGGCGGCCCAGGTTCCCGGCGTCTTCCAGCAGGCCTTCCACCTCATGCGCTCCGGCCGTCCGGGCCCGGTCCTCATCGACCTGCCCATCGACGTCCAGCTCACCGAGATCGAGTTCGACCCGGAGACGTACGAGCCGCTCCAGGCGTACAAGCCCGCCGCCACCCGCGCCCAGATCGAGAAGGCGATCGGGCTGCTGAACGAGTCCGAGCGGCCCCTGATCGTCGCCGGCGGCGGTGTCATCAACGCCGATACCAGCGAACTCCTCGTGGAATTCGCCGAGTTGACGGGCATTCCGGTCGTCCCCACCCTGATGGGCTGGGGTGTCCTGCCCGACGACCACGAGCTGAACGCCGGCATGGTGGGCCTGCAGACCTCGCACCGCTACGGCAACGCGACCTTCCTGGAGTCCGACTTCGTCCTGGGCATCGGCAACCGCTGGGCCAACCGCCACACCGGCAAGCTGGACGTCTACACCGCGGGCCGCACCTTCGTCCACGTCGACATCGAGCCCACCCAGATCGGCAAGATCTTCGCCCCGGACTACGGCATCGCCTCCGACGCGAAGGCCGCGCTCGAACTGTTCGTCCAGGTGGCGAAGGAACTCAGGGCGGAGGGCCGGCTGCCGGACCGCTCCGCGTGGGCCGCCTCCGCCCAGGAGCGCAGGGCGACCCTCCAGCGCCGTACGCACTTCGACGACATCCCGATCAAGCCGCAGCGCGTCTACGAGGAGATGAACAAGGCCTTCGGCCCGGAGACCCGGTACGTCTCCACCATCGGCCTCTCGCAGATCGCCGGCGCCCAGATGCTGCATGTCTACCGGCCCCGGCACTGGATCAACTGCGGCCAGGCGGGACCGCTCGGCTGGACGATCCCGGCCGCGCTGGGCGTCGCCAAGGCCGACCCGGAGGCCTCCGTCGTCGCCCTCTCCGGCGACTACGACTTCCAGTTCATGATCGAGGAGCTGGCCGTCGGCGCCCAGCACCGGATCCCGTACGTCCACGTCCTGGTCAACAACGCCTACCTGGGCCTGATCCGCCAGGCGCAGCGGGCCTTCGACATCGACTTCCAGGTCAAGCTGGAGTTCGAGAACATCAACTCGCCCGAGCTCGGCGTCTACGGCGTCGACCACGTCAAGGTCGTCGAGGGCCTCGGCTGCAAGGCGATCCGTGTCACCGACCCGGCCGAGCTGGGCGCCGCCTTCGAGCAGGCCAAGAAGCTGGCCGCCGAGTTCCGGGTGCCGGTCGTCGTCGAGGCGATCCTGGAGCGCGTCACCAACATCTCGATGTCCACGACGAACGACATCGGCAACGTCGTGGAGTTCGAGGAGATCGCGACCGAGCCGGGCCACGCGCCCACGTCCATCAGGACGCTGAAGGTCTGACGTACGCATTCCTCGCGTACCGGTCGCGCACGTACCGGTCGCGGACATACCAGGGGCGGTTCACCGTTTGGGTGAGCCGCCCCTCGTGCTGTTCCCCCGTGATCCCCCGTACCCCCGTCACGAGGCCCGCCGCCCCCGTGCCGGCGGGCCTCGTGTGCCGAGAATGTGCCCACCACCGGGGTGAGGTGAAGCCCCTGGGGTCGTGTTCAGAGCTTGATTTGAGGGTTGCGTAGCCGGCGTACGTCCTCTGGAGTACGTGTCCGGGGCGTGTTCTCAGTCGTCCGGGAGCTCGAGCTCCTCGAATCCCGGCCAGTGGTCGGGTCCGCCGCCCTGCCAGTCGATGATGTCGGTCTTGTCGACCTCGATCTCGTCCAGGTCGACCTCGGCCCGCCGCAGGATCTCGATGACGTCGTCGAGGTGATAGGCGACACCGAGCGTCTCGTCCCCCGTGGTGACCCGTCGCGAGCCGTCCAGTGCCGGGGCGTGCACGACGATGCTTGGATAGTCCATGCTTTCAGGCTGCTGTGATCCGGCCGACTCCGCACCCCGGGAGCACGCCGAGGCGCCGGGTACGGAGTCCGTACCCGGCGCCTCGCTCGGTGTGTGACGGGGACCGCGGCGGCCGCGACGGAACCGGGGCCGGCCTTCCCTCAGGTCGAGAAGGGGGTCCCGGGACCTTCACCACCGCACTGGCTCACATCCGCCGCGGTCCTCGTCGTGCCCGCGTGCCACCGGCGACCACCCCTCATCCGGGTCGCTCGGGTCCTCGCGGGCCGCGCGTCACCGGGCCGACCTCCCGTCTGGCCCGGTGACGCGGTCAGGGGTCAGTCCTCGCGCAGGGCGTGGACCGCTTCCGCCACGCGCCGGCCGTACTCCGGGTCGGCGGCGTGGAAGTGGGCGAGGTTCTTCTCGACGACGTCGTCGCGGGAGACCTGTGCGAGGCCGCCGGCGATGTTGGCGATCAGCCGGGACCGCTCCTCGGCCGACATCAGGCGGTAGAGCTCGCCGGCCTGGAAGAAGTCGTCGTCCTTGGTGTGGAGGGGAGCCTCGTGGGCGCCGGTCCAGCCGGCGACGGCCAGCGGGGCCGACAGCGGGCGGCCGGTCTCGGCCGGGCCGCCGTAGGAGTTCGGCTCGTAGTTCTTGGCGGCGCGGCCCTGCGCATTGGATGCCATGAAGCCGTCGCGGCCGTAGTTGTCCGCGGTCGTGGCCTTCGGCGCGTTCACCGCGAGCTGGGTGTGGTTGACGCCGAGACGGTAGCGGTGGGCGTCCGCGTAGGCGAACAGCCGGCCCTGGAGCATCTTGTCGGGGGAGGGGCCGATGCCCGGAACGAAGTTGTTCGGGGAGAACGCGGCCTGCTCGACCTCGGCGAAGACGTTGTCGGGGTTGCGGTCCAGGACCAGTCGGCCCACGCGCTGGAGCGGGAAGTCCTTGTGCGGCCACACCTTGGTGAGGTCGAAGGGGTTGAAGCGGTAGTCCGCCGCGTCGGCCGCGGGCATGATCTGGACGTGGAGGGTCCAGGACGGGCGTACGCCCCGCTCGATGGCCTGTAGGAGGTCCGTCTGGTGGGAGTTCGGGTCCTTGCCCGCGATCTCCTGCGCCTGCTCGGTGGAGAGGCTGCGGACGCCCTGGTTCGTCTTGAAGTGGTACTTGACGAAGAAGGCCTCACCTTCGGCGTTCGTCCACTGGTAGGTGTGCGAGCCGTAGCCGTTCATGTGCCGGTACGAGGCGGGGATGCCGCGGTCGCCCATCAGCCAGGTCACCTGGTGCGTGGCCTCGGGGGCGTGCGCCCAGAAGTCCCAGACGTTGTCCGGCTCCTGCTTGCCCGTGAACGGGTCTCGCTTCTGGGAGTGGATGAAGTCGGGGAACTTGAGCGGGTCCTTGATGAAGAAGACCGGGGTGTTGTTCCCGACGAGGTCGTAATTCCCCTCCTCCGTGTAGAACTTGACCGCGAAGCCGCGCGGGTCGCGGACCGCGTCCGCGCCGCCCAGGTTGTCGGCCACGGTGGAGAAGCGCAGGAAGACCTCGGTGCGCTTGCCGACCGCGTTCAGGAAGTCGGCGTGGGTGAAGCCGGTGACGTCGTCCGTGACCTCGAAGTGGCCGTACGCGCCGGAGCCGCGGGCGTGCACCACGCGCTCCGGGATGCGCTCGCGGTTGAACCGGGCGAGCTTCTCCAGGAGGTGCTGGTCCTGGAGGAGGAGCGGGCCGCCTGCGCCGGCGGTGGCTGAGTTCTGGTTGTCGGCGACCGGAGCACCGGACTCGGTCGTAAGCACGCGCTTCGACATCGTGGACCTTCCATGCGAGGGGCAGCGGAAACCGACTTCCGCTTCGTGGAGCCTAGGTTTGGGGTGTTCCGAACGTCAACAGTTTGTTGAAGTGGGTTGGGTTCCGGGTGGCGCCATCGCTTGGGCGCGACAGGACAGGTGTCAGCGACGACACCACCCGGAAGTCTCAGAACCGCCCCGAAGCGCTCGGGCCTGCGCTCGGCACAGCGGGCTGCACCCGGCACAGCCGGCTGCGCCGACGACGCATCCGGCCGCGCCCGACGTACGGGCCGCGCCCGACGTGTCGGGCTGCGCCCGAGGCGCAGGGGTCGTGTCCGGTGTATCGGGCGGCGTTCGACGCCGTCAGGCCGTGCCCGGTGTACCGGGGTTGTGCTCGGCGTGTCGGGCTGCGTCCGAGGTGCAGGGGTCGTGTCCGGTGTGTCGGGGCGGCATCCGGCGTCGGCAGGCCGTGCCCGGTGTGCCGGGGTTGTGCTCGTCGTGTCGGGCTGTGCCCGAGATATCGGGGCCGCGCCCGGCGTACGGGCCTCGACCGCTGTGTCGGGGCGGTGCCCCTCGTGCCGGGGCGGTGCTTGACGCGTCAGGCCGCGCCCGAGGTGTCAGGGCTTCGCCCCATGTGTCGCGAGTCTGCGGCCGACGCATCCGAGGTGCCAGGGCCGTGCCCGAGGAGTCAGGGGCGCGTCCGAACAAGCGGGCCCGTGCCTGGCGTGACGGAGTCGTGTCAGAGCTGGGCGCCCGAGAGGCGTTCCACGGAGCGGAGGAGGGCCGAGTGGTCGAGGCCGCCGTCGCCCTGGGCGCGCAGGGAGGCGACGAGCTGGGCGACCACGGCGCCCACCGGCAGCGCGGCGCCGACCGTGCGGGCGGCGTCCGTGACGATGCCCATGTCCTTGTGGTGCAGGTCGATGCGGAAGCCCGGCTTGAAGTCACGGTTCAGGAAGTTGTCCTTCTTCCGCGTCAGTACGGTCGAGCCGGCAAGCCCGCCGCCCAGGACGTCGAGCGCGGCCTTCAGGTCCACGCCGGACTTCTCCAGGAAGACCACGGCCTCGGCGCACGCCTGGATGTTCACGGCGACGATCAGCTGGTTCGCGGCCTTCACGGTCTGGCCGGAGCCGTGCGGACCGCAGAGCACGATGGTCTTGCCAAGTGCCTCGAAGAGCGGCTCGGCCTCGTCGAAGTCGGCCTGCTCGCCACCGACCATGATCGACAGCACGGCCTCGATCGCCCCGGCCTCGCCGCCGGACACGGGAGCGTCCAGAACCCGGATCCCCTTCGCGGCGGCCGCCTTCGCGAGGTCCACGGAGGTCTGCGGGGTGATCGACGACATGTCGATCAGCAGCGCGCCGGACCTCGCGTTCTCCAGGATGCCGTCGGGGCCGTACGCGATGGCCTCGACCTGCGGGGAGGCGGGCACCATCGTGATCACCACGTCGGCGTCCCGCACGGCCTCGGCGATCGAACCGGCGGCCCTACCACCCGCGGCGGTGAGACGCTCCAGCTTGTCCTGCTCCAGCGTGAACCCGGTGACGTCGTACCCGGCCTTGACCAGGTTCTCCGACATGGGGGAGCCCATGATGCCGAGACCGATCCAGGCGACCGCCGGGCGGGCCGGGCGGTTCGGGTGGGAAGAATCTGCAAGAGTGCTGCTCATGAGGGTGCCTCTCTGACTGCTGTGATACGTCGATGAGTTGCCGCTCAGCGGGCGGCTCGGGCCTCGGTCGGCAGCCAGTCGAAGGCCGCCGCGCTCGGGCGGTCGCCCGGCTTGTACTCCAGGCCGACCCAGCCCTCGTAACCGGCCTTCCTGAGACGGCCGAGCAGGTCCTCCAGGGGCAGGGTCCCGGTGCCCGGAGCGCCGCGCCCGGGGTTGTCGGCGATCTGCACGTGGCCGGTCTTCGCGGCGTACCGCTCGATCACCGACGGCAGGTCCTCGCCGTTCATGGACAGGTGGTACAGGTCCATGAGGAACCTGGCATTGCCGAGGCCGGATGCCTCGTTGACCCTGTCGACGACGGCGACTCCCGCCGGGGCGCTCACCAGGGGATACCGCGGTGACTCGGGCTGGTTGAGGGTCTCGATCAGGAGGATCGCGCCGCTCCGGTCGGCGGCCCGCGCCGCGAGGACCAGGTTCTCCAGCGCGAGCGCGTCCTGCTCGGCCGCCTCCACGCCCTCGACACGGTTGCCGTACAGCGCGTTGAGGGCCCTGCAGCCCAGCGAGCGCGCGAAGTCGGCCGCCACGTCGATGTTGGCGCGGAACCGCTCCGACTCGGCGCCGGGGATCGACAGCGCGCCCCGGTCGGGGCCGGGCAGCTGTCCGGCGTAGAAGTTCAGCCCCGTCAGCCGGACGCCCGCGTCCTCGATCGCCTCCTTCAAGGCGCCGAGTTCGGACCGCTCGGGGGTGGGGGAGTCGACCCAGGGCCACCACAGCTCGACCGCGGTGAAGCCCGCCGCGGCGGCCGCCGCGGGGCGCTCCAGGAGCGGGAGTTCCGTGAAGAGGATCGACAGGTTGACGCTGAAGCGGTGCTCGGTGGCTGTGCCCCATTCGGAACCCGGCATGTGGCTCGGCGCTCCCTTCCGTGTCGAGACGTTCGCCGGCGAGAGTCGAGACGTCATTGAATTCCGTATTGCGGAAGTTAGTTTCTGCTTAATGGAAGACTGCCGTCGGGCGTCGAGGCTTGTCAAGAGGGGGCTGCCGGAAAATCGGCACCGCGCAGTAGGTTGAGCGCGTGCGATTGAGAGTGGAGTTCACGACCGAGCCCTTCGATCTCGACGAGGCGCCCCCGCACGCGCTGGTCGCCCGCGAGGTCATCGAGGCGGCCGAACTGGACGCCGTGGACGTCGGCCCGTTCGGCAACACCGCCGAGGGGGACGCGGACGCGGTGCTCACCGCGGTCGACGCGCTGCTGCGCCGGGCTCTGGCGGCCGGTGCCACCAGGGTCTCGCTGCAGGTGAACGCGGTCGGGGAGGGCGATAAGTGACCGGTATCGGAGACGACCCCTTCATCGCGGCGGTCAAGCCGCTGGTCGACGCCATGGGGGGCGAGATGGTGGCGCCCGACCGGGCCGGCCCCGACGATGTCGTGCTCTCCTGGGAGGGTGCGGACGTGGTCGCCGTACGGCTGCCGCAGCTGGCCGACTCGCTCGATCACATCCTGGCCGCCCTGGAGCGCAAGCAGGGCAAGCCGCTGGCCGACCTCGACCGCAAGTCCAAGCAGGAGGTCGTACGGGTGCTCGAGGCCCGCGGAGCCTTCTCGGTGCGGCACGGCGTGGAGACGGTGGCGAGCGCGCTGGGCGTCAGCCGCTTCACCGTCTACAACTATCTGAACCGCGAGAAGGAGGCCTGAGCGCCGGGCTTCGGTGGTCGCCGCGCGTGGGGTGGCGGTTGTTACCTCGATTTTTCAACAAAGTGTTGACGTGGTGTTTCCGAGGGCGTTAGCTAGCCGCAGCCCGTCCAGCACAAGGCCACGGAGGCTTGCCGTGACTTCGAGTACGACACCCGGCGGCCTCGCCCGGTTCAACGCCCTGGAGGAGCACGCGGCCCACGCCGCCCTCCATGAGGCGTGCGCGTCGACGGCCTGGGTGCGCACCCTGCTCACCCACCGCCCCTACACCACCCCCGACGACCTCTTCGCCGCGAGCGACGCCGTCATGGCCGAGCTGACCGCCGAGGACCTGGCGGAGGCGATGGCGGGGCACCCGCCGATCGGGCGGCCGAAGCCCGGGGACCCCACCTCCTCCCGGGAGCAGCGCGGCATGGCCGGCGCCTCCGCGGGGCTCAAGGAGGAGATGCTCGAACTGAACCTGGCGTACCAGGAGAGGTTCGGCCATGTCTTTCTGATCTGCGCCACCGGCCGGACCGGCGAGCAGATGCGCGACGCGGTCAAGGAACGGATCGGCAACTCGCCCGAGCAGGAGCGCGAGATCGTCCGCTCCGAACTGGGCAAGATCAACCGCATCCGGCTGGCCCGTCTCGTGGAGGAGGAGAACGTATGAGCACCGACACCACCGCATCCGTGTCCACGCACATCCTGGACACCAGCGTCGGACGCCCCGCCGAGGGCGTCGCCGTCCGGCTTGCGGCCCGTGGCGGCCGTACGGCGGACTGGCGGGAGTTCGGCGGCTCCGCGACCGACGCGGACGGGCGGTGCAAGGACCTCCCGGCGCTGCCGGAGGGGACGACCCACGTACGGCTCGACTTCGAGGTCGAGGCGTACTTCGAGAAGAAGCAAGCCGATGCGCAGCAGGACGCCCCCGCGAATCGGGACAGCGGTGCGAGCGGAGTGTTCTTCCCCGAGGTGACGATCACCTTCGCCGTCAGGCCGGGCGAGCATTACCACGTACCGCTGCTGCTCAACCCGTTCGGCTACTCCGTTTACCGAGGGAGCTAGCAGAAATGACTGACAATTCCCACCGCGGCCGCCCTGTGATGCTGGGACAGAACCAGTACGGCAAGGCCGAGAACCGCGTCGTGAAGATCACCCGCGACGGCGCGACGCACCACATCAAGGACCTGAACGTGTCCGTGGCGCTGAGCGGCGACATGGAAGAGGTCCACTACTCGGGCTCCAACGCGAACGTCCTGCCGACGGACACCACCAAGAACACGGTGTACGCCTTCGCCAAGGAGTACGGCATCGAGTCCGCCGAACAGTTCGGCATCCATCTCGCCCGGCACTTCGTGACCTCGCAGGAGCCGATCAAGACCGCGCGCATCCGCATCGAGGAGTACGCCTGGGAGCGCATCGAGACCTCCGACGCCAACTCCAGGTTCATCGGGGCCGACGACGTCAAGCACTCCTTCGTGCGCAAGGGCCAGGAGACCCGGGTCACCCAGATCACCTATGACGGCTCGTCGTGGGAGGTCATCTCGGGGCTGAAGGACCTCGTCGTGATGAACTCGACGAACTCCGAGTTCTGGGGCTACGTCAAGGACAAGTACACGACGCTCCCCGAGGCGTACGACCGCATCCTGGCCACCCAGGTCTCCGCCCGCTGGCGCTTCAACTGGACCGGCGACGAGCAGAAGACGCCCCACTGGGAGAAGTCCTACGACCAGGTCAGGAAGCACATGCTCCAGGCCTTCGCGGAGACCTACTCCCTGTCGCTGCAGCAGACCCTGTACCAGATGGGCTCGCGGATCATCGAGAACCGCAGCGAGATCGACGAAGTGCGCTTCTCCCTCCCGAACAAGCACCACTTCCTGGTCGACCTCAAGCCGTTCGGGCTCGAGAACGACAATGAGGTGTACCTCGCGGCCGACCGGCCCTACGGACTGATCGAGGCCACCATCCTGCGCGACGGCTGCGAGCCGCACATCCCGGTGGACCTCACCAACCTCTGAGCCAACCTCTGGGCCGGCCTCTGCCCCCACCTCTGCGCCGGCCTCCGAGGCCTCGGCGAAGGCCCCTCCTTCGGCACCCGTGGCGTCGACAGCCGCGGCACTCAAACCTCCTAGGGTCCTGCCGTGCCCACCCCTCGAAACGAAGAAGGACGCACCATGGCAGCATCGGCAGAAAACCGGCGCATCGTCATCGAGAACTGTGCGATCGCGACGGTGGACGCGAGCGACACCGAGTACGCGTCGGGCCATGTCGTCGTCGCGGACCACCGCATCGAGTCGCTCGGCGCGGGCAGGGCCCCGGAGGGCCTGGAGAACGTCGTACGCCGTATCGACGCCACGGGCCACCTCGTGACCCCCGGCCTGGTCAACACCCACCACCACTTCTACCAGTGGATCACCCGCGGCCTGGCCACCGACCACAACCTCTTCAACTGGCTCGTCGCGCTCTACCCGACCTGGGCGCGGATCGACGAGCAGATGGTGTCCGCCGCCGCGCAGGGCTCCCTCGCCATGATGGCCCGTGGCGGTGTCACCACCGCCATGGACCACCACTACGTCTTCCCGCAGGGCTCCGGTGACCTGTCCGGCGCCATCATCCGGGCCGCCCGAGAGATGGGCGTCCGCTTCACCCTCGCCCGCGGCTCCATGGACCGCAGCGAGAAGGACGGCGGGCTGCCGCCGGACTTCGCCGTCGAGACCCTCGAAGGCGCCCTCGCCGCCACCGAGGCGACCGTCGACGAGCACCACGACCCCTCCTTCGGCGCCATGACCCAGGTGGCCGTCGCACCCTGCTCGCCCTTCTCCGTCTCCACCGAACTCATGCGTCAGGGCGCCGAGTTGGCCCGCCGCAAGGGCGTACGACTGCACACGCACGGCTCGGAGACCGTGGAGGAGGAGCAGTTCTGCAAGGAACTGTTCGGCATGGGCCCCACCGAGTACTTCGAGTCCACCGGCTGGCTCGGCGAGGATGTGTGGATGGCGCACTGCGTCCACATGAACGACTCCGACATCGCCGCCTTCGCCCGTACGAAGACCGGTGTCGCCCACTGTCCCTCGTCCAACGCCCGTCTCGCGGCCGGTATCGCCCGCGTCCCGGACATGCTCGCGGCCGGCGTCCCGGTCGGCCTCGGCGTCGACGGCACCGCCTCGAACGAGTCCGGTGAACTCCACACCGAACTGCGCAACGCCCTCCTCATCAACCGCCTCGGCGCCCACCGCGAAGCCGCCCTGAACGCCCGTCAGGCGCTGCGCCTGGGCACCTACGGCGGCGCCCAGGTCCTGGGCAGGGCGGCGGAGATCGGTTCCCTGGAGCCGGGCAAACTCGCCGACCTCGTGCTGTGGAAGCTGGACACCCTCGCGCACGCCTCGATCGCCGACCCGGTGACCGCGCTGGTCTTCGGCGCCGCGGCCCCGGTCACCCTCTCGCTCGTGGGCGGCGAGCCGGTGGTGGAGAACAGCCGGCTCCTGCACGTCGACGAGGACGCCATCGCCCGCGCCACGCGGGAAGAGGCGCAGCGCCTCGCGCGGATCGCCGCGGGGGCCTGACCCACCGAAAGAACTCCGGCCGAGGGGGACGGCCCTCGGCCGGTAGCCGTGGACCCGAGCGGGGTCCATGGCGGCCGTCTCCGGGGCGTGCATGGACGTGCGCGCCCCGGAACGGTCACCTTTACCCCTTTTGAGGGGCTCCGTCCCCCGGTCCCGCACGACCGCGCACCACCTCCTGAAACCCACGTCAGAGCCGACGTGTTACCCGCCCGGAGGAGCCGCCGTGACCGCCCACCCCGTCGACGAGAAACTGCCCGCACTCAAGATGGCCACCACGGGCCTGCAACACGTGGCCGCCATGTACGCCGGAGTCGTCGCCCCACCCCTGATCGTCGGCGCCGCCGTCGGTCTGTCCCCCGCCGAGCTGACCTTCCTCACCGGCGCCTGCCTGTTCACCGCGGGCCTCGCCACCTTCCTCCAGACCCTCGGTCTCTGGAAGATCGGAGCGCGGCTGCCGTTCGTCAACGGCGTCACCTTCGCGGGCGTCGCCCCCATGACCGCCGTCGCCGCCTCCACCAAGGACAGGTCCGACGCCCTGCCGATCATCTTCGGCGCGGTGATGGTCGCGGGCGTCCTGGGCTTCGTGGCGGCCCCCTTCTTCAGCAAGGCCGTCCGCTTCTTCCCGCCCGTCGTCACCGGCACCGTCATCACCCTCATAGGTGTCTCGCTGCTGCCGGTCGCCTTCGGCTGGGCGCAGGGACCCGATCCCGCGGCGCACGACTACGGATCGCCGACCTACCTGGGCCTCGCGGCGGCCACGCTCGTGCTCGTGCTGCTGCTGCGCCGCTTCACCCGCGGTTTCGTCAAGCAGATCGCCGTGCTGCTCGGCCTGGTCATCGGCACGCTGGTGGCGATCCCGTTCGGTGCCACGGACTTCGGTCCGGTGACCCACGCGGACGTGGTCGGCTTCCCGACGCCGTTCCACTTCGGCGCCCCGCAGTTCCAGCTCGCCGCGATCCTCTCGCTGTGCGTGGTCATGGTGGTCTCGATGACCGAATCGACCGCGGACATGATGGCGTTGGGCGAGATCGTGGAGCGTCCGGCCGACGAGCGGACCATCGCGGCGGGCCTGCGCGCGGACACCCTCGGCTCGGCCCTCAGCCCGTTCTTCAACGGCTTCATGTGCAGCGCCTTCGCGCAGAACATCGGGCTGGTCGCGATGACGCGGATCCGCAGCCGGTACGTCGTCGCCACCGGCGGCGGTTTCCTGGTGCTGATGGGCCTGTGCCCGATGGCCGCGTCGCTGATCGCCGTCGTACCGCGCCCGGTCCTCGGCGGGGCGGGCGTCGTCCTGTTCGGCTCGGTCGCGGCCAGCGGCATCCAGACCCTGGTCAGGGCCGGCCTGGAGAAGGACAACAACGTCCTGATCGTCGCCGTGTCGCTGGCCGTCGGGATCATCCCGATCACCGCGCCGGACTTCTACCACGCGTTCCCGCAGACGGCGCGGATCGTCCTGGACTCGGGGATCTCCACGGGGTGCGTGGCGGCCGTCCTGCTCAACCTCGTCTTCAACCACCTGGGCCGAAACCGGGACGACGACGAGGTCACGGCCCCGATGGAGCCGGGCGAGGAGATCGTGGCACAGTGCACGGGCCCCGTCGGCGGCCACGGGGCCAGGTCCTAGGCGCGAGGGGCGCGGGGGCGGATCCGGGGATCACCGTATGCAGGTCGAAGATCGCGGTTGCGCCCGTCCGGTGCGGGTCTGCGGGTTCCTCATGTCGGATCCACCTCCGAATTGCGGACACGCGTTCGGTAACTTACGGTGATCGTGATGTTGTGTACCGTGACGTGGAGGAAGTGGTCATGGCCGATCGAGCGAGCATCCGCAAGCAGTCGCTTCCCCGGTTCGAGGACGCCGAGGAGCTCGGACCTCAGGACGCGCAGTTCGTGCAGGACCTGGTTTCCGTGCTGGAGAAACACGGAAACCTTGACCGCTTCGGACTGTGCCTGTTGCACGAGCACTTCCCGCTGGCGGCGGGCGAGGTCATGGTGGAGAGCTGCGACCCGCGGACTCGTACATTGCGGACCCAGGTGGAGAAGGCGGATCGGACCGGGCACGTCAAGGGCTCGCAGTGGCGGTTCCTGGCCGGCGCGGACCCTTCGCGTGCCGCGGAGTTCGAGGGGGGTCCGTACCGGGTGATCATGCTGTGCACCCCTCTCACGGGATGTCCCGCGGAGGAGTGATGCGGATGTCCCGGCCGGCTGTGCGTCCGGAGCGTGGCCGACCGGCCCGGTGGGCGCGGTGTGCCGCACTGGTGCTGCTGGCGCTCATCTGGTGGGGATCATGGCCGACACCGGAGGCGGTGGCCGCGGCCGACGACTGCCATCCGGAGCAGCTCACCCGCGCCACTGTCGACGCCTCGACCCGACTCGACTACCACAAACGGGCCTTGGCCGTCGTGCACGGGACCGTGACGGTCAAGGTTCCGAGGGACTGGAGCCATGCGGATGACCTGCTGTTGAGCGAGAACTCCGAGCCGTACCGGCGGGCGCTGCGCTGCCTCCTGCGTGATCAGGGGAACCGCCTCTACCACCGCAACGACGAATGGCGGGAGGAGCGTCCGCGCACGACCGCGGAAGGTCCCTGGGTCACTGCGCAGTACGAGACCCTGACCTGGGTCCAGCATCGGGGGCGCGTGCAAACGGGGCCATGGGTCATTGATGTCGGCGCACACGAGTGGACGCTGACCCTCGAACGGCCGCCCGCGCTGGAAAACGCCCAGTGGCAGGGGATCGAGGCGGACGTGGGCGGTCTTGATGTCCTCCAGTTCTCCCCCGTGCCGGAGTCCGTCAGCAACGGGAAGCTGGTGTGGGGGGATCCCGCCGGGCGGCACCCGCCGATCACGATGCGGATCAAGGTGCCGTGGCAGCGAGCCTGGGCGGCGAGCGCGGCGAGCGAACCATGGAAGATCGTCAGCGACGTGGGTCTGGCCAGCCTGTGGTTGGGTGCCTCGTTGGTGGTCGTAGTGGCCGCGCTCCGTGCCCGCGGTCACCCGACGGGTGACACGGTCACCGACCTGGAGAAGGGCGCCGCGCGTTGGCTGTTGCGGTGGGGCCTGCTCAGTGGGGCCATCGGCCTGGTTGTATTGCTGCTCTTCCCGCATTGGGACGGGGGGCGTTGGCAGGGAGCCATCGGGGTGCTTTGCGGCTGGGCGCTGGTATTTTTCGCCCGTCCTCGGCGTTCCGTGGTGCTGGCCGCGTCAGTGGTGGCGGTGCTAGGCGTGCTGCTGGAATCCGTGCCCGCGCTCTTCGGTCTGCCTTGGCGACTTCCCCTGGTGAATCCGCCGTCCCGCTACGGCTTCACCGCGCTCGTGCTGGTGGCGGTGGCCGTGCTGTGGCTATGGCTGGCCGGGCTTGTCGCATGGGCCTGGCGGCTGGCCAGGGAGGGTGGAATGTCCTGGGCTTCCGTGACCCCGTGGCGACTGAGCCGCACGGGAGCGGTGCTGGGCCTGATCGTGGTGCTCGTGGTCGGCTGGTACGTGTGGGCCGGCGAACAAGCCTGGAAGCGAGTTACCTGGCTCAGTGACCAGACGTCAGCCGAGTACGACCTGCGGCATCTTTCGGACGTCGCCAATGGCCTGATCGGCTTCCCGCTCCAAATTCCCCTGTGGAGCTACACCCACACTTGGGTGTTGACCGGAATCGGGATCGCGGCACTGCTGCGGGCCAGGGCGCTGGCCCGGCCGGAGCCCTGGATGGGGCCGGTCGGGGTGGGGCAGCTGCTGCTCGCCACCTTCTTCGCCGTCGTCGTGATGGCGAGGCAGGTCTCGATCTCGTACGCGGGCAACAACGTGCTGGCCGGCCTATGGCTGGTGCTGGGCATCGTGGCGTTGTACGCCCTGCTGGCGGTGGGGCGGCGGTTGTCGGTGCTGACCCAGCCCCTGGAGGGCGTACCCGTCAGTCCTGCGGTCGGCGAGACCATCACCGAAGCACGTCACAGCGAACTGACGGACCGTGCGCGCCGCTACCGCGAACTGCACACCCAGCTGCGCCAACTGGACCAGGGGAAGAATGAGAACGGGCTGACGCGGCACGCCGTGGAGCAGGAGCTCGACCTGCTCCACCGCTGGCGGCCTCCTCGCGGGGCGCCCGGCATGGAGCGGCCCTGGCTCCCCAGCCAGGTGACCGTTGTGGACGTCGCCCTCAGCTGGGGCCCACACACCAACTGGTGGGACAACGCCCGGCGTGCCGCGTTCCTGGCGTTCTGCTTCGGCGTTCCCCTCAGCCTGGTCCTCGTCTGGTCGACGAACGTGAATCGGCCGTACTGGTGGATGAAGGTGGCGAAAGATCCCACGGGCATGCCGGACCTGCTGTGGGCGTTCATCGGCTGGCAGATCACCTGGGCCGGTGCCGGACTGGTGCTGGGGGCGCTCTGGCGCCTGCTCCCCGGACGCAGGGGCCCGGTGCGCGCCCTGAGCCTGGTGACCACCTATGGCGTGCTCATCGGTCTCGCCACGTTGGGCAACCGCCTCACCGACCAGGAACTCGGCAGCGCGGCCACCTACATCCTGACGATGATGCTGGTGCTGACTCTGACGAGTCTGGCGATGGACGCGGACACCTTCCGATGCGAGCGGCACTTCTGGACGAGTCGGGTCAGTCTGCTGCTTTCGATCTATCAATTGCGCGGTTTCTCGACCATCATCGCCTGGGTGCTTGTGCAAGCGATCGCCGTCGCTACGCTCCTGAACACCTTCCGCAACATCAATCTCAGAGGCCATTGACCGCGGCCCCAGCCGGATCGGGCGACCTCGCCGGCCTTTCGTGGTGGAAGACGGAGCGCGACCACGGTTCGACGACGTGCGTGGGGCCGGCGGCGGCAGCGCCGACGGCCCCCGGGGCATGCCTGGCGAGGGGTCTCGGTCTCAGCCGATGTGGTAACTGTCCCCGTACACCTTCCAGTTCAGTGGCGGATCGAGATTCAGGTTCCGCTTCTGCAGGAACACCCGCTGCTCGGTGTCGACCCGGGTCGTGTCGGAGTGGGCCTCCTCCTGCTTCATCGCCCAGACGCGCGCGTCGAGGAAGGCGTTCAGATACGTCACCTCGTTGCCGCCCTGGGCCGGCGGCTTGGCCTTGGCCAGGGCGCGCCTGCGGATGTTGCTGAAGCTGGTGCTGTCGCCGCCGTCGCCGTGCATCACGATGGCGTCGTAGTAGGTGAACTGGCCGAGGACGCCGATGCCGTCGGTCTTGCCCTGGGCGACGGCGGGGTTGAAGTAGACCCGGTCCCGCTCGTCGTTCTGGGCCTGCTGGAACGCGGTGTCCTGGGCGGCCTTGCGCCAGTCGGCGGGGAAGCCCGGGTCCAGGCCCTGGTGCGAGTCGCCGCCGTTCACCTTCCGCAGGGCGGGCAGGTACTTGGCGAGGACGTTGCCCGGCTTGCGCTGGGTGTACAGCTCGACCAGGTCCAGCATGTCGCCGGTGCCCGAGCAGAAGCCGATGATGCCGGCCGTGTAGCCGCGCCCGTCGCCGATGTCCTCGATGTACTTGTACTGAGCCTTCCAGTCCAGCGAGGAGTTCTCCGCGCTGGAGACCAGCTTCATCGCGATCTCCTTCTTCGCCGGGTCGTCCAGACCGCCGGAGGCGGCGGCCTGGGACTGGGTCGCGAGGAGGGGGCCTGCCACCAGCGAGGCTCCGATCAGGGTGAGCAGGGTGCGCCGTGAGGTGTGGAGCTGGGGATCTGTGTGGGGGGTGTGCACGGTACCTCCGATGAGGGGAGTGTTGCGTCCACGTACTGTTAGGAAAGTTTCCTACCAGAGATTGGAAGCGGCGTACACCCGCTGGGCGACGCCGAGTTGGCGCTCCATGTACGGCTGTCGGGTGCCCCTGGGGCAGGGGGTGGGCGCGCAGTCCTGGTCAGGACCGGTCGCGAGGGGAAAGGCGCGTCATCAATCGCTCGGGCCGGGGGGAGGAGATGTGCGGGGCGTGTCCCCGCCCCGGCCGCAGGATCGCCGCCGCCAGGGCCAGGGCCGCCAGCGCGATCCCCGTGGCCACCGTGAACGCCAGCCGGTAACCGTCCGCCAGGGCCGCAACGGCCCCCTCACCCCCGCCGGTCAGACGCTCCGTGCGACTCGCCGCCAGCGTCGTCAGCACGGCCAGCCCCAGCGAACCGCCCACCACCTGTGTGGTGTTGAAGAGTCCGGAGGCCAGTCCCGCGTCCTCCTCCCGGGCGCCCGTCATGGCGAGCCCCGTCACCGCGGGCATCGCGGCCGCGAAACCGGCGGCGAGCAGCAGCATCGCCGGCAGCACGTCGGCGATGTACGAGCCGTCGGCCGGGGCCCGGCTCAGCAGGGCCATGCCCGCGGTGATGAGGACCAGCCCGGCGAGCAGCACCCGGTACGGACCGAACCGGGCGATCGTCCGCGCGGACAGGGTCAGCATCAGCACCCCGATCGCGATCGGCGCGGGGAGGAACGCGGTGCCGGTGGCCAACTCGCTGTACCCGAGGACGCGTTGGAGGTAGAGCGCACCGATGTACTGGAAGCCGAACATCCCCGCGATCATCAGGATCTGCACCCCGTTGGCGCCGCTCAGCACGCGGGAGCGGAAGAGCCGCAGCCGCAGCAGCGGACGGGCGGCCCGCGCCTGACGCAGGACGAAACCGACGTAGAGACCGAGTGCGAGCGCGGCCAGTGCGAGCGTGACGCCCAGACTCCGGTCGCCGGCGCCGACGATCGTGTACACCGTCAGCATCAGCGCGCCCGTGACCAGCGCCGCGCCCGGATAGTCGGCGCCCTTGCCGAGCCCGACTCCCTGGTCAGGGGCCAGGATCCGGATCGCGGCGAGCCACGCGGCCACTCCGATCGGCAGGTTGATCAGAAAGATCCAGTGCCAGCCGGCCGTCTGGGTCAGCGCCCCGCCGAGGAAGGTGCCGAGCGCCCCGCCCGCGGCGCCGACGGCGCTGAACACCGCGATGGCGCGGGCCTGTTCACGCGGTTCGGGGAAGAGCGCGACCAGCATGCCGAGGACGACGGCCGAGGTCATCGCCCCGCCGGCACCCTGCAGGGCGCGGGCCGCGACCAGCAGACCCCGGTCGGTGGCGACCCCGCACAGCACGGACGCCGCCGTGAACACCGCGAGCCCGGCGGCGAACATCCGCCTGCGTCCCACGAGGTCTCCGAGCCGGCCCACGAGCAGCAACAGCCCCCCGAACGGGATCAGATACGCGTTCACCACCCAGGCGAGACCCGGCCCCGAGAACCCCAGATCACTCTGGATCGCGGGCATCGCGACGGTGACGATGTTCCCGTCCAGGATCGTCATCAGGGTGCCCGCGCACAGGACGACCAGCGAGGCCCAGCGGGAGTACGGTCGAGGGACCGGCGGCTCGGACGGTGACTCGGTCCGGAACGGCATGACGACGACCTCCATGTATGCGACCACGTGTGCGACGCGCTTCCATAGGTGCACGACTTGTAACGGGGTACATCGTGAGTGACCATGGAGATCGGCATAAGGAGGCACCTCAATGTCCCAAGGGAACACCGGTGTTACCCCGCAGGTCGTGCACGCGCAGGCGTGCCCCGTCCGCGAGGTTCTTGACAGGGTCGCCGGGAAATGGAGCGTGCAGATCATCGTGGCCGCCGCGCACGGCCCGATCCGCTTCACCGAACTGGAGCGCAGCATCGACGGCGTCAGCCGCCGCATGCTCACCCTGACGCTGCGCAATCTGGAGCGCGACGGACTCCTCACCCGTACCGTCCACCCGATGGTCCCGCCCAAGGTCGAGTACGAACTCACGCCGGTGGCCGCCGAGTTGCACGCCACCCTGCTGTCGCTGACGGACTGGGCGGAGCGGCACCGCGTCACGATCGCCGAGTCGCGCGCGGCCTACGACGCGCAGCACAGCCCGGAGCTGCTGGACGTGTAGACCGCGCCACGCGGGGTGGGCTCAGAGGCCGAAGACGCTCGGATCGGTGGCCAGCGCGCGGAAGTACACGCGGGGGTCCGCGACCAGCCTGCGCTCCCTGAGGTCCAGCAGCCCACCCACCGCGGTGAACTCGGCGGCCACCGTGCCGTCCGCCTTCCGTATCGTCTGCCCGATCCGGTAGGTCTTGCCCTCACCCCAGGTGAACGCGCAGGTCACTTCGGTCCGGTCCCCCGCACGCAACTCCCGCAGATAGCGGATGGTCGTCTCCAGGGTCACCGGTCCCACACCCTTGGAGACCAGATCGGTCTGACCTATCCCGGCCGCATCGAGTAAGCACCAGCGGGCGTGTTCGGCGTACTGCAGATACACGCTCTGGTTCAGATGACCCTGGGTGTCGGTCTCGTACCCGCGGACGGTCACGGGCACGGAAAACGGCTCAGTCACCACATTCCCTTCTTCGACCGTGCGTACGACGGCCGGAACGGACGTCACTCTACTGACGGGTGGAAGGAGGGCCGAGGGACCTCACGCCCGCCGGGGTGAGGCAAGCACATACCGCGCTCCCGTACGCGGCTCCGTGTATTCGCCGACCTGCCAGCCCGCCTTCTCCAGCGTGGCCGCGCAGGCCCGCAGCGCCTCGGCGTCCGGCTCGCGCACGGCTACGGCCTCGGGCTGCGGAGTCGCCCGCACCCGGTATCCGGGGCCTTCCGCTGCCGCGGGGCGGTGTCCGGCGGCTTCCAGGGCGAGTGCGGCGGCCTGCACCAGATGCGTACGTTCCCATCCGCACGGGCGGTCCACCGCCCCGTCCCGATGGGTCATCCGCCGCAGCTCCAACAGCCCCTGCCAGGCACTGTGCACCTCGCGGGTGCGGGAGGGGCCGCCCATGGCGTTCTCCTCGCCGCCGATCCGCGCGGCGAACACGCCCGAGTCGGAGGGGGCGGCGGGAGACTCAGGGACCGCCGTCGGCTCGGGCGCCTCCCGTATCCGGTGCCCGGCGGGCGTCAGGAAGTGGTCGTGCGGCGGCCGCGGATGCCGGAAGGCGAGCCCCCGCTTCACCAGCGCGGCGAGCTGCGCGTCCGTCCCCTTCAGCCGCCCGGTCACGGGATCCGCCGCATCGATGACACGCCGCTGCGCGACGGTCGGCGTTCGTGTCATGACGGCACCCCTTTCCGTATATCGGCCGCGGGCAGTCGGTGGCTGAGCGCGCAGTTCCCCGCGCCCCTACGAGGCGCGCCGACCGCAGCGCCCCGTCAGGGGCGCGGGCAACTGCGCGACCGGCCCCCACCGGCCCGCAGCCGAAGGACGACGCCCCCTCCATGGGCCGACCTCATCCCCGGTGCACTCGAAGACTACGACGGGGGTCTGACATTCCATCCGGCCACGACATGCCGCCGATGCTCGGTGCTCAGCCGGCTCACCGTCCCGGTGGCGAGCTGGAACAGCGCGCCGTCCGAAGCCCGCAGCCCCAGCCGCCGCGCGGTCAGCACCCGCAGAAAGTGCCCGTGGGAGATCAGGACGACACTGCCCTCCGCCTCGGCGAGCGCCGCGTCGACCTTGGCGAGCATCCGTTCCGCCCGCGCCCCGACCTGCTCCGGGCTCTCCCCGGGGTGCTCCGGCGGCCCCGGCGCGACCCCGTGGTCGAACAGGAACCAGTCGGGCCGGGTCCGGTGGATCTCCACGGTCGTGATCCCTTCGTACCCGCCGTAGTCCCACTCGCGCAGGTCCGCGTCGACCCGCGCCCCCTCGAGCCCGGCCAGCCGCGCCGTCTCCCGCGCCCGCTGCATCGGGCTCACGAACGCCGCCGCGATGTGGTGCGAGGCGACCAGCGGGGCCAGCCGCCTGGCCTGCTCGCGGCCGTTCTCCGTCAGCGGGATGTCGGTCGATCCGGTGTGCCGTCCGGACAAGGACCACTCGGTCTCGCCGTGCCGCACGAGGAGCAGGTCACCCATGGCCGACACCCTTCTCCGCTCCCGTCACTCCTTCCGTACGGTGTCATCGCCCCCGGCGGTCCGCAGGTCGGAGTGCGCCATACGGCGGCCCTACTGTCGATACCCGCCCAGGAAACGTCCGATCCGGCTGATCGCCGCGTCCAGGTCGTCGGCGTGCGGGAGGGTGAGAATGCGGAAGTGGTCGGGGCGGGGCCAGTTGAAGCCGGTGCCCTGGACGACCTGGATCTTCTCGCGGAGGAGGAGGTCCAGGACGAACTTCTCGTCGTCGTGGATCCTGTGGACCTCGGGGTCGATGCGGGGGAAGGCGTACAGCGCGCCCTTGGGCTTGACGCAGGAGACGCCCGGGATCTCGTTGAGCTTCTCCCAGACACGGTTGCGCTGTTCGTGGAGGCGGCCGCCGGGAGCGGTCAGATCGTGGATGGACTGGCGGCCGCCGAGCGCGGCCTGGATGGCGTACTGGGCGGGCGCGTTGGGGCACAGCCGCATGGAGGCCAGCATGGTCAGGCCTTCGAGGTAGTTGCGGGCGTGCTGCTTGGGGCCCGTCACCACCAGCCAGCCCGAGCGGAAGCCCGCCACCCGGTACGTCTTGGACAGGCCGCAGAAGGTGAGGACCACCAGGTCGGGTGCGAGCGCCGCGGCCGAGTGGTGGACCGCGTCGTCGTACAGGATCTGGTCGTAGATCTCGTCCGCGAAGACCATCAGGCCGTTGCGGCGGGCGAGGTCGAGGATGCCCTCGATGATCTCCTGGGGGTAGACCGCGCCGGTCGGGTTGTTGGGGTTGATGATGACGACCGCGCGGGTGCGGTCGGTGATCTTCGACTCCATGTCGGCCAGGTCCGGGTACCAGTCCGACTGTTCGTCGCAGAGGTAGTGGACCGCCTTGCCGCCCGCCAGGGTCGTGACGGCCGTCCAGAGGGGGAAGTCCGGGGCGGGGATGAGGACTTCGTCGCCGTCCTCCACCAGCGCCTGGACCGCCATGGAGACCAGTTCGGAGACGCCGTTGCCGAGGAAGACGTCGTCCACGCCGACCTCGAGGCCCCGTTCCTGGTAGCGCTGGGCGACCGCGCGGCGGGCGGAGAGGATGCCGCGCGAGTCGGTGTAGCCGTGCGCCTGCGGCAGCATCCGGATCATGTCCTGGAGGATCTCCTCCGGCGCCTCGAAACCGAAGGCCGCGGGGTTTCCGGTGTTGAGGCGCAGCACGCTGTGGCCTGCCGCCTCCAGTGCGTCGGCCTGCTCGATCACCGGGCCGCGGATCTCGTAACAGACCTCGCTGAGCTTGCTCGACTGCCGGAACTCCATGCGCTGTGCCCTCCGGTTCGTGGTGTTGCTTGGTTTTACCAAGTGAGCGCTTGGAAAGTCCAACAACATGTCTAGACTGCGTCGCATGTCACCTCGCCGAAGCTACGACCAGTACTGTTCCGCGGCCCGAGCGCTCGACGCCGTCGGTGACCGCTGGACCCTCCTGATCGTCCGCGAGCTGCTCGGCGGCCCGCGCCGCTACACCGATCTGCACGCGGATCTGCCGGGCGTGAGCACGGACGTCCTCGCCTCCCGGCTCAAGGACATGGAGCGCGACGGACTGACGACCCGGCGCCGGCTGCCGCCGCCGGGCGCCGTGTACGTCTACGAACTCACCGGCCGGGGACGGGAGTTGCTGCCCGTGCTGCAGGCGCTCGGCGAGTGGGGCGCACACTCGCTGGGAGAGCGCGGGGCCACGGACGCCGTACGGGCGCACTGGTTCGCGCTGCCGCTGCTGCGGGGCCTGGCGGGGGAGGGCGCCGAAGGGCTGGTCGAAGTCCGCCTGGAAGAGGGGGAGTTCCATGTGTGGCTGGGCGCCGGGGAGGGGCCCGTGTACGGAGACGGGCCCGCCCCTGAGGAGCCGGACGTCCGGTTGAGCCTGGACACCGGAACCTGCACGGAGGTGAGCCGCGGGATCACGACCGTGCTGGACGCGGTGCGTGCGGGACGGATCGAGGTCACGGGGGAGAGCACCCTCGCCAAGGTGCTGCGCGGGGAGTGACGCCGCTACGGTCCCCGTAGCCGCCGCGTGCCGCTCGCGCCAGACACTTCCAGCGCGTTCGAAAACATTGCGGGCGGCGGGGCGGCGGCCACAGGGTGACTCGCATGCGTATCAAGAAGCCCCTGGCGGTGCTGTTCAGCGCCGCGGCGCTCGCCGTCGGCCTCGGGACCACCGCCGCGCCTTCCGCGTTCGCCGATGGGGGTACCTCCCTGCTCGAGCGAAGCCGAGAGCTTGGGGGAGGTTGCTGGTACAGCGGGAGTCACTGGTGGTGCAACAACCGCGCCGGCGCCCCGGTCTACGGCTACAAGGACCTGGCCCGGTACTACCCGGACCCCAGCCGCATCGTCGGCCACATGTACTCCAACCCCAGCTGGTTCGAGTGTCGTTACGACGGCGGCAACCCGGACGAGTACGTGGGCGGCCCGCATCCCTACCGCTGGGAGTGGACCGAGGCCGACAACGGGCAGTACGGCTGGATGAAGGACACCGCCATCGGCAGCGAGACCAACACGCTCCCGGCCTGCTGGTAACGCACAACGCCCAGCACCTCACCGGACCGGAACCCGGGCGGGGGACGAGGCCCGCCGTGCCGAGGGGGCACGGCGGGCCTTCGCCGTCACGGAGCCGTCACGGACGCCCTACGTGGGCCTACGCACCCGGCGGCACCCGGGAAGGCCGTCCCGACCCCCGGGTCAGTGCGTACCCGCCGATGCCCGCGAGCGCCGCGAGGATGCCGCCGATCGCGGTCCACACCCAGCGGTCGGACCACCAGCCGGAGGACCAGCCGTCGTCGGGCTCGATGGACGACAGGGCGGCCGTCGACGAACCGGAGCCGGAGTCGGACTTCCCGGCGCTCGTCGCGATGCCCGGCACCAGCGGCTTCGCCAGCGAACCGTCCACGGCCGCCGACCCGCCGATGTCCTTGGAGTCGACCTTGACCTCGGCCCCGACCGGCAGACCCAGGTCGGAGGCCTGCAGCCCGGTGACGGTCAGCCGGACGTAGTACGTGCCCGGCAGCGGGTCGTTGGCCCAGGTCTCCGACCAGGAACGGACCGTGCGCAGGGTGCAGGCCAGTTCCACGGAGGCCGCGTCCTGCGCCGCCGTCCGTGTCTGTGCCCCGTACTGGCAGGCCTGGCGGCGCCGCAGCCCGTCGTAGACGTCGAGCTGCCAGGTCTGGCCGGCGTGCCGCGTGGAGGCCTCCGGCAGCTTCACCGTCGCCTTCACGGTGGGCCGCTGCCCGGCGTCCGCGGGGAACGACCAGTACAGGTAGTCGCCCGTGGACCCGCTGGCGGTGGCCTGCCGGCCCTGCTCGATCTCGGTCGCCGTACGGAACGACGTGCCGGCCTGGGTCGGCGCGGCGCTGTCGCCCGAAGGGCTTGCGGAGGGGGAGGAGTCGGCCGCGGCGGGCGCCGCGGCGATCCCGAGCAGCAGCAGGGCGGTGCTCAACACTCTTCTGACACGCATCAGTTGGTCCTCCAGACCGCGATCCGCAGGCGCGAGACCCAGCCCCACAGCACACCCGCCAGGAAGCCGGTGAGCACGAGGGCGCCGAGCAGCCACCAGCCGCGGCCGAGGCCGAAGGAGGCCACGTCGCTCGCCTGGTCCGGCCCGTCCACGACGTCGACCGTCAGTTCCACCGGCATGCCCGGCGTGGTCTTCACGCCGCTCGCCGCCGAGAAGGAGTTGGACACCTGGAGACACACGGTCTCGGCCGGGGCGTTCTCGTCGTCGCTCTCGGCCTTGGGATAGCGCAGACCGGTCGAGATGACGTCGGTACGGCCGTTGCCCGCCGCCTCGCCGCGCACGATCTCACGCCCGTGCACGGTGACGGCGCGCAGCAGCACCCCGTAGTCCGGGTCGACCTCGCGGTCGGCCGCGACGCTCACCGAGGCGCGCAGCTCCTGGCCCGGCTTGACGTCCACGCGGTAGTAGCGGTGCTGCCCGAACTCCTCGCGGTCCGTGTACAGCCCGGACTTCAGCGTCGGGGCACTCGTGCAGGCGGTGGCGCCCTCCACGGCGACCGGCGTCACCACCGGGTCGGCGGCGCGCTCCACCAACTGACCGACACGGTCGGTGAGTTCTTCCTTGTGCTGGACCGAGGTGTACGTGCCCCCGGTCGCGTCCGCGATGCAGCTGAGCTGGTCGCGGGTCTTGGCGTCGGGCACGAGCCCGAGGGTGTCGATGGTGAGCCCGATGCCCTTGGCGGCGATCTCGCGGGCCACCTCGCACGGGTCGAGCGGCTGGCAGGTGTCCTCGCCGTCGCTGATCAGCACGATCCGCCGGGTGCCGTTGCCGCCGTCGAGGTCGTCGGCCGCCTTGAGCAGCGCGGGACCGATCGGCGTCCAGCCGGTGGGCGTGAGCGTCGCGACGGCGGTCTTCGCCTCCGTGCGGTCCAGCGTGCCCACCGGGTACAGCTGGGCGGTGTCCTTGCAGCCTGTCTTGCGGTCGTTGCCGCGGTAGTTCGCGCCGAGGGTCCGTATGCCGAGCTGGACCTCCTCGGGTGTCGCGTCGAGCACCTCGTTGAACGCCTGCTTCGCCGCGGACATGCGCGACCCGCCGTCCATGTCGCGCGCCCGCATCGAACCGCTGACGTCCAGCACGAGTTCGACCTTGGGAGCGGCCTGCTCCGCCGTTTCGTCGGCGACCGCTCCGGTCGGGAAGGCGATCCCGGCCGTCAGGGCGGCGAGCAGGGCGCAGACTCCTGCCGCCAGCCGTTGTCTTGTGATCATCGCAGGATCCTATGGAGCAAAGGTGCCGGGCTTCAAAACGATCTACGAACTATGGGGTGGCGAACGGGTTGGGAAGCCGCGCCCAGATGTCCCCCGGAGTCTGCGGAGACAGCCGCATCAGGCTCAACGCCTTGGTCGGCAGCGGCTCGTCGAGCAGGGCCGGCAGGTCCGGGGTGCGCGGCAGATCCCGTACGACGTTCTCCAGGGCCTCCCGCAGTACGGCCGACGAACCGGCCGTCGCCCCCAGCGCCCCGCCGATCAGCGAGCCGAACATCTTGCGGCGCAGGGTGGTCACGTCGTCCGTGACGATCCGTCCGGAGAGCGCCGGGGCCGGGAGGCCGTGCCGGGCCAGCCGGGCCGGGCTCACGCGGATGTCGGCCAGATCGCGGTAGACGAGCCGGACCGGGGCGCCGGTGGCGGACAGTACGACCAGGAGGTTCTGGCCGTGCGCCTCCAGGGCCACTCCCAGGTCGAGCATCCGCAGACAGACGGTGAGCGCGAGGCGGGTGAAGCCGGCCAGCCAGGCGGCCGACCGGGGCAGCTCGGTGGTGGCGAGGGCGGCCACGGGCAGGACGCGCTCGCCCGGGTGCGCGTACACGTCCGGGGACTCGCGCAGCACCGCCGCCAGGTCGGGGGAGCGGGCCGTGACGGCGCCCAGGGTGCGGGTGACGTGCAGCAGGCCGTCCGTACGGGCCGCCATGTCCTCCGCGAACGCCGACACCGTCGCCGACGTCTCGATCGAGTAGACCGAGATGTCCCGCACGGAGGAGGTCAGCCGGGCGCTCAGCGCGGTCTTGACGTGCGGTCCTTCGGGCAGGGCGAGGGTGCGCAGAGACATCAACGGGTGAGCGGGGACGGCCTCCTGGGGCGCGGTGCGCAGTACGTGCGCCAGCTGCCAGGGGTGGACGGGGATCAGGAAGCGGTCCTCGTCCCTCAGCCACTTGGGCCACTCGCCCCGGACCAGACAGTCGTCCACGCCGACCAGGCCGAGTTCCACGACCGGCCGGTGCTCCGGCCCGTAGGCGAGCTGCTCGCCCACCGAGAACCCTGGCCGGGAACGGCAGTTGGGGTGGTAGGGATGCCCGTCGACCACCCGCTGCTCCCACTCCCAGCTGGTCAGGGGCTCGTGGTCGACAGCGGGCTGGTGCGCGCGCGACAGAGCCAACGAGGCGACGCTGTCGTCGAGTTCGGCGGCGAAGGCGGTCGCGTGCGGTACGCCGAGGGCCGTCATGAGCCGCGCCGGACGCTCGTACACCGTGTTGTCCAGCCGGACCTCGGTGACGTACGACGTGGTCGCGTACGGATCCGGGCGCGGGCCGTGCAGCCGGCGGCCGTCGGTGAGGTGGAGCGTGAGCCCGTCGGCCCCCGGTTCGCGGCGCGCGATCCACGGCATCGGCTCGTACGCCAGCGCACGCCACAGACGGCTCAGCACGGCCGCCCGGGCGCCGGGGAGCCCGGCCGCGTACGGCGCCGACAGGGCGGGGCGTACGGCGCTCAGCTCGTCGGCGAGCGCTGCCTCGGCGTCGGGCGTGGGGGGACGGTGCACGGTCGGGCTCCTTGGGTACGGGGACTGCGCGTCGCGGTCGCCCGCGCCGACAGACATACTGATCACCAGTGCACCGTATGGAATGAATGGATCGCGTGGACTCCATGCCCCCCAGGTACCTCAGGGACGACATAGACGAGGCCGCCGACGAGTACGCCGCCGCGCCGCTGCTCAATTGTCTGCTGCGGGAGGTGGGGGAGCCCGCCGAGGGCTCCGGTGTGTTCCGGCTCCGCTCCAGCGGGCGGCTGCTGCGGGTGCGGGGGACGCGCAGGCCCCTGGCGCCCGAGGCGTACGCCGACGGGGCCTGGCACCGGCTGACCCACGCCGAACTGGTCAAACTCACCGCCGAGGAACTGCGCGGATCCACCGGTCTGTCCAACCCCGAGCTGCCCGCCGAGATGATCGACAGCCGGGACACGGTGGCCGCACTGCTCGCCGCCCGCCTGCGCGCGACGCCGCCCGCGGACCCGTACGTCCGCTCCGAGCAGTCCCTGATCACCGGGCACCCGTACCACCCGGCGCCCAAGGCCAGGGGCGGCGGCCCCGTCGCCGGCTGGCTGCCGTACGCACCCGAGGCGTACGCCCGCTTCCCGCTGGAGCTGCTCGGCGTGCGGGAGGACGTGGTCGTCGAGGAGGGCGACACCTCGGCGCTGGACGACTTCGGGCCGTCCCCGGAGGGCTACCGGCTGCTTCCGGCCCACCCCTGGCAGCTCGACCTGGTCGGCGCCCGCCCGGAGATCCGGGCCGCCTTCGCGGACGGCCGGCTGATCCGCCTGGGCCCCACCGCGCGTCCGCTGTGGCCGACGGCAGCCATCCGCACGCTCTACGCCCCCGAGGACGACGTCTTCGTCAAGTTCAGCCTCGACGTGCGCATCACCAACGACATCCGCCGGCTGTGGCGCCACGATCTGCTGAAACTGCGCCGTACGGACGAGGCGACAGCCGCCGCGTTCGCGACGACGACCACGACCACGGGGACAAGCACGAGCAAGGGCGCCGCCTGGCTGAGCGACCGCGGCTACCGCACCGCCGACTTCGCCTTCGAAGAACTCGCGGTCCTCGTCCGCGACGGGCTGCGCGAGCACGTCGTCCCCGGCGCGACCCCGCTCCTCGCCGCCGCCCTTGTCGAGGGCTTCGAGGGCAGCCCCCTCGACGGTCTCGCCGACCCGTCCGCCTGGTGGACGGCGTATCTGCGCCAGGTCGTCCCCCCGGCCCTGGAGGCGTTCGCGCGGTACGGAGTCGTTCTGGAGGCGCATCTGCAGAACACGGTGGTCGCCGTGGACGCCGACGGCATCCCCGTGCAGGCGCTGTTCCGGGACGCGGAGGGCGTGAAGCTGCTCACGGACGTGGACCGGGCCGCCGGATGGGAGCGCCTTGTCTACTGCCTGATCGTCAACAACGTGTCAGAACTCGCCGCCCTGCTCGCGGAGGACCACCCGGGCTGGGACCCGTGGCCCGCCGTACGGACCGAGCTCGCCCACCACGGCCTGCCCGGGATCGCTCACGAGATCACGGAGTTGCTCGCCGCCCCGACGCTCCCCGGCAAGACGAACCTGCTGCTTCGCTGGACGGGCGCGGACGGCGCGGACGCCCGCTACCTCCCGCTGCCGAACCCGCTGGCCCGCGCCTAGTACCGGGTTCCTCTGCACGCTCCCCACCTGGTGACTGACCAGCAGGGAACGGCAGATGAACGTGATGGGGGAGCGTTTCGAGCCGGGCGGTGCCGCGCACACGTCGGCACCCCCGTCCGGTGAACGACGGTACGATCACCGTCGGATTAGTCCGTTGGGTCGCCGCGGGTTCCTCCGCTGTGGGGTCACTCCGTCCGTGCCCCGCCTTCCGGGCAGACCAGGTGCATGGTCCACGTGCGATGTCCGCGCTCTGACGAGCAGCTCGGGCAGGGAAAGGGAGAATCGCTCCGATGGCCAATGAGGACGCCGTGTCTCAAGAGTCGGGCAGCGAGCGTGTGATCGCCGGCCGCTACAGTCTGCTGTCGCCCCTCGGCGCGGGCGGCATGGGCACCGTGTGGCGCGCCTACGACAAGGTGCTGCACCGCGAGGTCGCCATCAAGGAGGTCCGGGCGCCCGCCGGACTGGCGGCGCCCGACATCGAGCGGATGTACACGCGGCTGGAGCGTGAGGCGTGGGCCGCGGCCCGGGTGGCGCATCCCAACGTGGTGACCGTCTACGACGTGGCCATGGAGGACGGCCGCCCGTGGATCGTCATGGAGTTGGTCCGCGGTCAGTCGCTGGCCGACCTGCTCAAGGCCGAGGGCCGGCTCTCGCCGCAGCGTGCCGCGTCCATCGGCCTCGAGGTGCTCGCCGCGCTCCACGCCGCCCACGGGACGGGCGTGCTGCACCGCGACGTGAAACCGGCCAACGTGCTGATGGCCAAGGACGGCCGGGTGGTGCTCACCGATTTCGGCATCGCCATGATCGAGGGCGACTCCGCGCTCACCATGACCGGTGAAGTCGTCGGATCGCCCGAGTTCCTGGCTCCGGAGCGGGCGTTGGGCCGGCGGTCCGGGCCCGCGTCGGACCTGTGGTCGCTCGGCGTGCTGCTCTACGCGGCCGTCGAGGCGCGCTCCCCCTTCCGCCAGAACACCCCGCTCAGCACCCTGAGGGCCATCGTGGACGCGGAGTTGCCGCAAGTCCGCCGGGCCGGCGCTCTTACTCCGGTCATCGAGGGGCTGCTGCGCAAGGATCCGGACGAACGCCTCACCGCCGAGCAGGCGGAACGGGACCTGCGACTCATCGGCCAGGGCGGCATCCCCGACACGGGAATCGCGCGGCCGTCCTCCGACTCCACGACCGTTTCGACGCAGTCCACGACACGAACGTCTCCCGCGGATCCCGGAGAACAGCCCACGGTCACACAATCCTTGGCGCAGCCCACGGTCGCTGATCCCTCGGCACAGGCGACGGTCGCGGAACCTTCGACGCAGGCGGCGGACACGGATCCCGTGACGCAGCCCACGCTCGCGGATCCTTCGGCGCAGCCCACGGTCACGCATCCCCTGGCGCGGGCGGCGGACGCGGATCCTGGGGCACAGCCCGCGGTCGCGGACCCCGCGGTGCCGGATCCGCGCGCCGCCGGAACACCCGTCCCCACCGTCCCCCCGGTTGACGCGCGGCGCAGCCGGCGCAGCGTCGCGCTCGTCGCCGCGGGCGTGTCCCTGTGCGTGCTGGCGCTGGCCGGGGTGGGCTATGCGCTCATGAACGACGGAAACGGAAAGGGAAGCGGAGATCGGCAGAACGCCAAAAACGCCACCGCCGCGAGCACACAGGGCGACAGCCAAGGCGCCTCCGGCACGCTGGGGGTACGGGTGACGGTGGCGGGTTCGCACACGACGTACTCGGGACAGTGCCCGCCACCGAGCGAGCAGGCACCCACCTTTACGGCGACGTTCACGGTGGACCGGCTCCCGGCCCAATTCTCCTACCGGTGGGTGTCCAAGGACGGCTCGGTGACCGATCCGCACTGGAGGACGCTGGCGTTCTCGGACGACGGAGGGCTCAGCAAGCAGGACACGGTGAGCCTGACCACGTGGGCGGAAGCCGGAAAGCTCGAGAGCGAAATCGGCGTGGAGCTCAAGGCACCCTTGAACGGCGAGTCCAACATGGTGCCGCTGTCGCTGACGTGCGAGGCCGAAACGGGCTGAGGCACGCCGTCCGGGCACCGACCGACGGCTCGGACCGCGGTCCCGAGTTCGCAACGGGCCGCAGCGGTGTCCGGATCGCGGCCCCGCGACGAGGCGCGGAACGAATTTGTCGCAAGAATCGAACTGAACCAGGTCACGTTCACGTTTGAGTGAAGGCTCCGGTCTCGTGTCGGGTCAGCCGCGTCATGCGGCCTCTCTTTCGCAGTTGGATGTCGTTCATAAGGAGTATCAGTGCCATCGGTCATCCTGGGGCAAACGGGCCCCTTCACTGGTCAAAGCGTGGTCCTGAGCGCTGCTCCACTGACGTTCGGTCGCAAGAGCGACAACGACGTCGTGATCGTCAGCGCCAACGCCTCCCGTCTGCACGCCGAAATCCTCGAGGAGGACGCCGGCTTCGTGCTCCACGACCGCAACAGCCGGAACGGCACCTTCGTCAACGACCAGCGCATCACACGGCATGCGCTGCGCTCAGGCGACCGCATCCGAATCGGTGAGGAGACCTTCCTCTTCGAGTCGGAGGACGCCATCGAGACAATGATGGATCTCTCCCACCTCGACACACCCCGGGTGAGCGCCTCCGCGGACCCTGGCGTCCTCAGGGTCACCATCACCGGCGGAGGCCCGGTGGGCCTCGCCTTCGCGCTGACGCTGGAGAACATGCTGCGCGGGCGGGTCTCGATCACGGTCTACGAAGGGCGGTGGACGAAGAACGGCTCCACCGTCGTCTGGAAGGACGAGACCCAGGGAAACGTCCGCCGCCAGCAGGTCGTGACCGTCCAGAGCCGGCAGTACCTCGCTCTGCCCGAGGACATCCAGTCGGCGCTGTTCGGCGACGTGGGCGACTATTCGGAAATGTGGCCCGTCGGACCGGACTCCGTGGACGGCCTGCCTCCCCGCAACATCCGGATCGCGTACATCGAGGACCGTCTGCTGGAGTTGGCGAACAAGGCCGCCGCGATCCGGCTGGTGCCGGAGCGCTTCGACCCGTCGGAGGATCAGGGCCGGCTCTCGCAGGAACACGTCCTGGCGATCTGCGAAGGCGGACGATCCCGCACGCGGGACCACTACGCCGACCGCTTCGGCGCGGCCGACGCCTCGATCTACTCCCTTGACGGCGACCACTTGCAGGACGTGGTGCTGGGGCTTCGGGTGAAGTCCCCGCTCTCGGACCAGATGAGCGTCCTGCTGACCGTGTCGCAGAACAGGTTTCTTCTCAACTCGCTGCGTGGCGAGGGCTTCTTGAACATGCGGCTCACCCGCGAGGAGGCCCGCAACGTGATCGGCATCGACCCGGTCCGTCAGGTCTTCGAGGAGTGCATCGCCGCTCGCCCCTGCGTCATGAGCCGCGAAGAGGACCACGAGTTCCGCTGTCCCACGCACGGCACCCTCTTCCTGCCCGCCCTGCTGCGCAGTTCGCCCTTGTGGAGGCGGATCCGGGAGGGACTGAAGCTGTTCGGCGTCCCGGAGAACGACCTCACCGCGATCACGTCGTTCCGACTGGACATGGTGCAGCGCCCGCGGTTCACGGCGCAGCTGAGCCGCCCGACCGCGACGGGCCCCGGCACGTACGGCCTCCTGCTGGGCGACGCGGCCAACGCCATCCACTTCTGGCCGGGTCGCGGTCTCAACAGCGGTCTCGCCTCCGCCACTTCGCTCGCTCGCTCCCTCAGCCGCACATGGCAGGGAAAGCCGCTGCGTGACGCCGACTTCATCCGGCACGAGGCGGCCATGTCCATGCTCCAGTACCGGCACAAGAGCCGGGCCTGGAACGCCATGGTCACCACCGATGAACAGGGCGTCACCCGCGCCATCAAGGACATCATCGCCCGCAGCATGGAACCGGAACCCGGCGACGGCTCCGCACCCGAGCACGCGTCCCTCGACGCCCTGCTGGAGCGCATGAGCGCGATACGCGAGCGCCTCGCGACCCGTCTCCCCGGTATGCCCACGGACGAGGAACTGCGCGACCACCTCTTGACGCTGGACCCGGCCACGCTCCGCACGCTCCAGGAGAGCGGCGCGTGGGACACGCTGATCGTCGGCGGCGAGGAGGCCGACATCGACCTCTTCTACCAGTCGGACTCCCCCGTCTACGTCCCTCGCCCCACCGACCCGCGCATCGGCCCGCCGGCCCGCACGCCGCAGGATTCCGTGCCCTCCAACCCGGTCTGAGGCCGGGCGGGACATTCCGCGGCGAGGAGAACACGGCTCCTCCCCTTCCCTGAAGTGGAGGAGCCGTGTTCTCCGAAGTCGTCCAGGGCATGATCATGATGGAGGCAAGGGGCGCACGTCGATTACCTTGGTTGCATATGTCTGAGGTGGGTCATGGATTGTAAGGTCAAGAAAATGTATGGCCTGAGAAAATGCTGAACGAGGTCACTGCGACTCGCTATATCGCACCCCTGCGGTCCGGTGGCTCCGTGCCTGGAGTCGTCGAGGCCGATGACCTGGGGACGTACGTCGTGAAGTTCACGGGCTCCGCGCAGGGCCGCAAGGCGCTGGTCGCCGAGGTGATCGTCGGTGAACTGGCGCGCGCCCTCGGGCTGCGCTTCCCCGAGCTGGTCCTCGTCCACTTCGACCCGGCCGTCGCCGAGCACGAGCCGCACCAGGAGGTCCAGGACCTGCTGCGCGTCAGCGCAGGGCTCAACCTCGGCATGGACTATCTGCCGGGCGCGAAGGACTTCACCCCGGAGATGGCCGGGACGTTCCCCGTCGACCCGCTGGAGGCGGGCAAGGTGATCTGGCTGGACGCCCTCACGGTCAACGTGGACCGCACGGTGCACAGCTCGAACCTGATGGTCTGGCCGACGTTCGGCATCGCGCCCCCGCGGCTGTGGCTGATCGACCACGGCGCCGCCCTCGTCTTCCACCACCGCTGGGACGCCTCGGCCCCGGAGAAGGCGTACGACTTCCGCCGCCACGCCCTGGGCGGCTACGCCCCGGACACCCGCGCCGCCGACGCGGAACTGGCGCCCAAGGTGACGGAGGAACTGCTGCGCGAGGTCACCGCCGCGGTGCCGGACGCCTGGCTCGCGGAAGAACCCGGTTTCGCGACCCCGGACGAGGCGCGGGAAGCGTACGTCCGCTATCTCCTCGCCCGCGTGAAGGCCTCGGCGGACTGGCTTCCCACGGACTTCCCGAGCCGTGAACAGCTCGCCGCCGAGGACGCGGACCGCGCGACTAAAACCCAGCAGGGCCGCCCGAACTGGCTCAAGCGGGTCCCCGACCTGCACGGCAAACCGGCGGCGGAACAGGATTGGTCGGTGCACCTCGGATGACGGACGTCCAGCGCGTCCAGATCGAATACTGCACCCAGTGCCGCTGGCTGCCCCGCGCGGCCTGGCTGGCCCAGGAGCTGCTCACCACCTTCGAGACGGAACTCACCGAGCTGTCCCTGAAGCCCGGCACCGGCGGCGTGTTCGTCGTCCGCGTGAACGACGAGGTGGTCTGGGACCGGCGCGAGCAGGGCTTCCCGGAGCCGACGGCCGTGAAGAAGCTCGTACGCGACCGAGTGGCCCCGGGAAGGTCCCTGGGCCACTCGGACAAGTGAGCCGCCCGGGAGGTCAGCCCTTGAGCTGCTCGTACGCCGGCAGCGTCAGGAAGTCGGCATAGTTCTCGTCGAGCGCGACCTCCAGGAGCAGGTCGTGGGCCTGCTGCCAGTGGCCGGCCGCGAAGGCCTCCTCGCCGATCTCGGCGCGGATGTTCGCCAGCTCCTCGGCGGCGACCTCGCGGGCCAGCTCCGGGGTGGCCTTCACGGTGTGCCCCGCGTGCTCGAACTCGACGCCCGCGTTGATCCACTGCCAGATCTGCGAGCGGGAGATCTCGGCGGTGGCCGCGTCCTCCATGAGGTTGAAGATGGCGACCGCGCCGAGCCCGCGCAGCCAGGCCTCGATGTAACGGATGCCGACCTGGACGGCGTTGACCAGCCCGTCGTACGTCGGCCTGGCGTCGAGGGAGTCGACGGCGATCAGGTCCCCGGCGGCGACCGACACGTCCTCGCGCAGCCGGTCCTTCTGGTTCGGCTTCTCGCCGAGGACGGCGTCGAAGGAGGCCATCGCGATCGGGACCAGGTCCGGGTGGGCCACCCATGAGCCGTCGAAACCGTCACCCGCCTCGCGGTCCTTGTCGGCCTTGACCTTCTCGAAGGCGACCTTGTTGACCTCTTCGTCGCGCCGGGAGGGGATGAAGGCCGCCATGCCGCCGATCGCGTGCGCGCCGCGCTTGTGACAGGTGCGGACGAGGAGTTCGGTGTAGGCGCGCATGAACGGGGCCGTCATCGTCACCGCGTTGCGGTCCGGCAGCACGAACTTCTGGCCGCCGTCACGGAAGTTCTTGACGATGGAGAAGAGGTAGTCCCAGCGACCCGCGTTCAACCCGGAGGCGTGGTCGCGGAGTTCGTAGAGGATCTCCTCCATCTCGTACGCCGCCGTGATCGTCTCGATCAGGACGGTCGCGCGGACGGTGCCCTGCGGGATGCCGACGTAGTCCTGAGCGAAGACGAAGACGTCGTTCCAGAGGCGGGCCTCCAGGTGCGATTCCGTCTTCGGGAGGTAGAAGTACGGGCCCTTGCCGAGGTCGAGCAGGCGCTGCGCGTTGTGGAAGAAGTACAGGCCGAAGTCGACGAGCGCGCCGGGGACGGGGGTGCCGTCCGCGTCGACGAGGTGACGCTCGTTCAGGTGCCAGCCGCGGGGCCGCATGACGACCGTCGCGAGTTCGTCGTTCGCCTTCAGGGCGTACGACTTCCCGGACTTCGGGTCCGTGAAATCGATGCTGCGGGTGTACGCGCCGATCAGGTTGAGCTGACCGGTGACCACGTTCTCCCAGGTGGGCGCCGAGGCGTCCTCGAAGTCCGCGAGCCAGACCTTCGCGCCCGAGTTGAGGGCGTTGATGGTCATCTTGCGGTCGGTGGGGCCGGTGATCTCGACACGGCGGTCGTTCAGGGCGGCCGGGGCGGGGGCCACCTGCCAGGAGTCGTCCGCGCGGATGGCGGCGGTCTGGGGGAGGAAGTCGAGCGTGGAGGTGCGGGCGATCTCGGCGCGGCGCTCCGCGCGGCGGGCGAGGAGCTCGTCACGCCGGGGCGTGAACAACCGGTGCAGCTCGGCCACGAAGGCGAGGGCCGCGTCGGTGAGGACCTCTTCCTGCCGGGGCAGGGGCTCGGCGTCGACGATGGCCAGCGGGGACGGCGCTGGTGCGGACATGAGCTGTCACTTCCTTCAGCGAGCGTGGCACCGGGTGCCAGACGACCCGGGTAGGGCGATCAGCGCCTGGAGAGCAGCCCGGCGCTTCTGAACAGTGGATATTAGTTTCCTCATAGTGGAAGTTCAATGGTTTGTTGATGTCGAGATTCTCCAGGCCGAGGCACCGTGGCGCTCAGTGCCACGCCGTTCACTCAAGGTGTCCCAGGTCGTCCTCCGTGTCGATGTCGTACGGCTGCGCCACGTCACCGCACTCGACGAGGGTGATCGCGGCCTCGTGCTCCTTCAGATAGGCGCGTGCCCCCCGGTCGCCGGTGGCACTCGCCGCGACACCGGCCCAGTGGGCGGCGCCGAAGAGGACGGGATGGCCGCGCGCGCCGTCGTACGCCGCGGAAACCAGCGAGGTGTCGTCCTGGTAGGCGGCGAGCACCCGGGCGACCGCCCGCGGCCCGATGCCGGGCTGGTCGACCAGCGAGACCAGTGCCGCCCGCGCGCCCGTGCCGGCCAGCGAGCCGAGCCCGGCCCGTAGCGACGAACCCATGCCGTGCTCCCACTCCGGGTTGTCCACGAGCACACACCCGTCGAGCCGCGCCCGCTCCCGTACGGCGTCGGCCCGCGCCCCCAGCACCACGTGGACGCGCGTGCATCCGGCCGCGCGCAGCACCCCCACCGCGTACTCCACGAGGGGGCGCCCCCGGTGTTCGAGCAGCGCCTTGGGCCGCCCGCCGAGCCGTCGCCCCCCGCCCGCCGCGAGGAGCAGCCCGGCCACCTGGTCTTCTGTGTGCGTCATACGCCGTCTTCCCTGTGCGTCATACCTCCTGCATACCTGACCCGGCGCCGGGGGCACGGTTCACGGGGCTGAATTTCGGTCCACGCGGTGGCGCCACCGCATCGGGTGGCGTTTACTGGCCCGCGTCCCCAAGCGCCCGACCATCGCCATGGGGTGTGGGGCAGAGCGGCGAGGGCGTGCGCACAAGGACGTGCGAGGGGGCGAGCTGTGTTGCGGAGCTTGGGACAGAGGCCAGTGACCGGCAGCGACGAGGATCCGAGGGTGGCGGAACTGCGGACCGCCGTCTCCCGGCTGCGCCGTGAACTCGCCACGCATCCGGCCGAGTTCCCCGACCGGGGCATCGCCGAGGACGAGCTCGCCGCGCTCGCGGCGATGGCCCTCAGCGGCATGCCCGAGATACCCCGGCTGCGCCGCTCCCTGCTGCTGATCGCGGGCGCGATCGGCTCGGTCAGCGCGCTGTCGACCGGCCTCGCGGGCGTACGCAGCGCGGTGGAGCTGTTCGGGGAACCGCCCCGGCGCCCTTGAGGGGGCGGGGCGGGGCGGGGGTTCTGCTCCGGCTACGGGTGCGTTTCCGGAGTACCGCTCACGCCACCCAGTGCGGGCGGCCCGCCTCCACTCCGGCCGCGGTGAGCCCGCTGTCCAGGGCGGTCGTGAGCCGGCGTACGGCCTCGTCGAGCACGTCGGACGGCAGGGTGTAGGGGAAACGCAGCCGGTGCTCATGGGTGCCCGGGTCGGCGCCGAAGCGGGAACCGCCCTCGATGCGCAGACCCTGGGCCAGGGCCGCGCGGGCCAGCGACGAGGCGATCGGGCGGCCCAGGTCGATCCACAGCGTCAGTCCACCGGGCGGCAACTGCCAGCGCCAGTCGGGGAGATGACGGGCCAGTGAGTCGGCGAGCGCGTCCCGCTGGGCGCGCAGCCGCGGCAGCCGCTCGCGCAGCACCTCGTCCGTGCGCGCCAGCAGTCCGAGCGCGACCAGCTGGTCCAGGACCGAACCGCCCATGTCCGTGGGCACCCGCGCGGTCGCCAGCTCCGTGATCAGCCGGGATCCCGCCCGCACCCAGCCGAGGCGCAGTCCGCCCCAGTGCGTCTTGCTCAACGACCCCACCGTCACGACCTGTTCGCTCATTCCGCGGGGTGCGAGCGAGGCGAACGGCGCGGCCCCGGGCACATCCAGCGCGATGTCCGTCATCGTCTCGTCGATCACCAGCCAGGTGCCGGTCGCGCGCGCCGACTCCAGTACCGCCAGGCGCTGTTCGAGCGGCATCAGATGACCCGTCGGATTGTGGAAGTCGGGGATCAGATACGCGAGCCGGGGCGCTGCCTGCCGCAGCGCGCAGTCGATCAGTCCCGGGTCCCAGCCCTCCGCGGTGACGGGCACGGGAGTGGTGCGCAGTCCTACGCGGCGCATCGCGTCGAGCGCGTTCGGATACGAGGGGTTCTCGACCAGGATCCGGTCACCGGGCCGCCCGAGCAGCCCGAGCGTGAGCGAGAGGGCCTGCTGCGCGCCGTTCGTGATGAGGATCTGGTCCGGCAGTGTCGGCAGCCCACGCCGGGTGAACCGCTCGGCGACGGCGGCCCTCAACTCCGGGATTCCATAGGGGTGATAGCCGGGCGTCGAGGCCCGCCGGGCCAGCAGGACGCCCGCCTCCGCGAAGGCCGCGGCGAGCTCCGCCTCGGGCGCGCCGGGGGCCGCGATGGCCAGGTCGATCACCCCGTCGTCGGCCGGGAAGGAGGCCACATTGGCCGGGCGGTGGCCGGCGGGCAGCTCCGTCCACGTCCCCGCGCCCCGCCGGCTCCGCGCGAACCCGTCCTCCCGCAACAGGTCGTACGCCGCCGTCACCGTGGCCCTGCTGACCGTGAGCGCGGAGGCCAGCTCGCGCTCGGCGGGCAGCCGGACGTGCAGCGCGATCCGGCCGTCGAGGAGCAGCCTGCGTACACCGTCGGCCAGCGCGCGATACCCCGGGCGGCCGTCGGCGTGGAGCACGGAGGACAGCAGTGCGGCGAGCTGGCGGCTTCCCAGCGTCCTGTCCATTCCGTGGACCACCGGTCCGTTCACCATGCCAACTCCCTTGCATTGGCCCTGTAGGGCAGGCCAATCAGCGTACAGACTTCGGGGACCAGGGGAAATCGTCCCACCATATTGGCCTGGGAAGGGGAGCGGAGCGATGCCGATCGACGCCGGACACGTCCGCGAGAAGGGAAGCGACCACTGCCTCACGGATCGTGGGGAGCGGGAGATGCAGCGGCGCCAGGAGGCGCGGATGCCGGGCGTACCGGTGCGCGAGTGGCTGCGCGGGCTGGTCGCGGGGCGCTTCGCGGCCCGTGCCGCTGGGGGGCTCGGGCTGCCGCGGCCACGCCGAGGCGAGTCCTGATGGCCGCCGCCGGACAGGTCGTCGTCGGCGTCAGCGGCTCGCTCGCCAGCCTCGCCGCGCTGCGGACCGCCGCCCGCGCCGCCCGCGACAGCGGCCGCGTGCTCGTGGCCGTACTCGCGTGGGAGCCGCCCGAGGGCGAGGTCCTCTACATCCGCAGCCCCGACAGCGTCTGGGCCGCCCGCTGCGCCCGCGAGGCCGCTGCCCGGCTCGACCGCGCCTTCGAGGAGGCCTTCGGCGGTACGCCGTCCGGGGTCACCGTCGTCCGCAGGGTGGTTCGGGCCCGTCCCGACCGGGCGCTGTGCCGACTGGCCGCGCACCCGGACGACCTGCTGGTCCTCGGTGCCCGCGCGGGGGCTCGTAGGGCCGCGGTCCGCCGCCAGGTGTCGGCGCACGCCCGCTGCCCGGTCCTGACGGTGCCCGCACCGGCCTTCGCGCGGCGCGAACGCCGTGCCCTGCGCCGGGCCATGGCGCGGGACTTCGCCGACGTCGCCGCCGGGTGAACCGGAGGCGCTCCGGTCAGGCCCCCGGGCCCGAGCTCGCCAGCGCCTCCGACAGCTCCGCCGCGACCTGCTGGAGCACGGGCACGATCTTCTCCGTGGCCACGTCCGTGACCCGGCCCGCGGGACCGGAGATCGAGAGGGCGGCGGCCGTGGGGGAGTCGGGGACCGAGACGGCGAGGCAGCGCACGCCGATCTCCTGCTCGTTGTCGTCCACCGCGTAACCGAGCCGGCGCACCTCCTCCAGCGCGGACAGGAAGCCGTCCGGGGTGGTGATCGTCTTCTCCGTCGCGGCGGGCATGCCGGTACGGGCGAGCAGCGCGCGCACCTCGTCCGCCGGGGTGTTCGCGAGCAGCGCCTTGCCCACGCCGGTGGAGTGCGGCAGCACCCGGCGCCCCACCTCGGTGAACATGCGCATCGAGTGCTTGGAGGGCACCTGGGCCACGTAGACGATCTCGTCCCCGTCGAGCAGCGCCATGTTCGCGGTCTCGCCGGTCTCCTCGACCAGACGGGCGAGATAGGGGCGCGCCCAGGTGCCGAGCAGCCGGGACGCGGACTCGCCCAGGCGGATCAGGCGGGGGCCGAGCGCGTAGCGGCGGTTCGGCTGCTGGCGTACGTAACCGCAGGCCACGAGTGTGCGCATGAGGCGGTGGATGGTGGGCAGTGGCAGCCCGCTGCTCACGGAGAGCTCGCTCAGGCCGACCTCCCCGCCGGCGTCGGCCATGCGCTCGAGCAGGTCGAAGGCGCGCTCGAGGGACTGGACACCACCGCTCGGGGCGGATGACTTGGCGGCGTCGGTGGTGCTGGCGCTGGACGCAGGCACGGCGCGGTCCTTTCACGACTGACAGACAGTGATGCAGCCTACCCGGCCGTTGGTTGACTCCTCGGGGGATGCGTAGCTAAGTTCTGCTCTGTGGAATTCTAATTCCATTTTGTGGAAACATCCAGAGGGGCGCGTTCGGGGGCAGGGTGGAGGGGTGAGCCCTTGACGGCGTGAGGGCTTGAGTGAAGACTCCTTCAACAGAACGTTGAATTCCGTTCCGTGGAAGTCAACCGCGGCAGCGGGAGTCGACAGCGGCAGAGAGAGGGGTCCGGGTGTCCGACGTCGGATGGGTCGAACTGATGCTGCGCTCGACGCGCGTCATCACTCCCGAAGGGACGCGCGCCGCCACGGTCGCGGTCGCCGCGGGCAAGATCACGGCCGTGCTCGCGTACGACGCCGAGGTGCCGCCCGGCGCCCGCCTGGAGGACTTCGGTGACGACGTCCTCCTGCCGGGTCTGGTCGACACCCACGTGCACGTCAACGACCCCGGCCGCGCGGAGTGGGAGGGCTTCTGGACCGCGACGCGCGCCGCCGCGGCCGGCGGCATCACCACCTTGGTCGACATGCCGCTCAACTCCCTCCCGCCGACGACCACGGTCGAGCATCTCCGTACGAAGCAGGACGTCGCCCGCCCCAAGGCGCACATCGACGTCGGCTTCTGGGGCGGTGCCCTCCCCGACAACGTCAAGCACCTGCGCCCGCTGCACGACGCGGGAGTCTTCGGCTTCAAGGCCTTCCTGTCGCCGTCCGGCGTGGACGAGTTCCCCGAGCTGGACCAGGAACAACTGGCCCGGTCCCTGGCCGAGATCGCCGCGTTCGACGGCCTGCTCATCGTGCACGCGGAGGACCCGCACCACCTCGCCGCCGCACCTCAGCAGGGCGGCCGGAAGTACGCCGACTTCCTGGCCTCGCGCCCGCGCGACGCCGAGGACACCGCCATCGGCAACCTCATCGCGCAGGCCGAACGCCTCGACGCGCGTGTGCACGTGCTGCACCTGTCGTCCTCCGACGCGCTGCCCCTGATCGCCGACGCCAAGCGTGCGGGCGTGCGGATCACGGTGGAGACCTGCCCCCACTACCTGACCCTGACGGCGGAGGAAGTCCCGGACGGGGCGAGCGAGTTCAAGTGCTGCCCGCCCATCCGTGAGGCCGCCAACCAGGACCTGCTGTGGCAGGCGCTGGCCGACGGCACGATCGACTGCGTCGTCACCGACCACTCGCCGTCCACGGCCGACCTGAAGACGGACGACTTCGCGACCGCCTGGGGCGGCATCTCCGGGCTCCAGCTGAGCCTGTCGGCGGTCTGGACGGAGGCACGCAAGCGCGGTCACAGCCTGGAGGACGTGGTCCGCTGGATGTCCACGCGCACCGCTCAACTGGTCGGCCTCGACTCCCGCAAGGGCGCCATCGTGGTTGGCCATGACGCCGACTTCGCCGTCCTCGCCCCCGACGAGACCTTCACCGTGGATCCCGCCGCGCTGCAGCACCGCAACCGGGTCACGGCCTACGCCGGCCGATCGCTCAGCGGGGTCGTGAAGTCCACCTGGCTGCGCGGCGAGCGCATCGTGGCCGACGGCGAGTTCGGCGCCCCCGGTGGTGAACTCCTGACGCGCACCCCGTAGTCCTCGAACGCACCCGCACCCGCACCCGCCCCCGTAGAGGCCGACCTCGAAAGGCAGACCTGATCAACGTGACGGCGATTCCTCACTTCACCGGCGACGCGAACCCCTACGGAGGCGGCGACCCGTACGCGGACCACCGCACCGCCGACTTCCCCTTCACCCAGTACGCCAACCTCGCCGACCGGCAGCTCGGCGCCGGGGTCATCGCCGCCAACGACGAGTTCTTCGCCCAGCGCGAGAACCTCCTGCTGCCGGGGCGCGCCGAGTTCGATCCCGAGCACTTCGGGCACAAGGGCAAGGTCATGGACGGCTGGGAGACGCGACGGCGCCGCGGCGCCTCGGCCGAGCACCCGTGGCCGACGGCCGAGGACCACGACTGGGCGCTCGTCCGGCTCGGCGCACCCGGTGTCGTACGCGGGGTGGTGGTCGACACGGCCCACTTCCGCGGCAACTACCCCCAGGCGGTGTCGGTCGAGGGCGCCTCGGTGCCCGGCTCCCCGTCACCGGAGGAACTCCTCGCGGACGACGTGAAGTGGACGACGCTCGTACCGCGCACGGCGGTCGGCGGCCACGCCGCCAACGGCTTCGCCGTCGCCGTCGAGCAGCGCTTCACCCACCTCCGCGTCAACCAGCACCCCGACGGCGGCATCGCCCGACTGCGTGTCCACGGCGAGGTCGTGGCCGACCCGGAGTGGCTCTCCGCGCTCGGCACCTTCGACGTTCTCGCCCTGGAGAACGGCGGCCGGGTCGAGGACGCCTCCAACCTCTTCTACTCGCCCGCCACGAACACCATCCAGCCGGGACGCTCCCGCAAGATGGACGACGGCTGGGAGACCCGCCGCCGCCGCGACCAGGGCAACGACTGGATCCGCTACCAGTTGGTCGCCCAGTCCGAGATCCGCGCCCTGGAGATCGACACGGCGTACTTGAAGGGCAACAGCGCCGGCTGGGCGTCGGTGTCGGTGAAGGACGGCGACGACGGCGACTGGACGGAGATCCTCCCCCGTACCCGCCTCCAGCCCGACACCAACCACCGCTTCGTCCTCGCCGCGCCCGTGACCGGGACGCACGCGCGTGTGGACATCTTCCCCGACGGAGGCATCTCCCGCCTGCGTCTGTTCGGCTCCCTCACGCAGGAGGGCGCCACGGCCCTGACGGCCAGGTACCAGGAGCTCGGCGGCTGAGGCCGCGCTGCCGCGCGGGGCCCGGCGGGCCGCGATCAGGGCTGGTCGTCGGCGGCGTCGCGAGCGCGGCCGTCGCGCAGTTGCCGCCAGTGCGTGCGGTACAGCACGTAGTACAGGGCGACGACCACGGCACCCACCTGCAGCGCCACGCCGAACTCCAGGAAGGAGTCCTCGCTCGTCAGCCGGTTGGTGAGGTAGGCGAAGTTCATGCCGAAGAAGCCGGTCAGGAACGACAGCGGCAAGAAGACCATCGAGACGATGGTGAGTCTGTTGATCACGACGTTCTGCTGATCGGCGACGAGTGACGCGTAGCTGGTCGCGGCCCGCCGGGCCGCGTCCCGCAGCGCCTCGATCTCCACGAGGACCAGCTGCACGGTGTGCTCGTGCAGCCGGTTCATCGCCTGCCGCTCCTCCGTGAGATGGTGATCCGCCATCCTGCGGCGCACCAGGATCTCCTGGGCGACCGCGGCGTACGGCAGGAACGCGCGATGCAGATGGGCCGCGCGCCGTCGCAGCTGGGCCAGCCGTTGGACATGCTCCGGTTGCCGCCGCTCGAACATCGCCTCCTCCAGGTCCTCGACCTCCAGATGGGCCTGCGTGACGGCCCGGCGAAAGGTCTCCAGGACCCCTTGCAGAAACAGGAACAGCGTCGTCATCACGTCGGGGGGCGGGTCCTGCGGCAACCGGTCGATGAAGGCCTCGATCAGTTCGACGGGCCCGTGATGCACCGTGATGAAGCGGCGGTCGTCGGCGAGGACATGGATGTGGGTGACCTCGTCTCCGCAGACCACCGGAACGACGCCGATGGCGGTGCCGCCGCGGTACTCGGCCCGGACGTGCGCGTCCGCTCTGCCGAGCCACTCCCCGGCCGCGTCGTCCAGCCCGAGCCGGCGGGAGAGGGGCTCGTCGGCGGGCGGTCGTTCGTCTTCCAGGTCGATGTCCACGATCACGAAGCCGGAGGTCACCGCGAGGTGCTCCCGGGCCTGTGCCAGACCCGTGCGAACGACGACGCCCTCCGGCATCGACACCACCGAAACGATCATCGCCCCTCACCGTGGATGGCGTCGTGTGCGCACCGCACCGTCCCCCGGCACACTACCGCCGCAGGCCCCGTGAGCAGCTGACCGCGCTCGGCGTCGTGTCGGGCTTCGTTAACTCCCGGAAAATTCATAGGACTTGACGGGAGAAATCCTCTGCCTTGACATTGACATGCCAGGGTCTACGCGCGTCATCCTAGAGTCATGAGATTCCCCCCACGAATCACTCGTATCGGCGCCCTGGTCGCCTTCATGTCCGCGCTGCTCATCGGCGGCACCACCGTGGTCCCCGCCAACGCGGCGGCCACCGCCGTGGGCAGCATCTGCTACAGCAGGCTGCCGTCGCAGGCGTACGACACGCTGGACCTGATCGCGTCCGGCGGTCCCTTCCCGTACTCGCAGGACGGGGTCGTCTTCCAGAACCGGGAGGGTGTCCTGCCCTCCCAGTCCACCGGGTACTACCACGAGTACACCGTCATCACGCCGGGCTCCTCGACGCGTGGCGCCAAGCGCATCGTGACCGGCAAGAAGACGCAGGAGGACTACTACACCTCGGACCACTACGTCACGTTCAAGCTGATCAACTTCGGCTGCTGAGCCGAGGGTTGCGCGTACAACCGGTTTGACCGCTTCATCTGGTTCGACTGTTCTGGCCGCTCTGCGGAAGATCCTCGCCCCGCGGTTCCCCCCACGTTCATGGGCCGCGGGGCGAGGTACGTCCGGACGAAAGTATGTGGCGCCGCTACTTTGGTCGACGATCGCCCCCGCGGGGGAGGTGCCCGCGCGGCGGGCCTCGTAGATTTGTCGACCGTGAGTGGTGACAATCCGGTGCCGACGGCACCCGTTCTGCCCGGGCGGCGCTGGCTGCTGCCGTCGGCCGTGGTCGCGGAGCTCGACCCCGAGTGGACGGGGCAGGGCCGACGGCCCCGGCGTACCGCGCGTGACTGGGTGGTCGACTTCGGCTGCTTCGTGCTGGCCGTCGTCATCGGGGCGATGGCCGCGCACACGCTGACCCGCGACCCGGACACCCCGCACGCCCTCGCCGTCGTCGACCAGTGGATCGGCGGACTCGCCTGCCTCGCCGTGTGGTCGCGCCGTCGGTGGCCGCTGGGGCTGGCCGTGGCGATGATCCCCGTCGGAGTGCTCTCGAACACCGCGGGTGGCGCAGGCCTGGTCGCCCTCTTCACGCTCGCCGTGCACCGGCCCCTCAAGTACGTGGGCTGGGTCGCCGGTCTCCAGTTCGCCCTGCTTCCGGTCTACTTCTGGCTGCGCCCCGATCCCGATCTTTCCTACGCCGCCGCCATCGCCGTCACCGCGCTGCTGACCCTGTCGGTCGTCGGCTGGGGCATGTTCGTGCGGTCCAAGCGGCAGCTCATGCTGAGTCTGCGGGACCGGGCACGGCGGGCCGAGACGGAGGCCGCGCTGCGGGCCGAGCAGGCGCAGCGGCTGGCGCGCGAGGCGATCGCGCGCGAGATGCACGATGTGCTCGCGCACCGGCTGACGCTGTTGAGCGTGCACGCGGGGGCATTGGAGTTCCGTCCGGACGCGCCTCGCGAGGAGGTCGCGCGGGCCGCCGGGGTGATCCGGGAGAGTGCGCACGAGGCCCTTCAGGATCTGCGGGAGATCATCGGGGTGCTGCGGGCGGGTGACTCCGACGACGCGGGGCGGCCGCAGCCGACGCTCGGCGCGTTGGACGCGCTGGTCTGCGAGTCACGTGAGGCGGGGATGAAGGTGGCCCTCGATCTGCGGGTCGCCGATGCCGCGGCGGTGCCCGCCTCTGTCGGGCGGACCGTGTATCGCATCGCCCAGGAAGGGCTGACGAACGCTCGCAAGCACGCTCCGGGGGCCGAGGTCACGGTGGGCGTCTCGGGGACCCCGGGCGACGGTGTGAGTGTGTCCGTGCGCAACCCCGCTCCTCCGGGGGAGGTGCCGCATGTGCCGGGTTCCGGGCAGGGGCTGATCGGGCTGACCGAGCGGGCCACTCTGGCCGGGGGGCGTCTGGAGCACGGGTCCGACGGGGGTGGGGGCTTCTTGGTGCGGGCGTGGCTGCCGTGGGGTGGGTGAGCGTGGGGTGCGGCTGTGGCTGCGGGTGCGGCTGCGGGTGCGTGCGGGGGTGAGCGTGTGGCGTGCCTGCGGGTGCGGGGTGGGGCGGGGCCGTGGCGGTACGTCGAGCCCGTCGCCGCTGGATCAGACGTGGGCCGGGCAAGGGAGCCGCTGCTCGATCCGGACGTAGGCGACGGGCTTGCGACGTACCGCCGCGGCCCCTCGCGTCGCATGTCGGCTGCGGGTGTGTCAGGGCTTGCGGGGGATTACTCGGTGGCCCGCGGTGCCGTATACCCAGCTTGCTGTTTCGTTGATGAAGTCCGTCGGGAAGCCGGTGCGGAAGGCCGTGGCCTCCTCCAGGTTCGTCAGTATGTGGTCGGGGAGGGTGAGTTGGGCCGCGCCCAGGTTGTCGGTGAGCTGGGTGACGTGGCGGGCGCCGATGACGGGGTGGACGGTGGGGGAGTGGGCCATGGTCCAGGCGATGGCCACCTGGGCGGGGGAGGCGCCGAGCTCGTCGGCCGCCGACTGGACCGCTTCGGCCACCGTCCGTTCGAGTTCCCCGATCGCCTCGGGGGAGAGGCGGGTCGCCGTGCCGGGGGCCACGCCGCCCGGACGTGTGTACTTGCCCGACAGGATGCCGTTGTGCAGCGGGCTCCACGCGGCCACCGACATGCCGAGGGTCTCCGCCATGGGGAGGAGCTCGCGCTCCGCGTCGCGGCTGAGCAGGCTGTAGGGCACCTGGAGTGCGGCGAAGGGGGACCAACCCCGCCACTCGGCAAGGGTGTTGGCCCGCGAGACCACCCAGGCGGGCGCGTCCGAGATTCCCACGTACAGGACCTTGCCGGACCGTACGGCGTCGTCCAGGGCGCGCATGGTCTCCTCGACCGGTGTGTTCCGGTCCCAGATGTGCACCCAGTAGACGTCGATGTAGTCCGTGTCGAGGCGCCGCAGGCTCGTCTCCAGGGAGAGGGCCAGGTTCTTGCGGTGGTTCCCGGCGGCGTTCGGGTCGGTGCCGTCACGGGAGACGGTGTACTTGGTGGAGAGGACGAAACGGTCGCGTCGGCCTCTGAGTAACTCCCCCACGATCTCCTCGCTGGCGCCGCCGCGGTAGTTGACGGCCGTGTCCACCACGTTGCCGCCCGCCTCCGCGTACGTGTCGAGGATCCGCGCGCACTCCTCCTTCGGCGCTCCCACCCCGCCCTGCTCCCCGAACGTCATGGCACCGAGGAACAGCTCCGAGACGCGCAGGCCGGTCCTGCCCAAGAGCCGATAGCGCACTGAACTCCTCACTCCCGGGAGAGACCCCGTCGAGACTGTCGTGGCGGCCGACGGTAGTCGTTCGCCGCGGTCGAGGCGTGGGTAATGCCCCGGCGGGCACCTACGGTAGGCACCATGAACGCGATCCGGCTGCTTCTCGTCGACGACGATCCGCTGGTCAGGGCCGGCCTGTCCTTCATGATGGGCGGCGCCGACGACATCGAGATCGTCGGCGAGGCCGCGGACGGCGGCGAGGTCGAGGCGCTCGTCGACCGCACCCGCCCGGACGTCGTCCTGATGGACATCCGGATGCCGGTGATCGACGGACTCACGGCCACCGAACGGCTGCGGGGACGCGAGGACGCGCCGCAGGTCGTGGTCCTCACCACGTTTCACGCCGACGACCAGGTGCTGCGGGCGCTGCGCGCGGGTGCCGCCGGGTTCGTCCTCAAGGACACGCCGCCTGTGCAGATCCTCGACGCGGTACGCCGGGTCGCGGCCGGTGATCCCGTGCTCTCGCCCGCCGTCACCCGCCAGTTGATGGAGCACGCGGCCGGTGGGGCGCCGGGCGGGCGGCGTACCGGCGCCCGGGACCGGATCGGCGCGCTCAACGACCGTGAACGCGAGGTCGCCGTGGCTGTCGGCCGGGGCTCCTCCAACGCCGAGATCGCCGCCGTGCTGTACATGAGCGTCGCCACCGTCAAGACCCATGTCTCACGCATCCTCGCCAAGCTCGGCCTCAACAACCGTGTGCAGATCGCCCTGTTGACGTACGACGCGGGGCTTCTGGAGGGAGAGGACGGGCACTGAGCGTGGCGCCCGCACGTTGGAAGGGCAACGGGAGGGCGACCATGATCGATCTGGGGGAGTACGGAGCGGGATTCACGAGGGACCCGTATCCGGTGTACGCGGCGCTGCGCGAGCGCGGCCCCGTCCACTGGGTGCGGACACCGCAGCCGGGCGCGTACGAGGGCTGGCTCGTCGTGGGGTACGAGGAGGCGCGGGCCGCTCTCGCCGACCCGAGGCTTTCCAAGGACACGAGGAGAGGCGGGTGGAGTTCACTCGAAGAAGAGCTGATGGGCCGGTATGTGCTGATCGCCGACCCGCCGGAGCACACCCGGCTGCGCTCCCTCGTCACGGGCGCGTTCACCATGCGGCGGGTGGAGGCGCTGCGTCCGCGCGTCCAGCAGATCACCGACGAACTGCTGGACGAGATGCTGCCGAAGGGGGGTGCCGACCTCGTCGACTCGTTCGCCTACCCGCTGCCGATCACCGTCATCTGCGAGCTGCTGGGTGTGCCGGACATCGACCGGGTGGCGTTCCGCGCGATGTCGAACGAGATCGTGACGCCGACCGACGGGGATTCCGAGCTGGCGGCCGTCCGGCAGCTGGCCGCCTATCTCGATGAGCTCATCGAGGACAAGCGGTGCACGGCACCCGGCGACGACCTGCTCAGCGACCTCATCCGCACCCGGGCCGAGGACGGCGACCGGCTCTCCCGGGACGAGTTGCGCGGGATGGCGTTCATCCTCCTGGTCGCGGGCCACGAGACCACGGTCAACTTGATCACGAACGGTGTGCACGCCCTGCTCACCCACCCCGGCCAGCTCGCCGCGCTGCGGGCCGACATGACGCTCCTCGACGGCGCGGTGGAGGAGGTGCTGCGCTTCGAGGGACCGGTCGAGACGGCGACGTACCGCTATGCGGCGGAGCCATTGGAGATCGGTGGCAGGGCCATCGCGGCGGGTGACCCGGTGATGATCGGGCTCGACGCCGCGAACCGTGACGCGGCGCGCTGCCCGGATCCGGGCCGCTTCGACATCCACCGCGCCCCGCAGGGCCATCTCTCCTTCGGGCACGGCATCCACTACTGCCTGGGTGCGCCGCTGGCCCGTCTCGAAGCCCGGGTCGCGCTGCGCTCCCTGCTGGAGAGATGCCCGGATCTCGCACTGGACGGGCCCCCTGGTGACTGGCTCTCGGGCATGCTGATGCGCGGTCTGCGCAGTCTGCCCGTGCGCTGGTGAGTGGTGGTGCGTGGGGGTGAGTGAAGGGGTGACGGTGGTGCGGCGGACTCGGGTGGGGAGCGGCACCGACGTGTCCGCTCAGTCCCGTCTGCCGGGGATCTCCGCCAGATACACCGGGCGTCTCTCCAGCCGCGACAGCTCGCAGGCCTCGGCGATGCGCAGTGCGTGCAGAGCCTCCTGCCCGTCGCAGGGGTTGGCGCGTTCGCCGCGCACGACGTCGACGAAGGCGGCGAGCTCGGCCTCGTAGGCAGGGCCGAAGCGCTCCAGGAAACCGGTCCACGGCTTGTCGGCGGCCGGCGGTCCGGCCGGTTCGGTGGAGGCGATCGGCGTACGGTCGTCCAGGCCGACGCCGATCTGGTCCAGCTCGCCGGCCAGCTCCATGCGCACGTCGTAGCCCGCGCCGTTCAGCCGGGTCGCGGTCGCCGTGGCGAGCGTGCCGTCGTCCAGGGTGAGGACGGCGGCGGCCGTGTCGATGTCATGCGCCTCACGGAACATCGAGGGCCCGGCGTCGGAGCCCATCGCGTACACCTCGACGACCTCGCGGCCGGTGATCCAGCGCAGCATGTCGAAGTCATGCACGAGGCAGTCGCGGTACATGCCACCGGAGATCGGGAGGTACGCGGCGGGGGGAGGCGACTGGTCGGAGGTCATCGCGCGGATCGTGTGCAGCCGTCCGAGCCGCCCCGAGCGCACCGCCTCGCGCGCGGTCGCGTAGCCCGTGTCGAAGCGGCGCTGGAAGCCCAGCTGGAGGACCGTGCCGGCCGCGTCGACCTCGGCGAGCGCGGACAGCGTGCCCGGCAGGTCGACGGCGATGGGCTTCTCGCAGAACACCGGGAGCCCCATGCGCGCTGCCCTACCGATCAGTTCGCCGTGCGCCGAGGTGGCCGCCGTGATCACCACGGCGTCCACACCCCAGGTGAAGATCTCGTCCACGCTGGGCGCCGCCGTGGCGCCCAACCGGTCCGCGACCGCATGTGCCCTCACCGAGTCCGCGTCCGTGACGATGAGGGAGCCGACCTCGCGATGGCGGTTGAGAACGGTCGCGTGAAATGTACCGATACGACCCGTTCCGATCAGTCCGATGCGCATGGGAACAAAGTGAGGGCGCACCAGGCACGCTGTCAATGCTTTGTCCGGACAATCGAACTACACAACTTCCCGTCAACATCTCCCGGAGCTACGCTCGGCCCGTGCCGAAACCAGATGAGGAACCGACCGTGTCGCTTCAGCTCAGCGTCGACCGCAGCAGTCCGGTCCCGCTGTACTTCCAGCTGTCCCAACAGCTGGAGGCGGCGATCGAGCACGGGACCCTGACCCCGGGCAGCCTTCTCGGCAACGAGATCGAGCTCGCGGGGCGGCTCGGGCTGTCCCGTCCCACGGTCCGCCAGGCCATCCAGTCCCTCGTCGACAAGGGTCTGCTGGTGCGCCGCCGCGGTGTCGGCACCCAGGTCGTGCACAGCCAGGTCAAGCGGCCCCTGGAGCTCAGCAGTCTGTACGACGACCTGGAGGCGGCCGGGCAGCGTCCCGCGACCCGGGTGCTCGTCAACACCGTCGTACCGGCGTCCGCCGAGGTCGCGGCCGCTCTGGGTGTGGCCGAGGGCAGCGACGTGCACCGGGTGGAGCGGCTGCGGCTCGCCCACGGGGAGCCGATGGCGTACCTCTGCAACTATCTGCCCCCGGAGCTGCTGGAGCTGGACAGCGAGCAGATGGAGGCCACCGGTCTGTACCGGCTGATGCGGGCCGCGGGCATCACACTGCACAGCGCCCGCCAGTCCGTCGGCGCCCGCGCGGCCACCGCGGAGGAGGGGGAGCGGCTCGGCGAGCCCGCGGGGGCACCGCTGCTCACCATGCAGCGCACCACCTTCGACGACACCGGACGCGCGGTGGAGTTCGGCAGCCACATGTACCGCGCCTCGCGCTACTCCTTCGAATTCCAGCTCCTCGTACGGCCGTGAAGCGGTCGTGAAGGGGTGGTGAATCGGCTTCGGCGAGGCCGAATTTGAATCGTAAGAATGTTCTAAAAAGTCCATTGACTTGTGTGCGGGCGCAAAGCTAGAACTCCCCTCAGCCGCAAAGGTGCGGCGGAGAAGAGGGTGTTCCGACCATGCGTACAGCCCGAACGGCAGCGGCGGTGATCGCCGTGATCGCGCTCGCGGCCGGCTGCAGCAACTCCGGTGGCAAGGACTCCGAGAACAAGGCGAGCGCCGGCGGGAGCGGCGGCAAGGCCGCGAGTACGCCCCGTCTGAAGATCGCGATGGTGACGCACTCCGGCGAGGGCGACACCTTCTGGGACATCGTGCAGAGCGGCGCCAAGCAGGCGGCGAGCAAGGACAACGTCGACTTCCTGTACTCGAACGACAAGGAAGCGGGCGGGCAGGCCCAGCTCGTCCAGGCCGCCATCGACAAGAAGGTCGACGGGATCGTCGTCACCCTGGCCAAGCCCGATGCCATGAAGGACGTCCTCGCCAAGGCCGAGCAGGCGGGCATCCCGGTCGTCACGATCAACTCCGGTGCCGAGTTCTCCAAGCAGTTCGGGGCCCTCGCGCACTTCGGCCAGGACGAGTCGGTCGCCGGTGAGGCCGTCGGCGAGGAGCTGAACAACCGGGGTCTGAAGAAGGCCGTCTGCGTCATCCACGAGCAGGGCAACGTCTCGCTGGAGCAGCGCTGCGCGGGTGTGAAGAAGACCTTCAAGGGCACGCTCGAGAACCTCAACGTCGACGGCACCAACGCCCCCGCCACCCAGTCCTCCATCGAGGCGAAGCTCCAGGCCACCAAGGGCATCGACGCCCTCGTCACCCTGGGCGCCCCGATCGCCGCCGTCGCGGTGAAGGCCAAGGCCGACGCCGGCAGCAAGGCGGAGATAGACACCTTCGACCTGAACGCCGAGGTGGTCAAGCGCCTCCAGGCCAAGGAGGTCGGCTTCGCGGTCGACCAGCAGCCCTACCTCCAGGGGTACGAGGCCATCGACATGCTGTGGCTCTACAAGACCAACGGCGACATCCTCGGCGGCGGCAAAACGGTCCTGACCGGCCCGGCCATCATCACCGAGAAGGACGCCTCGACCCTCGAGAAGTACACCGCGCGCGGGACCCGCTGATGGGGTGCACGATCCCAGTGTTCGATACTTGGGCGTTTGGGGCCGGCGAGATGTCGGCCCCCGGGGCCCGCGGAACGGCCCGCCGGGCCGCTTCGCGGGCCCCGGCGCACCAAAGAACACAGCAAGAAGGGCACGACCTCGTGGCACGGACTCGGACCTGGGTAAGCATCGCGCTCGCAGGGGCGCTGGGGGTGTCCCTCGCGGGATGCAGCAGCACCGGCGGGAAGCGGGCCGAGGATGCCCGTAAGGCGGCGTCGGCCCAGGGCAGGGCCGCGGTGAACACGCCCAAGTGGACCTTCGCGATGATCACCCATTCGGGCGATGGCGACACGTTCTGGGACATCGTGCAGAACGGCGCCAAGCAGGCCGCGGTCAAGGACAACATCAACTTCCTGTACTCGCACAACGCCGAGGCGCAGCAGCAGGCGCAGCTCGTCGACGCCGCCGTGGACAAGCAGGTCGACGGCATCATCGTCACGCTGGCCAAGCCGGACGCGATGAAGGCGGCCGTCGCGCGCGCCGAGAAGGCCGGCATTCCCGTGATCACGGTGAACTCCGGCTCCGAGCAGTCCAAGGCGTTCGGCGCGCTCGCCCACATCGGGCAGGACGAGACGATCGCCGGCGAGGCGGTCGGCGAGGAGCTGAACAAGCGGGGCCGCAAGAAGGCCCTGTGCATCCTGCACGAGCAGGGCAACGTCGGCCACGAGCAGCGCTGTGCGGGTGTGAAGAACACCTTCCACGGCACCGTGCAGAACCTCTACGTCCAGGGCACCAGCATGCCCGACGTGCAGTCCTCCATCGGCGCCAAGCTGCAGGCCGACAAGTCCATCGACACGGTCGTCACGCTCGGCGCCCCGTACGCGGACACCGCGGTGAAGGCGAAGGCCGACGCGGGCAGCAAGGCGGAGATCGACACCTTCGACCTGAACGCGAAGGTGGCCGCGGAGCTCAAGGAGGGCACACTCGGCTTCGCGGTCGACCAGCAGCCCTACCTCCAGGGGTACGAGGCCGTGGACCTGCTGTGGCTGTACAAGTACAACGCCGATGTCCTCGGCGGCGGCAAGCCGGTCCTCACCGGCCCGCAGATCATCACCAAGGATCAGGCCGCCGCGCTCGAGGAGTACACCAAGCGGGGGACCCGATGAGCGCCACTGCGCCTGCACCCGCGCCGTCGCCCGACACCAAGGCCGACGAGCGCCTCCTGAAGACCTCGCCCCTGCGCAGACTCATGGGCCGGCCCGAGCTCGGCTCCGTGGTCGGCGCGATCGCTGTCTTCCTCTTCTTCGCGATCTTCGCCGACAGCTTCGTACGGGCCGCGAGTCTCAGCACGGTGCTGTACGCCTCCTCGACGATCGGCATCATGGCCGTACCGGTCGCGCTGCTGATGATCGGCGGCGAGTTCGACCTCTCCGCGGGCGTCATGGTGACCAGCTCCGCGCTGATCTCCTCGATGTTCAGCTACCAGATGACCGCGAACGTCTGGGTCGGCGTCCTCGTCTCGCTGGTCGTCACGCTGGCGATCGGCGTCTTCAACGGCGTCATGCTGACCCGCACGGACCCGCCGAGCTTCATCATCACGCTCGGCACCTTCCTGATGCTGACCGGCATGAACCTCGGCTTCACCAAGCTGATCAGCGGCACGGTGTCCACGAAGTCGATCTCCGACATGCAGGGCTTCTCCTCGGCCAGGGACGTCTTCGCCTCGACGCTCACCATCGGCGGCGTCGACTTCAAGATCACCATCCTGTGGTGGCTGGCCCTGGTCGTCGTCGCCACCTGGATCCTGCTGCGCACCCGCTTCGGCAACTGGATCTACGCCGTCGGCGGTGGCGAGGACGCGGCCCGCGCGGTCGGCGTCCCGGTCAACAAGACGAAGATCGGCCTCTACATGGGTGTCGCCTTCGGCGCCTGGATCTCCGGGCAGCACCTGCTGTTCTCGTTCGACGTCGTGCAGTCCGGCGAGGGCGTCGGCAACGAGCTGATCTACATCATCGCGGCCGTCATCGGCGGCTGTCTGATCACCGGCGGCTATGGCTCCGCGGTCGGCGCGGCGGTCGGCGCGCTGATCTTCGGCATGGTGAGCAAGGGCATCGTGTTCGCCGAGTGGAACCCGGACTGGTTCAAGTTCTTCCTGGGAGTGATGCTGCTCCTGGCGACCCTGCTCAACCACTGGGTCCGCAAGCGCGCGGAGGCGACGGCATGACGACGGACGGCGACGGCATGACGACGGACGCGGGCAAGACGACCGGCGCGGACGCCACGGAACGCACGGCGCTCGTCGAACTCGACGACGTCAGCAAGTACTACGGCAACATCCGCGCCCTCGAAGGCGTCTCGCTGGTGGTGCACGCGGGCGAGATCTCGTGCGTGCTCGGCGACAACGGCGCGGGCAAGTCCACGCTGATCAAGATCATCGCGGGCCTGCACCAGCATGACGCGGGCGCCCTGAGCATCGAGGGCGAGGAGACCCGGCTCACCTCCCCGCGCGAGGCCCTGGACCGGGGCATCGCCACCGTCTACCAGGACCTCGCCGTGGTCCCGCTGATGCCGGTGTGGCGGAACTTCTTCCTCGGCTCCGAGCTGTCGACGGGCACCGGTCCCTTTAAGCGCATGGACGTCGACCGCATGCGCAGGACCACCCACGCGGAGCTGCTGCGCATGGGCATCGACCTGCGTGACGTCGACCAGCCCATCGGCACCCTCTCCGGCGGTGAGCGCCAGTGCGTGGCGATCGCCCGCGCCGTCCACTTCGGCGCCAAGGTCCTCGTCCTCGACGAGCCCACCGCCGCGCTCGGTGTGAAGCAGTCCGGCGTGGTCCTCAAGTACGTGGCCGCCGCGCGGGACGCCGGCCTCGGCGTGGTCCTCATCACGCACAACCCGCACCACGCGTACCTGGTGGGCGACCGTTTCGTCCTCCTGAAGCGCGGCGCCATGTTCGGCAGCCACACCCGCGACGAGATCACCCTCGACGAGCTGACCCGCCAGATGGCGGGCGGCAGCGAGCTGGACGACCTCCGGCACGAGCTGGAGCGGAGCGCCTCTTAGCGGAGCGCCTCTTAAGGGGCGCGGGGAACTGTGCAACCCGTCACATACGTCCCGCAGCTCACAGACCGCCCAAGGCTCTCCAGGGCGCTCCGGCGGAGTGCCCTGGAGCGCTCAGGGGGGACTCCGCCATGCGCCCCCCTGGCGCGGTGAGGCAGAATCGGCCCGATGAGCACCTACCGCGACCTCGCACACCGCGGCTCCGCGCGGGCCACTGTCCTGCGGACCGTAGGGACGCGTGAGCGCCGTTCCCACCTGACGGCTCCCCGCGTCCCCACCGTCGGTATCGACATCGGCGGCACGAAGGTGATGGCGGGCGTCGTCGACGCCGACGGCAACATCCTGGAGAAGCTCCGCGCCGAGACGCCGGACAAGTCCAAGAGCCCCAAGGTCGTCGAGGACACCATCGTGGAGCTGGTCCTGGACCTCTCGGACCGGCACGACGTGCACGCCGTGGGTATCGGTGCGGCCGGCTGGGTCGACGCCGAGCGCAACCGCGTCCTGTTCGCCCCCCACCTGTCCTGGCGCAACGAGCCGCTGCGCGACCGCCTCGCCGGGCGGCTCGCCGTCCCGGTCCTGGTCGACAACGACGCCAACGCCGCCGCCTGGGCGGAGTGGCGGTTCGGCGCGGGGCGTGGCGAGGACAACCTCGTCATGATCACGCTCGGCACCGGCATCGGCGGCGCGCTGCTGGAGGACGGCCAGGTCAAGCGCGGCAAGTTCGGTGTCGCGGGCGAGTTCGGTCACATGCAGGTGGTCCCCGGCGGCCACCGCTGCCCGTGCGGCAACCGCGGCTGCTGGGAGCAGTACAGCTCGGGCAACGCCCTGGTCCGCGAGGCCCGCGAACTCGCCGCCGCGGACTCCCCGGTCGCGTACGGGATCATCGAGCATGTCAAGGGCAACATCGGCGACATCACCGGCCCGATGATCACCGAGCTCGCCCGCGAGGGCGACGCCATGTGCATCGAGCTGCTCCAGGACATCGGCCAGTGGCTCGGCGTCGGCATCGCCAATCTGGCGGCGGCCCTTGACCCCTCCTGCTTCGTCATCGGCGGCGGCGTCAGCGCGGCCGACGACCTCCTCATCGGCCCCGCGCGTGACGCCTTCCGCCGCCACCTGACCGGCCGCGGCTACCGTCCCGAGGCCCGTATCGCCCGCGCCCAGCTCGGCCCCGAGGCCGGCATGGTCGGCGCCGCCGACCTCGCCCGCCTCGTCGCCCGCCGCTTCCGCCGCGCCAAGCGCCGCCGTGTGGAGCGCTACGAGCGGTACGAGCGCTACTCCGAGTCGCGCCGTACGACCCAGGGGACGCTGTGACGGCCTCGCTGCCGCGCCAGGCCTCACCTCCGGACGAGCCCCGGCGCCCGCCGGAGGACCCGCGCCACAAGTTCCGCCGCCGTGCCCTGACGCTGCTGATCATCGTGCTGCTCATCGGCGTCCCGGCCGGCTACCTGGTGATCTCCGCCAACCAGAGCCGCGACAGCGGCAAGCAGAAGGAGGAGAAGTACTCGGCGACCGGCCTCACCGTGGGCTGGCCCTCGCGCGTCCAGCGCCGCCTCTACCAGGTGCCCATCCCGCTGAACGCCGTCGCCGTCGCCTCCTACGAGACGAACAACTGGAAGACCAGCCGCTTCTACGTACAGTTCGCCACCAACGGCGTGGGGCTGGAGCAGTTCCTCGCGGAGATCGGCACCAGCCGGGACACCCTGCGCAAGAACGACATCACCATCGGTACCCGTGACCAGAAGGTCGTCGGCTGGGACTTCACGGGCCCCGGCTCGTGGTGGGGCCTGGTCCACGAACAGAAGGACCCGGCGCCCACCCAGGACATCGTCGTGAACTGGCCGAAGCCCGGGCGCGCCATGGTCTACGTCGTCTCCCGCACGATCCCCTGAGCCGCCCCGGCCCCGCGCCGGAGCCACCGCCGGGACCGATTGTCAGAGGCCGCCCGTAGAGTCGAAGACAACTGATTCGACCGAGGGGCGGGAGGTGACCGGACGTATGGGCGACGAGGCCGTGACGACCGATACGGCTGTGCCGGTGCGGTTTGCCGCCGTCTTCCTGCCCGCACCCGTGCCCCGCCAGGGGCGCGTCGCCTTCTGGGACCCGGACGGCGGGCCGCTGCCCTCCGGCGATGGCGCCGGGAGCGTCTCGCCCGCCGAGAACACGTCGTCCGCCGAGCCGACCGAGCTGACGGTGGTACGACCGCACGGCTCGGGAGCCCGCCGCGGCACCGTCCCCGCGCTGACCCTGCCGATCGCCGAGGCACTCCCGCTGCTCGCCGGCGCCCGCCACGACCGCGCCGCGCACCCGGCCACGACCTGCTGGGGCGCGGCCGCGCTGCACGCGCTGCGGCTCGTCGCGCGAGGCCGGCTGCTGCCCGGGCTCACCCCCGAGGGCCACGACGCCTGGCGCGCCGGCCCACTGGACCCGGACGACATCGCCCACCTGCGGGCCGTGGCCGCCGCTCTCCCGTACGAAGGGCATGCCGTCCCGCTCCCCGGCAAGGGCCCCCTCCGGCTGCCCGACCCGGAAGCGCTGATGCGCTCCTTCCTGGACGCGGTCGCCGACATCCTGCCGCGCACCCCCGCCGCTCCCCACACCTCGGGCAAACCCTTCGCGGCCGGAGAGCCACAGCGGCTGCCCGGAGCCCACGACTGGGCCGCCGAGGTCGCCGCGGGCATGGACGCGGGCGTACGGATCTCGCTCCGCCTGGACCTGTCGGCCTACCAGCTCTTCGACGACGGCGAGGGCGCGCACCGCGCGGGCGCCGCCGTCGTCCAGGTGCACAGCCTCGCCGACCCCACGCTCGTCGTCGACGCCGCGGCCCTGTGGGCGGGCGACGCCGACACGGCCTTCGGCCCCCGCGCGCGCGTGGACGCGGCGCTCGCCGTGCGCCGCGCCGCCCGCGTCTGGCCGCCCCTGGACCGCCTGTCCGAACAGGACGTGCCCGACGTCCTCGCACTCTCCGAAGAGGAGCTCTCCGACCTGCTCGGCATCGCCGTGACCCGCCTCGGCGCGGCCGGCGTCGCCGTCCACTGGCCCCGCGACCTCGCCCACGACCTCAGCGCCGCCGCTGTGGTGCGCCCCGCGCCCGGCTCGGCCACGGACGGCACCGGATTCTTCGAGAGCGAGGAACTGCTCCAGTTCCGCTGGCAGCTGGCCCTCGGCGGCGACCCGCTCACCGAGGCCGAGATGGACGCCCTCGCCGAGGCCCACCGCCCGGTCGTGCGGCTGCGCGACCAGTGGGTCCTCGTCGACCCCGCCCTCGTCCGCAAGGCCCGCAAGCGCGAGCTGGGCCTGCTCGACCCGGTCGACGCCCTGTCCGTGGCGCTCACCGGCACCGCGGAGGTCGACGGCGAGACGGTCGAGGCGGTGCCGGTCGGCGCCCTCGCCACGCTGCGCGACCGTCTGACGGCCGGCATCACCCCGGTGGAGCCGCCCCCGGGTCTCCAGGCCCGGCTGCGGGACTACCAGCTGCGGGGCCTCGCCTGGCTCGACCTCATGACCTCGCTCGGCCTCGGTGGCTGCCTCGCCGACGACATGGGCCTCGGCAAGACCATCACCGTCATCGCCCTGCACCTGCGCCGGGAGCGCGGCGAACCCACCCTGGTCGTCTGCCCGGCATCGCTCATGGGCAACTGGCAACGGGAGATCAACCGCTTCGCGCCCGGCGTCCCCGTCCGCCGCTTCCACGGCCCCGACCGCACCCTGGAGGACCTCGACGGCGGTTTCGTCCTCACCACCTACGGCACGATGCGCTCGGCCGCGCCCCGGTTCGCCCAGCAGACGTGGGGCATGGTCGTCGCCGACGAGGCCCAGCACGTCAAGAACCCCTACTCGGCGACGGCGAAGGCGCTACGGACGATCCCGTCCCCCGCGCGCGTGGCCCTCACCGGCACCCCCGTGGAGAACAACCTCTCCGAGCTGTGGGCCCTGCTGGACTGGACGACGCCTGGCCTGCTCGGACCCCTCAAGTCCTTCCGCGCCCGCCACGCCCGCGCCGTGGAGAACGGCGAGGACGAGGAGGCGATCGCCCGCCTGGCCCGGCTGATCCGCCCCTTCCTGCTCCGTCGCAAGAAGTCCGACCCCGGGATCGTCCCCGAGCTCCCGCCCAAGACGGAGACGGACCACCCGGTCCCCCTGACCCGCGAGCAGGCCTCCCTCTACGAGGCCGTGGTCCGCGAGTCGATGCTCGCCATCGAGACGACCGAGGGCATCGCCCGCCGGGGCCTGGTCCTGAAGCTCCTCACCTCCCTCAAGCAGATCTGCAACCACCCGGCGCTGTTCCTGAAGGAGGACGCCCGGGCGGCCGCCCTCGGACCCTCCGCCCGCTCCGGCAAGCTCGCCCTGCTCGACGAACTGCTGGACACACTGCTCGCCGAGGACGGCTCGGCGCTGGTCTTCACCCAGTACGTGGGGATGGCCCGGCTGATCACCGCCCACCTGGCCGCGCGCGCCGTCCCGGTGGAGCTCCTGCACGGCGGCACCCCGGTCGCCGAACGCGAGCACATGGTGGACCGCTTCCAGAGCGGGGCCACCCCGATCCTGGTGCTGTCCCTCAAGGCCGCGGGCACCGGCCTGAACCTCACCCGGGCGGGCCACGTCGTCCACTTCGACCGCTGGTGGAACCCGGCCGTCGAGGAACAGGCCACCGACCGTGCCTACCGCATCGGCCAGACCCAGCCCGTCCAGGTCCACCGCCTCATCACAGAGGGCACGGTCGAGGACCGCATCGCCGAGATGCTCGAAGCGAAGCGGGCGCTCGCCGACGCCATCCTGGGCTCCGGAGAGGCCTCCCTGACCGAACTGACCGACCGCGAGCTGTCGGACCTGGTGTCACTGCGGAGGTCGTCGTGAGCGGCGCCGAGGAGGAGACACGACCGGTGACCGGGGGCGTGGACGTGCCGGACGCCGAGTCGTCTGCTCCCGCGGCCGGGCCGCGCCCCGCCGACGTGGCGCGTCGCGCGCTGCGGGCCGCGCGGGAGCGCGACACCCGGGGTGCGGCAGGGGACGAGCCGGGTTCGCGGTCCGACGGCGTGACCTCCCCGGCGGCCCGACCGGGTGACGCGGCCAGGCAGGCCCTGCGCCGGGCGGCCACGAGGGGGAGCGATCCGCATCCGGACCCGAGTGCCGGTGCGGGTGCCGACACCGTCCCGGATCCGGAGACCGACGCAGGCGCCCCACCCGGCCCGGTACGGCCTTCCGCCGGTGCGGAGACGGCGGACGCCCCGTCCGCCGACGTGCCCGTAGCCGGCACGCGTCCTGGTGACATCGCCCGCGAGGCACTGCGCGCGGCGCGCACGGAAGCCCGACAGGCGCGGACGGCGGCGGAAACCAAGGGAGCCGGAGGCGCGCACCGGTCGGCGGACCGTGCGGCGGCCGGTGCGCGGGCCCGGCGCGACCGACGGGACCACGACCGGGGAGGCCGGGTCCGGGACGTACGAGAGGTGCTCGCGGAGGCCTTCGAGCTGCCCGGCGCCGCAGAGCCCCGCGACACAAGCGCCACCGGCCGTCCGGCGCACCCCGACACGGACACCAAGACAGACATCGAGACCAACACCGACACCGAGACCGCCCCCGGCGCCAACAGCGACGCCATGGCCGACGCCAACAGCGGCACCAAGACCGAGGCCAAGACCGACGCCGAAACCGACGCAGAGAAGGGACACCGCAGGTCGGCGCGCCCGGCGCGGCCGATGCTCCCGACGCAGCCCCGGCTCAGCGAGCCGAGCACGCTCTCGTCGACCGCCGCCGTGCCGCGCTCCATGGCGTCCCCGCGCCGCGACGGCGAGCTGCGCCGCACGTTCGAAGCGCTCCCCGCCCGTACCTCGCGCGCGGACACCTTCGCGGAGACCTGGTGGGGCAACGCCTGGGTGAGCGCCCTCGAAGAAGGGGCCCTGGACGCGGCGCGGCTGGCGCGCGGACGGGCGTACGCCGACCAGGGGCACGTGGACGCCATCACGGTCACACCGGGACTCGTGCTGGCCTATGTCCACGGGAGCCGCCCGCGGCCGTACCGCGTCCAGGTCCGACTGCGGACGCTGGACGACGGCGACTGGGACCGTTTCCTCGACGCGGCGGCCGAGCGCCCCGGGCACATCGCGGCGCTCCTCGACAAGGAGATGCCCAAGTCGCTCGCGGACTGCGGAGCCGACCTGCTCCCCGGCCCCGGCGACCTCGCACCCCAGTGCAGCTGCCCCGACTACGGCCACCCCTGCAAACACGCCGCCGCCCTCTGCTACCAGACGGCACGTCTGCTCGACGAGGACCCCTTCGTACTGCTTCTGCTGCGCGGCAGGGGCGAGCGCGAGCTGCTGGACGCGCTCTCCCGCCGCAACGCCACCCGCGCGGCCCGCGCCGCCCAGGAACAGCAGGCGGCGCCGCTGCCCGGTGTACGGGCCCGTGACGCCCTCGCGCGCCGGGCGCTGCCGCCCCTCCCGGCGCCGCTGCCCGCCCCCGGGCACCCCGAGCAGCCGCCGACCTACCCGGGCGCGCCGGGCGGCCCCGACCCGTTCGCCCTGGACCAGCTCGCCACCGACGCGGCCGCCCGCGCGCACGCGCTGCTCACCACGGGCCGCGACCCGGTCGCCGAGCTGACGCTGTGGCAGGACGCGGTCCGGCTCGCCGCCGCCCGCCCCGGTTCCGGCCTCACCGCCGCGACCCGCGCCCTCTACTCCTCACTGGCCTCCGCCGCCGGCCGTACCCCCGCCGACCTGGCGCGCGCGGTCGCCGCCTGGCGGCAGGGCGGCCTCGAGGGCCTCACCGTCCTCGAAGAGCCCTGGGACCCGCCCGCGGGCCGTTTCGACCGCGCCCGCCCCCTCCTCCTCGCCGCCGACCTCCCCGCCTTCCGCCCCTGGCGCAACCACCTCACCCACCCCCGCGGCCACGCCCAGCTCCGCCTGGGCCACGACGGTCTCTGGTACGCCTACGAATCGGAACCGGGCCACGAGGACTGGTGGCCCCGGGGCACCCCCGACCTCGACCCGGTCGGCGCCTTGACCGGCCTCGGCGCACCGGACGAGCTCTGACCCGACCGCCCGCGCCGACCGAGTCACGCGGCATCCCACCATTCGCGTCCCACAGTCCGTGGGCCCCGGTGACGGTCGTCATGGCATTGATCGCAGCGCCGGGCAGAGTGACCGATGCGGTCCACCTACAAGATCGCATCCGGGGCGTTGCGCAGCTCATGCTCGGGTGGGCGTCCGCACCCCGTGGAAAGTGCTCCGGATGCACGACCGCAAGCCTGCACATAACGTCGGATTCGCAAACGAGTTGTTGAAAGCGGGCATCTGCCGACGGTGTGCAGGGGCCTGTTCGTCATGGGAGGTCGGTCAGTGATGAGACTCGCCACGGCGGGCCGCCGCGACCGGACCAGGCCGCTGCTGGTGCGGCGGTGGCGGCAGGCAGCGGAACGGCATCTGACGCCGCTGCAGCGGTCGCTGCTGATCACATGGATCTCGTTCGGGGTGACCTTCGGCACCGTACGGGTCATCACGCACGGCATCCGCGGAGGGTGGCTGCCCTGGGGAAACATCTCCGCAGGCGGCGAGCATCTGCACCACTACAACTTCGGCATCGCTACGCTCGCCGGGCTCGGCCTGATCGCCGTCCGGGGTGACGAGCGGGCGATCGGACATCCCGTCGTGGCGGCCGCCTACGGATGCGGCACCGCGCTGATCTGCGACGAGTTCGCGCTGCTGCTGGATCTGCAGGACGTCTATTGGGCCAGCGAGGGTCGCATCAGTGTCGACGTCTCCTTCGGCGTGCTGTCCGTGCTGGGCGCATATCTGACAGCGAGGCCGTTCTGGCACGAGGTCGGCCGGATCACCCGCACAGCGGCCGCCGGCGGCGTCCGCGCAGCCGCTTGAGGCCAGGCCCGGCGGCCGCTCAAGGCCCCGCGCCACCGGCGTGGGGATCAGCGCTCGGACACAGCCCAAGCACCCAGCCCAGCGCGTCACGTGTGCCGTGAGGCCAGTGGGCGCCCGACCACCCGGGGAGGAAGGCATGAGCCGGGCCAAGCGCAGGACCCGTAGCACCCGCAACATACAGACTTCGGGACAAGGCGGTGCCGCCGGCCGCCGGCAACGAGACCCCCAGGACGTGCCCCGCCGCACCGGGCGACCACCGGCAGACGCCGCCAGGGACGGTGCACCTGTGTCCGCTGCTCAGCAGCCGACGCAGCCCCGCGAGAACGACGCGCAGGACCGCTCCCAGACGGATCCGGCGCCCGTGACCGCAGTGGCCGACGGCCCGCCGCCGCACCGGGATGAACAACCGCTGCCGGCCGCCGGCCGCCCCCGCGACCAGGCGGCGCCGGTGCCCCGGGCGGCGCGCCGCGGACCTGGCACGCAGAGGGCACGGCTGCGCATGACCCAAGCTGATCCCTGGTCGGTCATGGCAACGAGCTTTCTGGTCCTGGTAAGTCTCGGAGCGTGTGTGGTCGTCACCATGGCCGTCATATGGAGCACGTTGAGCGCGATGGACCCGCAACCGTGGCCGTCCCTGAGACGGGGGCTGACCATCACCACCGCCGTCGTCGTGGTGGAAGTCATCCTGGGCACGGCCCTGGCAACCCTGAGCGCCTACCTCTACAACATGTCCTCGCAATACATCGGCGGCGTCCAGCTGACACTGGCCGACGATGTCACCGAACCGGCACAGACCGGTGCCGCGGCCCTGCTGTTGGACCACTTCCGCGCTCGCGTCCGACAGCGTCTGAGTACACACCTGGAATCCACGAACGCCACGACCGGTGCCGAAGCCGCCGACACGGTCGGCCCCCGCGGTCGCGCACCGGGACGTCTCCGCGTGCTGAGCGCGGTGCTCCTCGAGGCCATCAGTTCAGCACGCCGCCTGTGGCAGAACCGGAACTCACGCGGAAGCGGCGACCTCAACAAGCCCGCAGAGACCGACGAAACCAGCTGACCTGCTGAAACACGGGTCACGCCATGGCACGGGTCACACCAATCTCCTCACAAGTATCCGTACAGGGGTGTCGCCCGAACGGCCTAACGCCCCCGAGTTCAGCGTGCGGCGTTCCCCCATTCGGTCCACGCTGAGCCTGTACCTGTTGCAGCCGCACCGTACCCGTGATCACCGACTTCGTCGGGAGGCACCGTGGTCGTGATAGCTCTGCTCGTGCCGGAGATGCTCCTGCTGCTGATGTTCATGCTGGACGCCATGGAGAACCTTCTGTTCCCTCCATCGCCGGCGCCACCTCCGGAGGAAGAAACGCCGGACCAGCCGACATCCGAATGATCATTCCTCCGGCCGACGAGGTCCGGGACCGGTGGGATTCTCCCAGCGGCGACGACCTGTGGATTCCGGGAGCTTGATCGGTTGCACCACCTGGCGGGACGCCACAGCCGCGTCGGCTGGGTGGTCGGCGGTCCGCGGCAGGAATCCGCTCCGGACCGCCGCCCTCGGTCGGAGGATCCTTCGCCCAGGCGGACCGGACGGCCATAGGGGCGCCCCAGTCCTCGTCGACCAGGCCGACCGGCAGATGCCCGGCGGCGCGGGCCACTTCTTCCAGCGTGGCACGGACCGCCTCAGTGACCAGTTCCAGCCGCGTCAGGTCGCGCACCGCGGCCAGAACATGGGTGGAGTCGGTCCGCTGCGTAGTGCGCTCGCGGAAGTCGGCCAACACGCTGTGGCGGAAGCCCGGATCGTCCAGCTCCTACGGACATCGAACACCTCGACAACGGCATCGATCTTCGGAACAGCCCCGGGCATGACGGTCGATCACGCTGCCGCACCGAGAAACTCCAGGATTCCCGAAAGAGTCAAGCTGAGCTGGAGCCTGTCAGTCGCGCGGCCGCGCGCAGTTGGTCGCCAAGTCGCTGCTTGAATTTGGCAAGTTGAGCCGTATGAGCCTCAATGTATTGACGGTCGTAGGCGATCTCAACGGCTACGGCAACGCCGACCAAGTCGGTGGACAGCTTGCATTCCACATCAGCTGTGGCAGTTGCGATTTCCTCTGATGCGTGAGCGGTCTGTCGAGGGGGTGACCCAGCCGCAGATGCTCTCCACTTCGGACTGCTGTATGCCGCCCAAGGGTTGGGGTACATGAACCCTTTGCCTTTCATGCAGGCCGCCCAGCGTGCATTGGCCACCTTCATGTGTGGATTGTCCGAGGGAATCTTGGGGCCTCCCTCCGGAAGCGCTTCGGCGGCAGGTATCGGAGGTGGGCCTCCGATAGCGTCGATGCCCTGCTGACGGCATCCGCCGGCGGGGACCTTCTTGTCCTTGAACGTGGCCACAGTGGTTCCGGAGGCGCTCTGTCCGCGGAGCACACCCATCTCCGTCATGGTGTAGGGCACTTCGTTGGACGTGCCGTCAGGACTGTCGAGCTGCGTGTCGTATCCCTTGCTGCGGGCCGTGGAAAGGTCGAAGAAACCGTACAGGGCAGTGCGTACCTTGTTCCGCCGGGCGAAGTCGGCGAATCCCTCCATGATCGGCGGGTGATACGGCAGTCCATAGCTGTGCATACAACGCGCCGACGCCACGTCAGTGGCCTTCTGCAACGCCAGGATCTGAGTCGAGGTGGGTATGTAGGAATCGATCGGCAAACTGATGGCGTCGACCGAGGTTATCTCCGGGATCGGCCCCAGTGCCGGCGCAGGGGACCGGGGTGCCTGGCTTGAGCACCCGGCAGTCAGCAGCAGTGCTACGAGCCCGACAGTTGCTCTCCCCGTGTTTCTCATCTTGGCTCATCTCAGCAGGTCCCGTAGCGCAGCACGTCGTGGACACCGTTGCCGGCGGTCGCCAGAGGCTCCCGCCGGCAACGATCCGTTACGGGATGTACTTGATGTGAACCCCGTACACGTTCCCCCAGGTTCCGTAGCGCTGCTCGTAGTTGACGCTCATCCCCGCGCTCAAGGGGACGCTGTAGTTGACCCCGTGCACGCTGATATCGGTCACGCTCCCGCTGTTCCCCGAGCTCGTCGCATACACCTCTGAGATGTTTGCCCAGCCGTCACCGACGCCGGCATAGCAGTAGTCGTGGGTGTGGCTCCACTCATGCAGGGTGTTGTTGCAGCCGACGTTGGCGATCGCGCCGGCCGGAGTGGCTGCCGCGATGCCCGCGAGTACGACGGTTCCAGCAAAGGCGCCAGCGAGGAACTTCCTGCGCAAGTTCAAGACACTTCTCCTTCTGGATCCGCGGGAACATCCCGCCTTTCGGTGAGCCCCGCTACGGTGACGCTACGGACGAGGGTCCGTCGGCCGTCCTAGATTCGTCCTCACGCGAGGTCAGCTGGGGGCGGCGTCAATTTTCACGTGCCGGGGGATACATGAGATTCGGCGTGCTGGGGCCGTTATGCGCCCAGATCACCGGACGCGAAGTTCGGTTGAACGGGCCGCGGCAGGCCAAGATGCTGGCAGCACTGCTGATCGACGCCAACAACATCGTCGCCACGGAACGGCTCGTCGCCGTGATGTGGGACACGAACGCGCCCGCCACCGCGGTCCGCCAGGTCCAGGACGCCGTCTCCGGGCTGCGCCGCAACCTCGTCGCCTGCGGAGCACCCGGCTCCTTGATCAGCACGCGGCGCGGCGGCTACGAGATCCACCTGGCCGGAGATCAACTCGACCTGCTGGAGTTCGACCACGAGCGACACCTCGCCGAACAGCACACGGCCCCGTTCGAGAGAGCGGTCGCGCTGCGGCGGGCGCTCGCCTGCTGGCGCGGAGACGCCCTGGTCGACACTTCCAGCCAAGTCCTGGAGATCGATGCGGCACGGCTGAACGAGAAACGCGCGGCCACCCACAAACAGTGCCTTGCCATCGAACTCGACCTGGGGCGTCATCGAGAGGTCATCGACGAACTGACCGCTCTGCTCCACGAGCACCCCTACGACGAGCAGCTCGCCGAACACCTGATAGTCGCCCTCTACCGGTGCCGAAGACAAGGCGAGGCGCTGCAGGTGTACGAGCGGCTGCGCCGGACACTGGCCGACGAACTCGGCGTCGACCCCACCCCGCCGCTCCAGGCGCTGCATCAGCGCATTCTCACCGCGGATCCCGTCCTGACGGCTCCGGTCCCGGCAAGCAGGCCCTCAGACATACCACCGGAGAGCCCTGACGCGCCGGCCGCCGGGCCGGCCATGGCGATGCCCGTGCGTCAACTGCCCCTCGACGTATCCGACTTCGTAGGCCGGGCCGAAGCACTGGCCGAGCTCGCCGGACTGCTCGACGGGTCGGCGCCGAACCGGGCCCCGGTGGCCGTCATCGTGGGCGGTCCCGGTGTCGGCAAGTCCTGCCTGGTGACGCACGCTGCGCGGCTGGCGAGCGCCGCCTTCCCCGACGGCCAGCTCTACCTCGACCTCGCGGCGACATCGGATGAGCCGCGGGACCCGGGGCTGATGCTGGCCGAGGCACTGCGCGCGCTCTCGATCGCCGGCAGCGCGATCCCGAACGGCCTGGCCGAGCGGGCCGCGCTCTACCGGTCGTTGCTGGTGGACCGTCGCATGCTGGTGGTGCTGGACGATGCCGGTCACGCCGATCAGGTGCTGCCCTTGCTGCCCGCGGCCGACGGCTGTGCCGTGTTGATCACCAGCCGCACTCTGCTGACGCAACTTCCCGGCGCTCGGCACATCGACCTGGACGTGCTGAGCCCGGCAGAGGCGCGGGAGTTGTTCACGGGAATTGTCGGGCGGCGGCGGGTCGAGCGGGAACCGGGGGAGGTCGACGCGATCCTCGACTGCTGCGGCAACTTGCCGCTGGCGATCCGGATCGCCAGCGGCAAGCTCACGGGCCGCCCGGCTTGGTCGCTGCGGGTGCTGCGGGAGCGGATCGAGGATGAGTCCCGGCGGCTGGCCGAGCTGAGGATCGGGGACCTCAGTGTGCGAGCCAGCGTAGAGCTGAGCCTACGGCTGCTGCCGGCCGACGCGGTGCGCGCGCTGAGTCTGCTGGGTCTGCTCGGCGCCTACACCCTGCCCGGCTGGGTGGTCGGCCCGCTGCTGGACCGCTCGGACGGCGAGGAGGTGCTGGACACCCTCGTCGACGCCAGCCTGGTTCGGCTGACCGCCACCGACGCCCTCGGCGAGCCGCGCTATCGGCTGCACGACCTGATCAGGACCTGTGCCGTGGAGATCGCCGCCCCGCTGCCGACGGAGGACAAGCGGGACGCGATCATCCGGGTGCTGTCCGTCTGGCTTGAGCTGATGGGGCGCGGCACCGATCGGCTGCCGGGCGGGCTGCTGGCCGCTGCGCCCGGTTCGGCACCGCGCCGATCGCTGCCCGATGCGGTCGTGGACCGGCTGATGGCCGATCCGTTCGGCTGGTTCGACGCGGAACGCGACAATCTGCTCGGCGCGGTGAAACTGGCCGTGGACTGGGGCCTGGACGAGTTGGCCTGGGAGCTGGCGGCAGGCACGGCGACCTACTACGACCACCGGTGTCTGTATCAGGACTGGCAGCACGGGCACCGAATCGCGCTGGACGCGGCCGAGGCAGCCGGCAACGCGCGCGGGTCATCGGTGCTGTTACGCGGACTTGGCCAGCTGCACATCTACCAAGACGAATTCGACCGAGCCACCCGCGCCCTGGAGTCCTCCATCGAGCTGTGCCGGGACAGTGGGGACAAGCGCGGTGAGGCGTTGTCGGTGGCGATGCTCGGTACGGTCAGCCGGGTGCAGGGCCATGACGACGAAGCACTCGAACGTGTCGAGCAAGCGCTGGCCATCGCGGTCGGTGAAGGTGACCGGCACATCGAAGCGCAGCTGTCCTGTTCCATGGCCGTGATGCGACTCATGCAGGGTCGACTCGAAGAGGCGGAGTCCTGGTTCACCGGAGCCTTGCGCGTGGCCAGGGCGCTTGATGACGAGCATCGCGTGGCTGTCGTGCTGCGGCGGTTCAGCCGGTTGCACGATCGGCGCGGTGATCCGGACGAGGCGCTGCGCTGCCTGTGGCAGGCGTTGGCCACCTTCGAGGAACTGGCCGACGAGCGGTGTGCCGCGTACACGCTGCTGGAGGTCGGCCGCGTGTACGCCGGTCAAGACGACCGGGACCGGGCGAGCCCGGCGTTGGAGCGCGCGGCGGGCCTGTTCCACCGGCACGGCGACCGCCAGGACGAGGCCACATGCTGGCAACTGATCGGCGACCTGGACGCCGCCGCCGGCGCTCACCACCTGGCGCACCAGCACCGAGGGCGGGCGCTGCGGCTGTGGAAGATGATCGGCGACATTAACCAGACGCAAGCTCCGGCGCGACCGTCGTCGCCGTGAGGTGGCCATGTCCCTGATCGGAGATATCTGCCCGATCAGTAATCACTGAGGTGATGCGGGACCGGATCGAGCCGCTGATGTCGGCCGATCCGGTCCGTGGGCGCTGTCAACTCGAGGTGTTGTCGAACTCCTCGCGCGCGATGAGGGCCGTGTCGTACAGCTCTTCCTCGCGGAACCCTGCGATGACGCGCCCGCGGACATGCTGCTGAGGGTTCGGCATAGGTGAACTGGCAGCCTCAGCAACCCCGATCGCCCGCACGGTCATCCGAACTTCCCCGCACCGCCCTGCTCCGGTACGCCGATGACCCGAACCCGCGGATGCGTCAACTGGCCCTGGACAACCCGAAGTCGACTGCCGAACTGGTCGAGCGGTTCAGCCGGGACAGCGACGAGGAAGTACGGCACCCCGGGCTGCCCGCGCGGGCGCCGATCCGCCTGCTGCGGGACAGGGACACCGCGCAGGACGCCGCCCGGCACCCGGTCCTGCCCGTCCAGTTGTGGTCCTGGCCGCCGTTGTCGCCCCAGAAGGCCGAGTCAGCGTCGTCGTAGATCACGGTGGCGTCGTCCGTTGCCGGCAGGACCTCGGCCAGGTCGGGATGGTGATCGTGCTTGGCGCGCAGCAGGCTCGTCATGACGGCGGTCCAGGCCTGCTCCCAGCCCTCGCGGCGAGGCGCTCCAGCCGCGAGCTTGCGCGGGGCAGAACCCATGCCCGCAGCCGAGGGTCAGGACGGCGTCGTGGACGTCGTCGCGGATATCCAGGGGATCAGCCGTCCCCCGGACGCGCGGTGGCCGACGACCCCGTCTGCTCGCGGCGCAACTGCGCCATGGCACAAGAGCGACATGTGCGACCCCTTGAACGACGGCGGGGGAGGCCGGAGGATCCAGTGATCTTTCGCTCTTCGCCGCGTCTCAGGAGTCTTCCTTGCCCAAGGTTCCCATCCCCCGGCCCGGGCCGATCGCCCTCGCCGTGGCGGCCACGCTCACACTCGGCGTCATACCGGCGACTGCCGCTGTGTCCGCGTACTCCGCCGGTGAGGTGTCGCACAACGACGCCGGACACCAAACCCCCGGCGATGCCGGCACGCACACCGTCACCCTGATCACGGGTGACAAGGTCACCATCGGGACCGCCGCCGACGGCACCGTCGTGCGCTCCTTCGAGGCCGCGAGCGGAGCCACCACCGGCTTCCACCGTGCCGTGCTCGACGGCGCCACCTACGTCTACCCAGACTCCGCCCTGCCGTACGTGAGCGCAGGGAAGCTCGACAAGCAGCTCTTCAACGTGACGCGGCTGATAGCCGAGGGCTACGACGACGCGCACAGCTCCCGGCTGCCGCTGATCGTGCGCTACACCGGAGCCGCCGCCAAGGCCCGCACCCGGACGAAGATGGCCGGCTCGACCGACGTCCGCCGCCTGGACAGCATCCAGGGCGCGGCCCTCGCTCAGAACCACAAGCAGGCACCGGAGTTCTGGTCCTCGCTCACCGGGGGTTCCGGCGCGGCGGCCCGGTCCGCGAAGCCGTCCTTCGCGGGCGGCGTCGCCCACGTGTGGCTCGACGGCAAGGTGAAGGCCGACCTGGCCGACTCCACCGCCCAGATCGGCGCGCAGCAGGTATGGGCGGAGGGCGACACCGGCCAGGGCGTGAAGGTCGCGATGCTCGACAGCGGCGCGGACACCGAACACCCGGACCTGGTCGGGCAGGTGTCCGACAGCGCCAGCTTCGTCCCCGGCGAGGACGACATCGCCGACTACAACGGCCACGGCACGCACGTCGCCTCGACCATCGTCGGCACGGGCAGTGCCTCCGACGGCAAGGAGCGGGGTGTCGCCTCCGGTGCCCGGCTGGCCGTCGGCAAGGTGCTCAACTCCGAGGGCAGCGGACAGGAATCCTGGATCATCGCGGGCATGGAGTGGGCCGCCCGCGACCAGAAGGCCAGGATCATCAGCATGAGCCTGGGCGGCAGCGGTGACAAGACCGACCCGATGAGCCAGGCCGTCGACGAACTCAGCCACGACACGGGCGCGTTGTTCGTGATCGCGGCGGGCAACGGCGGCCCGCACTCCATCAGCAGCCCCGGTGCCGCGGACTCCGCGCTGACCGTCGGCGCCGTCGACTCCACCGACACGCTCGCCGACTTCTCCAGCCAGGGCCCGCGTGACGGCGACGGCGGGCTGAAGCCGGAGATCACCGCGCCCGGCGTCGACATCGTCGCGGCGCGCTCGCACTACAAGCGCGGCTCCGGCTACTACACCACGATGAGCGGCACGTCGATGGCGACGCCGCACGTCGCCGGTGCCGCCGCGCTCCTCGCCTCGGAGCACCCCGACTGGACGGGCACCCAGCTCAAGGAGGCGCTGGTCAGCAGCGCCAAGGCAACCCCGGCGTACACCCCGTACCAGGCGGGCGCCGGCCGGCTCGACGCGCTGGCGGCCGTGCACACCACGGTCTTCGCCACCACGAGCGCCTACTCCGGCTTCCACACCTGGCCGCCGAAGCCCGGTGAGACCGATGTCCAGACGGTGACGTACACCAACGTCGGCGACGCCCCCGCCAACCTCGGCCTGGCGGTCAACGGCACCGTCCCAGCAGGGTTGTTCAGCCTCTCCGCCGACCACGTCACCGTGCCCGCCCACGGCACCGCCACGGTCACCCTGACCGCGGATCTGGACAAGCTGGGCGGCGACCAGTCGGTCAGCGCCATGATCACCGGTACGGACGGCAGCGGCGCGGTCCGCGCCCGGACCCTGATCGGCGCGGCCCGCGAGGGCCAGCGGCAGAACCTGACCGTGGTCGCCAAGGACCGTTCGGGCAAGCCGCTGGAGGGCCGGGTCGTCCTGACCGCCGAGCACCTCTTCACGGTGGTGGACCTCGACGCGTCCGGCACCGGCACGGCGCGGCTGCCCGTCGGCAGCTACAGTGGCTGGCTCACCGGTGACGTGCAGGGCGCCGAAGGCCCGCACTCGCGCGGCATGGTGCTGCTCGCCTTCAACGACGTGAAGCTGGACCAGGACCGCACCGTCACCCTGGACGGCCGCAAGGCGCGCCGGATCCTGGCGCGCGTGCCGCAGCAGACCACCGCCGTCGCACCGCGCCTGGACGCCCACCGGTCCTTCAAGGACAGCCTGGTGGAGACGTCGATGCTGCCGGACCCGTCGTACGACAGCATCTGGGCGCTCCCGACCGGCAAGAAGGTCACCGACGGCGAGTTCGAGACCGGCGCCCGCTTCCGCCTCGAGCAGCCCGCGCTGACCGTGAGCACGAAGTCGACGACCTTCAACGACCCGTTGGTCAAGCGCGCGGCCACGCCGCTGCCCGCCGGTACCCGGAACCTGACGGCGGTCTTCGCCGGTGACGGCACGGCCGAGGAGCTCGCGCGGCAGAACGTGCGCGGCAAGGCCGTCGTGGTGCGCGGCGCCAGCACGGAAGGGATCAAGGCGCAGGCGGAGGCCGCCGCGGCCGCCGGCGCCCGGCTGCTGCTGGTCGTCAACGACGGCGTCGGCCGCCTGCAGCCCTGGGACGAGAACCCCTGGAGCCCGCAGAGCCCGGCCCCGGTGACGGTGGCGACGCTCAACGCCGACCAGGGCGCCGACCTGCTCGGCCAACTTCGGCACGGCGCGGTCTCGCTGAAGGTCACCTCGCACCCCACGACCGACTACGTCTACGACGTCGTGCACCACTGGACGGGCGCCGTTCCGGCGGACCCGACCTGGCGTGAGGAGCCCAAGGACCTCGGCCGGGTGAACGTCTCCTTCCGGAACTACCGGCAGGGCAAGGCGATGGAGTTCCGTCCGGACGTCTGGCGCGGCTGGGCCGTCGGCAACCAGCTCACCGCGCCCGCCCAGGGCGAGCGCACCGACTGGGTCACCGCCGGCACCACGTGGCTTGACGACGCATTCATCCAGGGCGAGACCGGGCAGCACTCGATCGACCCGCTGACCTACCCGGCGCGCAAGACCGGCAAGGTCAGTTGGTTCGGCCCGATCCAGCGGCCCCGCATGGGCCCGATCAACTACCAGCCGGTGCGCTACCTCGACACGATGTACATCACCGCGCCCGGCTGGGGTGACTCGGGGTCCGGCCATGTCGGCGAGGCCGGCGCGAACTTCGACGTCAAAGACTGGATGTCGCTCTACCAGGGCGACCAGCAGCTCGACTGGGGCAACGCCGAGTACCTGCAGGTTCCCGGCCTCGGCGCCGAGCGCCTGCCCTACCGGCTGGTCCTCGACAACGACCGCGGCACCTGGGCCAACCCGTACTCGACGCACACGCTGACCGAGTGGGACTTCACCTCCGCGGTCACCGGCAGCGATGCGGCGGTGTCCCTGCCGCTCATCCAGCTCGACTACGGCGTGGACACCGACAAGTCCGGCCGTGCCGACCGGCACGCCGGCCTGACGGTGACCGCCTCGCACCTGCCGGGCACCACCGCCACCATCGGGAAGCCGACCGTCGAGGTGTCGTACGACGACGGTGCGACCTGGCAGCGGACCGACCTGAGCCGGCGCGACGACGGATGGCGGACGAACCTGCGCGCGCCGCGGTCCGCCGACTTCGTCACCCTCCGGGTCGGCGCCCGGGACAGCGCGGGCAACACCGTCTCGCAGACGATCACCCGGGCCTTCGGCCTGCGCTGACGTCACACCCCGGGAGGTCACCTGGGACAGCACCGCGTGGGTGGGACCGCAGCCGGCGGCCCTGCCCACGCGGCGTTCCCAGTTGTCAGAGGATCTACGAGGACACCTCGTCGCGGAACGGCAAGCGAGTGCTCGTGGACCGCCGGTGGCCCCGCGGAATGAGCAAAGAACGGGCCCACCTGGGGGACACCCCGGAACGGCGGGGCAGTGAGGCGTTCTTGGCCGCTTTGTGCGGGGTGAGTTTTGTCGAGCGTTCTTCGGGACGTCGCAGTTCCGTTGCCTCAAGCGCTACGCGGCCCGGGAGGTCTTCCACCGCGTCAGACAACTACAGCCAACACCTGGCTCATAAGGGCTCTGTGACAGGGGACATGGTCACTTCCGAGACCCGGTCGTCCGCCACGATCTCCGTCGCGTGAGCGGAGCGAGGCCCCCGAGGGGCAGCATCTCCAGGCGGAACTGCCGGCCCGCCCAGCGCTACGGCGAGGGGAGCCGCTGGGGGGAGCGGAGTACGAGCAGGGTGATCTCGCTGGGGGCGAAGACGCGGAACGGCGGGCCCCAGAAGCCGGTGCCGCGGCTGGTGTAGAGGAGGGTGCGGGTGCCGTGGCGGCTGAGGCCGGCGAGGGCGGGCTGGTCGAGGCGGACCAGGTGGTGGAACGGCCAGATCTGGCCGCCGTGGGTGTGGCCGGAGAGCTGGAGGTCGACCCCGTCGGCTGCCGCCCGGTCGACGAACTTGGGCTGGTGGGCCAGGAGCAGGACGGGGTGGTCGGGGTCGGCGCCGTGCAGGGCTCCGGCGAGGTGGGCGCGGTGGCCGGCGAGGCCGGAGGACTCGGCGGTGACGTCGTCCACGCCGGCGACCACGAGGGTGTCGCCACCGCGTTCGAGCAGCAGATGGCGGTTGCGCAGCGGCTCCCAGCCCAGCTCGTCCATGAGGTCGACCCAGCCCTGGGCCTCGCTGTAGTACTCGTGGTTGCCGGTGACGTAGACCCGAGCCCGGGTGGCTTGGACGGTGCCGAGTGGGGCGGCCTGGGCGCGGCGGCGTTCGGCCGTGCCGTCGGCGATGTCTCCGGTGTGGCAGACCAGGTCGGCCTGCAGAGTGTTGACCGTCTCGCAGACCCGCGCCGACCAGCGGGCGCGGTCGAGTGGGCCGTAGTGGGTGTCGGTGATGAGGGCGACGCGTGTGCCGTCCAACCCGGCCCCCAGGCGCGGAAGTTGCACGTCGAGTCGGCGCACGCGTGGTACCCGGCGGGCCTCGGCGTACCCCCAGGCGAGCAGCACGGCGGCTGTGCCGAGGGTCGCCCAGGTGACGATCCGGGCCCGGTCCTGGCCGTCGCCGACGCCACTCACGGCCAGGGCGAGCCGCAGCAGGACGCCGAGCAGAACTGACCAGGTGAACAGGACCCAGATGGTGCCCAGCAGGGTGTCCCCGACGATCGCCGCCCAGTCCTGCTGCCGTCGGCCGTGGCCGCGCACCATCGCGAGCGGCATACCGATCAGGCCGAGGGCGAACAGGGCGGTGCCGGCCAGAGTGACAGGGAGCGGCCAGTGCTGGCCGGCGTGGAGCAACAGCCAGCAGGGCACGGTCCACAGCAGGACGGGGGCGATCAGGGGGAGGTAGCGCATCAGGACGTGCAGTCGGCTCCGCTGGGTCTCGTGCGCCGCACTGTCGGCGGATCGGGTCTCGCTGGTGTCGGTCACGCTTCCCCTCCTCAAGCAACCGGGCTGCCGTCGCGCGCACTGTATCCGGCCGCCTTCGGGCCGATCGGACGGGGTGTTCATGGTGGGCAGCCCCATGCAGCGAAGGGGTCTGTGCCGGGCGGCAAGACTCCGCTGCGGCGGCCGGGGCGCCGACTACTACGGCCCCGGCCCCCGGGAGGCTGATCTCGGTCCCCGGGAACACCCTGCTCGCGCGGGCGGTTGCCGGGAGGCGCATGGCCGTTCGGGCTCGAAGCGAGCGCCATCGAAACCCACATCGGACAGCTGACCCCGACGCCCCAGGCCGACGCAGTAGCCCAGACCATGGCACTGCCGTTTCAGCCCTGGTGGCGCAGCGCCATCATCAGGTGGACGGGGACGGGAGTCGTCCGGCCGGCGCGCTGTGCCAGCGTGCTCGCGCCCCGCTCGGTCGATGGAGAAGTCGGGGAACTCCACGTCGGTGAAGGCGATCCCAAGGCCGTGGGCCCGTCTACCTCCGTCCCGCAAGTTGGCGTGCCCCCCGTGCACGTGCGAGGCACCATCTGCTGCTCGCCCGTCCGGCGTCCCGGGCGGCGAACACCTCTCGCGCGCCGGGCAGCGGCCGGTCAGGGTGTCTGCGGCAGAGCCCGCCCCGCCGCCTCGGCTTCCTTCGGCGCGGCGGGTCCCGTCCGCTCGGAGCCCTGGCCCCGCCCTCGGCTGAGCTGCGCCCCGACCGCCGAGGTCGCCAGGCTCAGCGCCGCGGCTGTGTACCAGACGACCCGGAAGTCGTGATGCGAGGTGGCGTCGACATGGGAGCCGACGACCGCGACCAGGACGGCGACGCCGATCGTGGCCGAGATCTGGCGCACGGAGTTGACCAGCGCCGACCCGGTCGCCGCACGGTGTCCCGGTACCGCGTGCACGCCGGCGGCCACCAGGGTGCCAAGGGCCAGGCCCACTCCCGCACCGGTCAGCAGCTGGCTGGGCAGCATCTGACTCGCGTAGTCCGGGGTGACCGACGCGGAGATCGCGAACCAGATCATGCCACCGGCGAACAGCACGCCGCCCGCCGCGATCAGCGGCCCCTGCCCGAAGCGCTGCGCGGCACGGGTGGTCAGCACGGTGACGACGGGCACGAGCGCGGGGCCGGGGGCCAGGGCGAGACCGGTGCGCAGCGCGCTCCAGTGCCAGACCTCCTGACACCACAGCACGTTCGACAGCAGCATGATCGAGAAGGCCACGCCGAACAGGAGGCTGCCCGCGTTCGCCGCACCGAAGCGCGGCAGCCGCAGCAGGTCCAGCTCGAACAGCGGACGGGGGTGCCGCAGGGACCGGAGCACGAACGCGGCGCCGCCGATCACGCCGACGGCCAGCAGCAGTAGGGTCTCGCCGTTCGTCCAGCCCTGGTCGGGTGCCTGCACCAGCGCCCCGGACAGCGAAGCGATCGAGACGATGACCAGCAGGGCGCCGAGGAGGTCGGGCAGCGGCCCGGTCTCCCGCGCGGCCGGCTTCGGCAGCGCGGATCGACCCACGACGAGCGCCGCGATGCCGATGGGCAGGTTGACGGCGAAGACCCACCGCCAGTCCACCTCGGTCAGCAGGCCACCGGCGACGGGCCCGGCGGCCGCGGCGAGTCCGCCGACCGCTGCCCAGCCGCGGGTGGCTTGGGTGCGGCGCTCGGCCGGCACCGCCGCCAGCAGCAGGGCCAGGGAGGTCGGGATCTGGGCCGACGCCCCTACGGCCTGCACCACCCGGGCCACGATGAGGGTTCCCAGGTTCGGGGCCAGGGCACAGCCCAGCGACGCGAGCGTGAAGACGGCGATCCCGGCGAGGAAGACCGGCCGCTGCCCTATGCGGTCACCGGCACGCCCGGCCACCACCAGCAGCGCGGCGAAGGTGATCGCGTAGGCGTTGAGGACCCAGGACAGCGATCCGAGGCCCGCTGCGCCACCGCCTCCGGAGAAGTCCTCTCCCACGGCGGGCAGCGCGACGTTGACGATCAGCAGATCCAGGTTGGTCATGAAGACGGCCACCAGGACGACTGCGGCGGCCGCCCGAGGGTGCTTTGAAAATCGAAGCAGCGTGGACATGAGGCAACCCAAGCACAGGGTGATTTGGAAATCAAACCCTGTCGGGTGACACTGGGACAATGACCACACGCATCGACCCCCGGGACATGGCGGGGCGCCCGTGCTCCCTCGCCGCGGCCCTCCAGATCATCGGTGACCGCTGGGCCCTGCCGGCGATCCGCGAGGTCATGCTCGGCAACCACCGCTTCCGGCAGATCGCCAGGAACACCGGCGCTCCCACGGACCGGCTCGCCGCGCGCCTGAAGGCGCTGGTGGAGAGCGGCATCCTCGAACGGCGCCCGCTGCCGGACGACGCCCGCTACAGCGGCTACTACCTGACGGAGGCCGGGCGCGATCTGGGGGCCATCACCCGCGAGCTGATCGGCTGGGGCGACCGCTGGGTCGTCACCGCACCGCCCGGCCGGATCCGGCACCGGGATCACGAACTCGTCACCCACACGGTGTGCGAGACCTGCGGCGAGCGGGTCCACGGGGAAGATGTCCACCGTGACGACCTCGTACCCGGCTGGGACCAGTCGGGCCCGGTGACTACCCCGTAGACCGAACGGTCCCATCTCGGCGAAACGAAGGTCCGGCATGATCAACGGCGCTGACGTCATCCTCTACAGCCAGGACGCGGAGGACGACCGCGCCTTCATCCGCGACGTTCTCGCCTTCCCCGGTGTCGACGCGCGCGGCGGGTGGCTGATCTTCGAGCTGCCCCCGGCAGGGATCGCCGTACACCCCACCGGGAGCGCGCCCCCGGCACGAGTTCTGTCTGATGTGCCACGACCTCGACGCCCCGCTCGGGGAACTGCGTGCGCGGGGTGTCGAGATCACCCGCCCGGTCAGCGAACAGCGCTGGGGCAGGCTGACGGCGGTGCGTCTGCCCAGTGGCGCCGAACTGCCGCTGTACGAACCTCGCCACCCCGTGGCCCACAGTCCGCGACACTCGAGCGGCCCCGCCCGGGGTCCACCGGATGCTGACGGCACCGTCCCGTCACGGTGAACCAGATCGCCGGCGACAACCGTCGTGGTGCCTGGTCAGGGGCTGGTGGAATCATCAGCCGGGACGACCGCGTTCCCCCCGCGGAAACCCGGGCGGAGGCGGCCCGGATGTGAGAAAGGTGGCGACATGCTGGAGACGGTGGGCCTGACGGCCGACGAGAGCGAGGTGTACCGCCTTCTGGTCGCCACCGGGACGGCGTCCGCTCAGGACATCTCCGGCCGCTCGGACCTCGACGTCGTGACCGCGCGGCTGCTGCTGCGCGCGCTGGAGCGCAAGGGCGTGGCGTCGGCGGTCGAGGACAATCCCGAATGGTTCACGGCCGTGCCGCCGCAGGTGGCCCTTATGCCCCGGCTCCAACGCCACTTCGACGCCCTGGAACAGACCCGGGCCGCCGTCTACGAACTCGCGGAGACACACCGCCGCAGCGCATGGGCCCGGAACACGGGCGAGGCCGTCGAGATCATCACCGGCGCGGCGGCACTGCGCCAGCATCTGCGCCAGCTCCAGCACGGCGCCGGCCGCGAGATGATGTGGTTCGTGAAGGCCCAGTACGTGGCCATGTCCCCGGAGAGCAATCAGGAGGAGTTCGACGCCCTGGACCGGGGCGTGCTCTACAGGGCCCTGTACGAACAGGCGTACTTCGACGACCCCGACTCGGTGGACTATGTCGTCAAGGGCGTGTGCGCCGGAGAGGTCGCCCGGGCGGTGCCTGTGCTGCCGCTGCGGATGGCGATCGCCGACCGCTCGGTGGCCATCCTGCCGCTGGCCGCCTCGGGCACGTCCCGCAACCCCCGGGAACTGCGAGCCGCGGTGGTGCGGGAGAGCAGCCTGCTGGACGCGCTCATCGCCTTGTTCGAACACCACTGGGAGATCGGTGCTCCGCTCCGGGTGACCGAGGAGGGCCAGATCGGCGGCGCCGGCACCACGGATGCCGCCTCGCCGGTCGGGGAGGACCGGCACCTGCTCTCCCTGATGGTCGCCGGCATGACGGACGAGGCGATAGCCGGACAGCTGCGGGTCAGCAAGCGCACCGTCCAGCGGCGCATCCAGGGCCTGATGAGCCTGGCGGGCGTCGCGACCCGTATGCAGCTGGGCTGGCACGCGGCCCGCCGCGACTGGCTCTGAGCACGGCGGACGCCGCAACGCACACGAACAGGGCCCACCGGACGTGTCCGGCAGGCCCTGTCCCTGTCCGTCCGGCCACTGCGGCCGGGCTGTGCTGCTCGCGGAAGCAGTTACTCGCGAGGACGTGGCTGCTCCGCGAAGGCGGCTACTTGAGCAGGTAGCCCTTGATGACGGTCTCCTTGAAGGAGTTGCCCGCCGCGTCCTCGACGTGGACGCGCAGGCTGACCGAGCCGCCCGCGGTGCGGCGCGGGTGCTCCACGGTCACGGTGCGCTCCATGCCGGAGCCCTTGACCCGCACCGACTGCCAGGTCTTCCCCTCGTCGAAGGAGACCTCGGTGGTGAAGACGCGGATGGGCGACGCCGGGGCGCCGGCCGTCCGCTGGATCAGGACCGGGATGTCGAGCTCGCGGCCGGCCTCGGCCCGGTTCCACTCGTCCAGCTTCGGCGACATACGGACCGCGTACAGCGGCAGCGCCTGCCGGGTCGCCGTGCTCTGCGACCGGAACCGCCATTCCGCCCGCACACTCGTGGAGACGGAGCTGGGGGCCATGTCACGGTCGTGCTCGACCGTCAGACGGTAGTCGGCGGGGGTGGCGTCGGCCGGGACGTCGCTCATGCTCCAGTCCTGGGAGACCAGCTCGCCGTTGCGCCACAGCTTCACCTCGGGCAGGCCGGACGTGGTGTCGGCCACCAGGTCGAGGTTGCCGTTCGCGGCCGACTGGAAGGGCCGGAACATCGTGTCGCCCTCGCGGAAGGCGGCCATCTGGGACGAGAGTCCCACGGCCTGGATCCCGCCGTTCCAGCGCTCCTCGACCTGGGAGCCGGCCCGGTAGCCGTGCAGGTCGCTCAGGTAGCTCTGCCCGTGCGCGTTCGGGTCGAGGAAGCTGTTCTGGTCGAAAGCCGTCTGCCAGCGCAGGCCGTCGGCCGCCGAGAAGTAGTCGACGCGCCGCGTCGGGACCGGAACTCCCTCCATCGCCCGGCCGCTGAAGCGGATGTTGTCGACGTACGTCCAGACGAGGCGCATGGCCGTGGTGCCCGGCGTGGTGGCTGCGAAGGTGGTGTTCACCCTGGCCAGCTCGGACTTGAGGGGGTGGTAGGCGGGGTCCGCCGGGATGGCGCCGTGCACCGGTCGCGTGAGGTAGTAGACCGAGGAGGGATTCCCGTCGGGGCCGGCCCGGTCGCCCCAGACGCTGGTGACGAGGTACGTGAACTTCGAGTCCTTGTACCGGGCCGTCGGCACCGCGTACACACCGTCGATGTGGTCGGTGCCGATCGCGTTGTTCATGGTGACCGAGAGCAGCTGGTCGGCCATGCTGATTGTGCCGATCTCGGCCGACATGATGCGCGCGGAGCGGCTCGGCGCCGACACCGTGACGGGCTTCGCCTTCCGGGCGTCGATGGTCACCTGCCGGTCGGCGCTCATCACGACCTCCGGCACGCCGACGATGGTGCCCTCGGTGAAGGAGGCGTCGAAGTAGAAGCCGCTCACCGAGTAGGTGTCCTTCGGCAGCCGCACCACCGTGCTGCTCTTGCCGAGCGCCTCGACCTCGTACGCCTTGCCGTCGGCCGAGTTGACCAGCAGGTAGGCGTTGTCGGGGGCGGCGCCCGTGCGGCTCTTCATGCCGATGCGCAGGTCGTACGACGGTTGCTCGACATCCATGCCGAACGGGACGCGCACCGACACCTGGTCGTCCCCGGTGCTCGCGATCACCACACCGCTGTAGGCGGCGTACGTCGTGGCGGCTTCCGGGGTCGCGGTGAGGGTGACGTCCGCCGTTCCGTGCGCGGGCACGGTGACCGTGTCGGCGCTGAGCCGGAACAGGCCGGCGGGAGCGGGCACGTCCTTCTTCCCGCTGCTCGGGTTGTCCTTCAGCCGAAGGGTGACCGGCGCGGCGCCCGGGTTGCGGTAGGTGATGCTCTTGGTCACCGGAGGCCGCTTGCCGTCCGTCCAGCGGATCAGCCCGAAGTCCAGTGCGTTGGTGTCGGCGGTGACGTCCTGGTCGACCGCCCGGGCGACGTCGACACGTCCGGCGCCCTGGAAGTAGGCGCCGTGCTCCTTGGCGCCGGTCGCCGACTGCATCAACTGGCGCTTGACCTGCTCCGCCGTCCAGTCGGGGTGCTGCTGGAACAGGATGGCGGCGGCTCCGGTCACATGGGGCGCGGCCATGGACGTACCGCTCATCGCGACATAGCCGTCGTCGGCGGTGGTGCCGCCCACCCTCGCGGCGACGACGTTGACGCCGGGGGCGATGATGTCGGGCTTGAGGCCGGAGTCGCCCACCCGCGGGCCGACCGAGCTGAAGGCGGCGAGGTCGTCGTCCTCCTCGGCCGCGCCGACGGCCAGCGCCCGGTCGTCGGAGGCGGGCGAGGAGACCTTGCCGGGACCGCTGTTGCCGGCCGCGGCCACGACCAGCGTGCCGTAGTCACGGGTCACGGTGTCGACCATGGCCTCGAGGGCGTCGGTCTCCGGTGTGTCCGTGTCGCCCAGGCTGAGGTTGATCACCTTGGCGCCGTGCTGGGCGGCCCAGGCCAGTCCCTCGACGATGTCCGAGTTGTCGCAATTGCCGTCCGCGGTGCACACCTTGCCGGACAGGATCTGCACACCGGGTGCCACACCCTTGTACTTGCCGTCGGAGGCCGCGCCGGAACCGGCGACCGTGGAGGTCACATGGGTGCCGTGACCGTTCAGGTCGTCGGTGTTCGGCTCGGTGGTGAAGTTCGCGGACTCGGTGACGAGGCCCTTGAGGTCCGGGTGGTCGGGGTCGTAACCGGTGTCGAGCACGGCGACCTTGACGCCGGTGCCGGTGTAGCCCTTCTCCCAGGCGTGCGGGGCGCCGATGCGCGGCACCGTGCTGTCGAGCTGGATCCTGGAGTGGCCGTCCAGCCAGACCCGGCGCACACCCGCTCCGAAGGACGTGGCGTCCGCCCGACCGGGGGCGATGCCCTTCCAGAACCCGGCGGCGTCCGCGCGGTGTTCGCCGAGGGCCGCGAAGGGGGTCCCGCCGATGGGGCGCACGGTGTCGGCACCGGCGGCGGTCAGCTGTCGCCGGGCGGTGCCCGCGTCCCCGGTGTACTCGACGATCAGCGGCAGGCTCGACCGCTGCGCGTACTTGCCCCGGACCAGGGCGGAGACGTTGAACAGCGCCTTGTCGAGGCGGCCCGTCGCGAGCAGCGGGAGCGTGTCGGCGGGTATGACCGTCCAGTCGCGACCGGCCTGGCGCTTGATGAACGCGACTCGTTCGCGGCCCTCGGCGGGCTCGACCGACACACTCTGCTTGCCCGAGGTGTCCGTCTCCAGAGTGACGCGGTCGCCAGTGATCAGGGTGAGCTGATGCCGGGAGATGATCTGCGTCCGGGCCGCTCCGGTCTGCGCGGCGGCTTCCGTTCGCCCGGTGTGCGGGCCTAGGTCCTGAGCGGCGCCGGGGGCGGCGGTCAGACCGGCCACGAGCGCCACGAGGGCGGCGGTCGCCGCCGTATGCCGAGGCCGGGGAGGGCGGACCCTGCGGCGCCACCTGTTGTTCATGTCTCTCATGGGAGGACAGCGTGGTGCCGTCCGATGCCGAGGTCAGCAGTTCGCCCTGTCCACCAGGCGTCAAGTCACCTTTACGTCAACCCCGATACTTCATAAAGAGCGCAAAAGCTGCCAAGTTGGCGACTCGTGGACGAACCGGGTGATCCGCTCGACTTGCCCGCTCGTGGAGTGCCATGCCCCGCAGCTGCTCGACGGGGCGGGGATCCGCCCGGACACGGCGGTCACGTTGCTGATCACGGTGGGGGACAACCCGGAACGGCTGGACAGCGAGGCGTCGTTCGCCGCGCTGTGCGGGGTCAGCCCTGTCGAGCGTTCCTCGGGACGCCGGCAGTTCCGTCGCCTCGACCTCGACCGCGACCGCGACCGCGACGGCGACCGGCAGGCCAACGCCGCGCTCCACGGCATCGGGTTCACCCGTCTGCGGGTCGACCCGCGCACTCAGGATTACTACGAGCGCCGGATCAAGGAGGGCAAGACCCGGCGCGAAATCGTCCGCTGCCTCAAACGCTATGCGGCCCGGGAGGTCTTCCACCGACGCCGGGGCGGCGAAAAAGTTGGTGTGCGGGGCCGACGGAACCGGGTAACGTCATGGTCATGTTCTTCCAGACGCCGATTTACGAGTGAGAGTGTGATGGGCCCCTGCTGACGTCCTTCGACGTCGCCGCGCCCGTCCCCCACCGATGAATCCGTAGATCACTTCACATCATTCCGGGAGAACCCGTGAGCAAGAACATCAACAACCCCGTGGGCATGGGCGGCGGCCAGCGCAAGAAGCTGTCCCGCGCCGAACGGCAGAACAACGGTCCGCACCGCAACCTCGACCGCCAGGCTGCCGCCGACCAGAAGGCGGAGCTGGTGCGCAAGATGCGCGAGAGGGCAGGCGCAGCCGAGGACGCCGGGCAGACGGGCGACGACACCGCACAGAGCTGACGCACCGCCGCCGCAGGGCGGCACCGCACGGGGCAGGGCCCGGACCGCGAGGCGTGGTCCGGGCCCTGCTGCCGTACCGGGTGCGGCCGGTCCCGCTCAGCTCCCGGCCGAGTACCCGCGTCTCAGCCGACCACCCGGGGCAGCCGCGGATTCAGCAGCCCCGCCACCACCACCCCGAGCTGCACGAGCAGCGTCACCACCAGCGCGTTCCCCGTGCCCAGCCCGGGCGACACCGCCAGGAAGAGCGTGCCGGCGTCGCCACCCCCACGGCCGGCGAGGACTGCTGTGCGGTCACCAGCGCCCCGCTGCCTACCCCCGCCCGGTCCGCCGGTACGTCGGAGAGCGCGATCCGCAGCAGCACCGGGAGGTGGAAGCCCTGGCTCGGCCGGCTGGCCGGCGTCAGGCCGCCCTCGCTGACGCCGCCCGCGCCCGCGCCGCGCTCGCCGGCAGGTGCCGACGGCGCAGTGCTGCTCTGGGCGTTGGCGAGGGGAGCGCCCAGGCCACCGTCCACTCCAGTACGGCCAAGGTGTTCGAGACGCTCGGCGACCGGCCCAACGCGGTCCGGCAGTACGAGCGAGGGACGGCGAAGAGGCAGGGAGCGACGTACGCGCGGATCACTGCGTTCGACCCCGTCGCGGTCGTGGGATCGTCTTGCGCCGGTCAGTACCTCCGCTCCTTGCTCTGCCCTGACGTGCAGGCCAGCCCTTCGCATCCGTTGAGTTGGCCGGCGTCGACGCCCGCCGGCGGACCTCTCTGAGCCTGAGTCGGGTGGCAGCAAGACGTCGAGAGAGGTTCGAGCGCCTCCGGAGCCAGGCCCGTTGACGCGGTGCACACGAGCTACCCGTGGGGCTCATGGCCACCTGGAGTATTGGTGCGCGACCAACCGGCCTCGAGCCGGATAGCTCAACGTGTCGGCCAGCAACTCGTATCGAAAGCGGCCCGGGCTCGGTGATCGTCGGCAGACAGGTGCCGGGCATGCCGGCCACGCGGGCTACAGGAACTCGCTTCGGTAGGTCGAGGCCAACTCGGCCGCGCGGCGGCGGCGTTCCGCGAGTTCGTCCTCCGACAGCTGCGGTGGCGGCGCGTCCTTGCCCGCGACGACATCGCCGATGCGCATGAAGTACTCGTCCTGGCCGGCGGGGGTGCACATGCACAGCATGCGGGCCGGCGCACCCGAAGCGTTGCGGAAGTTGTGCGGCGCGTTGGCCGGGATGTTGATCGTGGACCCGGCCCGTACGGTGTGCTTCTCGCCGCGGAAGGTGAACTCGATCTCGCCCTCGAGGATCGTGAACATCTCCTCGAAGTCGTGCCGGTGCGGCGGCGGGCCGCCGCCGTCGGGGACGCGCATGTCGATCAGGCAATACCGGCCGTCGGTCTGCTCGCCGGTGACCAGCATGGCGTACGTGTTCCCCACCAGCGAGATGTACGTCGTGCCGGGGGCGTCGGGGTTCGCCACGGTCAGTGAGCGGGACGGATCGTCGTCGGGGATCATCGTGGTCGTCTCCTCAAGGGCCAGTCGGGCAGGAGTCAGTCGCCGGGTGTGACGACGACCTTGCCGCTGGGCAGTGCGCCCGCGCCCGCGGCGGCGTCGGCGTGCAGGGCCGGCAGCTCGGCCAGCGGCACCCGCCGGGCGACCTCGACGCGCAGCTCGCCGCGGTCGACCAGTTCCACCAGGTGCGACAGCTGCTCCGCGTCGCTGCGGACGAACAGGTCGATGCCGCGTACGTCGCGCTCCTCGTCGGTGGGCGCGGGCATCCACACCGTGGTGTTCACCAGGACACCACCGGGGCGGATCAGACCGAGGAGCGCAGCCAACTGTTCCGGTTCGACCGGCGCGAGGTTGAGCACGACGTCGACCGGCCGGCTCACCGTCGCGATGACGTCGGCGGCCGTGTGGTCGATGACCTCGTCCGCGCCCGCCGCCGTGACGCGCCGGCTGCTGCGCGGGCCGGCCGTGGCGATCACGTAGGCGCCGGCCTGCTTGGCCAGCTGCACGGCGTAGCCGCCGACCGCTCCGCCCGCGCCGTTGATCAGCACGCGCTGCCCGGCGGTCAGCTTGGCGTGCTCGAACAGCGCCTGCCACGCCGTCAGGCCCACCAGCGGCAGCGCGGCCGCGTCGGACAGCGCGACGCTCTTGGGCGCCGGCGTCAGTGCCTCGGCCGGTGCCAGGACGTACTCCGCGGCGGCGCCCGTCCCCGCCATCGGCAGGAAACCGATGACCTGGTCACCGACCTGGATGCCGGACACGCCCTCGCCGAGCGCGTCGACCGTGCCGGAAACGTCTATGCCGGGCGTGTGCGGCAGCGTCACCGGGATCGGCCCCTGCATGAAGCCGGCGCGGATGGTGGCGTCGACCGGGTTGAACGACGTCGCCGCGACACGGACCCGCGCCTGCCCGGCGCCGGGAACCGGCTGCTCCACGTCCTCGTAACGCAGGACGTCGGGGTCGCCGTACTGATGGAAACGCACTGCCTTCATGGTCTTTTCTGCTTTCGCCCGAGAGGTCGCGGTAGATCGTTGTGTGTGGGGGTGAAGCGCAGCCAAGCGTAGGAACGGCCGTGTGTCGAAAGCGTGTACCTTTGCGACACCAGATGGGATTCCGGCGACATCTTCATCGGCGCGGAGGACACATGAAGAGCAGGCCGCGATTCCTTGGACCGGGCGACAGGATGGGCACGTTCACCGTCGACGCCGGCTCCACCGGCACCGGCCGGGAAACGTGGGAGCCGTTCATCGACACCTGGAACGACCGTATGGGAGACCTGTACCCGCTGCCGGAATTCAGCGCTTCCACCGTCGACGGCTTCCAGGGAACGATGCGCTCGGTGACCCTGGAGGACACCGCCATCAACGAGCTCTGGGCGTCCTCACCGGTGAGCACCCGGGCAGTCGGGACACATGAGCACGATTCCATCAGGTTGTACGTCGGGCTGCGCGGCGGAGTGGCCCTGCAGGACCCGCACGATCAGGGCGGTGACGCGTACGTCTCGGCCGGTACCTACTTCATGCACCACTGTGTGACGGAGAATCACTTTCACACCACGCCCGTGATCGGCACCCGCATCTTCATCTTCCCCGGCGACGCTCTGCGGCCCCTGGTCGCCGGTACACCGCGCACCGGCCAGGCCACCTCGCCCGCGGCGCAGATCCTCATGGCACACACCAGCATGGTGCAGCGGACCCTGAGCGAGCTCAGCCCGGCGGGCGCGCACGCGTCCCGCAACGCCCTGCTCGAACTGGCCAAGGGGCTGGTCCTCGACCACTTCGACGACCGCGAGCCCACCTTCACCCCGGCGCTGGCACAAGCGGCCAAGGACCTGGCCGATGCCCGGCTCACCGACGCCGGGTTGTCGCCGGCCGCGATCGCCGCGCAACTGCACGTCTCCTTACGCACCTTGCAGCGGGCCTTCGCGAGTCTGGACGAGTCGTTCAGCGCCTACATCCGCCGCCGACGCCTGGAGGAAGCGGCCGAGGCCCTCACCGCCCCCGGATCACGGCTCAGCGTCTCCGAGGCCGCCGCGCGCTGGCATTTCACCGACAGCAGCCACTTCATCCGCTCTTTCAAGCAGCAATACCACGTGACACCAGCGCAGTTCGCACGCACGCTGACGTGACCCCTGGCAGGGGCCGCGTTCGCGGTGGCAAGGCCGGCGCGGGCCTGGGGGGTGACCTCGGTGGAGATGTCCCTGGCGCGGCTGAAGGAGGCACTCAAGCGGGCAGTGGCCCGGCGCCTGTTCGCCGCGAACGTTGCCCGGGAGGTCACGATCCCCCGGAAGGCACGCAAAGCGGAACGCAGTGCCAGGACGGTCGTGCAGCCCTGGAACGTCGAGGAGGTTCATGCCTTCGTGCGCTCGGTGGAGGATGACCGCCTCTACGGCCCGCTCCTTCTCCGCTTGATGGGCCTGCGACCGGCGGGGATCTGCGGCATGCGCTGGGCCGACGTCGACCTGGGCAGGGCCACGCCGGCCGTTACCGACCCCCGAACGCTGATGGGGAACAAGACGGTGGTGGAGAAGGACACGAAGTCTCGCGCCGGTGAGCGGTAGGTTCCCCTGCCGGATCTGGTTCGGGAGACCCTGACGCGTTTCTGGGCCACGCAGGTGGCCGCGGCCGGCCGGCTGAGCGGTCGGCATGCGTGTGTCTTCCGCCCCCGCACGACATCCTGCCCCTGCCCGCCGCGGTCGACCTGGTCCGCGCCACGCTGTACTTCGACGGCACCGGCATCGGCCAGGATGAAGACCGCGGCGTACGAGTCCATCAAGGAACTCGTCACCCAGTACGGCACCATCGACGATCTGTGGTGGGGCGGTCAGGGAGTGGCGGTGGAGCTATAAGAATGCAGCGGATCCCCGGTTTCGGTAACCGGGGTGTCGCCGCTGTATTGCCGCGCTCTTCGGTCAGGACCAGGCGGGATGGGCTGCACTCTGGTCAACGGCCTGTTCGGGTGCTCAGAAGTCGGAGCCCGGTAGCGTCAGGGGGCGACGTTCAACCTGTGCGAGTCGGACTTTTTTGCGTGGCCGGTTGGACACATCGCCTTGCTGTTCGAGCAGGAGGACGAGTTCCCGAAGCTCGCCTAGGACGATCACTCGCTGGTTCAGGGCGCGTGTGCTTTCCCCAAGGGCTGCTTTTCGTGAACCCGGATGCGCAGCCGCGCCGGACCCGGGCGACAGGGCTGCCGTGCGTGAACGGCACCTCAGCAGCGGCACGCACTTCTTGACCGTGCGCATCGCGGCGCCGTCGGTGGCCGACGAGAACGAGACGTCGCTCACCTCGAACCTCGTCATCCCGGCGCACGCGTACACAACCGGCCTTGCCACGTTCGTACTTATGGACCTCCTGGCTGAAAAGCGCTTCGTCGAAGCCGGTACTTGCGACGGCGCTCGGCCATGACTGCGCGCATGCCGGGCAGCAGCCCTGCGGGCGAGGGACATTCAGCCCAGCCCTTCTCATCCGTCCTTTCCCGCCCCATTGTGTTGAGCCTTGTGCGGCCCTACTGTTCGACTTTGCCTGAGTCTGTCTGGTGCTGATCGTTCGGGCTGTATGGAGGCCGCAGTGCGGGGTAATCGGATCAGTTCAGAGGTTGCGAGACCCGGTCGCCGGAGACGGTGGAGGGCGGTCCTCGCGACCGCCGCGACCATCGCCCTGGCCGCGGGCATGAGCGCGCCCGCCGCGGCGGCGCGGGACGTCGGCGCACAGGCGCCCGCCGCCGCGCCCGCCGTCAGTCCGCGGGCGCACACGGTGAGTATCGACGGCTACTCGTTCCTCGTCGACGGCAAGCGGACCTACCTGTGGTCCGGCGAGTTCCACTACTTCCGGCTCCCGAGTCCGGATCTGTGGCGCGACATCTTCCAGAAGATGAAGGCCGCCGGGTTCAACTCCACCTCGCTGTACTTCGACTGGGGATACCACTCGCCGAAGCCGGGTGTGTACGACTTCAGTGGCGTGCGCGATGTCGACAAGCTGCTCGACATGGCCGAGGAGGCTGGCCTCTACGTCATCGCCCGCCCGGCGCCGTACATCAACGCGGAGGTCGACAGCGGGGGCCTGCCCGGCTGGCTGACCACCAAGGCAGGGAACAATCGCAGTGACGATCCGCGGTTCCTGAAGTACGCGGACGAATGGCTGACCCAGATCGACCGGATCATCGCCCGCCACCAACTGACCAACGGCACCGGCTCCGTCATCGCCTACCAGGTCGAGAACGAGTACTACAAGGGCTCGGCCGCCGGCCACTCCTACATGAAGCACCTGGAGGACAAGGCCCGCGCCGACGGCATCACGGTCCCGCTGACCGGCAACAACAACGGCACCTTCAACTCCGGTACCGGCGCCCTGGATGTCGACGGCCCTGACTCCTACCCGCAGGGCTTCGACTGCTCGAACCCCTCGAAATGGAACGGCGTTCCAGACATCAGCTACGACCACCCCGCCGGCAGGCCGCTGTACTCGCCGGAGTTCCAGGGCGGCGCCTTCGACCCCTGGGGCGGGCCGGGCTACGACAAATGCGCCCAGCTGATCAACGACCAGTTTGCCAACGTGTTCTACAAGCAGAACATAGCCGTCGGCGCCACCGCGCAGAGCTTCTACATGACCTACGGCGGCACCAACTGGGGCTGGCTGGGCATGCCGCAGAATTACACGTCCTACGACTACGGCGCCGCGATCCGCGAGAACCGCCAGCTCGACCCGAAGTACGACGAGGACAAGCTGATCGGGTACTTCACACAGTCGGTCGCACCGCTGACCAAGACCGAGACGATCAGGGCCACACCGCCGGACGACTCCGCGGTCGTCGACACCGCCCGGATGAACCCCGACGCCAAGACGCAGTTCCACGTCCTGCGGCACGGCAACTCCACGTCCACCGCGGTCGACAAGACTCACATCGCGCTGGACTTCAACGCCCAGCCCTCCGCCGACACCACCTACACCTGGGACGACCCCGACTCAGCGCTGCAGTACACCGGTTCGTGGTCGCACGTGGCCGACCAGAGCTACACCGGCGGCGACTACAAGCACACCGAGTCCTTCTCCAACAAGGCCGGTGACTCGGTGACCGTCCCCTTCGACGGCACCGCGATCCGCTGGATCGGCTCGAAGACCAACAACCACGGCAATGCCGACGTCTACCTCGACGACACCAAGGTCGCGACGGTCGACGACTCCGGCGGCGAGAACCAGGCAGTGGTCTTCCAGAAGACCGGCCTGCCGGACGGAGCGCACACCCTGAAGATCGTCGTCGACGGCAGCCACAGCTCGGGCTCCACCGACAACTACGTGGCCATCGATGCCATCGACGTGCCGACGGGTACCGCCGCCGCGGAGCCGACCTACCCGGTCGTGCCCCAGCAGCCGGGCACCGCGATCACGCTCGACGGACGCGACTCACACGTGGTCGTGGCCAACTACCGGCTCGGCGACTCACAGTTGCAGTACTCGACCTCGGAGATCATGACCAGCGCGACCATCGGTGACCGGGACGTCGCCCTGCTCTATGGCGATGCGGGCAGCGATGGCGAGACCGTGCTGCGCTACGCCTCCAAGCCGACGGTGACCTCCAGCGGCGGCCCGGTCACGACAACCTGGGACGCGACCACCGGCGACCTTCGGCTGAACTACACGCACAAGGACCTGATCCGCGTCAGCATCACCGGCGGCGGACAGCGCCCGCTCGAACTGCTCGTCGGCGACAAGGCCACGGCCAAGACCTTCTGGCGTCAGGACACAGCGGCCGGCCCTGTCCTCGTGCGTGGCAGCCACCTGCTGCGGACGGCGACCAGCCTGAACGGCGGCCGCACCCTGGCACTCACCGGCGACAACGCCGACGACAAGAACATCGAGGTGTTCACGTCCGCCGACCACATCACCTGGAACGGCCGGACCGTCGGCACCCGGGCCGGCGGCACGGGTGGCCTCACCGGGAAGATCCCGACGGCAGCCCCGATACACCTGCCGGCACTCACCAACTGGAAGCACAGTGAGGAGTCGCCCGAAGCGGCCCCCGGTTTCGACGACACCAGCTGGCAGGTGGCCGACAAGACGACGACCAACAGCGTCTCCGGCGTCAACGCGCCGCCGGTGCTCTACGCGGACGACTACGGCTTCCACACCGGCAACACGTGGTATCGCGGCCGCTTCCACGCCACCGGCAAGGAGACCGGCGTCCGCCTGGTCTCGGACTCCGGCGGAGGGGCGCAGGCGTTCTCCGCCTGGCTCAACGGCACCTTCCTGGGCAGCTCCACCACGGGCAGGGCCGACTTCACCTTCCCGGCCGGTGTGGTCAAGTCCAAGGGTGACAACGTCATTTCCGTGCTCACCGTGAACATGGGGCACGAGGAGGACTACAACTCGACCAACGGCAACAAGGCGGCGCGAGGACTGACGAGCGCCTCCCTCGCCGGGGCGCCGCTGACCGCCGTCACCTGGCGGCTGCAGGGCGTACGCGGCGGCGAGGACCTGCAGGACACGGTGCGCGGGCCGCTCTCGACGGGCGGTCTGTACGGCGAGCGGGCCGGCTGGTCCCTGCCCGGTTACCCGGACGGCAAGTGGAAGAAGACGTCCCTTCCGACGACCGACACCCGTCCCGGGGTCTCCTGGTACCGCTCCGATGTCGCCCTGGACCTGCCGCACGGCCAGGACACGTCGCTCGGGCTGACGTTCACCGACGACCCGTCACGCAAGTACCGGACCACGATCTTCGTGAACGGCTGGCAGGTCGGCAACTACGTCAACTACCTCGGCCCGCAGCACACGTTCCCGGTGCCGAACGGGATCCTGAACCCGAACGGCCGAAACAGCATCGCCATTGCCGTATGGAACCTGGACGGCAGCACCGGCGGCCTCGGCAGGGTGTCGCTCACCAACTACGGCAGCTACGCCTCGTCCCTGCACGTCGCGCAGAACGCCAGCCCCCGCTACGACGCCCACACGTACGCGATGCCGAAGCGGCCGGGAGCGGACGTCACCCTGGACGTGCTCGACACCGCCCAGTCGGGACGGACTTTCACGGCCGAGGCGACGGTGCGGGTGCCGAAGGACAAACCGTCCGCCTCCCGGCTGACGGCCTCGCTCTCCGCGCCCGACGGCTGGGACGTGAGCGCCTCGAGCCCCGCGTCGGTCAAGCGCGTGCAACCCGGCCAGTCGGCCACCTTCACCTGGAAGGTCCAGCCGCCGACGGGGAAGCTGCCGTCGGCCTCGGCTCTCACCGCGACAGTCCACTACCTGCAGAACGGACGGCAGGCCACCGGCACGGACGAGCGCATCGTCGGTGCGATACCGCCTGCTCCACCGGCCGGGAAGAATGCAGTGAGCGACCTGCCGTTCTTCTCGTCCACCAACGGGTGGGGTCCGGTCGAGCGTGACACCAGCGTCGGCGAGCAGGCAGCCGGCGACGGCCGTCCGATCAGCATCGCCGGCGCGAGCTACGCCAAGGGCCTGGGCACCAACGCGGACAGCGACATCGAGCTCTATCTCGCGGGGAACTGCTCGCGGTTGACGGCCGAGGTCGGTGTGGACGACGAGACCAACGGCGCGGGAACAGTGACGTTCTCCGTGACGGCCGACGGCAAGACATTGGTGACCACGCCGACGATCCACGGCAAACAAGCTGCCGTACCGATCGACGTGGACGTCAGTGGCGCCCAGATGATCGACCTCAAGGTCGGCGACGGCGGCGACGGCAACGGCAGCGATCATGGTGACTGGGGGCTGCCCACGCTGACATGTGGGTAGTGCCTGTCGCGCAAGCCCGGCTTCGACGGCGCAACAGAATCAAGCAGATCCTGAGCGCCGATCGCGGGAGGTGAGTGATCCGGGCGTGCCCAGGGCGCGGAAAGCCGCTCCTGCGATCTGTTCGTGCGTGAGCACCTCGGGCCGCCGAGTTCAATGACCCGGTCGTCGGTGTTGACGGCAGAAACCGATCAGTTTTGCCACGGTAAACCGATCGGTTTCCGCGCGCAAGTCCAAGCGGCGGGCCTCCTTCGGCATGTCGGCCAAGTTCCTCGCGGACGTTGGCGATCGATCGCCCGGCGATCAGAGCCCGGTCCCGCGAGTTCGTCCGGGCCGGCTGGATGTCTGGGGGACCGTGCACCTGCCGCTGCGCGCCGATGTCAACGAGACCGCGACCTTCCTGGCTCACGGCATGCTCATCAACACTCTTACGGCCGTCGGGCCTCCCTGAGTTCCGGAAGGTAAGGGCGTGAAGCCATGGGAAGCTGCTCGGGTCACCGGAGACCGGCATCGGCTCGCCGAGCAACTCGGTCAACGAGACTGCTCGTAAACGTGATGCGTCAGCGCATGTCCGCCGCGTCGAGCAGGGTGGTCACCGTGGGCGCGATGAGCCCTGTCGGCGTGTCGGCTCTGATTCCCGCGCGGGCGCTGGCGCCGTCGAAGACCAGGATCAGCTGCCGGGCCAGTAGATCCGGGTCGCTCGCCCCACCCTGTTCGGCCTCGGCCCGGAAGAAACCTGTCAGATTCCCCTTGACCCGGTGGGCCACCCGGCTCGCAGGGTGGTTCTGGTCCTTGAGCTCGATCTGCACAGCCAGGTACCGACAGCCCTGGAAGTCGGGCGCACCCGCCTGCGACGCCAGCTGGTCGAAGACGTGCAGGATCCGCTCGCGGGGTGAACGGTTGTCGTCCGCCGCGGGCAGGAGCGTCAGCACGTAGGCGGAGGCGCGTTCCTCCAGGCTTGCCGCCAGCAGTTCGTCCTTGCTCTCGAACAGCTGGTACATGGAGCGCTTCGACACCCCCGCCGCCTTGCACAGCGCGTCGACGCCGATGCCGACACCGTCTCGGTAGGTGAGTGTGGCCGCTGCCTCCAGCAGCCGCTCTCTGGGACTTGGCTTCGCCTCGGTGGTCATATTGCGAGGTTAACTCGATTCCGACCAATTGAAAACCGATCGGTTTACGGCGCTTGCCGGAGCGATCTTCGACGCCGCCCACGGCCGAGCGGGCATATGGGCACGGTTCCCGCCAGCCGGGTGGCGGTCTTCTCGGGCTTCGTCTCCGGCGGGACGCGGTGGCTCCCGGCGGTCGTACCAGCCTGTCATCCCGAAGCCGAAGAGTGCGGCCGCAATGGGACCGACAGCCATCATCACTCAGCACCGTCCCAGGCCCACGTCACTGTTGGCGCCGCAGGAGAGAACCGAGCGGACACCGCCGGTGATCTGCCGCAGCGGCTCGAACTCTGTGAGGAAGGGGTAGGAGCCGGGCGGCGCCTCGGCGGGGGTGGCGATCTGTCGTCGGCACCGCCATCGCGACATGGAACAACGTGACCACCAGCATGCCGGGGGTGCCGAACACGGCAAGGGAGATGCCCTGGCTTCCTGCGATGATTTGTGCCGTGAAAACACCAATCATCGCAGGTAGCAGGGCATTTCTCACTGTCTACTCAGTGTGATCGACCGCGTATCCCTCGGCGGATTCAGGCTCAGTGGGCGATCACGGGCTCGCCCTCTGACGGCGCCAGAGGCGCATTCGGTATCAGGAACGCGGCGAGCACCGCACCGACCACGAAGAACCCGGCCCCCCACGCCAGGGTGGCCGTGTAGCCTTCGACCCCGGCCTGCGCCACGGTCAGTGCACCGGGCTTGTGCGAGGACAGGTAGTCGGTCGCGGCCGATGAGGCAACGGTGGTCAGTAGTGCCGTGCTGATCGAGCCACCCACCTGCTGGCCGGTGTTGATCAGCGCCGAGGCGACGCCCGAATCCTCGTGATGTATGCCTGCGGTCGCACCCTGGAACGCGGTGGTCATCACCCCGCCGAGGCCCAGACCCAGCAGGATCAGACCAGGCATGATGTGGGCGACGTAGGTGCTGTCCAGCGCGAGCCGGTTCAGCAGGGCCATGCCGGCTGCGGCGACCAGGAAGCTGGCGCTGACCACGATCTTCGGGCCGACCCTGGGCAGCAGCAGCGAAGGCGCCGTGGTCGACGCGGCAACGATGCCCGCGACCATCGGCAGGAACGCCAGACCCGTCTTGATCGGCGAGTAGCCGATGCTGGCCTCCAGGTAATAGGTCAGGAACAGGAAGATCGAAAACATCCCCATACCGATGACGAACACCGCCAGGAACGAACCACCGCGGGTCCGGTCCAGCACGAGTCGCAGCGGCAGCAGCGGATGCGCGACCCTGGACTCCAGCCATACGAACACCGCGAGCAGCAGCACACCGACGATCATGGCGCCGAGGGTGACCGGGTTGGTCCAACTGGTGGATTCGACGTGCGCGAACCCGTAGACGATGGCGAACAGCGCGGCACTCACCACGATCGTGCCCGGAATATCGAGCTTGGGCCGCTCGGCGACCGCAGGCTTGGCCAGCCACAACAACGCACCAACCAGCGCGACGGCCGCGAAAATGACGTTCACGTACATCACCCAGCGCCACGACGCCCATTCGGTGAGCATGCCGCCGAGCAGCAGCCCGATCGCGCCGCCCGCACCGGCCAACGCGCTGAAGACACCGAAAGCCTTCGCCCTCTCGGTCGGTTCGGTGAAGGTCACGCTGAGCAGTGAGAGTGCCGCGGGCGCAAGGAGCGCGGCGAAGAGTCCTTGGGCCACCCGCGCCGTGACGAGGATTTCGAAGCTGCCCGCCGCGCCGCCGAGGACGGATGCGCCCGCGAAACCGATCAGGCCGGTCACAAAGGTGGTACGTCGGCCGAACAGGTCACCGAGCCGGCCACCGAGCAGCAGCAGGCTGCCGAATGCCAGGGCGTAACCCGTGATGACCCACTGCCGGCTGCCGTCGCTGAAACCGAGGTCGTGCTGCGCTGCGGGCAGCGCGATGTTCACGACGGTCGCGTCGAGCGTGACCATGAGCTGCGCCGTGCCCAGCACGACAAGCACCCACCAGCGCACGGCATGTGAGCCGCGGCGGCCCGAGTCTGTATTTCCGGAGGCGGGCGCCCCACGGTCGAAGGTGGTACTCACTTTTCCCCTTAGTTGCTGGTCATAGGCCGACGACCGGTTGGAAACCGATCTGTTTCCACCTAGAAAAACAGATCGGTTTCCACAGTGCAAGTGAAGGGGTCGTCTCTTGTCTATGAGCGACCGGACAACGCCGACGCCCGCGCCGGCCGCCGGAGTTGTCTCGACGCGCGACCGGTTGCTCGACGTCGCCGCGCAGCTGTTCTGTGAACAGGGCGTGCACATCGGCGTCGACACCTCGTGTCGCACCGCCGGGACCGCCGGGCGCCCGCACACGCTGCGCCTCACACCGGTTCGGCGCACCTATGTCGAAGGGCTCGCCCGACAAGCCGATCGACGCACGGCACCCAGGCGCCGGCGCGGCCACGGATCCAGTGCCTCCTGGACCGGTTGACGCTCACTCCTGCGTTCGTGGTGGGGAAGTACCTCGACTTCATCGCCTGGAACCCCCTCGCTGCGGCGCTCCTCATCGACATCGACAAGATCGCCCCGTACGAGCGCAACTACGTCCGCATGTTGTTCGCCGACCCGCGCATGAGGGACTTCTACGACGACTGGGAGGGTATGGCCCGTACCGGCGTCGCACTCCTACGCATGCAGGCCGTCGACAACCCCAAGGACCCACGGCTCGCGAACCTGGTCGGCGAACTCTCGGTCGGCTGTCCCCTCTTCCGGCAATGGTGGGCAAGCCGCCATGTCGCGAGGCAGAACTTCGGCAGCAAGATCGTCCACCACCCGAAGCTCGGCGAGCTCACCCTCGACTGGGACAGGTTCTACTGGAGCGGAGACCCCCGACCAGCACCTCACCGTCTGGTCACCCGCACCCGGTTCCCCGAGCGAAGAGAAACTCCGGATCCTCAGCTCGTGGATCCAACAATCCGGCACCACCGAAAACGTCACCGCAAGGCGGAACGAATCATGACAAGATCTGTCGCCATGACCGGGGAGTACAAGGTCCGCGTCCAGTGAGGTCAACGCCTCCAGCGACGTTCGTGCCTGTGCCGTGTCGTGCGTGAATACTGGGCCGATGGTCTGATCCGGTGCCGGTGCGGCCCAGGAGGCCGTCGTGGGTGACTGGCGCATCCCCGGTGAATACGGCGGCGCGTGCGGGCAGATGGAATGCGACCCTGCCGGGCGTGTGTCCGGGTACTGCGACCACGCGTGGCCGTCCGGGGACGTCGAGGGTCATGCCGTCATCGAACTGGCTGGCCGAGATGATGGCCGGCTTGCGGAACGCCCCCGACCGGGCCAGGTGCATGGGTACTCGCAGCGCAGCGGGGTGGCGGAGCAGGTGGCGGCCCAGACCTGCCTCGGACTCGGCGTCGGCCGGAGGGGGCGGTCAAAGGCTGGTTCGTCGCGTGCGCGTACCCGGACGGTGGTGCCGGTCTCCTGTCGCAGTCGCTCGGCCAGGCCGGCATGGTCGGGTACGGCACGCCACGGCGAAGCGGGTCGTGAGCGGCTGCGCCCGGCGGCAAGCGGCTGCCCCCATGTTCTGTTCCTCCTGGGCGGAGTGTGGACTACGCCTCCGACGCCTGCCAGTTGATGAGCACCGTGATGACGATCCTCAAAAGCTTGCGCGTGGAAACCGACCGGTTTACTCTGATGGGAAACCGGTCGGTTTCTCGGTGTGGCCGCAGCCGTGACCGCACTGAAGGATGCGAGTGCCCCTCGGCACTGGCGGCAGCAGCGGGATAGGCGAGGCCCTCGTGGAGGAGTCACCGTACTGATCAACAACGCCGGCGCCGCGGTCGGCGCGCCCCTCCTCGAGTTCCCGATCGATGACGTGTGTCGGGAGTTCGAGACCAACTTCTACGGTCTGCCGCTGGTCGCCCGGCCTTCGTGCCGGTGATCGGCCGCAACGGCGGCGGCCACCATCCTCAACGTTCCTCCGTGCTGTCCTGGCCGGCCCCCGGCGGCTCCCGCAGTGCCTCCACGGCCGCGCTGTGGCCGCAAGCCAACTCCCTGCGCCCGGAGCCGCAGCCACGCGGCCGCACTCGCCCTCGACGGCGTTGAGACGGGAGCCTACGAGGCGCTCGCCGACGGCCTCTCGCGGCAGGCCAAGGCAGGTCTGGCCGGGGACCCGACCCGGCAGGACTGTATGCCCAGCCGGCGAAGTAAGCCGCGGACCGGAGCGACGACCAGCCGCGCGCAATCGGCGTCACCACCAGCCCTGCCGGACCGCACCCCAGGCACCTATCCGCAGTTCACACACAAGGAGTCGGCGAAATGCCCAGCCAAGATTCACGTCCCACGATTCACATTCCCGGGACCACCAGCCACACCATCGCCCCGCGCGCAGGACGCCACAGCGGCGAGGGAATGCTGCGTTACCTCAAAGCGGGCACCGGTGCCGCCCTGGTCCTGCTGCACACCGTGCGCACACAGGCCGAGCACTTCCGCTCGCTGATCCCGCTGATCTCCGACCAGTACACCGTGTACGCCCTCGATCTCCCGGGGATGGGCTACTCCGAGATCGTGCCCGGTGCGTCGTACGACGAGCCTGCGATGCGCGCGGGCGTGGAACGGCTCGTCACCGAACTCGACCTCAATGACGTGACGTTGGTCGGGGAGTCCATGGGGGCGGTGCTCGCCCTGACCAGCGCGGCCGATCTGCCGGAGCGGGTCCGGCGCGTCGTTGCGGTGAACACGTACGACTTCCGCGACGGAATCGCCCGGTCCAGCCTCCTCGCCCGCATGGTGATCGGCGCTGTTCTCACTCCGGGGGTGGGCCCGGTGGTCGCCCAGGTGGAGCCCAAGCCTGCCCTCCGCAGGATCCTGCAGGGCGGCCTGGGCGACAAGAGCGCTCTGCGGGCGGACTACGTGGACGAGCTGCTCCAGGTGGGCGGGCGCCCCGGCTACCCGACCGTTGCCCGGGCCGTGTACCAGAGCCTGCCCAGCCTCATCGCGGCCCGCTCGCGCTACCCCGAGGTCAAGGCCCCCATCCACCTCGTCTACGGGGAGAAGGACTGGTCCCGGCAGTCGGACCGGGAAGCCAACAAGGAGCTGCTGCCTGCCGCCCATTTCACGCAGGTGCCGGGAGCCGGCCACTTCATCGCTCTGGAACGCGCCGACGTCCTGGCCGACTTGTTGAACGCCGTGACGTGACCGCCCCGAGACCGAGCGGGAGTTACTCAACTCTGGCCGTGAAATGCGTACGGCCGCATGACCTCGTGCGTTGGTGCTGGCGGGAGAGCCCGCCCGTGCTGCCGGGAGTGTGGTGACCGGCTGCCGCCGACGTGACAGCGGCAGCGGGGCTCCGGCCCGTCAACGGCAGGCGGCGTGGGTCGGCCGTAGACGTGTCGGTGTCAGTGGCTGATGACGACCTTGCCGAAGTAAGCGCCCTGCGCCATGTAGGACGGCGCGGCAGGTGCCTCCTCGAAGGGCAAGACGGGGTCGATCATCGGCTGCAACTTGTGCGCCGGACGCCTCCTGAGAGTCTATCGACCAGCCCGCGGAACGGCCGCCGTCCGCAGGCGCGTCACAGGCGAGCTTGGGGAGCTACTCCGTGAAGGCGAGCAGGTCCCTCACGGACATGCCGTTGCATGGCCCGCCGGTATCCGGCCCGCTGCTTGCAGCCCTTCGGCGTGGACGGTCGGACGCCCCGCGCCTCCGGCGCAGATCGATCGTCCCCACGCGAAGGTGCCGCATGCAGGACGAGTCGCTGCCTAACCGGCGGCCTTCAGCGGGGGGCCGTACCGATTGGCGCCCGGGGCGCTGTCCACCGTCATACCCACGAGGTAGATGACCGGGCCGACGACCGGGATCAAGGCGATGAGCATCCTCCAGCCAGACCTGCCGGTGTCGTGCAGCCGGCGAACGGAAACGGCCAGCATGGGCACGATGAGCAGCACCAGCAACACATTCAGCAGCGGCTGCCCGATGGCGACGCTGATACCGACCAACAGGAGCGTGCCGACTGCGTACAGCACGGAGAACCACCAGTACTCCGAGCGCCGGGCACGACCGGAGAACGTCGCGTACTTGGACATGAGGCATGCATGCGCGGCGTCAGTGAACGACATCTGTCAACTCCATCCTTAACGACTTCGAAAACAAGCAAGCGGAGAAATCAGCCCCTGCGCAGCAGGTCACAGAGAGGGCCGCCTGGCCGCTGGCGCCCTCTCGGCCGACGCGACAGCGCGCAGCGTCGATCATGAAACCGACGTCGGGCGTGAGGCTGTACCCGGCCAAGCACTGCGCGTCGCGGCCAACGAGGAAGAGGACGACGGGCGCGACGCCCCTCTCCGGCGATCCGTAGCAGCCGAGCGCATTGGCCGGCAGCGGTACGTCGGAGCAGGGGCAGCTCCCCACGTGTCCGCTACCGGCAGCAGGTTGTTGCGCAGCCCCCGGATCCCCCAACGTGCTCGGCGACAGCCGTGCGCACGTGGGACGCTCCGCCACGCCCGCCCCGGCCCTGGGGGCATGCCCGGTGAGGGATACCTGAGGGCGCGTCAGGGGCTGGGGCGGGCGGGGGTGGATCAGAGGCTGAAGACGAGTTCGGCCTGGTCGCGCTTGGCGGTGTGCAGGTCCCAGTACACGGGGGAGATCTGCTCGGGCTTGGCTGTCGGGAATCCGGGGACGACCGACATACCGATGGACACGTCGATGCCGACATGGGCGGCCTGGACGCCGGTGCCTTCCAGTTCCTTGTGCAGGTTGATCGCCCAGTTGCGCAACGCTGCCGCGGCGGCGTTGACGTTGGCGACCGCGGGAACGGGATCGATGGATCCGGCCCCGGTGGTGTAGAGCAGGGTGCCCGCCCCCGCCTCACGCATGGCGGGAAGCACCGCCTTCGTGACGGCGATCGCCCCGTAGAGCTGGAACTCCATCTCGTGCTGCACGTGGGACGGGTCCGTCTCGGTGGGGGTGGTCAGGGCGGTGGTGCCAAACGATCCCACCGGGGAGTACTCCAGGACGTCGATGCCGCCGAACCGGGCGGCTGCGTCCTTGAGCGCCTGGGTGGAGGCGTCGCGGTCGAGTACGTCCGCGGGGAACGCGCCGGCGGTGATGCCCTCGGCGGTGAGCTGCTCGACGAGGCCGTCGAGCTTGTCGCGGTTCCGGGAGATCAGGGCGACGTCGAAGCCCTGGGAGCCGAAGGTGCGGGCGATGGCCAGGCCCAGCTGGGGTCCGGCTCCGACGATGGCGATGCTGGTCACAGCGATCCTTCCGTAATGCATGGGTGGGGTGTCGGTAAGAGATCCATGCCGCCGGTGCGGGCACCGGAGCTCAGGACCCTCATGCGATCTGGATAGGTCTATCCAGTTTCTAACTGGATAGGGTCTTCCAGTTTCTCGCTGGGCTCACCGTAGCATGGAAGTGGATAGGGTGCTCCAGTTGCTAGGGTGGAGGGCATGAGTCCTCGCGCCCCACGCCCCGACACCCCCGCTGACCGGCCATTGCGCAGTGACGCCGAGCGCAACCGGGAACGGATCCTCGCCGCCGCGCGCACGGTCTACGCACGGGACGGCCTCGACGCCTCCATGGCGTCCGTGGCACGTGAGGCGGGCGTGGGGATCGCCACCTTGTTGCGCCGCTTTCCCGCCAAGGCGGACCTGGTCGCCGCCGTCTTCGCCGACCGGATGGACGCCTACTTCGATGCGGTCGCCACCGCTCTCGACAACCCCGACCCGTGGGACGGCTTCACCGGCTACATCGAGGCCGCCTGTGCGATGCAGGCCGCCGACTACGGCTTCGCCGATGTCCTGACCACGACCTTCCCCACCGCCAAAGCCCTGGAGCGGCGCCGCAACGAGGCGTACGAGGGCATGGTGGAGCTCATCAACCGGGCCAAGGCCACGGGGCGGCTGCGCGAGGACTTCGATCCCTCGGACCTGGTCCTGATCCATATGGCCAACGCCGGCGTCGTCGGCGCCACCGGCGACGCCGCACCTGACGCGTGGCGACGGATCGTCGCCCTGCTGATCCAGTCCTGCGAAGCGCCGGCCCGAGGCCCCCTTCCCCCCTCGCCCGAGCACGAAGCCCTCTACAAGGCCATGCTCCGCGCCGGCCCGGTGGACCCCACCGCGCCGGCGCCGGAGGAGAGCGCCTGACGACAGCCGGCCGTGCCCGCGAGGCAGTACCTTCCACCACCCATGCAGGGATGGGTCGGGCAGGTGCCTCCGGAGGCGCTCCTTTGCCGTGGCGCGGAGCAGCCGGCCCCCGAGCTGATGGGCAGGCGCGTCAGAGGGTGAGGAGCACCTTGGTGGCGCGCCGTTCGTCCGTCGCCTTGTAGCCCTCTGCCGCCTGCTCCAGGGGCAGGGTGAGGTCGAAGACCTTGCCGGGGTCGATCTTGCGGTCCCAGATGAGCTGGATCAGGTCGGGCAGGAAGCGGCGTACGGGGGCGGGGCCGCCGAGGGTGTGGATGCCGGCGAAGAAGAGCTCGATGCCGGGAATCTGGACGTCGTAGTTCACGCCCACGCAGCCCATGTGGCCGCCGCCGCGGGTGGCGCCGACGGCCTGTATGAACGACTCCTGCGTGCCGACCGCCTCGACGACCGAGTGTGCGCCGTATGTCCGCCGCGGGCAACGGAGTGGGCAGGAACTGCCGGGGGGAGTGCCAGGTCCGCGCGAGGTCGGTGAAGAACGAGGCGGTGGTGGGCAAAGCGGGTCCCTTCGAAGAGTGTTCAGTCCCGTTGTTGCGGCATCGCCGTACGTGCATCGCAGGCCGGCGCTGTCCGCTTGTCAGGAGCCGGCCGACGGTGAGCGGCAGCAGACGGATCAGCTGGATGGCCTGGCCGATGAGAAAGGGGTGACGTCGAACGCCTGGGCCAACAGGGCACGGGAGTGCGCCCGGGCTTCAGGGTCCGCGATGATGTCCTGGATCATGACTTCCTCACCGCCGGTGGCTCTGGCCATCTGCTCGAGCTGATCGCGGACGGTGGCGGGGCTCCCGGCGATCTGGCGTGGCCCAGAGGCCGTTCGTGATGACCGTGGGTGCCTCCTTCTCCGCCTGGGTGAGTTCTCGCGCGGCGGCGTTGTCACCGGTGGGCGGCGCGGTTCATCTCGACGACGTCCTCCAGGGTGGGATTGGCCCCGAGGGCGGCGAAGCGCTCCGGCATGCTGTCGCGGACGGCCGTGTCCTTGACGCGATCGGCCGCGGCCAGGGCTGCCGGCAGCTCCTCCAGGGTCAGTTCGGTGCAGTAGGCGGGGCCCATCGGCTGCTGACGCCAGGAACCGGCCAGTGCTCCGGCGTCGTAGGGGTCGAATCCCGTGTCGTCCACCAGACGCATGGCCACACGCTTGGCCTCCGCGGAATCGCCGGCGACCGGGATGGCGATCCGGCCCGCAGTGCCCGCCGGAACACTCTTCGTCCGCTGGGTCTCGGCCAGGGCGGCGTTCCACGCCTTGACGACGGCGCGCCCCAGGAGTTCGGAGGTGTACACGCTCTCCACCGCGCCGTTCTCCACGGCCTCGATCCGCCCGTTGAGGTGCGGGTAGTAGTTGGAGGTGTCGATGACCACCGTCTCGGCGGAGACGGAGGCGAACAGGTCGGCCAGCTGTCCGGCCACTCCGAAGGGGATGGCCAGGATGACGGCATCCCTGCCCTTTACGGCGTTCTCAAGTGCCACGGCGCGGGCGCCGGTCTCCAGGACCTCGGGCGCGACGGCCTCGGGGCCGCGGGCGTCCGCCACCTCGACGTCGTGACCGGCTCCACTGAGCTTGCGGGCGAGGTTGCCGCCGATCGCTCCAGCACCGATAACGGAAATTTTCATGATTTGTCCTTCGGCAGGTCGCACCGCCCCCAGGGTGGTGCAAAGTGATCACTGTGGGATGGAGGTGCCGGACACCCCCCGGAGCTTTCCGGGCGTTCCGGTGATCGGCAGGCGGGGGCCTACGCCTGGGTGTCCCGTTTGCGGTAGCCGGCGGCGATGAGCGCGCGAACGCGGTCCAGCGACTCCTCCTCGGCGGCGCCGGCACCCTTGAGCCAGGCGACGGAGATGGCCGCGAGGAACAGGTCGTACCCCTTCACCGACTCGCGCACGTACCCCGTCCGCTGAGCGGCCTGCACGTACTCGTCGGTAGCGGTGATGACCGTGTCACAGGGGAGCGTGAGCGGGTTGTCCGGATCCTGCGCCCTGGCCGCGGCCATGAGCGGCTCCGGCAGTCCGCTGAACGCGCTGAAGTACTCCTCCAGTGCGCGCAGCCACTGTTCCAGCGCTGTGTCGGTGTCGCCGAGCTGCGCGATCTCCGCCTGGCGGGCCACCAGCTCCTCGGAGCGCGTCTGCAGTACGGCCGCGAGCAGCGCTTCCCGGGTGGGGAAGTGCCGGTACAAGGTGCCAGGCCCGACGCCCGCCTCCTTGGCCACCGCCTCCAGGGACGTGCCGACCCCATACTTCAGGAAGTGACGCTGCGCCGCTCCCAGGAGGGCGGCACGGTTGCGCTGGACGTCCGCACGAGGCTTGCGCCCCTGCTGTCCACCGGCACTCATACGCCCTCCTGGCACTTCCGCAAAACGGAGGCTACCTCCGTACTGCTTCCACAGTAAAGCGGAGGCACCATCCGGTCAAATGGCGACTCTCCCGCGCCCCCCTCCGGGCACTGCGGTCGGGAGCTACGGCCGTGAACACTGCCGGGCGGCAATGTAGGGAGCCCAGCTGTTCCCGGCAGGCTGGGACCAGCGCTGGGCGGTCGCGGGACTGATGCCGAAGAGGTCTGTGACAGCGATGGGCGGCAGGTCGGTACTGGCTTCCATCGGCGCGGTGTTGCGTGCGGCGCGCACGGGAAGCCTGTGTCGCCTCATTTGGTCGGCCGGACCTGCAGGGTTGCGGGGGTGGCCGGGCGCGGCCCCCGGCGGGAGGCGTCGGGGGGCTCGCGAGGACGGGGGCTCGTCGAAGTGCGCGATCTGTTCTTCCACGAGATGGGCCTGCGCCGGTGGGGCAGGGAAGTCACCGGCGGCCCCCGGTGAAGCGCCCTGCAGCCTCCTGGCCCGGCGCTTACTGGGGGCGCGGCGGGCCGGCCTGCTCGCACGGAGGGGCGTGAGGCGGCGTCTTCGAGTTTCGCGGGCCTGGAAGATCCGCGCGAATGCGCACGTGATGTCCCCGGCGGTACCGCTGGGCTGCTTCGCTGGCGCACGCGCACCAGATCATCCGGCCGTACGCACCTCATGGCCAGAGTCGAACACGTCGGCACCGATGTCAGGGCAGTCACGCCACCACGCGCAGCAGATCGGCCAGGACGTCGGGACCAGTCCTTCTCTCTGCAGAAGAGGCGATGGGGGCCTTGCCTCCTTCCGGGCGCTTGCTGGTGGAAACCGATCGGTGTACGTTTGTGAAACCGATCGGTTTCCGCGCGGGAGTCTCCATGACCAGTGCCAGGGCTCCCTGTGGGTGTGGAACTGCCAAGGTCTCCGCGACCGCCCATGGGTATCGGGGCGGCGCCAGTCGGTGCCGACGGTCGACAAGCTGATGCAGAGATCAATTTCGAATACGTCGCACGCATCGCATACTGATACTGATGGCGTGCGTACTCAACCTCCGGAGTCGAAAGCCATGTCTTCTCACACCACCTCCACCATCTTTGTCGTCGGCGGCACAGGGGCTCAAGGGATGCCCATCGTCCGCGCTCTTGTCGCCGACGAGAAGTACTCCGTCCGAGTCCTCACTCGTGATTCCACCTCCCCCCGGGCCCAGGCCCTCCTCGCGCTCGGCAACGTCTCCATCCTCGAAGGGTCATTCGCCGACGAAGACGTGCTGCGGGAAGGATTTCGCAGCTGCGACGGGGTATTCATGAACATCGACGGCTTCAACACCGGCGAGAAGACCGAGACCTACTGGGCCATCCGTAGTTACGAGATAGCGATTGAAGAAGGAATCAAGTTCTTCGTCTACGGAAACCTCGACTACGTCCTCAAGAAGTCCGGCTACGACTCCAGGTTCCGCACCGGCCACTATGACGGCAAAGGCCGCATGGCCGAATGGGTGCTGTTCCAAAACGAAAAGAACAGGGACCGGATGGGAGCGGCGGTCTTCACCTCAGGTCCCTACATGGACATGGTGATCTCACCGCTCACGCCCATGACGCCCTCCGTCGAGGACGGTGTCGTCACGTGGCGAGTCCCTCTCGGCAAGGGAGCCGTTCCCCACGTGGATCTCGAAGATTGCGGATTCTACGTCCGCTGGCTCTTCGACCATCCAGAGCGGGCGAATGGCATGGACCTCGAAGTCGCTATCGAGCACGTGACCTATGCCGATATGGCTGCGGCGTTCGAGACGGTCACGGGGCATCCGGCACGGTACATCGACACTGATCTGGACACATATTGGAGCGGTCCGCTGAAGGAGGTCGCCGATCTCCCTGCCGGATACAACGCCGATCCCAACGACAAGGCCACCATGAGCTTCAGGGACAATTTCACGGGCTTCTGGAATGTGTGGAAGCACGGAATCGTCACCAGGGATTACGCTCTGCTCGACGAAATCCACCCCCACAGGATCCGAAGTGCCGAGGAGTGGTTCCGCAGGGAAGACCAGGTGGGACGAGACCTCGGTAAGGGAAGTCTCTGGGAGAGGGTCCAGCCGGAGAACTGGAGTGTCGAGTCTGCGGTGCTCAAGAGCAGTGCGGATATGCGGAAGGGTAAGTTGTAAACGGGTGAGCGGCGATACGAACGGGATCTCGGTCATCGTCGCACGGGCCGCTTTCGGCTTTGGCCGACCTGAGTGAGCGCCTGCCGTTCACAGGCGGTGCGTTCGACGGCGGGGGCCGACCAGCGCGCACAGGGCGCGCTGGACCTCGTTCCGGAGCGGCGAGAGCGCCTAGTGCGCGGCATCACGAGGATCGACGGGGCCCCAGGGGCTGGTGGTCAGATGGATAGCGCCTTGGGCGTCGTCGACGCTGAGCGTGGGCGTCTGGGTGGGCCGGGCCTCGGTGACTCGGCGCTCGACGTAGGAGAACAACTCCTGGACCGAAACGAGGCCATCGCCGTCGAGATCGGCCTCCCTGATCGCAAGCCCCCGCACGACAGCTGAGGTGAACACGCTCGGCTCGCCTGCCTCGCGGGAGTGCATCTCGTTCTCGTAGGCGACCTGCAGCGAGGTGGACGCGGTGAGCACCACGCTGCCGCGCCCGGCGAACAGGCGCCGCACATCGACCTCCGACATCCCCGACCGGACCCCGAGCTCGAAGGCGCCGCTGTAGGAGCAGCCCAACAGGAGGATGATCCGTCGCGCGGTGCTCTCCTCCATGAGCCGGGCCACGAACCCCGAGTCGATGCCGGTGGAACTCGGCGTCGCCGGGGCGGTGTCCTTCACCTCGAAATAGGGCTCGCCGCGCCTGTTGCGCTGCCCGTGGCACGAAATGTGCAGCAGAAGGAGGTCATTGCGGTCGGCCTCGCGGAAGAACCGCTCGATGGCGAGCCGGATGACATGGCTGGTCTAGTCGACGACGGTCTCCACCTCGAACGCCCCGACCGCCGGGTCCCGGAGGACCTTGGAGAGCTCCCTGGCGTCCGCGCCGGCCGCGGGCAGCTGCTGCCGTCTCGGGTTGTCGTAGAACTGCGCGGCGATGATCAGAGCCCGTTTGAGCATCGGGCTACTCCGGATGGCGCGCGAGGAACGCGGCCAGCGCCTCCCGGTGCAACTCAGTGGGACTTCCCGTCAGTTCCACCCGGTCGCCCCCGATCTCCAGGACGACGGTTCCCGACTGCCGTCGCGTGAGCCAGTTCTGCACCAGCGTCACCAGCGCGACCAGCACTGGACTCCCCACTGGCGCGATGCCGACGGCCTCGACGACCCCGCTGCGGGCCCCCGCCTCCGGCGCCCCGTCGAGATCGGTGATCCCGTCGTGCTCCAGCTCGTCCAACTCCTGCCGGAGGAAGAAGTAGTCGTCCCCGAGCCCGTCGGCCACCAGCTTGACCTGCATCGCGTCTCCAACAAGCACCGTGCCCCTGGTCGAGCCACACGAGTGGCGCGAACTGCCCCATTCCGTCCCCAGGTTGGCAGAGGAGCATGCACGAGGCCCGGTGGGTCCTGCGGACGCGTTGGCAGGCACCAGTCCGGGCCTGGGCCAAGAACGACGAGGGTGGCGACCGGCAGGCCAACGCCGGCCTGCACCGCATCGTGTTCACCCGGCTGCGCGTGGATCCCCGCACCCAGACGTACTACGAACGCCGCCCAAGGAGGGCAAGACCCGACGTGAGATCATCCGATGCCTGAAGCGATATGCCGCCCGAGAGGTTTTTCACCTGATCCGGCCCGGATCCTCACAACCCCCGTCATAGGGGCAGTGTGAGAGATGAGAGGGTCTGACGGGTGAGCGAGACACGACCGAACACCCTGCAATACCGCTTTGACGGTCCAGAAGAGGCTCCAGTCCTGATCTTGGGTCCTTCACTGGGCACCACCTGGCACATGTGGGACCGGCAGATACCGGAGCTGTCCAAGAACTGGCGGATCTTCCGGTTCGACCTGCCGGGCCACGGCGGCGCACCCGCCTACCCGGCTGGTTCCGTGACCGAACTCGCGAGGCGGCTGCTCGCCACCCTCGACGGGCTCGGCGTACAGCGCTTCGGTTACGCGGGCTGCGCGTTCAGCGGGGCCATCGGCATCGAGCTGGCCCTGCGGCACCCGGAGCGGATCGCCTCGCTCGCCGTGATCGCCGCCTCGCCCCGCTTCGGATCGGCCGACGAGTTCCGCCAGCGCGGGGTGATCGTGCGCAGCAACGGTCTTGACCCGATCGCGCGCTCCTCGCCCGAGCGCTGGTTCACGAGCGGCTTCGCCGCCGCGCAGCCCGCGATCACCGAGTGGGCCGTGCAGATGGTGCGCACCACCGACCCCGGCTGCTACATCGCGGCCTGCGAGGCGCTCGCCGCGTTCGACGTGCGCGTCGAACTGGGCCGCATCGGCGTCCCCACCCTCGTCCTCGTCGGCTCGGACGACCAGGTCACCGGCCCCGCCGAGGCCCGCACGCTGGTCGCGGGGATACCGGACGCCCGCCTCGCCGTCGTACCCGGAGCCTCGCACCTGGTGCCCGTGGAGCAGCCGGCAGCCGTCACCGACCTGCTGGTACGGCACTTCTCCACCGCCTGGCAGCCCGCCTACGACTCGACCACAGGCCAGATGGCCATTCCGGCGGCCCCGGTCAAGCCGGTGCTCGCGGCACCCCCGCCGGTCGGCCCCGTCGCCGAGATCGCCCCGCCCGTCGTCCGGCCCGCGGCCCTGGGCAGGCCGGACCCCTACGACGCCGGGATCAAGGTGCGCCGCGAGGTGCTGGGCGACGCGCATGTGGACCGGGCGCTGGCCTCGGCGGACGAGTTCTCCGGGGACTTCCAGGAGTTCATCACGCGCTACGCGTGGGGCGAGATCTGGGACCGGCCGGGCCTCGACCGGCGCTCGCGCAGCTGTGTCACGCTGACCGCGCTGGTCGCGGGCGGTCACCTCGACGAGCTGGCCTTCCACACCCGCGCCGCCCTCCGCAACGGCCTCACTGCGGACGAGATCAAGGAGGTGCTGCTCCAGGCCGCCGTCTACTGCGGTGTCCCGGCCGCGAACAGCGCCTTCAAGGTGGCGCAGCAGGTCATCCGGGAGGAGACCACCCCCCAGGAGTGATCTTGAGCCTGGTAGCGGGAGCACCTGTCTCGGGGGCCCTCCGCGGCACCGGGAGGGGGAGGATGGACCCATGAAGCTCACGAAGAAGTCGCATGCCTGCATCCGTCTCGAGAAGGACGGGCGTGTGCTCGTCATCGACCCGGGGACCTTCTCCGAGGAGGACGCGGCCGTCGGTGCGGAAGCGATCCTGGTCACGCACGAGCACCTCGACCACTTCAACGAGGACCGGCTGCGGGCGGGCCTGGAGTCCAACCCGGCGGCCGAGATCTGGACCCTGAAATCGGTCGCGGAGAAGATCTCCGCGGCCTTCCCGGGCCGTGTGCACACCGTCGGTCACGGCGACACGTTCACCGCCGCGGGCTTCGACGTCCAGGTGCACGGCGAACTGCACGCCGTGATCCACCCGGACATCCCGCGCATCACGAACGTCGGCTATCTCATCGACGGTGGCCGCGTCTTCCACCCGGGCGACGCCCTCACCGTTCCCGAGCAGCCGGTCGAGACGCTGATGCTCCCGGTCATGGCCCCGTGGAACAAGATCGCCGAGGTCATCGACTACGTCCGCGAGGTGAAGCCGCAGCGCGCGTACGACATCCACGACGCGCTCCTGACGGACCTCGCACGCCCGATCTACGACCACCAGATCGGCTCCCTGGGCGGTTCCGAGCACCTGCGGCTCGCGCCGGGGGCGTCGGCGGACGTCTGAGCACCCGAGGGCGGGTGCGCCGGGCGGTCACGGCGACCCGTTGTCGTACCCGCCCGGTAGGTTGTGAGGCATGCGCATCGCGACCTGGAACGTGAACTCGATCACCGCTCGCCTCCCGAGGCTGCTGGCCTGGCTGGAGAGCAGCGGCACGGACGTGCTGTGCCTCCAGGAGGCCAAGGTCGCCGCGGAGCAGTTCCCCGTCGACGAGCTGCGCGAGCTGGGCTACGAGGCGGCGGTCCACGCGACCGGGCGGTGGAACGGCGTGGCGGTGCTCTCCCGCGTCGGCCTGGAGGACGTGGTCAAGGGGCTGCCCGGCGACCCCGGTTACGAGGGCGTGGAGGAGCCCCGGGCCGTCTCCGCGACCTGCGGCCCGGTCCGCGTCTGGTCGGTGTACGTGCCGAACGGACGCGAGGTGGACCACCCCCACTACGCCTACAAGATCCAGTGGTTCGAGGCCCTCAAGGCCGCGGTCGCGGGTGACGCGGCGGGCAGCCGTCCCTTCGCCGTGCTGGGCGACTACAACGTGGCACCGACGGACGACGACGTCTGGGACATCTCCCTCTTCGAGGGGGCCACCCACGTCACCCCGGCAGAGCGGGCGGCCCTCGCCGCGCTGCGCGAGTCGGGCCTGTCGGACGTGGTCCCGCGGCCCCTGAAGTACGACCACCCGTTCACGTACTGGGACTACCGTCAGCTCGGCTTCCCCAAGAACCGGGGCATGCGCATCGACCTGGTCTACGGCAACGAGCCGTTCGCCAAGGCGGTCACCGACTCCTATGTGGACCGTGAGGAGCGCAAGGGCAAGGGCGCATCGGACCACGCGCCGGTCGTGGTGGACCTCGACGTGTGAGTGCCCCCGGGGCGCGCCTGTGGTGCGACCTGGAGTGCGAATGTCACGCTGGGCGTATGAACATCCCTTTCCTGGGCACCTGGCGCAAGAAGCACGGTCCCGCCTTCGGCGTCGCGGTGTTCTCCGACGGTGATCACGACTCCGACGGCGTCGCCGAACTCCTCTCCGAGTGCGAGCTGCTGCGCTCGCAGGCCCATCAGGCGGGCGTCGAACTCGACGACTCCGTCGCCTCGTTGGAAGCGCTGGACCAGCTGCTGCCGCGCTGGCGCGACGACGAGGAGAGCCTGCCATGGCTCGGCAACGACGCGGGGCTCTATCTCGGCTCGGTCATCGTGCGCACGGTGCCCGGCGCCCGCTGGGAGGTCTGGCCCAACGGCCACCCGGCGGTGCGGCTGGCCTCCGGCCGGGAGATCGATGTCGTCGCCTCCGGCCACACCTGGGCGTCCAGCGGCGCCCCCGAACTCTCCCAGCTGTACGCCGAGGTGGCGGAGGGGTAGCCCGTCTCGCCAGGACGCCGTAAACCAGAAAATTGAAAAATACGGCTAATGCCCGAAAAGTGCGTGTCGCGTATGAGGGGTCACCCCGCCCGGATAGTTTGCGGCTTCTGCGACACAGCTGAGAGTGGGTAGGGCCGGGCATGGCTGTCGATCCTTTGATCGAACTGCAGGACGTGAACAAGCACTTCGGCGCGTTGCATGTCCTCCAGGACATCAACCTCACCGTCGGCAAGGGGGAGGTGGTCGTGGTCATCGGCCCCTCGGGGTCGGGCAAGTCGACCCTGTGCAGGGCGATCAACCGGCTGGAGACCATCGAGTCCGGCGCCATCAGGCTCGAAGGACAGCCGCTGCCGGACGAGGGCAAGGCGCTCGCCAGGCTTCGCGCCGAGGTCGGGATGGTCTTCCAGTCCTTCAACCTCTTCGCCCACAAGACGATCCTGCAGAACGTCTCACTGGCCCAGATCAAGGTCCGTGGCCGCAAGAAGGAGGAGGCCGACCGGCGCTCCCTCGAACTCCTGGACCGCGTGGGCCTCGCCTCCCAGGCCCCGAAATACCCGGCGCAGCTCTCCGGCGGCCAGCAGCAGCGCGTGGCCATCGCCCGCGCCCTCGCCATGGACCCCAAGGCCCTGCTGTTCGACGAGCCGACCTCGGCACTCGACCCCGAGATGATCAACGAGGTCCTCGAAGTCATGCGGCAGCTCGCGCGCGACGGCATGACCATGGTCGTCGTCACCCACGAGATGGGCTTCGCACGCTCCGCGGCCAACCGCGTCGTGTTCATGGCCGACGGCCGCGTCGTCGAGGACCGCACCCCCGAGGAGTTCTTCACCAACCCGCGCAGCGACCGCGCCAAGGACTTCCTCTCCAAGATCCTCAAGCACTAGGCGGGGGAGTACGACCATGATCCGTACGACACGTACGCGCCTCGCCGTGGCCGCCCTCGTGTGCATCGCGCTGCTGACGGCCGCCTGTGGCAAGGAGGGCAGTCCGCCCGTCAAGGGACCGGCCGCCGGCAAACTGCCCCACTACCAGGTGGCGGAGGGCTTCGAGCTCCCCTCCTCGCCCACTTGGGAGAGGGCCAGAAAGCGCGGCTACCTCAACATCGGCGTCAAGGAGGACCAGCCGTACCTGGGCGAGAAGGACCCGGCGAGCGGCACCTACTCCGGCTTCGACATCGAGATCGCCAGGATGATGTCGGCCTCGCTCGGCTTCGACCCGAGCACCATCCGTTTCAAGACGATCGCCTCGGCCAACCGCGAAACCGCCCTGCAGAACGGTCAGATCGACTTCTACGTCGGCACCTACACCATCAACGACAACCGCAAGAAACTCGTCGGCTTCGCGGGCCCCTACTACATGGCCGGTCAGTCGCTGCTCGTACGCAAGAACGAGAAGAACATCCGCGGCCCCCAGGACCTCGCCGGCAAACGCGTCTGCTCGGCGGCCGGTTCGACGCCGTACCAGCGCATCCAGACCGACTATCCGAAGGCGACGCTCGTCGCCTACGACACCTACTCGGTCTGCGTCGACAACCTGCTCACCTACCAGGTCGACGCCGTCACCACCGACGACGCGATCCTGATCGGCTACGCGGCGAAGGTGCCCGACGAACTCAAGGTCGTCGGCAAGCCGTTCTCGAAGGAGCCGTACGGCATCGGCGTGCCGCGCGACGACAACGCGCTGCGGTTCGCGCTCGACGACGCGTTGGAGGCCCGCGAGAAGAACGGCGACTGGAAGAGGGCGTACGAGGCGACGCTGGGGCTCTCCGGAGTGCCTGCGCCCACCCCGCCCGCCATCGACCGCTACCCGGCGAGCTGAGCGAGGCCGATGTGAACGTACTGATCGACAACTTCCACACCTTCGCCCAAGGATTCCTCGGCACGGTCGAACTCACCGTCTACGCGAGCGTGCTGGCCCTCGTGCTCGGCTTCCTGATGGCGTCGTTCCGGGTCGCGCCGGTCGGCTCCCTGCGGGCCTTCGGCACGGTGTGGGTGACCGTGCTGCGCAACACCCCGCTGACCCTGCTGTTCTTCGCCGTGCTGCTCGGGCTGCCCCGGTTCGGACTCGTGCTGCCCTTCAAGGTGTTCGCGGTCCTGGCACTCGGCTGCTACACCTCCGCGTTCATCTGCGAGGCGCTGCGCTCGGGCATCAACACCGTGCCCAAGGGACAGGGTGAGGCGGCCCGCAGCCTCGGCATGACCTTCAGTCAGACGCTGTCCGTGGTCGTCCTGCCGCAGGCGTTCCGGTCCGTGATCCCGCCCATCGGCTCCACGCTCATCGCCCTCGCCAAGAACTCGGCGATCGCCGGGGCGTTCAGCGTCAACGAACTGCTCGGGACCTACAAGACGCTGAGCGAGCTCGGCTACAACATCGTCTGGACCTTCGTCTGGATCGCCGTCGGCTATCTGATCATCACCCTCACCATCAGCGCGATCTTCAACTACCTCGAACAGCGCTGGGGAGTCGCCCGATGACCACCACCGCCCCCGAATCGACCGCCCTGTACGACGTTCCCGGACCCAGGACCCGTCAGCGGCACCGGCTCTACGCGGCCGTTTCCACCGCCCTGATCCTCGCCCTGGTCGGCTGGATCCTCTATCTCCTCTTCGACACCGACCAGTTCACCTACACCAAGTGGATGCCGTTCGAGTACAAGGGCATCCAGGAACTGCTGCTGCGGGGACTGGGCAACACGCTGAAGGCCTTCGCGATGGCCGCGGTGCTCTCGCTGGCGCTGGGCACCGTGCTCGCGACGGGACGCCTGTCCGACCACCGTCCGGTGCGCTGGATCTCCGCGCTGGTCGTCGAGTTCTTCCGCGCCATGCCCGTACTGGTGATGATCTTCTTCATCTTCGTGGCGCTGAAGGTGCAGCCGCTGCCCGCGCTGGTCGCGGGGCTGACCCTCTACAACGGCTCGGTGCTCGCCGAGGTCTTCCGCTCCGGCGTCAACTCCGTCGAACGCGGCCAGCGGGAGGCCGCGTTCGCGCTCGGCATGCGCAAGACCCAGGTCATGACCTACGTCCTCGTCCCGCAGGCCGTGCGGGCCATGCTGCCCGCCATCATCAGCCAACTCGTGGTGGCCCTGAAGGACACCTCGCTCGGATATCTCATCACCTACGAGGAGTTTCTCCACGCCGGGAAACTGATCGCCTCGAACCTCGACTACGATTTGCCGTTCATCCCCGTGGTGATGGTGATCTCGCCGATCTACATCGGGATGTGCATGCTGCTCTCCTGGTTCGCCCAGTGGGTGTCCCGGCGGGAGCAGCGCAGTCCCAAGACCGAGGCCGTGAATGTGGCACCGGCCGAACCAGGGACGCTGCTGCCGGGTGGGGGTCCCCCCACAGCCCCGCGACTGTAGGGGGAGCAGCAGCTCACAGGGCCAGACCCGGCCGGCGCCAGCAGCCGGAGATCACTGCTCGCGCAGGGGAACGGACACGTAGGACGGGTCGTTCGCCGGTGAGGAGAAGGTCAGCTGCGCGCCGGACGGGTTGTGCTCGATGTAGAGCGGGTCGACCGTGTCGACGACCAGGGCGAGCCGATGCCCTGCCGGGACGTCGTAGGCCGTGGAGTACAGCTCCAGGTCGACGCCGAACGGCTCTCCGGGCGTCTGCCCGTGGAAGGTGTACGGCGCGTTGCTGACCAGCTTGCCGAGGCCGAGCGGACCCACGTCGTAGAGGTAGGCGACGAGGGTGCCGCTCTCCTTGGTCGGAGTGAGCGTGGTGTGCAGCGTGGTGGTTCCGCGCACTTGCTGGACGCTCGCGTATTTCTCCGACTGCCAGACGGCCGCCCAGCGGCGCGGCAGCAGCGGGATCGATGCCATCGGGGGGACCTGGGCGATCTGGTCGAGAATGCTGGAGAGGAAGATGATCCCGCCGTCCGCGCCCGAGTCGACGTTGGTGTGGATCGTGGTGGTGCCCGCGAGGGCGATCTTCTTCCTGGTCGCGCCGACCGACTTCCAGTCGGGGTAGCCCTCGTAGGCGCCCGTGGTGCGGGGCTTGAGCTGGACGGGCTGTTCACGGTCGATGCCGTTGTCGACGCCCCTGAGGTAGTGGTCGAACCAGCGGCCGGTGTCCGTCCACACGTCGTTGGGGAGCCCGAACAGACCGGTCACCTCGGCGGTGGCGTGGTCGCCGGGGCGGAACTCCAGGCGCTTGGGGCCGGTCAACTCCTCGTAGAACCTGGCGTACTGGTTGGGCGGGAAGATCGTGTCTCCCCAGCCGTTGGCCATGAGGACGGCCGCGCCGTTCTTGTTGAGCTGGTCGACGTAGGTCTCGGGGGAACGTTTCTTCCCCCAGGCGATCATCTCCTGCTCCTTCGACAGGTTCGAGGCGAAGAAGTCCTTGAGCGTCTGCTGGAGTTCGGCGCTCGGGCGCCCGGTGATGGTCCCCGCGACGCCGAGCAGGGCGGTGGCCTGGGAGTGCTGGGTGCGGCCCGAGTAGATCGAGTCGATGAGGTCGGCCCAGCCGCTCATGGCGGAGACCGCCTTGATCCTCTTGTCGTGCGCGGCGGCGAGCAGGCTGATCCCGGCGCCGTAGGAGACGCCCGCCATGCCGACCTTCTGGGCGTCGGCCGGGGTGTTCGCCAGCGCCCAGTCGATCACCTTGGAGGCATCGGCCACGTCCGGCGGTCCCGCCACTTCTATCTCGCCGCCGGACTGCCAGAAGCCGCGCACGTTGTACGTGAGCACCACATAGCCGGAGTCGGCGAGCTTCTGGGCCTGTGCGAGGTACTCGACCTGGGGCAGGCCCCAGCTCGTCGGCATGACGAGGAGCGGGTACCTGCGGCTGCCGTCGGCGCCCGCGGGGGTGACGACATTGGCCTTGAGGACCGTGCCGCCGTCTCCGGCGATGTCGACGAAGCGGACGGAGCCTGAGGCCGCCTGGGCGGTGGGGGCGAGCCCGAGGGCGGTACCGGCGATCAGGGCTGCGGATACGGCACCGACGGCGGACGTGCGCAGGGCATGACGATGGTGTCCCACGGGCCACTCCTCACTCGTGTCAGTAGAATGTGACCCGACGGTAACCTCGTTGTCTTACCGGAAGTAACCCGTCGGTAAGTTACGCACGAGTAAAGATTGTTAGAGGGCCGTGAAATCTACGAGGCGAGGTGAAATCTACGAGGCGCGGTGGGAGTTGCGAGCCGGCGCCGGTGTGGGCAGCGGGGTCTGGGCGGCCCGGGTCACATCCGCGACGAGCTCGACGACATCGGGCCCGTACGCGTGCGAATTCACCACCTTCAGCAGCAGGACGAAGGAGTTGCCGCCGTGCTTGCGTGCCAGCCGTTCGTGGTTGCGGGCGAGATAGCGGGTCGCCGCCTGGTTGGTGATCGCGCGCTGCCCGCAGAAGAGGAAGACGGGCCGCGTCCCGCGCTCCTGTCCCGCGATCAGCCGGGCGAGGATCACGTACTCGCCCTTCCCCGACTCCAGGAGGTAGCGCTCGCTGCCGATCTGGAAGGCGCCGCGGTCGGGGCCCGGTTCGGCGTCGGTGTTCACCTGGATGCCCGGCAGCAGGGAGTGCAGGTGCGCGGCCATCCGCCGGTTGGACGACGGCCCGCCCACGCAGAACTCGGTCCGCTCCCCGAAGCCCTGCTGCGCGGCGTCGTGCGCGACGACCTGGGCGTGCGCGCCGCAGTCCTTGATCAGCGCGGCGAGTTCGAGGAGCGCGAACACGTCGAAGCGCATCACGGTGAGTTCCGGGCCGCCCGCCTCGCGGTTCACCACGAGCAGCGACTCGGAGTTGTCGGGCAGCCCGAAGAACGCCTGTTTGCGCCGGAGTCTGCGCTTCCAGAGGTAGGTGCGGGCGAGCCAGCCGAGCGCGGCACTGATGGCGGCGGCGACCACGCCGAGGACGATGTTGCGCACGTCGTCATTCATGGGCGCGCATGGTATCGGGAGTGCGGACCGGTGTTCGAGGGGGTCCTGACGGGAGGGGTGCGGTGAAGTTACGCTGCGCGGACGGCTGTTGACTGGAGGTACGGATGCGTCGCCTTGTTGCGCGGAATCTGGCGGTCTTGGCGGTTTCGGCCGCGGTGGTGTCGGTCGGTGCGGCGGCGCCACCCGCTGCCGGGGCGGCTTCCTCCCGTGCCACCCCGGCGAAGGTGCCGGTCGCCGTCGGCTACGGCGGCGCTGTGGCCAGCGTCGACGCCGACGCCTCCGCCGCCGGGATCGAGGTCCTGAAGAAGGGCGGCAACGCGGTGGACGCGGCGGTCGCCACCGCGGCGGCCCTGGGCGTCACCGAGCCGTACTCCTCCGGCGTCGGCGGAGGCGGCTACTTCGTCTACTACGACGCCAAGTCCCGTGCGGTGCACACGATCGACGGCCGTGAGACCGCGCCGCTGACCGCCGACTCGGGGCTGTTCCTGGAGAACGGTCAGCCGCTCGCCTTCGCGGACGCCGTCACCAGCGGGCTGAGCGTGGGCACGCCGGGCACGCCCGCGACCTGGCAGACGGCGCTGGACAGCTGGGGCAGCAAGCGGCTCGGGAGCGTGCTGAAGCCCGCGGAGCGCATCGCGCGCGACGGGTTCACGGTCGACGCGACCTTCCGCTCGCAGACCGAGTCCAACCAGGCGCGCTTCGAGAACTTCCCCGACACCGCGAAGCTGTTCCTGCCCGGCGGCTCGCTGCCCGTGGTCGGATCGACCTTCACCAACCCCGATCTCGCCCGCACATACGAGGAGTTGGGCAAGAAGGGCGTCGGCGCGATCTACCACGGCGACCTCGGCAAGGACATCGTCGCCACCGTGAACAAGCCCCCGGTGGACCCGGCTTCGGGCTACGACGCCCGCCCGGGCAAGCTGTCGTCGAAGGACCTGGTGGCCTACCGGGCGAAGCGACAGGCGCCGACGGAGACGTCGTACCGAGGCAAGAAGGTCTACTCCATCGCCCCGTCCTCCTCCGGCGGCACCACGGTCGGCGAGGCCCTCAACATCCTTGAGAAGACGGACCTTTCGAAGGCGAGTGAGGTCCAGTACCTGCACCACTACATCGAGGCCAGCCGGATCGCGTTCGCGGACCGGGGGCGCTGGGTGGGCGACCCCGCCTTCGAGGACGTCCCCACGAAGGAACTCCTCTCGCAGAAGTACGCCGATTCGCGCGCCTGCCTGATCAAGGACGACGCGGTCCTGACGAGCCCGCTCGCACCGGGCGACCCGCGCCGTCCGGCGGCCTGCTCCACCGGGGGAACGGCCGCCCCGACGACGTACGAGGGCGAGAACACCACCCATCTCACGGTGGCCGACAAGTGGGGCAACGTCGTCTCCTACACGCTCACCATCGAACAGACCGGTGGCAGCGGGATCACCGTCCCGGGGCGTGGATTCCTCCTCAACAACGAGCTGACGGACTTCTCCTTCACCCCGGCCAACCCGGCCGTCCACGACCCGAACCTGCCCGGCCCCGGTAAGCGCCCGCGCTCGTCGATCTCCCCGACGATCGTCCTGGACCGGCACAACCAGCCCGTGGTGGCGCTCGGTTCGCCCGGTGGCGCGACCATCATCACCACCGTCCTGCAGACCCTGACGGAGTTCCTGGACCGGGGGCTGCCGCTGGTGGACGCCATCGCCGCCCCGCGTGCGAGCCAGCGCAACGCGGCCCAGACCGAACTCGAACCCGGCCTGTACGACAGCGCCCTACGATCCCGGCTCGAAGCCCTCGGGCACTCCTTCAAGCTCAACCCCGAGATCGGCGCCGCGACGGGCGTCCAACGCCTCCCGGGCGGCCAGTGGCTGGCGGCAGCCGAGACGGTACGGCGCGGTGGCGGCTCGGCGATGGTGGTGCGACCGGCGTCGTAGCCAGCGGCGTCCTCGCGCTCGTCGACGTCGGTGCGCCGGTGGCCATCAGCGTGCCGTGAGGATGCGTGGGCCCGTCCGGGTGATGGCCACCGTGTGTTCCGTGTGGGCCGCACGGGAGCCGTCGTCGGTGCGCAGCGTCCAGCCGTCGGGGGCCGCGTGGAAGCCGTCGGTGCCTCCGCCGATGAGCATGGGCTCGATCGCGAGCACCATGCCGTGGCGCAGGGGGAGGCCGCGGCCCGCGCGGCCCTCGTTCGGGACGGACGGGTCCTCGTGCATGCGGCGGCCGACGCCGTGGCCTCCGAAGCCGTCCGGGATGCCGTACCCCGCCGCGCGGCACACCGTGCCGACGGCGTGCGCGATGTCCCCGATCCGGTTGCCGACGACCGCCGCCTCGATGCCCGCCGCGAGGGCCCGCTCGGCGGTCTCCACGAGCCGCACGTCGGCCACGCGCGGCTCGCCCACGATGAAGCTGATCGCCGAGTCGCCTACCCAGCCGCCCAGTTCGGCCCCGAAGTCGATGGAGACCAGGTCGCCGTCCCGCAACCGGTAACCGGTCGGGATGCCGTGCACGATCGCGTCGTTCACCGAGGCGCAGATGACCGCAGGGAAGGGGGTGGGTGCGAACGAGGGCCGGTAGCCGAGGAAGGGCGAGCCGGCGCCCGCGTCGCGCAGCACCTGGTGGGCGACCTCGTCCAGCTCCAACAGCGAGACCCCCACGTCCGCCACCTTGCGCACCGCCGTGAGCGCCCGGCCCACGACCTGACCCGCTTCGTACATCTCGTCGATCGACGTGTCCGTCTTGAGTTCCACCATGCCAATTACTATACCGGTATTAGAATGGGGTCATGGTGCGTAACCCCCTGACCCCCGAAGAGCGCGAACGCGGCGAGCGTCTCGGACAGTTGCTGCGCGAGGCCCGCGGTGGCCGCAGCATGGTGGAGGTCGCGGCGACCGCCGGGATCTCGGCCGAGACCCTGCGCAAGATCGAGACCGGACGGGCCCCCACTCCCGCCTTCTTCACCGTGGCGGCACTGGCGCGGGCGCTCGGACTGTCCATGGACGACATTGATCACAGGACTCTGCGTCCCGTCCGAAAACTCCCTGTAGCCGTCCCGTAACACGAAGGGTGTTTTCTACCGGACCGGAGTACTCCAGTCGGGCGGGGAGTTGTGTGATGGCTGTGGAACAACTCCCGGATCAGGTACGGGAGTTCGCGAGTTACCTGGGTGGGCTGATGAAACGGCTCGATCAGGACGGCGGCTGGTGCGCGGTGTTCTGGCAGCGCGACCCCGACGGCATGCGGGCCTGTCTGGACGGCTGGGAAGTGCCCCCGTGGGACGTCGTGGAGGCGCTCCTCCAGGACCTCGCCGCGGAGCAGGGCCCCCAGATCGCGGCCCAGGAGGCCCAGCGCGCCCGTTCCCTGCACAGCGCCTCGCTCACCGCCTACGACGGCCGGCCCGGCGGCCGGGACGCCCTCGGTGACCGTCTCGACGTCATGCTCCGCGAACAGCGTTACGCCGCGGAGCGTCAGACCGAACTGAGCCGGCAGCTGCACGCGGCCACCACCCAGGAGGAGGCCGGCACCGTGCGGCTCGACCTGGCCTGGGCCCACGACGACCACGAACGGGCCACCGCCCGATGTGCCGAACTCCGCCACCGGATGGAGAACCTGGACCGCCGCGCCCTGCGTACCCACGTATCGGGCGCGTTCGACTTTTCGGGGGACGGGGGCGTCGTCCGGGTAACGGAGCCGGCCGACCGGCGCGCGCTCGAGACGCGGCCCGACCACTCCGGGCCCGTCCCCCTCCCCGCCCCCGCTCCCATGGCGCCGAGCGACCCGGCGACCCCCGGTTCCGGGCCGTACGATCCGGCGGCCGCCCGTTCCGCCCGAAGCGACTGGGCAGCCGCCCGCATCGCCTCGTACGACCAGGCCGGTACCGGTACTGGTATTAGTCCCAGTACCAGTGCCGGCATCACGCCCGGCCCGGGCCCCGCCCCCAGCCCGGGCCCCGCCCCCACTCCGAGCACCGCCCCCGTCCCCAAGCAGCGCTCCAAACGGCGCCCCCGCGGCAGCGCCCGCTTCGCCGGGATGATGGAGGCCGAGGCGGCCCCTGTGGCGGTCCCGGAGACGGCGGCGCCGCCCGTGTCCACCCCGGCCGCGCCGAGCGGCCGTAGCCCCCGTGGAGCCCGTTTCGCGGGTGCCGCCGAGGAGCCCGCGCAGCCGTGCGCCGAGGTGTTGGACGAGGACGCGCGGCGGGCCACCGCCGAGACCGTCCAGACCCTGACCCGGCTGCGCCGCGAGGGCCGCAGCGGCGAGGCGCACGCCGTGCTCGTGGAGGTCGCCCACTGGCCCGCCGCCCGCTTCCCGCTGCTCGCCGCCGAACTGCACCGGGCGGGCCTCGACGCGGACTGGGCCACCCTGCTGTGGGAGGCCGCCTCGCTCCCCGCGGACCGGCTGGTCGGCGCCGCGGACGCGCTCGTCGCGGCGGGCCGCAGCGCCGACGGCCGGCAGATGCTGCGCCAGGGCGTCGCCCGCCCCGCTCCCGAGATCGGGACCTCCGTGCTGAGCCTGGCCGACGAGGGGCGGCAGCGCGAGATCCGGGCGCTGCTCGACGCGTACGTCCGCGTCCGCACCCCGGAGGAGGCGGCCCGCAGCGCGGAGGCGGACCCGGGACGCCTCGTGCCGCTGCTGCTGGCGGCCGCCAAGGGCGTCTCGGACGAGCGCCACTGGGACCTGGTGCACGCGCTGAGGGTGGCCGGCTTCACCGCCTGAGCGGGGCGGCCTCACGGCCTGCCCGAGGGGGGCGGCCTCACGGCCTGAGCGGGGAGCCGCTGCACGGCCGGGGAGCGCGGCCGGTTTCGCCGCCCGAGCGATCCGGGAAGGCATCCCCGAGCCCGTCGAGCCCTCGCCCACCGGATCGACAGATCACCCACAGGGGTGCGAAACGTGATCGACTCAGCGGGTTAACGGCGATGGTCTTGGCAAGGCTGTCCGCTGGGCTTACTTTCGAGCCTCTACCGCCTTTGTCTACGGGCGTAGAAGCTCTCTGACGTCTCGTCGAAGGAGCAGCTCATGGCCAACGTCGTACGCGCCGCTCTGGTCCAGGCCACCTGGACCGGCGACACCGCATCCATGGTCGCCAAGCACGAGGAGCACGCCCGCGAGGCGGCCCGGCAGGGCGCGAAGGTGATCGGATTCCAGGAAGTCTTCAACGCCCCCTACTTCTGCCAGGTCCAGGAACCCGAGCACTACGGCTGGGCGGAGCCGGTGCCCGACGGGCCCACCGTCACTCGTATGCGGGAGCTCGCGCGCGAGACCGGCATGGTCATCGTCGTACCCGTGTTCGAGGTCGAGCAGTCCGGCTTCTACTTCAACACCGCGGCCGTGATCGACGCCGACGGCACCTACCTCGGCAAGTACCGCAAGCACCACATCCCGCAGGTGAAGGGCTTCTGGGAGAAGTACTACTTCAAACCGGGCAACCTGGGCTGGCCCGTCTTCGACACCGCGGTGGGCAGGATCGGCGTGTACATCTGCTACGACCGGCACTTCCCCGAGGGCTGGCGCCAGCTCGGCCTGAACGGCGCCCAGCTCGTCTACAACCCCTCCGCCACCTCCCGCGGCCTCTCCGCCTACCTCTGGCAGCTGGAACAGCCCGCCGCGGCCGTCGCCAACGAGTACTTCATCGCCGCGATCAACCGGGTCGGGCAGGAGGAGTACGGCGACAACGACTTCTACGGAACCTCCTACTTCGTCGACCCGCGCGGACAGTTCGTGGGGGAGACGGCCAGTGACAAGACCGAGGAGCTGATCGTCCGCGACCTCGACTTCGACCTGATCGAGGAGGTCCGGCAGCAGTGGGCGTTCTACCGCGACCGGCGGCCCGACGCCTACGAGGGGCTGGTGCAGCCGTGAGCGACCTGTACGCGCGTCACAAGGCCGTCCTGCCCGACTGGCTGGCCCTCTACTACGAGGACCCGATCGAGATCACCCACGGCGAGGGCCGCCACGTCTGGGACGCCCAGGGCAACAAGTACCTCGACTTCTTCGGCGGCATCCTGACGACGATGACCGCGCACGCCCTGCCCGAGGTCACCAAGGCCGTCAGCGAGCAGGCCGGGCGGATCATCCACACCTCCACGCTCTACCTCAACCGGCCGATGGTCGAGCTCGCCGAGCGGATCGCCCAGCTGTCCGGCATCCCCGACGCCCGCGTCTTCTTCACCACCTCCGGCACCGAGGCCAACGACACGGCCCTGCTGCTCGCCACCGCCCACCGGCAGAGCAACCAGATCCTGGCGATGCGCAACAGTTACCACGGCCGCTCCTTCAGCGCGGTCGGCATCACCGGCAACAAGGGCTGGTCACCGACCTCCCTCTCGCCCCTCCAGACGCTGTACGTCCACGGCGGCGTCCGCACCCGCGGCCCGTACGCCGATCTCGGCGACGCGGAGTTCATCGCGGCCTGCGTCGACGACCTGAAGGATCTGCTCGGTCACGTCCGCCCGCCCGCCGCCCTCATCGCCGAACCCATCCAGGGCGTCGGCGGCTTCACCGCGCCGCCCGACGGCCTGTACGCGGCCTTCCGCGAGGTCCTGGACCAGCACGGCATCCTCTGGATCGCCGACGAGGTGCAGACGGGCTGGGGCCGCACCGGCGAGCACTTCTGGGGGTGGCAGGCGCACGCCGCCGCGGGCCCGCCGGACCTGCTCACCTTCGCCAAGGGCATCGGCAACGGCATGTCCATCGGCGGCGTCGTCGCGCGCGCCGAGATCATGAACTGCCTCGACTCCAACTCCATCTCGACCTTCGGCGGCTCGCCGATCACGATGGCGGCGGGCCTGGCGAACCTCACGTACCTCCTCGAACACGACCTCCAGGGCAACGCCCGGCGCGTCGGCGGTCTGCTCGGCGAGCGGCTGCGGGCGATCTCCGTGCCGCTCGACTACGTACGGGAGGTGCGCGGGCGCGGGTTGATGATCGGCGTCGAGCTGGTCAAACCCGGCACCGACGAGGCGTACCCCGAAGGCGCCGCGGCCGTGCTCGAAGCGGCCCGCCGGGACGGCCTGTTGATCGGCAAGGGCGGCGGTCACAACACCAGCGTGCTGCGCATCGCACCGCCGCTCTCCCTCACCGTCGCGGAGGCGGAGGAGGGCGCGGCGATTCTCGAGCACGCGCTGAGGTGTATCCAGTAAGAAGTTCTGAGCAAGGGAACGTGCCATGACCACCGCCACCGCCTTGGAACCCGCCCTGTCGGTACGCCAGGTCCTCGCCCTGGACCGGGTGCTCGCCGGAGAGCCCGAGGTGGTGGCCGGCGCGGGCCACCTCGACCGGTCCGTGCGCTGGGTGCACGTCGCCGAGGCCGCCGACGTGGGCGTGATGCTCAGCGGCGGGGAAATGGTGCTCACCACCGGGGTCCTGCTCGCCGGCGACCCGGACGCGCAGGCCGAGTACATCCGTTCGCTGCACCGCGCGGAGGCCGCGGCCGTCGTGCTCGGGCTCGGCCGGGCCTTCCCGACCCCGCCGGACGTGATGCGCCGGGCCGCCGAGCGCTGCGGGCTGCCCATGGTGGTCCTCCACCGGCCGTTCCCGTTCGCCGAGCTGACGGAGGAGGTCCAGTCCCGGCTCGTGCGCAGCAAGTTCGCGGCGGTGAGCCTCTCGGAGGCCGTACGGACCGCGCTCACCGGGCTCATCACCACGGGCGCGCCCCTGCAACGGATGCTCGACGAGATCGCCGTGCACGCCGCGTGCCCGGTCGTCGTCACCAACCTCGCCCACCGCGTCCTGGCCACGGCGGGGGAGCGGTCCGCGGTGGACGACGTGCTGCGCGACTGGGAGCGCATCGCCCGGCAGGCGGGCGGCAGCACGGGCGACGGCTGGATCCGCGCCGAGCTGGGCGGGCGCGGCGAGAGATGGGGCCGCATCGTGCTGTGCGGCTACCGGGGCGACGCCGCCACCGGACGGCTGCTCGCGGACCGTGCCGCCGAGGCCCTGGTCCTGCACCGGATGCTGGGTGGCTCCGTGCACACCTGGGAGGAGGAGTCCGCGCAGAGCCTGCTGACGGACCTGGTGAGCGGGGTCGTACCGGCACGGCAGCTGCTCCCGCGGGCCAGGGCGGCCGGGCTGCCGGTCAACAGACGGGCCTTCGTGCCGCTGGTGGTACGGGATGGCGACCCGGCCCAACTCGACCGCGTACTGCGTCTGTTGGGGCTCCCCGGACTGGTCGCCGAGCTCGCCGACGGGGCGACCGCCGTGCTGCTCAGCCTCGCCCGCGACCAGGACGCGGAGGCGCTGGCCGCCCACTTCGCGCTGCGGCTGCGCCATGAGACCGGCACCCGCACGACCGTGGCGGCGGCCTCGCCCCGTACGGCCTGGGACGACGTGCCCGGCGGTCTGCGCGAGGCCCTGCACGTCGCCGAGGCGGCCGCCGACGCACCCGCCGACCAGGACCAGCCGGTGCTCGTACGGCTGCGTGACGTCCATCTGCGGGGTCTGATACGGCTGTTGCGTGACGATCCGAACGTCCAGTCGTTCGCCGAACGGGAGTTGGACGGGCTGCTGTGCGGGGCCGATGCCGAGTCGGAGCTGCTGCCCGTGCTGCGGACCTACCTCGCGACCGGCCGCAACAAGTCCCGCACCGCGCAGCTCCACCACGTCAGCAGGCCCGCGCTCTACCGCCGGCTGGAGGCCATCGAGGCCCGGCTCGGCGTCGACCTCGACGACTTCGAGCAGGCCGCCTCCGTACACATCGCACTGCTCGCACACGACGCGCAACAACGGTGAAACACGGGACGACTCAGGTGAAACATGGGACAACGCGGGGGTGACACCGTGGAACGGCACAGCGCCTCAGACGTGACACGGTGCAACTCAATCCAGCAGTCCGGGCTTCCTAGGCTCCTCGCACACCGAGCGACCGGAGGTCCCGATGAGCAGAGTGATCCGCGCCGCCGTCTTCCAGACTGCCTGGACCGGCGACAAGGAGTCGATGATCCAGGTCCACGAGCAGGCGGCCCGCGACGCCGCCGCACAGGGCGCACAGGTGCTGTGCTTCCAGGAGCTCTTCTACGGGCCCTACTTCTGCCAGGTCCAGGACAAGGCGTTCTACGAGTACGCCGAGCAGATCCCCGAAGGCCCGATCGTCCGGCGCTTCCAGGCGCTGGCCAAGGAACTGGGCATCGTCCTCGTGCTGCCGATGTACGAGCAGGAGCAGCCCGGCGTCCTCTACAACACGGCCGCCGTGATCGACGCGGACGGCTCGTACCTCGGCAAGTACCGCAAGCACCACATCCCGCAGGTCGAGGGCTTCTGGGAGAAGTTCTACTTCCGTCCCGGCAACGCCGGCTGGCCGGTCTTCGACACCGCCGTCGGCAGGATCGGCGTCTACATCTGCTACGACCGGCACTTCCCGGAGGGCTGGCGTGCGCTGGGTCTCGCGGGCGCCGAGATCGTGTTCAACCCGTCGGCCACCTCGCGCGGACTGTCCTCCTACCTCTGGCAGCTGGAGCAGCCGGCGGCGGCCGTCGCCAACGAGTACTTCGTGGGCGCCATCAACCGCGTGGGCGTGGAGGAACTGGGCGACAACGACTTCTACGGAACGTCGTACTTCGTCGACCCGGAGGCCCAGTTCGTCGGGGAGGTGGCCAGCGACAAGGAGAGCGAACTCGTCGTCCGCGACCTCGACATGGCCAAGCTGCGCGAGGTGCGCGACCGCTGGCAGTTCTACCGGGACCGCCGCCCCGACGCGTACGAGCCGCTGACCGCGCCGTAGCCCGGCGGGGCCCTGGAGTCCGCCGGGCGTCCCGCGCCCCGGACGGGGCGCGGGGCTGTGGCATGGCGCGGCTCCGCCGCGTGGGCGCGAGCAGCCACGAGTGACCCGCAGTTTTCAGCGCACCGCATTCAGCGCACGGCAGGAGAGAGGGAGCATGAGCAGCCGTACCGTCATCCGTAATGGCCTCGTCATCACCGCGTCCGACGAGATCCACGCCGACGTCCTGATCGAGGACGGCCGGGTCGTCGCCCTCGCCGCGACCGGCACCCCGGCGGCCGAGTCGTGGACGGCCGAGAAGACCATCGACGCCACCGGCAAGTACGTCATCCCGGGCGGCGTCGACGCCCACACCCACATGGAGCTGCCCTTCGGCGGCACCTTCGCCTCGGACACCTTCGAGACGGGCACCCGGGCCGCGGCCTGGGGCGGCACCACCACCATCGTCGACTTCGCGGTGCAGAGCGTCGGCCGCTCACTGCGCGAGGGCCTCGACGCGTGGAACGCCAAGGCCGACGGCAACTGCGCCATCGACTACGCCTTCCACATGATCGTCTCCGACGTCAACCAGGAGACGCTCAAGGAGATGGACCTGCTGGTCCAGGAGGGCGTCACCTCCTTCAAGCAGTTCATGGCCTACCCCGGCGTCTTCTACAGCGACGACGGCCAGATCCTGCGCGCCATGCAGCGCTCCGCCGAGAACGGCGGCCTGATCATGATGCACGCGGAGAACGGCATCGCGATCGACGTCCTCGTGGAACAGGCGCTGGCGCGCGGTGAGACCGACCCGCGCTTCCACGGCGAGGTGCGCAAGGCGCTCCTGGAGGCCGAGGCCACCCACCGCGCCATCAAACTCGCCCAGGTCGCGGGCGCTCCGCTCTACGTCGTGCACGTCTCGGCGCAGGAGGCGGTCGCCGAGATCGCACGGGCGCGTGACGAGGGCCTGAACGTCTTCGGCGAGACCTGCCCGCAGTACCTGTTCCTGTCGACCGACAACCTCGCGGAACCGGACTTCGAGGGCTCGAAGTACGTGTGCAGCACGCCCCTTCGGCCCAAGGAGCACCAGGCCGCCCTGTGGCGGGGCCTGCGCACCAACGACCTCCAGGTCGTGTCGACGGACCACTGCCCCTTCTGCTTCGTGGGCCAGAAGGAGCTCGGCCGGGGCGACTTCTCGAAGATCCCCAACGGCCTCCCGGGCGTCGAGAACCGCATGGACCTGCTCCACCAGGCCGTCGTCGACGGGCACATCTCGCGCCGCCGCTGGATCGAGATCGCCTGCGCCACCCCGGCCCGGATGTTCGGCCTGTACCCGAAGAAGGGCACCATCGCGCCGGGCGCCGACGCCGACATCGTCATCTATGACCCGCGCGCCGAGCAGGTCATGTCGGTCGAGACCCACCACATGAACGTCGACTACTCGGCCTACGAGGGCAAGCGCGTCACCGGACAGGTCGAGACCGTGCTCTCGCGCGGCGAACCGGTCATCACCGAGCGGGAGTTCACCGGACGCGCGGGGCACGGCGTCTACACCCCCCGCTCCACCTGTCAGTACCTTCTCTGAGCGACTAGGAGCGGCGCCATGGACTTCGGACTCGTCCTGCAGACCGACCCCCCGGCCTCCCGCGTCATCGACCTGATGAAGCGCGCCGAGGGCAACGGCTTCACGTACGGCTGGACCTTCGACTCGGCCGTCCTGTGGCAGGAACCCTTTGTGATCTACAGTCAGATTCTCGCGAACACCCAGAAGTTGACGGTCGGCCCGATGGTCACCAACCCGGGCACCCGCACCTGGGAGGTCACCGCCTCCACCTTCGCGACGCTCAACGACATGTACGGCAACCGCACGGTGTGCGGCATCGGGCGCGGCGACTCGGCGATGCGCGTCGCCGGACGCAAGCCCAACACGCTCGCCCGCATCAGCGGCGCGATGAAGGTCATCCGCGCCCTCGGCCGAGGCGAGGAGGCCGACCTCGGCGGCACCGTCGTCAAGTTCCCCTGGGTCAAGCCGGGTGCCGAACTCCCGGTCTGGATGGCCGCGTACGGTCCCAAGGCCCTGAAGATGACCGGCGAGGAGGCCGACGGGTTCATCCTCCAGCTCGCCGACCTCTATCTCACCGAGTACATGGTCAAGGCCGTGAAGGACGCGGCCGTCGAGGCCGGGCGTGACCCCTCCGAGGTGAAGATCTGCGTGGCCGCGCCCGCGTACATCACCGAGGACGACTCGCCGGAGGCCCTCGCCCACGCGCGTGAACAGTGCCGCTGGTTCGGCGGCATGGTCGGCAATCACGTGGCCGACCTGGTCTCCAAGTACGGCGAGCACTCCGCCGCCGTACCCGAGGAACTCACCGACTACATCAAGGCCCGCGAGGGCTACGACTACTCCCACCACGGGCGCAGCGACAACCCCGACACCAAGTTCGTGCCGGACGAGATCGTCGACCGGTTCTGCCTGATCGGCACGGCCGAGCAGCACATCGAGAAGCTGAAGGCGCTGCGTGCGCTGGGCGTGGACCAGTTCGCGGTGTACGACATGCACGACGCGCAGGAGGCCGTGATCGACGCGTACGGGTCGAAGGTCATCCCGGCCGTCAACGGCTGACAAGTCCGCTCCGGGCGGCCGGCCTCCGGCCGCCCACCGGCCCTGCTGCGGTCGCCCACCGGCCCTACTGCGGCCACCGCTCCCCCTCCCCATACGTCCCCTTCCCTCCGTCCCGGGAAGGGGATCACCGCACCACCGCACCCGCACAACCCCCCACGGCGTCACCCGCACGGCCTCTCCCGTCACTCCTCACTTGATTGGCCTGCCCATGACCGAGACCGTCCCCAGCGAGGGCCCGCCCGTCGCTCAAGTCACGCTCACCGACGGCCGGGTGGAGATCGCGCCTGGCGCGCCCGCGCCCAGCGGCCCCTACGCCAACGAGGACCTGCTGCCGGTCCCGGTCGAGAAGCGCACCTGGACCACGTACAACTTCTCGGCGCTGTGTGTCGCGCAAGAGAGAACACATACCGCGTGGCAGGGCGCTGACCAGCGTTTTCGTCACCGATCGCGCTGGTCGCGCGAGCATGTGTCCGCCGTGCGCGGTTGATGCCCCGAGGTGGGTCGACCTCCGTCGGCGGTGCGTCTGCTCGCGCGGCTGGTCGGCTCGTCCGTCGTTCGTCGTACTCCCGGGGATGAATTGAGCTTCCCGGAGTCCGCATCTTCACATGAGTCTTCGCGATACGAGGTGGTCCCGATGTCCTCCAGTGGAAGAACCCTGGCCGATCCGGCCGTTGCACAGCAGGCGTATCCGGACGGCCGGGTCGCCTTGTCCGATCCGGCGGTGCTGGATGATTCGCGTTTCGCCAACGCGGACCTGGTGCCCGTCCCCATCGAGCGCCGGACATGGGGGACTTACAACTATCTCGCCCTTTGGGTGGGAATGGCGCATTGCATCCCGTCGTGGACGCTGGCATCGGGGCTGGTGGCGCTGGGGATGGACTGGAAGCAGGCGGTGCTGACGATCGCGCTGGCGAACGTGATCGTGCTGGTGCCGATGCTGCTGACCGGTCATGCCGGCACCAAGTACGGGATCCCGTTCCCGGTGTTCGCGCGGGCGTCGTTCGGGGTGCGCGGGGCGAACCTGCCGGCGATGGTGCGGGCGGCGGTGGCGTGCTGCTGGTTCGGCATCCAGACGTGGATCGGTGGGGAGGGCATCTTCCTGCTGGCCGGCAAGCTGTTCGGTCACGGCTGGCTGAACGCCGGGGCGATAGGGGGCACGCCGTGGACCCAGTGGCTGTCGTTCGGGGTGTTCTGGCTGGTTGAGGTCGCCATCATCACCCGCGGCATGGAGACGCTGCGCAAGGTGGAGAACTGGGCGGCGCCGCTGGTGATCGTCGGCGCGCTGGTGCTGCTGGGGGTCATGGCCGCGAAGGCGGGGGGCTTCGGCCCGTTGCTGGACCAGCCCTCGCGCCTGGGCTGGGGGAGCGGGTTCTGGAAGGTCTTCTTCCCCTCCTTGATGGGCATGATCGGCTTCTGGTCCACGCTGTCGCTGAACATCCCCGACTTCACTCGCTTCGGCGGCAGCCAGCGCGCCCAGCTGTGGGGCCAGGCACTGGGTCTGCCGACCACGATGACGCTGTTCGCGATCCTGTCGGTGTTGGTCACGTCCGGCTCCCAGGCCGTCTACGGGGCGCCGATCTGGGATCCGATCGCACTGAGTGCGAAGATGAGCAACACGGTCGGCGCCTTGTTCGCGCTGCTGATCGTGATGGTGGCGACTTTGTCGGTGAACATCGCCGCCAATGTCGTCTCCCCGGCGTACGACCTGTCGCACCTGCTGCCGCGGCTGATCAGCTTCCGCACCGGAGCGCTGATCACCGGCGTGGTGGGCATCCTGATCATGCCGTGGAAGCTGATCGCCAACCCGCACGTGTACATCTTCACGTGGCTCGGCTTCGTCGGCGGCCTGCTCGGCACCGTGTCCGGCATCCTCATCGCCGACTACTGGATCGTGCGCCGTACCCGCCTGGCGCTGGGGGAGCTGTACCAGTCCGACGGCCGCTACTGGTACACCGGCGGCTGGAACCTGCGCGCGGTGGCCGCCTTCGTGATCGGCGGTGTCCTGGCCGTCGGCGGCTCGTACTCGACCGTGGTCAAGGGCGTCAAGCAGGGCCCCTTCCCCGCCGACGGCGTCATCCCGTTCCTCAAGCCCCTGGCCGATTACGGCTGGGCCGTCGGCCTGGCCTCCGCCCTGCTGGTCTACGCCCTGCTCAGCCTCAGCAGCAGGCAGAACCAGGACAGCTGAACCCCCGGCCGGCCGACGAACACGCCCCGCACGACAGGGCGCGACGTCGGCCGGCTCCCCATTGCACCTTCCGGGTGTCAAGTGCGGTCCAGTGTCGCTCTGTGGCAGACATCTCGGCAACGGATGCACTCAGAAGTACATGTACGGGTGTCTTCTCGCCGACCCGCTCTGGCGGAACTCGATCACCGATGGTGCGTCCGGCGGTGGAGCCTGTGAGAAGTGATCACTGGAGAGAGCGTCTCGCTGGCTGCTCCTGTGGGGAACCACTGGTTTCTAGCGAAAGCGGTGATGTGCGGCATGATGGCATCCGGGGAACGTCCTGATCCCGGTCGACTTCCGTCCGGGCAAACAGTGTCTTGGGTGACACCGCCTTGCAGTCATCGACCCGGCCGACGCGATCCGTCTCACAAAGAAGCGACCCGCTCGGTCCCCCCTGTGTTCTGAGATGGGGCGGATGAAGGAGGAGTGCCGGTGCCTCCGTGGGGGATTCACGAGGACGTCCGCGGCCGTCGAGGGAGACGGCCGCACCGACAGGAGCCATGGCGTCGGGATCCGCGGAGCATACAGCGGACGGGGGGTCAGCGTACCGAGGCGACCGTCAGGGACTTGACGGGGCCGGCGCCACGCAGGGTGAGGTCGAACAGCAGGTGCCCCTGCCCAGGGCGCAGGACGGCCGTGTGACCGGGAGGGATCTCTCGTTCCGGGCTCTGCTGACGCTCGCCCTGACGCGCACCGTGGACGACGGTGACGTACACGGTGGACGGTCCTGTGTTGCGCACCCGCACCTGTGTGGTCGGCGTGCAGCGCCGCGGCATGTCGTGCGCCGGGCACACGTAACGCAGGTCCCCGAAACCGTAGGTGCCGCAGGACAGCTCCTGGTCCGCGGGGAGAGAGGAACGGCAGGTGCGCCCGGCGCCGACGCGGTCGTCGCCAGGGGCGGCGGCGTCGTGTGGCAGCAAAGTGCCCAGGGCGAGCAGCATCAGTGCGGCGCAACCCGCCCACATGACGGTCCATGTGCGAGCGGGGCGTTCACGAGTGGTTGACATCCGGGATCGACGTACGGCATTCACTAAAGTCCTCGACACGGGTCGGCCCCCGGATACCCGGCGGCCGTCCGCCCCGTCGCGGACACGCGGTGCGTTCCGTGGCACCGGAGCGCTCGTCCATCGGTCTCGTGTGCCATGGCTGCACACCGTTCGGACCCCGTCGGTCGGGTCCGGGGGAAAAGTCTTCGCCCACCCTGACCATGCACCGAGTGGATCTGTGACACGGACGTGCCTGCCTCGTCCTCCGACAGCGGATGCCGGCGCCGCTGTTGGCCGCGAACGCGCGAGGGCCCGTTCCCCGGTTCACCCCGAAGACCCAGGCCCTCGACGCCACGTCTACGGACCTGGCGGGCGGCAGCTCAGGCCGGGAAGGCGAACAGGTGGTACTCGGCCATCTTCGTGAAGCCGAAACGCCGGTACAGTGGCTCCCCCGCGGGGCTCGCCACGAGTGCGGCGCAGCGCATTCCCCTCTCCTGCCCGATTCGGAGCGCGGCGGTCGTCAGCGCCGAACCGATGCCTCGCCGACGATGCGCTTCGGCCACGTGCACGAGGAACATGCCGGCCACCCCGTGTGCGGTGATCACCACCGTCGACCCGACCACCCGGCCGTCCAGTACCGCGGCCAGCCGGATGATGTCCGAGTTGTCCGCGCGCTGCGACTCGATGCGCACCATCTCGGCCTCCAGGCCGGAGGCGATGCCCATCGACGTCCGGTACGTCCGGACCAGCTCCTCCAGTCGTTCCCCGTCCCGGACCGCCTCCACCAGCAGGCCGACGCGCGCGTCGTCCGAACCGGCCGGAGCGAGCGTGCCGTCCGGGTGGCCGAGCGGCCTCACCATCACCGGAAGGACGGCGAGTTCCCGTCCTCCGTGGCGCTCCAGGGCGGCAGCGGTGCCCTCGGGGCTGTCGGGGCCGACCCACCACCACCAGGGAAGACCCGCCAGGTCTGTGCGGGCGGCAGCCACAGCTTGCCCGACCGAGGACGCGGACCGCACTCGCACCACGCCGTTGAACTGCGGGGCGGCAAGCCCGCTTCGGAACTGATCGAGGACGGATCCGGGACGGCCCTCCGCTTCCCAACCCATGAGGTACTGACGGAAATTGGCGAACACCGACGCTGCCGAGCCAGGGTCCTGGGCAGCGCTTGGGGCTTGCATCTGGTCGTCGTGTGGCGTGCCGATCGCCCTTGCTGCATTCACCATGAACACGGCCTTCTTCATTGCGCTGGTCTGCTGCCTGACGGCGGCGCGGGTGAGTGTAGTGGCGGGCGCGTCGCTGATCCGGCGTGCGGCTCCTCGTCCGAACTCCTGCCGATCGCCGGGCGTCCAAGGCCAGTTCGGCGAGTCGCTCGCCTGCCACTCCGGCCCGCTCCCATTGCCATTGTGGCCCACCGTGTGCGTGGAACACGCTGTTCACCTTCCAAGAGCTCAGCGGCCTCTGCCGCTCCCATGACGCCTTGCTCGCGCGTCGCCGGCACGTCGTGCACGACTTCGGGCAGGGCGGCAGACGGCCTCGAGGATCGGCGCTGACCATGTGATGAGCAGTTCGGAGTCGTTCGGGCATTCACGCTGATGTCGAGAAGAGCATCTCGATCGGTTGGGAAATCGCGCACGATTACCTGCACGGTAATCACACGGTAAAGAAATCCGACGATCGGTCACACGGTCGGGGCGTACCCGGTCTCACTTAGTGTGAGTCACTCCCTGGAATCGAAGACCGGTGTCGACGACCCGGTCTCTGTCATCAAGAGCTACACCGTGCCTGCGGACGAAGCCGACCACTTCGCCGAGGTGTACCAGGAGAACGCCCGGATCATGTCGACCCAGCCCGGCTTCCTCCGTTCCCGCCTGCACCGCCCCCTCGCCGACGCCCCCGAGACGCGGTTCGTCCACGTCGCCGAGTGGTCCTCGGGTACGGCGCTCGACAAGGCCACCGGGAACCCCGAATGGCATTCCTCGCTGCAGCGCATGTTCGACGACCCAGGGCTTCACATCACCTCAGAACCTGCCAGTTACCGCGTCGTTGTCGAACTCCACCCGTCCTGACGCCGACGACTGCCGCCCGCATCACCAGGCGGCCAAACCCTCTGGTCCATGCTCACAAGGAAGGAACATGACTTCTGAGTCCGCAGATGTGGGCACTACCGATCGCCGCGCGTTCTTGAGGCGTGCGTCGGCCGCCGCCGCAGTCCCGACCGCCGCCTCGCTGCTCGGCGGCTTCCCGGGCACCGCTGCTGCGGCCGACTCGTCCGGCCTTCCGGACTACGCGCCGGTCCCTTCCGCATCCGTCGGGCCCGCTCTCAACACCGACGGCTACTTCGTCGGCCGGATCGAGGGCAACCTGTACTGGGTCACCGACTCCTACTACCAGGCCATGTTCCTCACGACGAGGGACGGCGTCGTGCTCGTCGACGCCCCGCCCACCATCGGGCACAACCTGCTGCGGGCCATCCAGGAGGTGACCCGTGCCAACGGCAGGCCCTCCAAGGTCACGCACCTGGTGTACTCCCACTCCCACGCCGACCACATCGGAGCTTCCTCCATGTTCGGCATGGACGTGGTGCGCATCGGCCACACAGAGACCCGCCGCCTGCTGCGCATCGACGCCGACCCCAACCGTCCGGCACCCACGGTGACCTTCGACGACCACTACGTTCTGCGGGTCGGCGGCGAGCACCTCAAACTCGCCCACCACGGCCCGAACCACTCCCCGGACAGCATCTTCGTCCACGCGCCCGACTACGCCACGCTCATGGTCGTCGACGTGCTCTTCCCCGGCTGGGCACCCTTCAAGGACCTCGCCGCCTCCCAGGACATCCCGGCCTGGATCAAGGCCCACGGCCATCTTCAAGGCCTACCTCGAAGCCGTCGCCACGACAGCCGCCGCACCCGTCGCCGCCAAGTACACCGGCGTACTCGCCGCCGCCGACGTCTTCACCGTCGACAACGCGATGGCCATGATCGAGTCGCTGCGCATCGACTTCGGTGAACTGGGCCCCTTCGGCATCCGACCGTGACAACCGGCTCGGGGCGTCATTGACCGTCCTGCACAACCGTGTCCGACTCGGCTGCGCGAACCGCTGGTTCGCGCAGCCGAGCGGCCGTGTGGAGGCAGTCTCCCAGCGGACGCGGGGCCCGTCCGCGACAGGTGCGCCCGGCCTGGATGCGAGCCGGGCCCCTTCGGTCCGACCCGCTGAGTAACCGGGGAAGCGCGCTGTCGTGCGGCTGCCGCGGAAGCTCCGAATGAAAAGGAGAAAGGGACAGTGAGCGAACGGGGCGGCAGTCCGACGGACGGTGGGATCGTGCGGAGGCCGCTGTTGCGGATCATGGTCAGGCGCGACCCCGCGGAGGCGCACCGCGCCGCCACTCCGCTGGAGCTTCTGTTCGACCTGTGCTTCGTGGTCGCCGTCGCGCAGGCAGGCGGCAGGTTGGTGCACGCCGTGGCACAGGGGCACGCCGGACACGGGGTCGTCGGCTACGCCATGATCTTCTTCGCCATCTGGTGGGCCTGGATGAACTTCACCTGGTTCGCCACCGCCTACGACACCGACGACGTGCCCTATCGGCTCGTCACGCTGGTGCAGATCGCGGGCGTCCTCGTCCTCGCGGCCGGGGTGCCGCGGGCCTCCGACCACTCGGACTACTCCGTCATCGTGGCCGGCTATGTGGTGATGCGGCTGGCCCTGACCACCCAGTGGCTCAGAGCGGCCGGCGGTGAGCAAGGCGGCCCCCGGACCACCGCCCTGCGGTACGCAGGCGGCATCGCCCTCCTGCAGGTCGGATGGGTGGCCTTCGGGTTCCTGCCCCGCGGCGGCGTCCAGATGTGGGTGTTCGTCCTGCTCGTGGCCGCGGAGCTAGCCGTACCCGCGGTTGCCGAGCGCAGCGGCACCACCCCCTGGCACCCCCGGCACATCGCCGAACGCTACGGACTGTTCACCCTGATCGTCCTGGGCGAGACGGTCGTCGCCGCGACCGTGGCCGTGCAACGGGCCCTGGACGAGGGGAGTTTCGCGGACCTGCTGCCGATTGCGGCAGGTGGCCTGCTGATCGTCTTCGCCGCCTACTGGATCTATTTCATCGTTCCCATCCACGAACACCTGCGCGGCGGAGAAACCGCGTTTCTGTGGGGATACGGCCACTACCCCGTCTTCTGCAGCGCCGCGGCCATCGGCGCAGGACTCCACATAGCGATCGAGCAGGTCACCGGCGAGGCCCCCATCAGCACCCTGAGTGCCGCCGCCGCGGTCACCGTTCCCACGGCGGGATTCGTCTTCTTCACTTGGCTCCTGCACGCACGCCACTACAAGCCGTCCCTGCGGCAGCAGGTCGTCCTGCCGACGACCGCCGCCGCGATCCTGGCCTGTACGTTCGCGGGTACGTGGGCGGTTCTGTGCGCCGGTGGGGTGGCGGCGGCGAGCGTGGCGGTGTCCCTGACCATTCGTCACCGCATTTACGTGTCGAGCAGGACTGAGGACCGGCCGCACCGATCCGCTCGTGCGGTCGAGGGACGCCGTCTCCGGGCCGTCCGACCCGGCGGCTACCGGCGACGGCCAGTCCCGGCCGGCTCGGGCGCACCTGAGCATCCCACCGCGCCTGTGGCAACGTGCCTCACGTGCGGGTCAGTTGCTTCGACAGATGAGTGAAGACCCTGGTGGACGCGCATACGGCCGAGATCACCCGGTATCCATCAGAGGCTGCGCGTGCTTGTCCACCCGTGGACAGCCAAGGTCACCCTGTACCAGCGGCTTCTCGAATACCGTGCCCCGGAGATCGTCTGCCACTGAGGCTGTCGTACGCCCGGGATATGACCTGGTCATCGCCGGCGCGACCGGCGCCTCGGGCACTCGTCTGTGCGCATCCGGCGGTCCTCCGGCGCCCTGTCAGACGACCGCCGGTGTCACAGATCGGCTGCCTGTTCGGTCAAACCCCTCAGCTGCATGTGGGTGTCATCGCCGCACCTGCGTGAGCGCAGGGGAGCAGGAACATCTGGCCTGCCCCCCGACAGTTCGGGCTCATGAAGGGATGACGGACGATGACACCTCACGGGGAACTGCCCACACCGCGACACGGCCTCCTCCTCGCGCATTTCCTGACGGTGCGTGATGTGGCCGTGTCCCGGCGCTTCTACGCCGACGTCTTCGGCGGCGAGGTCGTGATGGAGGAGAACCCGGCGATGGTCAAGGTCGCCAACAGCTGGATCATCATGAATCCCGGAGGCGGGCCCACGCCTGACAAGCCGGGGGTCACACTGGAGGCACCCCGAAGTGGTGAGCGTGTTTCCAGCTTCCTCAATGTGCGGGTCGCCGACATGGCCGCTTTCCACGCCCATGCCGTCGCACAGGGGGCCGACTTCCTCACCGAGCCCGTTGACCGCGGGTCCGAGCTGCGTTGCTACCTGCGCGACCCCGACGGTTACCTCATCGAGGTGGGCCAGTCCACCGGTCTCCTCGCGGGGATCCATGCGGAAATGCCCGCAGAGTCCAGTTGAGCACCAGGACCGTGCGTCCGCAGAGGCGACACCGCATGACGACGGTGCCCCGCTGACGTCCGCGCGGTCCCCTTGGCATGGGAGATTCTCCGAATGAAGGTCGTTGTGTTCGACGACGGCGGACTCATAGGCGTCGAGACCGCACTCTGGGTCCGGGATCACGGACACGAAGTCGACGTGGTATCGACACCCGAGGGTCTTCACTCGCTCAGCCGAGAAGAGATCGCTACGGCCCTCCACAACTGCGCAGTGGTGATTGACCTTTCGTGTCAGCCGTCCCTGGCCGCCGGAACCCTCACCGAGGTCCAAGGCCTTGTCGTGGACGAGGAGAATCTCGCCAGAGCATGGCTCCGTTCCACCCGCGACCTCCTCCAGGTCGAGAAGGCTGCTGGTGTCAAGCACCATGTGTCTTTGTCCGTCGTAGGCGTGGACAGGATCAGAAGTGAGGGCGCTTTCCGCGTTCTACAGGCTCAGGAAACGCTTGTTCAGCGGTCAGGAACGCCCTATTCCATACTTCGCGCCACGCAGATGTTTGAGTCGGTCGAGGACATAGCGACTGCGGGCACCGAGGACTGGATCGTATGGGTGCCGCCGGTCGAAGTGCGTCCGGTGGCCCTGACGGACGTGGCGATGTTGCTTGCGCATACCGCAGTGTCCCGACCTCTGATCGGCGTCCATGAGATCGCCGGCCCGGAGAAGTTCAGGCTGGACGCGTTCATACGTGCCGCACTCCCGGCGAATCTCGAGTACCACCGAGTCTTCACGGACGTCCGCAGCCGTTTCTTCGGGGCCCGTCTTCGGCCCTCGGACCTTCTTCCTGGTGCCGAGGCCTTCATCGCGCAGACGACCTACCGGGAATGGTTCACCAGTCGCCCTGCGCCCGATATCCCTTCCTAGGGCATGGAATCGGTCGCCGACGATGGCACCGCCGCGTGGCGAGGACCGGAGCGCGCACAGATGCCTGGCCAAGCTCCTGGAGGAACTGCCTCCCAAGACGTACCGAGTGGGAGCGCCCTCCACGCGTTTGAACGCCACCGCGGCCCCGAGGCCATTGACGCCTCAGGAGGAGCGTGAGCTGTCCCGCACCGACCGTCCAGGCGACTACTGAAGCCACCTGCCGCTGCTGCGGCCGAAGAAAAGGGGATGACTCATGTCCAGAGAAGTCACAGAACCGGTGCCTCAGATGGTTCTGTCTCCACTGACCAGCGCGGCGGTCTTCCTGGTCGTCACGATCGACAGCGGCGGCGAGGCCACCGTTCGCGAGCTGTTGCCCGACCTCGGCTCACTGGAACGGGCTGTGGGGTTCCGCGCCCAGCCCGACGGCAGGCTGAGCTGCGTCACCGGCATCGGTTCGCACGCCTGGGACCGCCTGTTCGCCGGACCGCGTCCGGCCCGGCTGCATCCATTCAGGGCTCTGCACGGTCCGGTGCACCAGGCTGTCGCCACCCCTGGCGACCTGCTGTTCCACCTCCGGGCCTCCCGGCTGGACCTGTGCTTCGCGCTCGCCGCAGAGATCATGGGCCGACTGCGCGGAGTGGTCACGGTCCAGGACGAAGTGCACGGCTTCAAGTACTTCGACGGACGCGACCTGCTCGGCTTCGTCGACGGTACGGAGAATCCGACGGGCCCGGCGGCGCATGCGGCAGTGCTCGTCGGCGGGGAGGACCCCTCCTTCGCGGGCGGAAGTTATGTCGTCGTACAGAAGTACCTGCACGATCTCGAAGCCTGGGAAGCCCTGCCTGTCGAAGCGCAGGAGAAGGCGATCGGCCGGCGGAAGCTGTCCGACGTGGAACTCACGGACGACGTGAAACCGGCGAACTCACACAGTGCTCTCACGTCGATCACCGATGCGGACGGCAACGAGCGCGAGATCCTACGTGACAACATGCCGTTCGGATCCGTGGGCCGTGGGGAGTTCGGCACCTATTTCATCGGCTACGCGCGTAGCCCCGAGGTCACGGAGACGATGCTGGAGCGGATGTTCCTGGGCACGGCGACAGCGCGGTACGACCGTATTCTGGATTTCTCCACTCCGGTCACGGGCTCCCTGTTCTTCACACCCTCTGCGGGCTTCCTGGAAGACCTGCCCGAAGCGCCGGCCGCCGAGGTCTCCGCTGCCGCTCAGACTGGCATGAACGACTGATCAGGGGAGGAGAGCCGAGTCCTCGCTGCCCCGGATCGTAATGCCTACGTCCGGACAGGACCGGACGTAGGCATCAGACCAGCGGCGCCCCGCACATGCGGCGGGGCCTGTGCTTCGACGCGGGGCGGGTACCGCGCCGGCAGCTTCCTCAACGGCCGCCGGGGCGAGCGGTCACGCCTCCTCGTCGACCCGGCTCATCAGCTTGCGGAGCTGCTTGCCGGTGGACCTTCTTCATCTCGGCCTTGGTGGCGTCGGTGATGATCCGCGGGCCGGTGACGTAGTCGCCCCACTCGGCGGTCTCGGAGACCGACCAGCGCATCTTCTCCAGGCCGCCCTCGTACATGAGGTCGACGATGAGCTTCAGCTCGTGGAGGCACTCGAAGTACGCGATCTCCGGCTGGTAGCCCGCCTTCACCAAAGCGGTGACACCGCCGGCGAGGACGGCCTGCTCGCCGAAGAGGTCGGTCTCGGTCTCCTCGGTGAAGGTGGTCTTGATGACGCCGGCGCGGGTGCCGCCGATGCCCTTGGCGTACGACAGCGCGAGCTGAAGTGTCTCGCCCGTCGCGTTCTGCTCCACCGCCATCAGACAGGGAACGCCGCGGCCCTCCTCGTACTGCCGGCGCACCAGGTGGCCTGGGCCCTTCGGAGCGACCATGCAGACGTCGACACCGGCCGGGGGCTTGATGAAGCCGAAGCGGATGTTCAGGCCGTGGCCGAAGAACAGCGCGTCGCCGTAGTTCAGGTTCGGGGCGATGGACTCCTCGTAGACCTGGGCCTGGATCGGGTCCGGGATCAGGATCATGATGACGTCGGCCTCGGCGGCGGCCTCGGCCGGGGGCACCACGCGCAGGCCCTGCTCCTCGGCCTTCGCCTTGGACTTGGAGCGCTCGTGCAGACCGACACGCACGTCGACACCCGAGTTGCGCAGCGACAGCGCGTGGGCGTGACCCTGGCTGCCGTAACCGATGACCGCGACCTTGCGGCCCTGGATGATGGACAGGTCGGCGTCGGCGTCGTAGAACAGCCCAGCCATGAGACACACCATTCAGGGATAACTCCCCGGGGAACATGATTGCCGAGGCCGGGCCGAAAGTGAGCACCGCGACCTCCGGAGAGTGTGGAACATGAGGCCAGGAAGGCGGGAAATGGCCCTGCTGGGGCACGATTTTGGAAAGCGTGATCTATCCCCGACTCTCGACTTTCGGCGTTTTCGTTGATCGTCGTTGGGGTCGCTCAGAGTAACTGGATCCTCTCCAACGGAACTGCGGGCCCCGCGACGCACGGCGCGGCCGTCCACTGCGGTGCCGATCGTCCAGGCAGGCCCGAGGGCACCCCCGGGTCAGGGCCCCTGGCAGCCCTCATACGCTTCTCCGATCACTCACAGCGGAGGAGACGACAGAAGCGATGATCGCCAGCTTTGTGGGGCTCGTGGTGATCCCCATGGTCATAGCCGGGCTGGCCCGATGGGCGGCGGCAAGGAGGCGGCGCGGCCTTGCAGCGGGCCGGGCCGTGCACTTCCGCTGCCGACTCGACGGCCACAAGGGCCGACTGCTGGTCGACCCACGCCTCGACGGGCCCGTCTTTCTGGACCGTTCCGGGAACGTCACCGCCCTGCCACGCGGTGGCGAGGCCCTGGACGCGACAGTCTCCACCAACGGCCGGCCCCCCTTCGAGAAGGTCAACCTGCGCTACCGGACACCCGAAGGCCAGGTGCTGCGGCTGCGCTTGGCCACGCACGATGCGCGGACCCTCGGCGCCTGGCTGGGCGAACAGACCCGCCCGGTTTCCGCGCCCGCCCGACGGCTGCTTCTGCCGGCCGCACCGCCATGGGCGGTACTCGCCCTCGCGGCGTCCCTGTTCGTGGGCCTGGCCACCGCGGACGTCGCGCTGCTCGGGAAGCACACCGCCGCCGAGGTCGTCCGTGTGGACCGGGACGACGACAGCTGCACCGTCGGCTGGGACGGCGGTGCACAGCGGGCGGCTGTGGACTGCGACACGACAGACGTCCGCTCCGGCGACCGCATCCGGATCACCGCCCTGCCCTGGCCCTTCCTGGGTGAGGCCGTGAACACGCGAACCGTCCTGAGTGTGGTCGCCGTGCTCGGAGGCGGCCTCGGCCTGCTCGGCCTGGGCGGTGCGTTGATGGTCAACCCGCTGGCCTGCGCCCGACGCGTCCGGCTGGCGCGCCGGGCCCGGCCGGCGATCCCCCCGCGGGCGGCCGCGGGCGGCGAGGCGGGCGAGGACAGGTGGCCCGCCCTCGATGACGACCTGAGCTACGCGAGCCTCGCCGCCGCGGCCCGACACGGCGATCGCCATCGCCCGGGCCCCCGGGTGACCCCGCCGCGCCGCGGCTTCGGCCGCACGTCCATATCGCCGCGCATCTGGGTGCTGACCACCGCCCTCGGCACCAACGCCTGGTACTCCCTGGGGTTCTCCTCCGCCGCCATCCTCGAGGACCACTTCCACCTGGGGCACTGGCGCTTCCTCGTGTTCGGCACGGTCGGCATCGCGTCCCTCGCCCGGATCGGCTGGGTCGCGACCGACCGCTCCGCCCTGTGCGGTCCGGTACTGCGTGCCGCGCGTTCGGACGCCGGGAAGAGCACATGGCAGCCCATGCGCTACGTCCGTCTGTGCCGGAATCCCGGCGAGATGGCGCTGGTCCTGTTCCGACCGGAGGGCGGCGAGGTGACAGCGCCGCTGTTCCTCCAGCCGATCTCCCGATCCCGCGGCAGTGAGCGCCGCACCGTCGGCGGTCCCGCTCCGGTCGGCGAGGCCCTGGTGCTCAACACCGGCGTGGGGCCGCTGATCTGCGAGATCGACGGCGTCCGCTACCTCCCCAGAGGCCGTGCCACCGAAGCCGCGACCGACCCCGCACGAACCCGCGACGAACTGCGCAGCTTCGCCGAGAGCCACCTCCGGCCGGTTGGACGGAGCTAGTTCAGACGGGTGATGTGGCGTCATCCGGCCGCGCAGGCTGGAGACAGCAGAGAAGCATCGGCGGTGCTTCTGTCTCCTCCGGGGAGGGACCCACCGATACTGCCGGATCCGACCGTACCTGCTTCGCTGCTCGCCGTGTTGGAGCGCAGTTGCTGCGGGGCTGCTTCACCGCTCCCACCTTCACCACCTTCTCCTCGCTGGTCACGGGGCTGATCGCGCAGACCGGGCGGTGCACGGTGACCGGGATGCTCAGCGGCGCGGAGTTGACGCGCGTCTGGTCTCATGACCGCGCCCACGTGTTCTTCTCCCGGTGGAACCCGGACCTGCTGGGCGTGTCCCTGTCCCACCTGATCGTGCGCCGCCTGCTGCCCGAGAGCGCGGTGCTGACCCTCGCGGCGGACGACACCCTGTTCAAGCGGCGCGGGAAGAAGGTGTTCGGGGCGGCCTGGCAGCACGACGGCGCCACCAAGGGTCCCAAGCCGGTTGGGCGCGGGACCTGCTTCGTCGTGATCGGCATCGTGGTCCAACTCCCCTGCCTCGAACGGCCGGTGTGCCTGCCGGTGATGGTCCGGCTGTGGCGCCCGAAGCAGGAGCAGTCCAAGGTCGACCTCGCCGCGTCCTCCGCCTCCTCGCCGCCTGACACCACGGCCGGCGCATCCACGTCGTCGCGGACGCGGCCTACCACGGCAAGACGCTGCGCGACCTGCCCGCCACCTGCACGCACCTTCACCACCCGCCTGCCCGCGTCCGCGGTGCGAGGGCCTCGGGGGCGTCCGCGCGGGTGAGGCCGGCCTGGGTGAGGGCGGCGCGCTCGACGCCCTCGCCGTCGGCATTCCAGCGGTCGATCGAGGTCACCTTCGCCGAGGCCCGCGACCTGCTCGGGGCCGGCCAGGCCCACAGCCGCACCCGAGCGGTCGAGCGCACCGTCCCGTTCGGCCTGTACTGCTACACGATCACCGTCGTCCGGTACGCGCTGCACGGCCACCAGCCGAACGATGCCGCCGACCGCCGCGAGCGCGCCCCCTGGTACACCACCAAAACCGCCCCGTCTGTCTCGGACATGGTCGCCAGGCTCCGCCGGCTCATCATCGCCGCCCGATTTCTGCCCACCCGCTCAGGCCGGCCCACCGATCAGGAAATCCGCGCCGTCCAACAGGCATGGGCCGTAGCCACCCTCGACACCGCCGCGGCCTGATCACTCCAAACCTGCCAGAACGACGAAAGTCGAGCCCGACTGGCCAACGGTCGAAACACTATGTCACTTCTACCAAGCATCAATGCTTGCGTGTGGAAACCATCATTGGTGTGTGAAGGGGTTCCCGGTCGGTGTCACAGATGTTGGGCCTGTCCGGTCAGTGAGGTGAATCAAGGGCAGCGCCTGCCCTTTCGGCGGCGGACCAACAGTTTCGTTGTGGACGTGACGACATCGGCGTTCTGACGTTGGCCGCAAGCAAGCCGGCCGCCCTTGCGCTACGACACCGGAAGTGAGCCTCCCATCCATGCTTCAGGACAAGTTCGACCATTCCGATGACCTCTCGACGACGGGCATCGCGACGCTGGAAGATCTGCGCAGGCACCTGCAGTGGGCCATCGAAGTGGAACACTCCACGCTGCCGCCCTACCTGACGGCCCTGTACTCCCTCGACCCCGTGCGGAACGCGGACGCCGCACAGCTCATCGGCAGTGTCTTCGTCGAGGAGATGATTCACCTCGCTCTGGCCGCGAACCTGCTCAACGCGGTCGGCGGACAGCCCCGCCTGGACGCGCCCCATCTGCTGCCTCCTCACCCACGGACCATGCCGCACGCCGACCGGTCCATCCAGCTGGCCCTGCTGCCGTTCGGGCAGGAGGCCCTCGGAATGTTCCTCCGTCTCGAACAGCCGGCGCATCCGGGAGACCCGGCCGAGGGCGACAACTACGAGACCATCGGGCAGTTCTACGACGCCATCGAGAAGGGGCTGCGGCGCCTGTGCGCCGAACTGGGTGAGGACCAGGTCTTCACCGGGGACCCCAGCCGTCAGGTCGCCGGCGGCCCGTTCGCCCACACGGCTGGGCACCTCAGCCCCGTCACCGACCTCAGCTCGGCGCTTGCGGTGCTTGAGGAGATCGTCGAGCAGGGCGAGGGCGCGGCCCGCGCCGACGTCTGGGACGGGGACATCGACCTGTTCCACCCCGAGACCAAGGCGGTTTCCCACTACTACCGGTTCCAGGAACTCGCGCTTGGCCGGCGCTACCGGCCCGAGGACACGCCTGAGTCCGGCCCCACCGGGGAGGCGGTGACCGTGGACCCTGCCGGTATCCGTCCCTTGCGCCCCAACCCGCGGCTGGAGGATCACCCCGAGGGCAGCGCGATCCGCACAGCGCAGGAAGCGTTCAACCAGACGTACTGCAAGATGTTGCGACAGCTGGAGCAGGCCTTCAACGGCAATCCGGCGATGCTGGGAGTATCGGTGGGCACGATGTACGCGATCAAGGGACAGGCGCAGAGCCTGATGGCCATCCAGGATGATGACGGTCTCGCCGTAGGCCCGACCTTCGACTATGTCGCACCCGAGGATCGCGTCTGAATCACGGCTCGCGCGGTCAGTGCCGGTACCGGACGCTGGCACCGCCACATGACCCTCGCCATGGCCGCCCACGCCTGCCTCACCGTCCTGTGGGCCCGCCAGCTGGACACGGAGAAAGCAGAAACGGATCATCCCAGCTCAGCCTCGCTGAGATCCGACGGCTGATCACCCTCCTCACCGACCGCCGACCGGCACCGATCGACCACATCCTGCACTGGTCGACATGGCGCCGACGACGCCAACACCATGCCCGCCGCAGTCACTACAAACGACGCGGACACAGCCCCTGAAAACTGCCCAGCACTCAGAACAGACACCGTTGCAGTACTAGACAGCGGCGACGTACTCAAGGACGTGGACGCCGTCGACGTTCAGGGTGTACGAGCGCGCGTTCAAAGCGCAGTTGCTGAGCCCACCACAGGCCGGGGACGCTGAACTTCTTGACTCTGTGCGGGTCCGTCCCCGGCCGACCTGAGTCCATCAGGACTCGTAGTCCTCGAGCAGTCGGCTGATGACCTGGTGCAGGACGTCCGCGCGACGCCGGTCGTCCCGCTGGTCGCGTAGGGCGCGCTCGGTAGCCCGGAGCATGCGCCATGCGTCCTCGTCCTGGTCCATCACCTCGTCGACGAGCGGCTCGGAGACCAGAGCGAGGCACTCGGCGAGCCGGAGCCGGGTGGCGGGCGAGGGCGGCGCTGTATCGGGCTCGGCGAAACCGTCCGTCAGATATCGGGCGGGATCGATGAGGCTCCAGCCGACCACTGAGCCATCCTGGACCAAGAGGTCCACGTCAGGGGCGATGCCGAGCCGGGCGTCCAGCGGTCCGTCGAGCACGCTGAGGTCCCTGACACACCTCAACTCGCTGGCTTCGGGGCCGCAGCAGAAGACCGTCGCCTGGGGCAGGTCGAAGTCCTCCGCAGTGTCTGCCCGCAGCCCGCCCGGCACGGTCCGCGGCCCGTCGGGCACGCGGTGACAGGCCTTGGTGGGAACGGATTTCGGGGGTACGAAAAGCGTGAGACTGCACAGTTCCCTGCTGCCCTGGTCGAACCGCACATGGTCGTTCTCCGACCACAGCCACTGCATGCTGCCGAAGGTGCCTGCCAGCTGCCGCTCGCGTCCTTCCGGGTCTGCGTATCCCGCGACGATCACCTGAGGGCCGGAGAAATTGAAACGTGGAGTGAACGCCAGCGGGTTTCCCGTCGTTTCGACACTCATGGTCTCGCCGACCGAGAACTTCACCATGGATGCCGCCTCATCGAATCTGCTTGGCGGGTGGCATGGTGCCACCTCTGCTACTTGGAATCTCCCCGTTCACGGTAGCGTCGTGAGTCACTGGGGCCCCGGGATCGTCGACCGATCCGTCCAGTGCCTTGACCCCGCTTTCCCCCTTGATCCCGGAAGGGCCGTAGCCGGTGATCACGTCGCCTGCGCCGGCTCCGGGCCCCTTCGTGATCACGATGTCCTCGCCCTGCCGGCAGGTGAGAGTTCCGCGGCCTCCCTCGGAGAGATACACGGCGTCCGGGTTCTTCAGGATCTCCAGCACACGGTCGTCGCCGAAGTGCGGGTGATAGCCGCTGTCCTTCCTCATTTTGCCCTCTTGGGCAAGCTCGATGATCTTGTCCGTGGCGCTCTTGGCCTTCTCCAACGGGCACTTGGGCGCGAGCCCGAGGGGATCCGGTGTGACTGTCGGCGGGCTCCCGGGCATGCTGCCCGGCCGCCGACGCCAGCGACCCCACCGACCTGTACCGCACGGGCGGCCGCTACTGGTACGACCGCGGCTGGAACTGGCGGGCCGTCGTCGCCTTTCTCACCGGAGGCGTCCTGGCCGTCGGCGGCGCCGACTTCCATCCGCTCGTCGACGGACGGCCCATCCCGGCGCTGAAGTCCCTGGCCGACTACGGCTGGGCGGTCGGACTCGGTACGTCGATGGTCCTGTACCTGACGCTGATGCTGCTGCGGGGCAAGGAGAAGACCGCCGTCTGACGTGTGAGCGAGGACAGCCGTCGGAGAACGGTCAGCCCTTCTGGCCGTTCTCCAGCGTCGCCACCACGTCCTTGGCGGCCTTGATGGCCCCCTTGTTGATCTCGTCCGTACTGGGCGCCTTCTTCGTCTCGAAGTTGCTGCCGTTGTACGTGACGACCACCAGCGCGTTGGACGCGCGGACGATCACCACTCCCTCGCGGGTCTGCTGCTTGTCCGTGGTGGTGAGGTTCACGACCGAGTAGGCCGAGTCGCCGAGGCCGGGAACCGCCCCGCCGCCGCTCTTGTCCGCGACGCGCCCCGTATAGGACTTCTGTGCCGCTTCGTCCGAGTCCTTGATCTCGTACGAGACGTCCAGCCAGTGGTAGTCGAACCCCTTGAGCGCATTCCAGGAACAGGTGCGGCGGACCGACTTGTCGGTCGACGGAATCTCCTGGCCGGCCGTCTTGGCGCCCGGGACAAGGGCCTTGATCGTCTTCTCCGTCACGCCGGTGCAGGGCGCGGGGGCCGCGGTGAACGTCTTCGCGACCGCCGTCGCCGCGGGGCCCGACGGGGACTGCGTCGCCTGGGGCGACTTGTGGTCGGTGGCGGCCGGAGTCGTCGTCGACGTGCCGGACGACATGACCCAGCCCGTGCAGGCGAGGACCGCGACCGGCAGCAGGCGCGCGGTGAGGGCGAGTGGCAGAGGAAGAGAATGCACGGCGCACTTCTCGTGGGGGACGGTGCGGAGGGAGTCCACACTGCGGACGGAACGCCAGTCTCACATGACTCACTGTGGGGCGGAAGTGCCAACTCACTCCGTGCCTGTGTGGTGACAGTGACTCACTGGGAATCGCCTGTCCGCCACTTCGCCGTCACCAGCCACACCGCCGCCCGGAGTCGAACGCCGCGATCCGTCTCATAAGGGCGCAAGGTGTCCTCCAGGGCGGCGCGCGTGTCGGCGTCGACCGTCCGGCCGGGCGTGCGGGAGAGGATGAAGCCGACGGCGTCCGCGGCGTCGCGCCCCCATGTCGTCTCCGTCGCGAACGGAGTCACCGTCACGTCGTCCCACCCGCGCAGAACCTCGCGGATGCGCGCCGGGTCGGACAGGGAGGCCATGGCGGCCTGGACGGCGACCGTCGCGGCGTCCGGTTCGTCCAGGAGTTTTCCGAAAAGGCTCAGGGCGCGTGACTCCTCCACCTCGGGACCGGCGGGCTGTGGGCAGACGAACGCGAGCCGCCCTCCCGGCCGCAGCGAGCGCGCCAGATTCCGGAACGCCGCCGCGTGGTCCGCGAAGAACATCACTCCGCCCCGGCTGATCAGGACGTCGTATCCGGCGGGCGGGAAGGGGTGGATCTGGGCGTCGGCGAGCTCGTACGCGACGTTGGTGACCCCCTCCGCGGCGGTCGTCGCCCGGGCCTGGTCGAGCAGGGGTGCCGAGATGTCGACCCCGACCGCGTGCCCGTGCGCCGCCAGCCGGCCCGCGATCCGGGTCGTCGCACCGGCCCCGCAGCCGACGTCCAGGACGCGGTCGCCCGAAGCGATCGCCGCCGCGTCGAAGAGCGCGGTGTTCAGGCCCGAGACGAGCGTGTCATAGCGTTCGTGATGGCTTGCCCAGTGGTTGCCGAGAGTGCTGTTCCAGGCGTGCGCCTGAGCGGAGTTGGCGATCTGTGTCATGAGGTCTCCTCGGGCGTGCGGACGGGAAGCGCGCTCTCGATCCGGTCGACGGCGGCGAACGCGCCGTACGCCACCAGATGCACCAGACAGTGGTCGGTATGGATGGGTTTACGCCAGGCCGTCACGTCCTCGTCCGTGATCCGGTACGGGGCCAGCGCGGCCAGCAGCGCGAGCCGCGCCCCGGGGCGCGAACGGTCGGGCAGTGCGTCCCACGCGAGCGGCGGGTGCGAGCCGTCCCAGTCCCGGAGCGTCCGACGTACGAGGATCCGGTCGGCCTCGTCGAGCAGACCCTCCCCCTCGGTGGCGGCGGCCCGCAGCGCGGCGTAGGCCGGGCCGACGGTGGTCCCGCGCGCCCAGTCAGGACCGGGCCCTGGGTCGTCGAGGAGTTCCAGGCCCGCACCCGGCGCGGCTCGCCGGCGCACCGTCCGGGCGACGGACCGCCCGGCCAGACTCCGCACCGCCCGGAACCGTTGCGCGTTGCCGGGCAGCAGACTCTCGGTGAGCAGCGCCGACACCACGCGGTTGATGAAGTGGAAGGACAGGGCGGTGCCGATGTAGGCGGGGGCGTGCGCGACGGGGAAGGGGTACGGCGTCAACTCGGGCGCACCCGGGGTCCGGGTCGCCCCGCCCCATGCCAGCACACGCGCGTGCTCCTCGTCGGCGGGGGTGTCCCCGCGCGCCACCGTCTCCGCGAGCCGGTGGTCCCCGGTCGCGTGCAGCAACATCGTGTGCGCGTCCACGCAGAACGGGCACCGGTTGGCGACGGACACCCCGAGCGCCGCGAGTTCCTTCCCCGTCCGGCTGCCCTCGCCCGCGATCAGCGACTCGCGCATCAACGCCCAGGCTGAGGCCATGAGACCGGGAGCGGGCGAGAGCACGACGAAGGTCACCGCGCGCTCGATGCCGAAGTCGTCGGCGAGCTGGGCATAGACGCCCGCGACACGGCCGGTGGCGGACCTGGGCGGAGACGGGGTGGTGTAACGGAAGGGACTGGGCATGGGACACCTCCTGGTAGGCAATGAGCGCGGGGCCGCCGGCGCGGCCGCCGACGCCACCCTCCTTCAGGGAGCCGTCTCCGGTCGTCGCCCACCCGAAGGCATCCCGAGCTACCCCCACCCGCCCCCCGCGCGTCGTGATCTACTCCAGCCGGAGTACGCCGGGCCCCCTCCACAGGTCTGACGCCACGGTCCGAACAGCCGTCTATCGTGCGGAACATGGCGTTGGACCAGGGCACGCGCAGGCACCTGACCGACGCGGCCCTCGCGGTCGTGGTCGGTGCCCTCGTCATGACCGCGGCCGCGGTCGACGACGGCGCGAGCCCCGCCGACTACGCGCTGATCACCGTGGGCTCCCTCGCCCTCGCGGCCTACCGCCGCGCCCCGCGCCGGGTACTCGCGGTCAGTACGGTCACCACTACGGCGTACGTCCTGCACGCCCACCCCGGCACCCTCGCCGCCCTCCCCGTACTGAGCGCCGTCCACACGGCGGCCCGAGCGGGTCACCGAGGAGTGGCGGCGCTCGCGAGTGCCCTGTTCCTGGCGGCATTCGTGACCGCGGACCTCACGGCACGCGCAAGCGCCGAGCGCTCCCTCCTGCTGGCCGGCTGGTTCCTTTGCGCCCTGGTGACAGGCCTCGCCGACCGCAACTGGCAGGCGTATCTGCGCCAGACGGAACAGCGCGCGATGGAAGCCGAACGCACCCGTGAGGAGGCGGCCCTGCGCCGCGCGGGCGAGGAACGGCTGCGGATCGCCCGCGAGTTGCACGACTCGCTCACGCACAGCATCTCGATCGTCAAGCTCCAGGCCGGCGTCGCCGTCCACCTCGCCCGCAAACGCGGTGAGGAGGTCCCGCCCGCGCTGCTCGCCATCCAGGAGGCGGGCGGAGAGGCGATGCGCGAACTGCGGGCAACCCTTGAGGTGTTGCGCACCGACGAGCCGACCGGCACCCCCGCGCTGCTCGTGGAGCGGGCACGCGCGGCCGGTCTCGCCGTGGAGCTGACGGTGTGCGGCGACGAGCGTCCGCTCACGGCGACGGTGGACCGTGCCGCGTACCGCATCGTCCAGGAGGCCCTGACGAACGCCGCGCGCCACGCGGGATCCGCCAAGGTGGCCGTCCAACTCGACTACAGCACCGACGACCTGACGATATCCGTCGACGACGACGGCGGCGCCGACCCGTCCCGGCCGCCCATCCCCGGCATCGGCCTCACCGGCATGCGCGAACGCGTCACGGCCCTCGGCGGCACCCTGCACGCCGCACCGCGCACGGAGGGCGGCTTCTCGGTGCGCGCCGAACTGCCGCTGGGCCTACCGGAGCAGGTGCCGTGATCAGGGTCGCACTCGTCGACGACCAGGCGCTGATGCGCGCGGGCTTTCGCGCCCTGCTCGACGCCGAGGACGGCATCGAGGTCGTGGGCGAGGCCGCCGACGGCCGGCAGGGCCTCGCGCTGGTGCGCGCTTCCTTGCCGGACATCGCCCTCGTCGACGTACAGATGCCGGTGATGTCGGGCATCGAGGCCACCCGCCGTATCGCCGCCGACCCGGAGCTGTCCGCCGTACGCGTCGTCATGCTCACCAACTACGGCCTGGACGAGTACGTCTTCGAGGCGCTGCGGGCCGGGGCCAGTGGCTTCCTGCTCAAGGACACCGAGCCCGCCGACCTGCTCCAGGCCATCGAGGTCGTCGCGCGGGGAGAGGCGCTGCTGTCCCCGTCCGTGACCCGCACCCTGATCGGCGAGTTCGTCGCCCGGCCCCCGGACCGGGCCACCGCGCCCGGCCTGGAGTGCCTCACCCCCCGCGAACGTGAGGTCACGGCACTCGCCGCGCGCGGTCTGACCAACGAGGAGATCGCCGCGCACATGGTCATCAGCCCGTTCACCGCCAAGACCCACATCAGCCGGGCGATGACGAAGCTGGGCGCCCGCGACCGGGCCCAACTGGTGGTGTTCGCCTACGAGTCGGGCTTGGTGACAGCGCGGGGGAGTGCGAACTGAGGGGTGCGTGACGGCCGCCGTGGACGGCACGTACCTCCGAGTCGTCCCGCGGCATCGCTTCTTCTCACTGGTCGTCGGGCGTGGCCCAGACGACCAGCTGGAGGATGACCCCGTTCGGGTCGGTGACCTGGAAGAGGCGCTCACCCCACGGCTCTTCACGCAGCGGCATGGTGATGGAGACGCCTTCACCCTGGAGTCGCTCGTATTCGGCGTCCAGGTCGGCCACGGTGAACGCGGTGATCACACCCGCGGCGTGCTGGTCCCTGATGCCCTCGGGCAGGACCTCGATGCCGCGCCGCAGAAAGATCACGTCGACGGCGTCCTCGCGGGCCAGGGAGGCGAAGCCTTCGGCGGCCATGACCTCCTGGAAGCCGAAGTGCCTGGTCAGGAATGCGGCGGAGGCGGGGACGTCGTCGACGGTGAGGGAGACAGCGGTGGAAGTGATCTTCATGGCTTCTCCTGGAGTCCGAGGTCAATCTCTGTACGATGTACTATATACAGCGTACAGAGTAGAAGCGGTGCGGGGCCTGGAATCCCTCAGAGGCAAGGATGGGGCGCATGGCCAAAGAACGAAGCGGCGCGGACGACCCGGCCCGCACCCTGGAACTGCTGTGGCGCGAGCCCGGACAAGGTGGCCCCCGGCGCGGCCCCAAGCAGGGCTTGACCGTCGACGCCGTCGTCCAGGCCGCCGTCGAGCTCGCCGACTCCGGTGGGCTGGACGCGCTGACCATGCGCAGTGTCGCCCAGCGGCTGGGCGTCACGCCGATGACGCTCTACACGTACGTCCCGGGCAAGGCGGAGCTGCTCGACCTCATGCTGGACACCGCCTATCTGCAGATGCCGCGTACCGATCACACGGCCGCTCCGTGGAGTACGAGGGTGGAGGCCGTCGCGCGCGAGAACCGCGATTTGTACAGGCGCCACCACTGGGTGGCGACCCTGCCCACCACGCGCCCGCCGCTCGGTCCCGGGCTCATGGCCAAGTACGAACACGAACTGGCCGCGTTCGACGGCCTCGGGCTCGACGATGTCGACATGGACGCGGCCCTCACTTTCGTGCTCGGCTTCGTTCAGTCCGTCGCCCGCGCCGATCTCGACACTCAGGCCGCCGCCCGCGACAGCGCCATGTCCGACGAGCAGTGGTGGGCCGCCAACGCGCCGCTTCTGGCCAGGGTCTTCGATCCTGCCCGCTTCCCCCTCGCGGCTCGGGTCGGAAGTGCCGCGGGTGCGGCTCACCAGGGCGTGTACAACCCCGAACACGTCTTCAGTTTCGGGCTGCAGCGCATCCTGGACGGCCTCACGCACCTCATCGTGAGCCGTTCTCGATAGCCACCCCGCGAGCCCCCTACTGTGGGGCCAGACTGTGGGGCCAGAAAGAGGAGGGGAGGGAACGCCGTGACCTGTGCACCCATCGATAGGTCGGATTGCCCGTCGCGGCCTCGATGACCACAAAAACGAACCCCGCCCGCGACCTTGATGGGCATGTGGTAGCAGTCCATGGTGCGGTGGACCGCAGTGGTCATGGGGTTGGGCTGCTTGCGGTACCCGGCGGGTGCGCCCGCCTGTGGCGTGACCGCCTTGGTCTTCGCAGCAGGGGTGCACAAGCCCAACTCACGTGGCCTCCCGCCGCGTTGGCGCCATGCAAACACGGGCGGCGCACAGATCGCATCGCGATTTGATCTGTTTTGGCCATAGATGAGCGGGCGTCGCGTCCCGACGGTCGATATCGGGCAATCGGCCTGCCGTGCGCCCTGCGCGCTGAACCCTCGGCTCCAAGTCGGCATCGCCTTGCAAGGACCACGGCGTGCAAGGACCCGGGCCGACACGCCATGCGGTGCACATGAACAGTTCCGCGGTCGACATCATCCGCTCGGTCCGCGACCTTGTCGCGAACGACGAGGCGGGAATCGCGATCGACGACCTCATCAACATGGCCAACTCGTCCCGTCCCTCAGGTGTCTGAGGGTCCATCTCCTGGTACCGCCGCCGGCTCGACCGGGCTCAAGTTGATTCCGACTCACAAAGATGTGTGAGCTACAGTCCGCGAGCCGCGTACTCAGCGGCACAGCACATCAACGGGAGAGTAATGAATCGGCACATCATGGCCCGCGTCGGCACAGCCGTCACCGCCACCGGGCTGGCACTGGCACTGGGCACGGGAACCTCCTTCGCCGGCGGCAACTACGTCGGCTCGTTCAAGAAGAACGGCAAGTCCGTCGCGACCGTGGTGTTCGAGCCGCGGAACTCCTCCGGGGGACCTCAGTTCACCGACGTGATCGACTCGGCCAAGGACGGGCACTCGATCCGAGCGGTCACCTACGACGCGACCACGGGCAAGCGGCGGAACACCTGTGAGACCAGTTCCGTCAAGGACTGCGAGATCTCGCCCCGGATCGCCAAGGGCCACAAGGTCCGCGTCAAGGTGTACTGGGTCAAGGGCAAGACGGCGACCTACCTCGGCACGGTGACGACTGCCAAGGGCAAGCTGCCGGTCGTCTGACCGAGAGTCTCCGCCCGACGAGAACCGCGTCGAGGTGCCGTCCCGCACGGCACCTCGACGCGCGGACGGGGGCGACAGGTGCCCGCCGGTGGGCGCCGAAGTGAGAGCGCGTCCGATCGGTAGTCTGCTGCCTGATCAGGGCGACCGGAGCCGGGCCGGAACTCCCCGGATTCCTCCCACGGCGAGTCCGGAGGACCGACGGGTACCGGCCGACGCGCGCAAACACCGAGGTGAGAGATGTACTTCACTACTCGACCCACGCTTCAAGGGTCCTTCGGCATGGTGTCCTCCACGCACTGGCTCGCCTCGCAGTCGGCGATGGCCGTCCTGGAGGACGGCGGCAACGCGTACGACGCCGCCGTCGCCGCGGGCTTCGTCCTGCACGTGGTCGAGCCGCACCTCAACGGACCCGCCGGCGAGGTCCCGATCATCCTCGCCCCGGCGGGCGGCGAGGTGCGTGTGCTGTGCGGACAGGGCGTCGCGCCCGCCGGAGCGACGATCGCCCACTACAGGGGACTCGGTTTGGATCTCGTACCCGGCACCGGGCCGCTCGCCGCCGCCGTGCCCGGCGCTTTCGACGCATGGATGCTGCTCCTGCGCGACCACGGCACGAGGTCCCTCGCCGACGTCATGAAGTACGCCATCGGATACGCGGAGGACGGGCACCCGCCCGTGGAGCGGGTCGGCGAGACCGTGGAGTCGGTGCGCGCGCTCTTCGAGACGGAGTGGACCTCGTCGGCCGAGGTGTACCTGCCCGGCGGGAAGGCGCCGCGCCCCGGCGAACTGTTCCGCAATCCCGCCCTCGCCGCGACCTGGCGCCGACTGCTCGCCGAGGTCTCCGGAGAGACCGGCCGCGTGGCGCAGATCGAGGCCGCGCGCCGCGTCTGGCGCTCTGGCTTCATCGCCGAGGCCCTGGTACGGCAGGCCCGGCGGCCCACCATGGACACCAGCGGAAACCGCCACACCGGCACCCTGACAGCCACCGACCTCGCCTCCTGGTCCGCGAGCTACGAGGCGCCCGCGACGTACGACTGGCGCGGCTGGACCCTGTGCAAGGCGGGCCCCTGGAGCCAGGGTCCGGTCCTCCTCCAGCAGCTCGCCCTGCTCCCGCCCCAGCTGCCGCGGTACGGCTCCGCGGAGTACGTCCACCTGCTCGTCGAGGGCTGCAAGCTCGCCATGGCCGACCGGGAGGCCTGGTACGGGGACGCGGCCGAGGTGCCCCTCGACGAGCTGTTGTCGCAGGAGTACAACGCCGAGCGGCGCGCGCTCATCGGCTACAAGGCCTCCAGCGAGCTGCGTCCCGGCAGTCCCGGAGGGCGCACCCCGACGATCAGTGGCCACGCGCGCGAGGGCGCCGCCGGGAAGCCGGGCTTCGACGCGCTGGCGGTACCGGGCGCGGGCGAACCCACCGTCGCCAGGGCCGCGGGGGAACCCGAGGTGGCCCGGGACGGCAGCACCCGGGGCGACACCTGCCACCTCGACGTCGTCGACCGCTGGGGCAACATGGTCGCGGCCACCCCCAGCGGTGGCTGGCTTCAGTCCAACCCCGTCGTTCCCGAGCTGGGCTTCCCGCTCGGCACCCGGCTCCAGATGGCCTGGCTGGAGGAGGGGCTGCCCAACTCCCTCACACCCGGACGCCGTCCCCGTACGACGCTGACACCCTCGCTGGCGCTGCGCGACGGAGTCCCGGTCTTGGCGTTCGGAACCCCGGGTGGCGACCAGCAGGACCAGTGGCAGACCCACTTCTTCCTGGCCGTGGCGCTGCGCGCCGAGGTACGCGGCGGGCTCGACCTCCAGGGCGCGATCGACGCCCCGAACTGGCACAACGACAGCTTCCCGAGCTCGTTCTACCCACGGGGCATGCGGCCGGGCAGCCTCACCGTCGAGTCCCGCACGGACGAGGCGGTCGTCGAAGAGCTGCGCCGTCGCGGCCATGACGTCGAGGTCGCGGAGGCCTGGTCCGAGGGCCGACTGTGCGCGGTCGCCCGGGATCCGGACACGGGTGTGCTGTCGGCGGCGGCGAACCCGCGGGGGATGCAGGGGTACGCGGTGGGTCGCTGATCAGCAACTCCGGGAATTCACGGCGATTCCACCCGGAGTGCACCGGAGGTGCGGGGATTGTCAGTGGCGCGTGTTGTCATGGAGCCATGATCGAAGACATCGAAACCATCGACGAGTTTCTCGCGCACCGTACGTCCGACGTCGAAGAAGCGATCCGGCAGGCGGCCGCCGCCGAGATCATGCCGCGCTTCAGGCAGCTGACCGCAGATGAGATCGACGAGAAGAGCGGCCCGCACGACCTGGTCACGGACGCCGACCGCAAGGCCGAGGAGTACCTCACCAAGGTGCTCGCCAAGCTGCTGCCCGGCTCGGTCGTGGTCGGCGAGGAGGCGGTCCACGCCGATCCGGCGACGTACGAGGCGATCCAGGGGCAGGCCCCGGTCTGGATCGTCGACCCGGTCGACGGCACCCGCCAGTTCGTCCACGGTGACACCGGTTTCTGCACGCTCGTGGCGCTCGCCGTGGGCGGGGTCGTCCAGGCGTCCTGGACCTATGCCCCGGCCCGCGACCAGCTCGCCGTCGCCGTGCGCGGCCGGGGTGCCCGTCTCGACGGCGAGCCGCTGCGCCCGGGGGCGCCCACGCCCGGCCGTGACCTCGAGATAGCCACCTCCCACCCCGACTACACCACCGACGAGCAGAAGCGGGCTCTCCTCGGCCTGCGCACCGAGGGCGTGCGGCCGCGTCCCTGCGGTTCGGCGGGGCTGGAGTATCTGGCCGTCGCCCGCGGCGAGCTGGACGCGACCGCCTTCTCCTGGGAGGCGGCCTGGGACCACGCGGCGGGCCTGCTCCTCGTAGAGGAGGCGGGCGGCGCCCACCTGACCCTCACGGGCGAACCCTTCCGCATCACGGGAGGCAACACCCTCCCCTTCACGGCGGCCCGCGACGAGACCACGGCCCGACGGGTACGGGGCTTGCTGACCGCCGGCCTCTGACCCCACCGACACGCCGAGCATCCCGGACGACGACCGGGAACGGGCAAGGGCTAGGGCAATGGCTTCGATGTTCCGATATCGCGCCGCTCGCTGTGCGGCCATGCGTTTGGAGCCGTCGAGGCGGATGACGGCGCCGTTGAGGTAGCCGCTCTCGACGATGTGCACCGGAGCGCGCACCTGTCTCACACCGGTGGCCTCGTCGGCACAAGGTGACAGCGGACGGCCTTCTGGTCCCTGGCGGGTCCCGGACCCCGGCGACCTGAGGTCCGGCGGACCCTCGGCCCAGGCGGCCCCTGAACCGGCGGCCCCAGGCCCCCGCCCGCCGGACGACTCCCCGTCTCCCAACCCCCCGCGCCATCAAGGCTGTCAGTCCCCCGGCATATCCTGATGTCCAGTGGCCGTCGGCTGACAAAGGAGTCCGAAGGTGCCGTCGATGCTCGATGCGGTCGTGGTGGGTGCGGGGCCGAACGGACTGACGGCTGCCGTGGAGCTGGCCCGCCGTGGCTTCTCCGTGGCCGTGTTCGAGGCACGGGACACCGTGGGCGGCGGCGCCCGCACCGAAGAGCTGACGCTCCCCGGCTTCCGGCACGACCCCTGTTCCGCGGCCCACCCCCTCGGGATCAACTCACCCGCCTTCCGAGCGATGCCCCTGGAGCGGTACGGCCTGGAGTGGCTGCACGCGAAGCTCCCGATGGCGCACCCGTTCCCCGACGGCACCGCGGCGGTGCTCGCCCGCTCCGTGGCCGAGACGGCGGCCTCGTTCGGCCCGCGCGACGCCGGTGCGTACCGCAGACTGGTCGCCCCCTTCCTTCCCAAGTGGGACACGCTGACCCAGGACTTCATGTCCCTGCCACTGACCGCCCTGCCCCGCGACCCGGTGACGCTCGCCCGTTTCGGCCTGGCCGGGCTGCCGCCCTCGACCTGGCTCATGCGGCGCTTCCGAGACGAGCGGGCCCAGGCGCTGTTCGCCGGTCTCGTCGCACACGTCATGGCCCCGCTCGACGGCATCGCCACCGGCGCCGTCGGCCTGGTCTTCGCGCTGGCCGCGCACGCCCGCGGCTGGCCCGTCGCGCGCGGCGGCTCCCAGTCCGTCTCCGACGCCCTCACCGCTTACCTCAAGGATCTCGGCGGCACCGTCCACACCGACTACGAGGTCAAGCGTCTCGACGACCTGCCGCCCGCCCGCGCGTACGTCTTCGACACCTCACCCGCCGCGCTGTCCCGCATCGCGGGCTTCGGGCGGTACTACGAGGACTATCGCTACGGGGCCTCCGTCTTCAAGATCGACTACGCCCTGGACGGCCCCGTCCCCTGGACGGCCGAGGAGGCACGCACCGCCGGGACGGTGCAGGTGGGCGCGAGCCGCGCCGAGATCGCCGGCGCCCTGCGCGCCGCCTCGCGCGAGGGCCGGGCGCCGGACGCCCCCTTCCTGATCACGGTGCAGCCCAGCGTCGTCGATCCCTCCCGGGCCCCGGAGGGCAAGCAGGTCTTCTGGGCGTACGGACATGTTCCGAACGGCTGGACGGGTGACCTCACGGACGCGATCGAGCGGCAGCTGGAGCGGTTCGCACCCGGCTTCCGCGACCGCGTACTGGCCCGCGCCACGGCAGGCCCGCCCGAACTCGCCGCGCGCAACGCCAACTACGTGGGCGGCGACATCGGCTGTGGCGCCGCCTCCGGACTCCAACTCCTGCTGCGCCCCAGGCTGTCCCTGTTCCCGTACAGCACACCGCACCCGGCCGTCTTCATCTGCTCCTCGGCCACCCCGCCGGGCCCCGGTGTGCACGGCATGTCGGGGCACAACGCGGCGAAGGCCGTATGGCGGCGCCTGCGCCGGCCCTGACCGGAGGATGCCGCCCGTACTGATCAGGTGCGACCACCGGTCCTGATCAGAGCCGACCACCAGCCCTAATCAGAGGCGACCACCAGTCCTGATCAGAGGCGGTCGCTCGTCCTGGCCGGAGGCGGCGCGAGCCGTCACATCCGTGCCTCGTTTCACAGGAAGAAAGCGCTGTCACGCGTCTCGACAACGTCCCGCCCCGGCCCGATCATGCGAGAGGGCCGTGGCATGACCGTGACAGGAGACTTCCACATGATCAAGCGCAGATCGGTGCTGGCCGCGGCGGGTGGTGCGCTGCTCGGCAGTGCGCTGGCCACGGGCACCGCTCGGGCCGACGCGACCATCGGGGTCAACCCGGGTACGACGTACGGCAGTTGGGAGGGCTGGGGCACCTCCCTCGCCTGGTGGGCCAATGTGTTCGGCGCCCGGGACGACTTCGCCGACATCTTCTTCACCACCAAGTCCGTGGCGTACGGCGGCAAGACGCTGCCGGGCCTCGGCCTCAACATCGCCCGCTACAACCTGGGCGCGTGCAGTGGGAACACCGTGAGCGGCGCGAGCATGGTCGCCTCCGCCAACATCCCCGCGTTCAAGCAGATCGAGGGGTACTGGCAGGACTGGAACAACGAGGACCCCACCTCCTCCGCCTGGGACTGGACGGCCGACGCCAACCAGCGGGCGGCCCTGGTCAAGGCGACCCAACGCGGCGCCGTCAGCGAGCTGTTCGCCAATTCGCCGATGTGGTGGATGTGCCTCAACCACAACCCGTCCGGCGCGTCCGACGGCGGCAACAACCTCCAGTCCTGGAACTACCGTCAGCACGCCTCCCACCTGGCCGCAGTGGCGCTCTACGCGAAGAACAACTGGGGTGTGAGCTTCAGCTCCGTCGACGCGTTCAACGAGCCCTCCTCCAGCTGGTGGACGGCGACGGGCACCCAGGAGGGCTGCCACATGGACGCCACCGTCCAGGCGGCCGTCCTTCCGTATCTGCGCAGCGAACTCGACAAGCGCGGTCTGACCGGCACCCTGGTCTCCGCGTCCGACGAGACGAACTACGACCTGGCCCGCACGACCTGGAACTCCTTCAGCTCGACCACGAAAGCCCAGGTCAACCGGGTCAACGTACACGGGTACCAGGGCTCCGGCGGTCGCCGTGACCTCCTCTACACCGACGTCGTCACCACGGCGGGCAAACGGCTGTGGAACTCCGAGACGGGCGACTCCGACGCCACCGGCCTCACCCTGGCGAGCAACCTCTGCCTGGACTTCCGCTGGCTGCACCCGACCGCGTGGGTCTACTGGCAGGTGATGGACCCCAGCACCGGCTGGGCGATGATCGCCTACGACCAGAGCACCCTCCAGCCGACGACCGTCCAGACCAAGTACTACGTGATGGCCCAGTTCAGCCGGCACATCCGCCCCGGCATGACCATCATCGACACCGGTGTCGGATACGCGGCAGCGGCGTACGACGCGAGCGCGAAGCGCCTGGTCGTCGTGGCCGTCAACTCCGGCGCCGCGCAGAACCTCACCTTCGACCTGTCCAGGTTCAGCCAGGTCAGCGGGGGCAGCGGTGGACTCGTACGACGCTGGAACACCGTCACCTCCGGCAGCGGCGACCTCTATACCGCCCACTCGGACACCTATCTGAGCGGCAAGACGCTGACCGCGGCCTTCTCCGCTGCGTCCGTGCAGACCTTCGAGATCGACGGAGTGGTCGTCTGACAGTCGGATATCGCGTGGCGGCCGGAGCGCGATGCGGCGAGGATCGAAGACCGCATACGAGGAGGCCGAGGCCGTCATGACCGCCATCACCCTGGTCCAGGGAGACATCACCCGTCAGAGCGCCGACGCGATCGTCAACGCGGCGAACTCGTCGCTGCTCGGCGGGGGAGGCGTGGACGGGGCCATCCACCGACGTGGCGGCCCCGCCATCCTCGCCGACTGCCGCAGGCTCCGCGCCTCGCACTACGGCAAGGGGCTGCCCACGGGCCGGGCGGTCGCCACCACCGCGGGCGAGCTGGACGCGCGGTGGGTGATCCACACGGTCGGCCCGGTCTTCAGCCGTGAGGAGGACCGCTCGGAACTCCTTGCCTCCTGCTACCGGGAGTCGCTGAAGGTGGCCGACGAACTCGGCGCCCGCACGGTCGCCTTCCCGGCCGTCTCCGCCGGTATCTACGGGTGGCCGATGGACGACGCCGCCCGGATCGCGGTGGAGACGGTACGGGCCACGCGGACGGCCGTCGAGGAGGTCACGTTCGTCCTCTTCGACGAGCCGGCGTACGAGGCGTTCGCCGCGCAGGTCCGCTGACTGGCCCTTTCTCGCGGACGGGTCCCGCTCGGTCAGGGTGCGGGGATGCGGCGGATCTTGGTGGTGGGCAGTACCGGTGCGGGTAAGTCCACGCTGGCCCGGGGCCTGAGCGCTCGCCTCGGCCTGCCCTACCACGAGATGGACGCGCTCTACTTCACCGGCGCCGGGTGGGCCGTGAACGAGAAGCTGCGCGAGGACGTACTGCGGATCACGGCCGAACCCCGCTGGGTCATCGACTCCCTCGGTTATCCGGAGGTCCGTGACCTGATGTGGGACCGGGCCGACACGGTGATATGGCTGGACTATCCCAAACGGGTCGTCCTGCCCCGCGTCCTGCGCCGTTCCGTTCGCCGCACCGTCACACGCGAGCCGCTGTTCGGTGACAACAGGGAGACCTGGACCGGCTGGCTGAGCCGGGAACACCCCCTCTGGTGGGCCTGGTCCCAGCACGCGAACCGGCGCCGCGAGATCACCCGCCGCACCGGCGACCGGCGCTTCGCGCCCCTCGACACCCTTCGTTTCGGCCGCCCCGGCGACACCGCGGCCTGGGTGAAGTCCCTGTAGGGAGTCCCTGTAAGGGAGCCGGACTACTCGAGCCGTGACACCTGGTAGTGGCTGATGTACCAGGTCTCTCCCACGCGTCGCACCAGTACGCCGAGTTTGACGTTGAGGGTGGGGCGGTCGGTGAAGGAGAAGTCGACGCTCAGATAACCGAGTACGAGGTCGTCGGTGAGGCGTCTGGTCTCGAGAATCCGGTACGCGGCGGCCATGCCGACGGGCTGGGAGGCGTAGTAGGCCGCGACCCCCGGCCTTCCGACGCTGTAGGGGTGCAGCCCCTGGAAGATCGCGTCCTCGGTGAACCGGGCGGCGACCTGCTCCGGTTCGTGCCCGTCGACGGCGGCCTTCCACTGGTCGAGGACGCCGCGCAGGATCGCTTGCGTGTCGCTGTCCGTCGTGCTGTTCATCGGGATTCTCCCCTTGTCGTGTTCCGTCAGTGGCCGGCGCTCATGCCGCCGTCGACGTGGAGGATCTCGCCGGTGACGAACGGGGCGTTCTCCAGGTAGATCACGGCGTCGACGATGTCGCTCGTCTCGCCCATCCGGCCGACCGGGTGCAGCCCGGCGAGGGCCTCGTGGGTCTCCTCGGCGTGCATCGGGGTCTTTATGGTGCCCGGCGAAACGGCGTTGGCGCGGATGCCGCGTGTGGCGTACTCGATGGCGAGGGACTTGGTGGCGGACTGGAGGCCGCCCTTGGTCAACGAGGCGAGTACGGAGGGCACGTTGGAGTCGGCGTTGTCGACCAGGCTGGTGGTGACGTTGACGATGTGGCCGCCGCCCTGGGCGAGCATGTGCTCGACGGCCAGCTGGGTGATGCGGAAGAAGCCGTCGAGGTTCACGCCGGTCACCGTGGCGTAGTCGTCCTGGGTGTAGTCGCCGAAGGGCTTGGCGATGAAGACGCCCGCGTTGTTGACCAGGGTGTCGATACGGCCGAACCGCTCGACGCCTGCCGCGATGACGCGTTCGGCGGTGGCGGGGTCGGCGATGTCACCCTGGACGGTCACGACTCCCGCGTCGTCGGCAGGGGCGATCGTGCGCGAGGTGGCGACGACGGCGTACCCGAGCTTGCGGTAGGCCTCGACGAGGCCCGCGCCGATGCCCTGCGAGGCTCCGGTGACGACGGCGACCTTCTGGTTCTGAGAGCTCATGCTGATCTTCTCCGGGTTCCGTGATTCCGTGATTCCGTGATGAAGCGGGGGCTTCTTGACGGGTCGCCGATCTCGCTAGTACTAGCCGACCGGTCGACTATCCGAAAGCTAGGCGGGGTGGAGTGGAGAAGTCAAAGGTCAACAAGGGTATGGCCAGGACCGAATTCCTCCCTGCTGGTAGGCGCGGCCTCCCAGTCCAGGTCAGTGGGCCGGTGGCCCTACCGGTGCGGATCCCCATCGGGCAGCCAGGCGCCCGGGGCGCGGATGCCGAGGTCGCCCACGCCGTCGCAGAGGGCGTCGACGACCGCGAGGACGGCCGGGCGGTCCTCGTTCTCGCGCCAGACCAGCGACCAGGTCCAGTAGATCGCCGGTGCGGTGACCGGGCGCTGGACCAGATCGGGCGGCAGCGGAGAAGTCTGACCCTTGGGGGAGTTGATCACCGGGCGACTGCAGCGCCGGACGTGATCGAAGAACGCCGGTCCGGTGATGCCGCCGTTGGAGATGCGTACCGCGCGGGCCCCGGTGTCCTGGGCCAGCTCTTCGGCGTAGACGTTCCAGGACGACCAGGAGGTGGTGTCGTCGTCGAGGAGGACGGCGGTGTCCCGGGCGGCCACGTCGCCCGTGTCGTCACCGCCTGCGACGGCGTAGAGCCGGTCGGCGCCGATGAGCCGGGCGCGTAGGCCGCGTTCTTCCAGGTCCTCGGTCCGCACCCAGCACACCGCGAGGTCCAGACCGCCCGCGGCGACCCGGGCGGCCTGGGTGTGCGAGGGTGCGACCCATGCGTCGAGGTGGAGTTGGGCCACGGTGGCGGTGCGGGCGGTGAGGTCCGACGGGAGCCAGTTGACGTAGCCGAGCCGCACCGGTTCTGATCCGAACAGCCGGCCGGCCCGCCGCTGGAGGTCGTCGGCCCGCTCGAGCAGGGCGCGGGTGTGGGGGAGCAGGGCCGAGCCGGCCGCGGTGAGGGACACCGAGCGACGATCGCGATCGAACAACCGTACGCCCAGGTCGCGTTCGAGCGCCTTGATCTGCTGGGACAGAGAGGGGCCCGCGATCAGCAGGCGCTCGGCGGCCCGGCCGAAGTTCAGCTCCTCGGCGACGGCGACGAAATACCGCAGTTGGCGCAACTCCACGCTGGTCATGCTACGTCGGTGCGAGGCCGTGCCTCTCAGCAGGGAGGAAGCCTGTCGTGGCATCGCCCCCGTGACAGGCGGACGATGGAGCCCAGGGAAGCCCGACCGAGGGCGGCACGGCGGGACATCTGACGGCGGATGACCTCTGCGCTCCTCCGGCCGACCACCCTCAGCCCACGCGGCGTTCCGGTGCCCGCCGGACGTCCCATCGAGCGGAGCAGGACCATGCGAGAGTTCCTGGTCGAGATCACCACCACGATCCCCGAGGGCACCCCTCAGGACGAGGTCGACCGGCGGCGCGCCGCCGAGGCCGTCCGTGCCCGGGAACTGGCCGCCACCGGCAACCTGGCACGGCTGTGGCGCCCGGTCGGCGAACTGCGCAGCATCGGCATCTGGTGTGCCGGTGACGAGGACGAACTCCACGAGAAGGTGCTCGGCACACTGCCGCTGCGCCCGTGGATGAGCCTCACCGTCACCGCGCTCGAGTCCCACCCGAACGACCCGGGCCGGACGGACGCCGCGCGGTGACGGCGGGGACCGGTGCGACATGGACTGGTGCGACATGGACTTCGTCATGAGCGTACGAGCCCTGCGCGCCTCCCCGGCCCGAAGTGCCGGCGCGCCGCACTCGCCCTGGCGCCACGTGGCCCAGGCCGCCGCGGCACTCGCCGCGGGCATGGGGGTCGGCCGGTTCGTCTACACCCCGATCCTCCCGCTGATGCACGCCGGGGCGGGGCTGTCCGCGGGCGCCGGCGCGAACCTGGCCACCGCCAACTACATCGGCTATCTCCTCGGCGCGCTCGTCGGCATCCTGGCCCCCGCGGTGGTCCGCTCGCGGGCCCTGTTGCGCACCTCCCTCGTCGTGCTGACCGGCACCCTGGCCGCGATGCCCGCCACCCACGACACCACCGGGTGGTTCGCGCTGCGGCTGCTGGCCGGGGTCGCCAGCGCTCTCATCTTCGTCATCGCGGTCAGCTCGCTCCTCAGCCACCTGCGGGAGTACCCGGCTCATCTGCCCGGATGGGCGTTCGGCGGGGTCGGCGCCGGCATCGCCCTGTCGGGTCTGCTCGTCCTGGTGCTGCGCCCCGTCGCCGACTGGCGGGCCGCCTGGTGGGCCTCGGCCGCACTCGCCGCGCTCCTCGCCGTCGCCTCGTGGAACCTCCGCCCCGAAGCGCCTCCTACGACAACGCGGGCCACGCAGGCCATGCAGGCCGTTCAGGCCACCCAAGCCACGGAGGCCACCACAGGCACTGCGGCCACCGCGGATTCCAGCCGCGGGCCGCGCACGCACCGCTGGTTCACCGCCCTGTTCGTCTCCTACACGCTGGAAGGCATCGGCTACATCATCGCGGGTACGTTCCTGGTCGCCGCGATCGAGCAGAGCTCCCCGGGACCGCTCGGTGGCGGCGCCTGGGTGCTGGTCGGGCTGGCCGCCGTGCCCTCCTCCGCGCTGTGGGCCCGGCTCGGGCGTCGTTGGTCCCGCCCCGACCTGCTGCTGGCCGCGCTCGTCGTCCAGGCGGTGGGCATCGCGCTGCCCGCCCTGATCGGTGGAGCACCGGCCGCCCTGGCCTCCGCGGTGCTGTTCGGCGCGACGTTCATCGGGGTCAGCACCCTCGCTCTCGCCACCGGGGCCCACCTGGAGTTCCCCCGCTCCGTCGCGCTCCTGACCGCCGGATACTCCGTCGGCCAGATCCTCGGCCCGCTGGTGGCCGCGCCCCTGCTCCACCACGGCTATCAGCAGGCACTGCTCCTGGCCGCTTCCGTGGTTCTCGTGGCGGCCGCGGCCGCCGCCGTGCTGCGCATCGGCTTCCCGCACCACATGGTGGTAGTGCGAGCTACCGCCCCGGTACGACAGCCCGCACCGACGGAATCCGCCGCGGACGCGGGCAGCCACCGATGACTCAGACGTGGAGTCCGTCATGACCACACCGCGGGACCTGTTGATGATCGCCATGGACGTCCCGTCCAGCCGGCCCGTCGAGCAGGGCGACCTGTCGCTGGCCCTCGCGGGAGCCGAACTGGTCGACCTCATCGAGGCCCAGGCCATCACGCTGGAGGACGACGACCGCATCGTGCCCGGCGCGCAGTGGACCATGGGCGACCGTCTGTTGGACGGGGCCGTGGCGTCGCTGGTCCGGGAGAGGCCGTACGAGTCCGTGGACGACTGGCTCTGGCGCCGGGGCCGTGGGCTGTCCGCGGCCTATCGCGCGTACCTGGAGGCGGAGGGACGGCTCAGCAGGCCGCGCCACCGCTGGATTCCCTTCGGCGGCGGCCGTACGGAAGCGGCCGACTCGCCGGACCGCAGCCACGCGGACGAACGCTGGACCGCGGGCGAGCCCATCCTCACCGTCCTAGCGGCCGCCGTGGGGATCCACGACGAGTCGACCGAGGAGGCCGCGGGTCTCGTCGACGACTCGGTCCTGACCGTACTGGCCGCCGTCAACGGCGCGGTGACCGAACTGGAAGCGGTACGGCAACGGCGAAGCATCGAGGACGCGGCCTTCGACAACATCTGGCGAGGCGGCGACGGCACATGACTTCATGCGTCACGTCCTTCATGACGTCCTTCACGACGTGTCGGCCTTGTCGATTCCTCCAGTCTCCGCGCACCGGTCAAGAAAGGTGAATGTCATAGACAGGCGCACGTTTTCCCGGATTCTCACCATCGGAACTGCCGGAGCCTCGCTGCCGACGCTCCCGGTGATATCGGCCTCCGCCTCGGCTTCTCCGTCGGACCGCGCGTCCGAGTCCGGAAGGCACACCTCTTTCGGCCCGCTGAAGCAGATCCGTGCCGGAGAGCTGAACATGGGATATGCGGAGGCCGGCCCCGCGCACGGCCCCGCGGTCGTCCTGCTGCACGGCTGGCCCTACGACATTCACAGCTATGTCGATGTGACTCCCAGGCTCGCCGCGGCGGGCTACCGGGTGATCGTGCCCTACCTGCGCGGTCACGGCACCACACGGTTCCGCTCGGACAAGACGTTCCGCAACGCCCAGCAGTCGGTGATCGCGCTCGACATCATCGCGCTCATGGACGCGCTGAAGATCGAGAAGGCGATCCTCGCCGGCTTCGACTGGGGAGCGCGGACGGCCGACATCATCGCGGTGCTCTGGCCGGAGCGCTGCAAGGCCCTGGTCTCCGTGAGCGGATATCTCATCACCAACCGTGAACGCAACAAGGCGCCGCTGCCGCCGCAGGCCGAGTGGGCGTGGTGGTATCAGTACTATTTCGCCACCGAAAGGGGGCGGCTCGGCCTCGCGCAGTACAGGCACGATTTCGCGAAACTCATCTGGAAGAACGTCTCCCCGACATGGCACTTCGATGACGCCACATTCGACCGGACCGCGACCGCCTTCGACAATCCGGACTGGGTTCCCATCGTGATCCACAACTACCGGTGGCGACTGAGTCTGGCCAAGGGTGACCCGCGATTCGATCGTCTGGAAAAGCGACTTGCCGCGAGTCCCGCCATCTCGCTGCCGACGATCACCCTTGACGGCGAGCTGGATCCCTTCACGCCGCCGGGAAACGGTGCCTCTTATCGCGAGCGTTTCACGGGCGCGTACGAACACCGGGCGCTGAAGGGCATCGGTCACAACGTGCCGCAGGAAGCACCCGAGGCATTCGCTGCGGCGGTCGTCGACGTCTCTTGAACCCTCTTGAACGCTCTGAACAGTGTCGTGGTGGGCGTCAGGCGCCCGCCACGGCCTCCTGCGGGGCGCGGGCACCGAGCAGGGCCAGGCAGTTCGCCCACAGGGGGCTGAGCCGGCGGGTGTTGTTGTAGAGCTTGGCGAACAGCACCTGCCCCTCCAACTGGGCGACCACCGCCCGTGCCGCTTCCCGGCTGTCGAGGGTGGTGACCTCCTCGCGCTCACGAGCCTCGCTGATGACCGACTCGACCATCTCGACCTGCGCGTCGAAGATCTCCTGCAGGCGGGTGCGGATGGGCTCGGTGTGGTTGCTCATCTCCAGGCTGAGGTTCCCGAACAGGCAGCCGGACACGGTGCCGCAGCTCTGCTGGCCGGCGCGCTGGCCGGCCTCCGTCTCCTCGAAGAGCCGGTACAGCCGCCGCAGGGGTTCCTCGTCACTGTTCAGGACGCGTGCCCAGGCGCTTTTCTGGGCGTCCCAGTGTTCGTCGAGCACGGCCAGGGCGAGGGCTTCCTTGGACGCGAAGAAGTAGTAGAAGCTGCCCTTGGGCACGCCGGCCGCCTTGCAGATCTCGGCCACCCCCAGCGCCGAGTAACCGCGCAGCTCGATGAGTGACTGCGCGGCGCTGAGGATCTTTTCCCTGGCGTCGCTGGTTCGTCCCATGACGCAATTGTACGACCGGTCGACTATCTCTGACTGTGGTCGCGTCCGTGCAGTGAAACCGTCTGATCGGGTGGTGTGGGAGCACGAGCTCCCGCAGCGGGCGGGGGCGTGCTCCCACGGGATGCGCGTGAGCCGTTCCGGCGAGGTGGCGGGTCTGCTGAGGTGGGTCCATCGCCACGCTCATGCAAGCGGGTGACGGGGGAGCCTCCATGACCGAACCACCTGACGAGGACGCCCCACCCACCGCCGCGCCTTGCCCTGAGGCCCGGCCCCAGATCCGGCCCGAGGCGCAGCCTGAGGCCCGGCCCCAGATCCGGCCCGAGGCGCAGCCTGAGGTGCGGCCGGAGGCCCGGTCCGAGGTGCGGCCCCGGGCCCGGTCCGAGGTGCGGCCCGACGCCCGGTCCGAGGTGCGGCCCGAAGTTCAGCCCCAGGCCCGGCCCGAAGCCCGACCCGAGGGTCAGCCCAATACCCGACGCGGACCCCGGCGTCATGCCACGCCTCAACCCGGTTCCGGGAATCAGCCCAGTCCCCGTCCCGGTCCCTGGGCTCAGCCGAAGCCTCGACTCGACCCCGGGGCTGAGCCCAGTCCCCACCCTGGCCCCCGGCTCCAGCCCGGGCCCGCGCCCCACTGCAGGCCTGTGCCCGACCCCAGCCCAAACGCGCGCCCCAACCTGCGCCCCGGTCCCGGTCCCGACCCCGACCCCGGTCCCGGTCCCGACCCCAACCCTGCGCCCAGCCCAAACCCGCGCCCCAACCTGCGCCCCGGTCTCGACCCCGACCCCGGTCCCGACCCCGGTCCCAGCCCCGTGCCCCACCGTCCGCCCGGACCCCCGCCCGATCCCCCCTCGCCCCGTGTCGAGTTCGGGGAGCTTCTGGAGGCGGAGTTCGTTCGGCGGTGGCCGGGGCGTTCGGTGGGGCTGGATGCCGTGCACCGGTACGCGATGATCCCGCCGGGCAAGCTCCTGCGACCCTCGCTGGTGCTGCACGCGGCGCTCACGGTGGGTGGGGAACTGGGCGCGGTGCTGCCCGCCGCGGTCGGTGTCGAGGGGGCGCACGTCGGCAGCCTCCTGCACGACGACATCATCGACCGCGACACCCAGCGGCGCGGCCGCGCGGCCGTCCACACGGAGTTCGGACCCGCCCAGGCCCTCGTCGCGGGCAACGCCCTGTTCTTCTCCTGGTTCGCGGCGCTCTCCGAGTGCCGTCGCCTGGGGGTGCCCGCCGAGCGTGTCGAGCGCGCCATGGCGGCGCAGGCCGAGGCCGGGGTGGCGATCTGCCGGGGCGCGTTCGACGAACTGGCGATGCGCGGCGACCTGGAACTGGGCGTCGGCGCGTACGTGGCGATGGCCCGGGCGAAGACCGCCGTGCTGCTGGCGGCCGCCTGCCGCGTGGGCGCCATTCTCGGCGGTGGTGACGCCCCGACGACGGAACTGCTCGGCGACTTCGGCGACCACCTCGGGATCTGCTTCCAGATCCGCGACGACGTGCTGCCGTACGACCCGATCGCCGCGCGCACCATGGGCAAGCCCTCCGACAGCGACGTCCGCAACCGGCGACCCACTCTGCCCGTGCTGATCGCCCACCGTCGCGCGGACCCCAAGAGTCGCGCGGTGCTGCGTCATGCCCTGCTGGACGAGACCGAACCGGAGCTCGCCCTGTGCCGGATCCGGGCCGTGCTGGAGCGGACCGGAGCCCTGGACACCGCGCACGCGATGGCCGACGACTACGCCCGCAGGGCCCGCGAACTCCTCACCCGGCTGCCCGCCACCGCCCACGTCGCCCACGTCCGCGCCCTGGCGCTCCTCACCCGGCCGGTGCACTGAGCCGTAGCGGCTCATCCAGGCACCTGTGAGGGGTGCCTGCGCGGGACGGCCGCCCGGAGGCGTGATCGCGCGTTCAGGGTGTGTTCAGGCTGCGACCGCCACGTCGACCGGCGTGGCGCGCGGGCATGCGCAACACTGAGCCAACGGACACGCGGCCTCCTTCGGCCGTGGCCCTGGGGGGACGTCGATGCACCCCCCAGGAGCGAACGTTGGACAAGACGGACCTTGCCGCCGACCCCCAAGTCGCCGACCCCGGCGCCTCCGTGATGAAGAAGCTGCCAGAGGTGACCCTGGCCTTCTGGATCATGAAGATCGCCGCGACGACACTCGGCGAGACCGCGGGCGACCTCTTCGCGCAGACCCTCAAGCTGGGCTACTTCCTCACCACGATCCTGCTGTTCCTGATCTTCGTGGTCACGCTGGTCGTGCAGCTCAGGTCGCGCCGGTACAACCCCTTCTTCTACTGGACGGTGATCCTGTCCACCAGCATGGCGGGCACCACGATGTCCGACTTCATGAACCGTGACGCCAGCGCCAAGTACCTCTCCGACGGGGCCACCTCGCTGGGTTGGGGTCCGCAGGGCCTGGGCCTCGGGTACCCCGTGGGCGCCGCGATCCTGATCTCGCTGCTGGTCGTGATCTTCACCGTCTGGAAGTTCACCGGGATGACGTTCGTCATCCGCGACATCGTGACCTTCCGGGCCGAGGCCCTCTTCTGGTCGGCGATCCTCGTGTCGAACACCCTCGGCACCTCGATGGGCGACTTCCTGTCGGACAGCTCCGGGCTTGGTTACGCGGGCGGCGCGCTGCTCGTCACCGGGCTGCTCGCGGTCCTCGTCGCGCTGATGCGCGTCCCCGCGGTGCCGAACGTGGTGCTGTTCTGGATCGCCTTCGTCCTCACCCGTCCGCTCGGCGCGACCGCGGGCGACTTCCTCACCAAGCCGACCGCCAAGGGCGGGCTCGACCTCGGTACGGCGGGTTCGTCGGCCGTGCTGTTCGCGGTGCTCGTCGGTCTCATGGGCTATGCCCACCTGCGGGAGCGCAGGACGCTCGCCACCTGAGCCCGGCGAGCCGGGCCCGATCCGAAAGGCGGGCCCCGGCAGGGCCTACAGCGGCAGGCTCTCGCCGAGCAGGCGCAGCAGATCGCCGGTGGCGTCCAGCGCGCCGAACGCGGGCAGGGCGCCCAGGGCGAGGACGGCCACGCCGATGGACCACAGGTTCGGCGGCGGGGCCGTCTGCAGGGCGGCGATGCGGCGGGTGACCGCGTGTTCGGAGAAGCTCAGGGCGCAGCCCGGCCGGGCGCGTTGGGCGACAAGGGCGGCCCGGGCGAGGGCGCGGGCGGTGGTACGGCGGTCCCCGACGCGCCGCGCGGCCTCCTCGTCGGCCCAGCGCTCCACCAGGAAGGCGACGGTGGTACGCACGGGTGCGAGCGCCGGGTTGGCGGCGGCGGCCAGGGTCACCGCGGTCGACAGCACCGAGTGGCGGTGGGCGAGATGGGCGCGCTCGTGGGCCAGCAGCACACGCCGCTCCGCCGGTTCCAGCGCGCCGAGCATGGCGGCCGTGACCAGGATCCGGCCCGGCGTGCCGGGGATCGCGAAGGCCCGGGGCGTCGAGGAGGCGGCGACGATGAGTTCGCTGTCGGGCGGATGCCCCTCGCACAGCCGCTCGTAGACGCGGCGGGTCGCGTAGTGGGCGCGCAGGGCGCGAACGAGCCGGAAGCCGATCAGCCACAGGAGCATGATCGCGGCGACGGCGATCGCCACCGGGACCGGTTCGGGCAGTCGCCGGCCGTCCTCGCCGGCCTCCGTGGCCACGCGCGGCGCCTCGTTGACCAGGGTGGCGGCGAGCAGGAGCAGCGCCCAGGTGGAGGCGGTGGCGGCCAGTACGGCGGCGATGGTGAGGACCCGGGCGGCCAGCGCGGGGGAGACCTTGAGGCCCACTTGCGGTGCGATGGCCGTCAGCAGCAGCGGCAGGACGAGCGGGATGTAGACGTCGATCCTCACATCCCGCTCCCCCCGAGGAGATCGCGCAGGGCCTCTTCCTCCTGGGGGCTCAGGCCGGTGACGAACTGCTGGAGGGCCGCGATCGGGTCGGGTCCCCGGTCGAGCGCCTCGTGCATGGCCTCGGCGGTCAGTTCGGCGGCGTTCTTGGCGGGCCGGTACGCGCCGCGGCGACCGTCGACATCACGCAGGACCAGACCCTTGTCGTACAGGCGTTTGAGGATGGTGTGAACGGTGTTGTAGGCGAGGTTGCCGCCGATCTCGCCCTGGATGTCGGCGGGGGTGAGGGCCCTGTCGGTGGCCCAGAGGGCGGCGAGGACCTCGCTCTCCAGCTCACCGGCGTTGCGTCGTTCCGCTCTGCCGTGGGGGCCTGTGCGAGCCATGTCCGTCACCTTACAGCGCGTAGGGGTGCGGGGGGTGGTGAGGGCGTGCGAGTGCGCCCAGGGGCGGTACGAGGGTGTGTCCCCGGACTGCGTCCCCGCTCGATCCACGGTAATTTGACCGTGTTTTGCGCAACTTCCTCCTTCACCCTACGTCTTGTAGGGTGAAGGACCCTACAGACTGTAGGGCGAAGGGTGAATGATGGCCAAGACCGTGAACCTTCCGCTCCTCGGCGCCCATCGCCACAGTCCGCCCTCGACGGGGCGCATCTCCGGACGGCCGCACGGTCAGCAGTGGCTCGCCCTGGTCGCGGGCGCCTTCACCCTGGCCCAACTGCTCCTGGTACGGCCGGGCATGGGGCTCGGCTGGGACGAGACCGTCTACGTCAGCCAGGTCGGCTCACATGCCCCCGCCGCCTTCTTCAGCGCCCCCCGCGCCCGCGGCGTGCCGCTGCTGGTGGCACCGATCGCGTCCTGGTCCTCGTCCACCGCCCTGCTGCGCGTCTATCTCGCGGTGCTCTCCGGACTCGGCCTGTTCGTGGCGCTGCGCGTATGGCGCGGACTGTTCCCCATGCGGGTTCTGGCGGCGGCGGGTGCCCTCTTCGCCACGCTCTGGGTGACCCTCTTCTACGGCCCGCAGGCCATGCCCAACTACTGGGTCGCGATCGGCGCCCTGGCCTGCGTCGGCTGCTTCCTGCGCGCCCAGGCCGACCGCTTCGACCGGGCGGCGCTGTGGGGCGTGGGCCTGAGCGCCGCGCTGATGGCGTGGATGCGGCCCACCGACGCGGTCTACGTGACCGTGCCGCTGCTCTTCCTCGTCGTGTGCGTACGCCGCTGGCGGCGCCCGCGGGTGCTGGTGGCGCTCGTCGCGGGCTTGGTCGCCGGCGGGGGCGAGTGGGTCGTCGAGGCGTATGTCAGCTACGGCGGCCTGCCCCAGCGGCTCTCCGACGGCTCCAAGGTCCAGGGCGGCCTGGGGTGGAACATCGCCGTCGGCGACCAGCTGCGCAGCCTCGGCGGGCGCGTCCTGTGCCGCCCCTGCACCGGGGCGATGCCCGCCCCACCGGTGCTGCTGTGGTGGTTCGCGCTGCCCGTCGTGGCCGTCCTCGGAGCGGTGATCGCCGTCAGAGCCCGGCGTGGGGTAAGCAGCCTGCTGCTCCTGGCCTGCGCCGCGACGGCGGGCTTCCCGTACCTCTTCATGATCGGATACGCGGCGCCGCGCTTCCTGCTGCCCGTGTACATCCTGCTGGCCATCCCGGTCGCCGACGGCCTGATCCACCTGCTGACCGCGCCCCGCGGCGCCTGGCGACCGGTGGCCGTCACCCTGGTGACGCTCGGCCTGGCCGGGCATCTCGCCGTGCAGTTCGCGGTGCTGGAGCGCACCGTGCACGGCACCACCGTCTCCCATCAGGACTGGGCCGACGCTGCGACGGAGCTGCACCGGCTGGGGGTGAAGCCGCCCTGCACGCTGACCGGCTACGAGGACGTCCCGGTCGCCTTCTACGCCGGCTGCTCCTCCGTCGACACCGGCGGAAACAACGCCAACACCACCGTCGGCGCCATAGTGCGGGCCGGACAGCGGATCCCGGTGGGCGTGCTCACCACACCGGGCGAGAAGCCACCCGCGTACGCCCGCACGTGGGAAGCGCACCGCGTCGGTCATCTGATGGCATACGTCGCCCCCGTCGTCCAGGGAGGCGGGGCGACATGACCGTCCTTCCGCCCGGCGTCCGGACGTCGACCGCGACGGCCGTGAGCAGGCGGGTCTCCCTGCACGCCGCGGTGACCCTCGCCGTCATGGTGGGCGCGATCTGTCTCGGCCGGCGCCACTGGCCGGTGATCGCGACCGGCGCCGGTCGGCTGGCCGTGGCCGACCGCGGCTGGCTGCTCGTGGCGGCCGTCGCCACCGTGGCGACCTGGGTGTGTTCGGCGCTCGCCCAACAAGGGGCGGTGACCCGGCCGTTGCCCGCCGGGCAGCTGGTGGCCGTCCAGTTCGCGGCCTCCGCCGCCAACCATGTGCTGCCCGCGGGCCTCGGCGCGGGCGCGGTCAACCTCCGCTTCCTGACCCGGTGCGGTCTGCCGGTCGTCAGGTCGGCGACCGCGCTCGGTGTGAAGGCCACCGCCGGGGCCGTCTCGCGCGGCCTCCTGATCGCCGTGCTCGCGCTGGCCTGCCCCGGCCTTCTCCGTCTGCCGCACATCTCGGCGACGGTGGTCGCGATCGCGCTCGCCGTGGTGGTCACCGCCGCCGTACTGCTGCGCGGGCCGTTGCGGCGCGCGCTGCGGGCCGTGCTGGCCGACGTCCGTGCCGTGCACGAGGTCCCGGCGCGCGCGGCCGCGCTGTGGGGCGGCTCGCTGGCCTTCGCCGCGCTGCACGCCACCGTGGTCGTCGCCGTGGCCCAGGCCCTCGAACTGCCGCTCCCCCCGGCCCAGGTGGCGTTGGCCTACCTCGCCGCGAGCAGCGCCGCCGTCCTCCTGCCCACGCCCGGTGGGATCGGTTCGCTGGACGCGGCGCTCGCCGTGGCCCTCACACTGGCCGGAGTCCCGGGCGGCGCGGCGGCGTCGGTGGTCCTCGGCTACCGGCTGCTGACGGTGTGGCTGCCCCTGATCCCCGGGCTGCTGGCACTGGCCGTACTGGCCCGCCGCAAGGTCCTCTGAGCCCGCCGCAAGGTCCCTGTGGGACTCCGGCCCCGCCCCCTGTCGGCGCTCGCCGAATGCCGTGGCACCTCAGGGCGGTTCAAGCCGGTAACCGTGCCCCCGCAGGGTCGTGATGCGCGGTGTCCGGGACGGACGGGACGCCGTGTCCGTCAGCCGGCGGCGCAGTCCCGCCATGGTGACGTCGAGCGTCTTCGTCGAGCCGAACCAGTTCTCGTCCCACACCTCGGCCATCAGCGTCTCGCGTGAGACGGCCGCGCCCACGTTCCGGGCGAGCACGGCGAGCAGTTCGAACTCCTTGGGCCGCAGCGGAATCTCGTCCTCGTGCAGTGTGCAGCGGCGTGCCGTGACGTCGACGACCAGGTCGCCGAGCCGGATCGGTTCCTGCGGCGGGTCGGCGATGGCCCGACGGCGCAGATGGGCCCGGAGCCGGGCGAGCAGCACGGTCAGGCTGAACGGCTTCACCAGGTAGTCGTCGGCTCCGGCGTCGAGCCCCGCGATGACGTCGATGTCGTCGGTGCGGGCGGTGAGGATCACGATGAGCAGCTCGGGAAAGCGGGCGCGCAGCGTGCGGGCCACGTCGAGACCGTCCATGTCCGGCAGCCCCAGATCCAGCAACAGCACGTCGTACGACGACCGCGCGGACTCCGCGAGCGCGCCCGCGCCGGTCCGGTTCCACGTCGGCGCGTAGTCGTTGCTGCGCAGGCCCGACTCCAGATGACGGCCGATCGTGTCGTCGTCCTCGACGACGAGGACACGCGGTCGGCCGAAGCGACGGTGGTCCGGTGCGGGGGCGGGCGTTCGCATGAAGGGCAGCGTAGGGCCGGCGGCGCGTGCGGGGCCGGAGGCGGGCGTGCGGGGGCCGGAGGCCGATCTGCGGCTCGAAGTGGCGGTCACAGGTCGCGGAGTTCCTCGACGGCGGGGCGTCCGGCCGCGCGGCGTACTCCGTTGAGGGCCGCGATCAGGATGGCCGCCGTCGCGGCGCAGGCCGTCAGCGTCAGATAGCCGCCGGGGACGGCGAGACTGGCCGGCGGCGGGTCGAAGACACCGGTCAGGACCTTGACCAGCATCTCCGACAGCGCCCAGCCGATCAGCGCGCCGCCCGCGAGGCCTCCCGCGGTCAGCAGGATCGCCTCGGTGAGGACCATGCCCCGCAGCTGCCGGGGCCCGGCGCCCAGCACGGTCGCGATGGCGAAGGTCCGGCGGCGTTCGGCGAGCCCGAGCGCCAGGACCAGCCCGCCCGCCCCGGCCGCGAGCAGCACCGCGAAGGCCAGCTCGATACGGGTGAGGCCGGCCAGGTCCACGGAGGTCAGGCTGGTGCCGACGGTGCCACGGGTCTGGGTGAGGTCGGTGACGGTGGCACCGGTGCCCAGCCGGTGACGCAGCCGCGCGGCGACCTGCTTCTGGTGCGTACCACCGGTGTCCAGCAGGAACGCGCCCACCGCGTCGCTGCCGGTCGCCTTCGCCACGTAGGAGGCGTTGGCGACGAAGAAGCTGTCCTTCGGCGCGGTCGGGAACTCCTTGGCGACGCCCACGTAGTGGAAGGGCACCGTGCGCAGCGCCTTGGTCCGGGCGTCCTGGATCCGCAGGTTGACCGTGTCGCCGGGCGAGAGCTGGAAATCGTTGACGGTCTCCGCGCTGACCAGCAGTCCGTCCGGGCGCTGAGTGAGCCGGTTCATGAGGGCGCGAGCGCCGCCGCCGGAGAAGTACGCGTCCTGGAGGGAGGTGGCCGAGGCGATCGAGTCGGGGCGCACTCCGTAGAGGTCCTGGAGGTCGGAGCCGACGTAGGCGAACCGGTGCTGGAGCGGCTCGACCCGACGTACGCCGGAGATCTTCAGCGTGTCGGCCCCGCTCGGCGGGATCCGCGCGCCGGGCGGTTCGGTGACCGTGACGTCGGCGCCGTTGGTGAGCCGCGCGTCGACCTCGGCCTGCTGCCTGTACGTCGAGTTGAAGGTCGCCGTGGAGATGGCGAACGACACCGCGAGCGCCAGCAGCACCACCGAGCGGGCCAGTGGACGGCGGCGCCGGGAGAGGACGGCGGCCGTGGTCCCCGCCAGGTTCGAGGCGAGCGGCCGCGACAGCCGGGTCAGCACGGGACGGCCGTACGTCAGCGCGAGGAGCGTGAGCCGCCACAGCAGCAGGGCGGCACCGATCCACAGCAGCGCCGGGCCGAGGAACGCCCAGTACGACACGGAGATGCTCGGCACGCCCTCCGGGGCGAGCACCAGGGCGTACTGGTTGCCGGACGAGGCGCGGAAGATCAGCCAGGAGCCGATCAGCAGGACGAGGTCGAGGCCGTACCGCATCCACCACACCGAACCCGGCCGCCGCTCCTGCTTGCGGGTGTCGGCGACCGTCACCGTGCGCAGATCGCGCAGCGCGGGGAGGAGGACCGCGCCCGAGGCCACGGCGGCGCCGAGCACGAAAGCGAGGGCGTACCAGAGGATCCACGCGCTCGCCGTCGTCCCGAACGAGGCCGATCCGAAGGCGACGCGGCCCGTCAGCGCGGCGATGCCGAGCCCGGCGGCGCCGCCGGTGACGGCCACCAGGGCGGCTTCGAGTCCGGAGAGGGTGGCGATCCGGCGGGGGCGCATCCCGCGCAGGCGCAACAGGCCCTGCTCCTGGCGGCGGCGTTCGCCCCCGGCCGCGGCGACCGTGGCGGTCAGCGCGGCGGCGAGGAGCGCGCCCGGCACGCCGAGGAAGAGGAAGAGGATCTGCGCGTACAGCGCGTCCTGGCGGGCGGAGTCGAGGGCGGCGCCGAGGTTGTCGCCGACGATCACACCGCCCGATGCGCGGGCCTCCAGGTTGTGGGCGGCGCGGGTCACGGAGCTGAAGGCGGCGGCGGGGTCGGAGGGAAGCTTCGCGTCGCGGGCCGCGTGGATCTGGGTGGTGGCGGGGGCGGGCGGGGTGAGGGAGGCGAACACGGCGGAGGGGAGCAGGACGACGTTGTCCGGGGGCGCGGCGGGCTGGGTCTGACTGGGGGCGCCGACCCGCTGGAAGAGGGAGTCGGCCTGCGGGAGGTCGACCACGCCGTCCACCCGGACCCGGCGCACGGCGGTGCCGGGGAGCCGGATACCGACGGTGTCGCCGGGGGCGATGTGCAGGTTGGAGGCGGTCTGCTGGGCCAGCAGGGCGCCGGTGGTGCGGCCGGTGAGCGGGCGGATTTCGCCGGGGAAGGCCTGCTGGTAGCCGTCGGGGAGGCCGAGGACCATGCCGGGGCCGGTCGTCTGCGTGCTGCCCCGCACGGTGGCCACGAACGCGCCGCTGTGCGCGAAGCCGACCGGCAGGGCCGTCTTGATGCCGGGCGTCTTCCGCACCAGGGACAGCGTCGCGGCCGGATCGGCGCCCGGCTGGACCTCGACCTGCCAGTCCACGGCGACCGAGCGCACGGCACGCTGCGTCATCGTCGCCTTCGACGCGGTGAGGAAGGAACCGAGCGAGGCGATCAGGGCCACGGCCAGGGCGATGCCGGCCAGAGCGGCCAGCAGCCGGCCGGTGCGGTGACGGGCGAGACCGCCCGCCCAGGCGGTGATCATGACGCTTCCTCCGTCGTGTCCTGCGGATCCCCGGTGGTCTCCGCCGTGAGCAACCGGCCGTCGCGCATGGTCAGCCGGGTGCTGAGCCGTGCGGCGACCGCCGGGTCGTGCGTGGTGACGACAAGGGCCGCGCCCGTGCGGTCGGCCGCCGTGAGCAGGGCGTCCAGGACGTGGCCGCCGGTGGTGTGGTCGAGCCGCCCGGTCGGTTCGTCGGCGAGGATCAGCCGTGGGGCCTGGGCCAGGACGCGGGCGGCGGCGACACGCTGGGCCTGGCCGCCGGAGATCTCCTCCGGTAGCCGCTCGGCGAGGTCTTCGGCGCCGACCTGGGCAAGGGCCTCGAGGGCCGTTCGTCGAGCATCGGGGTCCGGCACCCCGGCCAGCACCAGCGGCAGCGCGGTGTTCTCGACGACGTCGAGGGCGGGGATCAGGCTGTCCCCTTGGAAGACCAGTCCGATGTCACGTCTGATGCCGGGCTCGGGAGCCGACTTACGATCGCCGGGCTTCGTGCGGGGGCCGATGTCCTGGGAACCGGTCAGGGCGGGCCGCGTGACGGTGCCGCTCGTGGGCTGTTCGAGTCCGGCCAGCAGATGCAGCAACGAAGACTTGCCCGACCCGGAGGGGCCGACGATCGCGAGCCGGTCCCCGGCCCGCACCCGCAGGTGCGCGCCGTGCACCGCCACGACCGCGTTCGCGCCCCGCCCAAAGGTGAGAGCGGCGTCCCGGCAGACGACGAGTACGTCGTCCGGGACGGCCGTGGGCTCATCCGGAGACATCGTGGGCCCTCCCGTCGTCCAGCGCGATCACCCGGTCGGCGACGCGTACGGCCTCCGCGCTGTGCGTGACGATCAGCACCGCGCAGCCCAGCGCGGCGCGGTCGCGCAGCATCTGGAGGATCAGTCGCTCCGTGCCCCCGTCGAGCTCGCCGGTCGGTTCGTCCGCCAGCAGGACGGCGGGGGAGTTGGCGAGGGCGACGGCCAGCCCTGCCCGGGCCAGCTCACCGCCGGACAGCTGACGGGGCAGCGCGTGCGCCCGCCCCGCGAGCCCCACCTCGTCCAGCAACTCCCGTGCGGACACGGCTGGACGACCGCGTACGGCGCTGTGCGCCAGCCGGACGTTGTCGCGCACGCTCAGGTGGGCGACGAGGTTGCGGGTCTGCAGGAGTACGCCGATGTGCTGGGCCCGCAGCCGGGCGCGCTCGGTCTCCGGCCGGTGGCTGATGCGTACGCCGGCCACCCGCACCTCGCCGCCGGAGGGCTCGTCAAGACCGGCCAGGCAGGACAGCAGCGTGGACTTGCCCGCGCCGGAAGGTCCGACGACGGCGACCGTCTCGCCGCGCCGCAGCCGCAGGGACACCCCGCGCAGCGCGAGCGTCTCCTCCTCGCCGGCCCGGAAGAAGCGGTACAGCTCCCGGGCGGTCAGGGCCTCGTCGTGGGATGCCTGGCAGGTGCGGACGGGCGCGGTGCCCGGCCGGGTCGGCATGGCGCTCACGGTCACTTCCACGAGAAGGAGTCGGTGACGATGCGCCACGGGTCCACGTTGTCGGCGTTCACGGGCCCGGACAGGGTGAGGTCCACCTCGTGGCCCTGCCGGTAGAACGTGTACCGCTCGAAGGCGTCGCGCACGACCTTGCCGGTGACCGGGTCCGTCGCGGAGTCGCCCTGGTACTTCAGCAGCACCGCGCTTCCGGCGCGCCGGTTCACCTGCGACACCTTGGGGCCGCTGAACTTCGGTACCTGGACGCGCAGTTGGGGTACGACCTTGGAGCCGACCGAGGCGAGCGTGGGCGCCGAGGAGGCGGACGCGGTGGCGATCTCGACGCGGTTCAGCTTGTCCGTGAAGACGGTCGTACCGCCCTGGCCGGTACGGGCCCAGCCTTCGGGCACCTTCACCGTGAACCCGCCCCCCGACGGCCGGAAGGCGACGTACGCCTGGTTGTCGGGGATGTCACCGGGCGGATTGGACTCGGTGGGTGCCGGGGCGGCACCGGCCGCGGTGGCGGAGCCGGAGGCCGAGCCGGAGCCGGAGGACGCGTGCGAGGCGGCAGGGGGCCCGGAACTCGAACCGGAGCACCCGGCGGTCACCGCCGCGGCGAGTACGAGCCCGACGATCCCGGGACTAAGGACGGTACGTACGCGTGCCATGGCCACTGCCCTCCTGGAAACCCCTGCCGCACCGGTGCGGATCCGACCGGACGGTCATGGCACCGACGTTAGGAGCGGCCCGGTTAACGCCCCGCACGGCGAGGGTTAGACGACGGCAAAAGCGCGTGGCCGCCCCGCGTGATCCGGTGGCAGCCCCGCATCATGAGGGGCATGAGACAGCGTGTCGTGAGGGTGGCCGTCACCGCGGTGCTGGTCGCGCTGGTCCTCCTCGCGATCCCGCTGGCCCTCGCCGTCCGGGCCACCCTCTACGCCGATCAGCGGGACTCCCTCGAACGGGCCGCCCTGGCCGCCGCCGTACGCGTGAACCCCGACTACGCGACCGGCGACCCCGCCGAACTGCCCCCGCCGGGACCGGGCGAACGCCTCGGCCTGTACGACCCGAAACCCCGGCTCCACACCGGCACCGGGCCCCGCAGCGGGGACGCGGCGGTCCGCCGTGCGTTCCGTGGTGTCATCGCGCGGACCCAGAGAGGGGGTGAGCTCGTGGTCGCCGTGCCCGTCTCGCACGCCGAGCAGGTCATCGGTGTCGTACGGGCCTCCTCCGCCGTGTCGGCCGTCAGGAACCGTGTCCTGGTGGACTGGGCGGTCCTGCTCGGCGCGGCCGTGTTCGCGCTCGCCGTCGCCGTCCTCGTCGCCCGGCGTCAGGCACGGGCCCTCGCCGCACCGCTGGAGGGCCTCTCCCGGCACTGCCGCGCCGTCATGGAGGGCGACCTGACCGCACGGGCCGCGCCCAGCACCATCGCCGAGATCGACCAGGTCGCCCGCACGCACAACGACATGCTGCACAGCCTCTCCGAACTCCTGCGCCACGAGAAGGACTTCACCACCAACGCCTCCCACCAGCTGCGCACCCCGCTGACCGGGCTGCAGCTCACCCTGGAGGCGGGGCTCGCGCAGGACGACGCCCGGCTGCGCCCCGCACTGGAGGAGGCGCTGGAAGCCACTCGGCGGCTGCACGACACGGTGGAGGAGGTGCTGCGGCTCGCGGGTTCGCCCGGCCCGCCGGGCGCGGTCGTGCCGGACCGGTCGGTGGTCCACCTTCTGGCGGAGACCGACGCCCGGTGGCACGGGCTCTTCGCCCAGGACGGCAGGCGCCTGGACTGCGGAGTCCAGGACGCCCCGGCCGATGTCCTGGTGCCAGGCCGGCCCGTCGCCGAGATCCTCGGCGTCCTCCTGGACAACGCCCGTACGCACGGCCGGGGCAGCGTCCGTGTCACGGTCCGCGACCTCGACGACGCCCTCGCCTTCGACGTCGCCGACGAGGGAACGGTCACCGCCGAGCCGGAAGGACTGTTCGCACGCGGACGGACCGGCGGCAGCAACGGTGGTACGGGCATCGGTCTCGCCCTCGCCCGAGACCTCGCCGTGTCGCTCGGGGGCAGACTCTTCCTGTCGGGCGGCGACCCCACGACGTTCACACTGCTCGTCCCTGTCGCCCCTGTCGTCCCGGTCGCCCGCGCCACCCGGTAGTCAGGATGTGTTCAGGGTCCCGCTGCCAGGGTCGGCCCCATGACTGAGACTTCTGAGACGCCCGGGGCTTATGTCCGCAGTGGGGCGGCCCCCGGCCACCGCCTCCGCTGGAACAAGGTTCCCGAGGTCACCGCGTACTTCTGGATCATCAAGGTGTTGTGCACCACGGTCGGCGAGACCGCGGCGGACTTCCTGAACTCGAACCTGGGCATGGGCCTGACCGGCGTGTCGCTGCTGATGAGCGCGCTGCTGATAGGGGTCCTCGTCGTCCAGTTCCGCACGAAGGCCTACCGGCCCGGCGTGTACTGGTTCGCCGTGGCCCTGATCAGCGTCGTCGGCACGCTGATCAGCGACAACCTCACCGACAATCTGGGCGTGTCGCTGACGACCTGCACCACCGTGTTCGCCGTCGCCCTCGCCGTCGTCTTCGCCATCTGGTACCGCCGCGAGGGAACGCTGTCCATCCACAGCATCGACACGGTGTCCCGCGAGGCCTACTACTGGCTGGCCGTCCTGTTCACCTTCGCGCTGGGCACCGCGGCCGGTGACCTCGTCGCGGAGAAGATGGCCCTCGGATACTGGGTGTCCGCGATCCTGTTCGGCCTCGCCATCGCCGCGGTGGCGGTCGCGCACTTCGCGCTCGGCCTGAACGCCGTGCTGAGCTTCTGGATCGCGTACATCCTGACGCGCCCGCTGGGTGCCTCGATGGGCGACTACCTCTCGCAGCCGACCGGCGACGGCGGCCTGGGCCTGGGCACCACGGTCACCAGCGTGCTGTTCCTCGCGGTCATCCTCGCTCTGGTGGTGTACCTGTCGATGACCCGCAAGGACGTCACCGAGTCCGAGCAGGAGCTCAGCCTCCCGTAGGGGCCGCGAGCAGAGGTCCTCAGGCGGGATGACGTGCTCAACCCGCGGGAAGCGTGACCACGAACGTCGCGCCGCGGGTGCGCCGCCCGTCGTGGTCCACCTCCCCGCCGGCGGAGCGGGCCAGGCGTCGCGCCAGCGGCAGCCCGAGGCCCGCTCCGCCGTGTCCGTCCCCGGGATCGGCGCGCCGGCCGGGCTGGAAGAGCTGCGCCGCGAACGACGCCGGTACGCCGGGACCGTCGTCCGCCGCCTCGATGCGTACGCCGCCGGGCCGAGCGCGGGCCAGGATCTCGACCCGGGTACGCGCGTGCCGTAGGGCGTTGTCGAGCAGCGGGCTGACGATGCGCTCCAGAAGGGCGTCCGGCACCCCGGCCGACAACCGCGCGTCGCAGGCGGTGACGACGACCTCCACGCCCGCCTTCGTGGGGCCGAGGCGGTCCACCAGTCGGTGCAGCACCGGCAGCACATCGGCCGTGCCGGGCGCGGTGGCGGCGCTGTCGCGGGCCTCGTCGAGCAGGGTGTCGCAGATCGTGCGCATGGACTGGGCCGCGTCGGCGATCGCCGCGTGCGTGGCCTTGGTGTCGGCGTCGGAGCGGGGGCGGGCTCCCCACCAGTCGAGCTCGGCGATGATCCGGGCGAGCGGGTTGCGCAGCTCGTGCGACAGCTCCTGGGTGAGCTGCTGCTCGTGCCGCAGCAGCGCGCGGATGCGGTCGAGGAGGGCGTCGAGCGAACCGCCCAGCTGGGCGAGTTCGGTGGGACGGGCCACGGCGCCGAAGCGCTCCTGGGAGGCTATCGCGCTCCATTGGGTGGCGTGCTCGGTCATCGAACGCACGGGACGCAGGGCGCGGCCCACCGCCAGCCGCGTCAGCGCGTAGGTGCAGGCGAGCATCGCGGCGTCGAGGGCGAGGGACGCGAAGAGCATCGTGTCGGCCGACCCGCGGTACGGGGAGAGGTCCAGTGCGGTGACGACGCTGGCGGCGCCCTTGCCACCGGGCACCGGGCGCGAGCACAGCCGTACCTTGTCGTGACTGTGCACGGTGACGCAGTGCCGGGCGCCGCGTGCCACGAGCCGGCCGGCGGCGCGGGTCAGCGGGCTGGTGGCGGTGGCGGACGAGGGCTTCTCGAGCAGTCGGCCGCCCGAGTAGATCCACACGTTCGTGTCGAGGAGCTCCTCGCCCGGGGTCTCCAGGACCCTCACCCGGGAGCCGTCGGTGACGACGGTCGCGGCGACGGCGGCGGCCCGGGTGCGCAGCTCGTCGTCCGCCTGGTGCTGAAGGTGACGGCGTACGACCGTGTTGAACGCGACCGTGAGGATCACCATCAGGATCGTCGCCGTGGTGAGCGCGACCAGGGAGAGCCGGCCTCGCAGGGTGCGCGGCCACCAGCGGGAGGCGAACGCCCTCATGACCGTGCCTTCGCGCCGGCTGCCAGGGCCCTCATGACACCGCCTGACAGGGTCTTCATGACAGCCGATGGCCGATGCCGCGCGCCGTGGTGATGGTCAGCGCGCTGCCGCCGTCCCGGAGCTTGCGGCGCAGCCGGGTCAGATACTGGTCCAGCGTGTTGTCGCTGACCTGGGCGCCTTCCGGCCAGCCGGCTCTGATCAGCTCCCGCCTGCGCACGATGTCCCCGGACCCCGCCATCAGCGCCGCCAGCAGCCGGAACTCCGTCGGGGTGAGGCCGACCCGGGTGCCCTGGACGGTGAGGCTGTGCCCGACCGGGTCCAGGACCAGGTCCCCGGCGGTGGTGGCCGGAAGCGGTCCGCTGCGCTTGAGCGCCGCCCGCAGCCGGGCGGCCAGCTCCGTCAGGTGGAACGGCTTGGGCAGATAGTCGTCGCCGCCGGCCGAGAAGCCCGCCAGCCGGTCCGTGAGGTGGTGATGGGCGGTCAGGAAGATGACGGGTGAGAGGAAGCCATTGGCCCGGATCGCCTGGCACACGTCCCGCCCGTCCGCGTCGGGCAGCCCGACGTCCAGCACGGCCGCGTCGACGTCGTCCCCGGCCAGCCGCAGCGCGGTCGCCCCGTCCGGGGCGGGCACGGTGTCGAAGCCCTCGTCGCGCAGCCCGCGCAGCAGGACGTCACGCAGTGCGTGATCGTCCTCGACAACCAGGATCGTGTGCCGCATGGTCCTCCTTCAGCAGCTCCGGAAGGGTGCTTGCCTGTTCCCCGTAGCCGTAGCCGTAGCCGTAGCCGTAGCCGTAGCCGTAGCCGTGGGCGTGGGCCTACGCCGAGACCAGCAACGGCCGCAGCAGCCGCGAGTCCGTCAGCCGGCCCGCCAGCGGGTCGGAGAGTCTGCGCAGGAGGGTCGTCAGCAGCATCGCGATCAGCGTGCCGACCAGGACACCGGCGACCACGTCGTGCGGATAGTGCGCGCCGACCCAGACCCGGGAGACGGCCATCAGACAGGCGCCCAGCAGGGCTATGGTGCCGAGGCGACGGGAGACGTAGAGCAGGGCCACGGCGGCCGCGGCGGCGATGACCGTGTGATTGCTGGGGAAGGACCAGTCGCCCGGCGCAGGACATGCCTCCAGTGTTTTCACGTGCAGGCTCTGACAGGGGCGGTCCTCGCGCACGACCATCTTGAACAGGGAGTTCACCCCGAACGCTACGACGACGATCAGCGGCACCGCGAGCGCGACCATCGCCGCCCGGGCGCTGCTGCGACGGGCCTGCCACCAGCCCACGAGCATGAGAACGGCGAACAGCGCCAGCCCGTACGTCGACCAGGCGGACACCAGGCTGTCCAGCCAGTGCGGGGAGTCATGGGCGAGATTCACCACGTAGGTGTAGGTGGAGCCGTCGATCGACGACCCGTTGAACGCGAGGATCATCCCTGGGCGCCCTTCTCCGCGGTCGCGGTCGCGGCCTTGCGGGAGCGGCGGAACTCGGCGGCGAGCGGGATCAGCGACACGATGACGATCACGGCGATGATCGGGAGCAGATAGCGGTCGACGTTCGGAATCGACGAGCCCAGTGCGTAGCCCGCGAGAGTGAGGCCGATGCTCCAGACGAGACCACCGACGACCTGCCACACGGTGAACGTGCGGGCGGGGACCTGGAGCGCGCCCGCCATCGGGTTCAGCACCGTGCGTACGACCGGGACGAAGCGGGCCAGCACGATCGCCTTCGCGTGGCCGTACCGCTCCAGCAGCTCCTCGGCGCGCTCGGCCCCTTCGTGCAGCCGGGACGAGCCGCTGCGGGCGAGCAGCGCGCCGCCCGCCTTGCGGCCGATGAGATAGCCGCACTGGGAGCCGGCCAGCGCGCCCACGGCGGCGCAGACCAGAAGCGGCCCCAGGGAGAGCTTCAGTCCGCCGTGGCCCGATCCCGTGCACAGGAGGCCCGCCGTGAACAGCAGCGAGTCACCGGGCAGGAAGAAGCCGATCAGCAGCCCGGTCTCCGCGAACATCACCACGCCGACACCCAGCACACCGAAGGCGGCGAGCAGGGACTGTGCGCTGAGGATGTTCACCGCCAGCTCCGACCCGAGCTGTGATCCGAGCTGTGACGCTGCGAACAAAGGTGCGGCCATCGCCGGGAGCCCTCTCATACTGGACGGGCGGGCGCAGTGGTGACGGCACCCGAGTGACTACAATCCTGTAGACGGTCTACTGAACTGTAGACGATACCGGGGTGAGGATCGTTCCCATGACCAGCGCGAAGGACGAACGCCGACCGGCGGGTGAGCTCGAGGCCTCCGTCATGGCCGCCCTCTGGGCCGCCGGCGCGCCCCTGACCCCGGGCCGCGTCCAGACGGAGCTCGGCTCGGGGCTGGCCCGTACGACGGTGACGACGATCCTGTCGAGGCTGCACGAGAAGGGGTTCGTCGGCCGGGAGCGGCAGGGCCGGGGCTTCGCGTACTTCCCCGTCCAGGACCCGCACGGACTCACCGCCCGGCGTATGCACACCGAGCTCGACCGGGACGAGGACCGGGAGACGGCGCTGGCCCGGTTCGTCGCGCAGCTCAGCCCCGATGACGAGCGCCTCCTTCGTGATCTTCTGGAATCGGGTGAGCAGCTAGAATCGGGTGAGTAATGACCACTCTGCTGATCATTCCGCTGCTCATCCCGCTTCTGCTGCCTTTCGCACTGCCGGGGCTGGCCCGCCGCTGCCTCGACCGTCTCGCGCCGGTCGCCGCCCTGTGGGCACTGACCCTCACGGTCCTCGTACTGGCCGGCGCCTCCGTGGCCGCGCTCGGCGCGCTGCTCCTCACCGGCCTGCTCAAGCTGCCGGTCCTGGCGGGCCTGGGTGACCTCGTCCACCCCCTGCGCACCCCGTCGAACCTGATCGTCCTGCCCCTGGCGGCGGCGGCCACCGGCCTCCTGACCGTCGGCGCCGCGACCCTCGCACGCTCCGCCCTGCGCCAGCTGCGCGCCTTCCGCACCGCCCGCAGCCAGGCCGACCGCCGACCGGCCGCGGGCGACCTGTGCGTGATCGAATCGCCCCACCCGGACGCGTACGCGCTGCCGGGCCGTCCGCACCGCATCGTCGTGACCACCGGGATGCTCCGCAGCCTCGGTCCCGAAGAGCGCGAGGTGCTCTTCGCCCACGAGCGGGCCCACAACGCGGGCAACCACCACCGCTTCCTCGTCGCGGCCGAGATCGCCGCGCACTGCCATCCCGGACTGCGCCCGGTCCGCGACAGCATCGCGCTCGCCGCCGAGCGCGCCGCGGACGAGGCCGCCGCCACGGCGGTGGGGGACCGGCGGCTGACCGCGCGCGCCATCGCCCGCGCCGCCCTCGCCACCACAGCCGCCCGCTCCACCCGCCCCGACTTCGCCGCCGCCGCGACCACCGGCCCCGTACCCCAGCGGGTCGCGGCCCTTCTCGCGGCTCCCGGCCGCCGCCCCCGAGCCGCCTCCTGGATCGCCCTCCTCCTCGTCGCCTGCGCGACCGTCTCGGCCTCCGCGGCGGCGACCGGCGTTCTCGCCTTCCATCACGAGGTGGAGATCGCCCAGGGCGAGGAGACCCGCTGACCCTTCCGGGTCGGGTTGCCGGGGCAGGGCAGAGCGCCCAGCTGTTTACCCCGACGCCCCTCTGTCTCCCCGCGAAATCTTCATTTACGCTCGGCGAGATGCATGTTCTCCTTCAGAGAGAGTCGGTTATGCCCGCGCGTCACGCCCACCGGATCGGCGGCAGGGGGGAACTCATGGAAGAGACCGAGGAGTTGCGGGCCGCCCGCGCCGTGCGGCGGGCCGTGCTCGGCGACGCCTACGTCGACGGCGCCATCGCCGACCCCGACCGGGCCGGCCAGGAGTTCCAGGACCACGTCACGGCGACCGCGTGGGGAGTCTGGGCCCGGGGCGGCGCCCTCAGCCCCCGGGACCGGAGTCTGCTGGTGATGGCGATGACGGCGGCGCTGGGCCGGATGGACGAGTTCCGTCTGCACGCGAGCAGTTCACCGCGCACCGGCGTCACCGACGAGGAGATCGACGAGCTGCTGTTCCAGATCTCCGCCTACTGCGGCGTGCCCGCCGCGGTCGCCGCCCGGCGCGGCGTCAAGGCCGTACGGACGGAGCGTGAGGGAGCGTGACGGCGGGGGCGGCACGGGTGACGGCCGGCTTCGTGGGCCTCGGCAACATGGGCGGGGCCCTGGCGGCGAACGTGCTCGGGGCCGGCCTCGACCTGGTGGCCCACGACGCCGCGGGCCCGCGGCGCACTCCTCCGGGTGCCGTCCACGCCGCCGACGTGGCCCAGGTCGCCCGCCGGGCGGACGTGGTGGTGCTCAGCCTTCCCGACGGCACGGCGGCCGAGGCGGTGGCGCGCGAGATCGTCGCAGCCCCCGGCCGCCGTACCACCCACGTCGTCGACACCTCGACGATCGGGGTGAGCGCCGCCCGGTCCGTCGCCGCGCTGCTCGCCGCGAGCGGGGTCGCCTACGTCGACGCCCCGGTGTCCGGCGGTGTGGCGGGCGCCCGTGCCCGCACCCTCGCCGTGATGTACGCGGGAAGCGACGAGGCCTGCGCCCGTGTCGAGCCTGTCCTCGCCGCCCTGAGCGACCGCCGCCACCGGGTGGGGGACCGCCCGGGGCTCGCCCAGGCACTGAAGCTGGCGAACAACTTCCTCGCGGCCACCACGCTCGCCGCGACCAGCGAGGCGGTCGCCTTCGGCAGGTCGGTGGGCCTCGACATGGCGACCATGGTGGAGGTGCTGGACGGGGCCAGCGGGCGCAGCGCCGCGACGAACGACAAGTTCCCGAACCATGTCCTCACCGGCCGCTACGCCGCCGGATTCACCAACACGCTCATGACCAAGGACGTGCAGCTCTATCTGCGCGCCGTCGAGGAAGAGGGCAGACCGTCACCGATCGGGGCGGCCACCGGCGCCCTGTGGGAGAGCTTCGCCGCGACGGAACCCGGCGCCGACTTCACCCGCGTCTATCCCTACGTCGAAGGAGCCTGAACCCGGCCCTCGTGAACCCGGGCCGGCGTACAGCGGCCGCATCTGCCGCGTGGCCGTCGGCCGGGGTGTTCGCGCTACTCGGACGCGTCGCTGAGACCGAGCCGCAGATGCTCCACGTGGTAGACCGCCTGGTCGAGGAGTTCGGCGACATGGTGGTCGTGCAGCGCGTAGACCACCGACCGGCCGCGGCGCTCGCCGACGACCAGGCCCAGATTGCGCAGCAGCCGCAGCTGGTGCGAGCAGGCGGACTGCTCCATGCCCACCTCGGCGGCCAGCTCCGTCGCCGGAAGCGGCCCTTCGCGCAGCCGCGCGAGGATCAGCAGCCGTGAGGGGGTGGACAGGGCCTGGAGCGTGGTGGCCACCTTCGCGACATTGGCGGCGTCCAGACGCACGCGCGAGGTGACGTTCTGAGCGGCGGCGTCCTGCGCGGCGGTGACGGCTCCATGACCCATGGGCGTATCTTACCCATCGCACATGAAGGTATGAATGAGTCTTCATGTGTTCCTGTATGGTGCCAGGGTGTCCTCCACTCTTGACCTCCCGCCCGTCCCCGCCCTCGACGCATCCGCCCGTACGGCCCCGCGCCGCCGCACCCGATTCCTCGCACTGCCGGAGGCCCGCTGGGCGCTCCTCGCGACCGCCGCTTTCCTGCTGGCGCTCCCGTTGCACTTCGCCGACGCGCCCGGCTGGACGTACGGGCCGCTCTACGCGATCGCCTACCTCGCCGGTGGCTGGGAACCGGCGCTGGAAGGGCTGCGGGCGCTGCGCGGGAAGAGCCTCGACGTCGATCTGCTGATGATCGTCGCGGCCCTCGGCGCGGCCGCGATCGGTCAGGTCCTGGACGGCGCCCTGCTGATCGTCATCTTCGCCACCTCCGGCGCCCTGGAGGCCCTGGCCACCGCCCGCACCGCCGACTCCGTACGCGGTCTGCTCGACCTCGCGCCCGCGACGGCGACCCGGGTGATCGCCGACGGTGAGGAGTCCGTCCCGGTGAGCCGGCTCTGCGTCGGTGACGAGCTGTTGATCCGGCCGGGGGAGCGGATCGGAGCCGACGGACGGGTCCTCGACGGTACGAGCGAGGCAGACCAGGCGACCATCACCGGCGAGCCGCTGCCGGTCCTGAAGACCCCGGGCGACGAGGTCTTCGCGGGCACCCTCAACGGCACCGGAGCCCTGCGCGTCCGTGTCGAGCGCGACCCCGCCGACTCCGTGATCGCCCGGATCGTCACCCTCGTGGAGGAGGCCTCGCGCACCAAGGCGCCGACGCAGTTGTTCATCGAGAAGATCGAACAGCGCTACGCGGTGGGCGTGGTGGCCGCCACGCTCACCGTCTTCGCCGTGCCGCTCGCCTTCGGCGCGGACCTCACCGGCGCGCTGCTGCGGGCGATGACGTTCATGATCGTCGCCTCGCCGTGCGCGGTCGTCCTCGCGACCATGCCCCCGCTGCTCTCCGCCATCGCCACCGCCGGCCGGCACGGCGTTCTGGTCAAGTCCGCGCTCGCCATGGAACGCCTCGGTGAGATCGACACGGCCGCCCTCGACAAGACCGGCACGCTGACGGAGGGCGCGCCCGAGGTGACGGCCGTACGCCCGGCGGCCGGATCGGGGCTGGACGAGGACGCCCTGCTGGCGCTGGCGGCCGCCGCCGAGCACCCCAGCGAACACCCGCTCGCCCGCGCGATCGTCGCCGCCGCCCGCGCCCGGGACCTGCGCCTCGCCCCCGCCCGCGACTTCGCGGCGAAGCCGGGACACGGCGTCACCGCCACGGTCGACGGCCGGGTCGTCACGGTCGGCCGCCCCGACCCGGGCCTGGACACGGATACGGGCACAGACACGGGCACGGACGTCGACGTCGAAGGCGGCACGGTCGTCCGTGTGGAACGCGATGGCGCCCCCGTCGGCACGCTCGTCCTGGCCGACCGCCCGCGCGCCGACGCCGCCGAGACGGTCGCGGGGTTCGCCGCGCTGACGGGCACCTCACCCGTGCTCCTCACCGGCGACAACCCGCGCGCCGCCGCCCAGGTGGCCACCGCCACCGGCATCACGGACGTACGCGCCCGCCTGCTGCCCGAGGACAAGGTCACGGCCCTACGGGAGCTCCAACGCGCCGGCCGCAAGGTCCTGTTCGTCGGCGACGGCGTCAACGACGCGCCTGCCCTGGCCGCCGCCCATGCGGGGGTCGCCATGGGCCGGGCGGGTTCCGACCTCGCGCTGGAGACGGCGGACGCCGTCGTCGTCCGCGACGAGCTGGCGGCGATCCCCGCGGTCGTACGGCTGTCCCGCGCGGCCCGCCGCCTGGTGGTCCAGAATCTCCTTGTCGCGGGTACGTTCATCACGGTCCTCGTCGTGTGGGACCTGCTCGGACACCTCCCGCTGCCGCTCGGCGTCGCGGGCCACGAGGGCTCCACGGTGCTCGTCGGGCTGAACGGGCTTCGGCTGCTGCGGGAGTCCGCATGGCGTCGGCCGGACGGAGGCCGACCTCGGGCGCTGTGAGGTTGATGTCGGATTCTCGCCAGCCCCGGCCTCGCGGGTGCCCGATGCTTGAGGCATGCGGAATGGGATGCACACCGACATGGAGCGCTGTGTGCGCGCTGTCCAGTCGAAGGACGCGCGCTTCGACGGATGGTTCTTCACAGCAGTCCTGACCACGCGAATCTACTGCCGGCCGAGCTGCCCGGTGGTGCCGCCGAAACCCGAGAACATGACGTTCTACCCGAGCGCGGCGGCCTGCCAGCAGGCCGGCTTCCGGGCCTGCAAGCGCTGCCGTCCGGACACCAGCCCCGGTTCGCCCGAGTGGAACCAGCGAGCCGACCTCGTCGCCCGCGCGATGCGCCTGATCGGCGACGGGGTCGTGGACCGCGAGGGCGTTCCGGGTCTGGCCGGCCGGCTCGGCTACAGCATCCGCCAGGTCGAGCGGCAGCTGCTCGCCGAGCTGGGCGCGGGACCGCTCGCGCTCGCCCGGGCCCAGCGCGCCCAGACCGCCCGGCTGCTCATCGAGACCACCACGCTCCCGATGGCGGAGATCGCCTTCGCGGCCGGGTTCTCCTCCATCCGCACCTTCAACGACACCGTGCGCGAGGTCTTCGCGCTCGCCCCGAGCGAGCTGCGCGACCGGGTGCCCAAGAAACGCGCCCCGGCCTCACCGGGCGTCCTGAGCCTGCGGCTCCCCTTCCGCGCCCCGCTCAACCCCGACAACCTCTTCGGCCACCTCGCGGCGACCGCCGTACCCGGTGTCGAGGAGTGGCGCGACGGCGCCTACCGGCGCACCTTGCGCCTGCCCTACGGCCACGGGATCGTCGGGCTCACCCCGCACGTCGACCACATCGCCTGCCGCCTCACCCTCAGCGACCTGCGCGACCTGCCCGTCGCGATCAGCCGCTGCCGCCGCATGCTCGACCTGGACGCCGACCCGGTCGCCGTCGACGACCAGCTGCGGACGGATCCGGTGCTGGCGCCCCTGGTGGCGAAGGCTCCCGGCCGCCGGGTGCCGCGCACGGTCGACGAGGCCGAGTTCGCCGTACGGGCCGTCCTGGGCCAGCAGGTCTCCACCGCCGCCGCCCGCACCCACGCGGCCCGCCTGGTCACCGCGCACGGCGAACCCGTCGAGGACCCCGAGGGCGGCCTCACCCACCTCTTCCCCTCCCCTCAGGCGCTCGCGGCCCTGGACCCGTCGTCACTCGCGATGCCGAGCACCCGCCGCACCACCTTCACCACGCTCGTCCGCCAACTCGCCGACGGATCCCTCCACTTGGGAGTGGAGAGCGACTGGGCCGAGGCCCGCGCCCGCCTTCTCGCCCTCCCCGGCTTCGGCCCCTGGACGGTCGACGTCATCGGCATGCGCGCCCTCGGCGACCCCGACGCGTTCCTCCCCACCGACCTCGGGATCCGGCGCGCGGCCCAGGAGCTGGGCCTGCCGTCGACCCCCGCCGCCCTGACGGCGCGCGCGGCGGCGTGGCGCCCGTGGCGGGCGTACGCGGTCCAGTACCTGTGGGCGACGGACAGCCACCCGATCAACTTCCTCCCCGTGTAAGCGACTTCAAGCACGTGCAGATGGCTTCAAACGACTCGAAGGTACGAACTGTGAAACAGCACACGGTCATCGACAGCCCGTACGGCCCGCTCACCCTCGTCGCCGACGACGGCGTCCTGTGCGGCCTCTACATGGTCGGCCAACGCCACCGCCCGCCGGAGGAGACCTTCGGCGAACGCGACGACACCCCCTTCGGTGAGGTCATCGACCAGCTGAAGGCCTATTTTGAGGGCGAGTTGACGGAGTTCACCCTCGAACTGCGCATGTCCGGCACCCCCTTCCAGCGCAGCGTCTGGAAGCAGCTGAGCCGGATCCCCTACGGCGAGACCCGCTCGTACGGCGAACTGGCCGAAGCCCTGGGCAACGCGGGCGGCTCCCGCGCGGTCGGCCTTGCCAACGGCAAGAACCCCATCGGCATCATCGTGCCCTGCCACCGCGTGGTCGGCGCGAACGGAAGCCTCACCGGATACGGCGGCGGCCTGGACCGCAAGCGGCGGCTGCTGGACTTCGAGAGCGGTACGGCACTCTTCTAGCCCACTTCGCCGGCTCTCCGCGCTCTCTGCGCCGCCGGCTCTCCGTGCCTCCAGCTCTCTTAGCCCAGGGTGCGCAGCAGCTTCGGCAGGGCGGCTGCGATCGGCTCCCGTACGACCTCGTCGGCCCGGTCGTCGTACGGCGTGGGCTCGGCGTTGACGATGATCAGCCGCGCCCCGTGGTCGGCGGCGAGGCCCGCGAGCCCGGCGGCGGGCTGCACCTGAAGGCTGCTGCCGACCGCGATGAACACCTGGCACGCCTTGGTGATCGCCATCGCCTCGCCGAGCACCACCGGGTCGAGCCGCTGCCCGAACATCACCGTCGCCGACTTCAGGATCCCGCCGCACTCCAGGCACGGCGGGTCCTCCTCGCCCGCCTCGACCCGCGCGAGCGCGTCCTCCATCGGCCCCTTGGCGTGACACGTGGTGCACACGACGGTACGCGCGGTGCCGTGCAGCTCGATCACCTTGCGGGCCGGCATCCCGGCGAGCTGGTGCAGCCCGTCCACGTTCTGCGTGATCACCCGCACCGGCACCCCTGACCGCTCCAGCTCGGCCACCGCCCGGTGCGCCGTGTTCGGCTCCGCCTTCAGCGTCCGGTTCTTGCGCCGCATCTGCCACGACCGCCGCCGGATCTCCGGATCACCCATGTAGAAGTCGTACGTCACGAGCTTCTCGGCCTCCGGATCCCGCCGCCACAGCCCGTTCGGACCCCGGTAGTCGGGGATCCCGGAATCCGTGGAGATACCGGCGCCACTGAGCAGGGCAACAAGGGGCTTGGTCATGGTGCCGAGGGTAGATCGCGCCGGGTGCGACGGCGAACGGAATTCGTGGGGGTGTGCGGTAGGGGCCGGCCGGGTCAGGGGAAGACCGGGCGGGGGCCCAACAGGAGGGCGGCGAGGCGCAGGTATGCCTTGTAGGCCTCGGGGGTCAGCCAGGAGAGTTCGACCGTGCTGCCCATGGTGAGGTGGCCGTCGCGGGGGACCATGACGACGCCGCGGCAGCGGGAGCTCAGGCCGCGGATACTGGCTGCGTCGAGCGTCCAGCCGGCCGCGGGGCGGCTGTGGTTGAGGACGACGACGGCCTCACGGACCAGGTCCGGCAGGTCGAGGGTGACAAGACGGTCCATGGCCTGCTGCGCCTGGGTCAGACCGGCGGGGTCGGCCCGCGAGACGATGACCACGCGGTCGGCCGCCCTGAGCACCGTGGGCATGAACTTGTCCGAGTCGACCAGGGTGAGGTCGAAGTAGTCCCGGGTGGTGCGGGCCACCCGGTGGAAGTCGTAGTCCGTGAACTGGCCGACCGACGCGATGCGCGAGACGGAGTCGTTGGCGAGAACCTGGAGCCCCGAGCGGTGCGGCGACAGGAACAGCTGGAGATCCTCGAAGTGCCGCACCTCGTGCAGTGACTCGGCCAGGTCCGACAGGCTGGCCAGGGTGTTGCGGAAGACCCGCCCGCCGATCCGGACCTGGCTGCCCGTGTGCCGGTCGGCGTCGATGGCGAGCACCCGCTCCTGCCGCTGGTCGGCCAGTACGGCCCCCAGCACCATCGTGGTCGTGGTGCAGCCGACCCCGTCCTTGACGCCCACGAGCGCGATCCGCAGGGGCTCGGGCAAGGGGGTGCGGATGGTGCGCATCCACTGCTCGTGGTCGTCCTCCTCGTCGCTCGCCGTCTCCGGCTCGACGGCGGGGCTGTCGTCGTCCCCGCCCGTGCCGCCCTCCACGTCCTCCCACTCCACCCCGCCCGGCAGCAGTGCCCCGAAGGCGTCCGCCACCTCACGGGCGGTCGGCCGCCCCGCGGGCTCGGGCTCGACACAGCGCAGCAGCAACTCCGCGATGGTCTCGTCGAGTTGCGCGAGCTGCGGACTCCGGCGCAGCGCGTCGTTCTCGTACCAGCGCCACGGCCGGCCGGTCGCGGCCTGCAACAGGATGGAACCGAGGGCGTACACGTCGCCCGCCGTGATCCGGGACTCGCCCCAGTACGTCACCTCGGGCGCCCGGTAGGGGGAGTTGGCCGGCGTGGACGGTGTCGACGCGCTCCACGCGCCGTCAACGCGTGCCGACGTCCAGCCGATGAGGTGCAGCGTCGACTCGGTGACCAGCACGGTGCCCGGCGTCAGCGCGCCGTGCACGATGCCCTTGTGGTGGCAGCGGGTCAGCGCCCGCGCCAGGTTCCAGCCCAGCCAGGTGAACAGCGGGGTCCCGGGCAGCGCCCCGGCCGCGTCGAGCACGGCACGCAGCGTGGGCGCGGGCGGACCACCGCTCAGCGTGTCCAGACGCAGCGCCAGCCACGGCGTGGGGCCCTCCAGGTCACTGCGCAGCACGGCGGGCGCGTACATCCCATCCATACGGCGCAGCGCCCGTCGTTCCACGTCGAGCAACTCCCGCGCCACGGGTGAGTCGAAGGAGTGCGACACCCGCAGCAGCACCCGCTGCCCGTCCTCGTCCTCCCCGATGTACGCGGTGGGCTTGCCGCCCGTGCTGTCGCGTTGCAGCAGCGAGTACGGGCCCAGGGTGTGCAGGTCCTGCAGCCGCAGCGGCAGCCACGACGGGGCCGCCTCCAGGCCCGACGGCAGCCGCACCTCCTCGTACTCGGTGGTGCGCGGCGGCGTCGGCGCCATCGGTTTGGCACCCAGGTGGGTGAGGAGACGGTCCTCCAGCCAGGCGAACGGCCGCGTCCCGGGCAGGAGTTCACCCGTTCCGGAGGGATGGGCGAGCCAGGCGGGGAAGTCGGGGGAGCGGCCCACCAGGGTGCGCAGCCGCGCGGTGACCGCCCGGGTGGTGCGCAGCAGATCGATCGGGGACGCGGTGTCGAGCAGGATCTCCTGGGCCTCGCCGGCGAAACCGAACCGGCGGTGCTGGGCCGGCAGCCGCTCGTCGACCGGCTCCACCTGACGCATCAGACCGCCCAGGAACACCTCGGCCAGATGCGCGGTGTCGGCCCGCCACGGCACGGCCGCCTGCACCAGCCGCATCACGGGCACCGTGAGCGGGGACACCGCCGCCAGATGAGCGGCCAGCCGGTAGGCCCCCGGGGACGCGGCGTCCCGGAACCTGAGCACGGCGTCCGCCGCGCCACCGCCCCGGGTGTCGGCCCCGGCCCGTGGCGCCTTCGCCTGCAGCGGCGCCAGCAGGGGCAGCTCCGCGCTGCCGCCCGGCGAGGCGACCAGCCGCGCCCACGCGGCGACCGCCGGGGGATACGGCTCCAGTACGGGGACGGGGACCCCGGGGAACTCGTCACCGAGCCCCGGCGGCAGCAGCGGGTCGGCGACCTCCCAGGTGTCGTTCGCCGCGCCGCGCCGCCGGGTCGTCACCAGCCACGGCTCCGAGCGGATGCCCGACCCGTCCCACATGTGGGAGGGCAGCGCGTGCATGATCGCCGTCGGCCCCTGGTGCGCCCAGCGTTCCAGCGCCGCGTGCAGTCGCCCGTCCCGCCAGCAGGCGCCGACGCCGTCGCTGATCACCAGTACCAGCGTGCCGCCCGAGGGGTCGGCGACCGACGCGGGGGAGAGCAGCGGGGCGTGCGGGTCGAAGGGGCGGGAGCGCAGCAGCGGCGCCCCCGCCGACCGGGTGTCCAGGCCGTGCACACGGATGTCGCGGAAGGCGCCGAGGCGTTCCAGCAGGGCGCGCAGTTCCATCGCCAGCCGCCGCCACAGCAGCATCGAGATGCCGTCGTCGATGAGAAGGGTGAGGTCGAGCCAGCGCTGCCGGGCGGGACGGGTCACCACATCGGGCAGCCCCGTCTCGGCCATGGCCTCCGCCGTGGCCTCCTCGTCGAACTCCCGCTTCAGCGGCCCGGGCTGAGGCTGTTTCAGCAGCCGGAGCGCACGGCTGAGGCGCAGCTCGTCCGACCCGAGCGCCTTCTCCTCGGGGACCCGTACGGGCAGCGCGCCCTCGCCGGGCGCACCACGCAGCTCCGGCGCGGCGAGGTCCGCGAACTCGGGTGCGCTGCGCGCCGCTGCCGCCGCGTGCAGGGCGCCCAACAGTTGTGCGGGAGGCGGTGGTTGGTCCGGTGCGGCGGGCGTGGGGGAGTCGAGCTCGGCCGGGGCGGGGCCGGCCGTGGAGCGCCCGCTGTCTCCCGCGCCGGCGCCCGGTGGCGATACGGCGTCCGCGGCGAGCGCGCTCGCGAGCGGCGCCGCGGCTCCTGGCGGAAGCCGAGTCGCCAGCCACAGGGTGTCGAGCAGTTCATGGATCGACAGCTCGTGACCGGCCAGTCGGCCGAGTTTGCTCAACGGGGGCAGGATCGGCGGGGCACCCGGACCGTCCGGGCCGCCCGGACCGCCGCCGGCGTCACGCGGGTTCCCCCCGTCGCCCCCGTCGCCCCCGTCGCCCCCGCGCACGCTAGACCATCCCGCCCAGGCGGTGGAGTACGGCGTCCAGCAGCCCTTCGGCGTCCAGATCGACTCCGCCCTTGCGCAGGAACACGGCGTTGAGCAGCTGGTCGGTGGCGAGTTCGCCCGGTGCCCTGCGGTTGAGGAAGGCGTGCAGCAGGTCGTCCACGTCGGACAGCGCGTCCTCACCGAGATGCGCGGCGACGATGTCCCGCAGCCGGGCCTCGTCCGGGTCCGGCAGATCGAGCCGTACGCAGCGGCGCATGAAGGCCGGCGGGAAGTCCCGTTCGCCGTTGCTGGTGATCACCACGACGGGGAACTCCCGGCAGCGCACCACCCCGCGCGTCACGGTGACCCGCTCGCCGCCCGAGCCATGGGTCAGCACCGGCACCTCGGACTGGGTCTCCGGCAGCCGGGACAGCTCGGGGATCTCGAACTCACCCTCCTCGAACACGGTCAGCAGATCGTTCGGGAGGTCGACGTCACCCTTGTCGAGCTCGTCCACGAGCAGCAGCCGCGGCCGGTCGCGCGGCACCAGGGCGGTACCGAGCGGCCCGAGCCGCACATAGGTGCCGATGTCGGGCTCGGGGTCCCCGCGCTCCTGGCGCAGATGCGTCTCACGCAGCCTGCCGATCGCGTCGTAGCCGTACAGAGCGTCCTTGAGGACGGAGCGGCTGTTGACGGGCCATTGGAGCACCGGTCCGAGGGACAGCTCGTGCGCGATGGCGTGCGCCAACGAGGACTTGCCGGTGCCGGGGTGCCCGGTGACGAGCAGCGGGCGGCGCAGATGGAGGGCGGCGCTGACCACGTCCGCCTCCGTGCGCCCGATCAGATAGGGACGGTGCCGTGGGCGGCCGCCCGGTCCGTCGACGAACTGTCGCCAGGGCGGCGCCTCGGGGAATTCCACCTCACGGGCCACGCGGTCACCGAGGAACAGCCGCCACCCGTCCTGCGTCTGCTGGTTCATCCTGTCCGCTCCGTTCCTTCCGAGGGATCGGCGAGCTGGAGTTCGTCGGGCAGCGGCAGCTCGATGTCCTCCCACACCAGCGCGGGACGCGCGGGCACCGCCCGGTCCGCGTAGGCGCGGACCCTGAAGTGCCGTACGCGCTCCGGGAGTCCGTCCACGGGACCGTGTGGTGCGAGGGTGTCGAGCGGGGCGCAGTCGTCCGGACCGGGGGCGGCCCGGTCCCAGAGCACGACCGGCACCCCCATCACCAGGCACACGGGCAGCAACTCGCCGCGGTGCTCGGTGCTTCCGTGCACAAGGACGCGCGCGGTGTCCCGATGGGTTGTCTTCAGCAGCCCGATGAGTCCCGCCCGGCCGCCGATCCTGTGGTCCGCGAGGAGGGTGTCGCTCTGGTGACGGGCGTTCCAACGCCGCTTCAGATCGGCGGGTCCGGTGCGCGAGCGCCGCCGGATCTTCGGGCAGCGCAGCACGAGGTGGAAGTCCTCGCCGAGCCGCGCGGAGATGTACTCCTCGGCGCCCGCCCCGTCCCACTCGTCGAGCGCGAGCTCCAGCGCGTCCGGCGGCACCGACACGGCGACCAGCACGACCCCGTCCCCAGCGCCCTCCGCGCCCCCGGCCACCTCCCGGATCAGCCGGGCGATCTCCCGTCCGGTGCGCGGCCGGTCGGACTCCGAGGCGGCGCGCGCCGGGGTGCCGTCGGGGCGCAGCCGCCACACCGAGCAGCGGTAGTGGTCGGCCGGGTCCTTGGCGTACCGGTCCAGCTCCACCAGGACCCGTACACCGGCCGGCGCGGACCGCCGGGACCAGCGGTCCGCGTCACCGCGCCGCTCCTGCAGCGCCGAGGAGTGAATGCCCAGGCGGGCGGCGACCCGGGAGCTCCACTCCCGCAACGCCTGCCGGGCCAGATCGCCGGACGTCTCCGCCGCCACGTACTCGACGACCCGCAGCAGCGCGGGCAGCCGGGGCGACTCGTCGGGCACGGGCGACCCGTCCCCGTACCAGCCCTCCAGTTCGTGGACGACCGCGGGCACGGCCGGCGGTGCCAGGCGGGCCGCCTGTAGCGACCGCGGCAGGTCCACGTAGGGCAGCGCGGCGGTCGCGGCCCGCGGCAGCAGGCCCGGATCGTGCTCGGTGAGATGCTCCAACTTGACGACCAACGCACGGTGTTCGGCCACCGACAGCAGCCGCGCGGCCTCCGTCAGCCGGCCCAGGGCGAGCAGCCGGTCGAGCTCGGCCCGGCCGCGCGGATCGTCCGCCACCTTGGGCGCGAGCGACTCGGCGAGCGTGGGCAGCGCCCGCTCCGTGCCGCTGAGCAGATGGGCGAGCTCCTCCACGGTCGGCGCGCTCCCGTCGCCCGGGGCCCGCAGCGCGAGCTGGGCGGCGAGCACGGTGGCGTGGTCGGCGCGCGCCCGTGGGTCGCCCAGCAGGCTGTGCAGCGGGCCGACCATCATGTCGCGCACCGATTCGGCCTCGGCGAGGGTCGCGGCCGACCGTTCCCGGCTGCCGTTCACCTGCTCGGGTGCCGCCCCGACCCGGGCCAGCTCCCGCAGGACCGACTGCCAGCCGAGCCCCCAGCTGCGCCGCAGCGTGTGCTGGGCCGAGAGCATCCCGTCGGGCGAGGTGATCCGCCCCACGACCAGGCCGACGGCCGCCCGGTCGGTCACCGACCAGAGGGGCCCGCCGCTGTAGCCCTCGTCGACCGCCGCGCCGGACAACTGTCCGTCGAGATAACAGATCCGGCCGTCGTACGCCCCCACCCGCGCGTCGGCGTAGGAGAACGGCTGTCCGCCGCCGTACCAGGCCCGCACCTGCTGACCGCGCTCCATCTCCAGCCAGCGCAGCGGGCTCACGGGCGGGGGAGGCGCCTCGTCGAGTTCGAGGACGGCCAGATCGCCGTCCCACTCCAGGGAGCCGTCGGCGACCGGGCCGTACTGCGGGGACCGCGGCGGTATCCAGGCGACCAGCCGGGCCTGGTGCAGATCCGCGGCGGACAGCACAGGGAAGGCCACGTCGAGGGTGACCTCCCCCGGGTTGTGCGGGCTGAGGCCCCGCAGCCCGAGCGCCAGGTTGATGACATGCGCACAGGTCAGCAGCCTGCGGCCGGAGAGGTAGACACCCGCCCCCGCGGTTCGGCCGCGATCGCTGGACAGGACGCGCACCAGCGCGCCGCGGGCGTCGCCGGACGACGGGTCGTCCGGCGATCCGAACCAGGTCACGGCTCCGTCCGGCGGGGCAGCTGCCAGGTCGCCGAAATGGTCATGCTGGCCTGGCCGTTGACCCCGACGATGCCGATCTTCAGGTCCTGCCCGATCTGGATGCCGAAGTCGACGGAGATCTCGTGCGGCGGATCGGGTATCCCGCGGATCGCGTCGTGCACCTGCTGCAGTACGGGCCCCAGCGGGCTCAGCACACTGCGCAGACCGTCCGTCGCCAGCGACGCGACCCGCGCGCCACGCCCGACCGGGACCACCCCGGAAATGCCGCCGGGCAGATCGGCGTCGACGGCCGGGGCCGCCGACGCCTCCCCCGCGGCCGCGAGCTCGAGCCGGACGTGGGCCCCGTCGTCGAGGGCGAACTCCATGTAGTCATAGTGCGGCACACGGGCATTGTGCCGATCAATGCCCCGTGAAGGTAGCGAAGTTGACGAATCCGCCGTAGCCGATGGGCGATTAGCCCACCCGGTGGCCGTTCTCCAGCTCCGCGGTTCCGCCGCCCTCCGTCAGGACGTCCAGCGCGGCGAGGACCCGGCGGCCGAGTGCGCCCGGCAGATACTCGGCCAGCTCCTCCCGCGGCACCAGCCGCCACGACAGCAGTTCCTCCTCCTGCAACCGGATCGCCTTGAGCTCCCGCTCGCCGAGGACTCCGCCGTCGTACAGGTAGGCGACCAGCGGGGGGCGCGCCGTCCCGCGCACCCAGTCGACCGCGAGCAGCGGACCGAGTGCGATGTCGAGCCCGATCTCCTCGGCGGTCTCGCGGCGCGCGCCCTGGCGCGGGGTCTCCCCGTCGTCCGACTCGACGGTGCCACCCGGAAGGGCCCAGCCCTCACGGTAGTTCGGCTCTACGAGCAGCACCCGGCCGTCACCGTCACGGAAGAGCGCGGCGGCACCGGCGAGGACACGGGGGAGGCCCGCGATGTACGTGGCGAAGTCTGGAGTGGTCATCCCCGAAGCGTAACGAGCCTGCGCGGCCCCTCTCCGGACGTGCTGCCGGCGACGGGGATCACGGCGGACGTGTTCGAAACGGCCCCGACACCTGTCGGCCAGGACAGGCCCTGGACGTCGGGACCGGCACCGCAACGCCCCTCGGCCTAGGCTTCGCCCCCTGTCTCCGCTCCAGTCTCCGCCTCTGCCTCCACCTCCGTCCCTGTCCCCGTCTCCACCTCCGTCCCCGTCTCCGTCTCCGGCGCCGTCAGCGCGAGCGTCCGCGCGGCGAGCTCACTGATCCGTACGCCGTCGAAGCCGAACACCGCGCTGCGTACGGTGTCCTCCAGCGGGTCCTTCCACTGCGCGGGGATGGCCCCGGCCCCGCACAGGACCCCGGCCACCGAGCCCGCCGTCGCGCCGTTCGAATCGGTGTCCAGGCCGCCGCGGACGGTCAGCGTGATGGTCCGGGTGAAGTCGCCGTCGCCGTAGAGCAGCCCGGCTGTGAGGACGGCGGCGTTCGGGATCGTGTGGATCCAGCCGAGCCCCGCGGTTTCCTCGGACACCGTGGTGAGCGTGTCCTCCCAGGTCATCCGGGTCTCGTGCAGCGTGAGCACCCGGCGTACGGTGCGGGCGAGGCGGCTGCTCGCGGGAATGACGGTCAATGCCGTGTCCAGTGCATGGCGGACGGTGGGCGCGGTGAACGCGGCCGAGACGAGCGCCGCCGCCCACATCGCCCCGTACACGCCGTTGCCGGTGTGGGACAGCACGGCGTCCCGACGGGCGAGGGAGGCCGCCCGGCGCGGCGCACCCGGGCTGGTCCAGCCGTAGACATCGGCGCGGATCAGGGCGCCGATCCACTCCTGGTAGGGGTTGTCGTATGTCGCCGTCAGCGGCGGTTTGATGCCCTGGGCGAGGTTGCGGTACGCGGCCCGCTCCGCCGTGAACGTCTGCAGATACGGCAGCCGCAGCAGCCACAGGTCGCCGACCTGCTCGGTGCTGAAACCGAAACCGTGCGTCTCCAGCAGGTGCAGGCCCAGGATCGCGTAGTCGACGTCGTCGTCACGGCAACTGCCGTGGATGCGGCCGCGCACGCACTGCCGCCACTCGGGCCGCAGCTCGAACTCGCCGGTGTCACCGTCGGTGGCGGGCTCGGGAAGATAGTCGGTGAGCGGCAGGGCGGCGGCCTGTCGCAGATAGCGGTCGATACGGTCCCGCGTCCAGTGGTCGCCCTGCTCGACCGGCTTGCCGAGCATGTTGCCCGCGATCCGGCCCAGCCAGCCCCCGAGAACGCGGTCCGCGAGTTCGGTGCCCACAGGGGTCATAGCTCCGGTTTACCCAATTCCGGGCATGAGCGCGCGGTGTTCCACGGGCCGGTCGGGGCATGACGGCGGGGGCGTCCGCCGGTTAAGGTCGCAGCGGCGCGACTGCCTTGACGTGTGCGAGGCCGGAAAGCAAGGGGAATGCAAGGTGGCGGACTCTGCTGTGAAGACGACACGTGCGGGCACCGGGCGTGTTCCGCGGGTGCTGATCGCTGCGGACAAGTTCAAGGGGTCGCTGACCGCCGTGCAGGTCGCGGAGCGCGTCATGACCGGGCTGCGCCGCGTCGTGCCGGGTGTCGAGGTCGAGGCGCTGCCCGTGGCCGACGGCGGCGACGGGACCGTGGACGCGGCGGTCGCGGCCGGGTTCGAGCGGCGGGAGGTGCGGGTCGCCGGCCCGCTGGGCGACGAGCTCACCGCCGCCTTCGCGCTGCGCGGCGACACCGCGGTGGTGGAGATGGCGGAGGCGAGCGGATTGCAGCGGCTGCCCGCCGGGGTGTTCGCGCCGCTGACGTCGTCCACGTACGGGTCCGGGGAGCTCCTGCGGGCCGCGCTGGACGCCGGGGCCCGGACGATCGTGTTCGGTGTGGGCGGCAGCGCGACGACGGACGGCGGGGCGGGGATGCTGTCCGCGCTCGGGGCGCGGTTCGTGGACGCGGAGGGGGAGCCGGTGGCTCCCGGCGGTGCGGCGCTGAGTGCCGTGGCGACCGCGGACCTGTCCGGCCTTGACCCCCGGCTGTCCTCCGTGGACTTCGTCCTCGCCAGCGACGTGGACAACCCACTCACCGGGCCCAAGGGCGCGCCCGCCGTGTACGGCCCCCAGAAGGGGGCGAGCCCCGACGACGTGGAGATCCTGGACGCGGCCCTCGGACACTTCGCCGCGGTTCTGGAGAAGTCGATCGGGTCCAGCGCCACGGAGTACGCCGCGGCGCCGGGGGCGGGAGCCGCGGGTGGCATCGGCTACGGCGCGCTGGTCCTGGGCGCCCGGTTCCGTCCCGGTATCGAGGTGATGCTCGACGTCCTCGGCTTCGCGCCCGCGCTGGAGAGGGCCACCCTGGTGATCACCGGTGAGGGGTCCCTCGACGAACAGACCCTCCACGGCAAGGCTCCGGCGGGGGTGGCCGCGGCCGCCCGTGCCGCGGGCAAGGAGGTCGTCGCGGTGTGCGGGCGCCTGGCACTGCGCCCGGAGGCGCTCGGCAGGGCCGGCATCCGGCGCGCGTACCCCCTCACGGAGGTCGAGCCCGACATCGCGCGATGCATCTCCGACGCGGGGCCGATCCTGGAGACGGTGGCCCAGAACATCGCCCGTGACTTCCTGACCTGACCTGGCCCGTCCCAGGGACTACGAGGTACGACGAGGTACGACGAAGGGGCCCGAAACCGGTTGTCCGGTTCGGGCCCCTTCGGGCGTGTACCAGGAAAAGCTACGGCAGCTGCGCCGCCCGTGCCTCACGCCGGTTGTCGCGGAAGTTGTTCACCCGCCGAGCCGTCGCGAACAGCGGAATCACCGCACCCATCACGAGCTGCAGCGCACAGCCGGTCTGGAGCAGGAGCTGACCGCTGGGGGCGTCGAAGGCCCACGCCGCCAGCAGACCCATGGACAGGACGATCCAGGAGAGCATCGCCACCGCGAGGCGGCCCCGCGGCTTCGGGTACTCCACCCGGCTCACCATCAGCCACGCCGTGCCGAGGATCGCCATCAGCGTCGCCGCGAAGGGCAGCTCCAGGAGCACGATCGAGACGACCGTCAGCGCTCCGAACGGCGACGGCATGCCCTGGAACGTGCCGTCCTTCACCGTGACACAGGAGAAGCGGGCGAGGCGGAGGACGACCGCGAGCAACACCACGATCGCGCCGAGCGCCGCCATTCTCTGGTGCGCGTCGTCCGCGACCATGCCGTAGACGAGGACGAAGTACGCGGGCGCCAGACCGAAGCTGATCAGGTCCGACAGGTTGTCCAGTTCCGCGCCCATGGGGGAGGAGCGCAGTTTGCGGGCGACGAGGCCGTCGAAGAGGTCGAAGACCGCGGCGCAGAGCATCAGGATGACGGCCGTGGCGGCGCTGTGGCGCGCCATGCCCGATTCCTGGCTGCCGGTGAGGTGCGGGATCAGAATGCCCGTGGTGGTGAAGTACACCGCCATGAAGCCGCACGTGGCGTTGCCGAGGGTGAGGGTGTCCGCTATTGAGAGGCGGAGAGAGAGGGGCATCTCCTCCTCGTCGTCCACCTCGTCGGCCTCCGGCACCCAGCCGGCCTGAGTCTCAGGATCAATCACGGTCAATTCGAGTCACCCCAGCCACGGTCTTCTGACCGACTTCCACATCGACCTCGACACCCTCGGGGAGGTAGATGTCGACGCGCGAGCCGAAGCGGATGAGACCGATCCGGTCGCCCTGCTCGACCTTCGTACCTTGCGGGATATAAGGAACGATACGGCGGGCGACCGCGCCGGCGATCTGGATCATCTCGATGTCACCGAGTTCGGTGTCGAAATGCCAGACGACGCGTTCGTTGTTCTCGCTCTCCTTGTTGAACGCCGGAACGAACCCACCGGGGATGTGCTCGACCGAGGTCACCGTGCCGGAGAGCGGCGCGCGGTTGACGTGGACGTTCAGAGGACTCATGAAGATCGCGACGCGGGTGCGTCCGTCCTTCCACGGCATGATGCTCTGCACCACACCGTCGGCGGGCGAGATGACCCGGCCCGGGGCGATCTCGCGCTCGGGGTCGCGGAAGAACCACAGCATGCCCGCCGCGAGCGCGGTGGCGGGTACGGCCACGGCCTTGGCGGCGCCGGAGCGGCGTGCCTTGGCCAGACTGAGTGCTGCGGTGGCGACGGTCGGGAGAAGCCACGGCGATGCTCCGCGCGCAAGGCGTACGCCGACCAGGCTGTCGCGAGGTGCAGAGGTTTGGCTGTGGGGCATGGATGACCTTCGTAGCGGATGATGCCGCGCTGGAACGGGGGACGGCGGCTTTCCCGGGATCGTACCGGGCGTGGGCCGCAACTGGGCAAGCCAGGAAGCCGAGTCGGCGGCCGAAGAGTGTTGACGGGGTGTGATCTTCTTCTCGAAGAAAACACCCCGTACCAGGACATCCAACCCTGCTTAACCCTGGAGTCGATACTCTTCGAGCAGTCGGCGCCCGATGATCATTTTCTGGATTTCGGCGGTACCTTCGCCGATCAGCAGCATCGGTGCCTCGCGGTAGAGGCGCTCGATCTCGTACTCCTTGGAGAAACCGTAGCCGCCGTGGATCCGGAAGGCGTCCTCGACCACTTCCTTGCAGTATTCGGAGGCGAGGTACTTCGCCATCCCTGCCTCGAGGTCGTTTCGTTCCCCGGAGTCCTTTTTGCGGGCCGCGTTCACCATCATCGCATGGGCCGCTTCGACCTTGGTGGCCATCTCGGCCAGCTTGAACTGGATGGCCTGGTGCTGCGCGATCGGCTTGCCGAAAGTGTGACGCTGCTGGGCATACGAGACACCCAGCTCGAACGCACGCTGTGCGACACCGCAACCACGTGCCGCCACGTTGACGCGGCCGACCTCGACTCCGTCCATCATTTGGTAAAACCCTCGGCCAGTGGTGCCGCCGAGTACCCGATTGGCCGGAACGCGCAGTCCGTCCATGATGAGCTCGGTGGTGTCGACGCCCTTGTAGCCCATTTTGTCGATCTTCCCGGGAATGGTGAGGCCGGGGCGGACCTCTCCGAAGCCGGGCTCCTTCTCGACCAGGAAGGTCGTCATCGACTTGTGGGGCGCGGTGCCCTCCGGGTGTCCTTCGTCACTTCGTACGAGCACGGCCACCAGGTTCGACGAGCCGCCGTTCGTCAGCCACATCTTCTGACCGTTCAGGACGTACTCGTCGCCGTCCCTGACCGCCTTCGAGGTGATCGCGGAGACATCCGAGCCGAGGGCCGGCTCCGACATCGAGAACGCGCCGCGCACCTCGCCCAGTGCCATCCGGGGCAGGAAGTGGTCCTTCTGCTCCTGCGTGCCGTGCTGCTTGAGCATGTACGCCACGATGAAGTGCGTGTTGATGATGCCGGAGACCGACATCCAGCCGCGGGCGATCTCCTCGACGCAGAGCGCGTAGGTGAGGAGGGACTCGCCCAGGCCCCCGTACTCCTCGGGAATCATCAGGCCGAACAGGCCCAGTTCCTTGAGGCCGTCGACGATCTGCTGGGGGTACTCGTCGCGGTGCTCCAGCTCGGTCGCGACCGGGATGATCTCCTTGTCCACGAAGTCGCGGACGGTGGAGAGGATCTCCTGCTGGACGTCGGTGAGACCGGCGGTCTGGGCGAGTCGCGCCATGGCTACTTCTCCTGCTGCTTGAGTTCCGGACGGCCGGGCTGCTCGCCCCCGCGCTCCTTGATGTACGTCTCGGTCGGCACCATGACCTTGCGGCGGAACACGCACACCAGCGTGCCGTCCTGCTTGTAGCCCTTGGTCTCGACGTAGACGATCCCGCGGTCGCTCTTCGACTTCGAGGGTGTCTTGTCGAGGACCGTGGTCTCGCCGTAGATCGTGTCGCCGTGGAAGGTGGGCGCCACGTGCTTCAGCGACTCGATCTCCAGGTTGGCGATCGCCTTCCCGGAGACGTCCGGGACGGACATGCCGAGCAGCAGCGAGTAGATGTAGTTGCCCACGACGACGTTCCTGCCGAAGTCCGTCGTCCGCTCCGCATAGTTCGTGTCCATGTGGAGGGGGTGGTGGTTCATGGTCAGGAGACAGAAGAGGTGGTCGTCGTACTCCGTGACCGTTTTCCCGGGCCAGTGCTTGTAGACCGCGCCGACCTCGAACTCCTCGTACGTGCGTCCGAACTGCATGGTGCTCAGGCCTCCGGGGCTTCGAACTTGGACGTGCGCTGCATGCCGGCCGCCCGGCCCTTGCCCGAGATGACCAGGGCCATCTTGCGGCTGGCCTCGTCGATCATCTCGTCGCCGAGCATCGCGGAGCCCTTCTTGCCGCCCGCCTCGGACGTGTAGTACTCGTACGCGTCGAGGATGAGCTCGGCGTGGTCGAAGTCCTCCTGGGAGGGCGAGAAGATCTCGTTGGCCGCGGCGACCTGGTCCGGGTGCAGCACCCACTTGCCGTCGAAGCCCAGGGCGGCGGCACGCCGGGCGACCTCGCGGTAGCCCTCCTGGTTGCGGATCTGGAGGTAGGGGCCGTCGATCGCCTGGAGGTCGTGCATACGGGCGGCCATCAGGATGCGCATCAGGATGTAGTGGTACGCGTCCGCCGGGTAGCCCGGCGGCTGCTCGCCCACGACCAGCGACTTCATGTTGATGGAGGCCATGAAGTCGGCCGGGCCGAAGATGATGGTCTCTACGCGCGGTGAGGCCCCGGCGATCTCGTCGACGTTGACGAGCCCCTTCGCGTTCTCGATCTGCGCCTCGATGCCGATCTTGCCGACCTCGAAGCCCATCGTCTTCTCGATCTGCGTCAGCAGCAGGTCGAGCGCGACGACCTGCTGGGCGTCCTGGACCTTCGGCAGCATGATGCAGTCGAGGTTCTGGCCCGCGCCCTCGACGACCGTGACGACATCGCGGTACGTCCAATGCGTCGTCCAGTCGTTCACCCGCACGACCCGCGTCTTGCCGGTCCAGTCGCCCTCGTTCAGGAACTTCACGATGGTGTGCCGCGCCTCGGGCTTGGCGAGCGGGGCGCACGCGTCCTCCAGGTCCAGGAAGACCTGGTCCGCGGGGAGGCCCTGGGCCTTCTCCAGGAAGCGGGGGTTCGAGCCGGGCACGGCCAGGCAGGAACGCCGCGGGCGAAGGCGGTTGACGGGCGTGGTCATGCGGGGACCTCCAGGGGGTCGAGCTTGTTCGCTTTCCGGATCTCGTCGACGATACGGCCGATGATTCCGGTGATGTCGAAGTCCTTCGGTGTGAATACCGCGGCGACTCCCGCGGCGCGCAGCAGTTCGGCGTCGGCGTTCGGGATGATCCCGCCGGCGATCACCGGGATGTCGGCCGCGCCGGCCTCGCGCAGCCGCTCCAGCACGTCCGGCACCAACTGGGCGTGCGAGCCGGACAGGATGGACAGGCCGACGCCGTGCACGTCCTCGGCGACAGCCGCGTCCACTATCTGTTCGGGCGTGAGCCGGATGCCCTGGTAGACCACCTCGAACCCGGCGTCGCGGGCGCGCACGGCGATCTGCTCGGCGCCATTGGAGTGCCCGTCCAGGCCCGGCTTGCCCACCAGGAAGCGGAGCTTGCCGACGCCGAGTTCGCGGGCGGTCTCCTCGACCTTGCGGCGCACCAGCGCCAGCGCGGTGCCCTCCTCGGCAGTGACCGCGACGGGCGCGGACGAGACGCCGGTCGGGGCGCGGAACTCGCCGAACACCTCGCGCAGGGCCTCGGACCACTCGCCGGTCGTGACCCCGGCGCGGGCGCACTCCAGGGTGGCCTCCATGAGGTTGTCGGTGCCCTTGGCCGCCTCCTTCAGCCGCTCCAGCGCCTTGCAGGGGCGCGGGTGGTTGAACGGCGGCTGATAGCGCGTGTCGCGCCACTGCTGGAGCGCGGCGACGACACGGGCCTCGACGGCCGGGTCGACGGTCTGGATCGCCGCGTCCAGGTCGGCGGTGAGCGGGTTCGGCTCGGTCGACTCGAAGATGTTGACGCCGACGATCTTCTCGGTGCCACCCTCGATCCGGGCCCGGCGCTCGGCGTGCGAGGAGACGAGCTGCGACTTCAGATAGCCCGACTCGACGGCGGCCATCGCCCCGCCCATCTCGTCGATCCGGTCCATCTCGGCGAGCGACTCCTCGACGAGCGCCGCGACCTTCGCCTCGATGACGTGCGAGCCCTCGAAGATGTCCTCGTACTCCAGCAGGTCGCTCTCGTGCGCCAGCACCTGCTGGATGCGCAGCGACCACTGCTGGTCCCAGGGCCGGGGCAGCCCCAGCGCCTCGTTCCAGGCGGGCAGCTGCACGGCACGCGCGCGTGCGTCCTTCGACAGCGTCACGGCCAGCATCTCGAGGACGATCCGCTGGACGTTGTTCTCCGGCTGCGCCTCGGTCAGACCGAGCGAGTTGACCTGTACGCCGTAGCGGAAACGCCGCTGCTTGGCGTCCTGGATGCCGTACCGCTCGCGCGTGACCTGGTCCCAGATCCGCCCGAACGCGCGCATCTTGCACATCTCCTCGATGAACCGGACGCCCGCGTTCACGAAGAAGGAGATACGGGCGACGACGTCACCGAACTTCTCGGCGGGCACCTGCCCCGAGTCGCGGACGGCGTCCAGCACGGCGATGGCCGTCGACATCGCGTACGCGATCTCCTGGACGGGGGTCGCGCCCGCCTCCTGGAGGTGGTAGGAGCAGATGTTGATCGGGTTCCACTTGGGGATGTGGGAGACCGTGTACGCGATCATGTCCGTCGTCAGCCGGAGTGAGGGCACCGGCGGAAAGACATGCGTACCCCGCGACAGGTACTCCTTGACGATGTCGTTCTGCGTCGTCCCCTGGAGCTTGGTGATGTCGGCGCCCTGCTCCTCGGCGACGACCTGGTAGAGCGCCAGCAGCCACATGGCGGTGGCGTTGATGGTCATCGAGGTGTTCATCTGCTCCAGGGGGATGTCCTGGAACAGCCGGCGCATGTCACCGAGGTGCGAGACCGGCACCCCGACCCGGCCGACCTCGCCGCGGGCGAGGATGTGGTCGGGGTCGTACCCGGTCTGCGTGGGCAGGTCGAAGGCCACGGACAGACCCGTCTGCCCCTTGGCGAGGTTGCGCCGGTACAACTCGTTGGACGCCTCGGCGGTGGAGTGACCGGCGTAGGTCCGCATGAGCCACGGCCGGTCCTTCTCCCGCCGTCCAGCGGCGTTCTGACGCTCAGTCATCTCGGGACCTCAGACGTTCCGGAAGCGGTTGATGGCGTCGATGTGCTGGGCGCGCTTCTCCTCGTCGCGCACGCCCAGGCCCTCGCGGGGCGCCAGCGCGAGCACGCCGACCTTGCCCTGGTGGAGGTTGCGGTGGACGTCGTACGCGGCCTGCCCGGTCTCCTCCAGGGAGTACACCTTGGAGAGCGTCGGGTGGATCTTGCCCTTGGCGACCAGCCGGTTGGCCTCCCAGGCCTCGCGGTAGTTGGCGAAGTGCGAGCCGATGATGCGCTTCAGCGACATCCACAGGTAGCGGTTGTCGTACTCGTGGTTGTAGCCCGAGGTGGAGGCGCAGGTGACGATGGTGCCGCCCTTGCGGGTGACGTAGACGGAGGCGCCGAAGGTCTCGCGGCCCGGGTGCTCGAAGACGATGTCGACGTCCTCGCCGCCCGTCAGCTCACGGATGCGCTTGCCGAACCGCTTCCACTCCTTCGGGTCCTGGTTGTGCTCGTCCTTCCAGAACTTGAAGCCCTCGGCGTTGCGGTCGATGATCGCCTCGGCGCCCATCGACCGGCAGATGTCCGCCTTCTGGTCGCTGCTGACGACGCAGATGGGGTTGGCGCCACCGGCGAGCGCGAACTGCGTCGCGTACGAGCCGAGCCCGCCGCTCGCGCCCCAGATGAGGACGTTGTCGCCCTGCTTCATGCCGGCGCCGTTCCTCGACACGAGCTGCCGGTACGCGGTGGAGTTCACGAGCCCGGGAGCGGCGGCCTCCTCCCACGACAGGTGGTCGGGCTTGGGCATCAGCTGGTTGGACTTGACGAGGGCTATCTCGGCGAGGCCGCCGAAGTTGGTCTCGAAGCCCCAGATGCGCTGCTCGGGGTCGAGCATCGTGTCGTTGTGCCCGTCGCTGGACTCCAGCTCGACGGACAGACAGTGCGCGACGACCTCGTCACCGGGCTTCCAGGCGTTGACGCCGGGGCCGGTGCGCAGGACGACGCCCGCGAGGTCGGAACCGATGATGTGGTACGGCAGGTCGTGGCGCTTGGTGAGCTCGCTGAGCTTGCCGTAGCGCTCCAGGAAGCCGAAGGTCGCCATCGGCTCGAAGATCGAGGTCCAGACCGAGTTGTAGTTGACGGAGGAGGCCATCACGGCCACCAGGGCCTCGCCCGGGCCGAGCTCCGGCACCGGCACGTCGTCCAGGTGGATCGACTTGCGGGGGTCCTTGTCGCGGGTGGTGAGCCCCGCGAACATCTCCGTCTCGTCCTTGTGCACGGTGATCGCGCGGTACGACTCGGGGAGCGGAAGAGCGGCGAAGTCGGCAGACGTGGCGGTCTGCGACTGAATCGCGTCCAGGATGTCCTTCACGATGTTGCCTCCGGCGATGAGTGTCTTGAGGGAAGACACTTGAGGGTTACGTCGGTGCTGCTGGGAGTGAGGGGTGTGCCGTCGGTTCGGCGGAGGGGTGGTGCGGTGGCAGCGCCGGGTTGGCGCAAAAGGTTGCCTGTGACGCAGGCGTCCGGGCGCGCTCGCCGTGGCTTGCGGGGACAGCCGGCGTACGAAAGGTCTCTGCACGCCGGCCGCCCGGACAACATCAACGTATGGCACGGCGTGTCACCGTGCAAGGCACGGAGTGCCATGAGTTTCGCTCAGGTGAAATCTTTACGTAACACGTGAGCGATGATCGATCAGATCGACCGATGATCGATCAAAACGCACTGGTCAGGGGCGGTATGGAGGGGCCGGTGCGGGGGCCGGAGGCGCGGGTCGGTGGGCCGCTTCGGAGAACACCTGGTGTCTGTGGCACGGCGTGAGGGTTCCGGTGTGGGGGGCGCGTGCGGGGGCGGCGTCGAGCTGGGCCGGCGTCGCGGAGGGCCGGCGAGACGTCCGGGGGGCGCCGGGCGGCGGGTGCGCCGGGCGGTCGACGACGGGGGCGCTCGGCGGCGGAGCCGGGGGTGCGGGGGACGGGAGGCGGGGGCGTACCGGCCCGAGGGACAGCACTTTTCGGCCCACGCCTCGCGGCGCCCGCCAGCCCGTCCGGCTGGGGCGGTGGCGTGTTGGGTCGGCGTCAGGGCGCGTCTGCCAGGCAGGCCAGGTACAGGGCCATCGCCGTGCGCGGGTCGCGGACGTCGCGGGTGGACAGTTCCTCGATCTCGGCCAGGCGGTACAGCAGGGTGTTCCGGTGGACGGTCGGCCGCCGTGCCGCTCCCGCCGGCTGGAACCCGCACTCCGCACAGGCGACGAGAGTCTCCCGCAGCGCCGGCCAGTCCTCGCGCTCGCGCAACCCGGACAGCAGCGCCTCCGCGTACCGGGCGCGTTCCTGGCGTACGGCCATGGCGACCAGGTGCGGCACCCGCGACTCGGCGACGGCGAAGACCCGCCGTTCCGGCTCCAGCCGGGGCCCGGACGGTCCGCAGGGCCGGCGCCGCGTCCCGGTACGAGCCGTGCATCCCGGGAACGTCCCGGCCGGGCTCGCCGACGCCGACCCACCCGTCCAGACCGTGCCGCGCCTCGAGCAGTTCGGTCAACTCCGCGCACCGTAGCGGGAGTTCGGCCGGATCCCGGGGCGCCCCGGGCAGCACCGCGTAGCGCCCCGCGGCGATCTCACCGGCCACGTCCTGCCCGCCGCCGAACACCTCCCGTACCGTCCGCAGCATCCCGGTCGAGCGGATTCGAGAGCCCGAGGGAAGGTGAGGGTCGCGGGCACGATGGAGTTCGACCGGGACCCCGACCGCTTCCGCCAGTCCCGCGTGGACGCGATCGTGGTGGCGGCCCGCCCCTGTCTGCCGGAGGCGGACTGGGACCACAGGGAGCAGGAGTGGACGGGCCCGCGCCCCATGACCACGGACGGCCTGCCCCTGATCGGCCCGCTCCCCGGGCACCCGGGGGTGGTCCTGGCGACCGGCCACAACATGCTCGGGCTGATGCCGACCCCGGCGACGGGACGCCTGGTGACGGGACTCCTGACGGGAAAGCCGGACGACTCCCTGACCCCCGGATTCGCCCCCGGCCGAGCCGTCAGGAGGGGACTCGGCCCGTCCGCCGGGCGCGCGTGAGTCCGGGCGGGACCGCGCCTGCGGCGCCGGAAGCCCCCCTCGCCCCGCGTTCTACGACCGCTCCCGCAGCGCCTGCTCGATGGTCCGCATGACCTGGTCCAACGGCGCGTCGACCCTGGCCACGGTCACCAGGACGTCGCCCTCGGTGAAGGCGGACGCCGGCGCCGTACGGGGCGTGGTCTCCCGCCCGGCCCCGATCCCCGTCCCGAAGGTCTTGCGGACGATGGAGAAGGCGTGGTCCAGCTGCGCCTCGACGTCGCCTTGTCCCCCCGCCCGCAGCCAGCGCCGCAGGACGTGGTTGTGGGCCGTGACCACGGCGGACGCGGCGACCTCCGCGAGCAGCGGATCGTCGTTGGCGTCGTCGTCGTGCGCGTGCTCGTCGAAGTGGCCCAGGAGATAGCGGGTGAAGAGCCGCTCGTAGCGGGCCACGGAGGCGATCTCGGCCTCCCGGAGCGTGGGTACCTCGCGGGTCAGTTTGTAGCGTGAGACGGAGATCTCGGGCTGCGCCGCGTACATCGTCATGACTTCCTTGATGCCGCGGCACACCGTGTCGAGCGGGTGCTCGTGCGCCGGAGCCGCGTTGAGGACCGCCTCCGCGCGGATCAGGGTGTCGTCGTGATCGGGGAAGATCGCCTCTTCCTTGGAGCGGAAGTGGCGGAAGAACGTGCGGCGGGCCACCCCGGCCCGGGCCGCGATCTCGTCGACGGTGGTCGCCTCGTACCCCTTGGTCGCGAACAGCTCCATGGCCGCGGCCGCCAGTTCTCGGCGCATCTTGAGCCGTTGGGCGGCGGCGCGACTGCCCGCGGCGCTCTCCGGAGCGTCGGGCGTGGCTGGTGTACGTGAGGACTTGGCGGGCTGGGGCATGACCCGAACGTACTGCATGTGCGCAGGGGAAAGCGCATGTCCGGGGAACCCCCCGCCCTCGACGGGCGGGGGGCTCCCGGCCGGGCCGAGCAGTCCGCCCCAGTCGGCGGTGTCGGCCAGCCGGTCGCCGGGACGCTCAGCGGCGGGCATATTCGCGGAAGCCGCGGCCCGTCTTGCGGCCGAGGCAGCCCGCGGCCACCAGATGCTCCAGGAGCGGCGCGGGAGCGAGACCCGGGTCGCGGAACTCGCGGTGCAGCACCTTCTCGATGGCGAGCGAGACGTCCAGACCGACGACGTCGAGGAGTTCGAACGGCCCCATCGGGTAACCGCCGCCGAGCTTCATCGCGGCGTCGATGTCGTCGAGGGTGGCGTAGTGCTCCTGGACCATCTTGATCGCGTTGTTCAGGTACGGGAAGAGCAGCGCGTTCACGATGAAACCGGCCCGGTCCCCGCAGTCCACCGGGTGCTTGCGGACCTTCCCGCACAGCTCGCGGACCGTGGCGTGCACGTCGTCCGCGGTCAGGACGGTCCGGACCACCTCGACCAGCTTCATCGCCGGGGCCGGGTTGAAGAAGTGCATGCCGATCACGTCCTGGGGGCGTGAGGTGGCACGGGCGCAGGCGACGACGGGCAGCGAGGAGGTGGTCGTGGCGAGGATCGCGCCGGGCTTGCAGACCTTGTCGAACACCCCGAACAGCTGCTGCTTGACCTCCAGGTCCTCGGCCACCGCCTCCAGGGCGAGATCGACGTCGGCGAAGGCGTCGTACGAGCCCGCCGGGACGATCAGGTCCAGGGTGCTCGCGGCGGCCTCGGCGGTCATCCGGCCCTTGTCGACCGAGCGGGCCAGGGACTTGCCGATGCGGGCCTTCGCGGCCTGTGCCTTCTCCTCGGTGCGGGCGGCGAGGACGACCTCGTACCCGGCCTTCGCGAAGACCTCGGCGATGCCGGAGGCCATGGTCCCCGAGCCCGCGACGCCGACGGAGCGGACCGTGCGGCCGGGCACCTCGGGGCCGCCGGAGAGAGGGGTCAGCGCGTCCCGCACGACCGTCGCGCTGCCGGGCGCCTCGTAGGAGTAGAAGCCGCGCCCCGACTTGCGGCCGGTCAGGCCCGCCTCGCTGAGCTGCTTGAGGATGGGCGCGGGGGCGTGCAGCCGGTCGCGGGACTCGGCGTACATGGCCTCCAGGACCGTCCGCGCGGTGTCGACGCCGATCAGGTCGAGCAGCGCGAGCGGGCCCATGGGCAGCCCGCAGCCGAGCTTCATCGCGGCGTCGATGTCCTCGCGGGAGGCGTACTTGGCCTCGTACATCGCGGCGGCCTGGTTGAGGTAGCCGAACAGCAGCCCGTCGGCGACGAAGCCGGGGCGGTCGCCGACCGCGACGGGCTCCTTGCCGAGGTCGAGCGCGAGGTTGGTGACCGCGGAGACGGCCGCGGGCGCGGTGAGCACCGAGGAGACGACCTCGACCAGCTTCATCGCGGGCGCCGGGTTGAAGAAGTGCAGGCCGAGGACGCGCTCGGGGCGGGCCGAGTCGGCGGCCAGACGCGTCACCGAGAGGGCGTTGGTGCCGGTGGCCAGGATGGTGTCCGGACGCACGATGCCGTCCAGCGCCCGGAAGACCTGCTGCTTGATGTCGTACGACTCCGGGGTCACCTCGATGACCAGATCGGCGTCGGCGGCGGCCGCGAGGTCGGTGAAGGTGCGGAAGCGGGGCAGGGCGTCGGCGCGGTCCTGCTCACTGAGGCGCTCGCGTCGCACGGCGCGGGCGGTGGAGGCTTCGAGGGCGGAGACGGCCTGGGCAGCCGCCGCCTCGCTGATGTCGATGCCGATGACCTCGCGGCCGGCCCGGACGAGGACCTCGGCGATGCCGGTGCCCATCGTGCCGAGGCCGACGACGGCAACGGTCTTGATGGGGGACAGAGGGGTGTCGGACAGGGGAGTTGCCATCGCGGGACTCCAGGAAGAGGGTGACGACTGAGGAGCGCACGCAGGTACGCCCAGGAGGCGCACGGAGTGCGGAGAGTGCGGGTGTTGCCGGGCTGACGAGCGCACACGCCCGGTGCCGTCCAGAGGGGGGTGCCCGCGAGGGCGCACCCAGGGAACGGTGAAGCCGACCGGCCCTGTCCCGGAGCCGTGTCGTACTGAGGTACCTGAGGTACCGAACCGACTGCTCTCACGGTGGCTGCGTCACCAGGCCACCGCAAGCAAGACGCGAGTGGGTAACTCGCTCGTCTGAGCTTAACCCGCCGGTAACGAGCGCGCCAGCCCCCGAGTTTGTGATGTAGGTCCCGGAGCGACGGGGGCCGCGCCTAGGCTCGGCTTCATGGACGAAGAGTTGCGATCACTCACGGAGCGTCTACGAAACGAGGCGGGGGCTTCGCCGACGTACGAGCGACTTGCGGCGACCGAGGATCCGAATGTGCTGGCCGACGCGCTGATCGCGCCAGGACAGCCCTTGTGGGCCCGGGAGTTGGTCGCCTTCCGGCTCGGACTCGCCGGGGACCGGCGGGCCTTCGAGGCGCTCGTCCTGCTGCTGAACCACCGCGACCCACAGCGCTGCGCGTCCGCGGCGCACGCGCTCGCCCGCCTCGGCGATCCGCGCACGGCCCGCGCGGCGGCCGCGCTCACCACCAACGAACTGCGCGTCGCCTACGCGCTGCATCCCGTGCGGCTCCTGGTCGAGCTGCGCGCCCCCGAGGCCGTACCGGCGCTGATCACCACCCTGGGGCGCAGGCTGCGCCCCCACGACCCCTACCGCGCAGTCGCCCTGGCCTGTGTGGAGGGGCTCGGGGAGCTGGGGGACGTACGCGCGAGACCCGTCCTGAACGAGGCGCTCGCCCATCCGGCACTCGCCGAGGCGGCGGTGCACGCGCTGGCCCGGCTGCCCGGGTGACACGGCGGGCGGCCGACGGGCCGCCTCCCGCAGCGCCTCGTCGACCGTGCTCACCGTGTCGTCGCGCTCCGGACCCGGCCCTTCGAGCGTAGTCCGTGACGTCCGCACGGGAACGGTCGGAACCGCAAAGATGTTCCCCCGCTACGGGCGCGCGCCGGTGCCGGCGCCCGGGCGCGTGAGGGTGCGGGCGTACCGGATCTCGGGCACCGCGACACCGTCCACATCGAAGGGCTCCTCGCCACCGTCGGGACCGAACCCGGCCTGTGCGTAGAACCGACGTGCCCTGGTGTTTCCCTCGAGCACCCACAGCAGCATGCGCTCGTGCCCCGCGGCGGTGCAGCGGGCGATCGATTCCGTGAGAAGCGCTCGGCCCACCCCGGCCCCGACCCGCTCGGGATCGACGTAGATCGCGTACAACTCGGCCGCCCCGACGCCGTCGCCGCGGGCTTCGTCGTCCCGGTACGGGCCGTGGCGGGCCCAGCCGACCACCTCGCCGTCCCGCTCGGCGACCAGGTCCGCGATCGCGCCGCCGCCCTGCCCGAAACGCTCGCGCCGGCGGGCCGCGTCCTCGGCCACGCTGAGCGCGTCGAGGTACGACCGGGGCATCAGCCCCCGGTACGCGGTCTGCCAGCCGCGAACGCGGATCTCGGCCACCCGCTCGCAGTCCGAGAGGACCATCTCCCGGATCCGGACCGGGAGTGCGCTCACTCGTCCACCACCGCGTACGCCTCGATCTCCATCAGGAACTCGGGGCGGACCAGCGCGGCGACCTGGACCGCCGACGCGGCCGGGAGGCGGTCCGCGGGTATGTGGGCGTCGCGGGCCGCGCGGACGGCCGGCATGTGGGCCATGTCCGTGACGAAGAAGGTGAGTTTGACGACGTCGTCAAAGGTCGCCCCGGCGGCGGCCAGGCAACGGCGCAGGTTCTCGAACACCTGGCGGGCCTGCGCCGCCGCGTCGCCCGCGCCGACGAGTTTGCCGTCCTCGTCCAGGGCGAGCTGCCCCGAGACCGCGACGAAGCGGCCCGTACCGAGGACGACATGCGAGTACGCGGCGGCGGGGGCGACCCCGTCGGGGGCGGGAATGCGGGTCAGCTCACTCATGCGTCCATGGTGGACCATGGGTCTGACAACGCCCCCGACGGGCCGTCAGGACGTGCTCAGCCGCGGTAGCCGAGCAGCCCGTGCAGCGTCGTGCCTGCCGAGGACGCACCGCCCGAGGCGGTGGACAGCGCCGCCTTCGTGCTCTGCGGCTCCGGGTCCGGCAGCTTCTTGCACACCGCGTCGGCCACACCGCTGCCGTGCGGCACCTTGCCGTTGGTGAGGTACGCCGCCAGGTACTTGTCCAGGCAGGCGTTCCCGCTCAGCGTGATGCCGTGGTTCCCGCCACCCTGCTCGACCACCAGGCTGGAGCCGCGCAGTGCGTGGTGGACCGTCACGCCGCCCTGGTAGGGAGTGGCCGCGTCGTTCGTGGCCTGGAAGAGCAGCGTCGGCGGCAGCGCCTTGTTGGCGATGTTCACCGGCCGCAGCGTCTTCGTCGGCCAGAACGCGCACGGCGCGTTGTACCAGGCGTTGTTCCAGGCCATGAACGGCGCCTTGCCGTACACCGCCCAGTTGTCCTTGCGCCACTGGTTCCAGTCGCGCGGCCAGGACGTGTCACGACACTGCACCGCGGTGTAGATGCTGTAGCCGTTGTCGCCGGAGGCGTCGATGGCGCCGAGGTTCTCGTAGGCCGCGACGAGCGGGGCCGTCTTCTTGTCGTTCACGTAGGCCGCGAACGCCTCGGCGAGGGAGGGCCAGTAGCCGTTGTAGTAGCCGCCCGGGATGAAGGTGTCCTCCAGTTCGGAGGCGCCCACCTTCTTGCCCGCGGGGTTCTTGGCGAGCGCCTTGCGCATGGCGTACCACTTGGCCTCGACCCTGGCCGGGTCCGTGCCGAGCTTGTAGGTCGCGTTGTGCTTGGCGACCCAGGCCATGAACGCCTGGTGGCGGTCGTTGAAGGCGTAGTCCTGGCCGATGTTGTCCTCGTACCAGACACCGCTGGGGTCGACGATGGAGTCGAGCACCAGGCGGCGTACGCGCTGCGGGTAGAGCTTCGCGTACACGGCACCGAGGTAGGTGCCGTACGAGTAACCGAAGTAGTTGATCTTCTTGGCGCCGAGCGCGGCGCGGATCGAGTCCATGTCCCGGACCGCGCTCACCGTGTCGATGTACGGGAGCAGGTCGGCGTACTTCTTGCCGCACGCCTTCGCGAAGGCCTTGGCGCGGTCGAGGTTGGCCTTCTCGATCGCGGGGGTGCTGGGCACGGAGTCCGGGCGCACCGGGTTGAAGGACCCGGGCCTGCAGTCCAGGGCGGGCCTGCTGGCGCCGACGCCGCGCGGGTCGAAGCCGATGACGTCGTACTGCGCCGCCACTGCCTTCGGCAGCGAGGAGGCGACGAATCCGGCCAGCGAGAGCCCGCTGCCGCCGGGACCGCCGGGGTTCACCAGCAGCGGCCCCTGGTACGTCTTCGCGGTGTGCGGGACGCGGGAGAGGGCGAGGGTGATCTGCCGGCCATGGGGCTTGGAGTGGTCCAGCGGCACCTTCAGGGACGCGCATTGGAGTGTCGGATAGCTGCTGGTCCCGCACTTCTTCCAGGTGGGTTTCGCGGTGGTGAGGGTGGTGCGCGGTGCGGTCGCGGAACCGGCGCTCGCGTCGGCGGGGATCGACGTGATCATCCCGGCCAGCACGGCCGCCGCCCCGCACAGAGCAGCTGCGCGTTTCTTCACAGAGCCTCCCAAGGACGGAGGATTTTGAGCCGTGCACGCCACGGCCTTCGCCGCATCGTCCCGGAAAGGGGCCCCGGAAGAACTCGTTCTGGAAAGTCTTGACCCGATTGAGCCGTGTGATCCGCTCGGATGCCGTCAGGAACGGGCCGGGCAACGGCCGTTCGCCGTGGTCAGAGCAGGGTGAGCTGGGTCGGCTCCGGCGTGGCGGGCGCCACGGGCTCGGCGGGCTCCGCGGGCGCGGCGATCCTGCGGGGCATCCCCGCGCGCGTGGGACCGATGCCGTACTCCTGGGCCAGCTCGTGGACCTGACGGGTGATCCGGCGCTGGTACCACTTCGGGGCGTAGGCGCCCTCCGCGTACAGCCGCTCGTAACGCCGGACGAGATAGGGGTGGTAGTGCTCGAGCCAGGCCATGAACCACTCCCGGGCGCCGGGCCGCAGATGCAGGACGAGCGGGGTCACCGAGGTGGCCCCGGAGGCCGCTATCGCCCGCACGGTGGCGCGCAGTTGGGCCGGGCTGTCGCCCAGGAAGGGGATCACGGGGGCCATCAGGACCCCGCAGCCGATGCCGTGGTCCGTCAGGGTGCGCACGACGTCCAGGCGGCGCTCCGGGGCCGGGGTGCCCGGCTCGACGGTGTGCCACAGCTGGGAGTCGGTGAAGCCCACGGAGACCGAGATCCCTACGTCGGTGACCTCGGAGGCCTGCTTCAGCAGGTCGAGGTCGCGCAGGATCAGCGTGCCCTTCGTCAGGATCGAGAAGGGGTTCGCGTGGTCGCGCAGGGCCGCGATGATGCCGGGCATCAGCCGGTAGCGGCCCTCGGCCCGCTGGTAGCAGTCGACGTTCGTGCCCATCGCGATGTGCTCGCCCTGCCAGCGGCGTGAGCCGAGCTGGCGGCGCAGCAGCTCCGGCGCGTTGACCTTCACCACGATCTGGGAGTCGAAGTCGAGTCCCGTGTCGAGGTCCAGATAGCTGTGGGTCTTGCGCGCGAAGCAGTACACACAGGTACTGCTACTCCCGCGGTGTCTTCTCGTGCCCGACACGGGAGGCATGAGGCAGGGTCGTTTCCAAAGTCCGGGTTGCGGGTGATCGTGCAGGTCATCCCGACCGCTATATCACTGGGCAGGCCGTTGATCATCTCGATGGCCTGACGGGAGCCGTGCCCGAGAGAAGCACTGAGCCGACGTGGGCCGCGGTCGGTCGGCGGATCGCCCGAGACGCTCGCTGACGGCTGGCGAGGGGGAGCAGCCAGCCGGGATGTTCGGACTGGCTGCTCTCAGCTCGGGAGTTTCCGGCTCGGTTCGGTCGTGCTTCATCTGTCCTGCACGATGAAGCAGGCCCGTTCGTAGAGCTCGTCGAACGTGATGACTTCGACGTCCTGGATGGATCGCCTGTACTGCTCGAAGGAAGTCATCTTCTCGGGGTTCGCCGCGCCGCCGTCGGTGAACTCGTTGAGGCTTCCGATCACGAGCACCTGTCGCGGGCGGACGGTGGAGACCTCGATGCCGGTCGGGGCACCGTCGTCCCGGAACTGCCTATGCAGTTGACCGCTGACCAGTTGTTGGGCCTTGTAAGCGGTCTTCTGTACCTGCGCCACGGCGCCGACGACTTCCTTGGAGACCTGATAGACGTCCGGCGCCCGGTACGGTGCACTGGCCAGCAGGGATGTCAGATGGGTCTTGATCTCGCAGAACAGCAGGCTGCTGATGAAGCCCCTGGAACGCATGACGGCGTCACTGCGCTTTCCCGCCCCCGCGAAGATGTTCGCGCCGGTCGTGATGCGCTCCAGCTTGCCGTCGTCGTAGGGGCCACAGGCAACGAAGGTGAGACCGTATCCGAAGATCCAGGAATTCTTTTCGAAGAAGCCCTGCCAGACCGCTTCCGGCCCGGCCACCTGGCCGCGCTCCTGCTGGAAGAACTCCGGGTCGTTCAACAACCGCTCGAACCTTTGGAGTTGGGCTTTGCGGTTGCTGATCAGTCGGATGTCCTCTTCCGTGAGGGTACCGCCGACGGCGGCTCTGACGGCTTCGAGGAGTGTTGTGCGGTCCTGGTCGGCCAGGAGGCGAGCCAACTCTGCTTCGTCGCCGACGACCAGCCGCAGGCTGCTGTCAGGGATGTCCAGCCCGACGCAGCTTTCGAGGAAGCGGATGACCTTCCAGAAGCTCTCGTGGGCATCACTCGCGTCGACGAGTGCCTTGATGATCTGGGGGGCCTCGGTGCCGGGTATCGCTTCCGTGGCTGCCGTCTTTGCAGCCTTGCTCTTGTCCTTCTTCCACAGCTTGATCCTGGGTGAAAGGACACCGTCCTTGTTGATGAGGGTCACGTTGCACAACGTGGCCACCCGCGGCCGGTCGTCCAGAAGGAAATCGGTGATCAGGCGGCTTCCGCGAGTGTCGTAGAAGTAGGGGAGCCCTTGGTCTGGGTCGCGAATCTCAAGATCTGAGAAGTCCTGCGCCGTGACATCGAACTCCGTGGTCTGGAGGCCGATGCGGAAGCCCCGCAGGACGGGGAGATCAGGCTCGGCGGTCTGGCTCCTCCAGTCCGGTGAGACGGCCGGCAGCGGACCCAGGTCGCCTTCGACGACGAGGGACTGGACGTCTGCGCGTTGGAGACGGGTGAATACGGCTTCCAGTCGTTGCCAGACTGCGTTGATGACGGTCTCCGTGAATGCCGGCAGGAGGACGGAAGGCACGGTGAGGACTGCCTCGTACGTGGCGTCCGTCCATCCGTCACCGGGCATGGGGTGGTAGATGCCGCCGTCACGGCGCAGCGTCAGGACAGTCGGGCGGAGCAGGTCTCGGGCGATTTTCTCGCCGTCGCGATCGAGGAGGCTGTAGGTCTGTCCGAGGACGAGGTCGAGTTTGCCGGTGTCGTCGTCATCGAGCGGCAGGGAGACCAGCGGGCCGGTAGACGGTGCGGGGGCTGGAGCGTAGACAGGCCGTTCCGATATGAACTTGAAGGGGCGGAGCGTCCAGCCGTCCGGCCCGAGGAGACGGTTCAGCTTCGCGACCCGTTGGGATGCGTGGTCAGCGTCAGGCTGCACCTCGGGATGCACGAACCGCGCCAAGAAGGCGAGAAGAACCTCGTCAGGGCCGTCGTGGAGTTGGAAGTGGGGGTTTTCGAAGACCCAGTTGTCTTCCCAGTCGTAGTTGGTTACCCGGTGCTTGATGATGTCTTCTCGCGCTGTTGTGTACCGAGAGTCCGTCGATGCAAGCCTGTCGAGGTCGTACAGGGATCCGAGGAAGCCGATCTCGTCGAGCCGCCCCCACCAGGGGCCACCCTCACCAGTCAGGTAGTCGACGATGTCGCGTCGCGTCAGAGTCGTGATTCTCTGCGTGCTATTGCTGTGTGATGCCGGGGCGGCGGACTGCGTCATGGCCCCAGGATGAACGCACTCCGCCTCACGTGGTGGGTGATTGAACTCAAATGTCTCTGACCGCAGCGGCAACATCGCGGATGCTGCGGCCGCGTGCAGTGTTACCGCCTGGCCGCGGCAAGGGATCTGTTTGGCCTGGCCCGGGATTTCATGGCTCTGCCGGCTACCTCGCGGAAGAACCGTGCCGCGATCGAGGGGGCGTATCGCACGGTGCGGTGGGAAACGGTGCGGGTCCGTGCCGACTGCGTTCGGCACGGACCCGCCGGACTATGGCCCCTCAGGAAGGGGCGCGCACACCGTAGTGGGGCCGCCTGGCGCGGCCTGCTCGTGCGGCTTCGCTGCCTCACCCGCACCGACCACGCCCAAGCCGCAGCCCGCACGGCCGGGTTGACCGTCACAGCCCGCACGGCGCAGGCCTGGCTCGGCGGGGTCCGCACGCCGTCGCGAAAGAACCTCGCCGCGATCGAGCAGGCCTACCGCACGGTGCGGCGCGTGAACTTCGCCTGCTACCTCCTGGCCCGCCTCAACCGCGGCACCCGCGTGGAGATCCACCCGCTCAACCAGTCCCAGGTGAGCCGCCGGTGGATTCGAGCGACGCCGAGACACCCTCGACTGGTGCGGCGCCGGGGCTGCCGAGTCCGGCCCGGCAACCGCCGCAGACTTCGAGGCCTTTCGAATACGGGTGAACCTCGTGTGTGATGGCAGCGAGCCTGGCGCTGGATCTCCTGCTGCTCGTGTGCAGAGTCTGTAGCGGCGCGCATCCTGTGAGGTGGTCAGGCCGGGTCCGTGACTGTCCGGGTACGTCCTGTATCAATGCCGGCGCGCCAGGCCGCACGCCGGAATGCCGCGAGCACACTGAAGGCGGCCGTCAGCTCGGCGGCCATGATCGTGTAGACGGAGATGCGTTCAGCGATCGCGAGGCCGGAGATGACGCCGGTCGAGAGTGCGACGTACACGAACATGATCGCCACGCTGATCGTCCCAGCGACGCCCAGGGCGATGAGAGTGGTACCGAGGCGCCGGTGCGTCTGCCGACGCAGGCCGATGCCCGCGATTACGGCGGCGAAGTTTCCTCCGAAGATCGCCAGAGCGGCACCGGAGGTGTGGATCGCGATGGTTCCGTCGGCGACGGCCTCGGGGGAGCCGGGGAAGGTGCCGACGAGCAGGAGTCCGATGCCCGTCACAAGGCTGAGAATTCGGTAGGGCCGGGCAGACTTCCTCGGCAAGAGGGGTGCCAGCAGGATCGCAGCGACAGCGACGAGTATTCCGTGCGTGATGAAGCCGGTGTTCATGACGGTGTGCAGCGGCGAGCAAACGGGGTGCCCCACGAGGTCACCGCAGCTGGGCACTCCGAGGTCGCTTATTGCGTTGTTGCTGTAACTGTAGGTGGGGTGCTTCCACGCTCCCGCACTCACTGCTTCGGCTATGAGGTAGAAGAGAGGGTTGACGATGAGCAGGAAGCTCCCGATAAGGGCTCTTCCGCGGTGAAGGCTTATCTGAGCCGTCATGACGTTCCTGTCGACGGGGCTGTTAATGACGGATGCTGCCGGACGCGATTCCGGCAGCGATGGTCATGAGGTTCAGAGACTGGCGGTTATTGAGACGCCGGTGAGCTGCTCGGCCGCGGTCCAGAGCCGGGCTGCGACGTCCTTGTCGGCGGCGGTACGCGGCAGCTTCGCCGTCGTGGCGGGGCCGACCATGCTGTATCGGGGGCCGTAGTAGCCGCCTTGCTTCGCGTCGGGGCTGGTTGCCGCGTACAGCAGCGGCTGCGCACCGCCTGCAGGGCTCTGGGACGGCACGATGCGCCCGAGGATCTGAAGGAGCACCGGCGGGCGGCCGCCCATCGTGGGTCCGTTGGCGGCGATGTTCGTGCGGGCGCTGCCCGGATGCGCGCCGGTCGACAGCAGTGGCCACCCGTTCTGTGTGGCCAGGTCGGCCAGGTGCTGGCTCATCAGCAGGTCTGCCAGCTTGGACTGGGCGTAAGCCGGAATCGGCTTGTAACCGTTTGTCCAGTTCAGGTCATCGAACCGGATGGTGCCGCGGGCGGCCTGGCCGCTGCTCATTGTGGCCACGCGCGGTGCCGGGGCCGTGAGCAGCAGGGGGAGCAGTCGTACGGTGAGGGCGAACGGGCCGAGGAAGTTGCTGCCGATCTGCAACTCGAAGCCGTCCTTGGTTTCATGGCGTACGGGCGGCATCATCACGCCGGCGTTGTTCAGCAACAGGTCCAGCGGACGTCCGTCCTCGATCAGGCGGTCGGCGAAGTCCCTTACGGACGCCAGATCGGCCAGATCGACACGGCGTACCTCCACATCGGCAGCCGGGTGCGCGGCGAGTATCTCTCGCCGGGCTTCCTCCCCCTTGGAGACGGTGCGCACCGCGAGGATGACCTTGGCTCCGGCGGCCGCCAGGGCTTTGGCTGCCTCCTTGCCGGTGCCGCTGTTCGCGCCGGTCACTACGGCGAGCTTTCCGTACTGATTGGGTGCCTCGTACACGACTACTCCTCTAAAGACTGTTGATCTGTGTTTGCGTTGAATCGGTTTTGGTGGTGGGGGGCCGAGCTGTGCGGCAGGAGATGTTGGTCAGTGGGGTCTGCGGGCGTGTGGTGGTCCTGCCGGATGCCTTTGTCGAAGCGCTGGCAGTCGATCGCGGCGGCGCGTGTCCGTTGGCGACGGACGGGCCTGTCTGTGACGGTCGACGCGCGGCAACGGCTGATCGTGGAAGTGGCGCTTCACTCCCGGCTGGATGGCCGGAACGCCACCGGACGCGTTAAAGGCCGCCGGTCTGCAATCAACATAACAGACCGGCGGTCTTCATTCAAGAGACCTCCGGTACGTAATTAGGTCCCTGGGCTGCAGCGGCGGCCGAGGAGGTGAGTCGGCCTGGGCGAATGCTGATCGTCAGCGGCGGCGCAGCCGGGCTTCCGTGATCTCCGGCGGGGCGACCGGGTAGCGGTCGGCGGGGGAGATGTCGGTGCCCGGGGCGACGAGCTGGTCGATGCGGTCGAGGACGCTGTCGTCGAGGGTGATATCGGCGGCCTTCAGATTCTGCTGCAGGTGGTGCTCGGTGCGGGGGCCGATCAGTACGGTGGAAACCGCGGGGTGGGACTTCACGAAGGCGAGGGACAGTTCGGCCAGGCTGATGCCGAGTTCGTCGGCGATCTCGCGGAGGGAATCGACGATGTCGAGCTTGCGCTGGCTTACCGGAGTCGACAGGTCGAAGCCACCGCCGAGCTGGGACCGGTGGGTGTTGGCCTGGTCGCGCTTGACGGCGCCAGCGAGCCACCCGTTGGCCAGAGGGCTCCAGATGAGGATGCCCATCCGGTACTTCTGTGCGATGGGGAAGATGTCGGCCTCGACGGAGCGGTCGAAGATCGAGTACGCGACCTGCTCGGTGGTGAACCGGGACAGGGCGCGGTCACGGGCGATCCACTGGGCCTCGACGACCGCGTGGGCCGGGTAGGTGGAGCTGCCGAAGCTGCGAATCTTGCCTTCTCGCTGGAGGTCGGTGAGCGCGGCGAGGGTCTCGTCGTGATCGGTGGCCCAGTCGGGGCGGTGTACCTGGTAGAGGTCGATGTAGTCGGTTCCCAGTCGGCGGAGGCTGTTCTCGACCGCCTTGTACAGCCATCGTCGCGACGCGCCGCCAGTGAGCGGGTCCTCGCTGACGGAGTTGCGGCCCTTGGTGGCGAGCACGACGTTGTCCCGATGGGAGCCGAGAGCCTTGCCGAGCAACTGCTCGGATTCGCCGAAGCTGTAGATGTCGGCGGTGTCGAACAGGGTGATGCCGGCGTCGAGGGCCTGCCCGACGAGCCGGTTGGCGTCGGCCTGATCGGTGCCGCCCCAGACGCCGAGGTTCATCGCCCCGAAGCCGAAGACGCTGACCGGCAGGCCGGTACCGCCGAGGATGCGCTTTTCCATGATTCTTCCTTCTGTTGCGAGGACTTCGACCGGGTGGCGGGTCGATGCCGGTGGTGGGTGGGAACCGTGCAGGTCAGGGGCGTAGGAAGGCGCCGCCTTCGACGTCGAACGTCGAGCCGGTCATGTACTTGCCTTCGGGCTTGGAGAGGTAGACGCACAGCGACCCGACGTTCAGTTCGGCGTCGCCGAGACGTCCGAGGGCGACGCTGGCGAGGACCTGCTGGAACTGCTCGGGGTGGGCCTTTTGGAAGCGGTCGCCCTCGGCGGAGTTCACGAAGGGGTTGATGACGTTCACGGTGATCTGGTGCTTGCCCCACTCGCGGGCGGCGATGCGGCTGATCGACCGGATGGCTTCCTTGTTGGTGCCGTATGCACCGGAGCCGGCGAGGGACTGGGTGCCGCCTCCGGAGCCCATGTTGATGATCGTGCCCTCGGTCTCCTTCAGGTGCGGGAGGGCTGCAACCATGAAACGCCAGGTGGCAAAGAGCCCGGACTCGTACGTGGCGGTCATGTCGTCCCAGGTCAGATCCTCCAGGGGGATCGCGGTGCGGAACTCTTGCGCGTTGTTGATGAGGATGTCGAGGCGCCCGAACTCCTCGATGGTCTGCGCGACCACGCGTGCCGGGATCTCATGGTCCTTGTTGTCGGCGACGAGGGTGAGCACACGCGAGTCCGGTACGAGTCCCTCAAGCTCGGCCTTCGCTTCGGCAAGGGTGTCGGCGTTGCGGCCGGTGATGGTGACAGCGACCCCTTCCTGGACATAGGCACGGGTTATGCCCAGGCCGGTGCCCTTGCTGCCGCCGGTGATGATGGCGACCTTTCCGACGAGAGACGACATGAGTGTTTCCTTTCGCGCTGATGCGAGCTGTTCATGAGTGCCGAGCAGGCGTGCTGACGACACCGACGAGCTGCGTGCCCCGCAGGTGTGCTCGCGGTTGCTTCCACCGGGCCGACGGGCCGGGCGGGCGCCGCAGTACGTTCTGCTACGCCGACGGCCAACCATCACGCATAGTCACGACGGTGCACTGGTGGTAATCCCCTGCGCCTTTAAAGCCCGTCGGTCTGTTGTCTGAAGACGCTAACACACCACCGGTCTGATGACAAAAGACGGGTGGTCTGTAAGGTGTAGGGCATGGACTTCCAGAGAGCGCGCAGCGAGGAGCAGCGTGAACAGCGCAGGCGGGCGATCCTTCGTACCGCGGCCGAGATGCTGACCGAGATGCCGGTGGCTCAGCTCAGTTTCAATGAGCTGAGCCGCCGGGTCGGCCTGGCCAAGTCCAACGTCGTGCGCTATTTCGAGTCTCGCGAGGCGATCCTGCTCGAACTGCTTGGCAGAGAGCTACGAGACTGGACAGTCGAACTCGACCGTGCGCTGCCCGCGATGACGGGTAGCGCACGGGAGCGCGGAGATCACGTCGCTTCCGTCATCGCGGACTCCCTCTTGCCCAGGCCCGTCATGTGCGACCTCATCAGCGCCCAGAACAGCGTGCTCGAACACAACATCTCCGCCGAGGTCGCACTGCGGCACAAGCGTGCAACGGCGGCCTCCGTCAGGGTCCTAGTCGCAGCGGTCAGGCGTGTTCTGCCGGAACTGAGCGAACACGAGGCATACGAGAGCACCGCGCTGGGGCTTTTCCTCGCCAGCGCGGCGTGGCCGCACAGTCGTCCCTCCGAAGCGCTTCTGGCCGCCTACGCGGCTGACCCCGATGTCGCCGCGTCCCAACTTTCCTTTACCGACATAATTCGCCGAGGGGTCGAGCTCACGATCTCCGGGCTTCTCGCGCGTCACGGATAAGGGCGGACGACCGCTTACGGCCTCACCTGTGCCCTCGACGCCATCACCAACGCCGGGGCCCTCCAACGGCGCCGCAGGTGTCTACGTAGCGTGGGTCGAGGGAGGCACTGGCGTGCGGATACCTATTGCGCCCACTGTGACGACTCGCAGGTGCCGAGGAGTGGCACGAGGGCGCGGCTCGACGAGATGGCGTTCAGGCAAGGTCTGTCAGCGCGGCGCAACCGCTGCTGGCCATCTGCTTGGCAGATTTCACGATTGGCTGGCGGGTTTGTTCGGAAGCGAAATGCGGCGGCCTCGGCAGGAGTAGACGATTTCCACGGCACCACCGGGGAGGGAGCGCTCGCGCTGGAAAGTCAGCCCGATGCCGGGATCAAGTGACGGTGTGAGTTGCATCCCCCCGCCGAACAGTAGCGGCAGGACAACCAAGTGGAGGGTGTCGACCGCGCCAAGGGCGTGGAAGGCCCCGATCGTCTGCGGGCCTCCGATGAGGTGGATGTCGCCGCCCCGGTTGGCAGCCCGGAGCCTCTCCAGCAGACGTACCGGATCGCTGTCGACGACGACCTGATCGGGAGTGCCAGCCGGACGGTGAGAGCCGAGCACGAAGACGTCCAGGCCCGGCCACGGCCAGCGGCTGTTGGTCAGCGCGGGCTCAAAGGTGGTCCGGCCCATCAGCGCAGCCTCACACCCTTCGAGGAACTCCCGGATACCGTGGCTTTCGCCAGAGACGAAGGCGGGATCGGCTGTCAGCGCGGGCCAGCCGCTCGGAGTGGCCACGTAGCCGTCGGCACTCATACTCATACGGGCGTGGATCTGCATGTTGTCTCCTTCGCGAGCCGGTCGGCGGAGTTCTGGAACCGCAACGAACTCCGCAGACGCCCTAGCAGCACTCCTTGATCACAGAGCCGTGGCCTTTCGGTCCACGCCTCTGCCCAAGCGTCGAACGTGAGGCCCGTGGATCGACACACCGCCGAAAGAATCTTCCCGCAACCGCATCACCGGCCCGCGCTTGCTCACGCCGTCGGAGCGGTTATCTCTCGCTTGAGGATCTTGCCGCTGGGGCCCGTAGGCAGCTTGTCCATGAGCCATATGCTGCGGGGGTACTTGTATGCCGCCACGCGGTCCTTGACGAACTTCCGTAGCTCGTCGGGGGTGGCGTGCGCCCCCGGGCGCAGGACGACCGCTGCCGCGACCTCCTCGCCCAGGTGGGCGTCCGCCACGCCCACCACGGCGGCCAGGGCAACAGCGTGGTGCTCGTGGAGGACCTCCTCGATCTCGCGCGGGTAGACGTTGTAGCCACCGCGGATGATCATGTCCTTCTTCCGGTCGACGATGTAGAGAAAGCCGTCCTCGTCCTGCCGCGCGAGATCGCCGGAACGCAGCCAACCGTCCGCAATGGTGGCTGCCGTCTCTTCCGGGCGATTCCAGTACCCCTTCATTACGTTAGGTCCGCGTACCGCCAGCTCGCCGATCTCCCCAGGGGGGACGTCCTGGCTTTCGTGGTCCAGCAGTCGCACCTCGACGTCGCGGATCGGGGTACCGACGGAGCCGGCCTTGCGCGGCCGGCCAGGGTGGTTGAAGGAGACCACCGGACTGGTCTCGGACATGCCGAAGCCCTCCAGAACGGCGCAGCCGAAGCGCCGCTCGAAACCGTGCAGGATCTCCACCGGCAGCGAGGCTCCTCCGGATATGCATATCCGCAGTGTGGACACGTCCGTGTCAGAGGGGTGCTGGAGCAGAGCGGCGTACATGGTGGGCACGCCCTCGAAGACCGTTGCCTGGTCGCGGGCGATGGCGTCCAGCACAGATTGCGGGTCGAAGCGGGGGATGAGGGTGATGGAGGCGCCGGCGTGGAGGGCCACGCTCATGGTGCAGATCTGGCCGAAGATGTGGAACAGCGGAAGGCAGCCGACGACAACGTCTTGAGGCGTCATCTGCTGTACGTGCACCGTGTTTACCTCGGTATTGTGCCGCAACCCGCCGTGGGTGAGTGCGGCACCCTTCGGGCGGCCGGTGGTACCGGAGGTGTACAGCAGAACGGCAACCTCGTCGTCCTCCGTTCGCGCCACCTCGCCCAGCGGTCCGTGTTTGGCCAGCAATTCGGCGAAGGCGACGGGTTCGACAGCCAGGTGCCGTACCCCAGCGGCAGCCGCGCCCAGTGTTCCCTCACCGGGCGCCTGATGCCATTCGAACAGCATCCGCGCCCCAGAGTCGGCAAGGTGGTACTCGGTCTCCCGCTTCTTGAGCAGCGGGTTCATAGGTACGACGATCCCGCCGAGACGCAGCACGCCGTAGTAGAGGACGACGAACTCGGGAACGTTGGGCAGCATCAGGGCCACCCGATCGCCAGGCTGCACGCCCTCGGCCCTTAGCAGAGCGGCGACGCGGGCACTGCGGTCGTTCAGCTCCGCGTAGGTGGTGACTTGCTCACCCAGACGCAGCGCGGGACGCTCGGGCTGCCGAGCTGCCGCCTCCACCAGGAATTGCGCCAGATTGGCCATGATCCGCCTCCGTAGGTGACTTGGTTGAAATTCGCCGTTCACGTGGACGACATGGTGATGCAGTCCATGTCGCCGGCCTATGGGCGGCGGCACTGCGTCTGTGTTCGTGAGTTGTTCCTGGAAACAAGATGGGCGCAATAGACTGCAACGATGGATCTCTCGGGCGTGGCCTCGGCGCTCCTCGAGCGCCTACCGGAACTGGGCGAGCGGATGGCACAGCGCATCCGCACCGAGGTGGACGCCTACCAGGACGAGTCCCTGATCCCCTTCGACTCCCTGCGCCGCTCGTGCACCGCCAACGCCGACCTCATCCTGAACCACTTCCACAGCGCGGACGCCCCGGAGCCGGGCCCGGCCTGGGAAACCGGTCGGCTGCGCGCCGAGCAGGGTATGCCGCTCGCCGACACCCTGCACGCCTATCGGATCGGCTTCGAACTCCTCTGGTCGGAATTCATCGAGGAGGCACGCACCCATCCCGAGGTCATCGACGCCCAGCTGGTGTCCCAGTCGGCGGAGATCTGGGCGCTGTTCGGCCGATACGCGGAGGCCGTGGCTGCAGCCCACCGAGAGGCCTCGGCCGAGTTGACGCTGCAGCGCGAGGCCCGGCGCTCGGCCTTGGTCGAAGCGCTGTTCAACGGCGTCATCGCGGACCGCACCACGCTGTGGGAAGCAGCCCGCGAACTCGGCCTGCCCGAACAGGGGCCGTACGCGGTCGCCGTGGCGGTGGCAGGAGCTCCTGGGCACGAACCCCTGGCCGGTATCGAGGCGGCGCTGCGTCGGGCCCGACTCCCCTCCGCCTGGAGACTGTTGCCCGACCAGCAGATCGGAGTGATCGCTCTGCCCTCGCTGGCGGAGGAACCCATCTGCGTGCGCACGCTGCGCCGCCCCCGCGCCCGAGTGGGCGTCAGCCCGACTTTTCCCTCACTACGAGATGTTCCGCAGGCACTGCGCTTCGCCCGACTGGCCCTGGCGGGTCTGCCGGGCACGGGGCCCGGCGTCGCACGGTTCGACGACAACCTGCTGGCGATGGTCGTGGCCGCAGCCCCAGCCGAGGCAGCGCACCTGACAGAGGTGGTGCTCAAACCACTGCTCGACCTTCCGGCAGCGGAGCGTGCCCGTCTGCTGACGACCCTGGAACACTGGTTCGCCGCTGCCGGCTCCGCCGCAGAAGCGGCCCGCACCCTCTTCGTGCATCCCAACACCGTTCGCTACCGACTGCGCCGCATCGAGGAACTGACCGACCGCGCCCTCTCCGACCCACGGGCGCTGGCGGACCTCGGCGCTGCGCTGTTGGCAGCCCGCACCCACGACTCCGGGCCGGGGCCAACTCCGCAGGTATGAGACCAATGCCGGGCCCCGTGTTACCGGCGTGTACCTCGGCTGAGGCGGCGCCCCGCCTCGGTGAGCACCAGATCCACGGTCACCAAGGTCTCGGGCCGCCCCTCTCGCACATGAGGTGGACAAGCTCGTCCGTGTGGTTCAGCCCACGAACCCGACTCCGGTTTCATAGACACCGATGGCGTCAGCGCGCACGATCTTGTCCACCTCATGCGCGTCGTCACCGACGAGGATGCGCCACTCTCCGGCTTTGACACCGGCGAGAATGATGTCGGCCGCCTTGGAGGGGGAGGTGGGTGCCGCGTTACGGAGTGCGTCGTTGATGGATTGATACTGCTGTCGCATCTCGCGGTCTTCCACGGTGTCGTCGGATCCATCACCGATCATGTAGTTGACGGAGTTGCTCACGATGTCGGTGGCGATCCGGCCCGGCATGACCACTGCGACCTTCACATGGGGCGCGTTGGCGCGAAGGTCGTCGATGAGTGATTCGGTCAGTCCACGCACGGCGAACTTGGCCGTTGAGTAGGAAGAATGCGGCATCCCCGGGCCGAGTGAGGCATACAGGCCACGGATGCTGCTCATGTTGACCAGGTAGCCGCTGTCGCTCGCGACCAGGAGGGGAAGAAAGGCCCTGGTGCAGTAGTACACACCCCAGAAATTGACGGCGAATGAGCGTTCCCACCCGTCGCGAGGCGTTTTGAGGAAACTGCCCTCCCCGACGATGCCGGCGATGTTGAAGGCGAGGTTGATGCGTTCGCCGTGTTCGGCCACCACCTCGTCTCGCATGCGCAGCACTTGCGCTTCGTCGGAGACGTCGCCGACGTGTGCGGTCAGCTTCGGAGCACCCGTTGCCGTAGCCCCTGCGAGTTCGCGGGTGGTGTTTGCAGCCTCTGGGTTCACGTCGCAGATGGCTACGGAGCAGCCTTCTGCCGCGAGTTGGATGGAGATGGCGCGGCCGATGCCGGCGCCGCCGCCGGTCACAATCGCTGTTTTGCCGTGCAGGGAGTTCATTTTCGTGGGTTCCTTCCGATGAGTGCCTTGAATGGGTGCAGTGACCTTTCGTGGTGAGCTCTCTGCCGCTGCCCTATCCGTGATTGATTGTGTTGTGGCTGAAGGTTGGACGGGTTCCTGGACTGGCTCGATGAGCGGTTAGTTCGCTGGACGGGAAGAACTGGAGGAAGCGCGAGTCCTGCTGGGCGGGGTCGACGATGGACTTTTCCAGGACGAGCGAGTTGTATTGGTCGGCGGTTGTCTCGATGGTGTTCGCGTTGAGCACGACCTCGTGGCCCCACTGCCGGACGAACGACCGCAGCCCGGGAATCCTGGAGTGTTGGGGAGTGAGACACTCTGCTGCGATTGCGTTCTCACTGGAGGCCCATATGCCAGTGTCGGTGTTCATGACGAGCGTCTGATTGCCGAAGACATGACCGGGTGTCGGTAGAACGGCGAGCCCCGGGCCCAAAAGCGTGGCCCCGTCGATCGGCAGGATTGCGCCGGGCCGTAGGTCGCGAAACTTGTCGGCCTGGTACCAAGGTTTCTGGAGGGGGTGTAGTTGCCTCATCGCGATGAGTTCGTCTCGCTGTACGACGAGCTTGGCGTTGGGGAACAACGGCTTGACCGCTTCACTGGCCCCGAGGTCCGGTTGCGAAGTTGTCGTCCCCACCCAGCGGCGGATGTCCTGGGTGTGGAGGTGGTCGAACAGAAGGTAGTCGACTTCCTCGACACTGATGCCGAGGCGACGTAGATGTCCTTCCACCGAGTCGTACTCCCGCAGCAACATGCGCTGGGCGAAGGCGGGGGTACGACGCGCGAGCTCTGCGAAGTAGGGGGTACTGGCACCGAGTGCGACGTCAGAGGGTTCGAAGAGCAGAGTCCGCTTGCGGCCGTCGCCCTCATGCCACCGGATGACGAGCATGCGGTTGGTGATGGTGAGAAACGGTGCTGGTGTGCGGGTGGCTCGGAAGAGCCCGAACTTGGTCGGGTAGGGCAGCGTCACCAGGTTGCACGTGCGGATCGTCGTGGGGGTTCCCGTGGTGCGGAATTCATTGACGAAGTCGGTCGCGCGGGTCCGGATCCAGTCGAGCTTTGCCCCAGGCCCACCCGGGACGTCGGCCAGGCCGTCGAAGACCGTGATGGCCGCGCCGAGGCCGACGGCGGCAGTCTCAAGGTTGTCGTAGCCGGTCATGCAGTGACCAGTCCGAGAACTCGGCGCACCAGGGCCTCACGCAGCCGGACGGGAAGGAGTCGCATCAGGACGACGTCTTGCACATAGCTGTGATGGATGTCGTAGCGCGGTGCGGGCCGGTCCGTGGTGAGTGCCTTGACCACTGTGTCGACGACCCGTTCGATCTTGATTCCGTGCGCGGCACTCTTCGCCGTCCTGTCCAGGAACCTTTCCAGCGGTGCCTCGTACTCGGCCAGCGACGGTGCCTGCCGCAGCTGGTCCTGGATGTGGCCGGCCATCGGTGTGTTGATCAGGCCCGGTGCGACGACCGCCACGTGGATGTCGAGCGGGGCGAACTCCATTCGCATGGCGGTGGAGAGCGCTTCGACACCGAACTTGCTCGCCGAGTACGCGCCGGTGAATGGCAGAGTCCGACGGCCGCTGGCCGAGCTCATATTGATGACCTTTCCGCCTTGAGCGACAAGAGGCAGGAAGGCGCGAGTGACACTGTGGATGCCGACGAGATTCACTGACAGGACCTTGAGGAATGCGTCTGCGGTCAGGTCCACGAGCGGGCCATTTGTGATGACCCCGGCAATATTGAGGACACCGGCGAGCCGTGTCTCGCCAAGAGCGACGGCCGCTTTCTCGGCCGCTGCCCGCACGTCGTTCTCGTCGCGGACGTCGAACACGAGTGGCGTCATGCCCGAAGGGAATGCCCGTTGGAGAGCAGCCGCCTCTCGATCGTCGAAGGCTCCGCCCAGCACGCAGTAGCCTTCGGAGACCAGCCGCGTGGCGACCGCCCGACCGATGCCGGAGCCGGCGCCCGTGACCAGGACGGCTGCCCTTGGTGAGTGGGTGATCGCTTTCACTGGCGGGGCCTTTCGGTTCTGCCTGCGGCGAGAGCCTCGAAGTGCAACGGGTCGTGAGCCGAGACGATCTGGATGTCGGCCTCTGCGCGTCGGCTGAGCTCGGCCAGGCGCTGGTGGTTGTCTTTGACCCTCGCCCAGTCCATGGCCGCCGCCCGCTCCATGCCTGTCAGCAGGCGCGGGATGGGAGATCCGTCGAGGACGCCGCGGTGGTAGAAGGCATCACCGCAGTGCAGGAGCCATTTGTCTCCACGGTCTACTGCGACACAGGCATGACCGCGGGAATGACCGGGCAGCGATACGAGCGCGATGCCAGGGGCGATGTCCGCCAGCTCCTTGGCCGCTGCGAACCCTTGCCACCGTTCGCCGTCCGGAGAATGCTGGATGATTTTGGGCCCGTGGGCCCACTGCGCCGGCCGGTAGCGCCTCCGCTCCGGGCGTGAGGGTGAGGTGATCGCCCCAAGAACCTCCGCGGACGTGGTGTGAATCTGAGCGTGCGGAAAGTCCGCGATCCCGCCGATGTGGTCGAAGTCGAAGTGGGTGACGACGATGTGACGGACGTCCGTCGCCTTGAACCCGAGGGTTTCGACCTGCCGGAGCGCGGTCTCCTCCTCTGCGAATGCAGGCTTGATCAGCCACCGCATGAACCCGACGCGCTGGGCCGGATCGGCGATGTCGTCCATGCCGTAGCCGGCGTCGACGAGGACGAGGCCGTTGTCGGTCTCGAGTAGGAACACATGAGTGACCATCGGGGCGGTCGGCATTGCCATGCTGCCGCAGTTCAGGTGGTGGATTCTCATGGCCGTCACACCTCGGAGATCGTGTGGACGGCATCGTTCGGCTTGCCCTTCGTCCCCAGTGAGGAGGGCAGGGTGCGCAGGATCCTGAGCATGAGAAGGATGGTGCTGGGCTTCTTGAAGTTCAGGCCACCGATGAGCTGCTTCAGGATGGTGAGGGTGTCGAAGTAGATCCGCTCGCACACGAGGCGATCACCTTCGAAGATGAAGAACGCCATGGTCCGGACCTTGAACTTGTTGCCGGTCGCCGGAACCGCGCCGAAGGGGCCGCGGTGGGTGCCGAGCAGGTAGAACTCGACGACGACCGCGTCGTCGGTGTGCCGAAGGCTGATCATCTCGTGGTGCTGATCAGGGAACGCCACGCGGGTGTCGTGATAGTAGCCGCGCACTTCGGCATCACCGTCGTGGACCACGCCTGTCGGGATCAACTCGTAGCGCGGGTGGGGGAACGTCGAGAGCACGTCATCCCAGACCTGCCGGACCTCGTCCTCGAAGTGGTCCCGCACGATCTTCTCTCGGACCTCGCGCACATCCTTGGTCAATTGCGTCATCTCTGCACTCCGCATCGTCGAAGCGTGCCAACGAGCGGAACCTTATCTCGTAAGGATGGAAGCGCAACCTTATCTGGTAAGGTTTTTTCACTGCGACCGGAAGGACTGTCAGGGATGCCCCGACCCCGCCGCGACCTGAGTCGGCACGAGGTGCTGACGGCCGCTCGTCTGCTGGCAGAGCGTGACGGTGTCGGTGCGCTGACGATGGCCAAGATCGGTAAGGCGGTCGGCGTGGAGTCCATGTCGCTCTACACCCACGTCAAGGGCAAGGACGACATCCTTGACGGCATCGTCGACCTGACCCTGGGGGAACTGGCCGTTCCGGCCCCGACCGGAAACTGGAAGACCGACGCGAGCGCTCTGGCTCGATCGTTCCGGCACCTGGCGACGGCCTACCCCAACACGGCCGCCTTGGTCCTGACTCGATGGCAGAACTCGGCGGCCTACGTGGAATCGGCCGACGCCGTACTGAATATTCTGAGGACTGCCGGTCTCGGCGTGGAAGACGCGGTCCACGCGCTTCGCGCCCTCATCGCCTACATCGTCGGAACGCTGCTCCGAGAGGTGGGGATGGGCCCCACGCTAGGAGCCCCCGACACGCGCCAGGTGGTCACTCAGCGTGATGGACTGGTCTCCGCTCAAGGTGTCCCGCGAGTAGCCGAGGCTGCAACGGAGCTGGCGTCCATCGACCATGAGGCCGAGTTCGAGTTCGGACTACGCCTCCTGCTCAATTCACTCGACGAACTCCTCGGCAACGGCCCGGCGGTGCTGGACTGAGATGGGCGGCCGCTCCGCACGGTGTCGGTGTCCGGCTTCCCGCTCGAATGCCGTCGCGGACCTAGGGTTCGTCGCTGTTCCGCCTTCAGCGGGCTGCTCCTGCGGACCTGTGGGCGGCCCTCGGGCTGGGGCAGCCCGCGACTTTTTTTGGAAAAGACCGGCGGTATGTAGAATGTGAACGGTGACCTTTCAACGTGCCCGCACCGACGAGCAGCGTGGTGAGCGGCGTCGGCAGATCCTGGATACCGCGGCTGCGATGCTCACCGAGATGCCAGTCGCGAAGCTGAGCCTGAACGAACTGAGCCGACGTGCTGGTCTGGCCAAGTCCAATGTGCTGCGCTACTTCGAATCGCGCGAAGCGGTCCTGCTCCACATGCTGGACGTCGAGCTGCAGGAATGGATCGCCGACCTGGAACAGTCGTACGAGCCCGGCAAGGGCTCAGTGCTGGAGCGGGGGGATCAGTTCGCCAGGATCATTGCCGAATCGGTAGCTCCGCGCTCTGTGTTGTGCGACCTGCTCAGCGCCCAGGCTTCGGTCCTGGAGCACAACATCTCCACCGAGGTCTCGATCCGGCACAAGTACGCCACACTACGCGTCATCGAGGCACTGGGGCGCCAAGCGCAGCGGTACTTGCCGGAACTCAGCAAGCAGGACGCCTTCAGGCTGGTGGGGCTGACTTCGCTCACCATCAGTGCCGCATGGCCATACAGTCAGCCATCGGAAGCGCTCCAGGCCGCATACGCTGCCGATCCTGCGCTGGCCGGACTGCAAGTGGAATTCGTTGATGTGGTGCGCCAGGCGCTGGAAGTGGCCATCTCCGGCCTGCTCGCCCGTAATGAGGACGTGCCATTGGGGGCAACGCCGCTCGGCATCGTCCAGCCTCTCCCCGAGCACGACTGAGAAGCTGACCCCGTGCCGATCGGTAGGTTTGCGCAATCGGGCGAGGTTCTGGCCCAGTGGTTGAGCTACGGGCGCCGCGCGATGGCAGGCGCGTTCGGACAGCAAGGCCGGCGAGCATTTCCCGCTGGTTGCCGCCTTCGCACGTACCTGTACCGTCCGGTGCGAGGGATCCAGATCACTGGTCCGTAGGAGCACAGATCCTCACGGCGCAGCACCGCGTCGTAGGTGAGCGCCAGCATCACCCGGTTTCGAACGGCCGGGCGTCCATGATCCAGGCGAGCGAGCGTCTGATCGTCTCCCTTGTGGAGCCATGGTGCGTCAGCTCCGGTTCTCGAACAGCGCCAGCCCGGCCGCCGTGTTGGAGGCGGGTACGTGGTATGCCTCGTGCACGCGACGGATGTCAGGACCGAGGGCTCCGCGCATCACGAGCCACATGATGAGTTCGATGCCCTCGGAGCCGGCCTGCTCGATGTACTCCTCACGGCTGAGCGCCGCGAGCTTGTCCGGGTCGTGCTCGATGGCGTCGAGGAACATGCGGTCGAACTGTTCGTTGATCAAACCGGCGCGCGCACCTGCGAGTTGGTGCGACATGCCGCCGGTGCCGAATACGGCGACCTTGAGGTCTTCGGGGTAGGAGCGCAGGGCGGCGCCGAGTGCGCGGCCCAGGGCGAGGCAGCGTGCGGCGGTCGGCTGCGGGTAGCGGATGACGTTGACCAGGATCGGGATGACCAGGCACGGCCAGGCATCGCCCGGAGCGGGGCAGTACACCGACAGCGGGACGGTCAGGCCGTGGTCGACGTCGAGTTCCTGGTAGACGGTGATGTCGAACGATGCGTTGACGAGGCTCTCGACCAGGTGGTCGGCGACCTCGGGGGTGCCTTTCACTTGAGGGACGGGGCGGCCTCCCCATCCTTCGTCCGCCACGCGGTAGGAGGCCGCGGTGCCGATGGCGAAGGTGGGTGTGGTGCTCAGGCCGACGGCGTTTCCGTGATCGTTGTAGATCACCACCGCGACATCGGGGGTGTGTTCGGCCATCCACTCCCGCGCCGGGGCATACCCGTCGAACAGCGGTTTCCAGTAGGGGGTGTGGGTCTTCGCGTGGTCCATGGCGGCGCCGATGGATGGTACGTGTGAGGTGCCGAGTCCCCAGATGATCTCAGCCAAAGCTCCGTCCTCCTGCTTCCATCGCCTCCGTGAAGGCTTGTGCTGACATCCCGGTGAACACACCGCCGAGTTCCTGCATGGACATGCCGTCGAGCACGGCGAGCTTGAAGACGTAGAAGATCGATCCGCCGAGCTCCAGCATCCGAGTCCAGTCCCTGGACAGGACTGCTTCTCGTTGCTGCAGCGTGAGTCCGTAGGCGTCGCAGCAAGAGGCCTCGTCGGCCTTGAACGTCGCCCTGTTCTCGGCGTGCATGAGCGATTCGCACAGGCGGTTGAGTGCGTAGCCGCGGCGGCTGTCCGCCCCGTCGAAGACGAACGTGCCGTGTACCCGTGGTGCGGGCATCTTGTTCCTTCTTCCTGCTGTTCCCGACAGCTGAGGCCGGGTCGTCAGCGGTCGAAGCCGAGGCTGAGATGGTCCAGCGCCCGCAGCCAGGTCTTGTGGTGTTAGTCCTTCGTGTCCGCGCGGGTGAGGACCACTGGGTGAACACGATGACCTCCGAGGCGATGGGCTCCGGCGCTAAGGGAGGTGGGCGGTGCCGCGCCATGGCATGCCGATTCCTGGATCTGGGCGGCCGGTAGATCGAGCATGACGTCGGCTCCGATCCGGCTTGCCGCCCGCACCCAGCCAGCTGCAATCCGTCGCGTACGCCACCGACCCGCGTGGGCGTGCCGAAGAACGCACTGAACAGGATGTACGTGTTGATCGCCCCGTCCCAGGCGAAGGTGGAACTCACGCACTGCCGCCGCGGGAAGCAGTGTGGTCCCCGGCATGTCAGGGCCGCTTCTCCTGCGGGTGGGTGGCCAGTGCTTCGACGCTGATGTCCATCCAGTTCCACATCGGCAGCGACGTGAGCGCATCGTGGAGCTCGGCGGGATCGGCGGCCTCATACAGACCGACGGTCGCGTTGCGCCCGGGCACCCGCCACAACCGCTTGAGGACGCCGGCCTCGCGCAGCTCCTGTGCCCGTTCGCGCTCGCCTTTGCGCAGGTCTTCGTGCAGGTCGTCTGGGGTGTCGGGCGGCAGCAGGTTTTGTGTACGGACGAGGAATTCCATGGGGTCCGGTCTTCCTGATAGGTGGGGTCGCGGGTGTGGGTCTTGCGGTGACGATCTGCGCTGTCGGGCGCTGAGAAGCCGAGAAGGGGCCGAGCCTCAGCTCAGACCGTTGCGATGTCCTGCAGCAATCCCGCCAGTTCGGAGGGTGCGGTGATCATGGCCTCGTGACCGGTGGACAGGTGGTGCACCGGCCACCCGCGGGCAGCTGCCCGTTCGGCCTGCGGGGTGAACACCCGCATCCACTCGGTGCATTCGATGAAGGTGCCAGGAACCTGGTCGGCGTGCCCGGTGAGTTGCAGCCGCTCGGTGTAGGTGAGCCAGGGGTGCGGGGTGAGGCGCGAGGTCAGCCAGTCGATGTCCGTCTGCTCGGTGACGCCGAGCACTTGGAGGGAGCGCACCGGGATAAGCCAGCCGAAGCCGGGTCCGGCGACGGATTCCCGGTAGTGCCCGGCGACGGTGTCCGGGAGCAAGTCAATCGCGGCCTCACCGTCGTCACCGACGAAGGCGTCGAGGTGCACGCGTGTGGCCAGGCGCTCGGGGATGCGCTCGGCGACCCCGGTGACGACCTGCCCGGCGTAGCTGTGCCCCACCAGGATGATGTCCCGCGCGTCGTGGGCTTCGATCAGCGCGACGACGTCCTGGATGTGCGTGCCGAGGCCGACCTGTGGGGTCAGCAGATGTGCCCGGTCACTCAGGCCGGTGAGCGTGGGGGAGTGGACCTCGTGGCCGGCCGAGCGCAGCAGCGAGCTGACTCGCTGCCATGCCCAACCCCCGTGCCAAGCGCCATGCAGAAGGACGAACGTCGACATTGGCGTGCCTCTCGTTGGATCTGCGCAACTGCGCTGGCGGTACATGCGTTTTGCCAGTTCGGACTCATCCGGACGTGGCTTGACCTCGTAACTGAATGCAGTGAGTGGCAGAAGTGCTGGTGGGCGACGACGGTGGTCGAGCCACGCAATGGAGCCAGCGCGGCTGGCCTCGTGGGCCGCGCATCCGTCGCCCGGGTGCGGCGCGATGTTGCCGCCCATGTGGCCGCAACCTACACGCCGAATGGCGTCCTGGAAAGATGTTGGAACAGTGTTGACAGCACTGGTCCCAACTGTTTCCCTGATGGTCAAGCGCGGCGGCGACAAGGGTTGATCCCTCGCGGACCCCCGTCCCGTCACGCAAATTCAACCCATGCCCTTCGGGCTATAGACGCGTCGAAAATTGACGTTGATGATTTCCTCCGCGCCTGCACGGCACAGAAACATCCACGGACAGGAATTCCTGACGATGAGCCTTCAGCAGCATGAGACGGTCGACGAAGGAACGGCGTACGGGTTCACACCCGGCCGGCCCCTCGAGGAGCTGGCGCGCGTCGGTCGCGGCACCCCGATGGGCGAGGTGCTACGGCGCTACTGGCAGCCGGTCTCGCTCTCCGAGTCCGTGACCACCACACCCCAGACCATCCGTGTCCTCGGTGAGGACCTCGTCGTCTTCCGCACCCGCAGAGGCCGGGTGGGTCTGCTCTACCCTCGCTGCGTGCACCGCGGCGCGTCCCTCCACTACGGAGGAGTGGAGGAGGAAGGCATCCGCTGCTGCTACCACGGCTGGGTGTTCGACACCGAAGGGCGCTGCACCGAGCAGCCGTGTGAGCCGGAGCTGGGCAAGCACCGCGACCGGGTGCGCCAGCCCTGGTACCCCGTCGAGGAGCGGTACGGCATGGTGTGGGCCTACATGGGGCCGCCGGAGCGCAAGCCCGTACTGCCGCGCTACGACGTGTTCGAAAACCTCGAGCCCGGCGAGCAGATCTTCGCCAACGACCAGGGCCTGGGTATCGGCGGCCCGCCGCAGGCCGACTTCAACTGGCTCTCCCACTGGGACAACGTCGCTGACCCGTACCACGTGCCGATCCTGCACGGCCGCTTCAGCGGCAACCAGTTCGTGCCCGAGATGCAGATCATGCCCGATGCGACGTTCGAGTACGTCGACCATGGCGTGCGGACCACCACCACACGCGACCTGCCCGACGGCCGGCGCCTGAGGCGCGTCACCGAGGCCATGTTCCCCAACCTGCGCCTGGTCGCCGACCCCAAGCTGACGTTGGGGCCGGCGAAGCTGCTGGGCTGGGTGCTTCCCGAGGACGACGAGAACTTCAAGATTTTTTCGGTGTTCGTCGCCGAGGACCCGTCCGTGGTCGAGAAGATGCGCAGCACTTTCGGCGGCAAGGTGTGGGGCAGCCTCACCACCGAGGAGCACCGCGACATGCCCGGCGACTACGAGGCTCAGCTCAGTCAGGGAAAGATCGCCCTGCACACCGAGGACCACCTCACCACCACCGACCAGGGCATCACCATGCTGCGCCGCATGATGACCCGTGTCGCGCGCACCGTCGCCGAAGGCGGAAACCCGCCCGGCGTCACGTTCAAGGAAGAGGACGCTCTGGTGACGATCGCCGCCGGCAACTTCATCGAGGGCGAGGTCGCGTGACCACCCGGCACACCGTCCGAGTCAGGGCGCTGAGCTGGGAGGCCGAGGACGTCCTGGCGCTCACCCTGGAAGGCGTCGATGGTGCCCCGCTGCCTGAGTGGGAGCCTGGCGCGCACATCGACCTCACCCTCCCCGGCCTCGGCGCGCGGCAGTACTCGCTGTGCAGCCGCCCCGGTGGAGCACAGTGGCGCCTTGGCGTGCTGCGCGAGGAGCTCGGGCGTGGTGGTTCACGCTGGGTGCACGACAACCTGCGCCCGGGGACTCAGCTGGAGGCGGCGGGACCACGCAACAACTTCGCACTGGTGGAGGCCCCTTCATACCTGTTCATCGCCGGCGGCATCGGCATCACCCCGATCCTTCCGATGCTGGACCGGCTGACGTGGCGCGGCGCCGACTGGCAGCTGCACTACGGTGGGCGTCGCCGTGCTTCCATGGCATTTCTCGGTGAACTCGCCGACTACGGGCAGCGCGTGCACATCGCGCCCCAGGACGAGGTAGGCCTGATCGACCTCGACGCGGCGTTTCAGGCGGCGAGGCATGGCGCGGTCGTGTACTGCTGCGGCCCTGCCGCGCTGCTCGACGCCGTCACCGAACGTGCGGCGACCCAGGGGCTCGACCTGCACATCGAGCGCTTCACGGCGCTGATGGAGGCCGAAGCGGCCCGCTGCGGCGACGGGTTTGAGGTGGAACTGCACCGCTCCGGCTTGACCGTCGATGTCCCCGACGGGACGTCGATCCTGCAAGCGGTGGAAAGCGCGGGGATCCGTCCGCCTACCTCCTGCCTGGAGGGGACCTGCGGCAGTTGCGAGACCAAGGTGCTGGACGGCGCGGTCGATCACCGCGACAGCATCCTGACAGAGCAGGAGCGCCGCGAGAGCAAGACGATGATGATCTGCGTAAGCCGGGCGATCGGGCAGAAGCTCCTTCTCGACCTGTAGGTGGCACAACGGATCGATCCATTGACGGTCCGCAACGGCGAAGCAGCATCATTGGAACATCGTTGACACCAATGATCACAATGAATACGGTGCCGCCATGGCTGCCAAAAGTAACTCTTCGAAGAATGCGCCCTGGTCGATCCGACTTGACCGGGATATGATCCTGGATGCGGCGGACAGGATCGCAGCGAGCGAGGGGACGGCCGGCCTGACGACTCGTCGGCTCGGCGAAGAACTCGGCGTCAATCACACAGCGATCTACCGGCATTTCCGAAACAAGCGGGAAGTGCTGGAAGCGGTGGCGGACCGCCGCCTGGAGAGCTCGGTGACGCCTCAGGCCGGCGCTTCCTGGTCCGCGACGCTCGAAGCACAGTTGCAGCATGCCTTCGACCGCTACCGGGTCCACCCCGACCTGGCGCAACTGATCGCGCTGCGCCCGGGTGCGGGAGAGGCGTCCGCGACGCTCATCGATCGCTCGCTGGAGGCTCTGCAAAAGGCTGGCCTGTCAGTTTCCGACGCGGCAATGTTCCAGCAGGTCATCGAGCTGTACGTCGTGGGTGCCGGGCTGTACACGGCGATCGTGGACCAGGGCGAGAAGGACCACCGCATTCCCTCAACCGATGCGGAGCGCCGCACAGCTGCGGCCATGGACCCGAACCGTTTCCCGCATCTCGTAGAGGCGGCACCCCAGCTCTTTCAAAACCCTGAGGAGGTCTTCGGTCACGGCGTCCGCCTGCTGCTCGACGCAGTGGCACGCCTGGCCCAGGCCCCCGACAACGACCCCACAAGCGACGGTGTACCGGAGGTGTAGCACAGTTGCGAAGAAAGATATCGGCACTCGCAGGCACCACGCTGTCCCTGGCCGTCGTGGCCGGCTGCGCGACTGCCCCTAGCGGCCAGGAGCGAGCCGAACAGGTGGACGTCTCCGCCACCACGTCGGCGTCACGCGGCGAGACGGGCCCGATCACCTGGGCCACCTATCGGCCGGCCAATTCGCTGGATCCCATCACATCGATGGATCTCCCGGAGAACGGCGTCGTCAACACGCTGTGCGAGGGACTGCTGCGCCAAAAGCCCGACCTAAGCATCGCCGCGGGTCTCGCCAAGTCAGCGGACTACGTCGATCCCACCACGCTGGTGCTCAAGCTCCGCTCCGGCGTCCGGTTCTGGGACGGTAAGCCGCTCACCACCGCCGATGTCGTCTTCAGCCTCAACCGCGCCCGCAACCCGAAATCGGGCAGCTGGTACCCCGGGGCTTTCACGCACGTCGCCTCAGTTACGGCCACCGGCCCGCTTGAGGTCACCATCAAGCTGAACTCCGCCGACTACTGGCTGCGCGGCGAACTCGCCTCCATGCCTGGCATCGTGGTGCAGAAGGCGTACGTCACGAAGCATGCCCGTAACTACGGCACGCCCGCAGGCGGCGTCATGTGCACGGGCCCGTTCACCCTGAAGTCGTGGCGGGCCGGCGGTGACATCGTCGTCGACCGCAACAACGCCTACTGGGACGCGGCGCACCGCTCCAAGGTCTCCCGGATCACCTTCAAGTCGATCGCTGACGACACCAGCCTCACCTCCGGCCTGGTCACCGGCGACATCGACGGCACCTACAACCCTGTCCTGTCCACGTACGACCGGCTGTCCCGCACGAGCGGCGTGAGCGTGACCACCGGCCCGGCGACCACCACGGACGCCTTCGTCGTGGCCAACATGAAGGGCGTGCTGGGCGATGTGCGCGTACGCCGCGCCTTGTCGATGGTCCTCGACCGCCAGGGCTACATCAACGCCGTCTATCACGGCCAGGCCGCCGTCCCCCGCACCTCCACCAACCCCGGCACCTGGCAGGCCGGACGCGCCACCTACCTGGCCACCTCGGGCAAGCGACCGCAGCTGAGCACCGGTGACAGTGCCGAGGCACGCCAGCTCATCGCCCAGGCTCACGCACAGGGTGCGACCGTCACCCTCGCCACCAGCACCGCGCTGCCCGTCCTCAACACCCAGGCGACCCTGCTCGCCGAGGCGGCCGATGACCTCGGCCTGAAGGTCAAGATCAAGAGTTTCTCGCCCGACTCGTACAACACCCTGTTCATGGACCCCAAGATGCGGGCCGGCATCGACATCATGGGTACTGCCAACAACCCGGACTTCGCCGATCCTGGTCCCTATCTGAACTCCTATGCGACTCCGGGCGGCGTGCAGAACTACTCGGGCTGGCAGAACAAGGACGTCACCCAGTTGCTGAACAAGGCACGGGCCACAGCTGACCCCGACGAGCGCGCCCGGTTGACGGCTCGGGCCGATGCCCTCGTCACCGACCAGCTTCCGTGGATTCCCATCGCCAACACCTACGAGGTCCTCTACACCTCGAACCGCATCACCGGGGCGCCCGCGTCGTTCGCGTTCATGGGCAACCCCTGGGCCGGCAACATCGGAGCAAAGTGACCATGCCTGACACCCCCGACACCCCTGAGCTCGCCTACCTGTCGGCTGTGGAGGCGCTGCGCCTGTTCCGCAGGCGCGACCTGTCTCCCGTGGAACTGATGACTGCGGTGATCGAGCAGGCCGAGAAGGTCGAGCCGATCGTCAACGCGCTCGTCCATACCAGGTACGAGGCCGCGCTGGAGCAGGCCCGTCTCGCCGAGGCCCGTTACCTCGGCAAGGGCGACCGTGAGCCCGGCCCGCTGGAGGGTATCGCCCTGGCCGTCAAGGAGGAAGAGGAGATCTCCGGATGGCCTTGCACCCAGGGGTCTCTCGCCTTCCGTGACGAGATCGCGCGGCGCACCACGATCTTCGCCCAGCGCCTCCTCGACTCCGGTGCCATCGTGCACGCCCGCACCACCACTCCCGAGTTCTGCTTCGCCGGCTTCACCCACTCAAAACTGTGGGGCGTCACCCGTAATCCGTGGAATCCCGACTACGCGGTCGGCGGCTCCAGCGGTGGGTCGGCCGCCGCCCTGGCCTCGGGAACGACGACGCTGGCGACCGGCTCGGACGCCGCCGGGTCGATCCGTATCCCCTCGTCGTTCAACGGGACCGTCGGGTTCAAGCCGCCGTTCGGCCGTGTGCCGGTGCAACCGCCGGGCAACCACTACACCAACAATCACAACGGCCCCATGGCCCGCACTGTTGCCGACGCGGCGCTGCTTCAGAACGTGATGGCAGGACCGCACCCGGACGACATCGTCGCGATCCGACCCAAGCTTGAGCTGCCCGACGTGTTCGCACCGGTCGAGGGCATGTACATCGCGATGTCGCTCGACCTCGGCAACTGGCCGGTCGACCCCGGCGTGCGCCGTAACACCCGCTTGACCGCCGAACTCCTGCGATCTATGGGCGCCACCGTTGATGAGGTCGAACTCGACCTTCCCTACGAGCGCGTCCAGCGCGCCGCCTCGCTGGCCTCCATCGAGGCGCTGGAGGAGTTCGCCGACTTCATCGCCAAGCACCCAGACGAGATCAACCCGTACATCCCATTCGGCCTGGACCGGGTACGCCGCTATGCGCGCGGTGGCGGGCGAACCGAGCAGTATGAGCTTGAGGCGGAGCTGTACGTGCCGGTGGGCGCTCTGTTTCGCCGCTACGACGCGCTGATCTGCCCCACGGTCGGCACGCGTGGGTTCCTCGCGGCCGACGACTACACCACCACCCGCATCAGCGTGGACGGCCGCGATCTGCTCGAGCCGGATGCCGCGCTCATGACCTTGCCGTTCAACGTCCTGAGCCGGCTGCCGGTCCTCGCCGTCCCTTCCGGTATCGCTCGCAACGGCGTGCCCACCGGCATTCAGATCGCCGGTCCGGCCTATGACGATGAAGTCGTCTTCCGGATCGGTGCCGCCCTGGAATCCGCACGCCCGCGGTGGGGCACCGGCTCCCGACGCCCGAAGGGGATCACCCCGTGAGCACCCTCACCCCCTCGTCCACAATGACGAGCCCAAATCCCGCCTCAGGCAGCGTCCGCCGACGCAGACCACCGGATGGCACCGCACTGCTGCGATTCCTCGCACGCCGCTTGCTGATGCTTGTCGTCACGCTTGTGGTGTCCAGTTTCGCGATCTTCGGCGCGCTCGACCTCGCGCCCGGCAGCCCGCTCACCGCACTGTCCGGCGGCAAGACGCTGCCGCCCGAGGCCGTCGCACGCCTCACCGCGCAGTACCACCTCGATGAGCCGTTCCTCGAACGGTATGTCTCCTGGCTGCAGGGCGTCGTAGCCCATCAGGACCTGGGGACGTCCATCACTTTCCACCAGGACGTCTCCATGATGATCGCGGACCGATTTCCGGTCACCTTCTGGCTTGTGCTCTACTCCGCTCTGATCATCGTCATCGTCGGGGTCGGCCTCGGCGTACTGGCCGGGCTGAAGCCCGGTGCCGTGGATTCCATCGTCGTCACCGTCACCACCTTCCTGGCCGCGGTGCCCTCGTTCATCGCCGCCACCGTGCTCATCCTGCTGTTCTCCGTACAGACGGCCTGGCTCCCGGCTGCCGGCACCGGTCACGGGTTCGGGGGGAGCGTGCAGCACCTGACTCTGCCCGCCTTCGCGCTCGCTCTGTCGGCCCTGGCCATCGTCAGTCGGGTCACCCGTGTCTCGGTACGCGACGAGGCGATGCGCGAACATGTTCAGACCGCAATCAGCAGAGGCATTCCACGTGCGACGATGATCCGTCGGCACGTGCTGCGCAACGCGATGATCCCTGTCAGCACCGTCGTTGGCGTCACCATCGCCTCGCTGGTTGCCCTGTGCGCCGTCGTCGAGCAGGCGTTCAGCCTGAACGGGCTCGGCTCGGCCCTCGTACGGGCCGCCCTGTCCAAGGACTATCCCCTCGTCCAGGGCATCGCCCTCGTCTTCGTCGCCGTCTTTGTCGTCGCCAACGCGGTCGTGGACCTGCTGTACGTGGCGCTCGACCCGCGCGTCCAGATGGGAAGCCGCCGCTCATGACCATGACCTCAGTGCTCGCAAGCAGAACCGTCGGCCGTCGCCGGCGCACCCGCACCGGCGGCCGGACCGTGACGGTGTTGTGTACGGCGATCGTGCTCCTGGCAGTCCTCATGGCCGTGTTCGGAAGCCTCCTCGCTCCGCACGACCCGAACGTCCCGCATCTGAGCAACGTGTTCGTCGGACCGGATGCGAGTCACCTGCTTGGTTACGACGGACAAGGGCGCGACCTGTTCAGCCGGATCCTCGCAGGGGCCCGCACCTCGATGCTCGCCCCGTTGATCATCGTCCTGGTGGCCATGGCTCTGGGGACACTGCTGGCCCTGACGGCGGTACTGTTCGGTGGCTGGGTCGACTCGGTGATCTCCACGGTGCTGGACATCCTTTTCTCGTTCCCCGCCATCCTGCTGGCCATCATGGCCGGGGCGATCTTCGGTGCCGGCATGACCGCCCCCATGATCGCTCTGGCTGTGGCCAACACCCCCTACATCGCGCGGATCGTGCGCGGTGCAGCACTGCGGGAGAAGTCCCGCGACTACATCCGGGCCAGCGAGGTTCAGGGCCTGTCCCGCTTCCAGATCGCCGCTCGGCACATCGTGCCCAACATCGCTCCCATGATGGTCGCCCAGGCAACGCTGCTGTTCGGCTACTCCATGGCCGACTTCGCCGCGGTGTCCTTCCTGGGCCTGGGCATCCAGGCACCCGACTCCGACTGGGGACTCATGGTCGCAAGTGGTCAGGGCGGCGTCATCCAGGGGTATCCCGCCGAATCCCTGGCCGCGGGGACCTGCGTGGTCGTCGTCGTCATCGCGATGAACATATTGGGCGAGCGCATGGTCAAGAGATACGGGGACGAAGCATGACCTCACCTCTGCTGGACATCGAGAACCTGACCGTCAACGTCAAGGTGGACGGCGAGCAGCGCATGGTGCTGCGCGGTGTGGACCTGTCCATCGCCGAGGGAGAGGCGCTCGGCCTGGTCGGCGAGTCCGGGTCCGGCAAGTCGATGACGACCCGTGCCATCGCCCGGCTCCTGCCGCCAGGCGCCAGCGCAGAAGGCCGCGTCACCTTCACCGGAAGCACCGACGCGCTCACCTGCCAAGGTCCCGATCTGCGTGCCTACCGAGTAAGCGTCGCCATGATCTTCCAGGACCCCCGGGCCCACATCAACCCGGTGCGCACCATCGGCGACTTCATGACCGAAGGGCTGCGCACCACCCGCCGTGCCACCAAGAGCGACGCCGTCACCAAGGCGGTGCGAGCGCTCGCCGACGTCGGCATCAGCGACGGCGAGCGCCGCCTGTGCCAGTACCCGCACGAACTCTCCGGCGGCCTGCTCCAGCGCGTCATGATCGCCACGATGCTCCTCACCGACCCCAAGCTTCTCCTGGCCGACGAGCCCACCACCGCACTGGATGTCACCAGTCAGTCGGAAGTCATCGGGATTCTCGACGAACTGCGCCGCGAACGCGGGATGGGGCTGCTGTTCATCACCCACGACCTCGACCTCGCCGGCGCCGTATGCGACCGCACCGCCGTCATGTACGCCGGTCAAATCGTCGAGACCCGCGCCAGCAAACTGCTGCACGACGACCCGCTCCACCCCTATACCGCCGCCCTGGCCGCCGCCCGCCCCGACGTGACGGCCACCGCGCGCCGCCTGCCCGCCATCCCGGGCCGGCCGATCAGTGCCTTCGAAGCGCCGGACGGCTGCGCGCTTGTCTCACGCTGTGCGCACGCCACCGAGGCGTGCAGCAGTGAACGCCCGCAACTGCGGCGCCTGGATTCGGGTTCGGTGCGATGCGGGCGGGCCGAGGAACTGCGGGGCCGACTCGTCAAGGAGGGCAACGCTCATGGCTGAACTCACGGAAGCGGACGGCTACGTGCTTGAAGTCTCCGGTCTGCGCAAACAGTTCGGCAACGTCATCGCCGTTGAGAACGTCGACTTCCGCGTGCCGCACGGAGGCGCTCTGGCGATCGTCGGCGAGTCCGGATCCGGCAAGACCACGATCGCCAACATGATCATCGGTCTGGAGACTCCGACGGCCGGCACGATCACCGTCTACGGCCACGACCGCAGCACTCCGGCCCGCGGCACCCACGAACGTCGACGGCGCGGTGCAGAGGTCCAGATCGTCTTCCAGGATCCGTACGCCTCCCTCGACCCCCGACACAGCGCGCAGCGAGCCATCGAGGAGGTGCTGCGCCTGCACCGGCCCCAGGCCGACAAGGAGCGGCGCCGCGCCCGCATCGCCGAACTCGCCGAACTGGTCGGCCTGGACGAACGCCAGATGCATGCCAGCCCCAAGGACCTGTCCGGCGGCCAGCGTCAGCGCATCGCCCTGGCCCGCGCCCTGGCAGCCGAGCCCAAGGTGCTCATTCTCGACGAGTCCGTTGCCGCCTTGGACGTGTCTATCCAGGCCCAGATCCTCAACCTGCTCGCCGACATTCGCGAACAGACAGGTGTCACTTACCTGTTCATCTCCCACGACCTGGGCGTGGTGCGGCAGATCACCGACGACGTCATCGTCATGTACCGGGGCCAGATCTGTGAGCGGGGACGCACTGCCGACGTCCTCTCCAAGCCTCAGCACCTCTACACCCGCACCCTCCTGGCGAGCGTCCCCCGACCGGGCTGGAAGCCCGAACGCCGCCTGCGCGCTGCCGGATAGTCCCCGGCCTGCCGCGCCCCGCATGGACATGAAGGAAGAGAGCCCCACACCGTCGTGACAACCGCATCCACCCATGTCGGCCGCGGACCAATCACTATCCTGCGCGGCGGCCACGTGCTCACCCAGGACCCCACCCGCCCCCGCGCCACCACGCTCGTACTCCAAGGCGGCCGGATCGCCGCTGTCGGCGACGATCACGACCCGATGGTCATCGACTCCATACGCGCCGCCGAGGACGTCGTGGAACTGGACGGGCAGACTGTCCTGCCCGGTTTCATCGACGCTCACATCCACCCTGTACGCGCCGGCCTGGAACGGCTCCAGTGCGACCTGACCGAGGTCACCTCGCGCGGCGAAACCTTCCAGGAGATCACCACATACGCGCGTCGGCACCCGGACCGCCCGTGGATCACGGGCGCCGGATGGGCCATGGAGCACTTCCCCGACGGTGGTCCCACTGCCCAGGACCTCGACGCAGTCGTAGCCGACCGGCCCGTATTCCTCATCGACCGCGACCACCACTCGGCCTGGGTCAACACCCGGGCCCTGGAGCTCGCTGGCATCACGGCCACGACGTCCGACCCACAGGGCGGACGGATCGAGCGCACCGCGGCTGGTTCACCGACCGGACTCCTCCACGAGTCCGGCGCCACTCAGCTCGTCGAACGCCTCATGCCGTCGCCCACCCAGGATGAGTTCGACCAGGGCCTTCGCGAGGCCCAGCGATACCTCCACGCGCACGGCATCGTCGGCTGGCAGGACGCCCGCGTCCACATCCAGCCGGACCTGCCCGGCTCCCATCAGGCTTACCTGCGCGCCCAAGGCGAAGGCTGGCTCACCGCCCGCGTGTCCGGTGCGCTGTGGTGGGACCGCGAATGCCCTGCCGATCGACTCTCGACGGAGGTCGAGCGACTGCGCGCATTGCGCGACCAGGCCCGGGCGGCCGGCGACCGCTACACCCTGGACACGGTCAAGATTCTCCAGGACGGCGTCGTGGAGACCCAGACGGCCGCCCTCCTGGAGCCGTACCTCGACTCCTGCGGGTGCCCGGGAACCAACACGGGCATCAGTTTCCTCACTCCAAGCCTGCTGCGCGAGGTCACCAGCGCTCTTGATGCCGCCCAATTCGACCTGCACTACCACGCGTTGGGCGACCGGGCCGTCCGCGACGTACTCGATGCCCTTGAACATGCCCGCAAGACCAACGGCCGCGAGGACGCCCGCTATCAACTCGCGCACCTCCAGGTCGTCGACCACGCCGACATCGCTCGCTTCGCCACCGTCGGTGCTATCGCCAACCTCCAGGCTCTCTGGGCTTGCCATGCCCCCGCGACCGACGCGCTCACCACGCCGCACCTTGGCCGCGAACGCGCCGCATCCCAATATCCGTTCGGCGCCTTGCACCGCGCGGGAGCACGCCTGGCGATGGGCAGCGACTGGCCCGTGAGCAGCCCCAACCCTCTTGAGGCCCTGCACGTTGCCGTCAACCGCACCTCCGTCGACGCTCCTCACGAGAGCCCGCTCGGCGGCGACCAAGGGCTCCCGCTCCACACCGCTCTGCACGCCTACACCGCTGGCTCCGCCCAAGCTCTGCGCCTCCCCGACAACGGAGTTTTTCGACCTGGTGCCCATGCCGACCTCGCCGTTCTCGACACAGACCTTGAGGCGCTTGCGTCGACGGCCATCGGCCAGGCCACGGTCGTGCGCACGTACGTCGACGGCGTGCTCGTCCACGACGCGTCGTGACGAGTCGATGAAATCCGTGATCCCGGGGCGCGGCACTTCGAGTTGCTAGAAGGAGTGCTGCTTCGGCTGCTGGAGACCGAGTTGAAGAGCTGGCTCGCCGAACTGGAGGGGTTGCTCGCGCTGGCCGGGCGGGAACGTGCCCGCCGATGTCTCGCTCGTCAGCGCAGGCCCCCGCGTTTCGCAGCTACTCGGCCCTGGCCCCAGATGGTCCGAGGCCTGCTGCCGGAGCTTCCGCGTCTGTGATCGTGGGGCTGCACCAGACTTTCTTGGATCAGGTGCGCCCGTGCGCAGACGCAACGGTGACGATGTCGCGGTTTTCCAGAACATGGCGCGTGTAGCCGTGTCGAGTGAGGCTTAGCGCTACCTGCCCCATCTGCTCGGTGCTGGTCATGAGGACAGGCGTGAGCCGGAGCAGGCGCACGACCAGGGCGATCGCGGGGAGGAGCGGAGTGAAGAGGCGGTACATCGGTGTCTTGGACTGTTTGCCGTGGAGGGGACGTACGAAGCCGGGGCGTAGGGCGTAGCCGTTGGGGAAGGCGGCGATGATCGCGTTTTCGGTGCGGCCTTTGACGCGCGCCCAGCGACTGCGGCCCTGTTCGGTGCTGTCGGTACCGCCGCCTGAGACGTAGACGAAGGTGAGGCCGGGGTTGATGGCGCCGAGGGTGCGAGCCGCAGCCATGGTGTAGTCGTAGGTGATGCGTTCGTAGTCCTGCGGGCTCATTCCGACCGAGGAGACGCCCAGACCCCAGAAGCAGGCGTCGGCGCCGGCCAGCTCATCGCTGATCGAGGTGAAGTCGAGGAAGTCTGCGTGTACGAGCTGACGCAGCTTCGGATGTGTCACGTCGAGTGGCGCCCGGCTGACGGTGACGACTTCGGTGACGTCGTCAGCCTTCAGGCTTTCCTGGAGGAAGCCGTCGCCGACGACACCGCTGCCACCGAAAATCACTACCTTCACGTTGTTTTGCTCCTTGGCTGTCGTTGACGGTGGCGGGTGATGCTTGACCAGGCCCTGGACCGGGGGGTGCCTCGTCGGGTTGACCTTGATGGTGGGGCCGCCCTGGCAGGCCGCCGTGCGGGCCTCCGCGGGTGCGAGCGAACCCAGACGCTCCGAGACCGCAAGGCGGGTCAGGTTCGGGCATGGGTACGCAGGTCTCCGTAGGTCACCGTGAGGCCGATGACAAGCAGGGCCCAGGTCGGGGCTCCAACAGCGGTATGGACGGCGTCGATAAGCGCGCCACCGAGCCCATGACTGCTCGCGCCGAATCCCGGCTCGCCGAGCAGGACAAGGCTGATTGCACCGAAGGTCAGGCTCAATGCGCCTTCGAATGCAACCGTGACGGCCGCGAGGATGCCCCAGCGGGCAAGCGCACGAACAGGCCGGGCATGAGTCAGGCAGACGGAACGTAGAAGAGGGTGTCGGCTGCGCTCGAACAGGACGCTGAAACTGAACATGGAGAGCGCAAACAAGAGGTAGATGCCAGGCACGATGAAGCCGGAGAGCCCGGCGAGCAGTAGCAGCGCTGCGCCAAAAGTCCACGGCCCCAGGGACCTCAGACTACTGAGTCCGTAGCGATAGGCGTCTCTGATGCCGACGGGTCGCCCGATCGCGGCCTGTGTGGCGAGTGCCCACACGCCGCCCGCCCAGCCGACGGCGGAGACCACGACGGTCAGGACGAGAAGCAGTGCTGGAAGAGCGACGTTCAGCGTGAGTGCGGCGGCGCTGTCAGTCGTGATGATGTCGGAAAGCGATGAAACGGTGCGGTGACCAGCGGCCTCGGCGAGGCCCGTGGCGAGCTCCACCACCGCCAGGGGGGTCGAGACCGAGACTCCCGTGACGAGCAGGGCGGGCTTCCAACTACGGCGGACCACTTCGAGAACGGTGGCACACCAGGAACGCAGGTCTGGGGTCGGCGGAGCGAGCTGTTCGGCGTGACCGAACGGATCTGTCACGCCGATCGCGGCGGTCACGATCCACTCACGGCTGTGAAAATCCCGTACCTGCTGGGGTAGGCCGGGCTGGCCTGCCTTTGTGGCCTCAGCCTGGGGGTTGGAAACCCAGCTTGCGCCACATGCGGGGCGAGATGGGGGCGACCACTCTTAATGATTACAGCCTCGCAGTTGAAGTCTGGCATTCTTCCCTCACAGCCCAGGGTGGTGCGTCGCCACGGTCGACGGCCTGTACCTTTGTGACCCACTACAGGATTGCGACGAGTCGACCGGCGATCTCGCCCTTGGCGAGGCGCTGGATTCCATCGCCGATCTCGTCAAACTGGATACGCTGTATCTGAGGGGCGATCCTGTCCGCTGCGAGCAGATCGAGGAAGTCGGCGAGGTCGTCCCGCGTTCCGGTACTCGAGCCGCGGTATTCCAGCTGCTTGGTGAGCACGTCGAACATGTTGATGGTCGCCTCGGGCCTGCCGATTCCCACCTGCACGACGCGACCGCCAGGGCGGATCGCCCGAAAAGCGTCCCTCGTGGTGTCCACGCCTGCGAAATCGATGATGAGGTCGAGTTGCTTCTCAGTGAAGTCAACGATGCTGCGAGAACAAGCGATGACGCCCTGATCCTGGGCGAGAGGGTACAGCGATTCGCGGATCTCGCTGGCGAACACCTCGGCGTTGGCGAGCACTGCGAGCCGAGCACCGATCATGCCGAGCCCACCGAGGCCGATGATGCCTACCCTCATCGCCGCGCGGACCTCGCCCTGGAAATGCAGTGCGTGATAAGCAGTCAGGCCGGCATCAGTCGCCACAGCAGCAGCCGCATCTTCGACCCCATCCGGAACGGCGACGAGATGATTTGTACACGCTGTGACCTGTGAGGCGTAGCCGCCATCACGGCCGGTCCCAGGACCCACTGAGGACGCCATCACCGCCACCCGGTCACCGAGATCCCAGCCGGTAACGCCCGCACCGAGCTCCGCTACGGTCCCGCAAATCTCGTGTCCCAACGTTATCGGCGTCACGGAAGGCTGTAGGTGACCCTCGATGACGCCCACATCCGTATGGCACAGCCCCACCGCGCGAACGTCGATGAGCACCTCGCCCTCCGCGGGCCGTGGCGCTGGCGCCTCCTCCAATACGAGCCCCTGGCCGACCGACGCGAACCGCCATGCGTGCATGCTCATCCCTTCCGTGTTCCTGCCCCGAGCTTACAGACCGCAGGTCTCTTTATGAAAGACCGGTGGTCCGATACTTGGCGCCTGGGAACCTGCCGACGCCGCGGGAGAAGCAGCGATGAGGTGTACTCGTTCCACGGTGGGGCTGAAAATCGGGTCGAGGTGCTGTTCGTTGCGGCTCCTCTGCGCCGCCTGGTAAGCGCATCAGGATCTCCGACACATCGTGCCGACCACGTGCTGTGTCCTCCGGTCATACGCACCCGGAACCGCCAGGGCGTTGGTCCCCGCATCCACAAGGCGATGAGCCGCCCGGCCGTGGCAAGGTTCGGCAGTCATGCTCACCTAGGTCGCCGAGGGCTTCATCGGCCGTGTGATCGGCATGTTGCCCTCAGCCGAAACCCGTCCAGCTGGGGAGGTCCTGGCCTGGTAGAAACGCTGAGCGGACCGGTTCGGCGCGGCCGGTGCCGACTGGGACGGGCGCTCAGGCAATGAGGGCGGCCCACTGTGTGCCAGGGAACAGTGGGCCGCGGTCGGAGGGGCGATGGGTGAGAGCCGCATCGCGCGGTGGATCAGACTTCGGCCGGCTCGGAGGACGCTTCGCTCATCTCCATCAGCTCCCTCAGGAGTTCTTCTGGCAACTGTCGGGGGAGGAGCCCGAGGAACTTGTGCATGGCCATCGAGGACAGCAGGCGCAGTGCGTCAGCGTTTGCTTCTACGGTGGCGGTTGCCTGCTCCTTGCTCAGCCCCGACGTCATCGCGGCGGTCAGGGCCGGTCCGACAGCCTGATGGCCGAACCAGTCGCTTATGGGGGAGTCGAGGGTGAGGACCTTCACGACCTCGTCCCCGGGCAGGTTGAGCGTGGTGGAGACGACGACATCGTGCGCATTGTCGGCCAGCTGCACCTGGTACGGTCCGGGCGCCACTGTCCAGTCGTGGAGGGTGATGTCCCAGTAGGCGAAGGCACGCCGGTCGAGGGTGATCTCGACGGAGGTACTCTGGCCCGGTGCGAGCGCCACTTTGGCGAAGCCGCGCAGCTCTCGGGTTGGACTGCTGACCGGGCGCCGGGGTGCGGTCACGTAGATCTGCACGACGTACTTGCCGAATCTGTCGCCGGTGTTGGTGACCGTGACGCCGGCTGTGGCGGTGTCCGGGCCGTCGGTGGTGACGCGGAAGTCGGTCTGGTCGAATGTGGTGTAGCTCAGGCCGTGGCCGAACGGGTAGCGGACGGCCACGTCGGCGGATTCGTAGTATCGGTAGCCGACCATGACTCCTTCGCCGTAGCGGACGTGCCCCTGCTCGCCGGGGAAGGTGAGGAAGGACGGGGTGTCCTCCAGCCGTAGCGGGATCGTCTCGGCGAGTCTGCCGGACGGGTTGACTCGGCCGGTGAGGACGTCGGCGATGGCGCCACCGCCGGCCTGGCCGGTCAGTCAAGCCTCGACCACCGCGTCCACGTCTTCCCAGCCCTCGAACGTCACCACCCCGCCGTTAAGCAGTACCACGACGGTGCGGCGGGCGGCGCGTCCCACAGTGCGGATCAGGTCTATCTGCTCCGATGGCAGAAGCAGGTGCTCCCTGTCGTAGCCTTCGGACTCGTCGGCTTCGCGCAGCCCGACGAAAAGCACGGCCGTGTCGGCCTGCGTGGCCAGCGCAGCTGCTTCCTCGCGCAGTTGTGCCGCGTCGGAGCCGTCAGTGGTGTCGTAGCCTTGGGCGAAGTCGACCTGGGCGTCGGGCAGGAGGGCCTGCAGTTCGTCCTTGGGGCTGTCGATCTGGGTGGCGTTGACATGGGAGCTGCCGCCGCCCTGGTAGCGCAGGGAAGCCGCGAACTCTCCGATGACGGCGACCCTGCCGACCGGAGCCAGCGGCAGCGTCCGGTTCTCGTTCTTCAACAGCACCAGACAGTCGGCTGCGGCCTCACGGGCCAGCCGGTGATGCGCCCCGCGGTCCACCGTGTATGGCGGCTCCGCCACGCTACGGACCCGCCGGGCCAGATCGCGCAGACGTCCCACGGCGGTGTCGATCACGGCTTCGTCCAGCTCACCGGCTCGCACGGCGGCGGCAACCTCCGCATCGGTGCCGCGGCTGTTGCCGGGCATCTCCAGGTCGGTCCCGGCCAGCAGCGCGGCGACGCGATCGCCCACGGCCCCCCAGTCGGAGACGACCAGCCCCTCGAAGCCCCACTCCTCACGCAGCACCTGGGTGAGAAGCCAGCGGCTCTCGGAGGCGAACGTGCCGTTGATCTTGTTGTAGGAGCACATGACGGTCGCCGGGCGTGCCTGGCCCACGATCCGCTCGAATGCAGGGAAGTAGATCTCACGCAGCGTGCGCTCGTCCGTGTCGACGCTGACCCGCATCCGGTCGGTCTCCTGGTTGTTGGCCGCGAATTGCTTCACGGAAGCGCCCACGCCCTGGCTCTGCACACCCGTCACATGTGCTGCGCCCAGTACGCCGGTGAGGAGCGGGTCTTCGGAGAAGTACTCGAAGTTGCGGCCACACAGCGGTGAGCGCTTGATGTTGACGCCAGGGCCGAGGAGCACGTCCACGCCCAGCGACCGGGCTTCCCGGCCGAGCGCCTCGCCCACCCGGCCGACCAGTGCAGGGTCCCAGCTGGAGGCCAGCGCGTCCGCGGGCGGGAAGCAGGTCGCCGGCTGACTGCCGTACAGCCCTGGGGTCGGTGTCCTGGCCCTGACGGCGCACGCCGTGCGGTCCGTCGCTCAGCACGAGCGAGGGGACCCCTGTCTGTTCGACGGACTTGGTGGACCAGAAGTCCTGACCGGACAACAGAGCGGTCTTCTCGTCGAGACTCAGCTCGTTGGCGCTGCGCTCGTGGCTGATCGCCATGGTAGGTGTCCTACCTTTCAGATGTGGGTTCCTTCTCAAGGGGCTGAGAGCCGTAATGGATGCGCTGCCACACAGAGCGGTGATCGAGGCGCGGGCCGAGGTGAACTCGTCTCCGGTTTGGGGGCGATCTCCAGGGTGCCGTAACCAGATGCGGGCGGCCATGGACCGGCGACGGACTGATCGGGCCAGGTGGCTTCGGCACCGTGGACGTAGTCAGTGAGCGACAGCGTGCCCCACCTGCTCGGCCTGGGCCTTGCCGCGGGGACGTATGACGTTGTCGCTGGCTCGGGCGCGTTGGCTCCGTCCGGTCCCTCTGAGGCCGGTGCGGATTTCGTTGCTCGGTATCGCGTCGATGATGGACCTGTCGGCGGAGACCTCGGTCTCTTCTGCGTGCGGCAGAGTGTCTGGCTTCTCGCTCGTCGGCGGCCACGATGGGCAGGGACGTACATACGGGGTGGCCACGAGACCGGAGTCGGCCGCGGTGCGCGGTCCGACGGTTATCGCTGTGATGCCCGCCCCGGTGCCCGGCGTCTTCATCGCTGGAAGTGCCTTCGGAGGAAGCGGAGGGTGGACTGGTGGAGCGTGGTGCGGTGGGGGACCGTGCCCCAGGAGTGGTCCGCGCCCTCGACGATCTCAAGGTGCGCGTTGCCGTCGTAGTGGTCGAGATAACGGCGTGCATATTCAAGGGGAGCGATGCTGTCGTTGTCACCGTGCAGGATGTGGACCGGGCCGGTGTACATCCCGGACCGCCCATAGACGTCGAGCCTGGCGATGTCCTCGATGTGAGCAGGGCTCATCCGGTGTCCGTCGGCGTCGAAGTAGCCCTTTTCCTCGATCTCTTCCGCGTGGCTGCGGCCCTTGACGTAGCCACGGGCGACTTCGAAGGGAGCCGCGGCCGCCGGAGACCAGAGGCACAGCGCGCCGATGCCCGGTTCCTCGGCGGCGGCGATGCCGGCGACCACACCCCCCATGCTCATGCCCACCAGCCCGATCTGTTCGACGTCGACGAAGTCGAGGGTCCGGACCGCGCGGAGCACTGCCCGGGTTTCGGTTATCTCGCCGGTGATCGTCACGTCGAAGTAGTCGCCGTCGCTCTCGCCGTGTCCAGAGAGGTCGAACCGGACCGAGGCGATGCCGTTCTGCTCCAGCAGTCTGGACATGGCGACGAAATCGGGCAGCTCCAGCCGGTTGGAGGTGAAGCCGTGGACGAACACGGCGGTCGGCCAGCGCGTTCCGGCCGGTCCCTCGGGGATGTGCACCGTGGACCGCAGAGCCAGGCTGTTGTGGGAAAACTCGTGATGGCGGATCACGCGGCTGCCTTTCGGGTTGTCTCGGGTGCGGGACCCGTAGCCGTACGTTACTTACTCGCGCCACTTAAACGTGTAGGTATTCTGGATGGGCAAGCTAGCCGCAGCCGCGGGCTTTGGCAAGTGGTCTGTCAGAAGGTGGGATCGCATGACCAGGACATCCGGCCGGAGCCGCGTGACCGGCGCGGATGTCGCGTGGGAGGCCGGGGTCTCCCGCGCGACGGTGAGTTACGTGCTCAACGAGAGCTCTCATCAGAAGATCCCCGAAGCCACGAGGCAGCGGGTGTGGGATGCGGTCGCCCGGCTCGGCTACGCTCCGTCGGCCGCGGCGCGCTCGCTGCGGACCGGGCGCTCGGACATCATCCTGGGCCTGCTGCCGGACTGGCCGATCGGGTATGTCCTCGGGCGGCTTGTGCAACAACTGACCAACGCCTTCGCCGAGTACGACCTCACCTTTGTTGTGCACTCTTCGGCGTGCCTCGCTCGGCCACTGCGGGAGATCTGGAGGGCTCTGACACCGGCGGCAGTCCTGGCGCTGGACGAGTTCCCCGAGGCCGAGGCCGGCGCCATGCGGACGGCCGGAATCGAGGTCGTCATGGCAGTACACGGCTCGGTCGGGGCTCCCCATCGGACGCCTCTCGTGTCGGAGGAGCCCATAGGAGCGGCGCAGGCTCGCTACCTGGTCACTGCGCACCGCCGACTCGGCTATGCCCATCCGGACCTGGCGCGGCTCGGGGGCCTGGCCCAGCCGCGTCTGGACGGTGTGCGGAAAGTCTGCGCCGAACTCGGTCTCCGGGAGCCGGATGTTCGCACCATCCCCTTCGGCCCGGACGGCGCGGTGGAAGCGGTGAAGGCGTGGCTGGCTGCCGACCCGCCGGTGACGGGCGTCTGTGCGTTCAACGACGAGATCGCCATGGCCGTCCTGGCGGCCCTGAGGTCCCTGGGGCGGCGGGCCCCGCAGGACCTCGCGGTGATCGGCGTCGACGACGCTCCCGGCGCGGCCCTTGCGCAACCGCCGCTCACCACGATTGTCCGTGACACCGATGCCATCGCGCGAGGCCTGGCCCGCCGCATCGTCGACCTCCTCGATCGGAAGCAGGTGCCCGCCGATCCCATCGGGGACCAGCTGCGAGTTCACGTGAGGGCGTCCGCCTGACCGGCCCGGTGTCATGACGGCGGACAGTCGACGACTGGGCCGGTCGGGGGAGGTCCGCCCTCGCGCAACAGAGTCCGAGCGAACAAGTGCCGATCCGGCATCCGTGTCAAGGGTGCAGCGCCGCGGAAGGCGCCCGCGGCTCCACGCATTCCCTCGCACTGATCGCCGCGGAACCTGTGGTCATGGCCGGTCCGGCTGACGTGTGATCGGCGGAGACCTGCTGTGCGCAGTCGGCACGCGGCGCAGTCTCTCTCGGCGAGCCCCGCAGGCTTTCTGACCTGTGCGCATCCCCCGCTCACCCGCAGAGTGACCGGTGTCACCTTGCCGACACCTCTTGCCTAACAGAGGTAGTACGGTTAATTTACGCCCACGCCTTAAACGTGTAAGCAACGTACCGTCGCCACACGCGGACGGAACGGTCAGCTGAGCGGACACGCACCGCCCACACCCCGACGAGCCGCCAACTCGGCCTCGCGACCCCTTCGGGGAACTTCGCGCATCCCGAGCCATCCCCCAGGCCGTCCACCCCGACGGTCCCCACGTGCGTCACGTCAGCCTCCCGACTTTCCCGCTCTCACCTTCCGACGGAGATCTCGATGAAGAGACACATCCTCCTCCCCACCTCGCTCGGCGTCATTGCCGCGCTCTCGCTCGCCGCCTGCGGCGGGGCGAACAACAACAGCGGTGGCAGCGCCGGTCAGACCTCGGTGACCATCGGCATGTCGTCACTGCCCAACAGCCTGGACCCTGCCCAGATCGCCACCGGGCCGTTCCTGAGCTACGTCGACCCCGCCTACGCATCGCTGCTCACCCGGGCCGCCGAGGGCGCGCTCGCGGCCGGACTGGCCGACGAGTGGGGCTACGTGGGTGGTGCTCACACCACCTTCCAGCTGCGTCTGCGCAGCGGCGTGAAGTTCGCCGACGGTACGCCTATCACCGCCGCAGACGTCGTCGGATCGCTCAGGTACTTCCAGAAGGGCAGTGGGCCCACCGCCCCCTACTTCCGGCCCCTGGTCTTCTCCGCGAAGGACAGCTCGACCGTAGTGGTCAAGAGCCCGACGCCCAATCCGGACATCGGGGCGCTGTTCACGCCCGGGTTCCTGGGGGGCGACGTCATCAGCCCGGCGGGGCTGAAGAGCCCGAAGAAGCTGGCCGCCGCCACGTTCGGTGCAGGGCCGTATGTCTACAGCGCTGCGCAGTCGATCTCCGGTGATCACTACGTCTACGTTCCGAACAAGAACTTCTACGACAAGTCCGCCATCCACTTCCAGAAGATCACCGTTCGGGTCATGCCGAATGTCAACTCGCAGGTGCAGGCCCTGAAGTCCGGGCAGATCGACTTCATGTTCGGCACTCCGGACGTGGCCCCGTCCATCGCCGGCGACAACTCACTCACCACCATCAAGAAGCCCACGACCTGGGCGGGACTGTTCCTCCTGGACCGCGACGGCACCGTCGTCAAGGGGCTGGCAGATGCACGTGTCCGACAGGCTCTGAACTACGCGATCGATCGTGGCACGATCACGAAGGCGGTCTACGGCGACTATGGGGCACCGGCTTCCCAGCCGGCGTTGCCCGGCTACGACGGCTACAGCCCCGCGGCCGGCCAGATGTACCCCTACGACCCGGCCAAGGCCAAGGCGTTGCTGGCGAAGGCGGGATACGCGAACGGACTGACGATCCCGGTGAATTACGGGTCGTTCGATCCCACGACCACCAAGCTCGTGCAGGCCGTGCAGGGACAGCTCGCCAAGGTGGGCGTCACGCTGCGGCTGACGGCCGCCAGCAACCTCGGCGGGTGGATCAACGACCTGCTGACGAAGAAGTTCGCGGCAACCGTGCTCTCCCCCGGCCAGGGTGGCGATGCGAACTTCTATGCCCAGCAGGCGGGCTTCTCCAAGGCGGGCATCATGAACGTCTTCGGTGTGGCGGCCCCCGACGTCGATGCCGCGTTCACCAAGCTCGCCACGTCCGACGCGCAGTCCAGCGGCGCGGCGGCGAAGGACCTCACCGATGTCATCGTGCGCAAGGCGCTCGCCCTGCCGGTGTCCGGCACCGACACGATCATCATGTACAACGACAAGCTCCGCGGTGTGCAGTTCATCCAGGGCAGTGCCCTGTCGACCTCTGTCACCACGTGGACCTCAAGGTGACGAGGACCCATGCTCCCCATCCTTTTCCGCAGGCTGGCGCTGTCCGTCCCGCTGTTGCTGGTCGTCTCAGCAATCGTTTTCCTCCTGGAGTCGTTCGTGCCGGGCAACCCGGCACGAACCCTGCTCGGCCTCAATGCGACGCCTGAGCAGTACCAGGCGCTGAGAGCCGCACTCCACCTGAACCAGCCGGTCGCCGAGCAGTACTGGCTGTACCTGCGCGGCGTCCTGCACGGTGACCTCGGCACCTCACTGTTCACCGACGAACCCGTGCTGGGGGTGATCGGGCAACGTCTTCCAGTGACCCTTTCTCTGGTGATCGGGGCAACCGGGCTCGCGGGTCTGATCGGTGTCCTGCTCGGTGTGTACAGCGCGACGCGTGGCAGGGGCAGCCGTCAGCTGGTCGACGTCGTATCCCTGCTGGGCGGTGCACTGCCGAACTTCTGGATCGCTCTGCTCCTCGTCGCGCTGCTGGCCGTCAAGTTCGCGATCTTCCCCGCCACCGGGTACACCCCGTTCGCCGATTCACCAGGGCAGTGGGCAACCGGCCTCGTCCTGCCCGTCCTCGCTCTGTCGATCGGTGGCATCGCCATGATCGCAAAGGTCACTCGCGACGCGATGCTGACCACCCTGGGCCTCGACTACATCAGAACCCTGAGAGCGTCCGGCATCCGGCCTTCGTCCATCGTCTGGAAGCACGCCCTGCGCGGGTGCGGGCTGCCGGTGGTGACCACGATCGGCCTGACGATGATCGCCTTCATTCCTGGCACGATCCTCATCGAGAACGTCTTCACCCTGCCTGGCCTGGGGACCACGGTGGTGGACGCGACCAATCAGCACGACCTGCCTGTCGTCCAGGGGGTCGCCCTCACGTTCACCGTCATGGTGATCGTGGTGAACCTACTCGTGGATGTCCTCTACGGTCTCCTGAACCCGAAGGTGCGTACGGAATGACCAGTGTTGAGCCGATTCTGAGGGAACGGCCACGGCCGAGGACCAGCCCCTTCCTCGGGATCTGGCGCCGCCCCGTCACCGCTGCGGCTCTCGTCGTTGTCGCCGCGGTCACCGTCGCCGTGACATTCGCCCCGTTCCTGGCCCCGCACCCGCCGCTGATGCAGGACCTGCTGAGTGTGCAGGCCGGTCCGTCGGCGAACCATCCGCTGGGCACCGACGCTCTCGGCCGCGACGTGCTGAGCCGGCTGCTCTACGGCGGTCGGCCCACGCTCATCGGGGTGGGGCTGGCTGTGCTCGTCTTCGCGGTCTGCGGCATGTTCCTCGGCATCCTCGCCGGCTACCTGCGTGGCTGGACCGACCGGGTCATCGTCGCCGTACTGGACGTCATGCTGTCGGTCCCCGCGATCATCGTCACGCTCGCCGTCCTTGCGATCTTCCACCAGAGCAACGTCGCTGCCATGCTCACCATCGGCTTCTTCGCCTCGGCGAACCTCGCCCGGATCATCCGCAGTTCCTGCATCGCACTGCGCGAAGAACTCTTCGTGGACGCCGCCAAGGTGTCCGGGATCGGTCCGGCGCGCATCATGGCACGGCACATCCTGCCGGGGTTGACAGGGCAACTACTGGTCCAGGTCTGCCTCTTCGCGGGAATCTCCCTCGCTATCCAGACCGGCCTCGGGTTTCTCGGACTTGCCACCCCCGCGCCCGCCCCGAGCTGGGGCGGCATGGTCGGGGACGCCGCGCAGATCATGCAGCAGAGCCCATACCTCCTGCTCGTCTCGGGCAGCGTGATCGGCCTCATGACCATCTCCTTCGGGCTGCTCGGCGACGGGCTGCGCGATCTCGAAGAGGACCGGCGCAGGGCCGCCGGTGGACGGATGCGGCGTCCGGTTCCCGTGGCCGCCTCGCAGGATGCCGCCGACGGGCCGGAACCGCCGATGGTGGAGGCCGTGCTCGCCGTGCGGAACTACTCGATCGCCTTCGCGTCCGCGCAAGGATCACGTGACGTCGTCGACTCCGTCAGCTTTTCCGTGGGCGTCGGCGAGATCTTCGGTCTGGTGGGGGAGTCCGGCAGCGGAAAGACGGTGACAGGCCTGTCGCTCCTTGGGCTCCTTCCCCCCACCGGGATGGTGACGAGCGGCTCGGCCTGGCTCGACGGCACCCGGATCAGTGGCTTGCCGGAACGAGAGTTGCGCCGCATCCGCGGCCGCGAGATCGCCCTCGTGTCACAGGAACCCATGATGGCTCTCGACCCGTATTTCACCATCGGCTCGCAGCTGTCCGAGGTCGTCCGGCGTACCGGTGCCGTATCAGGCGGGAAGGAAGCCGTCAGGCAACGGGTCCGCGAGCTGCTGACCAGCGTCCACCTGCGTGACCCGGACGACGTCGCGCGCCGGCATCCGCATGAGCTGTCCGGCGGCATGCTCCAGCGGATCGTGATCGCGATGGCCCTGGCAGGCTCACCGAAGGTGCTGATCGCCGATGAACCCACCACGGCACTGGACGTGACTGTTCAGGCAGGCATCCTCGACCTCCTCAGGACGCTGCGCGACGAGCGTGGAATGGCGATCATCCTGATCACGCACGACCTCGGAGTCGTCGCCGACACCTGCGACCGCGCGATCGTGATGGAGCAGGGCCGGATCGTGGAAGAAGGCCCGGTCGAGGACATGTTCTACCGGCCCCGGCACGCCTACACGAGGAAGCTCATCGACAGCACCCCCAGCATCGCACGGACCGAGGGCAGGCTCGCGTGACCGGAACACCCGTACTCCAGCTTGACGGACTTGCGGTCCGCTATCCGTCCCGGAGCTTGCGCAAGCCCCCGACGACGGTCATCGACAATGTGTCGTTCGAGGTCGGCCACGCTGAGACGGTCGCGCTCGTAGGCGAGTCCGGCTCGGGCAAGACCACCATCGGCAAGGCGGTGCTCGGGCTGACCACGGTCAGTGCCGGGCGCGTGCTGCTCGACGGGCGCGACATCACACAACTCACCGGCCGTGCCCGCCGAGCACTGTCCAGCGACATCCAGGCGATTTTCCAGAATCCCTACGGGTCGCTGAACCCGGCGGTGCCGGTCGGCCGGACGCTAGCCGAGCCTCTGCTCAGCGCCGGTTCATCGCTTTCCCGCCGGGAGGTCCAGGACCGCATCGCCGATCTGCTGCGCCGCGTCGGCCTGCCCGAGGACGCGGTCGACCGGTATCCTGCCCAGTTCAGCGGCGGTCAGCGTCAGCGCATAGCCATCGCCCGTGCCATCGCCCGGCAGCCGAGGATCGTCATCTGCGACGAGCCGACCAGTGCTCTCGACGTCACCACCCAGGCTGCTGCGTTGAACCTGCTCGCCGAACTCCAGCACACGCTCGGTTGCGCTTACCTGTTCATCACCCACGACCTCGCCGTCGTCAAGGAGTTCGCGGCGCGCACCTTGGTGTTGCAGAGCGGACGCATTGTGGAAGAGGGAAGCAGCACCACGGTGTGCGACCAGCCGCAGCACGAGTACACCAGGCAACTGGTGGCTGCCGCGCCCGTCCCGGACCCGGTCCTGCAACGCAAGCGCCGTCAGCAGCGGACGGACATGGAGTCAGCCGTTCGATCGGGGCTTTGAACGTCGGCTTCCCAGGGGCAGTGGCCCACCGGTCAGGCGGACTCCCTGACGCGGATGAGAAGCTCGTCCCGGATGGGTTCGGCAGGGGCTTCTCCTCCACTGAGAGCGTCGATCACGCGGCGGACCAGGCCCCGTGCGAAGACGTCGGTGTCGCGGGCGACCGTGGTGAGCGGTGGCTGTGCCAAAGACGCGTTGGGAGTGTCGTCGACACCGATCACGGCCATGTCCCGCGGAGCACGCAGTCCGAGAAGGCTGAGACCCGCGAGTACGGCAAGGGCGACATCGTCGTTGAAAGCGCAGACGCCCGTCACAGGCGGTTCGGCGGCCAACCACTTCGTCACCGCTTCGGCGGCGCCGGCCGCATCGAGAGGGACCGTCCGGACGTCCGGTTCCGGCAGGCCCAGCTTGGCGCAGGCTTCACGAACGCCGTCCAGCCGCGGCTGCGCCAGGACGCCGAGTCCCGGCAGGTCGGGGTAGGCGTAGCCCAGTCGGCGATGGGGGCCGGCAAGGTGCCGTGCCTGCAGTGCCCCGATCGGCTGCTCGGACACCAGAGGGGGCCGGCCCGCGCCATCTGACGACCCGTGCATCGCCATGACCACCTCGATGCCTGCCGTCCGCATCGCCTCGGCTTCCACGTCGGAGAACTCCTGGAGGGTCAGAACCGCCGCCGGGGTCATGGCCTTCCAGATCTCTTGGAGGGGGCGTGCGGGGTGCGCCGACGAGTGCACCACGAAGGTCAGCCCCTGTTCGGCGAAGGCGTTGGTCAACTGCTGGATGAGCCGTCCGAGGACATGCTCGATCGGCCAGTCCGGCAGCAGGCCGAGTACGATCTCCGAGCGGCCTGTGCGCAGGGCGCGCGCCGCAGCCGAGGGCGCGTAGCCGAGCCGGGCGGCCGCAGCCCATACCCGTTGCCGGGTAGCCTCGGGGATCTTCTGATGCGAAACGTCGTTGAGGACGTAACTCACGGTCGCGCGGGAGACTCCCGCCTCTCGTGCCACATCCGCGCTGGTCACCCGCTTGCCATCAGACACCCCGGTCACCCGCCACACTCAATCGCACCTCACGCCGAAGCTCACGGCCACGGCCAGTTTACGGGCCAGATCATGAACTGGCACGCGTAAGTGAAACGAGTAGGCCCGCGGAGGTAAGCGACGGCGACACTCGCCCCCCGATACATCCGGACCTCGGTCCGGATACCGGCAAAGCGAAAGGAAAGGCGTGGGCTCTTGATCGTCTCTTCCCTCGCCTCCGCCTGGGGTAATTCGCCGAGCGACAGGGGGACGACGGTATGGTTCGAGTTCGACGCCGAGGCAGAGTAGCCGCGCAGCCGATGGCCGTCCCCGGCAGCCTGCTGTGTGACAGTCCGCCGCCAACCTGAAGGCGATCCCTTGACAGTGATCAACGCCCTGCCCGTCGGTGAGCTTGGCCGATGAACGGGTCGCCGCATTCGGGGAGTGTTCTTCGCACTGAGCGACAAGATGTGTGTCTTGGACGATGCGTCCGACACATGTTGCCGGTGGACTCGAACACGTAACCGTCGCCGCTCACAGCCTGGTTGACATGAGCTCGGGAGCACTTCATCTGCTCCCTCGCGAGCCGCCCTCCGACCGGGCCAGACCGGTCTGGTAGGCGATGACGACGAGTTGGGCTCGGTCGCGGGCCTGAAGCTTCGCCATGGCGCGCTGGATGTGGGTACGCACGGTGTGCGTACTGAGTACGAGCTGGGTGGCGATCTCCTCGTTACTCAGGCCCTGGGCGGCGAGTGCCATCATCTCGCGTTCGCGGGACGTCAGTTCGGCGAGCGCGTCCTGAGGTGGGGCGCTTGCGGGGTCTGTGCTGGCCAGATAACGGCTGATCAACAGACGGGTGGCTTGCGCTGAGAGCAGGGATTCGCCGGCGGCGATGGTGCGGATCGCATCGAGGAGTTGGTCGGTGGTGGCTGTCTTGCCGAGGAAGCCGCTGGCCCCGGCTCGTAGGGCTCGGGCGACGTACTGCTCGGTTTCGAAGGTGGTGAGGATCAGGATGCGGGTGTCCGCGAGATCGGGGTCGCCGCAGATCCTCTCGGTGGCGGTCAGACCGTCGACGCCGGGCATGCGGATGTCCATGACGATCACATCCGGGTGCTGTTCACGGGTGACCTCGATCGCCTGTGCGCCGTCGGCGGCTTCGCCGACCACGTCCATGTCGGGGGCGGCACTGATCAGGATGCTGAAAGTCTGGCGGAGCAGGGCTTGATCGTCGGCGAGCAGGACGCGGATGGTCATCGGTTGGTTTCCTCGTCGAGGCGATGCGGGGGGAGCGGGAGCTCGGCGACGACTTCGAAGCCGCCGGTGGGAAGCGCACCGGTTCGTAGCTGTCCGCCGAGGGACATGGCTCGTTCGCGCATCCCGATCAGACCGTAGCCGGAGTTGGGGGCGGAACGGGCGTGAACATGCGCAGCACCGCCGCCGTTGGTGACGACGACGACGAGACGGTCACGGGCGTAGGCCAATCTGACCGCCGCTTCGGTTGCGGCGGAGTGCTTGGTCACGTTCGTCAGTGCTTCTTGGATGATGCGGAAGACGGCCAGGTCCGTTCCCGGCGGCAGCGGCTGCACGTGCCCGTCGGTGATTACGGAGACTTCGAGGCCGGCGGCGCGGAACGCGGCGGCCAGATCAGGTAGCCGCCGGAGTCCAGGAGCCGGTTCGAGGGGGGAGTCCGGGTCCCCGGCCTGGCGTAGCAGACCAACGGTGGTTCCGAGGTCTTCGAGGGCGGAGATGATGGTGCGGTTCAGCTCTCCGGCCATCGTGCGTGCCTTGTCGGGATCGGTCTCCATGAGGTAAATGACCGTGCCGGCCTGCGCATTCGCCAGCGAGAGGTGGTGGGCGACGACGTCGTGCAGCTCTCGGGCGATGCGCATCCGCTCGCCGGAGACCCGTCGCTCGGCAACTTCCTCACGGGTTCGCTCGGCATACTCGGCACGGGCGTGAGCCGCCTCCATGAGGGCCAGTCGTAGGCGGGCGCCGCGGCCGAGGGCGGCGGCGAGCAGCAGCCACGCGATGGTGCTGAGGAATTCGAACGCCAACGGCGATCCGGGCTGTCTGGCAATCAGGGCGGCGCTCAGCAGTGAAGCCATGGCTGCTGCGTTGAAGACGAACGTCGTGCGCGGTTCGGTACGCAGGGCGACGAAGAGGAGCGCGATGATTGCGGGGGCAAGTAGCAGCGGGCTCAACGTGTAGCCAAGCGCAGTCAGAACCACGGTGCAGGCGAGCGTCACCAGCGCGGTAAGCCGAGGAACGTGCCGGACACCTGCCAGCGTGGCGCATGCCATGGCTGTGACCAGATAACCAGGCCAATGCGGTGACGGCACCGGCGCATGGTCGACGCTGATCACCACCCCCGGGAAGGAGATCAGTACCGGCGCCAGCGCAAGGATGGCATCGACCACCCAGGGGTGAGCACGCCGCAGACGTCGCCATCGCGAAAGCATGTCCGAACTCCCCACCTGTGGGTCAACCATGGTGTGACGATAGTTTGCACCGGCTTGGCCGGGCGGTCACCGCTGTGGATCGGTGACCGCCCGGCCCGGCTTTAGTCGTGCGGTGGAGCCCCATGACCAGCGGATTCGTCCTCATCCGTCCGGCCTGCGACGGCCGCCCCAGTGGCCAGGGACAGGTTGCGCTCTGCTAGGTCCGGAGCCGTCCTGTCCGTGGGCGCAGGCTGCGTGGCGCCCGCCGCGAGCCGCCTTTCGAGTGTCTGTCCCTCGATGTCGAGGTATGGCAGCGCGCGCTCCAACCAGCTCGGCCGCCACCACGCCGCCTTGCCGAGCAGACCGAGGACGGCCGGCACGATCGTCATCCGCACCACAAAGGCGTCCAGCAGCACGGCGATGGCGAGGCCGAAGCCGATCTCCTTGATCACGATATTCGCGTTGGTCAGGAACCCGAAGAAGACGGAGATCATGATCAGTGCGGCGGCGACCACTACGCGGGCGCTGCGTCGGAAGCCGGAGACCACCGCGTCACTGGTCTGTTCGCCGTGGGTGTGCGCTTCGTGGATCCGGGAGACGAGGAAGACCTCGTAGTCCATGGCCAGGCCGAACGAGATCCCGACGATCATGATCGGGAGGAACGACTGGAGCGGACCGGTTGCCGGGACACCGAACAGTTGGGCGAGCCAGCCCCACTGGAAGACCGCGACCATCGCGCCAAGGCTGGCGAGTACGGAGAGCACGAACCCGATCGTTGCCTTGAGCGGAACCAGGACGGAGCGGAAGACGACGAGCAGGAGCAGGAACGCGAGTCCGACAATGGTCAGCAGATAGGGGATGAGGGCACCGCTGACCTTCGCGGCGATATCGATGTTTGCCGCCGTCAGACCGGTGACGAGATAGGTGGCGCCGGTCTGCGCCTGGATAGTGGGACGCTCGGCGCGGATCTTGTCGACCAGGGTGGACGTTTCCGACGCGTCCGGTGCGGTAGCCGGAATCAAGGTGATGACGGCCGCTTTTCCTGCTTGGTTGAACTGCGGCGCGGAGACCTCGACCACACCCGGTATGGCCCGGAACTTGTCGGCGACTTTGGCCGCGGAGCTCTTCGCGTCCGTCGCGCTCTGGGGGGTGACGACAACGGCGAGCTGTCCGTTGTACCCGGGACCGAACGCGCGGCTGATGTCGTCGTAAGCGCGCCGCTCGGTGGAGGATGTGGGCAAGATCGCGTTGCCGGCTTCGCCGAGCCTCATGTGCGTGGCCGGCAGAGCGATTGCTCCGAGCCCTATCACGCCGAGGAGCAGCAGCGGGACCGGATGGCGCAGCACGAAACCTGCCCACTGGCCGCCTATGTTCAGCTTCTTCTCCGCAGGTTCGAGGGGAGTGCCATTGCGGATTGCCCTGCGCGCGGAGCGGCGCAGCACGGCGCGCGGCCAGATGCCCAGGAGCGCCGGCACGAAAGTGAGCGCGACCAGTACGGAGATGGCGATCGTCGCCGCGGCGGCCAGGCCCATCTTCGTCGAACTGGGGATGCCGACCACCGAGAGACCTGCCAGGGCGATGATGACGGTCAGGCCTGCGAAGACCACGGCCGAGCCGGCGGTGCCCACGGCGACTCCGGCGGCCTGTTCCGGTTCACGGCCCCGGGAGCGTTCCTCCCGGTATCGGGAGACGATGAACAGCGCGTAGTCGATGCCGACTGCCAGGCCCAGCATCAGAGCGAGTTCTTGAGACGTGGAGGAAAGGCCCAACGGCTTGCTCAGAGTGATGATCCCGAACAGGCTCAGCCCCACCCCGACGATGGCGGTCAGCAGAGGCATCCCGGCTGCGGCCAAGGCGCCGAAGGTGATGAACAGGATGATTGCGGCGGCGATAAGGCTGAAGATCAGGGCCGTGTCCGAAGCCGCAGGTGAGAGAGCGTCTCCGCCGATCTCCACCGTCAGACCCGCATTTCGACCGATCTGTGCTGCGTCCTGCAGCGTCTTCGTCGTCGCGTCGGTCAGGCTGTCCCCGTTCACGCTGTAGTTGACGTCGCCGATCCCGGTCGAGCCATCCTTGCTCACCTGCCCGGCCTGAGAGGGTGTGTCGGAGCTGGTGACCTGCGAGGACTTCGCCGCTGCAGCGACGGTCTCGTCGATGGCCTTCTTGTACTTCACCGCGGTGATCTTCTCGCCATGTGGGGCGACGAACACGATCTGGGCCGAGGCGCCGTTGGGATTGGCGTGGAAGTCGTTTTGGATCTGGGTGTTCGCCTTCGAGAACTCGGTTCCCGGAATGGATGTGTTGTCCGGTGGGGCAGCCGGGGCGCGCAGCCCCGCGACGACGACACCACCGAGCACCGCCACCCATATCAAAAGAACGGACCAGCGGTGCCGGAATGCGAACCGGCCCAATCGATAGAGAAGGGAAGGCATGGGAAGGATCTCCGCATCTGCTCTGGGGCTACCCTCCGCAGACTCCCTTCATCAGGCTGCTGCCGTCGTCACTCGGCTGACGGCAGTCGCACTACGCGAGATCTCGTACCTTTCCCGGGGCACTACGGCGAATTGCGTAGTCGCGGAGCCCTGAACCAGATGACAGCGGTCCAGTGTCCGGCAGGCACCCCGGGATGCCACTGCTCGCTCATCAGGGTGATCGGCGAGTTCGTCACCGATCGCCCGGCTCCGCCCCTGCGGCGCCGGGCGGGGCGGAGTGGCGGACCGCACCGAAAACTGATCGTTCGACCATCGTCCACGACGTGCTCGTCACCCAGGCGGTATGGTGCGGCGCCGCGGAGGCCGGCTGGAGGTGTTGGTATTCGGCGGTCGCCCGCAGTATGGGTGCCGTTGTGGTGGAGTGGCGCGGGCGGGTATTGACCTGCTGAGACCAGGCGTGCCTCGGCGTCGCTCGAATCCACCGGTCCGTCGGCTCGTCTCTCCGTGACCCGGCCAAGCCTGGCGTCCTTGAAAGCACTCCCACCAAGAGACGAGATCACTGCGCGAGCTGGGTCTGACTGACCCGTGTCTCAAGCTAGGAGCGCGGGTCCGTGCAGGCTGCCAACCCTGGACTGCAGACCTGCCGGAGAACTAGAACCGTGGTGCGAACGGGGTCTCCAATGAGACGCCCAAAGGGCCTTGACGACCCAGCAGTCGGCGATGTCCGTCAGAGAACCGAACGACAACTGGGACTGGTTGATCCAGGAGGAGCCGGTCGGTGTGAGGGTAGTTCACTGCCACTGGGGGTCACCGAAGATTCCACCCCAGGGTGGTATCAGGGTGGCAGTGGGCATGCCTACAGTTTCATTGGCAACAGTAACTTGAACTCTAAAGGAGACCCCGTGAGTGTTGTGTCGAATAGGCTCCGGAAGGCTGCGGTGATGGGCGCCCTAGTGTGTGCCGCCCTCGGAACGTTGCTCGTATCGCAGACCCCCGCTCATGCGACTGGTATCGGCCGCCCGGGGTCTCCGACGTACTGCCAGACCTATCCCACCAGGTGTTGACCAGGTCGCATCAGGAGAAGCGCCTCCCTGCGACCGGGGGGTGGGGCGGACCGGGCAACCGGTTCCGCCCCGTTCAGTACTGCCCTGGCAGGGAGGTCCGCCAGTTTCTCGCTACAGTCCGTGATTCTCAATGCCGTACGACCAGTCGAGCCGGTGAAGAGGCCGCCTGCGTCCGCGTGGTGTCGGCCCGCGTTGCCTCTGCACAGCTCCGGCGAAGTGGGACGTACGAGGTTCTGGGCGGGCCCGGCGCCATGGCAAAGAGCCGACAACAGCAGGGCTCAGACCCCGGTGACCTGCCTGATCCAGGCACGGTGGGAGGCAATGCTGCTGTACTCGCTGGGCCCGAACACGACACCGACCTGCTTGCCCTTGTAAAAGGCGGGGCCCCCGGAGTCGCCGGGCTCGATGTCGCCGCTGAGCTTCTTGGTCCAGATGGCGCGCCCGATGATGTCATCGTGGCTGACCGAGGTCACGCGGAGCGTCGCCGTGTGCAGGTCTTTCGGGTGTTTGCCCTTCGAACCGTATCCGTAGGCGTTGACGACGGCCCCCTTGCGCGGGTCGGTCTTCGCGAGCTGGACATGCGGAGCCTTGACAGGCTTGGCGAGCCGGAACAGTGCCACGTCGTCGAGGCCCTCGGTGTTCATGTGCTTGATCTTCGTCACGGCGACTTTGGTGCCGTGCCCGATCCGCACGGAGTCGACCCGAACGGACATCGTTCCCGGATCGTCACCGTAGCAGTGGTAGGCCGTGAGTACCCACCGATCGGTGAGCATGGTGCCCGTGCAGGCGTAGTGTCCGTCGTTGTACACCTGCACGGCCCAGGGCGCGGATGAGACGGCTGTGCCGCCGCTGATCGCCTCGGCGGAGCCGGCAGGTACGACGAACGCGGCGGCGAGCCCGACACCGGCAGCGATGGTGACGCGTTGGGGGTGGCGCATGGGACTGCTCCTAGCTGGTCCTGGGGACGGTGGGGTGGCGGCCGAGGACGGCGCACCACCGTGATCGGCGGTGCGCCGCCCCTGACTTGGATCAACCATCGCTGAGGGGTGGAGGCCAGGGCTTCGGCCAAATGGCCGCAGATACGGAGAAGAAAGAGGCGTATGCGGATGAACGGCCAATACTTTCGGCCGAGGAAGAGTTTCAATCGGTAGATCACCGTCTTTACGACGAGCTGGTGGCCAAGCCGTTAGGCCTGGTGGAAGAGGACACCGGCTGTCAGTTTGCCCTCGGGACGCTGCGTTGGAGCTGGAGCGGCTTCGCGGTCACGGGGGTCATCTGCCACTCGATGAGAGTGATCAGAGTGTGGCGGAGTCGCTGTGGCTGTTCACCGAGGAGATCGGGCTGTCCTTCTATCCGTTCCGCACACAGCGGTGGGTGGCCAAGCAGTGGCCCGCTGAGCACTGACGGGCGGGCGGCTCCTAGGAGGTGCACCGGATCCTGGCGTCCGTGCCGGACCGGTTCGAACTGATCCGGAACCCGCTACTGAGTGAGAGCACCGGCCGGCGCCGGTGGAGTGTAGAGGTGGCCAAGAAGTTGGTGGGCTGGAAGACCGAGCAGATCGAGGTCCGGGTCACCACCAAGGAGAAGATCGAGGCGATCCGTGAACTGACGGATGGTGACGAAGCGGTGGCGGCGCAGGCGGCCACCGACTTCTCGCGCCGGCCAGAGGTGGCGTTCAGGCCATGTGGGATGCCGAGGCCCGGGACAACGTGAATGAGGCCCAGTTCGAGCAGGCCGGGCTGGATGACGACGACAGGTTCGACGAGGAGTACGAGGAAGCCTTCGCCGAGGACGGCGAGCCGTTCGACGACCCGGTCCGCATCGTCCACAGCTGGCGGAGGTCGATGGAATACAGCGACCTGATCGCCATCTGCCAGGTATTCAAAGCGGTCGGTTCACTACGCCGGGGGCGCTGCTTGTGGCCTGCCTGGACCGAAGGGGTGTACCGGTGCTCCCGGTGTTTCGGGTGTGTGGGCGAACAGGGCGCCTGCTGCTGGTTCCATGCTCCGGCAGGTCGGCCTCTACGACACGAAGATCAGCGTGATCATCGTGCTCGCCACTCTCTCCGCCACCTTCGGCATCTACATGCTCTCTGCCGTCCTGTCCGACTTCCCTCCCGAGATCCTCGAAGCCGCCCGCATCGATGGAGCAGGCCGGCTGCGCATCCTCGTCAGCGTTACTGGCTTCGGCTGGTTAGAGTGACGTTGGCGTGTCGGGGGCCAGGCCGGTCCCGGCTATGAATCCGCTGAGGGTGTCGGGCCGGTACTGGAGGCGCTTGAGGCGGTTGCGAACGAGGACTTCGAGTCGGCCGAGTGCGACGACGGCGAGATTGGCCAGGCTGCGTTTGACGTGGGCCCACACGCCCTCGACAGGGTTCAGGTCCGGGGGCAGGCCGCAGGAACACGGTCAGCCACTCGCGCTCGGTGATCAACTGTCGCATCCTGCGGGAGACATGAGTGTTCAGCCGGTCCCACACCAGCACGATCGGTGCCTTGACCAGCTGGTGGGCGCCGTCGATCAGGGCGATGAAGTCGCGTTCGCCCAGGCTGCGTCGCTTGCCCTTGCCGGCGGGGTGGGTGCGCAGGCGGTGGCACAGCCGTGTGCGGGAGCCGGGCCGCAGGGTGATGAGTCCGGCGACTGACAGGCGTCCCGAGCGCCGCCCGCTGACCGTCACGACCGGCGTGTGGCAGCGTCGGCCCTACGTGCGTCCTTTGGGCGGCCGTCGGGTGAAGCCTGCCTCGTCCTCGAAGCAGATGTAGCCTCCGCAGGCCGCCCTGGCTCCTTTACCTCGGCCCAGGTCGCCTCCTTCCACACCTTCACGGCCTGCTCGTCGCGTTCGGCCACCCGCCGCGCGGGTACCTGCGGGCTGAAGCCGAGCCGGTGCATCAATCTGGTGGCCCCGGAGATGCTGTAGGAGACATGGAACCTCCTGCCGATCAGCGTGGCCACCCGCGCAGCGGTCCACACCTGGTCCTCCACCCAGCCGTGCGCGGCCGGCCCCTGCTCGAGATACGCGGCGAGCTTCTCCAGGCAGCGTGGAGAGAGACGGCACCGTGATCCGGTCGGGCCACGGGACGACAGGGCCTACACCCCGCTATCGCGCCATACCTGGTGCCACTGATAGGCGGATTTCCGGCTCACTCGCAGCCGCCGCGCGACCTCCTACGGCTTGATCTTCTGCTCGAACAGCTCGGCCGCCTGCATCCGTACCGACTCCCGGCGCTGACGCCCCGCAGTGGTCAGTCCGCCCCCATCCGCATACCTCACACACCACTGGATACGGCCAACAACCCGCCCTCACCAGGAACTTCGCGAAAGATCGCCCTAACGAGCCGAAGTCAGTATCACCCCGGTCATCCGCCCCACTCTCGGAGTGCTGGCCACCTTCTTCTTCATCTGGACCTGGAACGACTTCTTCATCCCCCTCATCCTGCTGCCCTCCAGCGACAACCAGGCCGTCTCCGTCTCCCTCGGACTGCTCTTCGGCCAGTTCACCACCGCCCCGGTCCTAGCCGCCGCAGCAGCACTCGCCGGCCTCCTGCCCACCCTCCTTTTCTTCGCGATCTTCCAGCGCACCCTCACCAAGGGCATCACCGTGGGATCGGTCAAATAGCCAGTCATCCCGACCCGCTTCCCATACCGTCGAACTTCGCCCGGGTGGCCTTCCCGACCATCTCCATCAGCGGATCCATGGCGTACCACCTGACGCGAACCGAAGCGTCGGCGTCCTCGCGGCGGCTGCGGAACCCCGGCCCGGCGATCCCACCCAGACTCCCACCCCGCACCACCAACATCACCAGACTCCAAGCTGGCATGGCCCAAGACAAACCCTGTTGAATGCCCTCAACACTTACCCCCGACCAACTCCAAGGGCAGATCCACCCGGCATGCAGTGCCGCAGATCGGCAGATCTGACACCGCTTACCCAGAAACCGGCAGGGAACTGAGTTCGCGAATATAGGGAACTTAGTTCCCTAAGTCATGAGAGTCGAGCCCGGCCATGAGCCTTCGAGTTGCTGCACGACCTGCCACATCGGGGTGTTCGTGCGGGTGATCACAACTACTGTTTCCCCCGCGTCGCTCCATGTGTGATGGACGAGGCCCAGCGCTTGGTCGACAGCGGCGACAGCGTCCCCGCTGCCTCCGGAGCGGAGCCAGGCCCGCAGGCCGTAGTTGTGGGCCGCCACCACGCTGGCGGCCAGGGCGTAGGCGCGGGCGCCCCCCTGGGGGAGAGTGGCAAAGCGGCGCTCGAGATAGGACGCGAGGGCCCGTTCGTACTGCCACACCATCGAGATCTCGTGATTCTTAAGGGCTGGCACGCTGCGAGTAAGTACATAACGTCGCACCGAAAACTCGGCGTTCTCCGCGTACATGCGGACTACGAGCCGTGCTGCACCGCAGGCCCGGCCCACCGGGTCGGGGTCCGTGGCGCCTTGGGCGAGGTAGTCGACCATCTCGGCGAGGGCTCGCTCGTGATCGGGGAAGACAACCTCCTCCTTGGTCGGGAAATACCGGAAGAAGGACCGTCGGCCGACGCCGGCCCGGCGCGCGATGTCGTCGATGGTCGTGGCGTCGTAGCCGAACTCCGTGAACAGCTCGAATGCCGCGGATACCAGCTCGCCCCGGATGGACGCCTTGGGGGGCTTCGTGCCCGCGGATTCATCCGGCGCTGGTCGCTGTGGTTGTCCGGCCTGGTCGCTCATGACGAAAACGTACACCCCTCCCCGTCGATGGCACTCAGTGCGCATAATGAGGGTACTGAGTGCCAGCGCTGGAGTGGAGTTACGCGTGACTGACTTCGACCTGTACCGCCCGTCCGAGGAGCACGACATGCTCCGTGACGCGATCCGTTCACTGGCCGAGGCGAAGATCGCGCCACACGCCGCCGTGGTGGACGAGGAGGCCCGCTTCCCGCAGGAGGCGCTCGACGCCCTGGTCGCGGGCGACCTGCACGCGGTGCACGTGCCCGAGGAGTACGGCGGGGCCGGCGCCGACGCGCTCGCCACGGTCATCGTGATCGAGGAGGTCGCCCGCGCCTGCGTCTCCTCCTCCCTCATCCCGGCCGTGAACAAGCTGGGTTCGCTCCCGGTGATCCTCTCCGGTTCCGAGGCCCTCAAGCAGCAGTACCTGACGCCGCTGGCCAAGGGCGACGGCATGTTCTCGTACTGCCTCTCCGAGCCGGACGCGGGCTCCGACGCGGGCGGCATGAAGACGAAGGCGGTCCGCGACGGCGACCACTACGTCCTCAACGGCGTGAAGCGCTGGATCACCAATGCGGGCATCTCCGACTACTACACGGTCATGGCCGTGACCGCCCCGGAGAAGCGCACCAAGGGGATCTCAGCCTTCGTCGTCGAGAAGGCCGACGAGGGCGTCTCCTTCGGTGCCCCGGAGAAGAAGCTCGGCATCAAGGGCTCGCCGACCCGCGAGGTCTACTTCGACAACGTCCGCATCCCCGCCGACCGCATGATCGGCGAGGAGGGCACCGGCTTCGCCACCGCCATGAAGACCCTGGACCACACCCGGATCACCATCGCCGCCCAGGCGCTCGGGGTCGCCCAGGGCGCCCTCGACTACGCCAAGGGCTATGTCCAGGAGCGCAAGCAATTCGGCAAGCCGATCGCCGACTTCCAGGGCATCCAGTTCATGCTCGCCGACATGGCCATGAAGATCGCCGCCGCCCGCGCCCTCACATACCAGGCCGCGGCCGCCTCCGAGCGCGGCGACGCCGACCTCACCTTCCAGGGCGCGGCGGCGAAGTGCTTCGCCTCCGACGTCGCCATGGAGGTCACCACGGACGCCGTCCAGCTCCTCGGCGGCTACGGCTACACCCGCGACTACCCGGTCGAGCGCATGATGCGCGACGCGAAGATCACCCAGATTTATGAGGGCACGAACCAAGTCCAGCGGATCGTCATGGCAAGGAACCTGCCGGGCGTATGAGGAGCTCCACGATGACAACGAATATGAAAACGACTGACGTGCGCAGCGTGGGCGTAGTGGGCTGCGGTCTCATGGGCTCCGGAATCGCCGAGCTCTGCGGCCGCAGGGGCCTCGACACCCTCGTCTACGAGGTAGATGTTCGGGCAGTCGAGGCCGGGCGCGGCAGAATCGAGAGCTCCCTGGCGCGTGCGGTGGAGCGGGGCAAGCTCACCGAGGCAGATCGCGATGTGACTCTGAAGCGGGTGACATTCACGACCAGCCTCGAGGACTTCGCTGATCGAGACCTGGCCATCGAGGCGGTACCTGAGGACGAGGGGCTGAAGCTGCGTGTCTTCGCCGCCCTCGACGAGGCTATGTCCCGTCCTGACGCGCTGCTTGCGTCAAACACCTCGTCGATCCCCATCATGAAGCTCGCTGCCGCGACGAGCCGTCCCGGCCAGGTGGTCGGCCTGCACTTCTTCAATCCTGTGCCAGTCCTCAACTTGGTCGAGTTGGTTCCGTCGTTGGTGACTGCCGACGCAGCCTGGGAGCGGATCCGCGTCTTCGCGGCGGACACCCTGGGCCGGCATGTGATCGCCTCCCAGGATCGGGCCGGATTCGTCGTCAACTCCCTGCTGATCCCCTACATCGTTGCGGCGATCCGCATGTTCGAGTCGGGCTTCGCGGCCGCACAGGATATCGACGAAGGCATGGTTCGTGGCTGCGCCCACCCCATGGGCCCGCTTAGGCTGGCTGACCACATCGGTCTGGACACCACCCTCGCCGTAGCCGAGTCCCTCTACGCCGAATTCCGCGAGCCTCATCTCGCGCCACCGGCCCTTCTGTCACGGATGGTCCAGGCGGGTCACCTCGGCCGTAAGGCCGGCGTCGGCTTCTATGAGTACCCTGCCCGCAAAGCTGCGGAGAGCGGCACATGATGGCAGTGGCCTTCCCGCTGCTTCCCGCGGGGAGTTGCCGGGTGCTGCGAGGCCGTCCTGTCGGCTGGCGGTCTGGAGCGCGAGGCGAAGCCCTTCGGTTTCCTCCAGGCTCATGTGTACGGGATGTAGCCAGGCAAGTGCATCACGGCTGCGTGTTTCGAGCAGGAGTAACGGGCTGGCGACGCCCCATCGGGAGAAGGGTGACGTCGCCGATCGAGCCGCCCGCGACTGGCGTCTTGCGACCTCGGCGGTGATCGGTGTCGTTGCCAGTCAGCGCGCTGGGCCGGCGGGATGTTGCCGGGGGTTGAGGTATGCCAGGCAACGTGCAGTGCTCCACATGCCAGTGGTTGCGTGGGTGGGGTAGGTGCGATGGTCGACGGCTTGGGGCGGCGTTGTGGTCTGGTGCTGCGGCTCCGCTCGCTAATCGCCGTCCTCGACGGGCGTTGAGTCCTGGGGTGCCACGCTGAGGACGAGACCGCGTTCATCTCGCGTACTTCATCGAGTACCTGCCACCGCCCCGGCTCCGCGTTAGTCGAAGCGGGCCCGACGGGAAGTCGTTCCCGCTGACGAACATACCGCCGGTCCGTTGATAAGTGACCGGCGGTTCGTTATGGTGGAGAACGAGCAAGATACCGGCAGTCCTAAATTGGGAGGTCGTCATGTACCAGGTTCCTGACCAGGGGGGAAAGTCACCTGGTGTGACCGGCGTGAACGGTGACAACGGGAAGAAGGTCGCACAGGCCCTGGCTGGAGCTGACGCTATGGTCATCCGCGCGGTACGCGCTGGCGGCGTGATCTTGGACGATGGCCCGCGGGACCTACTGCTGAACAGTGTGGGCATGGTGGAGCCGCCAACCCGTCACGTCACCGTCGACGGCTGCGACCTGCCGGGTCTAAGTCAACCTCCTCGACAACAGCGCCAACCCAGTTGACGAGTCGGGCGGGGGAGGTGTATGAGACTTCGCCGACCGTCGCAGCGCGTGGAAGCGTGCGCCAGTACTCGGTGAGACCAGGCACCGCATTCTCCGCGACCGGGTCCGTTCAGCCGGTCATTCCGCTCTGAGTCGCACGGACCTTCATGTCGCAGAGTGGCACACAGCCACTCCTCGCGGGCCATCTCGACTTTGAAAGCACCTTCGGCCGGGGCCATTTGACCAGAAGTACGCACCTGGCAGCCAGGTAAGACACCTTCTGTGGTCCTCCCGGAGGTCGAACGGGTACAGCCAGTTCGCGCGTCATTGGGCGCGTGCACCGGCCCGTGTTGACGCGGCGGGCTGTCGTCTAAACCCCTACCCGGGGCTTCAGCGAGCTGCCGTACGTCTTCATTATCGGTTGGACGAGCATGGCGTCGACCGCGCCGACCTTGTGGTCAGCAGCCGGCACTGGGCACTGTTTCTCTCTGAGACCCAACGCCAGCTCCTGTACGCGACGGCAGTGTTGCTCGCGTCGGCACATGCCTTCGCAACCCCCGTACTCCACGCATTCCGGCTGCGTACGACGCGACGCGCCTCACCAAGGAGATCATCATGTCCTATGCCATTGACCCTGAGCTGGTGCCCATCGTGGAGATGCTCCCACTCCTTCCGTATGACGATGTCGAGGCGACGCGAAGGATAGCGACCGAACATGGCGCGATAACCCCGCGTCCCGAGACATCCGTCCCGGTGGATGTACGCGATGCCACGGTGCCGGGGCTTGGGGGAGCGCCGGAAGTTCCAGTGCGCGTGTACACGCCTAAGGGCCATCCGGATGAGGGTGCACAGGGCGCATTGGTCTACTTCCACGGCGGCGGCTTCGTCGCCGGTGACGTTCCCGCCAACGACGGCCGCACTTACACGATCGCCGCCGAGTCGGGCGCGATCGTGGTCTCCGTCGACTACCGGCTGGCTCCCGAGGACCCGTTCCCGGCCGGGGCCGAGGACTGCTACGCGGCCTTCGTCTGGACGGTTGACAACGCCGCCGAACTGGGCATCGCACCCGAGCGGGTCGGTGTGGGGGGCGACAGCGCAGGCGGGAATCTCGCGGCCGTGGTCGCGCTGATGGCTCGGGACCGGGGCGGCCCGGCACCATGCTTCCAGTACCTGGGGGTTCCCGCCCTGGACGACCGCCTCGGCACCCCGTCCATGAACGCATTCACCGACACGCCGGTCCTCACCGGGCCCGGCGTCGCCATCATGTGGGACTACTACCTCGGGTCGGGTCGCCGGGGCGGAGATGACATCTCCCCCTACGCCGCTCCGGCCCGCGCCGAAGACCTGGCCGGCCTTCCGCCGGCCTACATCTCCGTCTGCGAGTTCGACCCGCTGCGAGATGAGGGCATGGACTACGCCCAGCGCCTCGTTCAGGCCGGAGTGCCCACCGAACTCCACCTCTTCCCGGGCACCTTTCACGGAGCCTTCGGAATCCCGGGCCCGGAGATCAGTCACCGGATGAACGCTGAGGCGAACGCCGCCATCGGTCGCGCTCTGCGGGTGCCGCGGCAGTCCCAGTGAAAGCGGAGGCTTGTATCCCGCCGATCCCTTCTGGCCGTGGACCGCGTCGACGAATCCCTGTCGAACTCCACGCCGACAAGGGCTACGACTACCCGCAACGATGCCTCCGCGCCGGATCGGAAGCCAAAGGCTGCCCAGGTGTGCACAAGCGCAGTTGTCAGCGGCGAGGCTCCGTCAGGCCGTCGAAGAGTAGATCAAGCTTCTCTCGGAGGGCTGCGGCGAGGGGAAACGGCCCGTCGGCGTGCTGCCGTGCCTGGAGCCACCGCAGGAGCGTGTCGGAATAGCAGGCGCAGAGCGTCTCCGCGACTGTCTCCGCAGGGACCGAGCGCCGGAAGTCGCCGTGTTCCTGCCCCCGCCGGATGCTGTCTCGGAAGGTTTCGAAGATCGGGAACGGGCTCTCGAAGGTCCCCAGTTCGCTCAACCAGCCCAGAGATAGGACCTGGGCTGTCCGCGGGTCCTGCTCGTTGGCCTCGGCCAGAACCTCCATCTGCGCCTCAAGCTGGCGTCGGGCTGTGGCCTGGCGGACGGTGTCCTCTTCCAGGCGAGCCGCCACCTGCTCGCGGCGTTCCGTCGCCCAGACCTCCAGCATGTCCCGTTTACGGGGGAAGTGGTTGAAAACTGTGCGGCGGGCGAGGTCCGCACGCTCGGCGATCTGGTCCACTGTCGTCGCCGCGTAACCCTGCTCCGCGAACAGATCCAGTGCGGCGTGCAGGATCGCGGTGCGGATCTGCTGTCGTTGCCGTTCCCTGCGGCCGGCCGGTTGCCCGGCCGCTCCGTTGGGGGTTACGGCGGACGCAGTTGATCGGGTCACGGGCTCCCCTTGTAGTGCAGTGGCTGTGGGTGTTCTCGGAAGATGTGAGAGCTCCATCATAATCGTGCACTCTTGATGCATTCATGCATCGTGATGCACACTCCGGGGAGGTGGGGCGCAGTAGGTGTCCTGACCTTCACCTTCATCGGAGGGCCGCACCCATGCCATTCGCATTCTCTGTCGATCCGGCCGAGCTCATCGAGGAGCGCAAGCCCCAGTGGCTCCTGGCCGGCCTCGCCCCGGTCCTCTTGGACCGGATGGCCGGCCGCATCCACGATCTGTGGGCGGACGGTCCCGGCGGTTGGGTGCACGAGTGGTCGGCGCTCGCCGAGCGCGAAGAGAAGGACGGCAACCTGCTCCGGGCAAGCAGCCTCTACGCAATCGCCAAATTCCCCGTTCTCGCAAACGACGCCCACAGGCGCGCGTACGAGAACCATCTGCGTACCTTCCTGCAGGCCGCGCCCGGATTCGAAGTGCCCTTCGAGCGGCAGGTCCTCGATGTGCCCTTTCGCGGGCGGGTGGCGCAGGTCCCCGTGCACCTCTACCTTCCCGATCACCTGCCCCCGGAGGCACCCCTGGTGCTGGTCTTCAGCGGAGTGGACACATGGAAGGCTGAAATTCATCCCGTCGCGGTCGCGACGGCACAGATGGTCGGCGCGAGAGTCGCCGCTGTCGACATGGCCGGCACTGGCGAGTCACCGGTCGCCAACGGTCCCGACGGGCAGCAGTACATCGCCGGCGTCCTGGACGCACTGCGCTTCCGCTTTCCCCAGGCCCGGCGTGTGGGCGCCATGGGCTTCAGCTTCGCAGGCCACTGGACGATCAAGCTGGCGCTGCTCGGCAGAGTGGACGCCGCCGTGAGCATCGGCGGAATCGTCGACGCCGCATTCGACCCCGCGCATATCGCCCGCCTTCGCTACGGCATGGCAGGCATCTTCGGCAACTCCCTCCGCCTGGGCGCCGAGCCGAGCACGGATGAACTCGCCGCCGCCATGGCGCCGTTCTCCCTGCGCGTCCAGGGGCTGCTGGACAACTGGGGACAGAGCCCTGTACCGCTGCTGTTCATCAACGGTGCCGAGGACCAGCACGTACCGGCCGAGGACGTGGTGCCACTCGAAGCCCGACCGAACACGGTCATCAGACTCGTTCCGAACGCGACTCACTGCGCGCTGCAGCGATACGACGAGCTGCTCCCGTGGAGCATGCAGTGGCTCGCGGACCGCCTGGCCTGACAACCGTCGCCCCACAGCCCTGCCCTCCGACCAGAAGGACGTTCATGCTGGAGAGTCACCGCACACCCGCTGCGGCCCCCTGTGGTCCTGCCCCCCAGTCTCATCTACTGGAAGTCGCTCCAGGAGCTCACGCCTGGGTCCAGCCCGACGGCACGTGGTGGCTCAACAACGCGGGTGCCGTCGTCGGAGACGATGGCACCGTACTGATCGACGCCTGCGCCACCGCGCGGCGCACCCAGGCCTTCCTTTCCGCCGTCGCCGAGGCGTCCGGCCAGGCACCGGTCCTTGCGGCGGTCACCACCCACGCGCACGGCGATCATTCTCACGGCAACGCCCTGCTCCCTCCGCATGTGCCGATCCTGGCCCATCCGCAGACCCGCCAGGCGATCCTGCAGGACACTGTCCTGACCTCACCTCCATCGATCTGGGCGCCCGTTCCCGACTGGGGCATCACTCGGCATCGTCCGCCCAACGTGATCGTCAGCGACAAGGCGACGCTGCACAGCGGAGATCGACAGATCGAGGTCCACCATCCCGGGTACGCCGCGCATACCCCCGGCGACCTGATCGTGTGGCTGCCGGATGCCAGAGTCCTGTTCACTGGTGACCTGCTCTTCCACCACGTCACACCGCTGGTGTTCACAGGCTCCGTGGACGGCGCTCTGCGCGCCTTGAACTGGCTCGCCCGCTTCCCTGCCCAGCATGTCGTGCCCGGCCATGGCCCTCTGATCGACCGTGACCAGTTCGGCGACGTGCTCGACGCCCACGCGCGCTACTACCGCTACGTCCAACGCATCGCCCGTGACAGCCGTGCCCGAGGTCTCACACCTCTGGAGGCCGCGAGCAGCTGCGACCTGGGTGAGTTCGCCGACTGGCCGGATCAGGAGCGCATCGTGCTGAACCTGCACCGTGCCTATTGCGACGAGGACAACGCTTCCCTCGACATCGAAGCGGCCTTCAGCGACGCCGTAGCGTTCAACGGTGGCCCTCTGCACTCAGCCCTATGATCCGCGACGCCCACTCAGGAGTTCCCTCGTGCGCTTTGTCACCTACACCCATCCCGACGACGGCGAGCGCGTCGGTGTCCTTGACGGCGACCTCGTCCACGCGCTGGAGCCCGGACTGAGCCTGGTGGACCTGCTAGGCGACGACGGCGAACGTCTCGCTACCGCCGGCCGAGGGGCCCTCGCCAACCCCCACCAGGTCCGCAGGATGAACGAAGTCACTCTGCGTGCGCCCATCCCTCAACCGCCCACAGTCCGGGACTTCATGGTCTTCGAGCGGCACCTCGCCGGTGCCATGAAACTCGCTGATCCGCAAGCGACGATCCCGCTGCAGTGGTACAAGGCGCCTGCGTTCTACTTCACCAACCCCTACGCCGTCATCGGACCCGATGAGCCCGTCCCCGTCGCCCCCGGCAGTACCCTCTTCGACCTGGAACTGGAGGTAGCGGCAGTCATCGGTCGCGCCGGAACGAACCTCACGGCCGAGGAAGCGGAGGCGCACATCGCCGGATATACCATCCTCGTCGACTGGTCCGCCCGGGACCTGCAGTTCTCGGAGATGCAGGTCGGCCTGGGCCCCGTCAAGAGCAAGGACACTGCCACCACTCTCGGGCCGGCCCTGGTCACCCCGGACGAGCTTACGACCACTCGCGGTGGAAAGTCTTTCGACCTCCGCATGACCGCAGCCGTCAACGGCACAGTGATCGGCGAGGACACCCTCGCCTCGATGACGTTCTCGTTCTCGGAGATGGCGGCCTACGCCTCCCGGGGCACATGGATCAAGCCGGGTGATGTCCTCGCATCCGGTACGTGCGGAGGCGGTTGTCTCGCCGAACTGTGGGGTCGGCAGGGAATCGATGCTCATCCGCCCCTTACACGTGGAGACGTAGTCACCGTATCCGTGGAGCAGCTAGGCAGCGTAACCTCACGCATCGTCTGAACTATCTGGCCCAGCCCGCAACCGCCTGGATCCCCTGTCGGCCCCACGTTTCCGCGATCACTTCCACAGCGGAAACAACAGGACTCCGCCCTTGACCCGGCTTGCTCACTATGAGCACGTAACTCACCGTCGCGGGGGAGATCCCGGTCTCCCGCGCGACATCCGCGCCGGTCACGCGGCTCCGGCCGGATGTCCTGGTCATGCGATCCCACCTTCTGACAGACCACTTGCCAAAGCCCGGGGCTGCGGCTAGTGCTCTGACCACGTAGGTTCGCCGGGTTGGGTGTCCGAGCGGTTGGATGAACGGTGACGTCCGTTCTGACCGCTGGGGTGTGGTGGCTGAGCCTGTCCGTGTGCGCAGGTTGACTGACCAGGAGGGGCAGAAGCTGCAGCAGATCGTGCGCCGGGGCAGCACTAGTTCGGTGCGTTACCGGCGCGCGATGATGTTGCTGGCCTCGGCTGGCGGGAACCGGGTGCCGGTGATCGCGAAGTTGGTGCAGGCCGACGAGGACACGGTCCGGGACGTAATCCACCGGTTCAACGAGATCGGTCTGGCCTGCTTGGACCCTCGGTGGGCGGGAGGCCGTCCCCGCCTGCTCAGTCCTGACGACGAGGACTTCGTCGTCGAGACGGCCACCACCCGACCGACCAAGCTCGGGCAGCCCTTCACGCGCTGGTCCATCCGCAAACTCGCCGCCTACCTGCGCCGCGTACACGGCCGTGTGATCCGGATCGGCCGCGAGGCGTTACGGTGCCTGCTCGCCCGCCGCGGTGTCACCTTCCAGCGCACCAAGACTTGGAAGGAATCCCCCGACCCCGAGCGCGACGCCAAGCTTGACCGGATCGAGTACGTGCTGGAGCACTTCCCGGACCGAGTGTTCGCGTTCGACGAGTTCGGCCCGCTCGGCATCAGGCCCACCGCCGGGTCGTGCTGGGCTGAACAGGGTCGGCCCGAGCGGCATCCCGCGACCTATCACCGTACTCACGGGGTGCGCTACTTTCACGGTTGCTACTCGGTCGGCGACGACACGCTCTGGGGCGTCAACCGGCGCAAGAAGGGGGCCGCGAACACCCTGACTGCGCTGAGGTCAATCCGGGCTGCCCGCCCGGACGGCGCCCCGATCTACGTCATCCTGGACAATCTGTCCGCCCACAAGGGCGAGACCATCCGGCGCTGGGCAAAGAAGAACCGGGTCGAGCTGTGCTTCACCCCGACCTACGCGTCCTGGGCCAACCCGATCGAGGCGCACTTCGGACCGCTGCGGCAGTTCACCATCGCTAACTCCAACCATCGTAGCCACACCGTGCAGACCCGAGCCCTCCACGCCTACCTCCACTGGCGCAACGCGAACGCCCGCCACCCCGACGTGCTGGCCGCCCAACGCCGCGAACGCGCCCGTATCCGCAGCGAGAAGGGCATCCGCTGGGGCGGCGGAAGTCAGGCAGCCGCTGCCTAAAACTGCCCGCGCTCCCCGGCGGCCACGCACTACGGTGGGATACATGTCCGAGCCCTCCGTGCGGGATTTCTACGACGATTTGGCCCACGACTACCACCTGATGTTCCGGGACTGGGACGCAAGCATGACCTACCAGGCCGAGGTATTGGGCGGCCTCGTCCGCCAATCTCTCGGCGCGGGACCGCACACCGTCCTGGACTGCTCGTGCGGGATCGGCACCCAGGCCATCGGGCTGGCCCGGGCCGGGCACCAAGTCGTCGGCAGCGACCTGAGCCCGGTCGCCGCCGCGCGCGCCGCCGCCGAGGCGGCGGCCCGTGGCAGCCGGCTTCCGGCCGCTGCGGCTGACATGCGCCAACTGCCTTTCAAAGAGACGTCATTCGACATCGTCCTCTGCGCGGACAACTCGCTCACGCACCTACTCTCCGGGCAAGATCTCCGGACGACACTCCGCGGCATGAGACGGGTACTCCGAGACGACGGACTGTTGATGATCACTGTCCGGGCCTACGACGAGGCGCGCCAGACCAGACCCACGTCGACACCTCCCCAGGTCTCGCAAACACGCGACGGCCAAGCGATCACCTTCCAGCTGTGGCACTGGCACGAGGACGGCGAACGCTACGACCTGGAGCACTTCCAGCTCATCCCCGCAAAGACCACCTGGCAGGTCCGAGTCCGCCGGACCACCCACTGGGCGCTGACGCCCCCGCAGTTGACAGAGTTCGTGACTGAAGCCGGATTCACCAACATCGCCTGGCACAGTCCGGCCTCCAGCGGGTACTACCAGCCCGCACTCACCGCACAGCGCGCTCCCTCAGCGCAGTAGCCCAGACATCGGCTCCGCCTTGCCTAACTTTCCGTTCATCCATGGCAAACCGGTGAACGTTGCCGGTCACAGCACTAGTAGGACTCCGTTAGGTCTGACTCGTGGTCCTGTTTGGGGCATGGTGGGGGTGTGGACGCACATGAAGTGAACCGTGCTCGGGCGAAGTTGGCGTTATTCGTGGCTGACGTGTTCGCGTCGGTGCCTCGCAAGGATCAGCGGGCGAAGGGTGACTGCTATCTGCGGGGGCTGATGCTGGACGGGCGGCGCAAGTCCGTCCAGGCCATGGCGGAGCGGCTGCCGGACGGCAACGAGCAGAACCTGCAACAGTTCGTGAACCAGTCGACCTGGGATCCGGTGCCTGTGCGGCGGCGGATCGCGGAGCGGATGGTGCCGCAGATCGGCCCGGATGCCTGGGCGGTCGATGACGTGTCGTTCCCCAAGGACGGGAACATGTCGGTGGCGGTCGCGCCCCAGTACTGCGGGGCTTTGGGCAAGCAGGCCAACTGACAGGTCGCGGTGAGCGTGCACGCGGTCTCCGACACAGCGTCCTGTCCGCTGCAGTGGCGGTTGTTCGTGCCCGAGGAGTGGGCGCACGATGCCGGACGGCGGAAGAAGACCGGGATACCGCAGGAGGTCGGGCACCGGATGAACGCCGAGGCGAACGGCGCCATCGGCCGCGCTCTGCGAGCGCCACGGCAGTCCCGATGACAGCGGAGGTCTGCTGTCCTAGCCTCGCCCGGTGCAAGTGGAGTTGGGACGATTCGGTGTCGGAATGTGCGGCTGGTCATTGTCAGCCCGCAGTCGGTCGACGTCTTGTAGTGCCGTCTGACACGAGGCCTCCCGTGTTCACCGAGGCATTCGTCGTCTGGCGTGCGCGCACTGATCAGGGCGTAGGTATGTCCCGGATGCGCCTGGCCCCACCAAGCCCGTCTCATACGCGATCACTACGGCCTGCACTCGGGCGTGCACGCCGAGCTTGGCGAGGATGTTACTGACGTGCGTCTTGACCGTCGTTGGTGCGATGGAGAGCCGCTGCGCGATTTCCGTGTTGCTCCAGCCAGAGGCGATCGCGATGAGCACTTGGCGTTCTCTATCGGTGAGGAGGGCGAGTCTGGGGTCGTATCGGTTGCTAGGGGTCTCGCCGCGGAGTGTGTCGACGAGAGTGCGGGTCAGCTGTGGCGGAAGGACGGACCCGCCGCCGGCGATGACGTGGATGGCTGCGGTGAGTTGGTCTGGGAGGGTGTCCTTGAGGAGGAGTCCGCCTGCTCCGGCACGCAAGGCCGTGCAGGCGGACTCGCCGTTGGGAGCCACCACCAGGACACGAGGGGAGGGCTTCCTCCCGCTCCCCGCAATGGCCGCGAAGGGGCCGTCGAGAGTGGCGATGCGCCGTATGGTCCGCACGCTCTCCGCGTCGGGTACGCCCATGTCCATGAGGACGACATCGGGGCGGAGTTCGGCCGCGGCATCGGCCGCTTGGGCGTTCGAGGCAGCCTCACCAACGATGATGAGACCGGGCTGTGCTTCCAAGAACAAGCGCAGGCCACGACGTTGCAGTGGCTGATTGTTGAAGATGAGTACGGTGGTCATGCGAGCGCTCTCCCAGCGAAACCGGGACTCGGGCGGGTCGGGGAATCGCCGTGTGTTCAGTCTCTGAGGGCATCCAGGACGGCGGTGGCCATGCCCTTTTCACCACGTTCGTTGGGGTGGACCGCAGCTGCCTGGCTGTCGGGCCTGACGGGTTCGATCCAGCGGGTGCTTGTGGGGGAGCAGGTGTCGTGTCCGACGGACGGAGTGAAGACGTCGACATACGTTGCTCCGGCGGTCCTCGCCCGGTCGTGCAGCATGGTGTTGAGCTGCTCTTCCTTCTGACGGAGGTAGGTGACGTCGCCGGGGGCCAGGGGCATGTCGCGGCCGCAGGTCGCGGCGTCGGTAGGCAGGATCGAGGGATAGCCGACGATATAGATCCGGGCTTCGGGTGAGCGTCGTTCGATCTCCCTGAGGGTGCGTGCTAGTGCTTCGCCCGCCGTCCGGATCCGCCCGCTCACCTGGTCGGTCGTTCCCGCGACGTACCGTTCCTTGCAGGGAGCGGTGTTGGAGACGGTCTTGATGGTGTCGGCGAGTTTGAAGAGCACGCCAGTTGTCACGCACTTGGTGATCATCGAGCCGAAGCCGATGTCGTTGCCGCCGATGCCGAGGGTGACCAGCTTCGTGCCGGCGGACAGCGCTGAGAGCTGGGCGGGGTTGGTGCCGCTCCCGGTGGACTGGGGCGCGGTGAGGTCGGCAAGGGTGGCGCCGCTGCAGCTGACGTCGCGGAAGTCGGCCTTGCTGATGTCGAGTTCCCTGGCCACGAGGGACGGGTAGTTGCGGCCGGAGCGGTCGCAGCCGGCCGGGTTGGAGGTCTGAGGAGGGATTTTCGGCCCTGAGGTGTAGGAGTCGCCGAGGGCGACGTACGGGCCCTTCGGAAGGTGTTTGTCGTCGTCGGCCGGGTGTGAGCTCCGTCCGATAGTGACGGCGGTGATCAGTACCCCGCACGCCAGGGCCACGGCTGCGCCGGTGCGCGTCAACGGTCCCATCGCTGTGTCCTGTTCGTTGTCGTGGGTGTTCGGCTGCGGGGACGTGGTGGTGCGAGGGGAGCGGTGGGGGGTGTTTCAGGCCGGTCTTACGAGGCCGGTGTCGTAGGCGAAGATCACAGCTTGGATGCGGTCGCGGGCGTCGATCTTGGCGAGGATTCGGTTGAGATGGGATTTGACGGTGGACTCGGCCAGGTGGAGGCGGTCGGCGATCTCGCCGTTGGTCCAGCCGCTGGCGACGGCCGTGAGGACCTGGCGTTCGCGGTCGGTCAGCTCGGCCAGGCGGCGTTCCTGCTCTGGGGAGTGGCCGGGCAGGCGGTCGCTGAAGGCGTCGATGAGTTTGCGGGTCAGGCCGGGCGCGATGACGGCGTCGCCGACGGCGACCGCGCGGATGCCGGCGACGAGTTCTTCGGGCTGCGCGTCCTTGAGCAGGAAGCCGCTGGCGCCGGCGCGGAGCGCTTCGTAGGCGTATTCATCGAGGCCGAAAGTGGTCAGGACCAGGATCCGAGAGCGGCCGCCAGAATCCACGATGCGGCGGGTTGCCTCGATGCCGTCCATGCCGGGCATGCGGACGTCCATCAGTACGACGTCGGGGCGGAGCTCGGCGGTCATTCGCACGGCCTCACTGCCGCTGGCGGCCTCGCCGACCACGGTCATGTCGGAGTGCTGCTCCATGAGCATGCTGAAGCCCATGCGTTGCAGGGCCTGGTCGTCGACGATGAGGACGGTCGTCATGCGAACTTCTTCTCCGAGGAGTCGGTGGGCGGGTTGGGGTGGAGGAGGGCGTTGACGGTCCAGCCGCCTTGGGCGTTCGGGCCGGCGGTGACGCTGCCCTGGTAGAGGGCGGCGCGCTCGCGCATGCCGAGCAGGCCCCGGCCGCCGCGGACGGCGCGACGGCCCGTGCCCGGTGTGTGGGATGGCCCGGTGTCCTCGACGGTTACGTGCACGGCGTCGTGGGCGGCAGTGAGGGAGACACGGATCGAGGTGTCGGCGGCGGCGTATTTGACCGTGTTGGTGAGGGCTTCCTGGACGATGCGGTAGATGGAGAGTTGCAGGCCCGGGGACAGGCCGGTGAGGTCTCCTTGTGTGTCCAGGGTGACGGTAGGGCCTGCGCTACGGATCCTTTCCAGGAGAGCGGCGAGATCTGTGACGCCGGGCTGAGGGGCCAGCGGGACGCCGGGAGCGCGGTTGACGTCCTCGCGATCCTCGCGGTCGTCGCTGATGACGGCGAGTAGGCGGCGCAGTTCCGCGAGGGCGTCACGGCCGCTGGCACTGATGATGCGCAGGGTCTGGGCGCCGCGTTCGGGTTTGGCCTCGGCTAGTCCGGCGGCACCGTCGGCGAGTCCGACGATGACGGCCAAGGTGTGACCGAGGATGTCGTGCATTTCGCGGGAGACGCGGGCACGTTCCTGTGCGGTGGCCAAGCGGGCCTGCTGGTCACGTTCCCTTTTCAGGATGTCGATGTAGGCGTACGCGAGGCGCAGGAGGAGGCCGAGCGCGGCGAATGAGGCCATGGCGGCCATCGCCAGCAGGGTGATGACATCGGGGCGCGTGGCGTATTCCAGTTGGCCGCCGCGCCAGAAGAAGTAAGCCCAGGCGGCGAGTTGCACGGTGGTGATGGTGATGGCGGCGGCCACCTGCCGTGGGGTGCAGAAGCGTCCGACGTTGAAGAGGGCCACGACCCTGGCGCATTCGGCACCCGTCAGTACGCCGAAGGGAATGGCCGCGACGGAGGCGGCGGTGGTGAGGGCGAACACCAGCATGGGGCGGCGCTCACGCCACAGCAGCGGGACGGTGAACAGCAGGATGAGCGGCAACTTGGGGTCACCGACGTTGTAGGGGTTGAGATAGGTGTCGATACCGGCCAGGGTGCACAGGACCGGGATGCCCCAGCGCCTGATCCGAGGGTGGGCCCTGTCGGCTCGTCGCCAGGTGGCCAGCCTTGCGATGACCGAGACGATCACACTCTGTTCGGGGTCGCCGGTCAGGGCTGCCAGCACCCGGCCCTCCTCGGGGCGGGGGGTGGGAGCGGGGGCGCTCGGTGCGGTCACGGTGCACCCTTCGTGGACTCGGGGCCGTCCGCCGGTCCAGGGGGATCGGACCGGCGGACGGGGCTGGTGCTGTCGCCTCCCCCGGGCTATTCCGGTGAAGGCCGGTCGGCGTTAGTTCTCGTCGTTGGGCTTCCGCCGCCTCTTCCGGGCCGAGGCCTTGGAGGCGGCCGGTTCGGAGGGGGCGGCGTTGCCACGGGCGAAGCGCTGCTTGAGCTTGGATAGTCCTCGTATCTTGCCCTGGGCCTGCGGCTGCGGTGACGGCGTCGAGGTGACCCCGGGCGTTTCGCCGTACGTGTGAGGGTCCCTGCTTTGGGGCAGCTTGCGGGCTCGCCCGTGGTGGTGGCGGGGGAGCGGCGACTCAGAGGCGGGCATGCCCGGGCTGCCGGGGACTGAGGTGCTGGCCGTGTCGAGACCATATTGGGGATTGCGCTCCGTGCCGGTGTGCGGTGTGGCAGCCACGCCGGCCAGAACGGGCTCGGGTGAGGTGATCGCCTGCTCGGCTGTCAGTGCCTGGCGCAGTTTCTCGCCCTCGACGTCCACGTTCGGCAGGGCACGGTCGAGCCAGCGGGGCAGTGCCCAGGCGCGGTGGCCGAGGAGCGCCATGACCGCGGGCACGATGGTCATGCGGACGACGAAGGCATCGAAGAGGACCGCGGAGGCGAGGCCGAGGCCGATCGACTTGATCAGCGCCGCGTCGTCGAGCAGAAATCCGGAGAACACGGAGATCATGATGATGGCGGCGGCGGTCACGACACGGGCGCTGTGCCGGAAGCCCTGGACGATCGCGTGTGTGGGTTCGGCTCCGTGGACGTACTCCTCGCGCATGCGGGTGACGAGGAAGACCTCGTAGTCCATGGCGAGTCCGAAGACGACGCCGATCAGCAGGATGGGCAGCATGCTGACGATGGGGCCGGTCTGGTCGATGCCGAACAGGTCCTTGAGCCAGCCCCACTGGAAGACTGCGACCAGCAGGCCGAGGGTGGCGACCACGCTGAGCAGGAAGCCGAGGGCGGCCTTGAGGGGGACCATGATCGAGCGGAAGACCAGTAGCAGGAGGATCAGGGCCATGCCGACGACGATGGCCAGGTAGGGGATGAGGGCCTGGGAGAGCTTGGCGGAGACGTCGATGTTGACGGCGGTGAAGCCGGTGACCATCAGATCTGCGCCGGTGTCCTTGTGCAGGTCGGCGCTCTGGCCGCGGATGGCGCCCACCAGATCCTTGGTGGCCTGACTGGTCGGGGCGCTCTTCGGCATGGCGCTGATCAGGGCCACGTCGCCGGCCTTGTTGAAGGCGGCGTCGCTCATGCCGGCGACGTCGTCGAGCTTGCCCAGCAGGGTGGCGGCTTCCTTGGCGGCGGCCTTGGGGTCGTCACTGCCGCGGGCGTCGATGACCACGGTGAGCGGGCCGTTGAAGCCGGGCCCGAAGCCCTTGCTGAGGGTGTCGTAGGCGACGCGCTGGGTGCTGCCCGGCGGCTTCATGCTGTCGTCGGGAAGGGCCAGGCGCAGGGATGTGGCTGGGAGTGCGAGCAGGCCGAGGCCGATGACCGACACGGCGAGGACCTTGACCGGGTTGCGGGTGACGAACTTCGCCCAGCGCACCCCAATCGCATCGCCTTGGCCGCGCTCCAGGGCCTTCATACGGCGGGTCGACAGCCGGTTGCTCGTGATCCGCTTACCGGCGAAGCCCAGCACGGCGGGCAGCAGGGTCAGCGCGATCACCACGGCAACGGCGACGGCGAAGGCGGAGGCCAGGCCCATCGAGGTGAGCGAGTGGATGCCGATGACACTCAAGCCGCTGAGCGCGACGATCACGGTCAGGCCGGCGAAGACGACCGCCGAGCCGGCCGTCCCCAGGGCCCGCCCGACCGCGTCCTCCGGTTCATGGCCGTCGCGGAGTTCGTTGCGGTAACGGGAGACGATGAACAAGGCGTAGTCGATCGCGACGGCCAGCCCCAGCATCAGCGCCAGGGTGGACGCCTGGGAGGCCAGGTCGAAGAACTGGGTGGCGATGGTGATCGACAGGACGGCCGTGCCCACACCGATGATCGCGGTGAGCAGGGGCAGACCAGCCGCGATGAGCGAGCCGAATGTGATGACCAGGGCGACGGCGGCGACCGCGAGGCCGAGCAATTCTGCCAGCTTGCTGGAGGCTTTGTCCTGGACGGCGTTTCCGCCCAGGCTCACGGTCAGGCCGGCCTTCTCGCCCTGCGTGACGACCTCTGCCTGCACATCGTGTGCGGCGGAGCTGACGTCGGCCTGGGCGACCTTGTACGACACCTGGGTGTAGGCGATCGTGCCCGATCGGCTGATCTGGCCGTCGGCGAAGGGGTCGGAGACACTCGACACCTGCGGCGACTTGGTCAGCTTGGCCACCAGGGATTGGATCTCGGTCTTGTGGGCGCCGGAGGTCAGCTTCTGTCCAGCGGGTGCCTCGAAGACGACCCGAGCGGTGGCGCCGTCGGCGGACGCCTGCGGGAACTCCTTCTGTAGGAGGTCGATCGCCTCCTGGGACTGGGTCCCGGGAAGACTCAAACCCTCGGACGTGGAACCGGACGAGTTCACGGCGCCGATACCCACGGCTGCCAGGACGACGATCCACAACATCAGGAATAGGCGTCGTCGCCGGAAGGCCAACCGGCCGAGCCGATAGAGGAAGGTGGCCACGGATTACTCCCACCAAGAGAAGAGGTCATTGCGTGAGCTGGGGCCAACTGACCCGTGATCTCAAGCTAGGAGCGGTTCCAGGCGTGCTCAGCCTCCTGCGGTTCCCATTCCGGCGCAGTTCTCTAGTACCGCAGGACTAATGCCAGTCATCCTCGAAGCTCAGTGACCGACGATGCGTGCTGGTCGCGAGGGCCCGGGCTCACGGGCTTTCGCCACCTCGGCCCGAGGCCGCTGCCGTCGCCGCAACCTCCGCGCGGACAGCGGCCACCCAGGCGCGGTCAGCGTCCAGCCGTGCCATCCCGTAGTCGAGCACCCGACGACTCCACGGCTCCGTCCGCGAAGCCGCCAGGCCGGCGACGCGGTCCCGTTTACGAGCCAGGATGCGGTCCTGGCCGTCCAGGACTCGGAGCTGTTCCTCGGGAGTCAGCCAGCAGAAGTTCACCACCCGCGCCATGAACTCCTCTCCGTTGTCGGCGGAGTCCTCGGGAGGCTGAGCCAGCATGTCGTGCAGCATCTCCCGGCCGACGCCGGTGATCGAGTAGACATGGCGAGGCGGCGTGCCCTCACGCTCTTCCGCGCGCCGCGACACGGCCTCCGCCGCCACGAACCGGCGTAGCCGGGGATAGAGGGAGTTGTTCGAAAGCGTGTGACCCGTCGCTGCCTCGATCTCCCGGCGCAGCTCGTAGCCGTGCCGCGGTCCTCGCGCGACCTCCGCCAAAAGGAGGATCTCAATCCACATGCTGCAAGGTTACGGTGACCTACGTTGTCGTGACGCAGCCCGTTCGCCTGGGATCAAGATCCTTCCGCCGGGATTCGCGCCGACACAATCATCGCCCCCGAACAGATATCGGCACCCCTGGGACAACGGGGTGCGAAGGGCAAGGACAAGCAGATGAAGTTCAAAAGGGATCCGGGTCTCACGGCCGTCCCACGCAGCCGCCGACTCGCCGCGATCGGACTGGCCGGGACACTGGCCGCCGCCGGCGTCGTGAGCGCCGCCGCCGCGGACTCGGCGCCACCCACTGCCGCCCGGACAGCGAACCACGGGCCCGCCACGATCACCGCCAAACCGTTCGCGAAAGTGGCATCACTCGACCCGCCCGGCGCCAACGGCCACATAACCAACCTGGAGGGACCGGCCTTCGGCCCGGACGGCGACCTCTACATGGTCCATCCCACCGCACCCGCCGGCCAGCCCAAGGTCATCGCCCTCGACGTCCGCACCCGCAAGGTCCGCACCGTCTACACCGACTCTTCCAGCCGCTTCTCGTCGGTCCAGTTCAGCCCCGCCGACGGCAAGATGTACCTCACGGACAACAACGGCAGAATTGACAGAATGAACCCGGACGGCACCGGCTTCACCACGATCCTGTCCGGCCCCGTGCTCGGACAGCCGTTCTCGGCCAACGACCTCACCTTCGACCAGCACGGCGCCATGTTCGTCACCGACTACCACGGCACGGCGTGGGCGCCGACCGGTCGGGTGATCCGCCTCGACCCGGACGGCACGCATCCCACCCTCCTGATGGACGGCCTCGCCGGAGCGAACGGCATCTCGTTCGATCCCGCGTACTCCGGGCTGTGGGTCAGCGAACTCGGCGCCGGTCGCGTGGACTACCTGCGACTGTCCGCCGACCACACCACCGTGACCATGCCGAGCGTCGGCATGTACGGCAACCAGGGAGTCGGCGGGTTCGACTCCAACGCCGTCGACGCCAGCGGCAACATCTACCAGTGCGTCATCAACGACGGGAAAGTCGAAGTCTTCGATGCCAAAGGTGAGTTGATCGCGAACATCGTCGTGCCCCAGACAATGCCGCAGCCGCAGCTCCTCACCTCGAACCTCGTCATCAAGCCAGGCACCCGGGACGGCTACCTGGTGGTCGGCGGAGGCAACGGCGGCTTTGTCTACACCTTTACCGCGCTCGGCCTCGGCGACACCCAGTCCAATGGCGGAGGCGCAGCCGGATAACCGGCAACGCCCGGACGCCAGGGCGCCCCACCCGGCCCACAACGGCACCATCGGCCTGATCCGGACTCCGCCAAAAGGAGGATCACAGACTATGCGAAGTGAGGTTACGGTGACCTAGGTCTTGGTGACATAGCCCCGCTCGTACCCGATTGGTCCGGCTGCGCAGCGCGTCTACCCCTGTCCGACGCTGACAGGGACGCGCTCGCACGCCGGCCTCCCCCCACAGGAGCATCGATGAGTTCTCCGGCCGGAACCGAAGACGGCGCCGCCCTTCCCACCTTTCCCGGCGGGCGTTCTGCACGCTGTCCCTTCGACCCCTCCGCGGCGTACGAGAAGTGGCGCTCAGGCGAGGGACTCCAAAGGGTCCGGACATCGCATGGCGAGGTGGCCTGGGCGGTCAGCCGGTTCGAAGACGTCAAGACGGTGCTGAGCGATCCCCGTTTCAGCGCGGACGCCAGCCGGTTCCCGCAGTTGGTGAACAGTTCCCAGGACGCTGGGCAGACGCAGGTGTTCCCGCGCATGGACGACCCCGAACACGCCCGAATCCGGCGGATGTTCACCCGGGAGTTCACCGTCAAGCGCATGGAAGCGCTACGCCCGCGCATCCGCGAGCAGATCGACGGCCTCCTTGACGACATGACCAGCCGAGGCGAGCTTGTGACCGACCTCGTACGGGCCTACGCACTGCCCGTGCCGTCACTGGTCATCTGCCTGCTGCTCGGTGTGCCGTACGAAGACCACCCGATCTTCCAGAAGTACAGCGCGGTCCTCACCTACCGCGAGGCGTCCCGGGCCGAGAAGATCGCCGCGCGTGACGCGCTCTTCGCCTACGTCCTGGAGTTGGTGGAACGCAAAGAGAGCGAGCCCGGTGACGACCTCATCACCCGACTGATCGCCGAGCGCGTTGCCACCGGCGAGCTCAGCCGCCACGAACTCGCCGTCAACTGCAAGACCCTCCTCTTCGCCGGCCATGAGACCACCGCCAGCATGATCGGCCTCGGGACACTGACTCTGCTGGAGAACCCCGACCAGGCCGCCAGAATCCGCGACACCGACGACCCCGCGCTGATCGCCAGCGCCGTCGAGGAACTGCTGCGCTATCTCACCATCGTCCAGGAGTTCATCCACCGGGTGGCCACCGAGGACCTCACCCTCGGCGGACAACGCGTACACGCCGGAGACCTGCTGACCGTCAACCTGCCCGCCGCCAATCGGGATGGCCACTTCGACACCCCCGACGTCCTCGACATCGACCGCACCACCCTGGGCGGCCATCTCGCCTTCGGCCACGGCATCCATCAGTGCCTCGGCCAGACCCTGGCCCGCATCGAGCTGCAGGAGGCGCTGCCCGCACTCCTGCGCAGGCTGCCCAACCTGAGCCTGGCCGTACCGCTGGAGGAACTGAGGTTCCGGCACGACATGGCCACCTTCGGCGTCCACGAACTGCCGGTCACCTGGTAGCGCCGCTCCCCACCACTGCGGGTGCTGGGCGGACGACTTGCAGTCCGTCCCGTGCGGTTCTATGCGCAGCGGGTGCCCGCGGGGGCGCCGCGCGCAACGTACGCCGCGACTTCGTAACCTCACCCGCTCATTGCCGTCATCACCGGACGGTTGGACCTGCTCTGCCGTCGTTCGCCGTGCGCACCATCCCCTCCACGGAAGCATTCGAGGCCGACCACCATGCATGTGACACTCGACGAACCCAAATGTGTCGCCGCCGGACAGTGCGTCCTGGCCGCACCCGATGTCTTCGACCAACGCGACGAGGACGGCATCGCGATCGTCCTGTCCCCGTATCCGGACGAAGAGTTGGAGAACGACGTGCGCGAAGCCGCGGCGCTCTGCCCCGCAGCGGCGATTTACCTGGGCGAACAGTGAGGCGCATCGTCGTCGTCGGTGCCTCCGCAGCCGGACTCGCGGCGGTCGAAACGCTGCGTCGGCAGGGCTACGACGGCACGCTCACCCTTGTCGGGGACGAGTACCACCTTCCCTACGACCGCCCGCCCCTGTCCAAGCAGATCCTGGCTGGCGAGTGGCCGCCCGAGCGAGCGGTACTCCGGTCGCCGGACACACTGGGCGCGCTCGGCATCGATTTGAGACTTGGCGTCGCCGCGACCGAACTGGACGCGGAGAACCGCAAGGTGCATCTGGCGAACGGAGATCGGGTGCCGTACGACGCACTGGTCATTGCCACCGGGGTCCGGCCGCGTCGGCTTCCCGGGGCCAAGGCACATGAATTGCGCACTCTCGACGATGCACTGGTCCTGCGCGACCGGCTGCGTCCGGGGCGGCGGCTGGTGGTGGTCGGCGCCGGGTTCCTCGGCGCGGAGGCGGCTGCCGTGGGCCGGACGTTGGGCGCACAGGTCACCGTGCTGGAGCCCGCTCCGGTTCCGCTGGCCCACGCGGTCGGTACCGGAATCGGACGACTACTGGCACAAGCCCACCTGGACAACGGCGTCGACCTGCGCACCGGTGTCACGGTGACCGAAGTGGTCAAAGGCGGTGTCCGCCTCGCGGACGGGAAACTGATCGAGGGGGACGAGATCTTGGTCGCCATCGGTTCCCTCCCCAACACCGAATGGCTCGCCAGCAGCGGCCTCACCCTGGAGGACGGCGTCGTCTGCGACCAGTACTGCCAAGCAGCGCCGCACGTGTACGCCACAGGTGACGTCGCCCGCTGGTACAACCCGCTGTTCGGTGTGACGATGCGGATGGAGCACCGTACGAATGCGGCGGAGCAGGGCATGGCCGCAGCCCGGAACATCCTCAATCCAGCCGAACGCAGGCCGTTCGCGCCCGCCCCGTACTTCTGGTCCGACCAGTACGACATGAAGATCCAGGCGTACGGCAACCTGCGAGGGCATGACGAAGTCGCCATCGTAGAAGGCGAGTTGTCACAGAGGAAGTTCGTGGCGCTTTACCGCACCGGCGAGCGCCTGACCGGAGCGCTCGCGATCGGCATGCCCCCCAAAGCGATCAGGCAATGGCGGCAGGCCATCGTCGCATGCACGGCCTGGTGCAACGTGGCTCCCTAGGTCGGTTTCCTCACCACCGGCCCGCACTCGTATGCCGCTCCGAAGCCGGCCGGCTCAGCAGGCGCCCATGATCCTGCACCGTACTCCTGTACGGCCCCCACCCGCACAGTCCGTTCCCGCTTCTCCGAGTCGTCCCCTGTTGACCCCCCCACGGAGGCCCCAGTCGTGTCCCCCACACATGCTTCAGCCAATCCGCCCGACGAGCCTGACTCGTCCCGGACCACCGTCCTGGTGGTGGCCTTGATCCTCACCGGGATCGTCGCCAGCCTGCTGAATATCCTGGTCGTTCCTATCCTCCCGCATCTGCCCCGTTACCTGAACGCGTCGCCGTCCGACACCGCCTGGGCCCTCACCGTGACACTGCTCTGCGGCGGCGTCTCTACACCGGTGATGGGACGCCTCGCCGACATGTACGGCAAGCGCCGCATGCTGCTGCTCGGCATCGCTCTGCTGGGAATCGGCTCGGTGGTCTGTGCGCTGAGCGACTCCCTGGGGCCGCTGCTCGTCGGCCGTGCGCTGCAGGGCCTGGCACACGGGGTGATCCCGATGTGCGTCAGCATCATGCGGGACGAAGTCCCTGCGGAGCGACTTCCCCTGGCGACGGCCGTGATGCTGGGTTCCCTCGGCGTCGGAGGAGCCATCGGTCTGCCCGCGGCGGCAGTCATCGCCGACAACTTCCACTGGCACGTCCTGTTCTGGACGGCGGCAGCCTGCAGCGCTGTTGCCCTCGTTCTCATCCTGCTGCTCGTCCCCGAGTCGAAGGTGCGCGCCGGCGGGCGTTTCGACCTCCCCGGAGCCCTGGGGCTGAGTGTCGGCCTGGTCTCCCTGCTGCTGGCGGTGTCCAAGGGAGAGGACTGGGGCTGGGGCAGCGGTACCACCTTGTCGCTGTTGGCCGTGGCCGTCGTCGTCCTCCCACTGTGGGGCTGGTTCGAGCTACGAACCCCCCAACCCATGGTGGATCTGCGTACTACTACACGGCCGCTCGTGCTCTTTTCCAACCTCGCGGCCGTGGCGCTTGGGCTCTCGATGTTCGTGACCAATCTGGTGGTGCCGCAGGTCCTCCAACTGCCTGAGGCCACCGGGTACGGCCTGGGCAGGTCTCTCGTCACCACCGGCCTGGCCCTGGCCCCTCAGGGCCTGGCGATGATGGCCGTCTCGCCGTTGGCAGCTCGTGTCACCAAGTCCAAGGGCCCTAAGGTGACCCTCATGATCGGAGCCGCGATCACAGGTGCCGGCTATCTCCTCGCCATGGTCCTGATGTCCGGGATATGGCAGCTCATCGTGGCCTCTTGCATCATCGCTGCCGGTGCAGGCTTCTGCCTGGGTGCCCTGCCGACGCTGGTCATGAGCGCTGTGCCGGTCTCCGAGACCGCGGCTGCCAACGGCCTCAACACGCTCATGAGGTCCATCGGCACCACCTCCTCCAGCGCTGTCGCAGGCGTGATCCTCGCCCACATGACGACGAGCTTCGGCGGCATCCTCCTGCCTTCCGAGAACGGCCTACGCGCGATCCTGGCGATCGGCGCAGGGGCGGCCGCTGTCGTTTTCGCTATCGCGACATTGATCCCCGGGATGCGGCAGAACTCAACCTCGCCGGGCCGACAGGCGGTCGCCGCGACCGCAGAGAAGCCGGCAGCCGACCCCGGGTGAGTTCGTTCCGGCCCGGAGGTATCGCCGCCTCTCACCGTGGCGCGCTGCCGTTGCTCAACTGCGCCGGTTGGCAGGGGCTGGGTATGGACCGAGCAGGTGCAGAGAACCGCATGGAAGCGACGGGAGTCCGAGCTGTGGCGGAGCTGAGCAGGGATGGCTTCACTCCGCCCCTGAACCTGCTTGTGCGTGTGCCGTTTTGGATGACCCGGGGGAGTGGGCAGAGCGAAGGCTGTTGGGTGCACATCAGTTGATGCCGCGGTCATGCCCCTCCCAGTACGGTGCGCGGAGCTTGAACTTCTGCAGCTTTCCGGTCGCGGTCCGGGCGAGGTCGTCGCGGAACTCCACCGAGGTCGGCGCCTTGTAACCGGCAGCCTTTTCCTTGCACCAGCGGATCAGGTTGGCTTCGGTGGCCTCCTGGCCGGGCGCCAGGACGACGAGGGCCTTGATGGTCTCGCCCCACTTCTCGTCGGGGACGCCGATGACGGCGACCTCGGCGACGGCCGGATGAGAGAAGAGAACGTCCTCCACCTCGATGGACGAGACGTTCTCGCCTCCGGTGATGATCACGTCCTTCTTGCGGTCGCGGATCGTGAGGTAGCCGTCGTTGCCGACCTCGCCGCCGTCACCGGTGTGGAACCAGCCATCCCTCAGAGCCGTAGCGCTTTCCTCGGGCCGATCCCAGTAGCCCTTGAGGACGACATTCGAGCGGGCCAGTACCTCGCCCGTCGGGTGTTCCTCATGTTCGGGGCTCTCGATCCTCAGCCGCACCCCGAGGGCAGGTGCGCCGGCTTGCACCAGTTTGGTGGCGCGGTCCTCGGACGAGAGGTTGTCCCACTCTGCACGGACACGGTTGATGGTCAGCAGCGGTGACGTCTCGGTGAGCCCGTAGATCTGGATGAACTCCCAGCCGAGTTCTTCTTGTACCCGCATGATCGTCTTCGTCGGTGGCGGCGCACCGGCGACGATGATCCGTACCCGGTCGCGGCCTGGGATCTCGCCGTCCCACGTCTGCGCGGCGTCGAGTACGGCGGACACCACAGCGGGTGCCGCGCACATGACTGTGACGCCGTACCGCTCCACCCGCCGCAGAATCTCCGCGCCGTCGACTTTGCGCAGGATGACATGCGGTACGCCGAGGCCGGTCATCGCGAACGGCATGCCCCAGCCGTTGACATGGAACTGCGGCAAGGTGTGGAGATACACATCGCGGTCGGTCACGCCGGCGTGCAGGGCGAACGTCACCGCGTTGGTCCAGATGTTGCGGTGCGTGCTCTCGACGCCCTTGGGTCGTGCGGTCGTACCGGAGGTGTAGTTGATTGTGGCCGTGGCGTTCTCATCGGGTTCCCACGGACGGGGCTCGGCTCCGGGGGCGGCGAAGAGACTACTGTCATCGCCCAGTACGAAACGGTGCTCGGCGGTCACGTCCTTAAGGGCCTCGTCGAGTTCGGGGTCGACGTAGAGCACCCGGGCGCCGGATTGTTCGACGATGTAGCGCACTTCGTGGGCCCGGAGCCGGAAGTTTACCGGCACCAGCACGCGCCCATAACCGGATACTCCGAAGAACGAGGTCAGTAGCCGTGCGCTGTTGTGGCTTACCACCGCGACCCGCTCGCCGTACCCCACACCCAGGTCGTCGAGGAAGGCCGCCTGCCTGCGGGCCAGCGTCCCGAGCTCGGCATAGCTCAACTCACCGAGCGAGGGTGCCGGCTGCTCCGGTTCGTCGATGACACCGGTGCGATTGCCGTAGACCTGAACGGCCCGGTCGATGAAATCGGAAATGCTGAACGGGACGATCACTGCTGCTCCTCGATTTGGCTCACGGGTTCACGGGCAACTCGACGAGACACGGCTGCCCGTATCCTCATGCAGTCACTGACGTGCGAGAACGTGTTCTGCCTGGTCGGTGTGGGCCGCTGATGTGATGTAGTCGGTGTCGCTCCGATGCAGACCGTCCTCGACGGTCTGCATGAGCCCTCCGAGAGCCAGCCGGCGGCAGGGGCCCTCCTTCGCCTTGTCGAGGCCACCCCAGGCGCCGAAGTTCGTGACGCCAGACCAGAGAACCCTCACCGAAATGCAGGTTTCACCGGGAGTCCGCTGCTGCACAACGTGCTCCCTTCGAGCTGCACATGTGTTGCTTCAGGAGGGCGGGCCGGACCGCGTTGCAACGCTCACGCAGGCCGTGTGGCTGCCGTTGGAGCGCTTGCTGTCCCACGGCCAGCAGCCCAGGATGGGGATCAGTCCGAGGCCTACGCGGGTTACCCGTCAACCCCCCTCGGCCTGGACACGATGAACCTGTCTGCCGCTTCCTTCCCTGCGATCACCTTAGAGTACTGCCGGTCGCTTAGTAAAGGACCGACGGTATATAAAGAAATGGCGGTACGTTTACGTGCTGGCTTGCGCCGCGCCTGCGCGGCGTTGGCGCCATGACAGCGGCGGGCATTTTCCCGGTGGGGCGCTCCCTTGAAGCCCCCGTTGGCCGATGCACAGTGGGTGCGGATCGAGGCGCTGCTCCGGACGGGACGCCGGGGTGGCTGCTGGGGGGCCACTCCAGCCGAGCCCCGGTCGGCAAGCTGCTTTGAAGCCACATCCGGCCCTCCCGGGCCACCGAACAACTCACGGAGCTGCTTTGCCGAAGGGCAAGAAGCTCGGCCGGCCGCCGATATGGACTCGGCGGCAGCTGATCGACGGCATACGGTTCCGGGTCCGTACTGGCATCCCCTGGCGGGACATGACCGAGGAGTACGGCCCGTGGGGCCGCGAGGGTGGTGACCGCTGCCAGGACCGGCGTCTGGCCGGACGCCTCAGCGACGGCCGTTCCCGATCTTCGAAATTTTCCGAGACAGTGTTCGGTTGGGTCAGGAACGCGGCGATTTCCGGCGCTCGGTCTCCGCGGAGGTAGTCGCGGAGATGCTCTGCCCCTGCTATTCCGACTCGCTCCTTCGCTGGCTTCAGGCACGGCAGCACGCCGACGGGCCGTTGCCCCTCACTCCGGCCCTGTGAGCGAAGCTCGACCTCCTCCTGGACGGTCTGATGGCACCTTGCAGCTGACAACCGCTGCGGATCGGCGCAGGCCTGGTATCCAGCGGATCACGACCTCACACCTGATCAGTCGATCGAGCGGGAGGCTGGGGAGCGGCCGCCTTGCCAGGCGGCGCAGTGATTGAGACGATCCGGCCGCCAGAGCGGGGAGCTCCGCCGGGCGGCGTGGCGATCCCCCAGTCCCAGCGAGCCTGCGCGTCACCTGATTTCAGGACACTGGCTGTTGTCTGTCCGTGACTCCTGGCCGTCGCGTGACTGCCTCGTTCGGGTGCGGGTCAGTCCGTCGAGAGCTCCGCCCAGATCGTCTTGCCGGTGCGGGCGTGCCGGGTGCCCCAGCGGTCGGTGAGCTGTGCGACCAGCATCAGGCCGCGGCCGCCCTCGTCGAAGGTGCGGGCCCGTCGTAGGTGGGGGGCGGTGTTGCTGGCGTCGGAGACCTCACAGATGAGGCTGCGCTCGTGGATCATCCGCAGCTGGATGGGGGGCCCGCCGTAGCGGATGGCGTTGGTGACGAGCTCGCTGACCACCAGTTCCGCGGTGAATACGGAATCGTCCAGTCCCCACAGCGTCAGCTGGTCGGTGACCTTCTTGCGCGCGTCCGCGACGGCGGCCGGGTCCGCGGGCATGTCCCAGGTGACCACCTGGCTCGCGTCCAGCGCCCGGGCACGGGCGACGATCAGCGCGACGTCGTCCTCCGGGCGGTCGGGGAGCAGCTCGGCGATCACCGTGTCACAGGTCTCCTCCACCGAGGTGGAGGGTTGGCCGAGGCAGCTGCGCAGCGTCTTGAGCCCTTCGTCGATGTCGCGGTTGCGGGATTCGATCAGGCCGTCGGTGTAGAGCACCAGGAGGCTGCCGCTGGTCAGCTCGATGTCGACGGCCTCGAACGGCAGGCCGCCGAGGCCCAGCGGAGGCCCGGCCGGAACGTTCACGAAGTCCACGTGGCTTCCTGGCCGGACCACCGCGGGAACCGGATGGCCGGCCCGGGCGAGCGAGCAGCTGCCGGAGACAGGGTCGTAGATGGCGTAGAGGCACGTGGCGCCGATGTCCCCGGCGGAGGTGGCGGCGGCACCCATCGCGCTCGCGGTGCCGGGGTCCGCCGTAAGGCGGGTCACGAGGTCGTCGAGGTGCACCAGAAGTTCGTCCGGCGGCAGGTCGAGGTCGGCGAGGGTGTGTACCGCCGTCCGCAGCCGGCCCATGGTCGCCGACGCTTGGATGCCGTGGCCGACGACGTCACCCACCACGAGGCCGACCCGCGCGCCGGAGAGCGGAATGACGTCGAACCAGTCACCGCCCACGCCCGCGCGGGAGTCTGCGGGCAGATAGCGGAAGGCGATGTCCATGGCCGACTGGGCGGGCAGTGCTTGTGGGAGGAGGCTGCGCTGGAGCGCGACGGCGGTGTCGCGCTGGGCGGTGTACCGGCGTGCGTTGTCGATGCACACAGCGGCGTGTGCCGTCAGCTCCTCCGCGAGCATCACGTCGTCGGGGTCGAAGGACTCCGCGCGCTGGTGGCGGGCGAACCCCACGGCGCCCAGAGTGACCCCGCGGGCTGCCATCGGCACCGTGATTGCCGAATGGGCATCGTGACGGCGGACGCTCGCGGCCCAGGCCGGATCCTTCGGTCCCCAACGGGTGACGGCGGGGGTGACGTCATAGACCTGAGAACGGCCCGTGGCGATGCATTCGGCGGTGGGGGACCGCGGTGGGAAGGCCTCGGTCTCCCCGATGGCCAGCGTCGCCTCGGGCACCCCTTCGAGGACGGACGCGTGGGCCGCGCGGCGCAGCGTGACGGCGCCGCTGGATCGGTCGCTCTCCGGCTCTCCGCCCTGGTCGATGGAGGGGAGCAGGTCGACGCGAACGAAGTCGGCGAGCCCTGGCACCGCCACGTCGGTCAGCTCCTGCGCAGTGCGAACCACGTCCAGGGTCGTCCCGATCCGGGTGCCCGCCTCGTTGAGCAACAGCAGCCGCTGACGGGCCCAGTGCTGTTCCGTGATGTCGTGCACGGAACAGCATGCCCCCAGAATTCGGCCGGTCTCGTCCGGCATCGGGGAGAACGAGACAGCCAGGACGCGTCCCCGTTTCCTCCCGCCGACGGGCAGGAAGGTGATCAGGTCCTGCGGTTCGCCCTGGAGCGTCCGACGCAGGGCATCCGCCATCTCCTCGCCTTGCGAACCGATGACGATCTCGGGCAGGCGCAGACCCCGCATGGCGTCTTCCGGGAGAGCCATGTTCTGCAGCATGCGATCGTTGGCCCGCATAAGCCGCAGGTCGGTGTCGGAGATCGCCATCGCGATCGGCGAGTGGGTGAACGCCAGTACGGCCGCCCCGGTCTCCTGCTCGTTGCACAGTTCACTGCCCACCGCCGAGAACACGAACCACTCGATGTTGCCGTCCTCGCCCGCCCGCCGGTGCGCGAGCAGATTGACGGGCAGGATGTGTCCGTCGCGGTGCCGCAGTGGAGCCCGGGCAGTCCACCGTTTCTGAAAGGGGATCTCCGGGCTCGTCACCGCGAGTTCGCCCGCGAGCAGGTCCACGGCAGGGAGGCCCACGATCTCGGCGGGTCGATAGCCGAGCAGCCGTTCGGCGCCCTCGTTCCAGGAGATGACGAGGCCGCGCTCATCGATCGTGGCCGCGGCCGTGAAGGCGGCCGCGGTCCAGCGGGCGGGCGGGCCATCGGCAGTCGTCGGGCGCCGCGTCATCGCTGGTCACCTCGCTCTCACCGAAATCCTGCCGATTTTCGACACGAGCCTGTGGGCAGCGGCCTTACATCACCAGCGTGATGCCGCGAGCTTCGGGGAGCAAGTCCCACCCGAGAGCACATCTGATCGTCATCGTCCGCGTCATCTGGCGCTAGCACCGGGGTCCGTCGGTACCGGCGCCCGGCCGACTCGTCTGCTGGCGTTCTGGCCGCCTGGCTGATCAGCTTGCGAGGCGCTGTTTATGCTCCCGGGCCGAGTTCGGCAAGAACCTGACGGAATCGCATTTGCTCTGCTTTGACGGACACCAGCGCTGCGGTGGTCAGGCAACCAGGACCGTCTCGTCCTCTGCGGGAGTGCGGTAGCCGAGGATGCCATGCAGAACTGCGCATCCTGGCGACGAGCCGCCACATGCTGGGCATCTGCGGCGAGCACGTCTTCACTGTCCCCCCGCTGTCGCCACAGGACGCGGCCGACCTGCTGCTGGACCGGGCCGCCGCCGTCCAGCCGACGTTCCAGGTGGGCGAGGGGAACCGGGACCAGGTCGCCCGGCTGTGTGCTGGTCTGGATGGGCTACCGCTGTCGATCGAGCTGGCCGCGTCCCGGCTGCGCACGTTCTCCGTGGCGCAGGTGGTGGACCGGCTGGAGGACCGCTTCGCCCTGCTCACAGAGGGCTGCCCGACCAGGCAGCCGCACCAGCGCACGCTCCGCGGGATGATCGACTGGAGTTACGAGCTGTGCGCCCCGGCCGAGCGGCTGCTGTGGAATCGGCTGTCGGTCTTCGCCGGCGTGTGAGGAGGCGCAGGCCGCTCTGACGGCGCTGGGCGATGAGCGGGAAGCGACTTTCTGGCTGCTCGCACTGGCCTGCGGCCAGACCTATGCCGGGGACTCTCGCGCGGCGGAGACCGGCAGGCAGGTGATCGCCTCCTTCGAAGCGAGCGGGGAGCGGTGGGGCCGCGCGCAGGTGCTGATGGCGCTTGGCCACCATGCTTGGGCCTGTGGTGACCAGGAGGCCGCGAAGGCGCTGGCCCGTTCCGCACTGGAGAACATGCGGGGCTTCAATGACTACCCGATGGTGGCGAGGATGCTGGAACTGCTCGCCTGGGCCACCGCCGCCGCCGGCGATCACGGACGGGCGGCCCGGCTTCTGGGCGCCGCGGGCACTCTGTGGAAGGACGCCGGCACCACCATCTCCGCATTCGGCCCGCAGATGGCCGAACAGCACGCACGCTGCGAGAAGACGGTCACCGGCGCCTTGGGCCTGGCGTCGTACACGCAGGCGCTCGCGGAAGGCGGCAGCCACGACAGCCCCAGCCGGGCCATCCAGTACGCCTTGGAGCCCACCCAAGAGTAGGCCGGGTCAGCCTGCGCCACCGGCCCGCTCACCCGCCGAGAGCGCGAAGTGGCGGAGCTGGCCATGTACCGGAGAGTGATCGAGCCGCCCCCGTCATACAACCGAACGAGACACCGCGGATCAGAACGTGGTTCCGATGACAGGAACGGCGAGAACCTGAATCGTGACTGGTCCCTCAACCGTTCTGTCCAGCAACAGGAGGCTGGGAAGGCGTCAGTTCGCAGCATCGACGGGTACGCAGGAGGGCCCACAGGACGTTGACGCGCCGGCCAGCGGGAGAGTGAGGGCAGCCCTGGGGCGGACGGCTCTCGGCGCGTTCGCGTTCGTAGTGGCGACGCAAGGCGTCGCGGGGCTCCGCTGACCTGCCGGAGTCGCGAGGAGACGGGAAGGCTCCCGGTTTCGGCGCTGGTCACGAGGACACGCACGGACGTCGGAGCCCGGAGAGGACCGGCCGAGCGTGCAGGGCGTTCGGTCTGTGGCGGCGGGTCAACTCCCGGTGGCAGTCGGCGTACGAAAGTCTTTCGGAAACGTACCGGTGACATGGTGACCTCGCGTACCAATACTGTCTCCGTCCGGATCAGATCTCATTGAGTGCATTTCGCTTCGATGAGCAACCGGCGCTCGCGAGCAGCGAAATGCGAGGGTGCGGTATTTCCCCGATGGCCTCGGCACCAACCCTCGTAGTGGTGGCCGGACTTCGAGCGGCCCTCCCAGGTCTCGTGGCCGCCGGTCACACCGCAGAGGAGCCGCATTGATACAGAAGGTGATACGAAGGCTAGTGCAAAAGTCGATAAGCCGAGCTGTCGCCGCGGCGACAGCCGTAGGTATCGGCACCGCACTCACCATAGCCTCCGCGGGGAATGCGGCGGCATATCAGCCGAGCCCGGCGAACCTGTATGTCGCGAGTAATTCTGCGGCGTGCAACAAGAGCCCGTGCGTTCTCTACCCGAAGTCCGCCCAGCTGCCGAGCGGCCGGATCGTGGCGACGTTCGAGGACAGTGAGAGTGCCCCGGTGGGCCAGACGCTGCCCCTGTACAAGAGCGACGACGATGGCACGACCTGGTCGAAGCTGACCGACGTCAAGGCCCCTGCCTACCTGTCGAGCGACTCGGCGTACGCGAAGTACACCAGCAACTGGACGAACCCCTACCTCTACGTACTCCCGCATGCCGTCGGCAACCTGAGTGCCGGCACGCTGCTGCTCGCGAGTGTCGTCTCGGGCGACGACTACTACTACGAGGAGCAGAAGGCTGCCAACTCCAGCTGGACGCCCTCCAGCGACGGCGACCGCAAGGACGTGGCGCTGGCCCTGTACGCCAGCACCGACGACGGGGCGACCTGGAGCTTCGAGAACATCATCGCCGCGGGCTCCTGGCAGGGCGGCAGCGCGGGCAGCATCGGCCGTGTCTCCACCGCCAACACCTACGCCCAGGTCGACCCCGTCTGGGAGCCGCACCTGTACGCCTATGGCGGCAGGCTCATCGCCTACTACTCCGACGAGAACGACTACACCGGCTACGACACTTCCACCGGAGTGCCGACCCTGGACCCGGACAACGTCACCACGACCGACTCGGGCGGCCAGGTACTGATGCACCGGACCTGGGACGGCACCACCTCCGCCTGGAGTTCTCCGGTCGTGGACGTGCCTGGCTCCACGGTGAGCATGGGCAGCGGCAAGACCGAGATCGGCGGCGGCCGCCCCGGCATGACGACGATCGCCCCGACGACCGATGGCAAGTGGCTCATGACGTACGAGTACTGGGGCGGCGGGACCAACGTCCGCTATAGGATCGCCGACGACCCGACGAAGTTCTACGCGGGCACCGACGGGGCGATCACCTCGCTGCCCGTGCCCACGGGAGAAAACACCCTCTCGACGGGCGGCAGTCCTGTGCTCTTGCCGATGACCGACGGGCGGATCGTCTACAACGCGGCCGGGAGCGGCAGCGTCTGGGTGAACGAGTCCGGCAAGAGCACCGGGATCTGGAAGCAGTACCAGACACCGATGGCCGCTGGGTACAGCCGCGACCTCCAGTACGTGGACGGCACCGGCCGCGTCCTGATCCTCCAGGCGTCCTGGAGCGGCGGGAGTGTCGGGCCGGTGAAGTACGCCGAGGTCGACCTTGGGCGGTCCGACGGCACCTACTACACCCTCGTCAACCGTCTGACCGGACAGGCCCTCACCCCGTCCAGCGGGAAGACGCAGGACGCGAACCTCACCGGGAACGTCCCCGACCTCGTCACGAGCGCCGTGAGCTCCTCGGACGACGCCCAGCGCTGGCACACCCGGGCCAAGGGAGGAAACACCACCCTGCTGAACAAGGCCGGCGGCCGCGCGGTCGCCCTCTGGACCGGCACCGCCACGGCCGGGCAGAAGCTCGCCCAGTGGGTCGACGACGACGCCACCGACAAACAGTGGACCCTCGTCTCCTCCTCGACCAGCGGCTACTACGAGCTCCGGTCGGTCCGCAACACCAGCCTCTATATGACCGGCGCCACCGCAGACGGTGCAGTAACCGTTCAGACCGCCACGAGCGACGGCTCCCAGGACTGGCAGCTCGTCCAGGACGCCCTGCCCACCGACTCGACGTTCACGCTGAAGGGCAGCTACTCCGGCAAGTGCCTGGACGTGCCGAACGGGCAGACGGGCGTGCAGGTGCAGATCTACGCCTGCTCCGGCAACGCCAACCAGACCATCACCCAGACCACGGCCGGCGAACTCCGAATCTCCGGCAAGTGCCTGGCCGCCGACGGCGACGGCACCACCGCGGGCACCAAGCTCATCCTCTGGGCCTGCAACGGGAAGACCGGGCAGCAGTGGTCGTTCCGCGTGGACGGCACCATCGCCAACCGCTCCAACGGCCTCGCCATCGACGTCACCGGCTGGGGGACGGCCAACGGCACGAAGGTGCAGCTGTGGACACCCCTGGGCAACGCGACCCAAGTCTGGAGCAGGGCATAGTCCAACAGCACCGGCCGCCGGCCTCTTGTCTGCCGGCGCCCGGTGCTGTTGGCTTGCCGCGGGATTCTCGAGCGGGGCGGACGTGGAGTGACCGTTCAGGACAAGGGACAGCTGGACGCGCAGTACGGGCTGCTGACGAGCATCGCCCAGGAGGCCGGCCTGTCGCTCAGCACCGTCTCCAAGGTGGTACACCGGCGCCGTGACGTGAGTGCGGCGACCCGGGTGAAGGTCGAGGAGCTGCTGGCACGGCACGGGTTCGTACGCCCGTGGGAGCGGGAGCCCCAGGCGCCGAAGCAGATCATCACGGTGTTCCGGGACCTGTCGGGTCCGTACACGCTGGAGGTGGTCCGCGGGATCGTGGAGGCGGCCGGTGAACTCGGCATCGACGTAGTGACCGGGACTACCGGCAGACGTTCCATCTCCCAGTGGCTTCAGGAGTGCGTGGCGCTCGGTGCCGCCGGGGTGATCATCGTGATCTCGATGCTGTCCGAGGAGGACCAGCGGCGCATCATCGAACAGCGGTTGCCGGTGGTGCTGGTGGACCCGCTCAGCGCGCCCTCGTCGGACATCCCGAGCATCGGGGTCACCAACTGGAGCGGGGCCAGGGATGCGGTGCAGCACCTGCTCGGCCTCGGCCACACCCGCATCGGCATGGTCGCGGGCCGCTCGCACTCCCTGGCCGGATCGGCACGCCTGCACGGATACCGGGCCGCGCTGGAGGAGGCCGCCATCGGCTACGACCCGGCGATCGTGCGCTCCACCGACTATGACTACGACGAGTCGCTCGCCGCCAGCCTGCACATCCTGTGCGCCGAACACCCGCCGACGGCCATGTTCGCGGCCAGCGACGCGCAGGCCCTCGGCGTGCTGGAGGCGGCCCGGCAGCGGGGACTGCGGGTGCCGGAGGACCTGTCGGTCATGTCGTTCGACGACACCCTGGTGGCGGCCATGGCCTGCCCGCCGCTGAGCGCGGTGCGTCAGCCGTTCGAGGAACTGGGACGCGAGGCGACCCGGGTACTGCTCCAGGTGGCCGAGGGCCGCCCGCCGGCCTCCCCGCGCATCGAACTGGCGACGGAAATGGTGCTGCGGACCTCGACATCCGTGGCCCGCAGCACCTGAGGTCCATCATCCCCGCGCGACGCTCACCGGCACAGCGTGGTGTCGTACGACGGTCGCGTCCCGTTGCTCCCCGGTGAGCCGGATCGCCCGGGTGAGGGGGGTGTCCGCGCTCGACGCCCCGGCGTGCAGCAGGATCTCGCCGGGTTCGACGATCCGATGACCGTCCAGACCCGTGAAGGCCAGGCGGTCGGTGTGGACGTCGAAGCGGACCGTCGCCTCCTCACCGGGCTCCAACTCGACCTTGGCGAACGCCAGCAGCGCCCTTACCGGCCGGGTGACCTGGGCGAGCGGGTCGGTGAAGTACAGCTGGACCGTCTCGGCGCCGGCCCGCGTCCCGGTGTTTCGCACGAGCACCGAGACGCTGAATCCCTCATCCGTAGGCACCAGTTCACGGTCGGCCGCAAGCCTCTCGATCTCGAATGTCGTGTACGACAGCCCGTGCCCGAACGGGAACGCGGGCGTCGGATCCAGGTTGGACAGCCAGCTCTGCCTGTCGCCCAGGGGCGGATGGAGATAGGTGTACGGCTGCCCCGCAGGCGAGTTGGGGATCTGCACGGGCAGCTTGCCGCTGAAGTTGGCGGTACCCGAGAGTAGTTCGGCGATCGCGCTGCCGCCCTCTTCGCCCGGCAGGAAGACCTGCACCATGGCCGCCGTAGCGGCCGCGAACCGCCCCACGGCATACGGCCTCCCGCTGTTGACCACCAGCACGACCGGGGTCCCGGTCGCCAGCACGGCCTCCACCAGCTCGTCCTGTACGCCGGGCAGCCGCAGGTCCTCGACGTCACACCCCTCGCCCGAGGTGCCGATGCCGAACATCCCGGGCTTGTCGCCGACGACCAGCACGGCGAGATCCGCGCCGGACGCGGCGGCGACCGCGTCGGGGATCCGGGAGCGGTCCTCGTCCCGGACGGGGCAGCCCGGCGCGAAGTCCCAGTGATTATCGGCGAGTTCGCTGCTCAGTGCAGACCGCAGAGACACGGCGTCGACACCGTTGCCAAGGTCGTCGCGATCGGAGAGGACGTGGTTGGGGAAGCTGTAGCAGCCGAACATGGTGCGGACGTCGTCGGCGCAGGGACCGATCAGCGCGATCCGGCCGGTGGACGGGAGAGGCAGGGCCCCGTCGTTCGACAACAGCACGGCACTCGACCGGGCCACCGCGCGGGCGAGCTCCCGGTTCTCCGGCTTGTCCAGGTCCAGTTCGCCCGTGCGCAACGCGATGGGTTCCGGACTCCAGTCGCGATCCAGGAGCCCGAGCGCGACCTTCTGCCGCAGCACCCTGTGCACTGCCCGGTCGAGGTCGGCCTCGTCGACGGCCCCGTCGCGTACCGCGTCGGCGAGGGCGTCGCCGAAGCCGCGCTGGTCCGGGAGTTCGACGTCCAGCCCGGCCTTCAGGGCGAGTGCCCCGGCGTCGGACAGATCGGCCGCCACCCGGTGCGCGCTCACCAGGAACGGCAGCGACCAGTAGTCGGAGACGACCGTGCCCTCGAAGCCCCACTGCTCCCGGAGCACCTCCGTCAGCAGCCAGCGGCTGGCGGCGGGCGCCTCGCCGTCGATCTCGGCGTAGGAGTTCATGACGGACCCCACGCCGGCGGCGACGATCCGCTCGAACGGCGGCAGGATGACGTCGAAGAGCTCGCGCCGCCCGATCCGCGCGGGCGCGTGGTTGCGGCCGCCCATGGAGTCGGAGTAGCCGGCGAAGTGCTTGAGGGTCGCGTACACCCCGGCGCCCTGGAGGCCCAGGACATAAGCCCCGCCCATCTCGCCGACCAGGTAGGGGTCTTCGCCGTATGTCTCCTCGCAGCGGCCCCAGCGATAGTCACGGATGACGTCGACGACCGGGGCGAGACCCTGGTGGACGCCGGCGGCGGCCATGTCGGCGCCGATGGCCGCGCCGACCCGGCGGATCAGGGCCGGGTCGAAGGTGGCCGCCATGGCCAGGGAGGTGGGGTAGATGGTGGCGCCGTAGGCGGTGAAGCCGGTCAGGCACTCGTCGTGGGCCATGGCAGGGATGCCGAACCTGCTCTGTGCCATGATCTGCCGTTGGCGTTCGGCCAGCAGGCGGGCGTGTTCCAGGGCGGGCCGGGGGACGGTGCCGTAGGGGCGGGTGAGTTGGCCGAGGCCGTGGCGGGCGGTCTCGTCGAGGTCGCCGACGCGGTCGAAGAGGCTGGTGCCGGGGGCCACGTCCGGGCCGGCCGGTTCGACGTCCTCCCAGGTGCTGCTCAGCTGGGCGACCTTCTCCTTCAGGGTGAGGCGGGCGAGCAGGGCTTCGACACGATGGTCGGCCGGCCTGTCCGGGTCGGTCCAGGGGCGGTCGTCACCCGCCGGGGAGGGAGCGGAGTGGTCCGGCGTGGTGGTCGTCATGCACGACTCCTCGTGGGGGTTGTTGCCTGGGCATGCCGAGGGAGGCCGGCGCCCATGGCTCCGGCCGAGTCCCGTTCGGCGTGCGCTACTTGGAGAATCCGGCGGTGAGTCCGGCGACCAGCTGCCGCCTGGCGAGGACGAACACGACCAGCATGGGAAGGGTGGACAGTACGACCGCGGCCATTGTCGCGGGCACGTTGATGCCGAATTCGCCGCGGTAGAGGGTCAGGGCGAGCGGCAGCACGGCCTTGTCGCCGCTCTGGGTGAGGATCAGGGGGAAGAGGAAGCCGTTCCAGACCTGGAGGCCGTCGTACACCGCGACCGTCACCAGCGCGGGGCGGGCCATCGGCGCCGCGAGCGAGAACAGCATGCGCCAGTCACCGGCGCCGTCGACGACCATCGCCTCGAACAGCGAACGCGGCACGTCCCGCAGGAAGCTGACCAGGATCATCACCGTGACCGGCAGCGCGAAGGCCGCCGAGGGCAGCACGATCGCGAGCAGGCTGTCGTACATCTGCATACGGATGATCAGCAGGTAGACAGGGATGATCACCGCCTGGAGGGGGATCGCCAGACCCAGGAGGTAGAGGCGGAAGGTCAGACGGGACCAAGGATTGGTGTAACGGACGATCGAGAACGCGGCCATCAGGGCGACGACTACGACGATCACGACCGTAAGGGCGGTGACGATCACGCTGTTGACCATGTAGGTCGTGAAGTCGCCGTCCAGAACCGTCTTGTAGTTGTCCAGGGTTGGATGGCCAGGCAGCGCCAGGGGGTTCCCCGTGGTGAAGTCGGCCTGGCCGCGGAGGCTGGTCACGACCACCCAGTACAGGGGTACGACGACCAGCGCGGTCCACAGCAGAGTGACGCCGCTGATGGCGGCACGGCGCAGGGCCGTCACGACGGTGCTCACATGCCCTCCTGCTGGCTGTCCATCCGGGTGAACCCGGAAAGGCGGGTGGTCAGCAGCGACAGCCCGAGCCCGAAGACCACCAGGAGCGTGGCGACGGCACTGGCGCGGCCCATGTCGTGCGCCTGGAAACCCGTGATGTACATGGCGAGCGGCAGCACGCGGGTGGCGGTGCCCGGGCCGCCCGTGCCGCCGGACAGGACGTAGATCAGGTCGAAGTAGGTGAGCGAGCCCACCAGCATGAGGGTGCTCGACGTGACGAATGTGTACTTCAGCTGCGGCAGGGTGATCCGCAGGAGACGGGTGACGGGGCCGGCGCCGTCGATGGCGGCGGCCTCGTAGAGCGACACCGGGATCTGCCGCACACCCGCTTGGTAGAGCAGGGCGTGGAACGGCACGAACTGCCAGGCGATCACGAAGATCACCGTGTACAGGGCCAGGTCGGGCGAGCCGAGCAGGGGCTTGGCCAGCCAGTGCAGTCCCGGGGTGGCGCCGATGCCGAAGGACGGGTCGAGCAGGGCCTGCCAGGTCAGTCCGACCGCCACCGCGGAGAGCAGCAGCGGCAGGAACCACAGCACGGCGAAGAACGCCCGCAGCCGGTTCTGGGGTGCCTGGAAGAGGCCGAGCGCCAGCGACAGGGGCGTCTGGACCAGCCAGCTGACCACCATCACCTTGAGGGTGAGCCACAGCGCCTGCCAGGTGGCGTCATCGGTGAGGACTCCGGTCCAGTTGGCGAAGCCGGACCAGCCGATCGAACCGAGACCGTCCCAGTGCGCGAGGCTCAGCACCACCACACCGACCAGCGGGACCAGGCCGAAGAGGGCGAACAGGAGCAGGGCGGGCGCGGCCATGAGCAGACCGCTGTAGCGGCGGCGCCCGCCACGGGCCGTGCCCGGCCGCGCCCTGTGGGACGCGACCGGCCGCGACGTACGAACCACGGTGGTCACTACTGCGCCGCCTTGCTCATGTTCGTGCCGAACTGCTCGGGCGTGATCTGCCGCAGGAATGACTTGTCCACGTTGGTCAGCAGCGGGTCGGCCTGGTCGGAGGGCAGCGCCTGGTCCCAGGAGAGCTGGAAGTTCGGCGAGTTCTGCACCAGGTCGTAGACGAAGGTCAGCCACTTCTTGTCGTCGACCGACTTCACCGCGGCCAGCTTCGATTCCAGGCGGTTGACCGGCGGCACGCTGCCGGACGCCAGGTAGGCGTCGACCTGGGAGTCGTTTAGGACGTAGTCCTTGAAGTAGGTGAGCGCCGCGGACTTGTGCTTGCTCGAGGAGTTCAGCGACAGGAAGTTCGACGGGTTGCCGACGATGTCCTTCGCGTCGCCCTGGCCGCCGGACAGGGACGGGAAGGCCATGTAGCCAAGGTCCTTCTTCACGAAGTCCGGCGCGGCCTTGACCAGGTTGGCGTACTCCCAGGTGCCCATCAGCTCCATGCCGGCCTTGCCGGTGTACAGCAGGGCCGTGGAGGCGCCCTGGTCGTAGTTCACGGAGGAGGCGTTGTCGCCGAAGGCACCCGCCTTGGCGAGCTCCTGGAGGCGCGTGTTGGCCGCGGTGACCGAGGCGTCCTTCCAGCCTTCGGCGGAACCGGAGGCGATCTGGTCGAACGCCTGGGATCCGCCCTCGCGGTCCAGCAGGTACTCCAGGTACATCAGCGTCGGCCACTTGGAGTTGGCCGCGAGAGACATCGGGGTGACGCCGGCGCTCTTGATCTTCCTCACGTCGGCCAGCAGGTCGTCGTACGTCTTCGGTGGTTGGATGCCTGCGCCCTTGAAGACCTTCTTGTTGTAGTAGAGCACCACCGGGGCGAGGCCGTTGGCGGGCACGCCGTAGACATGGCCGTCGAAGGTGGCGCTCTTCAGGACACTCGGTGTGAACCGGCGCAAATCCACCTGCGCATCGGTGAGGGTGTCGACCTTGTGCGCCTTGACGTAGTCGTCGAGCGCACCGCCGCCCCAGCTGAAGAAGATGTCCGGGGCCTGGTTCGCGCCGAAGGCCACGCGCAGCTTCTGCTTGTAGTCGTCGTTCGCGAACAGCCGCAGGGTGATCTTCTCGTCCGGATGATCCTTGTTGTAGGCGTCCACGGACTCCTTCAGGGTCGTCTGGTCGTTGAGCGCCCACATCGTCAGTCCCTTCGACGACGAGGTGGTGGACGGCCCGGACGTCCCGCAGGCGGCGAGGACGCTCAGGGCCGCCGTCGCGGTGACCGCGGTCACGAGCGCCCGACGCGTTCTGGGAAGGACACGATCGCCTGAACGACCGAGTACCTGGAATCCGCGCATGCTCTGCCTCTCTTCTCTCGGCGTGCCTTGTTCATGTGCCAGGCAGACGAGTAGCGCGCACGAAAGGCTTTCGGTGCCCTCACCGCGGATGGTCCTGCCTGCTGGACCAGGACACTGACACGGGCTTCACAGCCGGGACAAGAAGGGGAAATCGCTCGGTTACGAAACACTTTCGCAAGCCGGTGAGAAGGAGCTCCGTCGGCAGGCGTCGCCGAGACGGGCGCCCGGTGTACGGACTACCCCGGACCGAACCCGTGGTTTACATCAACCCGGCGGCGAACTCGGAGCGCGAGCATTGGCTGCCCCTCCAGGTCGGAAAGAAGCTGGTACGGCCTGACGCCGCCGCCCGCCAACGGCTACGCCGGGGCGGACGCCGAGCGCCCCGGCGCGTCCGTCCGTTACATCATGCTCCGCCATTCCATCCGGCCTGCTCCAGACGACGATCGAGGAGCCCGTGACACTGCCGGCCGTATCTACCGGCACCAGTGGTTCGTACGACCCCACCGGCGCACTGGTCCAACTGTTCCAGCGACAACCGCCCGAACTCGTTCGAGGAGCATGGTCACGCAGTCGTCCTCACCAGGGCGGACGGGCCGCAGCGGGCGCCGGGCCTGGTGAAGTCACCACCTGGCGGAACTGTGATGAATCATGCCGCGATACGGCGGACAAGCTGCTGATCCAGCCATCGGACGGGCCGGGCGGACGCCCAGCTCGATCGGGAAGAAGATCAGCAGCGCGAGCCAGTTGTAGAAGTCGTGGACGGTCGAGGCGCCCAGCGCCCTGCGGAACTCTGTGCGGTCGCCGATGAAGGTCAGTGCGACCAGGCTCGTCGTCACGGTGGTGCCGACGTTCGCGCTCAGAATGATGGGGATCGCGCCCTGGATGGGCAACGCGCCCGACCCTACGGCGGTGACAGCGATGGCCGTCGTCGTGGTCGACGACTGGATCAGGACCGTTCCGAGAACGCCGACGCTCAGCCCGACGCCGCGGGTGCGCGGCGAAGGCGAACATGGTGTGCGCCGCGTCGCTGCCCAGCCCCGCAAAGCCGCGACTGATGATGCTCACGGCACAGATCAGCAGGTAGATCAGCCCGGCGACACCGCACCAGCCGAGGGCTTTGGTCCACGCGGGGAGCTGGATGGCTTCGGCGCCGCTCTCGGCTGCGGGGTCCGTGAGCGCCGAGCCGCCGGAAGGGGTTCGTCCGGAGGCGTCACTCTTTTTATGGCTATTGTCCGGCCCGCTGTCGGAGGTGGCTTCCGCCATGAACCAAGGCTACGAGCTCCTGACGAGGGGCGCGCGTGGCTGAGCGCTGTGCGCGCGAAGCGGACGGCTTGCGTCGTCAGCGACTGCGGTTTCTCGGCGCCCCGCGTCAGGTGGCCACGGTCGGGCTCGTCAGCCGGAGCCCCTTTGCGGGCCCAGGGCGTGCGATCGGTTTGCTCAACCGTCTTGGCTGGGCCACTCCTCCGCGGGCCGTCACTCCGATACGCGCTACGACGTGGGCGCAATGGCCAGGCGACGCCTCGCGGGCATCGCTGTGCGCGGCGGTGTCAGGTCATAGAGGACAAGCGCGGTCACGTTTCAGATCCTTATACCGGCAGTCTCTTATTAAGAGCCTGTCGGTCCGTTATGCTGTGGGGTGTTAAGGACCGTCAGTCTCTAAGGATCTCGACATGTACCAGGTTCCTGATCAGCAGGGGAAGCTTGCCGTGGTGACTGGTGCGAGCAGCGGAATCGGTAAGGAGGCTGCCAAGCGGCTGGCTGGAGCTGGTGCTGACGTCGTGCTCGCGGTGCGTACGCCGTCCAAGGGCGAGCAAGCGCGTGCTGAGATTCTCGCCGCGCACCCGTCCGCCCAAGTGGAGGTCCGTCGTATCGACCTTGCCGACCTCTCCTCAGTCCGCGACTTTGCCGATGGACTGATCGCCAACGCCAGACCGTTGGATCTGCTGATTAACAACGCTGGTGTCATGGCCCCACCGGACCGCCTGGTAACGGTCGATGGGTTCGAGCTGCAGATGGGCAGCAACTACCTCGGGCCGTTCGCGCTGACCGTCCGTCTGTTGCCGCTCCTCTTGGAAGCTACCGCTCCACGGGTGGCGACGATGGGCTGCGGCATGGCCGGCGTCGGGCGGATCAACTTCGACGATCTGCAGTGGGAACGCAGGTATCGCCCGCCTGCGGCCTATGCCCAGTCCAAGCTGGCCGATCTGATCATGGCTTGGCAGTTGTCCGAGTGGGCTGCCGCGCGCGGATGGCCACTGCTGTCCACCGGCGCACACCCGGGTAACACCCGCACTAGATGGCCGGTCACGAAATCGAACTCCGGCGGCAAGCCGAGTCTGATCACCCGGGTCTCGGCAAGGCTCATGCCGGCACAGCGGGTCGAGCAGGCCGCGGAGCCCCTGCTGTACGCGGCGACCAGTTCGGATGTGGTGGCTGGCGGCTACTACGGGCCCCGCTGGTCGTTGGTCGGACCGACGAAGGCCGGCCGCCTCCCGCGCCGAGCACTGGACCAGGCAGTCGTTGCCCGCCTGTGGCTCGAATCCGAACGCCTAACCGGCGTCTTTGTCCCTGCCCACCTCTGAACCAGCGCGCCCGCTGCTGGCGACCGATTGTGGCTTTGCTTGACGGCTCGTGCCGTCGTGGTCACGGCGGCCGCGGCACTGCATACGGCGGAGCCGCCCCGACTGGGCGAATTAGTCCGCCGCCGCTGAGCAGTTGCCGCGTGTGACGCCCGTCCACGCCCGGAGCCGGCTTGCCGGTGAACCTCAGAAAGAGAAGGTCCTCGATGAATCTCAGAAGCCACCTTGTCGAGCGTCAACTAAAGCTGTCCGCACCACTCACGCGAGACCTGGTGGTTCAGCGCGACCTCCGAGTGCCGATGCCGGACGGGGTCGTACTACTGGCGGACCGATGGGTACCGCGCAGCGGAGGCGACGGCCTGCCGACCGCGTTGATTCGCTGTCCCTACGGCCGAAGCGGCCTGGTGGCCGACATCCAGGCCCGTCCACTGGCGGAGCGCGGTTTCCAGGTCGTGATCCAGACGACTCGAGGCCGCTTCGGGTCCGGTGGCACCTTCGATCCGATGCTGCAGGAACGCGAGGACGGCCTGGCGACCCTCGACTGGCTGGTGAAGCAGCCCTGGTGCGGCGACGGGATCGTACTGCACGGTGCCAGCTACATGGGATACGTGCAGTGGGCGGTAGCCGACCGCCTTCCGCCCCAGGTCAAAGCGATCATTCCCATCGTGACCGACTCGGCGCTGATCCTGGGCCTCCTGCCGGCCGACGCCCTGTCCCTGGAGACCCTCTTCTCATGGGGAGTGGCCATCGGCACACAGGAACGCCGCTGGGCGGCGTTGCGTCAGCCGGTCCAGGCGATGAAGACGAGGCGTGCGCTGCGCACGCTGCCACTGGGCCAGGCCGACGTCGCCGCCTTCGGCGAGCGCTCCGAGATCATCCATGACTTCCTCGTCCACGATGCGGAGTCCTCGCGCTGGGCCGACGGAGACCACCGGCCCCGAGTGGCCGATGTGACCGTGCCGGTCAGCTCGATCGCCGGCTGGTACGACATCTTTCTGCCCGGCCAGTTGCGCGACTTCCAGATCCTGCAAGAAGCGGGACGCCCGGCACGTCTCACCGTCGGACCGTGGACCCACGATCTGTTCTTCAGCACTCCAGTCGACGAGGCCGTCGAGTTCGGCCTCGCCCACGCCCGCGGCGAAGAACCCCCGAAGCGCCAGCCCGTGCGCCTGTACGTCATGGGGGAGGACGCGTGGCGCGACTTCGAATCCTGGCCGCCCCGAGGCTACGAGCCGCAGCGCTTCCACCTCCATCCCGGTGGGGGACTGGCTGCGGAACCGCCCGAGGCTTCACAGCCCGACCACTTCCGTTATGACCCCGCCGACCCGACCCCTGCAGTCGGCGGCGCGCGCATGGTCAACGGAGGTGGTCGCGCCGACAACACGACGCTGGAAGAGCGGACGGATGTACTCACCTACACCACGCCCGCCCTCGATCAGGATGTGGAGATCATCGGCGAGGTCAGTGCCGAAATCTGGTTCAGCTCCAGCCTGTCCCACGCCGACGTGTTCGTCCGGCTCTGCGACGTCGATCCCGCCGGGCACTCCTGGAACATCTGCGACGGACTCATGAGCCTGGACGACGCCGACGAACCTCAGTGTGTCCCCGTTCGGCTCTGGCCAACCGCCTACCGCTTCAAGCGCGGGCACCGCATCCGCGTTCAGGTCTCCAGCGCCGCTTTCCCCCGCTACGCCCGAAACCTCGGCACCGGGGAACCGCACGTCACCGCCACCACCCTCCGCGCCGCCGACCAAACCGTCCATCACGACCCGGAACGCCCCTCCGTAATCGTTCTCCCGGTCCAGGCAGTCGACTGAAACCAAGCTGCGGCGCCCGTCACGGCGCCGCAGCAGAATGAAGCCTTCGGATGCTCTTCGACCGCGGACCCGCTCGATCCTCACCCAGGGCCTCCGCCTTCGCAGTCAGCCTTCGGCGCCGTCCTTTTGCAATCGCGCCGGGAGGACACGGAGCACTATATTTTGGGTGTGGAGGTCGAGGTAGAAGTTCTTCTCTCGGACATCGCCCGCAGTCTCAAACCGCGGACGGACGAGTTGGTCGATGCCCTCGTACAGGTCCTCCGCACGGAACTTCCTGAGTTCGAGAAGCGCAAGGACCTCGTTCCGTTGCTACCGGCAAGCGTCGTCGATCATGTCAGTGACGTACTGGACATCCTTGAGTACGGCATTGACGTGGCCAAGGCAGAGGCGCCGCACACTGCCATTGAGTTCGCGCGTCTGTTTGCGCAGTCTGGAGGGCGGCTCAGAACGCTCACGCGTGCTTATCGGCTTAGCCACGCCACTTTTCTCCAGGTGGTGCTTGAAGAGGTAGCCCAACGTACGAAGGACCCGGAACTGATCAACGGTGCGGCGGTTGCCTTGAGCTCGATGGGTTTTGACTACATCGACCGCACGGCCGAGCAGGCGGTAGAGGCCTACCAAGAGGAACGTGACCGCCGCGTACAGCGACGACTCACCACGGTCAACGAGGCTTCCACCCGGATCGGTACCACACTCGACATCACCCACACCGCCCAAGAGCTGGCAGATCTCGGTACCGAGCACCTCGCCGACCTGGTCACGGTCGATCTGCTGGATGCCGTGCTGCTGCATGACGAAGCAGGACCGGCCCCTGGCCCCCCGGTGCTGCGATGCGTCGCACAGCAATCCAGGGCCAGCCCTCGTTTCGAACCCCTGCCTGGCAGCAGACGGGGGCACACCTACCCCGAGGACTCACTGTCCGCCCGAGCGCTCGCCACCGGGCAGTCCCTCACCGAGCACGCGGCGGCCCACCGTCCCCTCTTCTGGTTGCCGCCCCTCGACCACGCGGAGCCATCGTTCCAACAGCGCATCCACTCCGTGCTGATCGTCCCTCTGCAGGCCCGCGGGGACATGCTGGGCCTCGCTCAGTTCTACCGCGGCGATATGGAAGACCCGTTCGACGACGATGACCTTCTCCTCGCCCAGGAGATCGCCTCCAGAGCCGCCGTATACATCGACAACGCCCGCCGTTACACCCACCAGCGCGCCACGGCCCTGACCCTCCAGCGCAGCCTGCTTCCCCAGCGCCTCACACCCCACTCCGCGGTGGACACCGCATACCGATACCTGCCTGCGGGAGCTCGCGCAGGCGTCGGCGGTGACTGGTACGACGTCATCCCCTTGTCCGGATCCCGGGTCGCCCTCGTCATCGGCGACGTCATCGGGCACGGGATTCAGGCCTCCGCCACCATGGGCAGGCTCCGCACAGCGGTGCGCACCCTGGCGGACATTGACCTGATGCCCGACGAACTGCTCACTCACTTGGATGACGTGGTCATCCGTCTGCAACGTGAGGAGAACCAGGCCGAGGACGAGATCAGCGCCACGTGTCTCTACGCCGTGCTCGACCCGGTCTCCGGCATCTGTTCCGTGGCAAGCGCCGGCCACCTCTCGCCAGCTGTCGTCACCCCGACCGCCACTGCCGCAGGCAGACCGGCCAAGTGCGTTGCCGACTTCCCTGAGTTGTCGATCGGGCCGCCTCTGGGCCTCGGCGGCCTCCCCTTCGAAACGGCCCAGTACGAGCTGCCCGAAGGCACGCTGCTGGCGCTGTACACGGACGGCCTGCTCCACCCGCACGGCCGTGACATCGACGTGGGCTTCAACCTTCTGTGCGAGGCCTTGTTGCATGCTCCGCCCTCCTTGGAGGAGACGTGTGACAGCGTGCTGGCCGCGCTGTTGCCCGGTCAGCCGTCGGACGACGTAGCCCTGCTCCTGGCGCGGACCAGAGGGCTGCGGGCGGACCACGTGGCCTCTTGGGACATTCCGTCCGATCCGGTGGTCGTCGCCGAGGCCCGTGCCCTTGCCGGCAATCAACTCAGAGCATGGGGCTTGGAGGAGGCGGCCTTCATCACCGAACTCGTCGTCAGCGAACTCGTCACGAACGCGATCCGCTACGGTCGGGAGCCCATTCGGCTGGGCCTTATTTTCGACAGGACCCTGACCTGTGAAGTCTCCGACAGCAGTAGCACGGCTCCGCATCTGCGTCGTGCTCGCATCTTCGACGAGGGCGGCCGGGGCCTTCTCCTGGTGGCCCAGCTCTGCGACCGATGGGGCACACGCCATACGCGCGACGGAAAGGTTATTTGGGCGGAGCAGTCTCTGGCTGGCCCGGACAACCCCTCCAACCTGATGTGAGCGGGAACCTGGCAGGGGCTTCGGCGACAAGGCTGACTTACGTGCTCCGGGGAATGACGCAGAGTGTCGACGGCGAACCTCTTGGTCACGGCCGCCGCCGCTACCGTCATCGCGGTCTGGCATAAATCCACGTCCAACACGTGTTCACTGCTCCTGGAACCAACATGGGCGTAGCTGAGTCCTATTACGCGGGGATCAGACCCTCGCGAAAACGCCGGGATGCATACGGGATATTGCATCATGCGTTCGGTTTGCGACGCGTTCACAACAACCACAGGGCGCCTTCGCCGATTCAGTGAGCCATGTCACACGGGTGAGCGTCGCTGGGCGGTCACCCGGTCTGGCCTTCGAACATTCAATGCTGCTGCCTCATGGTGTATCGCCAGCGGCATATCTGTGTTGCCTTCTTCACGGCGGACTCGTCATGGACTCGCATTCCGTGTCGTGATAATTGTGCTCGATGGGTTGCTATATGAGGTGGCGATCGGGAGGCAAGGGCCATGGTCAATGTGGCGTCACGGGGTGGGAATCTGCCCGCGGCCTTCACCAGCCTCATCGGTCGACAGCCGGAGGTCACCGAGATCGGCAGCCTGCTGGGGAAAGCTCGACTGCTGACGCTCACCGGGGCGGGTGGGGTCGGAAAGACCCGGCTGGCGCTGACGGCCGCCGCCATCTCGGCAGAGACTTTTACGGACGGGGCTTGGCTGGTTGAACTGGCCTCGGTGCGGGAGCCGGTGGCTGTGACGGATGTGGCCGCGACCGCGCTGGGCGTGCCGGACCTGGGTGACCGGCCCGCTGTGGAGCGACTCGCGGCGTATCTTGCGCAACGGCGGTTGCTGATGGTGCTCGACAACTGCGAGCATCTGGTCGGGGCTTGTGCCGAGATGGCTAAGGTGCTGCTGTCAGCCGCTCCGCAACTGCACATCCTGGCGACGAGCCGCCATGCGCTGGGCCTCACGGGCGAGCACGTCTTCACAGTTCCGCCGCTGCCGCAGAAGGATGCGGCGGTCCTACTCCAGGACCGGGCCGCTGCCGTTCGGCCTGGGTTCGAGCTCAGCGAGGCGAACCGGGCGCCGGTCGCCCGGCTGTGCGCAGGCCTGGATGGTCTACCGCTGGCGATCGAACTCGCCGCGTCCCGGTTGCGCACGCTCACCGTGCAGGAGATGGCGGACCGGCTGGAGGATCGCTTTACTCTGCTCACCAGCAGGAACCCGACCGCGCGGCCGCACCAGCGAACACTCCGCGGGGTGATCGACTGGAGTTACGAGTTGTGCGCTCCTGCTGAGCGGCTGCTGTGGAATCGGCTGTCCGTATTCGCCGGCGGATTCGATCTGGATGCTGCCGAGAGAGTCTGCGCGGGCGAGGGGATCACGGAGCACGGGGTGCTGGACCTTCTGGACCGGCTGGTCCTCCAATCTGTCGTTTTGACTACCGAGAGCGACGGGCTGTCGCGCTACCGACTGCTGGAGAGCGTCCGGCAATACGGCCAGGAACGGCTCAGGGAATCGGGCGAGGAAGACGCGCTCAAGCGACGGCACCAGGACTTCTATCTCGCCCTGGCCCAGCGCATCGACGAGGGTTGGTTCGGGCCCGGTCAGGTCGAGGCGCTGGCTCGGCTGCGGGTCGAGCACCTCAATCTGCTGGCGGCCCTGGATCACGACGCCGATCCACAGGCCAGGCTCGCGTTGGCCACGGCGCTGCTTTTCCACTGGTGTGTCGGTGGGTTCCTCAGCGAGGGGCATCGTCAGCTAGACCGGGCCCTCAACGCGGCGCCCGACCACACTCCGGGGCGGGGCCGTGCGCTGATGGTCGCCGCATGGGTGGCGCAAACGCAGGGGAATCTGGTTGTGGCCGACCGGTGGCTGGACGAGGCCGAGGAGTTGGCTGAGCGGTTGGGTGATCCTGCGCTGCGGGCCCGTGTCGGAGGCTTCCGCGCCGTTTCGGCCCACTACTGGGGGCGACCGGAGGAGAGCGTCGCCCGGTACGAAGACGCGTTGGCTGCCCACACGGCACTGGGCGATGAGCGCGATTCGATCGTCTGGTTGCTTGCGGAGGCCTGCGTCCAGGCCTATGCCGGCGATCCTCGCGCGACGAGGACGGGCAGGCAGCTGATCGCCGTCTTCGAAGCGAGCGGGGAGCGGTGGGCCCGTGCGCAGGCGCTGATGGCGCTTGGCCACCATGCCTGGGCCTGTGGTGACAATGAGGCCGCGGAGGCGCTGGCTCGGTCCGCACTGGAGGACATGCGGGGTTTCAACGACCACGCGATGGTGGCGCGCATGCTGGAACTGTTCGCTTGGGCCACCGCGTCCGGTGGCGACCACCTGGGGGCAACCCGATTGTTGGGTACCGCGGGCGCCCTCTGGGAGGGGGCCGCAGGCACCGGCATATCCGCGTTCGGCCCTCACATGGCCGAGCAGCACACGCACTGTGAGAAGGCCGCCGTAGACGCCCTGGGTCCGGAGGCATACGCACAGGCATTCACAGAAGGCGGCCGTCACGGCGTCACTCCGGACCAGGCCGTCCAGTTCGCCCTGGCCCCTGCTTGTGTGCTGGCCTCGGAGGACGCCGCATCAGGCCTGCTCACCCGGCGCGAAAGTGAAGTGGCGGCGCTCGTCGCGAAGGGGCTGAGTAACCGTCAGATCGCCTCCAGCCTCGGGCTGTCGCTGCGTACTGTCGACTGGCACATTCAGAACGTCCTGTCCAAACTTGACTCCGGGTCCCGCGCGCAGATCGCCTCCTGGTGGTGCCTGACCCAAACACCCCGCGCGTAGTGCCCCACGGCGCACTTCATCGAGCGACTGCGAGACGGGTGGCGACGCCGCTCGAGCCAAAGGCGCTGCCCCGCCGACCTGATGGGTGCGGCGAGCGGCCACTCGGGAGGCACTGAGTCCAGGCGACAGGCGGATACCCTCCGTACGCGGTCCATGGCGAACAGTGAAACCCGGTACCTGCCTCCCGTACCCCGCAGAACTACTGGCTGGTTCCTGGCGTACCCCCATGTCCACTATTTCTCGCGCGCAGCACCTCGATACGGAAGCCGGCATTGGCGGCGATGGCGACGCCAAACATCGGATAAGGGCTGGTTCGCGGTGTTCTGCCCGCTCAGTACGGGTTCAGGAAGTACGGCAGGCGCGGACTTTCACGATCACGGGCTCACCGTGATCCGAGGGCGACCGCGCCTGCTGGTGCACCCGGACTCGACGCCCGCAGCCGTTGATCCGCACGGCTGAGCAGCGCTGTGAAAGGAAAAGCATGCGACGAAGAAACGTGGTCAGGGCCATGCGCGCCCGCGTGACCGCGGCCGGCCGAGGCCTCAGAAGAGAGGAGGGCCCGCGGCGTCGGCGGGGCGTGGTCGCGGGTATCGGTGCGGCCATGGCCGCTGCGCTGATGGCCGGGGGACTGACGCTCGGCGCCAGCACGCCTGCCCAGGCGGACATCACCAATGGTCTGCTCCTGTGGTACAAGCTCAACTCCACGACGGCCTCTGGTGCGGCTGACTCCTCGGGCCACAACAACGACGGCACGATCTCCGGTTCGGTGGACTGGCACGGTGACGAGGGCCTGGCCTTCGACGGCAGCAGTACCTACATCAAAATGCCCAACAACATCATGTCCGGGCTGAACTCGATCACGGTCGCGTTCGATGTGTGGATCGACCCCTCCATGGGCACGCCCTACTTCTTCTACGGGATGGGAAACACCAGCAACGGCAACGGCAACGGCTACCTGTTCTCCACCGGCAACCAGTTCCGCACCGCCGCCACGCTCACTGACTGGAGCGGTGAGCAGAACACCAGCCTGCCGACCTCGTACCAGCTGGACCGTGGCATGTGGAAGCACGTCGCCTACACCCAGACCGGCACCACCGGTGTGCTGTACGAGAACGGGGTGGAGACCGGCCGCAACACCCACGTGACCATCACACCGGGCTCGATCGGAAACGGGACGACCACGGCGGACTACATCGGGCGTTCGCTCTACTCCAATGACAAGTACTTCAAGGGCCGGATGCGTGACTTCCGCATCTACGACCGGTCCCTGGCGCAGAACGAGGTGTCCGAGCTGGCCAACCGTGAGGTAGTGGAGTGGCAGCAGCTGCAGGCACTCGCCGACACCAACGGTGCGCTGGCGCTGTTCAAGGCGGACACGGGCCCGGAGATGGTCTTCCCTTCGGACTACCCGGATGGCAAGTTCTGCACGAACTGCCTGGTGCCCCCCACGGAATGGAAGTCCGAGTACGGGGTCACTCCCTCATCGTGGCCTCAGCCGGCGACCGTGCAGCGCAGTCAGTTCACCCAGCAGCAGATCAGTGACATCGAGGACGCCGTCGTCGCACAGGTGCAGCCCAGCTCGGACACGTTGGTGCCGGACACCACCTACAAGCTGGCGTACTTCTACGACGGCAAGAGCGACCGGGTGGTGGTGCAGACCGACGCGCCTTCATCGGTCACCGACCCGCTGAAGACGACCTACGCCGGCAAAGTCACGATCGAGGCCTCGGACAACGGCTCGGCGGCCAAGTGCACACAGGAGGATCAGACCGCAAACCAGGTGTCGGCAAACGCTGCCACTCCGGACTTCGGAGTGGCCGACGATCGCACCGATCAGCAGTGGGAACAGCTGGAGGCCCTGCGGGACTACAACTGTGCTCTGGCCGTGTTCGAGGACCCCACCATCGGACCGGTCCTGATCTTCCCGTCGGACCGCACCGACACGACCGTGAAGAACCCGCCGAACTGGACTTCGGAGTCCGGGCAGACTCCCACGTCATGGCCGGTGGTGACCACCGCGAAGAGCCCTCTGTTCACTGTCGACCTAGTCAAGAAGATCCAGGAGGCGGTGATGGACAAGCTGTCACCCGAGGCCGTCTCCGACGGTGTCACGGGATACAGCGTGTCGGTCCACTACGACGGTATGTCCGACCGGGTGGTGGTGGAGACCGACGCGCCCGCATCGGCCACGGATCCGCTGGTGAGCGCTTACCCCGGCAAGATCACCATCAAGGCGTACACGCCGCCCACGGCTGCCACACCGGGCGCCGAACTGACCGAGTAGAGCGGGTCACGCCCCACCGTGGGCGATGAAACGACCAGGACCACGCACGCCCGCTCCGTCGGTGCGTCAGAAAAGGACAGAAGATGAGAATTCGCCTCTCCGGGGCGAGCCGCGGCACGCATCGGAAAAGAAGAAGAATCCCCAGCCTCATGCTCGTCGGCGCGATGATCGCCGGCGTGCTCAGTGTGGTCTTTTTCGTGACCCCGCCGCACGCCTCCGCCGCGATCGAGGACTGGAAGCCCGCCAACTGGAACATGCAGGGCAGTCAGAACGGACAGGACAACAAATGGCAGTCCGGTGTCCGGAGGCTGATCAACGACGGCCATAACGTGATCGCTCTCCAAGAGGCCGGCGCCCCGCCGGCCTCCGCAGGACGCCTCAACCCCGTGACCGGCCGCATCGACCCGGGAGAGGTGGAGTACGAATATAACTCGCGGAGCTTCACGCTCACCCGCACCAGGCGAGACGGAACGACTTACACTACGGTCCAAGGGCCGTACACCATCATGCGGTATTCCTGGCAGCCGAACGGTAGTCGCGGCGGCACGTACAACATCTACTGGATGCAGACCGACTTCGGTGCCAACCGGGTCAACCTCGCCATCGTCACCAACACCCGGGCGGAGGGAGTCAACTACGCCGCGCCCGGTCTTCCGGGAGGCCGGCCGTCATTCGGCGTAAGACTTGGCACCGGCTCCGACAGTACCTACTTCTGGACCGTCCACGCATTCTCCGGCGGTGGCAACGACGGCCCTCACCTGCTCAGCAACATCGCGGCCGCCTCGGGCACCAGGCAGTGGGCCGCCATGGGCGACTTCAACCGACTGCCTGACAGGATGAACCAGGATATATCGGCGGGTATGCACATGTACCGTACCGGTCAGCCCACCCACTACGGCGGTAGCGGCACCAACAACGAACTCGACTACATGGTCGCGAACACGCTGATCCGGAGTTTCACGCCCGGCACCACCGACCTCGGCTCCGACCACCGCGCCGTTTTCTACTACACCCTGCGGGCAGGCGCGGACGTGAACCTGAGTCTGGGGTCCCAAAACAACGCCACGGCAACCACGGTGAGCGACGCTGGGGGGGAGAGTGACTTGGTGACGGCCTGGGACAGTGTGACAGGCGAGAATTTTCCCGAGGCGAGTTGGCGTCTCAACCAGGTTGCCGGGGGTGAGTGGTATGAATTGCGGAGCAACGCCAACGGCGATTGTATGGATTTCCAGGATTCCTATGTGAAGTACAAAACCTGCAATGGCAGTACTGCGCAGAGGTTCATCTTCGAGATCTGGACGGACACAGGGCAGTTGAAGATGATCCCGCTCAACGGGAACACCTGTGTCGGAGCGGACCCCTTCCGCGACGACGAGGGGCTGGCCACTTATCTGTCGACCCAGCTCGACTGCAACGACGGCAAGGCTCGGCTCGGCTTCCGGTGGGACCACGATCCTGGGTCCGGGGCCACTGGTGCCCTGGTCGATGTGGGGTTGCCGCACGATGAACTGGTTCAGGGCACGGATACCTTCACGGTCGCGGCCGACGGCTCCGCCCAGTTCACCACCGTGCAGGACGCGATCAACGCCGTTCCCGTGGACACCAACCCGCACACCATCATCGTCAACAAGGGCACTTACAACGAGGCCATCACCGTCCCGAAGAACCTGACCAGCCTGACGATCAAGGGTGCCACCGGCAATGCCGAGGACGTCAACATCACCTCCGGCCGCGCCCACGGAACGCTCAAACCCGACGGCACCCCGTACGGCACCGAGGGCAGCGCGACAGCCAGCTTCAAGGCACCCAATCTGAGAGTCGAGAGCCTGACGATCACCAACTCCTTCAACCCCAGCGCCCATCCGGAGATCAGCCCCTACGACACCCAGGCCGTCGCACTTGCCGCCACGGGTGACCGGCAGGTGTACACGAACGTCCGGATCATCGGGCGCCAGGACACGGTGCTGGCCAAGTCGCCGGTCGCCACCGACCAGACCCGGCAGTACTTCCGCAACGTCTACATCCAGGGTGCGATCGACTTCATCTTCGGCAACGCCACCGCGGTGTTCGACCATGCCAACATCGGCATCACTGCCTGGCCCGGCGGCACCATCACGGCACCGAACACCGACCAGGCCCAGAAGTACGGAATCCTCATCACCAACAGCAACATCTACTCCTCGGCCGCGGCCAACACGTACTACCTCGGCCGACCCTGGCACAACACGACGACCGCCCAGCCCCAGGCCGTGATCCGCGACAGCACCCTGCCTGCCGCGATCACCACGGCGCAGCCCTGGACCAACATGACCACCGACTACACCTGGCAGCAGGCCCGGTTCTTCGAGTACCACAACAACGGTGCCGGAGCCGGACTGAACTCCAACCGACCCCAGCTGACCGACGCACAGGCCAACGACTACACCGCAGCCAAGTACCTTGCCGGCACCGACGGCTGGAACCCCACCTGGTGACCACCCTCATATCGCGGTGAACCACGACAGGACCGGGTCAGCGTAGTTGGACGCTGCTGATCACGTCGGGGGAGTCGCCACTCGGCCCCGCTGAGCATCTGCTCAGCGGGGCCGAGTGCTGCGAGCCACCCGCTTTCTCCTCGGCTGAGCTTGCCGATCCAGGCGCAATCCTCATTTCTGCACGTGGCCAGCTTCGTCCTGCGCGAAGTGAGGAAATGGGCACTTACCGGGGGGGAACGTTCCCAGTTCTTCGATACGGTAGCCATTCGGGTAACGCTTCTTGGCCAACTGATCGGACGGGCTTACGCCGGGCTTCCCGGGGCCGGTCACCTTCACCGCGATCCTCCACATGGTGGCGAACGCATTCGCCATTCGGCGCGGAACTACTGGATACCCGACGGCCTTGAGGATGCGAGGGTCCACGGCAGACAGTGCAATCATTCGCCCTATCGGTCGCAGCCTCGGCGAGAATTGCGACAGCGTCCAATTCCACAAAACGTCGTAGAGGACCTTGTTCTGCGCCTCGAAACGGGCGCATTCGTTCAAGTAGGCGTCATAGAGTCGCGCCATCCCCTCGTAAGTGTAAGGCACTCCAGAAACATTCATGTGTTTCGACCGCGCTGCGGCATGCCTGACAAATGCCTCCCTTTCCTTGGGGTGCATTTTGCGCCAGCCAAACCGTTCGACGATCCGACTCATCTGGACTGTCTCGACAGTTGACACGAACAGGAAGTCTTCGGCGCGAATCGGATACATCTTGTGCATCTGATTCATTCGCCTTAGTGCTGCCCGACCGTCCCCGTGTTCGAACCCTTTGGCGAACATGGCATCCATCAGGACGGTGGTGTCGGTGGTCCGCTTGTCGAAGTCGGTGAAGACTTCGCTTTGGATGAGGATACGACTCATCGTCGGAATCGCGTAGGTTACCCCGAATCCTTCGAGACCGGACCAGGCAAGAGCCATCCCGAAATCCTCGAAGAACAGCTCAAGGATGCGTGAATGATCCTTCGCCGGATCAAGAGAGTCGATTTCGATCCAATTCTTCCACCGTACGCCGCGTCGCTTCATCGCTGCCCGCCTCCCTCATCGACGTCGTCCCTTTTTGACGGTACTGGGAGAAATTCAGGGCCACCAGTAACACATCGTTAACAGTGCATCATCGGCTTATCGCGAGGATGCAGGTTTCGCTACCACGACCGGCGTCTCCTGGGACGCGTACAAGGTTGTGCGGCGACGGGTGGGGCGGCCGATGCCCATGGCGATCGCTTCCAGTTCCAAGGCCGTCTTCGCGGAACCGTGTTCGCTGCCCGCCATGCGGGAAATGGTCTCTTCCATGAGGGTGCCACCCAAGTCGTTGGCTCCGGCCGACAGCATCGCCTGCACGCCGGAGACGCCGAGCTTCACCCAGGAGGTCTGAATGTTGTCGATCCGCCCGTGCAGGAGGAGCCGGGCCATTGCGTGCACCGCGAGGTTGTCGCGGTCGGTCGGTCCGGGCCGGGCGACGCCGGCGAGGTAGATCGGCGAACTGTTGTGGACGAAGGGAAGCGGCACGAACTCGGTGAAACCGCCTGACTCGTCCTGGAGTCGAGCGAGCCGCCGCAGGTGTGCCACCCAATGGGCGGGAGTGTCAACGTGGCCGTACATCATCGTCGACGACGACCGGATGCCGAGCGAGTGGGCGGTGGTGACGACATCGATCCATGTCGCGGTCGGCAGCTTGCCCTTGGTGAGGACCCACCGCACGTCGTCGTCGAGGATTTCCGCCGCCGTTCCCGGAATCGTGTCGAGGCCGGCGTCGCGGGCCGCGGCGAGCCACTCCCCGATGCCCATCCCCGAGCGGGTGGCACCGTTGACGATCTCCATGGGGCTGAATGCATGCACGTGCATTCCTGGTGCCCGACGCTTGACTTCGGCGATCAGGTCGAAGTACGCGGTGCCGGGCAGGTCCGGGTGGATACCGCCCTGCATGCACACCTCGGTCGCACCGAGGCGCGCTGCCTCCTCAGCCCTGCGGCCGACCTCGGCGAGAGAGAGGGTGTAGGCATCGGCATCTGTGCGGCGCTGAGCGAAGGCACAGAAGCGGCAGCCGGTGTAGCAGACGTTGGTGAAGTTGATGTTGCGGTTCATCACGTAGGTGACCGTCTCACCCACCGTGTCTCGGCGTACCTGATCGGCCAGCGTGACGACCGCCTTCAGGGCCGGACCGTCACAGGTGATCAGAGCGAGTGCCTGGGGTTCGGTCAGTGCGCTCGGCGCTCGCTCCGCCGCCCGCAGGGCCGCCGCGACCTCATGGCCAAGGCGTTCCGGGGCGCGGGATGCGGAAGCGATCCGTCCGGCGTCCGCGAGCACCTCGTCCCAGTTCCCGAAGGCAGCGTCGAAGTCAGAGCGGCGGTCGGCGAGCCGGCCCTCCGTGTCGATGGACGAAGCCAGGTTCGTACGCCCCGACGAACCCCAGCCTGGGTCGGGCTCCTGCCAGGGCAGTCCGGCCGGACGGGCCGAGGCGCGGGCCAACCCCGTGGCGGGATCGGCCAGTGCGGAGACGTGCGGCAGGACGCGGGGATCGATCCACGGCTCGCTGACGCGGACGTACTCCGGGTGCACGGTGAGACGTTCGACCAGCTCGAATCCGCACTTCCCGGTCGCTTCCCGCAGCTGGTCCAGGTGTGGCCAGGGACGTTCCGGATTGACGTGGTCGGGCGTCAGCGGCGACACCCCGCCCCAGTCATCGGCACCAGCGGCGAGCAGCGCCGGCAGTTGGTCCAGGGCGGACAGGTTCGGCGGCACCTGGATGCGGGCGCCTGGACCGAGCAGCAGCCGGGCCACCGCGACCGCGGCCAGATGCTCCTCGAACGCCACGTCCGGAGTGGAGCGCATGGCGGTGTCCGGCTTCGTGCGGAAGTTCTGGACGATGACCTCTTGAATGTGCCCGTAGGCGCGGGCGGCATTCCGGACGGCGAAGAGCGACTCGGCCCGTTCGTCGGCGTCCTCGCCGATGCCGACCAGAATCCCGGTGGTGAAGGGGACGTTGAGCCGACCGGCGTCGTCCAGGACTCGCAGCCGTACGGCGGGGTCCTTGTCGGGGGATCCGAAGTGCGGCCCGCTGGGCTCCTCGTGGAGCCTGCGCGACGTCGTCTCGAGCATCATCCCCATGGACGGGGCGACTGGTTTCAGGCGGTTGATCTCCTCCCAGGACAACACCCCCGGATTGAGATGGGGCAGCAGGCCGGTCTCTTCCAGGACCCGGATCGCCAGCCCCCGGACATAGGCCAGGGTCGTGTCGTATCCAGCCTCGTCGAGCCAGGCTCGGGCGGCGGGCCAGCGATCCTCAGGCCGGTCTCCGAGTGTGAACAGTGCTTCCTTGCAGCCCAGTTCGGCCCCACGACGACAGACGTCCAGGACCTCGTCGACGGACATGAACGGGGCGTGCCCATTTCGGCGCAGCCGGCCGGGGGTCCTGACGAAGGTGCAGTAGTGACAGCGGTCCCGGCACAGCCGCGTGACCGGGACGAACACCTTGGGCGAGTAGGTGACCGTATCCGGCCGTCCGGCAGCGGACAGGCCGACATCGCGGACGCGTGCAGCGGCGCCAGTGAGTGCTGTGAGGTCGTCGCCGCGGGCCTCCAGCAGGACGGCTGCTTCCGCCGGGTCCAGTGTGACACCGTCCCTGGCCCTGCGCAGTGCCCGGCGCATCGCGTTTGCCGTCGGGGTCATCGGGTCTCCCCGGCTGGTGAGTGCGTTGTTCGCCGCTCGTCGATGTTCAGCAGGCGCACCGTCCCGCAGGCGACCAGGTCGTCCTTGTCGTTGGTCACCTCGACGGTCCACAACTGCAGGCTCCTGCCGCGGTGCACCGGGATCCCGCAGGCGCGGAGGACACCGGAAACCGCGGGGCGCAGGAAGTGCACCTGGTTCTCGACACTGGTCGTCGATCTGCCGTGGCCGGCATTGAGCTCGGCTCCGGCACCGACCGTGCTCTCCACCAGTGCCGCGAACACCCCGCCGTGCAGGACGCCCGCGGACTGGTGAAGCTGCGGCGTCACGGTCAGGGTGGCGACCACGCGGGTCGGATTCCGTTCCTCATACCGGATCCCGAGGAGTTCGTCGATGGGGTGCGGTTCGCTGGTCAATGGTTCGCTCCGTTAGGGGTGGACGCCGTGCGGAGTGGCTGAAGGGGTGTCCTGGGTCGCAGGGAGAGCACTCGCCGGATCACGTCGTCGCCCACTGCCGGGTCCGCGACGAGTGTCGAGGCCATGAGGACGTCGATTCCTCGGGCGGTGATGGCAGGTTGCTCGTCGGCGTCGGCCAGGTCGAGAACGAACGTGTCGCACAGGTCGCCGTACAACGAGGCCACGGCGGAGGCGGTGTGCGGCAGCCCCCGGGCGTGCAGCAGGGCGGCCCGGCTGTCGGCGCGGCGCCGCTCCCCCGGGTCGGTGATGGGGATGCCCGATACGACTGGGGTGACCGCGACCACCGGTGCCCGCGTTCCGCGCAGGGCGTCGCGTATGCCGGCTATCGCGAGGATCGGGCTGATGCTGGCGAGGGGGTTGCTTGGCCCAAGCACCACCAGGTCCGCGGATGTGATGGCTTCGAGGACACCAGGGGCGGGCCGGGCATCGGCGACGCCGGCATACGACAGCTCACACACCTGCTCTGTGGCAGCTCGCCGGACGAGGAACTCCTGGTAGTGCGAGACGCTTCCGTCGCTGGTGTGGACGTGGGTGGCGACCTCGTCTTCGGTCACCGGCAGGACGCGTGAGCGGATGCCCATCGCGTCGACGAGCCGGCGGGTGATCTCGGACAGCCCTACGCCCTCGCGCAGCAGACCGGTGCGCAGCAGGTGGGTGGCGAGGTCTCGGTCCCCGAGGTTGAACCACACGTCGTGGCCGAGGCCGCCGAGTGCGTCCATGCAGCGGAAGGACTCCGCCGCAAGGCCCCATCCGCGTGCCGTCGAGTGCCGGCCGGAGAGGGTGTAGAGAGTGGTGTCCAGGTCGGGGCAGATCCGCAGGCCGTGGATCCAGAGGTCGTCCGCGGTGTTCACGACGATGGTCAGTTCGGCCGGGTCGACGTGGCGCAGCATTGCCTGCCAGAAGCGGGAGGCACCGATGCCGCCTCCGAGTATCGTGATCATGTGTCTGCCGCCCGTCTCAGAGCCAGTCGGGCTGTTCGGGCGGGATCCGGCGGCCGTTGGCGATGAAGAACGAGCGGATCACGTTGCCGCGGGCCAGCTGAAGGTGCCGGGGACCTGCGAACAGAGCGGAGAACTCCTTGACCCGGTCACTGTAGAAGCCGCGCTTGCGGTATTTGCGGGTCACCTCGTCGAAGATCTCGGCGACCATCTGGTCCGGGGTGCGCTCGACGAACTCGGCGAACTCACGGAGCGTGGCGAGCCGGGTCTCGCGCGCCTTGGCGTCGAGATCGGTCAAGCTCTCCGCGTACCGTCGGACGGTTGTCAGATCGTTGAAATCGGGCGCAGTCATGGGTAGCTCCTCGGCACTGCTTCGTCGATCTCGGCGAGGAGATGTCCCATCCGAGACCGCTTGATCTGCAGGTGGCGCAGGTTCTGCTCGTTGGGTGTGATCACCAGGGGCACGCGGGTGCTCACATTGATGCTGTACCGGGTGAGGGCTTTCACCTTGTCCGGGTTGTTGGTGAGCAGCCGGACTCCTGTTATCCGAAGATCCCGCAGGATCGCGGCGCCCACTGCGTAGTCGCGCCGGTCGACCGGCAGGCCGAGTGCCACATTGGCGTCGACCGTGTCCATGCCGCGGTCCTGTAACTGGTAGGCGCGCAGTTTGGCTGCGATGCCGATGCCCCGTCCCTCGTGTCCTCGCAGGTACACCACGGCGCCTCTCCCGGCGGCGGCGATCAGTCGCAGGGACTCGGCCAGCTGCGGACCACAGTCACAGCGCAGCGAGCCGAGGATGTCCCCGGTCATGCATTCGCTGTGCAACCGGACCAGGGTGTCCTCACCGGCGGGGGCGCCGACCATGAAGGCGAGGTGTTCGGCTCCGTCCGCCGCCTCGTAGGCGAGGCAGTTCACCTCGCCGTGGGCGGTCGGGATGCGTGCCTCGGCCTGCCGGAGCACCGTGTCTGGTGCGCTGAAGATTTCAGCCGACCGCGGTGGAGCCGGCATTCCGGGGACCGCCGCAGTGGGGAGTTCCATGTCCGTCATCAGTCGGGGAGGCCGAACATCCCCGCGAGAGCCCGGAGTTCGGCCTTGCGGTGAGGCAGCGGCGCCAGCGCCTGGACCATGCCGGCCGCCGTAATCTCCTCGACGACGGCGGGGTCGCGCCGGAAGCTGGCGCCCCAGGCCCCGTCGAAGTACAGCTGCTCGAAGTCGGGGCGGGGTCGCTGCCCACCGGCCTCCGGCCCCTCTGCCGAGTAGCCGACGAGCTGGATCTGCGTCGGCACCACGTGCGCCGGCATCCCGAGCAGGTCGCGGATCTGATCGCGGCGGCCGGTGACCAGGCCCGTGCCGAGCCCCTCGTCCGTGGCGGCGAGCAGAGCGGAGCCGACCCCGAGGCCGCACTCGAAGGCACTGAGCCACTCTGCGAAGGTCCGGTCGCCCGCGAGCACGTTGAAGTCGGGGGTCTTCATCACCACGCTGTCGACGAACTCCTCGCTCCAGCCATAGCTGGAGGTGAGCGCACCGGCTTCGATCAGCTTCAGCAGGGTGGGACGCAGCGGCTCCCAGCCGGTGATGTCGGTGCACCAGACGATGGCGACCGGCGCCTGGTGGGCCTGCGGCTGGTTGTAGACCGCGTCGATCAGTTCGTCGCGGATCTTGTCCGGCGTCTCGCCCTTGGTGACGACGACGGCCTTGCGGACCTCTGCGGCGTTTCCGTGGTGCGACTGCAGACGTACGGCTTCGAGGATCTTCTGGATCTTCTCCTTCTCCACCGGACGCCACGCCTGGTAGTAGCGGGTCGTACGGCGTGTGCCCACCGCGCGTTTGAACTCCATTGTCTCTCCCTGATGTTGATGGAACAGCGTCGGCACCCGTGCCGACGACGCCGGTCACCTGCCGCGCAGCAGATGCTTCTGGATCTTGCCGACCGAGGTGCGCGGCAGCTCGTCGACCACGTCGACGTGGCTCGGCACCTTGAACTTGGCCAGCCGGGCCGAGCACCAGTCGATGATCTCGGTTTCGCCGACTTCGGCGCCGTCATGGGGCACGACGAACACCTTGATTGCCTCGTCCCGGATCTCGTCCGTCACCCCGACCACCGCCGACTCGAACACTGCGGGGTGCTCGTTGACGACGCGTTCGACCTCACCGGACGAGACGTTCTCGCCGGCTCGCTTGATGATGTCCTTACCGCGGTCCACGAAGTGGAAGTAGCCCTCGGGGTCGACGCGGACGGTGTCCCCGGTGCGTAGCCAGCCGTCGTGCAGTGCCTCGGCAGTGGCCGCCAGGTTGTTCAGGTAGCCCGCCATCAGTGTGCGTCCCGGAGCGCCGCCGACGAGCAGCTCGCCTGGCTCTCCCGGAGCGACGTCGTGCAGCTCCTCGTCCACCACGCGCAGGCGTGCGGTCAGCACTGGCCGGCCCATGCTGTGATTGCGCCGCTCCGCGTACAGCGGGTTCATCAGCGGCGGAGTGACGGTCTCGGTCATCCCGTACAACTGGATCAGTGGTACCTGGAACCGTTCCTCGAAGGTGCCCAGTTGCTCCCCGGTGACGTTCTGGGCGAACAGCACCGTCCGCAGGTGGTGGGCACGGTCGTACCCGGTGGCCGGGTGCGCGAGGATCATCCGGATCGGTGCGGCGAACAGGCTTGCCACGGTCGCCCCCAGCTCGCTCGCCTGCTCCGCCCACCGCGAGGCGCTGAACCGGGGGGCCAGCGCGATTGAAGCGCCGGTCACCAGGGCCGACATCGTCGAGTAGTACTGCGCGTTGCCGTGGAACAGCGGCAGCACGATCAGTTGGCGGTCGTCGGGCCGCAGCCGTAGGTGCTGGGCCACGACCTCGCCCGTGTGCAGATAGGCCGCGTGGGTGACGAGCACGCCTTTGGGGCGGCTGGTCGTGCCGGACGTGTACAGGATGCTCAGGGCGGCCTCTGGGTCGTCGTCCGCGGGCTGCCCGGTCCGTGGAGTCGCAGCCCCGAGTTCCGCGTGGAGCCCGGTGCCGGTGACCAGTACATGCTCGCAGCCCGTCGATTCGGTTGCTGCTGTCCTTGCGGTCTCCAGAAGGTCCGGTCGGGTCAGGCTCAGCCGACAGCCGGAATGGGCCAGGACGTAAGCCAGTTCGGCCGGTGTCGACAGCGGATTGGTGGGCACCATGACGGCACCGGCCCGGGCGGCGCCGAACCATGCATCGAAGAACTCCACACAGTTGGTGAGGTGCACATTGAACCGACTGCCCGCCCCGACGCCCCTGCCGGTCAGCAGCGCGGCCATCCGGTCCGCGCGCCGGTCCATCTCGCCGTAGGTGACCGTCAGGACAGAGCCCGGTTCCTCCTCGAACACCAGGAAGGGCTGATCCGGACGTTCTTTGGCGTGCCGTCGCAGGACACCGTTCACCGTGTCCGATCCGCTGATGCTCTGAAGAAGTGGTTGCACGCGGAAAAGCCTCGACCAGCCGGATCAGAGGGTGCGTAACGCGACATCAACATGCCGTTAACAGCGATCAGGGCTCGGCTTTGGGGATGAGCACTGTAGGGATTCGCGCCACACGATCACTGATCGCACGGAAACATTGGACGTAGACTCGCCGCATGTGGCAGGACAGCGTGACTGGGACTCGCCAAGTGCTCGTGGTGGACGACGACGAGCACATTCGTACGATTGTGCGCTGGCAGCTGGAATCCGACGGGTTCGGCGTGATCGAGGCCGCTGACGGTGCACAAGCTCTGGACGAGATCCAAGCGCAGTCTCCGGATCTGGTGGTGCTCGATCTTACGCTGCCGCGCGTGCCAGGCCTCGACGTGCTGACCCGGGTGCGGCGCACCAGTGGTGTTCCGGTGATCGTCTTGACCGGCCGGGACGGACAGTCCGAACGAATCATGGGTCTGGAGTTGGGGGCCGACGACTATGTCGTCAAGCCGTTCTCTCCGGGGGAGCTGGCCGCCCGCGTCCGCTCGGTGCTCCGCCGGACGACACCGGGCAGAGCCGCTGACCGGCTCGACTTCGGCCGACTCGCCATCGACGTGGCGGTCCGGGAGGTCGCCCTGGACGGCGCGGTGATCGAGCTGACCGCCAAAGAGTTCGATCTGCTGGCATTCCTGTGCCGAGCCCCGCGACAGGTGTTCAACCGGCCTCAGCTGCTCACGAGTGTCTGGGGCGCTTCGCCGGAATGGCGTGACGAGGCAACCGTGACCCAGCACATCCACCGACTGCGCCACAAGCTGGAGAGCGATCCCAACCACCCCAGATGGCTGCTCACCGTGCGAGGCGCCGGCTACCGGTTCGAGCCATGACGAGCGAACAGATGTGGCCGCGCGTCGAGGGCGAGACACCCGCTGCTGTTCTCGGCCACGCCGACAGCCTTGAACTGCTCAATCAGCAGTCGCACATCCTGGAGTTGCTGGCTTCCGGCACCCCGTTGCCCGATGTACTCGCGGCTGTGGCCACCGCCTTGGAACGGCTGATGCCGGCCAGCCGGTGCTCCGTACTGCTGCTCGATCGGGAGCGCGGCTCGCTGCATCATGGCGCCGCGCCCAGCCTGCCGGTCGTATACAGCGCCGCCATCGACGGTATGACGATCGGCCCGGAGTCCGGCTCATGCGGCACCGCCGCATTCCTCGTCTCGCCTGTCGCGGCCTACGACATCGCCACGGACGGGCGATGGGCAGGATTCCGCGATCTGGCACTCGCGCACGGACTGAGGGCCTGCTGGTCCACTCCGATCCTTGGGCAGGCCGGCACGGTTCTGGGCACCTTCGCCGTGTACCACGACGAACCGCACGAGCCCGTCGCGCGCGAAGCCGCCCTGGTTCACCGGCTGGAACATCTGGCCTCCGTGGCAATCGAACACGAGCGTCTCTACGGGGCTCTTGCCGAGAGTGAGGAACGATTCCGGCGCGCGTTCGAGGACAACGCGGTCGGCATGGCCCTGCTCGGGCTGGACGGCCGGTATCTCCGTGTCAACCAGGCGTTGTGCAAGATCGCGGGTCGTTCGGAGCAAGCACTGCTGGGCGACTATTTTCTGGCGATCACCCACCCGGAGGACGTGTCGGAGAGTGAGCGGTTGTGGACCGTGCTTACCACGGGCGGGAGCCAGAGTGCCCACCTGGAGAAGCGCTATCTCCGTCCGGACGGCACCGAGGTCGCCGTGGCGATGACCGCCTCCGTGGTCAGAGACGCATCCGGAGCACCGCTCTACGTGAGCTCGAATGTCCTGGACATCACTGAGCGTCGCGCGGCCGAAGCAGCCTTGGTGGCCCGTAGTGAGGCGGAGGCCTCCAGGATCTCGGCGGAGCGCGCCAGCAGGCACAAGTCGGAATTCCTGTCGACACTGAGCCATGAGATCCGTACGCCGCTCAGCGCGGTCGTTGGGTTTACCGAGTTGCTGCGGACCCTCCCGCTCGACGCCGGCCGCAGACAATCCGCCGTGGAGAACATCGGTAACGCCGCAGACCATATTCTGGCGGTCCTTGACGACGTGCTGGACATCGCCAGGCTGGAGGCGGGTGCCGTCCATGTCCAGTTGGTACGACTGCTGCTCGGGCCGCTGGTCGACGATGTGGTCAAGCTGGTCGAACCGATTGCCGAAGCACGCGGCGTCGTCGTCGAGGCGGTCGGACTGGACGATCGGGTCATGACGATCGCCGATGCACGTCGGCTCCGACAGGTGCTGCTCAACATCATTTCTAACGCGATCAAATACAGCCGCTCCGGCGACCGAGTCACGGTCGAGGTGAGCCAGCGACCTGGCATCGCTGCCATCGTGGTCACGGACACCGGAACCGGAATCTCCGAAGCGGCGCAGAAGCGGCTGTTCACCCTTTACGACCGGCTCGACGCGGAACATTCCGGCGAGCCGGGAGCAGGAGTGGGTCTCACTCTGTCGCGGCATCTCGTCAAGGTCATGGGTGGAACCCTCGGTGTGTTCAGTCGGCACGGCGAGGGCACAACGGTGGAGATCGCCCTTGAGGCGGCGCCCTGATGGCCACGCCTCTGCGCGTGGACATTTCCGCGTCCGGTAAGGCGACGCAGGTCAGTGAGCGACTCTGTCAGGAATCCTGGACCCCGTGATCATTTGCCTTGGCGCCGCCACAACGGCCCGGGCAAGCTGCGAACGTCGAGGTGCTGCTGGCGACGAGGGCCTGCGTCCGCGCCGGCAACCAGCGCCGCGCGCCGTCGTCCAACGCGACGCACATCGCAATGAAGCCCGACAACACATCCATACTGCGCGACACCTCCCCAGCACGGCGGCGGCCACGTCGACAGGGCGCAGATGGTCCTGATCGCCGGCATCGCTCGACAGCGAGGCGCCACGACCCTGGCAGCATGTTGCCGCAGGCGGCCCACTGCTCGGCGCCGGTGCTGTCGTTGATCTACGGTCAATCACAATGGGTCGGTACGTTGCACGCGCCTCCCCTCGAAACGGTTGTCGAGGCTCGCTCGCACTGATGGTCCGGGCCCACTTGATCGTGAGCGTGAGGGCGGGTCTGCAGATTCCGATACCCCTCATGACCGTGCATCGGCCACCGGTTTACCGGTTGATCGGTCGTGGCTAGAGTGGGGAGACCGTCGAGTAGATCAGAAAGCGATGCCATGACCGCCGAACTGTCCAGGATCAAGGTGGAGCCGCGGGAACCGCTGGCCTCCGAGGTCTCGCGGAAGCTGATCGACTATCTCATGTCGGGGGAGGTTGCTCCGGGGGAGCGGATCCCGTCCGAACGGCAGCTGACAGAACTGCTCGGCGTGAACCGGCCTACCGTCCGCGAGGCGATCAAGTCGCTGGGGTTCCTAGGGCTGTTGGAGATCCGGCAGAGCAGCGGTACGTACTTCCGCGGCCCTGACTCGGACGTCCTCTACCGCCTCTTCGAACTCGGCCTCGTACTCGGTGAGCGCGGCTCCAAGGACCTCCTCCGGGCGCGGGCCGAGCTGGAGGTCCTGGTCGCGGGCCTCGCTGCCGAAGCGATCGACGACGATGGTGTCAACGTCCTGCGTGCCCGCCTTGAGACCATGAGGACCTGCGCCGACGAGGACTTCGCCGCGGCTGACATGGCCTTCCACGCTGCCGTGGCCGACCTGTGCGGCAATGTCGTCCTGCGGGACATGCTCAAGGGGCTACGGGTCATGATCCAGCGAGGCTGGATCGAGCGCACAGGCTCCACGCGCAGCCGTCAGGTCGCTTATGACGATCATGTCCCCATCCTCGAAGCGATCAAGGACGGCGACGTGGAGGCCGCTCGCGAGGCCATGGCGCACCATATGGACGGCGCAACACGACGGCTACTGGCGGCCTTGGAACAGTAGAGCGGAGCCGGCCGGGGCATCCGTTCGGCCGGACGACCACCCAACCGTGATCATTGTCAGTGACGTTTGATGTCAGGCTGCGGGGCGCAGCGGGCGGCGGGCGTGGACAGGGCGCCGGAGATCGTGAAGAAGTGCGGCGGTCGATCACGGTTCGCAGGGCCTCCCTGTATGCCCGCCACAACGCCGACACCGTCGTGCGGCGACTCAAAGGCGAAGCAACAATTCGACGAGCGTCGAACACATGGCGGCGAACATGTCATCACAGGAAGCATGACATGGACAGCGGATCGACCGACCGCTGCGGCACTCCATGGAGGTAGTGGCTCGATGGCCATGCGAAACGGGGCGAGACGCGGTTTGATCACAGCCGTTGCAATGGGACTCTGCACACTTGCGCTCACGGCGGGGACAGCAACTGCGGCGAACGGTCCAGGTACCACGATCAGCGCCAAGGTGCATCACGGCTCCGTGAGGCCGATGAAGTGCGGAGGCTTCACGGGCAATGGCGTCAGGATTCACAGTGCGCCGGCGGCCGGCGCCTTGGTCGTCGGGGTCGGATACAGCGATGACTGCGTCGACTACAACCGGAATGTGGTGGCCGAGTGGGTTACGTGCGATTCCGGCAGGTCGAGCATCTGGTGGAACATCACTGACGAAGACACGGGTGTGACCGGCTGGGTCTCCGACTGCTACATCCGCATCTAGAGCAGAACTCGGCGAGGGGCCTTCGGCCAGGAGGCCTCATGCATCAGCCTGGCGTGCTCACACGGCTGCATCGACCCGTCGCCAGCCGCGTGGGTGCGGGCGCTGGAAAGGGCGATGGCGGCGTGGGAGGCCAACCGGAGGCCAGCCATCTCGTCGGTGGCGGCAGACGTGCAGGGTTCGCGGCAGGAGAGGTTCAGGGTGCCGGAGTCGTCCTCCTCGGCGAACAGCAGGAAGCTCATCATGCTGCCCACCCCGAGTTTGTGCGCCTGGGGAGCGCAGGCGAGTCAACGCTGCTGCTCGGCGCGGTAGACCCGTTCACCGTGCGAGCGGTGGGCGGCTGTCGAAGAACGGGGCCTCCACCAGGCGTTCCTGGAGTCGGTCGCTGTCGATGGCCAGCTGGTGGGTGGGGGGGCGAGAGCCGTCACCGACATCCTCGTGCAGCACGAGGATGTCGGCCGCGTGGCAGCCGTCGACCAGCTCGGCGACCGAAACGGTGATCTGCTCCAGGGCGGCGGCCGCCGAATCCTGCGCCCTCGCGCGCGGGTGTGGTGGTCCGCTCGCGTTGCCGCGCCTGGGAAGTGTCGGGGGCAACCTGGAGCCCTGGTGCCGTGGGCCGTCAGCTGCCGGGTTCGGCTTGCAGGGCCGAACTGTTCGGAGCGGGGTTCACGGCACTCTCCTCTTGTGGGGGGGGCGATCTGTGTCCGGTTGTCGGGCGGTGGTCTCAGCCGAAGCTGATGGCTCCGGTGAGTGCGGCGAAGCCGACATAGGCGAGGGAGACGGGGACGCCCCAGCGCAGGGCGTGCTTCTGGAAGTCGCCGAGTTCGGCCTTGACCAGGCCGAGCAGGACCCACAGAGGTGCGCTGGTCGGGCCCATCATGTGCAGGATCTGGCCGATGGCGCCGGCGCGGGCTATCTCGTTGGCGTCGATGCCGTAGTGGGCGCCCGACTCGGCGAGGACGGGGATGACCCCGAACCAGTAGGCGTCGTTCGACATGAAGAAGCCGAGCGGCAGGGAGAGGACCGCGGTGAACACGGGGATGAGGCCGCCCATGGAGTCGGGCACGACGGAGAGGGCGGCATTCGCCATGGCCTTGATCATTCCAGCGTCGGTCATGATGCCGGTGAAGACGCCGGCGGCCAGGACCAGGATCATCACGGGGACGGCGTTGGTGGCCTGGCGTTTGATCAGGTCCTGCTGGTCGCCGATGGTGCGGACGTTCACGATCAGGGCGATGACGAACGCCACCATGAACAGCACCAGCAGTTCGGCCACTTCGAGGATCAGCAGGACCATCAGCAGCAGGGTGAGGGCGGCGTTGAACCACATGCGCCAGTCGGCCTTGACGGGGGTGAAGGCCTCGCCGGAGGCGATCTCCAGCCGGTAGGCGGAGAGCTTTTCGGGGTCGAGCTTGCCGCGCTCGCGCACGCCCAGCCAGTAGGCGACGGCGATGATGGCCAGGCTGGTGAGGGCCATGGGGCCGATCATGTGGACGAAGTATTCGGTGGCGTCCAAGTGCAGGACGCTGATGCCCCGGGTGGCGGCGCCGCCCCAGGGCGTGGTGCCGGAGATGGTGCCGAGTGCCATGGCCGCGATGGTGGCGGCGATGAGGGGGTTCATGCCCAGGCGCCGGTAGATGGGCAGGAACGCCGAGCAGACGATCATGTAGCTGGTGGTGCCGTCGCCGTCGAGTGCGACGGCCAGGGAGAGCACGGCGGTGCCGACGACGATGCGTACCGGGTCGCCCTTGGAGGCGCGGATGATGGCCTGGGAGACGGGGTCGAAGAGCTTGGCCTCCATCATCAGGCCGAAGTAGAGAACGGCGAAGAGCAGCAGGGCCGCGGTGGGGGCGACGGTGTCGAGGCCGTTGATGATCATGTCGCCGAGCTTGGCGCCCTTGCCCGCCACGAGGGCGGCGGCGATCGGCGTGAGCATGATGGCGGTGAACGCGGAGAGGTACTTCCGCATCACGAGCAGCATGAAGCTGCCCAGGGTGGCGAAGCCGAGGACGGCGAGCATCGTTGCTCCTTGGTGCAGGGCTGAGAGCCGCCGGGGCTGCGGCGGCCAGGGACGGCGCGGATCGGTGCGAGCGGGGTCAGGCGGTGACCCGCGAGGCAGGGGGCGCCGTCTTCGGCTGGTACGACGGGATGGTCATGGTGCGTGCGGCTCCTGAGGACGTCCGCCTCGCGGATACCGGAGGAATCCGGTGGCAAGGCGGGCGGATGTTTGCGACGGCGCGCCCGGCGAAGGCGGGGGCTCCCGGCTGATGCACGGAGATGGGGCCGTTGATGAAAGCCGTGGATAACCGGTCGACCGGGTTGCCGGTAGGTAACTAGAATCCGGCCATCGCGTCAATACCGAAATGGGGAAGTTCTCGGCCGGGCTCGTCCGGGGGGTGCGATGCGTGGCGAGCTCTTCGGGCTGTCGACTCGCCCCCGAACCGGTCAACCGGTTGACCGGAAATTTTTCGGTGTCTACAGTGACGGCACGGCAGCAGAACGGAACGCTGCCGTGAGCCGCCTGAGACCGGCTGCGCCATGCTCCAACGGCTTGCGCCGGCGCCGCCGGGCCAGGCCAGGGAACCTTCTGTAGGGGTTCCCGTCTCCCGGAAGAGGAATAGACCCCGGTGATCGAGAAACGACCCCTGGTCGCCCTGATCCACGCCGTTCCGACAGGCGCCCGCATCGCGCAGCGAGCGTTCGCCGAGGACTTCCCCGACGCGCGGGTGTGGAACCTGCTGGACGACCGCCTGCTGGAAGACGCCCAGGACGCCGGCGGCCTGACCGATTCGCTGCGCCGGCGCATGCTCCGCCTGATCACGCACGTCATGGACGGCGGCGCCCAGGGACTGCTGCTGACCTGCTCCTCCTACGGGGAGGTGGTGGACACCGCCCGGACCCTGTGGGGCGTGCCCGTCCTGAAGTCCGACGAGGCCATGTTCCGGGCCGCGCTGGCTGGCCCCTATGAGCGCATTGCCGTCGTCGCCTCCACCCGGCCGGCCGTTCCAGCCGCCGTTGCCCAGCTCGAAGCGCTCGCCCAGGCGCGCTCCGGCCGCCCGGTCGAAATCGTGACCGCGTTGAGCGAGGCGGCCTCCCGGGCGGACGGTCCCGAAGCCACTGCCCGCCACCTGGCCGACGCTCTGGAGACCGCGGGTGCCGCCGACGCCGACGCGGTGCTGCTGGCCCAGTACTCCCTGACCCCGGCCCGCGCACCGCTGGCCGAAATGCTGCAGGTGCCCGTTCTGGACGGCGCCGGAGCCGCCGCCCGCATGTTGCGCGGCCTGCTCTCCGCCTCCGGCCGGCCGGAACCCGCGACGGTCGCGTCATGACCGCGCTGCCCTGGCCGCTGGCCTACACCGTCTCCGGCGACGACTGCCGCGCCCCGATGCCGCTGGGGTTCGACGCGCCGCTCGCCGAGGCTGCCGTACGCCTGGCCGAACTCGGTTATGACGGCGTGGAGTTGCAGGTCAGGGACGTCACGGCACGCGACGCCGACGCCCAGGTCCGGGCGGTCGAGGACAGCGGCCTGGAAATCCTCGGCATCGGCACGGGCCCGGTCGCCGCGCAGGACGGTCTGACCCTGACCGACCCCGCCCCGGACGTCCGCCGACACGCCTTGGACCGCCTGTTCGGCGCTGCCCGCCTCGCCGGAAGCCTCGGCGTCCCGCTGACCCTGGGCCAGACCCGCGGCACCTTCCTGCCGGGCCTGGAGGACCTCCAGCGGACCTGGGCCGAGAGCGCTGTACGGAAACTGGCCGAGGAAGCCGCATCCCGGGGCAGCCGACTGCTGCTGGAGCCGCAGACCCGCATCAACACCTCCCTGTGGAACACCCCCGACGAAGCCCGTGCCATGCTGGGCTCGTTCGGCACGGCCGCCGGGCTGGTGCTGGACACCCATCACCTCGAAGCCGAGGGCCTCGAACCGGTGCGGGCGGTCGCCAGCCACGCCTCCGTCACCGGCTGCCTGCAACTCGCGGCGTCCGCCACGCGCGGACCCCTGGCCGTCGGTGACCACCGGCTCCCGCACCTGCTGCGCGCGCTGCGTGAGGGCGGCTTCACCGGCTGGCTGACCCTGGAACACACCCAGGACGGCGACAGCGCCAAGGCCGCGGCCCGGTCGTGGACTGCTCTCACCGACGCGGCCCGCACCCTGACCTGACTCCCGCATCCCGCCCCCTACGGCACCCGCCGTCCGCCCCTTTCAGAGAGGAACCCGCACTATGAGCACCACCTACCGCCTCGGCGTCCTGGAGGGCGACGGCATCGGTCCGGAGATCGTCCCGTCGTCGGTCGAGATCGCGACGGCGGCCGTCGCGGCCACGGGCACGAGTGTCGAGTGGGTCACGCTGCCCCTCGGAGCATCGGCCATCGAGACGCACGGCACCCCGGTCCCCGAGGAGACCAAGGCTGCGCTGGACGACCTCGACGGCTGGTTCCTCGGCCCGCACGACTCCGTCAGCTACCCCGAGCCCCATAAGTCGGCGCTCAACCCATCGGGCACCCTGCGCAAGCACTTCCAGCTGTTCGCCAACATCCGCCCGGCCAAGTCCTTCCCCGGCGCGCGGGCCGTCTGCGACAACGCCGACCTGGTGATCGTCCGGGAGAACACCGAGGGTTTCTACGCCGACCGCAACACCTTCGCCGGCACAGGTGAGTTCATGCCCACCGAGAACACCGCGATCATGCTCGGCATCATCACCCGCGAGGCCACCGAGCGCGTCGCCCGTGTCGCATTCGATCTGGCGCGCTCGCGCCGTGAGAAGCTCACGATCGTCCACAAGGCGAACGTGCTGAAGCTGACCACCGGTCTGTTCCGCACCGTGTGTCAGGAGATCGCCGCCGAGTACCCGGACGTGGCCGTGGACGACTTCCACATCGACGCCATGACCGTCCACCTGGTGCGCCGCGCCCAGGACTTCGACGTCATCGTCACCGAGAACATGTTCGGTGACATCCTCTCTGACCTGGCCGGCGAGATCTCCGGCTCGCTGGGCACCGCCCCGTCCATCAACGCCTCCGCCACCACGGCCATGGCCCAGGCCTCCCACGGCTCCGCCCCCGACATCGCCGGGAGGGACATCGCCAACCCCGTCGCCATGATTCTTTCCGGCGCGATGCTCTTCGAGTGGCTCGGCGCCAAGCACGGCGACGAGGCGATTGGCCGCGCCGCGAAGATCATCGACGCGGGGGTCGCCGCCACCATCGAGAGCGGCCTCTCGACCCGGGACCTGGGCGGTTCGGCGTCCACGAGCGAGTTCACCGCGGCCGTCGTCAAGGCCATCCAGAACGGGGCGGGCCAGAACTGACCGCCTCTGCCCCGGGGTGGGCGCCGACCCCCCGACCGGCGCCCGCCCCGGAACATCACGAACCGCACCCGCCCTTCCGAGGAGATTGCCCGACCATGTCTCTGCGCATCGGCTGCATAGCCGACGACTTCACCGGCGGCACCGACGTCGCTGCCGCCTTCCGGCGCGCCGGCATGCGCACCGCCCTGGTCTTCGGCACCCCGGACACCGACACGGTGCTCCCCGCCGACTGCGACGCAGCCGTCGTAGCCCTCAAGTCCCGCTCCACCCCGGCCGACGAGGCCGTCGCAGACTCCCTTGCCGCCCAGCGCTGGCTGTGGGCCAAGGGCGCGGCGCAGACCTACTTCAAGTACTGCTCCACCTTCGACTCCACCCCGCACGGCAACATCGGCCCGGTCACCGACGCCCTCCTCGACGCCGCCGGGGCGCCAATCACCCTGCACTGCCCGGCCTCCCCGCCCAACGGCCGTACCGTCTACCAGGGGCACCTCTTCGTCCACAACCAACTGCTGTCCGACTCTCCGCTGCGTCATCACCCGCTCAACCCGATGACGGACTCCGCTCTGGTGCGCCTGCTGTCTGCGCAGACCCGCCACCGCGTCGCGCTCATCGACTGGGCGACCGTCCGGCGGGGTAGCGAGGCAGTCCGCGAGGCGCTGGTGGCGCATCAGCAGGCCGGCGTACGGCACGTCATCGCCGACGCGCTCACCGACAACGATCTCGCCGTCCTCGGCGCCGCTGTTCTCGAACTGCCGGTCATCGCGGGCGCGGCAGGCCTTGCCGAGGGGCTCGGGCACGCCTACCCGGCGACCGGTCCGGCCCCGGTCGAGACGCTCCCGCAGGAGGGCCGGGCCGCAGTCCTGGCGGGCAGCTGCTCGGCCCGCACGCTGGAGCAGATCGCCCACTTCTACGCTGCCGGCCTGCCCTCCCTCCACCTCGACGTCCTCGCGGCAGCCGCGGGCCGTGACGTCACCGGGGAGGCCCTTGCCTGGTACGACGCCCAGGACCCGGACCTGCCCGTGCTGATCTACGCCTCCGCCTCGCCCGAGGAACTCGCCGCAGTTCAGGCGGAGTTGGGTGTCGCGGAAGCCGCCGCGCAGGTCGAGGAATTCCTCGGTACCCTCGCCACCCACCTCGCCGAACGCGGCGTACGACGCCTCCTGGTCGCGGGCGGCGAGACCTCTGGCGCCGTCACCACCGCGCTCGGCATCCGTGCCGTCCTGGTGGGCGAGGAGGCCGACCCCGGCGTGCCCTGGACGCACGCCGAGACAAAGTCCGGCGACCTCGCCCTGATGCTCAAGTCGGGCAACTTCGGCGCCGCGGACCTGTTCACCCGAGCCCTGGGACGGTCATGACCACCTACACCGACGAGAAGGACGCCCGCGCCCTGATTGTGCGCACGGCCCGTTCTCTGTTCGAGCGTCGCCTGACCCACGGCTCGACCGGCAACCTCTCCGTACGGCTCGCCGACGGCAGCCTGTTGCTCACCCCGACCGGCGTCAGCCTGGGCACCGTGACCAAGTTGTCCCGCACCGACATCGATGGTCGGCATCTCGACGGGCCCCGGCCCACCAAAGAGGCCTTCCTGCACGCCGCGTTCTACCGGGCCCGGCCCGCCGCCCACGCGGTCGTTCACCTGCACTCCACCCACGCCGCCGCTGTCTCCTGCCTGGCCGACGCCAACCCGGCGAACGTACTCCCGCCCCTGACCGCCTACTACGCGATGCGCATCGGCACCCTGCCTCTGCTGCCCTTCCACGCACCCGGCGACACTGACCTGGAACCCCTCGCCGAGCGCACCGCCCGCGACCACCACGCGATCCTCCTCGCCAACCACGGCCCCGTCGTCGCCGGCCGCACCCTGGAACAGGCCGCGGACGCCATCGAGGAACTGGAGGAGACCGCCAGACTGCACCTCCTTCTACAGGGACACCCCACCCGTCCCCTCGCCCCCGAGCAGGCTGCCGCGCTCGCGCCCGCATCCCCCTGACGGCCGGATACCCGCGAATGCGACAGCCCTTGACGAAAGCCGACACCCATGCCCGGACCAGTCACCCCCGTACCCACCGCCGACCTCGTCGACCAGTACGGGACCGAACTGCGCGTATGTGACCTGCAGTTCCGTCAGTTCGGAGCCCTCCGCCTCTTCGCCGGACCGGTGCGCACCGTGTCCTGCCACGAGGACAACGGCCTGCTGCGCGACCTGCTGCGCACCCCAGGCGACGGCAGCGTCCTCGTCGTCGACGGGGGCGGCTCCCTGCGCACGTCCTTGGTCGGCGACCTCATCGCCGCCTCCGCCCAGGACAACGGCTGGGCCGGCCTCGTCCTGCACGGCGCCGTCCGCGACAGCGCCGCCCTCGCCGGCCTCCGGACCGGCATCAAGGCCCTGGGCACCATCCCTCGCAAGAGCGCCAAAAACGCCGCCGGAGAGATCGACGTCCCAGTCACGTTCGGCGGCATCACCTTCCACCCCGGCGACATCCTCCACGCCGACGACGACGGCATAGCCGTTCTCCCGCACTCACAGTGAGGCAGTCAGTGCTTCTGAAAACCTTCGGCTGGTCGTTCGCGATCACCGCGCTCGGCCTGGTCGCCGCGGTCTTCTACGGGGGCTGGGAGGCCTTCGGTATCGTGGCCATCCTCGCCGTCCTCGAGATCTCCCTGTCGTTCGACAACGCGGTCGTCAACGCCGGAATCCTGAAGAAGATGAACGCCTTCTGGCAGCAGATCTTCCTCACGGTCGGCGTCCTGATCGCGGTCTTCGGCATGCGGCTGGTGTTCCCCGTCGTGATCGTGGCGGTCACCGCCAAGATGGGCCCCATCGAGGCCGTCGACCTCGCGCTCAACAACAAGGACCGCTACCAGGAACTGGTCACCGACGCCCACCCGGCGATCGCCGCCTTCGGCGGTATGTTCCTGCTGATGATCTTCCTCGACTTCATCTTCGAGGACCGGGACATCCAGTGGCTGCGCTGGATCGAGCGCCCGCTGGCCAAGCTCGGCAAGGTCGACATGCTGTCGGTCTGCATCGCCCTGATCGTCCTGCTGATCACCTCCTTCACCTTCGCCACCTACGCCCACCAGCAAGGCGGCGGCCACGTCGACAAGGCGCAGACGGTCCTGATCGCCGGTATCGCCGGCCTGATCACGTACATGATCGTCGGCGGTCTCTCCGGCTTCTTCGAGGACCAGTTGGAGGCCGAGGAGGAGCGCGAGCACGAGGAGGAGGAAGAGGCCGAGCGCAGCAGCAAGAAGAAGTCGGCGGTGCTGCTGGCCGGCCAGGCCGCGTTCTTCATGTTCCTCTACCTGGAGGTCCTGGACGCGTCCTTCTCCTTCGACGGCGTGATCGGCGCGTTCGCCATCACCAACGACATCGTGCTGATGGCCCTGGGCCTCGGTATCGGCGCGATGTACGTCCGGTCGCTGACGGTGTACCTGGTCCGGCAGGGCACCCTGGACGACTACGTCTACCTGGAACACGGCGCGCACTACGCGATCGGCGCGCTGGCAGTCATCCTGATGGTCACCATCCAGTACCAGATCAACGAGGTCATCACCGGTCTCGTCGGCGTCGTCCTGATCGGCTGGTCGTTCTGGTCCTCGGTACACCGCAACCAGCGCCTGGCGGGGGCCGAGGAGAGTGCGGCAGGCTCGGACGAGGGCAACAAGGCAGACGTTCCGTCCGGAGTCTGACAGCCCAGCAGCTCACACTCCCTGCCGGGAGCGGAGACGCCCGAGGCGTTGCCGGGTCAGTTGTGTCCGTTGCGCCAGGCCCAGGCGGCGATCTCGACCCGGTTCCGGGCCGCTAGCTTGAGCTGGACGCTGGACAGGTGGGTCTTGACCGTGGACAGCGAGACGTACAGCTCGGCGGCGATCTCGGCGTTGGTGCGGCCGACGGCCACCAGCCGTACCACGTCCAGTTCACGGTCGGTGAGCGGCTCGGTGTGCGGCTCCTGGACAGGCGTCGAGGCCGGTGCCGGTGCTGGCTCCGGCCGCGTGGTGAGGTGCTTGAGCAGGCGGACGGTCACCGAGGGGGAGACCAGCGAGTCGCCGGCCGCGGCGGCGCGGACAGCCTCCGCGAGGAGGGTGGGCCCGGAGTCCTTGAGGAGGAACCCGCAGGCACCGCCGCGCAGCGCGCCGTAGACGTACTCGTCGAGGTCGAAGGTCGTGACCACGACCACCCGCAGCGGGTCGGCCACCTCGGGTCCAGCCAGCAGCCGGGTCGCCTCCAGGCCGTCCAGCCTCGGCATCCGGATGTCCAGCAGGCACACATCCGGGCGCAGCTTCCGGGCCAGTACCACCGCCTCTTCGCCGTCGGCGGCCTCGGCGACGACCGTGATGTCCGGCTGGGCATCCAGGAAGAACCGGAAGCCGGTGCGGACCATGGCCTGGTCGTCGGCGATGAGGACCCGGATGGGCGGGGCGGAACCGGAGAGGGGGGTGGGGACGGTCATGTCTCCATGATCTCTCAGTCGGCGGTCCGGGTCGGGTCCGCCGTCACCTTGCGCAGCAGCGGGCGGCTCGCGCCGATCGCGGCGAACATGGCCAGCGCCCCCAGCGTGACGCAGACCGCGAGCTGGACCGCGCCCGACGTACTGATCGTGCTGTCACCGGCCTTGTTCAGCTCGTAGGCGGCGTACACGCCGGTCGCGGTGGTGCTGCCGGCCAGGACAAGGAGCGGCAGGACCGTCTCCCGGACCCGGGCCCGGTCGAGGATCCTCAGCGGGGTGCCCGACAGGCGCAGCAGTGCGTACACGCGTCGTCGGTCCAGCACATTGGCGGCTGCGGTCAGGCCCGCCGAGGCGGTGGCGATCAGGAAGCTGACTGCAAGAGTGGCGGTGGCGAGCTGGGTCAGCCGGTCAGTGATGGTGATGTTCTGGGCGTCGGCATAGGCCTTGCCGTAGGGGAGGCGGCCGCGGCCGAGGGGCTGGAGGGCGGTGAGCGCCCGGTCGATGCGCTCGGGGCCGCCGGTGATCTCGGCGATGACACCGGGCTGGCCGCCGAGCAGGAAGTCGTCGTCTCTTTCGCCGGCCTCGGCCGTGATGCCCGCGTCCTTCAGGAGGGCCCGTACCTCGGTGACCGTGCCGTGTGTGGTGGGTACGGCGACCTTGTCACTCTGGAAACCGGATTCGATGATGCCGAGGTTGCCGACCGTGAAGAACCCGGCGACGAACCCGGCCAGCACCAGCCCGCTCACTGTCCGCCAGGCCCCGCGCGGGTCGTCGCTGAGCCTGCGCCCGGCCAACAGCATGGCCGGCCGCCGGGCGAACCGGCCCACGATCCGGCCCAGCCGGTCCACGACCCACGGCCCGAACATCCAGAACGCGCCGTAGAACAGCACCATGAAGCCGACGACTTGGGCAGGGGTCAGGTCACTGCCGTGGGCGGTCGCTTTGATGAATACCAGGATCGCCACGAAGAGCAGCAGGCGGATCAGACGGGTGCGGCGCGGGTTCGCCTGCTGGGCCACCCCCAGCGGCGATCCAGCCACCTGCCGGAGCATCGACATCGCGCTCACCGAGATCAGCCCGGTCACTGTCAGCACCACGGCCAGCAGCCAGGGCAGTCCCACCCAGAGCTCACCGATGTACCAACCGCCGATTCCATACGGCACTTGGGCCAGCAGCGGCAGCAGCGCACCGTACGCCAGCGCGCCCGTCACGGCGCCGGCCGTACCCACCGCTGCTGACTCGGCGCCGGTCATCGCGAGGATCTGGCGCGGGGTCGCACCGGCAAGGCGCAACGCTGCCAGTCGCTGTTCGCGCCGAGCGGCCCCCAACCGCCCGGCGGCCGAGGCGAGTACGGCGACCGGGACCGCGAGGAGGCCGACGCCGAGCAGTACGGCGTTCTGGTCGCTGGAGGTGAACACGCTCTGTCGGCTGCCCGAGAAGCCGGAGATCACTGCTCGGGCGGTCAGTCCCTCGTCCCAGATGCCGTCGCCGGCAGCCGACTTGGCGACTGCCGGGTCTCCGGGGGAGCGGCCGACCACCGCGAGCAGTTCGTCCGGTGAGGCGAGCCCGGCAGCGCCGATGGTGCCGGTCATTTTCGGGAAGCGAGCGGCGAGTCGGGCGGCGGGCAGGGCGCGCAGGCGCTCGGCGAGCGCGGGGGAGACGAACGTCTGCCCGGGCTTCGGGAAGGAGGACAGACCCGGCGGGGCGGGAGTCCGCGCATGGTGCGGGAGCTGAGCGAGAGAGACGACGCTGATCGGGTCGTCGCCTACATAGGTGGTGGCGAGAGCCTGGACGGCTGTGCCGTGCTGGTCGGGGGCGGGGGTGCGCCAGGCGGTGCGGTCGGCGCGGGCGCCGGCGCCGAGGTAGGCGGCGAGCAGGATCAGCAGGACGAGGGAGCCGACAGCGGCGGCACCGGCCGCGAGGAGCTGGCTCTGCAGACCGCGGCGGCCGGAGGACCTGGTGAGATGCCAGGTCAGGGGTAGGACGGGAGAACGCATGAGAGGACAGCCTTTGTGGACGGGGCGGATTCTCGACAGGGTCGGGCTTTTCGGGTGGTTCGTGCAGTTCGTCGTTGCTTCGTTCAGCTGACCGTGTACTGGCTGTGGGAGCTGATCCGTCCGTCGCGGACCTGAAGGATCCTGTCGCAGTGGGCGGCGACATCCGCGTCGTGGGTCACCATCACCAGGGCGGCGCCCTGTTCTCGGGTCACCGAGGTGAGCAGCCGGACGACCTCCATGCTGGTGGTCTGGTCTAGGGCGCCAGTGGGCTCGTCGGCGAAGACCACGTCGGGTTCGACGACCAACGCCCTGGCGATGGCGACCCGTTGGGCCTGGCCGCCGGAGAGCTGGCCGGGCCGCCGCTGCTCCAGCCCGTCCAGGCCGAGCGGCGCGAACCAGCGCCGGGCCCGCTGTACCGCCCGGCGGCGCGGCACGCCCTCCAGCATCAGCGGCAGCGCCACGTTCTCCTCGGCCGGCAGCTCGGGCAGCAGCTGCCCGGACTGGAACACGAACCCGAACCGGGTCCTGCGCAGCGCGCTGAGCCTGTTCTCGCCGAGCTTGTCGATGCGCTCGCCCCGCAGCAGCACCTCACCGTCGTCGGGGCGGATGATGCCTGCCAGGGTGTGCAGCAGGGTGGACTTGCCGGACCCCGACGGGCCCATGATCGCCAACGAGTCGCGCTCGCCGACCGCCACGTCGACGCCCGCGAGGGCCGTGGTGGCGCCGAACTTCTTCACGAGGCCGTGCCCGGCCAGTGTCTCGGTCATCCCGCGCTCCCGCTCAGCGCTCGAACTTCCAGGTCACGGACGAGTCCGTGGCCTTGACGACACGGACCGGAATACGAACTTCGGAACCGTCTGTCTTCTTGCCGGTGCAGGTCACCGTCGCCCCGGCGACCGTCTGGAGACCGGTCGGGCACGTGACGCCGCTGACCTTGTCGCCGATCCGGGGAAGCGGGTGGTACCTGCTCTCGGTGCGGCCCGCGACGATGTTCGCGGCGAGCGCCTTGTGCCCGTCGACGGTGACCGTGCTGTGGGCGTCGAGCCGGCTGGTGGACTCGGGGTCGGAGAGGAGGTGGGTGCCGAGGGCACCGACGGCGACGACGGCGACAGCACCGCCGACGACGCCGACGACGAACTTGTTCCGCTGCATGGGGTACTCCTGGAGACTGAAGAACGGCAGTGGTATGTGGTGCTCTCACTTTCGTCTGCAGCTCCGTCCGCCTGCCTCGGCCGTTCGGCCATGGTCCGGCGCAGCCGCCTCGGCCGTTCGGCCGATCCCGTTGAGGTGCGGCGGTGTCTACCGTGATCGGCATGAAGTCCGTTTCTCCCCACGGCTGCCTCAGAGGTTTTGGCGTAGGAGTGCTGATCGCGGCCTGCGTCATCGACGTCTTGTACGCGGGCACTGCCGGTGACAGCGTCTGGCCGGTCGTGGTCGTGCTGCTCGTCGGCCTCGCCGGCGTCCTGTGGCCGGCTGCCCGACGCCCCGCGTGGCTGACACCTGAACTGCGCACCGGCGTCCCGGGCGCGCTGTCCCTCCTGCTTACGGTGGGATCCCTGGTATCTGGTAGCTACACGTTCGGCCCAGGTGAGGCCGTTGTCCTGCTGTGCCTGCTGTTCATCGCGGTACGGCACTGCCGACAGCACTGGGTCGTGGCCTGCACCCTGCTGGACGCCGTCGCGTTGCTGGGCACCCCGGTGCGCTACTACGGGGCGCTCGCGGACGACACGCTGGGCTTCGTCGCCGTCGGGCTCCTGCTGGTCGGCCTCACTACCGGGCTCGCGAGCTATCTGCGCGCAATGGACTACCGGCGGACGGTCGCGGTGGGGGAGACACGCCGGGCGGAGCGGCTGGCCATCGCGGCCGACCTGCACGACTTCGTCGCCCACCATGTCACCGGAATACTCGTCCAGACGCAGGTGGCCCGGATGATGGCGGCCTCCGGTTCGGGCGAGCTGGACCCGGTGCTGGCCGGCATCGAACGGGCGGCCACGGAGGCCCTCGCCTCAATGCGGCGCACGGTGGGGGTGCTGCGGGACACCGGCCCGGAGGCCGACCGCCGTCCCGTCGGCGACCTGGCCGCCATCGTTGAACTCACCGACGGTTTCCCGGCCCCCGGCCAGAAGGTTTCCCTCAACCGCGCCGCCGACCTGGACACCGAGGTGCCGCACGAGGTGCAGGCTGCGGCCTTCCGGGTCGTACAGGAGGCCCTGACGAACGTGCGACGACACGCGGGCGACGCCACCGAGATCACGGTTGGGCTACTCCGGGCGCAGGACAACCTGGAGGTGACCGTGTTCGACGACGGCCACGGCTCCGCCCGACTCCCGGATGCCGCACACGGCGGCGGCTTCGGCCTGGTCGGCCTCACGGAACGCGTCACCGCCCTCGGCGGCACGCTGGAAACGGGGCCGAGGGCGGAAGGCGGCTGGATGGTCAGGGCTTTGTTCCCGCCGAGGAAGGAGTGAGGAAGGTCGTCGGATTGCCGGTGCTCCGCGCCCCACGCACTCCGCAGAGAGTGGTTCGTGTCTGCACCGCCGGCAGATGGGGACGGCCGTCATGGCCGCGGGGTACTGAACGCCGCGTCGAATGGCGCTTCGGGCAGTTCCCACAGCAGAGAGCGGATGTAGCGGACTGCTTCGGACGCACCGTGGAATCGGTCCATCCCGGCGTCCTCCCACTCGATTGAGATGGGGCCGTCATAACCGATCGACGCCAGCGCCCGGAACGCGTCCTCCCAGGGGATGTCGCCGTGGCCGGTCGAGACGAAGTCCCACCCCCGGCGCGGATCGCCCCAAGGAAGGTGCGAGCCGAGAATGCCCTGGCGGCCCGACGCCTTGCGGATCCGAGTGTCCTTGCAGTCCACGTGGTAGATCCGGTCGGCGAAGTCGGTGATGAACGACACCGTGTCAATGCCCTGCCAGGCCATGTGAGACGGGTCCCAGTTGAAGCCGAACGCCTCACGCCGGCCGATCGCCTCAAGGGTCCGCACCGAAGTCCAGTGGTCGTACGCGATCTCCGATGGATGCACCTCGTGTGCGAAGCGCACACCCACCGCGTCGAATACGTCGAGGATGGGGTTCCAGCGGTTCGCGAAGTCCTCGTACCCAGCGTCGATGACCTCGGTGGCAACGGGCGGGAACATCGCCACGTACGGCCAGATCTTCGATCCCGTGAAGCCCACGACCGTGTCGGCGCCGAGCTTGCGAGCTACGCGTGCCGAGCGCTTCATATCCTCCGCGGCGCGCTGCCGCACACCCTCGGCGTCACCGTCGCCCCACACGTAGTCGCGCAGGATCGCCTGGTGGCGGAAGTCGATCGGATCGTCGCACACCGCCTGGCCTGCGAGGTGGTTGGAGACCGCCCACACCTTGAGGCCGTGCTTGTCGAGGATGTCGAGCCTCGACTGCACATATGTGTCGTCCTCGTCCGCGCGCTGCAGATCGAGGTGGTCACCCGAGGCCGCGATCTCGAGTCCGTCGTACCCCCACTGAGCCGCGCGCTGGGCGAGCTCCTCGAATGGCATGTCGGCCCACTGGCCGGTGAAGAGGGTGACGGGATGGCGTGCCCCGGTCATGCTTCCTCCGCTGTCGTGTCGATGGTGACCCAGGTGCCGGTTTCGGCGGCCCGCAGCAGGGCGTGGATGACTTCGACGGATCGCAGTCCGTCCTCCACCGTCGGCATGCCGTCGGGGCTCCCTCCCCGGACGGCGGTGTAGGTGTCGGCGATGAACGCGTCGAACGCGTCCGTCCAGCCCTGTGGATGTCCGGGCGGGGTGCGGTTCAGCCGGGCCTGGTCCGCGGCGGCATCGCCTTCTCCACGACGGAGCATGGTCGCACCGCGCTCGGTCCCGAACCAGACCGATTCCGGCTGCTCTTGATCGAAAACGGCGGACTGCCGCGCCCCGTCGAGCTCCAGCCACAGTCGGTTCTTCCGGCCTGCGGAGACCTGCGAGACAACGGTGTTCGCCAGGAGCCCGTCCTTGGTGCGGAACGTCGCGATCGCGATGTCCTCCGTCTCCACCAGCACGCGGTCACCGTCCCCGGCGCCGCTGAACGACGGGCCCGACGTCGCCGGCCGACTCGGATAGGCGATCGATGTGCTCGCCGACAGCGCAGCGAACCGCTTCCCGGAGACGAATTCGGCCAGGTCCGTCCAGTGCGAACCGATGTCCGCGAAGGCTCGCGACGCGCCGCCGGTTTCCGGGTCGACACGCCAGGTGGATGCGTCGGGGGACACGAGCCAGTCCTGCAGGTAGGAACCGTGGATCAGCAGCAGTTCGCCCAATTCGCCGGCCTGCCGACGCGCGCGGATCTCCCGTACGAGCGGGTGATACCTGTACACGTACGGCACTGTGGCCACGGTACCGGCGTTTCGAACCGCCGCCACCAGCGCGTTCGCGTCCTGGAGCGTCGTAGCGATCGGCTTCTCGACCACCATGTGCAGCCCCGCTGCGGTCACTGCGTGCGCGTACCCGACATGCGAATCGTTGGGGGTGCAGATATGCACCACGTCCGGACGCGCATCGAGCACATCTTCGAGCGCGCCGAAACCGGTCGTCACGCCCCACTGTTCGGCCGTCTCCCAGGACCGTTCAGGCGACGAACCGAGTACACCCACGACTTCGGCGCCGGCATCCCGGGCCGCCCGCAGATGCGTAGCCGCGATCATCCCGGTTCCGATGATTGCCACGCGCAGCGGCGCTGGTACGGCTGTCATGAGGCACCGCCGACGGACGGGGCGACGAAGGAGCGCTGCTGCAGGAACCCTGGGGAGGTGACGCTGCGCGCCGACGGGGTGGGGAAGCACGGCAGGTTGCACTCGATGACGTGCCAGCCGCCGCTCGACGAGGAAGCCGCGAGGGGCACGCTGAAATCAGTCGATCGCCGACCTGTCCCCGGCCGGTTGCCAAGACAGCCGAGTATCTGGCGGCGCCCCTCATTGCGTGTGCTGACCGCTGTGGCTACCTTGCCGTCCTTGTGGGACATGTTGAGGACCCTATGAGTCGGGTCGGCCACGGCCTGCTTCGGCGCGGCATTGCCCGTGGCAGCGTCCGGTAGGGCACTCATCTTGTGTTCGGCCATTGCGGCGTACTTAATCCGTGTGAGCACGATGCTCATGAATCTCTCTCCAGCTCAACGGTGTGCCTGACGACTGCGTACCGGTGAATTCGCCAAGCGCCACCGTCAGGGATCGCCGATTCTTGCTAGCATCCCGATTAAAATTTAGGCTTGCGCCGGTCGTGCATGCTGCCCCACTGTCCTGGAGGCCTTGCGCTACTTCGATTTCGTGAGTGATTCCTAGGAGACAGCTGAGATGACGGATGACGCGGGGTCGAAGTCTTCGGTGAACGGTTCGACGGGGTCCACGTACGTGTCGATCGGAACGGTGGTGCCGGTCGCAGCGGCATCGCGAATGCCGAGCAGGATGTCGAGAACGTGCGCAGCGACGGCCCCCGAGGCTCGTTCCGGCCGGTCCTCGGCGATTGCGCGTGCGAGATCCACAACGCCGATGCCGCGTGACCATGGCGACTTCTTTGCAGCGATGGTCACCGGCTCGGCGCGGTCATAGCGCCAGAGCGTCGAATCGCCATCAAAGTTGTTCGGGTCGGGGAAGGCGATCATCCCCTCAGTGCCATTGATTTCCACGAATCGCTTGCGGGTCATCGCGTGCTGGAATGACAGAGTCGACTGGGCGGACGTACCGCCGTTGAACTCGATCAAGGCCGAGTAGTGGGTCGGCACTTCCACAGCGAACTCTTCACCGGCTCGAGGACCGGATCCGATGGTTCGCGTCTTGCACGATTGGGAGGAAACCGCCTGGACCCGTGAGGCGCCGCCGAGGGCGTGAACCAGTGTGGTGATGTAGTAGGGGCCGACGTCGAACAGCGGCCCTGCACCCTCTGCGTACAGGAAGTCGGGGGCCGGGTGCCACGACTCGGGACCAGGCATGTGGAAGATGGTCGTGGCCGTGAGCGGCTCGCCTATGTCACCGCGGGCGATGGAGCGGAGGGCTGTCTGTACCCCTGGGCCGAGAACCGTGTCCGGTGCACAGCCGACGCGGAGGTTCTTTTGGGCAGCAGCCTTCAGGAGCGCTCGTGCTGAATGACGGTCTGTTGTGAGGGGCTTCTCGCTCCATGTGTGCTTGCCGGCCCGGATGATCTGCTCCCCGACCTCGGCATGGAGAGCCGGAACCGTGAGGTTCACGACGATGTCGACGTCCTCGCGCCCGAGGAGTTCGTCAGTGTCTCCGTAGCTGGCGATCCCAAACGTCTGAGCCTGTGCGCGGGCGCGGTCCTGGATGACGTCCGAGATCATGCGCACTTTGATGTCAGGAAAGCGTGTGAGGTTTTCGAGGTATTGGGTCGAGATGTTTCCTGCCCCGATGATGCCGACTCCGAAACGAGTCACAGATGGCTCCTTGTTTCTGATTGCACACTCGGGTGAATGATCACGGTGCGTCGACGCTTTCGGCGTGGAGCTTCCGAGTGCTCATTGAGCTTTATGCGAGTGGTACTACATCTACGAGCTCCGGCTCGGCTCGGCTGGAGCCGTGTCCGGAACACCGTCCTGGGAGTCGGTCGGTGGAGCCGCGGCGTGGTCGTCGTCCTCCGGACGTTTGAACGCAGCGGCGAAAATGATGGTCGCGACGGCCGAGAGCGTCAATGCGGCGTACCAGAGCGGGTTCCATGCGCCCAGTGATTCGACGTGATCGCCGACGGATGAATTGAACAGAGATCCAGCAATATAGGACCCGATGGCATTGCCCACGCCGAGCTGGATGAACATGTACAGGGAGTGCGCTTGTGATCGTGTCTCGGAGGGCGTAACCCGGTCGACGTAGATAACGGCAGTGAGGATGAAGAAGTCACTACAGATTCCGTGCAGCGCGATGGCGAGGATCGCGAGCGCCAGGTCACCTGACGTCATCGTAAGGAGAACGGCGGCCCTGATCACCCACCCGAAGATACCGAGAAGAAGGACCCACTTGATGGAGACCCGACGCAGAATGACGGGTACGAGAACCAGGAACAGCAACTCGGTCGCTTGGCCGATAGCCATTACGGATGCGACGTTGGGGATGCCTGCTTCGCTGAAGTAGGTCGACCCGTAAGAGTTGTAGATCGAGATCGGCACTGCTGACAGCAGGACGCAGAGCATCAGGATCGTGAAGTTGCGGTTTCTGAACAGGTGGAACGCACGAACGCCGACGACGTCACCCCAGGAGAAGTGTGCTCCCCTGGCGGGTGGAGGAGTAGCAGGCAGCGTGAGGGAGTATCCGGCAAGAAGGAACGACATCGTCGATGCGACTATGAAGATCGACGTGCTTGCGGACAGACCGAGTTGTCCGACGATGAGGCCGGCGATGATCCAGCCGACCGTACCGACCGCCCGTATGTAGGCGAAGGCGTTCGACTTCTCGGGCAGGTGGGTGAAGGCGATGCTGTTCGCGATGCCGAGCGTCGGCTGGAAGAACAGCATGTAGACGAACAGGACGAGCAAGAGGAGTCCGGCGTTGCCCGCGTCGACCAGAGGGACCAGCACGAGCAGCAGTGCCCCGCCGACCATGTGGAGCAGTGCGAGGACCTTCTGGGAGGCGAAGAAGCGATCAGCGACGGCGCCGGTCGCGAGAGGGGAGACGATCGCGGCGACCGCAGCCAGCGTGAACGCGAGGCCCACAATACTGCCGAGTCCCTTGGAGGTGAGTACGAGGCCCACGGTGACCCACCATGAGCCGAATGTGCCGTACTGCAGCAGCATCATCAAGCACAGGCGCATGAACGTCACTCGATGAGCGGCGGATGGCTGCGCGGAGATTGTGGTCATACCTCTTCCCCTTTGAAGAGACGTAGTGGCCGGGGCGGCGACGTCACCCCATAGTTCGCTGGGGGAGCCGGTCACACCACTTTTGGAGTGGAACGACCAGAAGTCTTGCACAGTACTATCAGAACGTGCGAGCCCCAGCCGTAAATCGTGTTGATTCCACCCCCCGCGCAGCTGCGTCGGTGCTGCCTGACGCGCTGCTGGCGGTCTTCGCAGACGGAAGAGGCCGTACGCGGGCCGAGGTTATGGCCGCAACTGGGATGGCGCGTTCGACCGTACGCCCGCGGCTGGACTCTCTGGTCGCATGTGGTGCACTGGAGGAGATCGGTACCTCGGAGTCCACAGGGGGGCGGCCGGCCACGCTGTTCCGCCTGCGTCCGACATTCGGAGTCATCCTTGCTGTGGAGATCGACGGTGGGCGTCTCAGGGCGGCGCTCACCGACCTGCGGCAGGGGCTGCTGCACGAGGCCGCCGTCGATCAGCCGTTGGACCAGGATCCCGATGAGGCGTTCGAGAAGATCGAAGACCTCGTGAGGAAGGTGCTGGCGGCAGAGGGGTCCAGCAGCCCGCTACTGGGAGTCGGGGTCAGCCTCAGTGCCCCGGTCGACCCGGCCTCGGGACGCCCCCGGAATCCGCCGCGCATCCCGCGCTGGCATGACTATGACATCGCGTCGCGACTGCATCGTGTCGTGCAGGCCCCCGTGCACATCGACGGCATGAGCAGTCTCATGGCGGCAGGTGAGCTCACTTTCGGTGGCCCTGGGTGTGAGGACATGCTCTTCGTGCACGCCGGAATGTGGATCGGGGCCGGCGCTGTGGTCGGAGGGCGCGTCGTGCGCGGCACGAGTGGCAACGTCGGTCACATCGGCCACATCCGCGGCCCGTGGCCCGAAGACGACGAGTGTACGTGTGGCAACAGAGGCTGCCTGGAGGTTGTGGCCAGCGGTGCCGCCCTGGTGCGCCGATTCGGTGACCGTCTGCGGACCGACTCCGCCTCCTCGATCGTCTCGGCCGCGCGCCAGGGCGACGAAGAAGTGCGCGAGGCGTTGCGCGAGGGCGGGCGCAAAGTCGGTGCAGCCGTTGCTGGTTATGTCTCGGTCCTCGATCCGGCCGTTGTGGTCATGGATGGGGGCCTGCTGGAAGGCGGTCCTGAGTTCCTCACAGGCGTGCGTGAGGCCGTCACCGAGCACGCGTTTCCCCTGTCGGCGGCCGACTTGAGCTTTCGTGAGTCATCGGCCGGCGACCGTGCTTCGCTCATCGGGGCGAGCGCCTTCGCGACACAGAAGTACTTCGCCGGGATAGCAGAGACCGATTGAGGTGCTCGCTGGCCCTGGGGCTCACAAGGAGGGCGACCTATCGCCTCCCGTGAGTCGGGTCGGCCCGCATGTAGGCCTCGGCGCGGTTCTTCGATTCCTTGGCCTTGCGGGACGGTTCCTGCTGCAGGCACCCCAGCCTCTTCGCGGCTGACGCAGGAAGCGAGCGCCCCTGATTCGCCACGTCCTGGGCGGAGCATCAGAGTCGTACGCTCAACCGTGTGCTCCAGGATGCATGTCACAGCGGCCCTGAGGTGGGTTCACCCCCTGTGCGGACGCCGGGCTCTTCTGCAGAATCCTCGGTCAGGCGGTGGTTGCTTCTCCGCAGTTCCTCGGGCCATACTTATGGCTGAGTGACTCCAAAAGTAGGGCGCGGTCGCGCCTTCCCCCATGCTCGCCACCTCCTCGTGGAGGCTCGCGAAGAGAGTCGCCCGTTGGCGGGGGGATCACCTTGCGCACCATGAACGGTGCCTTGTGGGGGTGCACGACTCCGAGGAAGGGAACTCGAATGCCGATCGGCTCAGCTCACTGGGTCAGTACCGACATGCTCAGAGAGCTTGTCGAGCTCGCGCCGCCCGAGACGGAAGAAGTCGACGGCGTCGAGTTCACGATCGTGAACCGCTTCTTTCATGCAGGCCGCCCGCTGGGTTGGTTCCGATCCCTCAAGATCGAGGTGGATGGGATTCCGATCGATCCGCACGCGACCACTCTCGTGCTCCGCGGCCAGCGACTGGCCTGCGTTGACATCGCCACCATCTCCGAGATCTGGTGGCAACCGCTTGAGCCGCTTCGGGTCGAGGCGCGTAGTGCGCAGCTCGCACGCGCCCTGCGACACCACGTGAGGTGCGACTTCGAACTGCCGCTCGTGACGAGCACACCGCTCATTGACCGAGACGGTCGCTACCCCACCTCCCAGGGGCGATTGGAAGCCTCACTGGCTACGACTCTGCCCGCAACGACCGGTCGAAAGGCGGCATGATGACGGCCCGCATATCGCTCAACCCCTGGTCGTTCGAGGGTCTGCTGCTCAGTGAGCGGATGACGCTGCCGCAGATGGTCGAGACCGCGGCGTCGATCGGGTTCGACTCCATCGACGTCGGAGATGTGTGGATGGGTCTGAGTCCGCACCCCGACCTGGTCAGGCTCCGGATGATCCGCGATGCCGCGGCCGCGAACGGCCTCACGGTGTCGTCGTGCTGGTTCTGGGTGGACCTGCTCGCCGGGCTGGCCATGGCCGACAACGACATCGACGTCATGATCGGCTCGATCGAGGAGTACTTCGCGATCTGCGAGTACTTCGGTGCGGACTTCCTCACCATTCAGAACGGCAACCCCGCGCCGGGCGTTACGGACAAGGAGGCGCGTGAAGGTCTTCTGCGTCTCTATCCGAGGCTTGCCGACCTGGCCGAGCGTCATCGTGTGCGGGTGGCGTTCGAGGCTCCGCGAGCACCGGCGACGTTCAACTCGCCGATGGGCACTCTCGATCTTGTACGGTCCTTCGGATCGCCGTGGCTGACCGTCACTCCGGACTTCGAGGCTTGGCGCAGGCCGAGAGCGGGCATGCCGCCGCTGCGCTACCCGGAGAACCCGACGCGTGAGCTGGCAGTGCCCCTCGACGTTGCGAGCTTCGCCGAGTGTCTGCCGTACGCGCCGTTCATCCATGCCAAGATTCTTGAGCTCGATGAGCATGGAACGGACCCGAACTTCCCCTTGGACGAGATGTTCGCGGCCGTGCGCAACGCTGGGAGCGACCACCTGTTCTGCATCGAGTACGAGGGGTGGATCCCCGATCTGCACCCTGAGCGTGACCCCATCGAGGAAACCGTAAAGAGCCTCGCCCTTCTGCGTAGGCTGCTGACCACCCCTGTCGGCGCGCAGCCGGCCGAGGCTCGTCGTAGCGGGTAGTAAGGGTTTCCTGGGGCCAAAGGGCCGTCTGCTGCCCCATCGGCCCCAGAGCACACGCAAGTCCAGTACCGGGCACCCAACGGAGAGACGCATCAGTACATGACATCGGAACGGTCGCAGAACTCCACCCGCATGGTGCTCGGTATGGACGTGGGAACATCCAGCAGCAAAGCCATTCTCGTCGACGTCGCAGACGGCCGCATCGTCGCGCAAGCCAACCGCGCTCACGCTGTCGCACGCCCCCAGCCAGGCTGGGTCGAAATGGACGCAACGGTCTGGTGGGAGGAGTTCATCGATCTCGCCCGCGAACTGCTCGAAGCCGTCAGAGGCATCGATGCGGACATCATCGGGATCGGTATCAGCGGCATGGGACCATGCGTGATGATGGCCGACAGGACGAGTCGGCCCTTGCATCCGGCGATTCTGTACGGCATTGACACGCGCGCGGTTGCTACCGCGGGGTTGATGACGGAGCAGCTCGGCCATGAGGAGATCGTGCGGCGCTGCGGGTCGTCGCTGTCCTCACAGTCGGCAGGTCCGAAGATCGCATGGGCTCTCGGCAACGAGGAGGTCCGGTCCAGCGCCGTGCGCATCTTCATGCCTGCGTCGTGGCTGCTCTGGAACCTGACGGGCAATTACGTCCTGGACCATCAGTCCGCGAGTCAGTGCACCCCGTTCTACGACATCGAGATGAACGAGTGGATTCCGGAGTGGTGGGATCACTACGCTCCGGATGTGCTGCGCCCTTCACTGGCCTGGGCAAGCGACATCGGCGGGACCGTCACAGAACAGGCAGCTGCAGCAACCGGCCTTCCTGCAGGCATTCCAGTGATCGCCGGCACCATCGACGCATGGTCGGAGGGCGTCAGCGTCGATGCGTGCAGTGATGGCGATCTGATGATCATGTACGGCACCACCATGTTCCTGACCGCCACCAGCCGCACCACTGTGCCTCGCTCTGCCTCGATGTGGACCACCGCAGGTGTCGAGGCAGGCACTCACTGTCTCGCCGGCGGACTGGGAACCTCTGGCGCCCTGACCGAGTGGATGACCGAACTCCTGCACGGAAGCCACCGCGAACTCACTGCTCAGGCCGCCGAATCCGGACCTGGTGCGCGCGGCCTGATCATGCTTCCCTACTTCTCGGGTGAACGCACACCGATCATGGACCCGCACGCTCGTGGTGTTATCGCCGGTCTCACACTCGATCACCACCGTGGTGACCTCTACCGTGCCGGTCTTGAGGCAACTGCTTACGCCGTCCGTCACAACATCGAGACGATGCGCGAGGCGGGCGTCGACATCCGCCGCGTGGTCGCAGTGGGGGGCGGCACCCAATCAGATCTGTGGCTGCAGCTTGTCTCTGATATCTCAGGCGTCGAACAGCTGGTCCCCCGCATCACCGTCGGCGCCAGCTACGGGTCAGCTCTCCTTGCCGCGAAGGCAGCAGCGCCCGACACGGCGACTTCTGCACGATCGTGGAACCCCGTCGCGCGTGTGGTTACTCCCCATCGCGAAACAGCTCCGGTCTACGACGAGCTGTATGGCCTCTACCGGCAGCTCTACGTTGCAACCGCCGACACAATGCACGCGCTCACCGCATTCCAGTCGGCTGTGATCTGACGACCTCGTCGAGGAGGCGGTTGCGCCGGTGGCAAGGTCACCTGGCCGGACTGTGCTGAGCGTGCTGCGCGAGCGTCGCCCTCGGCCTGGGGCACCCTGCCCGTTTGAGCGGGGGCGATGGTGTGGTGGCGGACTACCAGCCGATCTCCGGCCGTTCCTGCCGACCAGCCATTTCTCGTCCGCTTCGAAGGCCTTGGCGGGGTGTCGGATTCGGCTTCCGCCTGCGCGGTGATGCGCCGCTGGAAGCCGTCCACGGACTCGCCGGGTGCCCTGATGGCGAAGCGCAGCTTGTGTGATGCGTAGCTGTACTTGCCCTGCATTCCGCGGCGCCCGGGGTTCGGTTCGACGAAGTAGGACAGGGTCACCCGCAGTGCGACGGTGGCGGGGCCCAGGTCGCGCAGCTGCTCCAGCGGCCAGGGGAGCTCGTGCAGGTGGAGCTCGGCCAGGCGCACGCCGACGCCGGGTTCCTTGCGGAACGGGACCAGCTGGCTCTGCACGATCAGAGTGACGGCGTTGGCGGCGCTGGACAGCACCCGTTCGGCGCTCGGTACGCCCCATCCGTAACGGCGGATGACCTGCTTCATCAGGTCCTTCTTCGCCAGCCGCGGGCGGCCGGTACTCGTGTGCAGACCTGCGCCTGTCATCGCGGGTGTCCAGCGTGCCTCGTGCACCAAGAGCCCGCGTACGGCTTCCGGGGTCAGATGGGGGTATGCGGCGTGGGCGAGAGCGGCAAGGTACGCGGCCTGGGCGGTGGCGGAGCTGGTCGCGTTCGCCGAGCTGACCTGCCGGAAGAAGTCCTTGCCGGTGGTGGTCACGCTGACCACGTCGTGCGGGGTCAGGAGAGTTTCTCCGGGGTCGACCAGCAGATTGCCGCCCTCCATCACGATGTCGGGTTTGACCAGGGGCGTTCCGGTCAGGGCGACGGAGGTCCGGCTGAACGGGGAAAGCCGGCCAGAGGCCGCGAGCGGCCGGAATCCCGAGAACGAAGAGTCCTCGGGCACGCCGGTGAGTTCGGTGAACGCTCCGACGGTGAGGACGTTGTGTGCCTGCGCGGGCTCTTCGATCCTCGACAGGTCACACATCGTCATGTAGTCCAGATCGCCCTGCGGGGTGCGGATCTGGTGCGGCATGAGCCCGCGGATGTTCCCGGCGCTGACGACGATCAACCGGGAGGCATCCGGGTCGGGAGCACCGATCAGCTCGATGCGGTCGTCGTGCGCCACCACATCCGTTCCCGCGGCGAGCGCGTCGAGCGTGGCGGACCACAGGGTGGCCACACCGTCGGTGCCGTGCTTGCCGTCTTGGGAGTGGTCGGTGACCGCCATGCCGCTGTCAGCGAGACGGAGGTCCAGGCATGGGATGCCGAATCCGGCGATCCCCTCGGCCCGCCGGCCCCAGTACCGGATCAAGTGCACACGATCGCCCCCTACGAGAACGGCGTGCTGACAGGCAGCAAGTCCGGCCATGTCACGGCCCTCGACTGGGCCTGCTCCGCAACGGCGCCGGCGCTCCATCCGAGGCGGCCGACCGTCCACGTCACCCACGTCCTGGCTTGGTTTCCGGGCGAACTGCTATGCGGCGATCCCCGCGCAGACGGGTGGGAGTTGCACACCACCGACGAATGGGAGAAGGGACTGCCGCCGTCCTCCGGCCTGGTCTACACCTGCCCCATGACCGCGACGACTGCACAACTCCACGATGCTCTCGTCGACGTACTGACGCCCGACGGATTTGAGGTCGTGCGGCTAGAGGCACACGAGTACGAGATCAGCAAGGTCGACGGTGTGACCACCGGCGGCCCGTGGCGATTCCCCGCGTACTCCGTCCATTGTCACGTGGAGGAAGGACCAGAGCAGTGACGATCGTCGCAGTGCACGGCATCGGCAACCACCTGAACGGCCGCTCGCCGGAACAAGCGGCCACCGAACTAGCAGGGCAGTGGCGGCTCAAACTTCAGCATGGCTTCACGGCTGCCGGACTGGGCGCCCACCAACTCCCTGCCCTGCACGTCGCGTACTACGCTCACCACACCCACGCTGCGGAGCGGCAGGCTGTCGTGCCGGATGTACTTGCTATCGACGAACGTGAACAGTCCGTGGTCATCGCCTGGGCACTGGCCCTGGGTTCACCCTCCCTCCAGGAACGGCAGGGACTGATTACTGCACCGCTGCGGCAGGTCCTGTCCTGGGTTTCCCAACGCCGCAACATCCCCATCGGGACGGTCATCCGGCTCGCCGTCCAGCTGGCGGGCGAGGTCCGCCGCTACCTCCACGTTCCGCAGGTACGGGCTGCCGCCCGATCCGCCGTGGCCGAGTCGATCCGGCGGGTGCGCCCCCGCGTGGTGCTGGCGCACTCCCTCGGCTCCGTCGTCGCGTACGAGGCCCTCCATGCTCACCCGGAACTGACCGTGGACTGCTTCGTAACCCTGGGCTCTCCCCTTGGCCTGCCAGGCGGGATTTTTGATCACCTGGAGCCCGCACCCATCGCCGATCGGGGTGCCCGACCTGCCGGGGTCCGCTACTGGGTGAACCTCGCCGACACAGGCGACCTTGTGGCGATTCCCCGCCGGCTCGGCGACCGATTCCCCGTTGACCAGCACGCCGACACCCCGATTGGCCGTATCGACTTCCACACCCTCGGAGCGTATTTGTCCTCCCCACTCACCGCTGCAGCGATTACTCCCTTCGTCCTCAACCCGACAACCCCGGACCAGATCGCCTGAGACTCTCGTTGGTCTGCGTCTTCAATGATCTAGCGTCGCAGGCACCGCTCCTGCATGCAGGAGCATGCTTGCCTCTCACGATTAGGTTCGCTGTCAAACGACTGGATTGGATGTCAGCGGACAATCAAGGTTCGGTGGCACGGGACACGCTGTCCTGTGCCAATGAAGGTTCATTGCGCGTCATCGAAGTGCGAGTGACCCAGGTCTCTCGTATGGAGTGGCTGTAGATGCCCTGAGGGCATCGAGATCCTCCTCGACTCAGGTTTCGCCTGCACCTCCATGCGCGCTATTGGCACGCCGCCTCTGCGGGCGGCCGGGCAGGGTACTGCGTGATCAGAGAAATCCAGAGGGAGGCTGGGAAATCTGTCCCGATTCCAGTCGTTGTTTCCATCGGAAGCACATCACCCGGCTAGATGAAGGCCGCCGAAGCCGATGGCGGCGCACACGGGGAGGGGACTCCGATGAATGGTCCGACAGATCAGCGAACGGTACTGCTTGGGCTTGTCGGTTCCGGCGCGGTCTATGCGGCCTTTGAGCATCCCGCGTTCGGCACCGCCCTCTTGGTCGGAATCGCTGCGGTAACGCTGCTGCATCTCCTGATGAGGGAGCGGTGACTCGCGGAGCCCGCGCCGGCCAACCTTCGATGATGCACACTCAAGATTCGGTGGCACAGGACATGTTGTCCTGTGCCACCGAACTCTGATCACGTGTCATCGAAGATTCGCGCGCTGGCTAGGGGCTTGACGAGGCCACCGAGCCCCGAGGCGAGCGGCTCGGCTAGCGGCGGCCGCTCACCGGGCTGGGTCAGATGAACTCGGCCAGATCGCGGAGCAGTGCGCTCTTGGACTTGGCCCCGACGATCTTTTTGGCCACCTCACCATTCTGGAAGACGAGCAAGGTGGGAAGGTCGGTGACCCCGAGCTCTCCCGGGGGCAGGGGGGTTCTCGTCGATGTTCATCTTGACGGTCACCAACTTGTCCGCCTGTTCGGCCGCGATCTCCTGCACAATCGGGGAGAGCGTGCGGCTGGGCGCACTCCATTCGGCCCAGTACTGGGCGAGTGCCGGCTTGTCGCTCCTGAGTACCTTGGTTTCGAATTCGGCATCGGCCACAGCCCTGATTGCGATCCCTCCGTCGGCGCACACCCCATCAGCGAGCCGACTGCACGCAGAACTATGGGGCGAAAAGTGATCTTTCTGCTCGATCACCACCCCGCGCGACTCCCCGCCGCACGTCAACCTGGCGGAGTTGCCTGGATCGAGTGTCTGGACATGACCGGCACGGACGTCACGTGTGCCGCGTGATCAAACTTCCCTACGTTCTTCTCTGGGACAGGGCGAGCCCTTCGTATGGTTGGCCCACCCAGGGGCGTCGGGTGTGGCTTTCAAACTTCTGCCACTTGTGGCTTCCATCGATTGGCCGCCCGGCGCCCCACGACGACTCGGCTGTCAATTAGGAATTGCGAATGATCGCTCCGTAGGGAATCGACAGCGAGGTCGTCCGTCGGGAGGTACCAGCAGCACACCGCACGGAGGCGCAACTTGGCCGCGATCTGGGCCGGCATCGGCGCAGGCAAGACCCACCACCACTGCGTCGCGATCGACGAGAGCGGCCGCCAGCTGCTGTCCCGACGCGTCGCCAACGACGAGACCGAACTGCTCGCCGACAGCCTCGCCATGGGCGACGAAGTGACCTGGGGCATCGACCTGGCCGACGGCGGAGCCGCCCTGGCCATCGTGATCCTGCTCAACCACGACCAGACGGTGCGCTACATCTCCGGCCGGGCGATCCACCGCGCCTCCGAGAGCTACCGCGGCGAGGGCAAGACCGACTGGGACGCCGCGGTCATCGCCGACCAGGTCCGCGTCCGCCGCGATCTGCACCCCTTACGCAGCGGCGACGACACCGTCACCGACCCCAAGATCCTCACTGGTCGCCGCATGAACCTGGTCACCGACCGCACCCGCACCGTCAACCGCCTCCGCGCCCAGCTCACCGGCATCTTCCCCGGTCTGGAGCGCGCGCTGGACCTCACCAGCACCGGCCCGCTCACACTCCTGACCGGCTACCAGACGCTGGCCACCATCCGCCGGCTCGGCACCAAACGGCTGGAGAACTGGCTGCGCAACCGCAAGGTCCGCAGCGTCGACCAGCGCGCCGAAACGGCCGTCCAAGCCGCTGAGCACCAGCACACCAGCCTCCCCGGAGAGAAGCTGACTGCTCAGCTGGTGCACACGCACGCGAAGGAAGTGATGGCCCTCAAACAGCAGGTCGCCGACCTTGACAAGCTCATCGAGGCCTGGTTTCGTGACCACCACGCCTTCGACGTGATCACCAGCATGCCGGACCTGGGCATCATCCTCGGCGCCGAGTTCCTGGCTGCCGCCGGCGGCAGCAAGAGCGTCTTCGGCACCCCGGACCGCCTCGCAGGCTTCGGCGGCGTGGCGCCCGTCCCACGTGACTCCGGCAAGATCAGCGGCAACCTGCGGCGCCCGCAGCATTACAACCGCCGTCTCCAACGCGTCTTCTACACGTCGGCGTTGTTCAGTATCCGGCACTGTGACGAGTCTCGTCAGTTCTACGATCGCAAACGTGCCGAGGGAAAGCGTCACACCCAGGCTGTCCTGGCTCTCGCTCGACGCCGGGTCGACGTCCTATGGGCCCTCCTGCGTGACGGCCGGTGTTACGAGCCATCTCCGCCGGCAAGGGCTGCCGCGTAGAAACCGACGCGACACGTTCCGCGTCGGACGGTTGATCTGGCGCGTTCAGTCAGACCAGGCAGAACTCGTTACCTTCAGGGTCTGCCATCACCACGTGATCCGGCCTGCCCTGCAGCTTGTCCTCGCGGACCACAATCGCACCCGCCGTGGTCAACCGCTCGACCGCCTTGACCACGCGCGGCCAGCGGATCTCCCACGGTGTTTCACGGCCGCCACCGACTTGCACGTCGAGGTGCAACCGGTTCTTCACCAACTTCGGCTCCGGCACCTTCAAGAAGGACAAGGTGGGGCCTACGCCGTCCGGATCCGAGAGATACGCCCCGTCATCTCACTCGTCCTCCGGAACGCCATGGTGCGAGAACCACTCCTCCCAGCGCCCGAACCCTGCGGGCGCGGGCTTCTCCGCATAGCCCAATGCCAGCGCCCAGAACTCGGCCAGCTTGGCCGGGTACGCGCAGTCGATCGTCAAGCTCCACTTGGTCGCCATGAGCCCTCCCCAGTCTGATGAACGGACCGTACTGGGCACCTCTGACAATCCCCAGCCCGTCACTTCGCGCGTGCCCTGCGGCTTGACGAACGGCATTAGGAATCGGTGACACGGGACACCCAGTCACGACGGGGTGGCGTCTGAGGCAGTCGGCTTGCAGTAGTAGCATGCAAGTTCGATTACCGTTGGTGTGGGTGCACCGGTGGTAGACGACAGACGTGAGCACGGCACCGGTGAGACCTTGAGATCACCGCTGAGCATCGTGCTTGCCGCAGGGCCGTCCGCTCGCGCTCGGGGGACGGCGGCCAGTGCCGGCGGGGACAAGCCGCTTCTCCTGGCGCTCGCTGCGCCGGCCGTTCAGGGCACGGCCGGTCGGGCGGCCGTGGGGTTGCCGCAGCTGGGCATGCTGGCCGCCGAGTCCGCCGGCCTGGAGCTGGCCCGCGGCATGCGGATTGACGAGCCCGGGCCCCGATGGGGGCAGGTTCTGGCCATCACGCTCGAAGCGGTCCCGGTTGTGCTGGTCGGGGCGCTGGGCCGGTGAGCGGCCAGGTGGCCCGCAGGCTGCGCGCCGTGCTCCGGCGGAGCGGGTCGGTTCTCATCGCGGCAGGCGGGTGGGAAGGCGCGGAGGTCCGTCTCCGGGTGGTGGCCGCCTCCTGGGACGGAGTCGGCTGGTGGTGCGTCCCAGCAGGGGAGACCCCCTCTTCGCCTTGGTCCGGCCCGTGAAACCTGCACCGACCCGTTGCGCCCTCTTGACCGCACCACGCGCACGGTTTTGGAGGAGTACGGCTGCTGACGGCGGCCGATGACGGGGGAGAATCGCCGAGCTTCTGCCCGCCGTGAAGGCCTGAGCCTCAATGGCAAGGCCCTAGCCATTCAGGTCGGCGACTATCGGTCGGCGAAGAGCACGACGACACAGACGGCCTGCGCTGACCTGAGCGCGCACGGAAAGGCTCCAATGAGCGTCAGGGCGGTCACGGGGGTCGTCTGGGCCTCGCAGGGCGATGGTGCGCAGGCTGGTTCCGCGCGGTCTGTATGGGCCGGTGCGGGACTGCCTCGACGGCGTCTTGGGCGGCTGACGCGTTCATGGAGTGTGGCTGCTGCTGGTGCGTCGGTTACAGGCGCTTGGCTGTGCGGTCGCGCAGCAGCAGCCACTGACTCGCGTCGGCGCCGCCTGAGCGCGCAGCCGGTCCGTGCAGCAGCACGGCGTAAGCCGTCCTCTCCACCTTGCTCGGGGCGGCATACTGGCCTTGGCGACGCCTCTGGGGTCGGGAATGACCCCGTCATGCCTTTCCAGGCCTTGTCCGCGTTCGGAGTGCGGAGCATCGGCCCTCCCGGGCTCAATAGGGTCACGCAGTGAAGTACAAAGCAGGCGAAGACTTCCTCGGCAGCACAACGCGGGAGCTCTCGTGACCCGCCGCGTCGACCTCCCATCCGAAGCTCGGGTCCGCGTGGCTCTGACCCGATTGCGCCAGCGGGCCACTGAGACCGGCAAGCGTCCCACTGTCCTTGCTCTGGCCCGAGAGTTCGGGCTGAGCAACACCACATTCCGCCGCCACTTCCCGGATATCAGCCGGGACATCGCCGAGGCCGCCCGGCCCCCAGCACCGCAAGCAGGTACTTCAACCAGCCGCTACGACGAACTCGTTGCCCGAAACGCGAAACTGAAGCGACGTAATAGAGAGCTGTGCTCCCACCTCACGCTCGCCGCCGCCCACATCCAGCAGATCACCCTGGACAACCATCGCCTGCGGCAATAACTCGAAGCTGCCAGTGGCGTCACCCGCATCGGAGCCCAAGGTCACCGCCCCCACAGCCAACCGATGGCGCCCTGATCGGCTTCGGCAGCACCACAATTGCAGACTCCAAGCAGTCTCCTGCCTGCCCGTTCTACAGCCCTTGCTGCGGTGATCACACCGCCGGGCTGCTCCCCACCGCCCCGCTGACCCCGCAGCAGCTCTACGAGGTGATGGGCAACCTCCCCCGCGCCCGCAACGGGGCGTCGGCCGCGGCGAACACCGCCATGATCTGCCGGTAGCCCGGATGGTCCGGCAGCTTCGCGGTCGGCGGCGTGGGCGGGGATGGATCAGGCAGAGCCAGCAGCGTCTTGCGGGTGATGCGGACCTCCTCGGCGACCCGGTCGAACTCCTCCAATTGTCACTGCAGCGCGGGCACCGGCTTCTACGGGTGTTCGCGCTGTCGAGGGCGGGAATCTGGGTGCCGACGTCGTTCTGCTGCGTCGGTGAGGCCGGGGGACACCTGGCGCGAAGTGGTCATCCGTTCCTGCTGACCACACTGACCATGGAACGGGAAACGGCCGTGACGTGGGAATCCCTGCTGTGAGGGGTAAGGGCAGGAACCCCCAACTCCCACGCCTACGGCGAAGAGATCGACGGGCCTATCGGCAGTACCGCCGACTCAGCAGCGCCCGAGGCTCATTTCTGTCAACACCCCTGGCAAGGACCCGTGCTGCAGGTGCAGGACCCGGCTGCTTGTCCAGGGGCGGTGAAGTTTCCTCAAGGCCGGGAAGTTAACGTATTGCTGCTGGTGGCAAGGCTGATCGCGGTGTGAGTGTGCGGCGGCGAAACGCCAGCAACGGAGGCCCTGTTAGCAGGTAGTCCGCCAAGACTTCCCGTTGCCATGGAGCTCCGTTGCCCGTGCGTCATTGTGCCCCGCCGTCCGCGTTGATGACCGTCTCGCGTGAGTTCACGGTGGCCGGAGGCCGCTTTGCTCCGGGCCATCTGGGTGAGCTGACCCCTCTCGTGCCGTTCGAGCTGGTCGACGAAGTACTGGTCGAGACGCGGGGCGTGCAGCGCCGCCTGCGAGATCTTCCCTCGCGGGTCGGGGTGTACTTCCTGCTGGCGATGTGCCTGTTCCCGGAGGTCGGTTACCGGCTGGTGTGGGCCAAGCTCACCGCCGGGCTGGGCGGGCTGGACGTGGCGATGCCTAGCGCGAAGGCGCTGCGTGACCTGCGCCGCAGGGTCGGCACCGCCACGATGCGGCGTCTGTTCGAGGTGCTGTCCGGCACGCTGGCGCGGCCGGCGACGCCCGGCGTGCGGTTCGGGCCGTACCGGACCGTCTCCTTCGACGGCTGTAGCTCGATCAAGCTTGCCGACAGCGTCCGGAACCGGGACTGGTTCGGTGTTCCGGGACACGGTACGTATCCGATGCTGGAGCTGATGACGCTGGTCGAGACCGGCACCCGCGCGATGATCGGCGCCGTGTTCGGCCACACCAGTGACGGTGAGACCGCGTACGCCCGGCAGCTGCTGCACCATCTCGGCCCGGACATGCTGGTGTTGTGGGACAAGGGCTTCGACGGCAACAAGTTCCTTGCTGCCGTGGCCGACACTGGCGCGCAGTTCCTGGGTCGGCTCCGTTCCAGGCGACGCACCCCTGTCCTGGTCCGCCTGGCCGACGGCTCGTACCTGTCCGTCATCGGCACCACTCCGGTCCGGATCGTGGAGGCGCAGATCGCCGTGACCTGCGCCGACGGCACCTCGTTCACGGGCACTTACCAGTTGGCCACGACCTTGACCGATGCCCGACGCTACCCGGCCAAGACCTTGGTCGCGCTCTACCATCAGCGGTGGGAGCACGAGTCCGCGTATTACGCGCTGCGGCATACCCTCCAGCAGGGCCGACTCCTGCGCTCACAAGACCCCGAAGGGGTTGAGCAGGAAATGTGGACTCTGCTGACGCTCTACCAGGTGCTGCGGACGGTGATGGTCGATGCCGCCGAATCGAGGCCGGGCACCGACCCCGACCGGTGCGGCTTCACGATCGCCCTGCAGACCGCTCGTGACCTGGTCGTCCAGGCCGCTGGCATCGCCACGCAACCTGGTCGGGTCGGCGTCATAGGCCAGCGTGTCCTGGCCGGTCTGCTCCCGCCGAGGCGGCCGCGGGTGAGCACTCGCAAGGTGAAATCGCCGATCTCCCGATATAACGAACGCCTCGAGGACGGTCGCCCCGACACCAGCCGACAGGTCACCGAACTCGCCATCATCATCGTCGAACCCGAGCCTGATCTGCCCACTGCCTCGCACGACGACCGCCACACCCCGCCAGCCGACCGCCGCCGGCAACGCGTCCTGGACCTCCTCCACGCCGACCCCGACCGTCACTGGCACACCCGCGACCTCGCCCGACATCTCGGCGACATCACACTGGCCACCATGTATCGCCAGCTCGACCGCTGGGCCGGCCATGGACTCATCGACAAGACCGGGCCCGCTACCTACGCCAGCCCGAAACGTCCCTCAACCCCCTTGCCACCAGCGTGAATACGTTAACTTCCCGGCCTTGGAAGTTTCCTCATGATCTTGGACACTCGATGGTTATGCCGCGAGGGCGTGTTGATGCCGCTGCCTGGTCTCGGCCGGGGTGAGGTAGCCGAAGATCTTGTGTTTGCGTAGGCGGCGGCGGTTGTAGAAGGTCTCGATGAAATTGAATCCCTCGGCGCGGGCGGTGGCCCGGTCGGGCCAGATCCGGGTGCCGATCTCCTCCTTGAGCAGGGCCCAGAAACTCCCCACGGCGGCGTCGAAACATGATCCGGTGCGCCCGCAGCTCTGCCGCAGCCCCAACTCCCTTATTTGATCCTGGAATTGAGTCGAGGTGTACTCGCTGCCGCGATCGCTGTGGATCACGCAGCCCGGCTCCAGGTTCCCCCGGCCGTCGGCCATGTCCAGGGCGTCCACGACGAGTTCGGCGCGGTGGTGATCGGCCATGGCATAGCCGACGACCTCGCGGGTGGCCCGGTGCAGCCAGCAGGCGAGGTAGAGCCAGCCCTCGGCCGTCGGCAGGTAGGTGATGTCGCCGACCAGCTTTTCCGGGACGCTAGGCGTGAAAATCGCGGCCGATCAGGTCCGGGGCCGGCTTCGCTTTTTTTGTCCGGCCGGGTCAGCGAGCGGTACTTCCTCCGGGTGACGCCCCGGATGTCGCGCTCGCGCATCGCACGGGCGACGCGCTTTCGGTTCACCTGGCGTCCCAGACGCCGCAGTTCGGCATGGATGCGCGGAACGCCATAAGTCTTCCGGGACGTGAGGTGCAGCACGATGATCTCGTGCGCGAGCGAGTCGTCGGCGGCCTGGCGGGCGCACCGTCGGTTACGGAAGACAACTGACTGTACCGCCAGGGCTACCGGACGTGTGAAACTCACTAGGTGGAACCGCACTCGGGGGAGGGGCGTTGGTGAGCACTCAGCACATCGCGGACCGGCAGGAGAACGCCGCGGCCATGCGCGTACTCAAAGCCATCGCCGTGGCTCACCTCCGCAATCAGCGAGCACAGACGCTGAGCCTGGGCGTTTCGATCGCTCTGGCCGTCGCAGGCCTGCTGTCCGTCTCGGGTTCGCGGTACGGCACCGCCATCACCCTCGGTGGCACGCTCTGGGCCGCGCTCTACATGGGGGTGATGGCGCCCTGGGCCGAGCGGTACCTGCGGATCGCCGCGACCCTTCAGGAGATGTTCGACTCCGACGTACTCGGCCTGCCGTGGAACAGCGTTGCGGTCGGGAACCGGATCGGTGACGACGAGGTGAGCCGGCTGAGCCGGCGCTTTCGTGGCGGTGAGGACCGGCTGCGGGGCTACTACCTCGTGGTGGATGCCGCCGCGCCCTACGACGTGCTCTTCTGCCTGGAACAGAACCTGGCCTGGGGGGCCCGGATCCGGCTTCGCTTCGCCCAGCTGATGCTCGGGGTGCTGGTGCTGTGGTCCGCGGCGGGGGTCCTGCTGACCCTCGCCACCAGCGGGACGATGAGCCGACTGGTCACCGGGTGGTTCGTTCCCTCGCTCGGTCTGCTGCTTCTGTGCCTGGAGATGTACCGCACACAGATGACGAGCATTCAGGAGCGGCTGCGCGTCCTCGGGTTGGTGCGCGCGGTCATCGACAACCCCACATCACCGGTGATCACCACACCGGAGGTGCTGACCTGCTTCGCCCGTCAGGTCCAGGACACGCTCTATCAGATGCGACGGCTCCAGCCCCGCCTGCCGGCCTGGTACTTCCGGCGCTATCACGACCAGGACAAGGGCGATTTCCAGATCAGGATGCAAGAGCTGGAATCGAGGTTCCCGCGGCCATGACCGCCCTGGAAGATCTGACTCGCGAGTTCGGAGACGCCGACGTCGCTTCGGCGATCATCGAGTCGTTGCTCGTCAGCGGCTTCAAGATCCGTAGTGGCACCATCGAGGCACGAAGTCGGGGCTTTACCGGAGCCCGGCTCGCGAAGGCGCTGTTGACCAAAGCCACGGGGCGGCCCGAACCACAATGGTGCGTGATCAAGTTCTGCCCGCCGGTGCCGGCGAACCGCCGCCGGGAGAGCCAACAGCACGCAGCGGCCCTGCATGAGGCACCCCAGGAATTCCGCCTACAGCACCTCGCCGAGTTCGCCTTTCAACCGGTCGCCTGTCCCCAGAACGCCCTTGTCGTCGGTCAGTTCATGGCGGACGGCATTCCCCTGGGGAACGTGGATCTCGACCGACTCGCCGACGCCTGCAAGACGATCTGGTGCGAGATGCTCCTGGGGTGGACCGGTGATGAGTACGACAGCGAGTCGGCGACGGTGGCCGAGTTGCTGACGTGCGAGCTGGGCGACGGCTTCAGGACCGACGGGTGGCTGTACGACTGGGCGCGAAAGCGCGGCCTGCTCACGCCGGACCTCCTGGAACTGCCGGGCGAGAGCCAGCCGTTGCCCAACCCGTGGCGACTGTTCACCAAGGACATGCCCGCGACACTGCGGGAGATCCACTGTCTGGTGGGCCGGACACACGGCGACCTCCACGGTGACAACATCCTTGTACCCGCGTACGACGGGCGCGTCGAAGCGGACCGTTTCCGGCTGATCGACCTGGCCACCTACGACGCGCGGGCACCGCTCAGCCGGGATCTCGCCACCTTGCTGATCTCGCTCTGCTCGCGGGAGATCGGGGAGTCCTCCTCGGACAGCCAGGAGACGTTTCTCGCCTATCTGGAGCGCGACAAGCGCGACAAGCGCCTCGATGGCGGCATGCCGGGCAGGGTGCGAAAGATCATTGACGCACTTCGGGAACCCGCGCTCCAGTTCGTCGTCGACAAGCGCGGGGATCCGGAGTATTGGCACAAGCAACTGAAGGTCTCCCTGCTCGCCCAGGCGATGCTGCACAGCGCATACAAGAGCGGTACGCCGGAAGCCCGACGCTGGTGCGCACGGTTGGCGGGGCGGCTCACCCGGGTCCTGCTCGGGACGGTGGACCTGTCGGCGGCGCGCTCGGAGTCCTTCGACGCGGGAGCGATCCTGGGGGCGACCGGCACCGTAGTGGCGCGGCCGACCGGCCGATCGGGGCGGGACAGATCTGCCTTCGTGGACCGAGAGGGTCCGCAGAGCCGTCTTCGCGCGGCGCTGGACGATCAGGCCACCTCGGTCATCGTGGTCAGTGGTCCGGCCGGGATAGGGAAGACGGCGCTGGTGCGCGAGGTGCTCGCCGATCTGGGCAGGGCCGATCCGGAGGACGAGTCCTCGGCCGTTCGCTGGCACGACGCCACACCGTACGGAGAGATCGGCGTGGCGACTCTGGTCGAGGACATCGAACCACCTGGGTCGGGTCAGGCGGCCGGCCCCTTCGCACGGGCTCGTCTGGAGATCGCCCTCGACGGCCTCGATACGACTGCCGGCTTCCGGCCGGTGATCGTGATCGACTCGGCGGAGAACCTTCTCGACGACGAGCACGTCCTGCGTGACTCGGAGCTCGACCTGGCGCTGGAGGCCGTGCAAAGCCGGCCGAACCCGCTCGTCAAGGTCGTTTTCGTGACGCAGCACGTGCCCGAGGCGACGACAGGCGTGGCGTGGACGGAGAACGCCGTCCACATCGGTCTCAGGGGATACAAGCCACTGTGGCTGCGGAAGCATTTCGCCGCACTGGACCCGAGCGACATGTACGGACTGGCCGTCCTGTCGGAGAGCGATCTACGGCGCGTTCACGGCCGTCTGGCCGGCAACCCGCGGCTCGCCGAGTTGCTTTCCGCGGGCATCAGCAGTGATCCGCCGGCGATGCAGGTCCACGAGATCGGAGCGTGGCTGTCCTCCGTGCCGACGAGCGAGGTGCATCAACGCCTGGTGCACAAGTTCGTCGACCGCCTCCCCATCGAACAGCAGCGGGTGGCGGAGGGGCTGGCAGCGCTCGGCATTCCGGCCGATACCGAAGCCGTCATCGGCATCCTGGAGCCGTATGTGCCAGCGCCCCGGATCGAGCCGGCCTTGCGAGCGCTCGTGGCGGCCGGATTCGTCCTGGAGCGTCGGGACGGCCGCAGCTATCTGCGCAAGAGCGAGATCGAGGCCGTGCTCAATCGTCTGGCCTGTGGTGACCGGCGGGCGGACGCGAGTGAGTCGCCGACCCGACGTGTCCTCCTGCTGCGAGCGGCCGGGGTGTTGCAGGGCATGCAGAAGGACGACGACGACGTCCACGGCATGGTCGACCTGGACGCGCACTTCGCGCGCGTCGACGTCTGGCTCCGGGCGGGACTGCACGACTGCGCACATGGCCTGATCGAATCGATGGACGACCTGGTGCACCGCTGGGGCAGCGGGACCGAACTGCGGACCCAGAGGGAAGCCGTGCGCAGCCGGCTCGGTGACGATCGGGAAGGCGAGATGGTGAACCTCGCCGGACTGGGGGACATCTACTCGTACAGCGGCGACTTCTCGTCCGCGTGGTCGACCTACACGACCGCGCTCACCATGGCCCAGGAGGACCAGGACCGCGAGGCGATACGCCGTATCCACATCGGCATGGGCGTCATGTTCTGGGAACACGGCCACCTCACCGAGGCCGAGAAGCACTACGGAGGGGCCTGGGGGCTGGCCGGGGAGGACGACGACGACGGTGACCGTGCCGCCGCACTGTCCGGACTTGCCGACTGCCGACAACGGCGCGGCAACTACCGCCACGCGATCAAGGACGCCCTCTCGGCTTTCGAAGCCGCCTACGACACCGAGCCCGAGTTGGCGTCCGGCGCCGCCCTGCGACTGACCCGGTGGTACGCCGAGCTGAACGAGATCCCGGACGCGCTGACGATGCTGGCCAGGTGCGGCGAGCTGGTCGCGGCTCGCCCCGACCCCTCGACACAGGCGGAACTGCTCAGTGCGACGGCCGAGCTGTACCTCTATCAGGACAGGCACCGCGAGGCGCGTACGGCGGTCGAGCGAGCGATCGGTATCGCGCGCGACCACCGGGATCCGATCAACCTGCGGCGGTCCCTCACCGTGTTGGCCCTCACACACGTGCACTTGGGCGATCTTCCGGCGGCCCGAGAGGCGATCGAGGAGTCGGCCCGCTACCGGGTGGCCGGCAAGGAGATCGCCGAACTCGCGCTCCGGGGGATCATCGCGCACCGCTCCGGTCTCCCGGGCACCGCGAGGGATCTCTTCCGACAACTCCACGACGAGACCGGCCAGCGCACCGGGGCGGACGCGCGCGACCTGGTCGCATGGGACTTCACGGGTATCGCCGAGTGCTATTCGATCCTCGTCGACGAAGCGGAACCCGCGACGGCGCTGGAGGCGTTCCGTCGGGCACGGCCCGAGCCGGCACAGCGGACCCCCGGGCTGGACGACCGGCTGAGGTTCATGGTCGAGGTCCTGGCCAACGGCGACCCGCGTCTCGAACCGGTGCTCACAGAACTGGCACGCATGCGACCGGGCCCCGCCGTCTAGTTCTCGAACCAGCCTTTGTCGTGCGCCAACATGATGGCCTCCAGACGGGAGCTGACACCGATGCGCTGGTAGAACGTCCGGAGCAGCCGGTACATCGCCCGCTCCGAGTAGCCGGTGTCCGAGGCCAGCCGGGACACGGTCCAGCCCTCGGAGAGTCGACGCAACCAGGTGATCTGTTCCGTGGAGGGAACCGAGCCGCGTGATGCCCGGCCGCCCCGGCCCGTCACCAGGAGATCGGCCACATCGGTCGGCATCACTGCCTCGCCGTCGAGGGTCGCGGACACCGCCCGCTGCAACGCCGGCACCGGCGCCTCGCGCGCCACCACCGACCGGGCACCGGTCCGCAGGGCTCGTACGCCCAGCGTGGCATCGCCGTCGGCCGTCAACGCGACGACGAGAGGGCGGGGCCGTAGGCCGCACAAAGCGGTCAGCCGGTCCAGGTCCTCCATGGAACGAAGGGTCAGCAGTACTACCCCGCCGGGGTGTTCACACAGCCAGGCTTCGGCGTTCGAGGGCTCTTCGACGAGGTGCCCCAGGCTCGACAAGGATGCTGCGACGCCGTGGCGGAACACCGGCAGCGGGTCCAGGACCGCGACATGAACGGTTGCCGTGACCTACCCCTCCCTGTGACCGCCGCGCTACCGGCCGGAACGCAGCCGACAGCTTAGGGCGGGACAGGAACCTGCCAGCGGGTGGTCATGGGTGCGCACGATCAGTCATGGACCTGCAACGCTCTGCTCGCCTAGCGTCGGATCCTCCATCGACGCTTGGGGGAGGCGCGTGTGGTCTACTCCGACAATCCCGGTCGCCGCATACGTCGGCGGGTCCGGCGCCGCAGACAACCGGCCGACAGTACTCCCGATGAGGCCAAGACCCGGTACATCCGCGAGGTCGCGGAGGCAAACCCGAGGTTCACGGCCGAAGAGATTCACGCGGAGATCTACTACAACCGGGGCCGCCACGACATCTCCAAGGACATGGTGCGCAAGGTCATCGACGGTCCCCGCCCCGCACAGCCGTTGTGGCGCTTCGGCCGTCGGGGACGGCCCCGCGGGCTCTAGCAACGGCCAACAGAACGAGCCGAGTTGGCAGTGAGTGATCGGGCAGCAGGCGAGTCCGAGGAACGCTTCGTGCCTGTTGGCCTGCCGTTCCCGCAGGAGGCGTGGACCTGGTCTGAGCGGCGTGGAAATGCAGCGGTTTCCGTGGGCATGTCTGTCACTGACCGGGCCGAGGCGTACCGCGGTCGCTCGACCGCGGTACGCCTCGCCGGTTCCCGCACGAATGCGGTCGTCCTCGCTCCACGCAAGGTCAGCTCAACTCCGGCTGAGGCACTCCCTTCTCCTCGGGCAGCACGGCGTCGGCGGTCAGACGAACACCCCGTGTCTCGCGCGCCAGCACGAGCGCCGTGAGCGTCACGAGACCGAGGAAACGGGTCTGCTGCAGGGTTGGGTGACAGGGTGACCTGCCCCACGGTTTGGTCACCCGATCGTGCGGCAGACCCCGCTCACCTTTGCCCTGGCCCGCACCTCGCTCCGTATGGTTTCGTACGCGAAAGCGAGCAACGTTTATCGCTGTTTTTGGGCAGCACTTAACGATCAGATCGCTCGCAAATATCGATGAGAGCCGACAATACTGGCGCATCCTGCCGTCGTTGGGTGACCTGTTCCGACATCACCTGTCGGTGATCTTCACTGGTACGGTCCGGTCATGCCGCGCCTAGTGGAAGTTCCTGGGTACGTACGTTTCTGGACCGCCTCGGCCGTGTCTGCCTTCGGCTCGCAGGTCACGGGGCTGGCCTTGCAGATCCTTACCGCAGTGACGCTGAGCGCATCTGCCACCGAGGTCGGCATCGTCAACGCCGCCCGCTGGGTTCCGTATCTGCTCTTCGGACTCATGGCCGGGGTCTTGGTGGACCGCTGGCGGCGCAAGCCGATGATGGTCACCACCGACCTCGCAAGGGCAGTCCTGCTCGGTGCGATACCGGTGCTGTATGCGCTGGACCGGCTCAGCATCCCCGCACTGTGCGCGTTCGTCTTCGTGTTCGGGGTGCTGTCGTTGCTGTTCGAGGCGGCAAACCAGTCGTACGTGCCACAGCTGGTACCGAAGGAACTGCTCAACGCGGGATACGCCCGTGTACAACAGGCCGACGCGGTGGCCGGCTCATCCGGCCCTCTCGTCGCCGGGGTACTGATCAAAATCATGGGAGCGCCGCTTGCCGTGCTGGTGGACGCCCTCAGCTATCTGATGTCCGGCCTGCTGCTCGCTTCGGTGAAGGCGCCCGATCCGGTTCCCGACCGAGGCGCACGGCGCGGTCTGGGCAGCGAACTGCGGGAGGGCGTGGCATGGGTGTACCGGCATCGCACGCTGGCATCCATCGCCCTGACCTCGCACGCGATGCTCCTCTTCAACAGCATGGTGAGCACGGTCTTCGTGGTCTTCGCCCTGCACGACCTGAAGATCGGGGCGTTCGGTCTGGGGGTCGCCTACGCCTGCGCGAGTATCGGCGCGCTCCTCGGTGGCGCGCTCTCCGGGCGCGTGGCCAGGAGACTGGACGTCGGCGTCACCCTGACCGCCTTCCGCCTGCTCGCAGCCGTCGGCTGGCTGCCTCTGGTCCTGGCCGTGCGCGGACCGTGGGCGCTCGCTTCCGTGTCGCTCGCCTTCTTCCTCGTGTCCCTGGCCATCGGCGTCGCGAGCCCGGTGGAGATGAGCTACCGCCAGGCGGTGACACCCGACCGGCTGCGCGGGCGGATGAACGCGACGATCCGCTCGATGAACTGGGGAATGGTCGCGGTGGGGGCGCCAGTTGGCGGAGTACTCGCCGATCAGGTCAGCCTTCGCTTCGCCCTGTGGATCGGACTGTCCGGAGCAGTCGTCCAGGCACTCCTGCTGACGGTTTCTCCCACCCGGAAGGCGCGTACTGCCGACGGACTCGATCCCTCGACAGCTGGCCTGACACGGCACGGCGCAGAAGCCGCTGCCGGGGAGGGCAAGGACTGATCAGCTCGCGGTGGCGTTTTGGGCCTGGGCGGTTCTGGTGCTGGCGAGTCGGTAGGAGTCGCTGCCAGTCTCGATGATGTTCCCGCCGAAGGTGAGCCGGTCGACAATGGCCGCACAGAGCCGCGGGTCGGTGAAGGTTTTCGTCCACCCGAACGACTCGTTGGAGGCGATGGCGACGCTGTTCTTCTCCTCCCGCTCGGTCAGAACCAGGCCCGTTTGAGCTTGTGTCCTCTCCGGGAGGGCTGTTCTCCGCGGACCGTCACATCATGCTCAGGAGTGACAAACGTCCTTCTCGCCGTCTCCGGTGCGCCACACTGGAAGGAGGACGGCCAGCGATTTCGCTCAACCCTCCCTGACCGCCGCCCAGTTGCGGGTGATCCCCGACGTACCCGCCTCCACCTGACCCGTACATCGAACGGAGCATGCGCGCCCACCACGCGCACACCGCGAATGTCTTGGACGTCCAGGTGGAGCCGGGCACGGAGTTCTGGGGCTGAGGCGGGCGCTCCCTGAATGCCCCGTCCCGTACCTATACTTCAATTTATGACACCGTTTAGTAAGGGTGCGTCATACGAGCGCATCAGCAAGGCGGATGTGGGCGACGAAGACGGTGTCATCCGTCAGGGCGAGGACACCGCAGAGTTGGCCGAACGGCGCGGAATCCCCCTCCAGGGGCGCCGCTTCCGGGACAACGACAAGTCGGCCACCCACGGCAAACACCGCCCCCAGTACGAGCTCCTCATGGCTGCCGTACATCGCGGCGAAGTCGACGTCATCATCGTCTACATGCTCGGACGGCTCTGGCGGAACCGGCGCGAACGGGCCGAGGGAATCGAGATTCTCTGCAAGCACGAGGTGTCCGTGCTGTGCGTCAAGGGCCCCGAGCTGGACCTCACGACGGCCGCTGGCCGCCTCCTCGCCGGCCTCCTCGGCGAGGTGGACACGTTCGAGGTCGAGCAGATGTCGGAGCGGGAGCAGCGGGAGATGCGCCAGCGCGTCGAGCGCGGTCTGCCGCCGGCCGGGCCGCGCTGCTTCGGTTACACCGCAGACGGCGCGGAGCTCGTCGAAGACGAGGCCGCCGAGGTCAAGGACTGCTTTCACGCGCTGCTCGCCGGAGCGACCCTCTCCGGCATGGCCGCCGACCTCAACGAGCGGGGCATCCTCAACCGCAACGGCAAACCCTGGTCGTACAACGCCATCCGCGGCGTACTCCTGAACGAGCGCTACGCAGGGCTGCGTCAGTACCGCGGCGAGCTGTACCCGGGTAAGTGGCCGGTCATCGTGGACGAGGCCACATGGCGGGAGGCGAAACACGTCCTTGAGGACGAGAGCCGGGCGACAAGCCCGGGACCGGGCCGGAGGTGGCTGCTGTCGGGGATCGCCCGGTGCGGTGTCTGCGACGACGGGACGACCGTGACGTCCGGGTCGCGGGGCGGCCCGAAAGGCACGCGGGGGCTCACGACGCCGCTGTACCGGTGCCGGACGACGAAGCACCTGGCGCGCGGTACGGAACCGATCGACCTCACCGTCGAGGAGTACGTGATCCGGCGCCTGTCGCGCCCCGACGCCGTCGATCTCCTCGTCGACGAGACCGCACCGAGGACGGAGGAGCTGCGGGCGAAGGCCGTTGCCTTGCGGTCCCGAATCCAGTCCCTGACCGACGAGTTCGCGGATGACGACGATGCGGACGCCGCCGAATTCAAGGCCGCTACCCGCAGGATCAAGGCCCGGCTGGCTGACGTCGAGGCGCAGATGGCGCACCCGCAGCGGACGCGCATCCTGGTGGACCTCGTGACCGCCGAAGATCCCACCAAGGCCTGGAAGGATCTGACGCTGGACCGGCAGCGCGCGGTCGTCGTAACGCTGGCCACGGTAACGCTCCTGCCCGGCCGTCCGGGCAGGGCGCCGTTCGATCCGCGATCGGTGCGGATCGAGCCGCTCCAGGGGATGGGCTGACCCCGCGACCGACGAGGGCAGCCCGCGCTAGTGGTACGCCGTGCCGCGCCGAGACGAGCCCGTGTGACGGTGTCGTGTGCTGGGGCTGCCCTGAGGTGCCACCGGATGGGTTTCACAAATTCACATGCTTTCGTGCGTGCGCCCATGCGGCAGCGGTCGGCGGTTTGACAGGGCCCGACCGGCGCCCTGCGGGGGGCGTACTTCCTACGCAGGTTTGCCGGGACCGCGGCGAGGATGAGGCCCGGGTGCTGCCTATCGCATCTCGACCGGAGGGTGACCGCTGTGGCTCCCGGCGATCCGCAGCGCTCGCGCGCCGGGTGGTCGCAGTGGATACCTTCGCCCGCGCGGACGCCGACCCGGTGCTGGTCGAGCGGTGCGTGCGTGACAGATGGCGGCCCGAAGCTTCTCAGCGAACGTGAGGCAGCGCCGTGCGAGGATACACATCGTGGCGAGACGCGGTGGTGTGGTGGTGCGGCCGTCGGGGGAGGTGCCGACAAGCCTGCGTGTTCCCCCTTCGGGCAGGGTTGCGCCGCCGATTGCCACCAAGGCCGACTATCTGCCTCTGGATCAACTGCCCTGGCCGGATGCGGAGCGGCTCTTTCTGCGGCTGGCCGAGCGGGACGGGCGGGCTGAGCACGCCGAGTTGTACGGCACGGCGGGGCAGAGTCAGGAAGGCATCGACCTGTTCGTCCGCAACACCCGCGATCCGGCTGCGTCCGCCGGCACCGATCCCGGCCGCCGCTACACCACCTTGCAGTCAAAGCGCGTGGCGACGCTGTCACCGGCGCACATCATCACAGCGGTCGACAAGTTCTTCGCAGGTTCCTGGGCCAGCCGCTCGGAAGTCTTCATCTACGCCACCACCCATGACCTGCGCCCCACTGCGTTGGCTGAGGAACTCGAGCGCCAGGCGGACAGGCTGCACAAGGCGGGGATCCGGCTTGAGCGCTGGGGACGCGAGTCGGTGAGCGAGCGGCTGCGGCACCTGCCCGAGATCGTCGACGACTTCTTCGGCCGCTCCTGGGTAGCCGAGTACTGCGGTCCCGAGGACGCACAGGCTCTGGCGAACCGGCTGCCGGGCCCGGACGTGGAGGCATTGCGCGCGGGCCTGCGCGGCCTGTACCGGGCGTCCTTCGCTCTTCAGGACACAGGGGCGGTCCTGCTGGCTCCGCCCGTGTCCACACACCCGCCCAAGCCGCTTGAATTCGTGCTGCTGGACATCACCGACAGCGGTGGTGAGTTCCTCGGCGGCCAGCCGGGCACTGCGGGTGAGCAGGCCCTGGCGGACGAGCGCCAAGACAGGCATGGGTTGCCCAGCGCGACCGGCCCAGGTGCGGCAGGAACGGCGGAGATAGAACAGGCCGTCGGCGTGCACGCCCGCTGGTCCTACCGTGACGCCGTTCCCGCCGTGGACCGCCTGCTGGCGCGCGGTCGGGCAGAGGACGAACTGGGCGGCCTGGAGGTGACCCGCAGCGCATGCGACGAGTGGCTGGCCGACGGTGATCTTTCCGTCGTGGTCGGCGGGCCGGGGGCGGGAAAGTCGAGTCTGCTGCGCTTCGTGGTGTCCGACCTTCTGGACGACGGGCCCCGTTCGGCAGCGCTGGCCGCGAAGTTCGGCTCGCATCTGCCGGTGTGGTTGCCGTTCTCGTTTCTGTGCGAATACCTCAAGGGGGATGCCGAGCGGTCAGTGGAGTCTGCTGTTCGGGCCTGGCTCACCCGCTACTCTGCGCAACACCTGCACCACCTGGTGGCGCGGGCCCTGGCCGATGACCGACTGCTGCTCGTCGTCGACGGTCTGGACGAGTGGACCGACGAGGGCAGCGCCCGCCCGGCCCTGACACTCCTGGAGAACTTCGTCCGCAGCCGCAACGTCGCCGCCATCGTCTCCAGCCGCCCCTACGCTCTACGTCGTCTGATGCCTCTGGCGGGATGGCGGGTGGGATACCTGGCCCCGCTGTCTGCGGCACAGCAGCAGAGCATGACACGGGCCGCGTTCGCCAGGGCTGTGACCGCCGAGCCGGCCACAGCCGCAGGCGAACCGAAGGCAGATCAAGTTGCGCAGCGTCTCACGGGTGAGACCGCCGACCGCTTTCTGGACGAAGTTAAGGCCGTGGCCGACCTCAAGGCGCTGGCCGCCGTTCCGCTGTTCCTGCTGATGCTGGCCGGGATGTGGTCCAGCGGCCCGCTGCCCACGCGCCGTATGGAGGCCTACCGGCGGCTGGTTGACGTACTGCTGGAGCAGCATCCGGCCATCCGGCGCCGCGATGTGCGCCGTCCCGTCGGCGGACTGGATGCCCGGGACATCCGCCAAGTGCTTGCCGCTGTCGCCTACGAGCTGCGACAGGCCGACACAGGACCTGCCGCCGGCATCCGGGTGTGGCGCGCCGGCGTGGTCCGGGCACTCAGCGATGACGATCTGTTCGGCTACGACAGCGCCGATGCCCGCCGCCTGGCCCCGCAGATCATGGAGGTAGCCGAAGGCGATCTCGGCATCCTGCAAGCTCAGGGAGCCGGCACCCTGGGCTTTGCCCACCGGGCTGTCGCCGAGCAACTGTGCGCCGAGCACCTGATGACCCTGCCCCTCGCTGACCAGCAGGCCGTCGTCCGATCCAGAGCGGGGGGCCGTTCCTGGCGGGACGTGCTGCTTGCCTTGCTGGCCGGACAGGACCGCCCGAGCGACGCCGCCGAGCTCCTGCAGACGGCCCTGGACGCAGGTCCGAAAGACTCGGCTGCCGAGCTGGGCGGTCACGAGCTGGCCGCGGAGGCCCTGGCCACCGGCGTGCGCATGCCCCACCGGGAGGTCACCCGCTTCGCCCTGCTGCTGTGCGCCCGCGTCGAGCACCACCCTTGGATGCCTCATCGGGAACGACTGCTCGCCGCCCTCACCGGTGCCCTGGCCGAGACCACTGCCCGCCGGGTCCTGCTGCCGTGGTTCGCCCGCAAGACCATCGCCACCACTGACGAGCCGAACGCCTACTGGTCACTGCGCCGCACAGACATCGCCGTACCGGACGTTGAGACGATCCTCCTGAAGGCGCTGCGCGACCCCTCCGACGTCATTAAGCACGCCTCGGCTCACGCCCTCGCCCAGCGCATGACAGGCACCGACGAAGTGGCACAGGCCTTGGCAGTCCTGACCCGCGAAGGAAGCGACGCCACCATCCAGGCCGCCGCGCTCGAAGCACTGGTCACCGGCTGGCCCGGCGATAGCCGGACGACGGAACTGATCTCCTGGGGCATGCGCCAGGGCGCCATCGGCATCCGGGCCGTCGCGCTGCGTGCCCACCGCGTCCTGCCACGCGAGACCTCCCAGGGCACAGAACCCTACGACGAGAACGACCGCCAGTGGCTGCTCAGCCTGCTTGAGCGCGACCCGGTGGGGGATACCCCGGACCGGGTTACCGCGGAGACGGTCAGTGACGCAGCCGCGGGCGACGAGTCCGTGCGAGACCTCTGCCTTGCCATCCTCTCGGGTACTCCCGGCCGGCCCGGCACCCCGGGATGGAGGGAGCTCGCCTGGCGGGTGCTGCTCACCGCGTTCCCGCACGATGCGACGGTCCTCCAGTGGGCGGCACGCACGATCGCCTCCACCGATTACCTGGCCTACTCCCTGGCCCTCGCGCCGGCCGCCTGGGCGGATGTGCCTGCCATCCGTGATGCCGCTCAGACCCGCATCCTGCACGAATCCTTCCACCCGGTAAACAACAACACCTTCCACCTGACCAGGCTCGCCCGCACCGACCTGGTCCGTGACCGACTGATCAGTGCGCTCGACGCGTCTTACGGGACAGCCGCAACCGCCCGGGCCTTGCAAGAGCACTACAGCGATGACGCCCTTGCCCGGGAAGCCCTGCTGCGCAAAATCAGTGGCCCTGCCGAGGATGCTCTCTACTTCGTCGAAGTCGTGGCCCACATCCTGGGGCCCGTAGAAGGCATCGAACGCCTGCTCCAGCTGATCCAGCAGCGTCCCCGACTCAACGGCGTCCAGCATGCCATCTCCGCTCTCGCCAGCCTCTGGATCGACTGCAAGAACGCCGTACGTGGCGAACCCTCTCATGCCCTGTCCGCTCAGGCCGAACAAGCTCTGGAACACCACGACGCACAGGCACTTGCCCGAGCGTGCCTTGACGCGGTGCCGATAGAGGACTTCGGGACCGCACGCGGCTGGATCATCGGAGCATGGCCTGAAGTCCCCGAGGTCCTGAACTACGCCCGCCAGTGCCTCAGCGGCGCCGAGCCCGAGGTCGGCCCGGTTCTCATCGGCTATGGCCCGCTCAACGGCCCACAGGCCGTGCAGATCGTCGCCGAAGCCACGGCGCTGCTCAACCCGCTCCCTCCCGTTCTGCGCGCGCTGATCGCCCAGCAGCTAACACGGCGCGGCATCGACACCGACACTGTGACCGAGCTGCTCAAGGAATGGCGCCACGACACCTCTAGCTCAGTCCGCCGGGCCGCAGCGACCACATGGGCCGGGACCCTCGCCGCCACCCCCGTCACTTCGTCCGACAGTGACAGTGCGACACCGGAAGCCACCCCAGCACACCCCGGCTGGCAGCAGGCACGGGAGAGGCTGCGTGCCGAATGCCGCCAGGAACTGCTCTCCTACGACCTGAACACGGGCGACGACCGCCGACGTACTGCCTGGGTAATCATGCTCCTGCTCGGCGACGTCGCCCTCCTGGACGGCGTCGTCGAGCGCAACAATGGCCGGCCCGCTTCCGTCGAATTCGACGACCATCTATCCGACCCCGACCCGCAGCTCGTCGAGCTGGTCGCAACCCACTGGACGGCGCTGCAACAACAGTGCGGAAACCGGCTGCCCGAACGCCTGGTCGGACGGCTCAGCCGTAATCCTCCGGAACTTGCCGAGGTATGGGCCACGCTGGCGACCGTTGCTGCCCGCCACTCCGAACTCGACGGTGCACTGAGCGATGCCGTGCGCGCCGACCCCGAACTCTTGCGCGACACGAAGGTGTTCGCCTGGTACGCCGACACCAACCCGGACGATCCAGACTTGCTCAGCCAAGCAGTCCAGGCCGCCCAGGCCAACAACGACCCCGAGCCCGTGCTCCACGTTGCGGACAGATTTCACCCGCTCCACGATCCTAAGCGTGAACTGCTGGAACTCCTGATTCACCCCCCGGGTAGAACACCGGCAGCACAACTGATCACTGACGACGACATCGACATGGCCGTCACCGGCTGGCGTCGCATCGCCCTGGCCCGCCTCTTCCCGGACGACCCGCACACGCACAGCCTCTACCGTTCCCTGCAAAAACACCTCGCCGGCACCTACCGCATCGACTGGACATGGCCCGAAGCCATCGCTGTGACGATCAACATCGCCCCGGTCGTCCACCTACCCGACCTCATCCTGCGCATAGCCGAACGGCTCCACCGCCGCGACGCCGACTTCGCTGCGCCCGCGCTCCTCGAGGCAACGGTCCACCGCATCCGCCGTGACCCCCATGCTGAACAGGCCGTGATCGACGCCATCATCAGCCCCGACACCATGGACACCAGCGCCGCCCCGTGGCACCTCCACGGCCGCACCTACACCGCTGTGCCCAGCAATCCAGATCACCAGCAGATCCTCATGGCCAGCATTCTGGCCACCGCCACCGGACTGCCCATCGACGTTGCAGCGGCCCTGGCACCGCTCGCGGACAGCGACAGCGTCCTGCACGACAACCCCCTCATGACACCAAGGCCGATCAGGCTTGCCGTCCTCGATCTCCTCGACACCGTTCGCTGAGCTCCGAACGTCGTTGCCCGCTTGGCCTGCCCCGCCCCGCGCACAGAGGCCGGTTCCAGTGTGCGCTTCTGACGTTGCGACATGAACTCAAGCCCCGCTCGCCGCCTGCGGAATCGCGACCGTACACGCGGCACAGGCGTCGGCGAGCTGCCAGGTCCGGCCCTGGTCCGCCCGGATCAGCACCAGTTGCTCTGAGCCTCGCTCTCGCCCGGGCCTGGAGCCAGGAGCTTCGCGGGGCCGCCGCGGAGCAGGAGGGCGAGCGGCTCCGCGGCATTGTGTCCACCGCTCTCCGCTACCTCCGCGAAGCAGGAGAGGGCCGCAGGGCGGGCCGGATCGAGCGCGGCCTGAACGGGAGGTAGCTCGAGTCGGTCGGAGTGTCAGTGGTCGCCGCCATACTCAGAAGATGTGCAACTGACTTTCAGGCGCATGTCCAGGAGTCCTCGACCGAGTAGGAACGAATTGACACACGAGAGCGAAGCGGTGCCCGACCGCGACCCGTACCTTCTGGCGCAGATGCGAGAGGCCCGCCGAAGGCGAAGAAGGCGTACAACCGAATCGTTCGGCCGGCACACCGCGATCAAGGGCGTGTCCGACCTCGACATGATCTTCATCCTCCCGCCTTCCTCCCCGAGGCGCTCCGGCTCGGCGAAGGCGAGGCATGACGATGAAGACCTCAGAGATCTTCGAAACGCTGCTCGAGAACCTCAAGGTCGGGGAGACGGCCACGACGGTCGCATCGTCCTGGGCGCGTCGGCGTACGCGTCGCGGCGGGTTGGAAGGTCACCAAGCCGCGCGAGGAGATCGCCGCGTAAGAGGTCGCGAGGCTCGGCAGCACTGCGTTGCCGAGCAGGCCGACCACCGCGGCAAGGAAGGTGCCCGGTCGTGAGACGTCCGGCCGACTCATGGCCAAGACCGCGGCAATGCTCGACGACGCACTGGTCGACGCGGATCTCCGTGTTCTTGTACCGCGCCTTTAGGTCGTCGCGGACCCTCTCGAGAATCCTCCGCGGGCCTACCCCGTCGCACAGACGACAGCCCAAACACTCCCTGGGCATACGCCAGGTGGTGCCCGGGGGTGAAGAGTTCCTCGTGGAACTCCGCCCCCGCGAAGGCCATCTCGGCGTTGAGCAGGGACTCGGACATGGCGGCGCGAGAGAGGGCTTTCTCGTCACACTGCGGACGCCTGCTCGACGGGGTCGCTCGGGTGTGGATCCAGGTGAGTGACCGGCATCATGAGCCACGGAGCCATAGGGAGACCCTTGAGCGCCCGGTCGGTGGCCTGCCACACCCCGAGGGCAGGGAGCTCGTCCGGGCGGAGCCAGAGACGGCGCAGCAGGCCCGCCGACGCAGCGTTGCCGGCAGCCACTTCCTCCTGCTGCCACTTGTCTGCGAGCTGATCCGGAGCCAGGCCACTGGTGTCGCCCAGGACGAACTCGACGAAGTACTCGCGCCAGCCGTCGCGGCGCGGTGTTGACTGCAGCGGCGACGCTCGCCAGGATCGCGAGGCCGGGGACTCGCCGCAGCTCACGTTCTGGCTGCGGAATCATGCCGCGCATGCGATGGCGTACGACATCCGGTACGAGTTCCTCGACACCAGCGGCAAGGTCGTCGGTTCGGCGGAGGGCGTCTTCGCGGTGGCCGCGCACCAACTCCTCGGCGACGAGGGCCTCTACGGCGACACCGGCCGCTGCGGGCCGACGTTCCGCCTCGCCTACATCAACGCCTACGACAGCACGAGCGACGGTGCCGACCGGCCCCATTTCTGACGACACGCGGCCCCGGGGATCCCGCCGGGCGTGGTCACGACGTATGCCTACCGCGGTCGTTCGGCTCCCAGGTGACGCACGGCCGGGAAGCGCTCGGCCAGGCGCATCACCACCGCGGCGCGCCCGTGCTCGGCGAGTTCGCGCCGCGCCGCGCCCATGTTGAGGATCTTGTCCACGGTGTAGGTCTCGGTGCAGGGGCCCAGATCGATCTGATGGTCGCCGAGAGCGAAGATCATGGACTCGTATCCGGCGGTGAGGCGGAACGTCCCCTCGCGGATGCCGGCCAGAAGGTCGAGGCCCTCGGTGCTGATCACCTCCACGGACACGCAGTCGCCCCGCAGGACGGTCTCCTCCCCGTCGAGCAGCTCGTGGACCGCTTTGACCTCGCGCACGTCTTGCTGGGTGAAGTCGTCGGGGACGGGGAAGAACTGGCCGGTCCTGCTCTGCAGCCGGGCCAGGTCGTCGTACGCGTCGGCCCAGAACCGGTCCTCGCCCGCCTCCCAGCCGGGCGGGGTCATGCCGGTGGTGATCGGGGCGCGGATCTGGCCGCTGTCTGCGGCGAAGACGAGCGCCATGAAGCGGCCGGGGTGGCTCTCGGCGAGCAGCCGCAGCACCGGCACCACGGCTGTCGGCAGCGCCACCTCGGGCGGTTCGAAGGAGAACGTCAGCCGGCCGGAGCGATCGCGCCGGTCGACGCGCGCCCGTACCCGCATCAGGCCGGTCATGTCGCGGCCGTGCAGGGTCCCGCCGTCCGTGCCCAGGACGCGGTGGGTGAAGGTGACGGGCAGGGAGGTGACGGGGAGGCCGGAGGGCTCTTGGACGACGACCTGCCCGCGCAGCGGCGGTGTCACCTCCTGGCGGGGCGAGGTGATGCGCACACTGCCGAGCGTGAGCTGTTCCAGTCCGAGACCCGCGGGCCCGGTCAGACGCGTCTCGGCGAGGTTGTCCGCCGTCAGCTCCACCTCGCCGCCGAAGCGCATGGTCTCCTCGAACCGGTGCTGCCGCTCGGCCTCCTGCGCGTCGCCGGCCGCGAAGCGGACCCGGCCGGTGAAGCGGATCGCCGCCTGTCCGTTGGGAGCGGGTCCCCGGGGTGTCAGGTGCACGATGGTCCGCCCGTCCGCGCCCAGCTCGGTGTGTAGGGCGTAGTGCGGGGAGATCTCCTGGGCCCGCGCGTGCAGCGCGCCCGCCCGCTGAAGGTAGTCGGGCAGCCCGCCCAGCAGCGTTTCCCGCTCGGCGCGGGCCTCGATGATCCGCTCCAGGATGTAGTCGCTGGACTCCTGCAGCGCGTAGCGCACCAGATCCGGATGGGCCGCGAACTTCTCGTCCAGCCAGCTGCGCCCGCGCCAGTTTCGTACGAACGGGAATTTCTCGCGCAGTCCCTCGAACCACCGCAGCTCGGCGGGGTTGTGGTCGATCGGCACGAGCAGGTCCCAGTGGTCGGGCTGGTGGCGGGCCGCCGACACCAGCGAGCGCACCACCTGCCGCCGCTGTACTTGGGTCATGCGGCCGGTGAACGACTTCGCCTCGTAGACGACGTGTTCACCGTCCTCGGTGTCCTCGAACAGGTCCCGGCCGCCGTCCCCGCCGCTGCCGTCGACCGCCCGCGCTCTCTCATGCAGCCGCAGCACCAGCAGGGTTACCAGAGCTTCGGATACCTTCGGGCTCTCGGCCGCCAGCCTGTCCCACGGAACTTTCACCACTCACCCACCCTACGAACGCCCACTGACACCACGAACCGCATCCGCTGTGGCGGACCTCCTGCCTGTTGCCCGTTCGGGTCCCGGCGGACAATCCGCCGGGACCCGAACGAGGACCGGTCAGGCCGGTGCCGCGGGCCGGTCGTCGGAGCCGTCCATGCTCGGGCGGGGACGGCCGATACGGGCTGCCGGGTGCGAGGTGACCTGGGCGAGCCACCGCGCCTCGGTGACCACGGGCCACGTCCGCGGGCCCATCCGGCCGCGCAGCCCGATCAGGTCGGCGGCCCGGCCCTCGGCGGCCTCGATCGCCTTCGCCGGGCTGAACGGGTCGGCCTCCACGACGAACACCCCCGCGTAGACCCGCTCGCGCTCGGGATGACGGAAGTGATCCTCCAGCCTGGCGCCGATGCCGCTGCCGCGGTGCGCCTTGCCCAGCCACCGCAGCCGCCCCTGCGCGTCGACCGCCAGGTACAGCCCGGCCAGCACATCGCCGAGCGCCGCGAGGCTCTCGGCCCGGTGCGGGAGGAGGAGGCTGCGCGAGGCGGGCCAGTCGCCGCGCGCCAGCGGGCCCAGTGCCGTCCACGCGTGGCGCAGCACCCGTGCGTCGACTACCGGCCCGGCGACCGGCTCCGGGCAGCAGTCCACGCTCACAGCGACATCACCGCCAGGGTGGCCTTGTCGAGCAGCGGGGCGATCTTCGCCGCCTCCGCCTTGATCTTGTTGAAGTCCTCCACGTACAGCTTCTGCACCTGCGCCGGCTCCTCCTCTGCGCCGGCCTCCCCACGGGCACGCACGGCGTCCTCCAGGGTGACCAGGAGCCGAGCGATTTGCTCGGCCAGGGCGGCGGCGCCCACCGTGCTGCTGTCCACCACGGCCGACACTTCCATGCGCAGACGGGTCAGCCGCATGAGCGGGTCCTCGGGAAGCTCCTCGGCGAGTTCCACGGTGTCCTGGCCGCTGTTCTCGCTGGTGTCCCCGTCCTCGGCACCGATGGTGTCCGCGGGCGGCTGCGGCCGCTTGGACCTGGGAAACGAGGTCAGGGGGAAGAGTGCGTCGAACCACTCCTTGTCGGCGAGGAGTCCCTCGCAGGGATCGCCGTGTGCGTCGGGCGCCCAGAAGGTACCCGGTGCCAGACCGTCGCCAGCCGGGGAGTCGGGGGCGCGCAGCACCGACTCGGCGAACGCGAGCAGCAGCGCACGCGTGACGCCCTCGGGCTGGCTGGTGTACGCCTCCACGAGCGACTGGACCGCGTTGGACGGCGCGCGCCGCACACCCTTGCGCTCCGCGCTGGCGAGCGAGCCCTGGTTGGGCGTGATGAACGGCTCGGCACCGCTGATCATGCCGGGCACCAGGTGCCGCCGCACCAGGGCCTCCCAGGCCACGGGGTCCCCCTGACGGCAGGCGGTCAGCAGCGAGGCGAGGCTGCGCGCGTCGGTGCGTACCCCAAACTGCACCTCGGCCCTGCCGAACAGGCCCTCGGCGGCGGCGGGGGGGCCGGGGCGAAGGAAGTGCTGGGCGGCCACGGCCGCCCAGATCTCCGTGCGCCGCTTGACCTTGTCCCCGTTCCTCTGCGCCCAGGAGGCCTCCTGCAGGGTGGCACGCACCACCGGCCAGTACCGGCCAGTGGGCATGTGTGCCCGGGCCGGCAGGCCCTCGGGGCGCGGCGGGACCGGCGGGAACACCAGGACGGTGGCGCAGCGGATCGCCACGTCCCGCAGGGTCATGGGGCTCACCTCGTCGCCCGGCGGCAGCAGCACACCGAGTTCGTCGAGAGCCCGGGCCCCGACCAGCGCGTCGGCGATCGCTTCCTCGTCCAGCTCTTCGGCCGCGATGCGGCCGTGGGCGACCTCCTGGGCCAGCAGTTCACCCAGCAGCTCCTTGGCCCGGTAGGCCTTTACCAGGGTCGACCACAGCCCCAGGGAGCGGTCCATGTCCTCGTAGTCCAGCTGGCCGCGCAGGTGCTCGTGGACGTTCAGCTGGCGCAGCGACTCCTCCAGGCGCTCCGGCTTCTTGGCGCCGACCACGATCCGGGCCGGCACCTGCGCGATCCGCGCCGCCCGCTGCGCACGCCCTTCAAGATCTTGGTCGGGATCGGCGTACTCGGCGTTGAGCAGGGAGCTGATCCGGCGCAGGATCTCGCCCAGACCCCGTACAACCATCCGCCGGTTGTCCTCTTCCTCGGGCAGCCGCAGCAGGGACTGCGGCACCCCGGTCAGCAGGTGCTGGGGCGTGACGCCGAAGGTCTCCAGACGGGCATCGGTCCGGTTGGCGCCGGTGGCCTGCTGGCCCCGCCAGATGTGCCGGCACGCCCCGTCCTGGTCGATCACCGGGGTGCGCTGCAGCACGACCACCGTGGAATCCCGCTGGCCCTCCTGTACCAGGGACTCCGCCAGGTCGTAGGGGCGCCGCCGCGCCCGCTGCCGCAGTGCCTCCACGGCGTAGCGCTGCACCTCGGCGGCCACCTCCGCACGGACGGCCTCCGTCGTGAGCGCGGCGAGCGGGGTCCCGTCCTCGGTGACGGCCCGCACCACCGGCAGCGGGCGCCGCTTGCCCAGCGCCTGCTCGCACGCCTCCAGTTCCCGCCTTGCGCGGGCCAATTCTTCCTCGGCGGCCTCGACCGCGGCCGCCGCCGCGTCGTTCTCCGTCGCCGCCGCGGTCGGGGCCACGGCCCGCAGCGCCGACCGCGCCCGCTCCAGTGTGGCGGTCCGCACGGCCACCGACCGCTGCTGGTCGACGAGTTCCTCCAGCCGCTGCTGGTTCTCGGCGGAGGGGTGCAGCCAGGCGCTGCGAGTGCGGTCGTTGTTGACCCAGGGCAGCGTCGCCGCCCCGTGCAGCTTCGCCTTTAGCACCAGCAGCGCCCCGTCGGTGTCGCGCTGCTCGATGTGGTAGGCGGTGGCGCGCAGGAAGCGGCTCTCACGCCGGCGTTCGGTGATGTGTTTGGCCTCGCCCTCGCCGAGCGCCGGCGCGAGAGCGTCGAGCACGGCCTGCTGGGGCACGGGCGCGAAGCCCTCGATCCCGCAGGTGTTGACGACCGCCTCGTAGAGGTTCAGAGCCCAGGTCGGGTGGGTGGGATACGGAAAGGGCCCCTCGGGGGCCTTACGGGCAGACATGAGAAACAGACGGTCCTAACTCCGGGAGCCCTCATGGCTCCGGGCGCGACCCAGCGCATCCGGCGATGCCGGATACGGCACGCACCCGGACCGCAGGCACTCCTTCCACGGAGCACCGGCGAGGGACGCCGTCACCACCACGCACCTGCGGCGCGTACCGGCGAAGACCGTCTGCCTCTTCGAGTCCACCACCGGAGACTGTGCGCGCCACCGGAACATCACCACTGCAACAGCATCAAAATAGTGGGCAGTTCCGCGGCGCACGGCTCACGCCCCCTCCGCCGACGGCGGTACGGGGCTGGCAGGTCGTTGAGACCACTGACGTGCCCTAACAGTCTGTCAGACCCTTTGCAAATCACACAACTTGCATGCAAGAAGCGCATAGAACTACAAGATCACCAATGTACGGATGCTTCCGCACACCCACACCGGCCGGTGAACCCCCGCTGTTCCCACCGGAGTTGCCACACCGGCACATCGCAGCGGGGGATCAGGCCGGGGCGGCCTGTAGTGCCCGGTGGGGACCGGAGGGGCCGGGCGGGAGAGCAGGGGCCGGGCTGCTGCCGGTGCCGGACGGACCGGAGGTCGTGCCGTCGGAGAACTTGGCCTGGAGCAGGACGAGTCCGCCGTCGCTGACAGCGAAGGCGTCGATCCCGGTGTCAGGGGCGGTGTCGTTGCGGCGGGCCCGGCCCCGGGCGGCGGCGAGGCGGGTGAGGCCGGCTGCGAGGACCGAGAACTGGTCGGCGGGGTCGAGCCTGGTGAACGCGCGGCCGATGGTGGTGGCCGCGCCCGACTGCTGCCAGGACTGGTCCACGGCGGCGTGCCGGAACGGCTCGTATGCGACGGGGCGGTCCGGTGTGCTCGGCCAGGTGCCGTCGGCGGGCTGGGTGACGGGCAGGGACATGCGGCTCTCGCTGGTCCACCACGAGCCGCGGGTGGTGTGGCGGGGGACGGGCGCCGGCTCGGGATTCTCGGCCCGGGCGGCGGTGTGGATGTGCTGCCATGCCGCCTGCCACAGGCCCATGCGGCGGGGATGGATGCCGCAGCCGCGCAGGAAGGCCGCACACTGTTCCCAGGTCGCGACCTGGGCCTCACGCAGGGTGATCCGCCACGGGGTGGTCAGCGGCAGGAGCAGGGCCCCGTCGGCTTCGTCGGTGGTGGCGCGCTGCTGCAGGACGCGCAGGGCCGGGGCGCCGGCGCGTTCGTAGGCGGCGACGAGCGCGGCGTCGAAGTTGGCGGGGGTGCGGATGCTGCGCACGGCCGGGGCGTGCAGGTCGGCGAGGAAGCCGTGCTGTTCGGCGCGGGCGGCCCGCCACGGCTACAGCGCCTGCAGCTCTTCCTCGGCCGTGGCGCCGCAGGGGCGCACGTAGGCGGTGACGACACGTTCCGAGGGCAGGTCGTGGCCACCGGCCGCCCGTTTGAGGCTGTTCTGGCAGACGACGGAGGTGTCCTCCAGACGGGCGGCTTGGGCGGCCCGGGCGGCGAGCTCTCGGAAGGGGAGACGGCACCGGTCCTTGAGCGCCCGCAGGAGGACGGTGAGGCGCGTGTGGTGGCGCGAGGTCCGGGAAGAGCCGGGGCGCCGGGACTGGGGCGAAGTCATCGACGCCGCCTCCTACTTGCCGCGGGGCTCGGCGTGGGCGGCCGCGCGGACGACGGCCGCCGCGAGCGCGGTGAGCAAGTGCCGTCCGCCGCCGGCGGCGGCGATGGTGCCCGCGCCGATCGCACCGCACCCCGCGAGCAGGGTCAGGACGTCGTCGACGGGCATGCCCTGCAGGGCGAGACCGGCGCCCAGGACCGGGAAAACGGTGACACCGGCGACCTGCACGGGCGTGAGCACGCGCACCGGGGTACGGGGCGGCTCGGACTCGGGCGCGCTCGCGCCGGGGTGATGCGTGGACATGACGGGGAGATCCTCCTGACCGGTGGCCCGGCCGCCGGCCCCGCGAACGGGAGCCGGCGGCCGGGTGGGAAGGTGCTACTGGCCGCAAACCGGTATCGCGGGAAGGCAGTTGACGGCCGCCGGCCCTCCGGTGGCGACGAGCATGGCACGCCCCACCCCCGCCCCGCCCGCCCAGAAAACCCCTTAAGGCCGGAATGCCGGTTTGTGGGTCCGGAGATGTTCCAGGTAGGTGCCTAGACCGGGTGCACCCCGCCGCGGCGCTCCCACCCGCGGTGGCCAGCACGTCGTCCGTCCGGGCCTGGCGGCGGCGGTCCGTTCACGTTCCAACCTGCCTTGCCCCCTCCGACATGGCAGCGTGATGCTGCATCACAACCGGTCGTCGGTGCTGTGTCGGGGCCAGGCCGAACGGTCTGGCCCCGACACAGCACGCCCCCCGGTTCCCTGACCCGCTACTGGCCGCAAACCGACGCGACACAGGGAGGCTGGCCGCACAGCACGGTGACACGTGCCCGCACCGCCCGCCGGTTGACCGGCACCCACTGATCCCTGCCGATACTGGTGAAAGGGGCGGCGGTCCGGCACGAGGCCGCCGCCGACGCGGGCCCAGGTCGAAGGAGCGCGGTGTCCGCGGTCCTCTACAGCGAGGCCCCGGGGGACGACCGTCGGCGACTCCCCGTCGGCGAAGAGCACGACGACACAGACGGCCTGCGCTGACCTGAGCGCACACACGGAAACGCCCCGGTGAGCGTCAGAGAAGTCACAGGGGTCGTCTGGGCCTCGCGGGGCGATTGTGCGCAGGCTGGTTCCGCGTGGCCTGTACGGGCCGGTGCAGGACTACCTCGACGGCGTCGTGGGCGACCGGCGCGTTCCTGAAGTGTGGCTGCTGCTGGTGTGTCGGTTACAGGCGCTTGGCTGTGCGGTCGCGCAGCAGCAGCCACTGACTCGCGTCGGTGCCGCCTGAGCGCGCAGCCGGTCCGTGCAGCAGCACGGCGTAAGCCGTCCTCTCCACCTTGTCCGGGGCGGCATACTGGTCTGGCGCCTCTGGGGTCGGGAATGACCCCGTCATGCCTTTCCAGGCCTTGTCCGCGTTCGGAGTGCTGAGCATCGGCCCTCCCGGGCTCAATAGGGTCACGCAGTGAAGTACAAGCACGCGTGTGTGCAGCCCCGGTAGGGGTTGACCGTCCACTCGAAGGGCATGCGCGAGGCCCCCGGTACCCGGTTCACGATCGAGCGGGCGCGGATCTCGTGGAAGGTGATGCCACGGAACTCCGGGGTGTCGAACGTACGGGTGGTCACCGCGTCCGCGCCGAACAGCGCGGCGTCCCGGGCGCGGTCCCCGGCGGGGTCCGCTGTGAGGTTGTCCCAGCGCATGACGCCTCCTCGATAGCACTGGCCACAGAATAGAACACATGTTCCCTTGATCGTGCGACCGCAATTTCGGGGCCCCGATTTGGGGGGTCGGGCCGCCGGGTGGTTGGCTTGCCGCACACCCCGAGTCACCAAGTGCTGGAGGAAGTGCAATGGCGCAGGTCGAGGCCACGACGGAGCGGGTCATCGCGGCGGACGCGGAGGCGGTGTTCGACGCCCTGGCCGACTACAGCGGCACGCGCGCGAAGATGCTGCCCGAGCACTTCAGCGAGTACGAGGTGCGCGAGGGCGGCGACGGCGAGGGCACCCTCGTCCACTGGAAGCTCCAGGCCACCAGCAAGCGCGTGCGCGACTGCCTGCTCGAGGTCACCGAGCCCACCGACGGCGAGCTCGTCGAGAAGGACCGCAACTCCTCCATGGTCACCACCTGGCGGGTCACCCCGGCCGGCGAGGGCAAGTCCCGCGTCGTCGTCACCACCGTCTGGGACGGCGCGGGCGGCATCGGCGGCTTCTTCGAGAAGACCTTCGCGCCCAAGGGACTCGGCAGGATCTACGACCTGGTGCTCGACAAGCTCGCCACCGAGACGCAGAAGTAGCCCGGACCTACGCCTCTTTGACGGCCGCACGGCCCAAGAGGCAACTCTCCGGGGCGCGTTGTCACCCTCACCGGTTCGAGTGGATCTCCTCGCGACGCGGCGGTACGCCGTAACTCGTCGCGCTTGCTCACAGTTGTCGCGATAAGCGGGAATTGTGCGGTGGGCGCGACGAGGGGAGCGGTACGTGGGCGGGATCACTCTGGTGCAGAACGAACCGGCTGCCGCGCCGCCGCGGCACTCCCCTCCACCGGCCCCAGGGACCGCCCGGCTGGGCCCGCGCCAGGTACGGCTGGTCTTCTTCGGGCTCATGCTCGCGCTGCTGCTCGCCGCCCTCGACCAGATGATCGTGGCCACCGCGCTCCCGAAGATCGTCGGTGAGCTGCACGGCCTGGGCAGGATGTCCTGGGCGATCACCGCCTATCTGCTCACCTCCACCGTCGGACTCCCCGTCTACGGCAAGCTCGGCGACCTCTTCGGCCGCAAGGGCGTCTTCCAGTTCGCGATCGTCGTCTTCGTGGCCGGTTCGGCGTGCTCGGGACGCGCCCAGAGCATGGACCAGCTGATCGCCTTCCGTGCGATCCAGGGCGTCGGCGCGGGCGGCCTCATGATCGGCGTGCAGGCGATCATCGCGGACATCGTGCCGCCTCGCGAGCGCGGCCGCTTCATGGGCCTGATCGGCGCCGCCTTCGGCCTCGCCTCGGTCGCCGGGCCCCTCCTGGGCGGCTATTTCACCGACCACCTCTCCTGGCGCTGGTGCTTCTACATCAACGTGCCGTTCGGCCTGCTCACCCTGGCCGTCGTCACCGTCGTGCTGAAGCTGCCCAGGCCCCCCGCGCGCGGACGCGTCGACGTACTCGGTGTGCTACTGCTGGCCGCCGCGTCGACCTGCCTGGTCCTGCTGACCAGTTGGGGCGGAACCGAGTACGCCTGGGGCTCACGGGTCATCATGGGGCTCGGCGCGGGCGCGCTCGTCGCGACCGTCCTCTTCTTCGTCGCCGAGCGCTTCGCCACCGAACCCCTCATCCCGCCAAGGCTGTTCAAGGACGGCGTCTTCAACATCACCGCCCTGGTGGGGCTCGTCATCGGCGTCGCACTCTTCGGAGCGGCCAGTTATCTGCCGACCTTCCTGCAGATGGTCGACGGGGCCAGCGCCACCGGGTCCGGACTCCTGATGCTCCCCATGATGGGCGGCATCGTCGGCGCCTCCGTCGTCTGCGGACAGCTCATCAGCCGCACCGGCCGCTACAAGATCTATCCGGTCCTCGGCAGCGCCCTGTCGGTCCTCGGCATGTGGCTGCTGTCCCGCCTCGAGGTCGACACACCCCGCCTCCAGTACAGCGTCTGGATGGCCATCCTCGGCGCGGGTATCGGCATGGTGATGCCGGTCCTGGTCCTCGCCGTGCAGAACTCCGTGCGCCCCGCCGACCTCGGCACCGCGACCAGCGCCAACAACTACTTCCGGCAGATCGGCGGCAGCGTCGGCGCCGCCATCTTCGGCACGCTGTTCGCCCACCGGCTCTCGGACGCGCTCGCCGACCGCCTGCCCCAGCGCGCGGGCACCGGCCTGCCCGACCCCGAGTCCCTCACCCCGCAGCTCGTCCACTCCCTGCCCGGGGCCCTGCGTGACGCCTACGTCCGCGCCTACGCGGACGCCATGCCGCGGATCTTCCTGTATCTCGTCCCGGTGCTCGTCCTGGGCCTGCTCATCGCCTGCTTCCTCAAGGAGAAACCGCTGGTGTCCCACAACGCCCCCATCGCCGACCCGGAAGCCCCACGGGTGAACGCCCCGATCCCGCAGGCCCGTTCGTCCCACACCGCCGGGATCCCCGTCTGCGGCACCGTGCAGCACCCCGACGGGACCGTCGTGCCGCGCGCCGCGCTCACCCTCATCGACATCGCAGGACAGCAGATCGGGCGGGGCGCCAGCGGCGAAGACGGCCGGTACGCGCTGTCCACGCCCGGATCGGGGTCGTACGTCCTGATCGCCGCGGCCGGCGGCCACCAGCCGCAGGCCGTCTCGGTGACCATCGGCGAGCGCCCCGTGGAACTGGACGTCGTCCTCGGCGGCGCGGGACGCCTCGCCGGGAGCGTGCTGACCGCGGACGGCAGCCCCGTGCGCGACGCCACCGTCACGCTCACCAACGTCCACGGGGAAGTCGTGGCCACCACCCGCAGCGGACGCGAAGGCGGCTATGTCATCACGGAGTTGGTGGCGGGTGAGTACACCCTCGCCGCCAGCGCGCCCGCGTTCCGCCCGGCCGCCCTCCCTGTCAGCGTGCAGGCCTCGCGCGAGACCCGTCAGGACGTCGAACTCGCGGGCGGCGCCGTGCTGCGCGGCACCGTGCGGGCGGGCGGCGGCCGGCCCGTCGAGGACGCGCGGGTGACGCTCCTGGACGCCGCGGGGAACGTGGTGGACACCCTCACCACCGGTGCGGACGGGGCGTTCCGGTTCGTCGACCTGTCCTCCGGCGAGTACACCGTCATCGCGGCCGGGTACCCGCCGGTGGCCACGGTGCTCCAGGTGGCCGGGGGCGGCAGGACCGAGCGGGATCTGCAGTTGGGGCACGAGGACTAGGAGGGCGAGGACCGGCCGAGTCCGTCGGCCGCCGGTCGTCCGTGGCTGGTCGCGCCGTTCCCCGCGCCCCTCGCGGGGCGCCGAAGGCGCCCCCGGGCGCAATTCGCGTAATGCCACACATCGCAACCGGCCGTGGTCGTACCGTGGGTCGTGGCGGAACAGATCTTGCGGACTCGGGAAAAGAGGGCCTGAGCCATGGACCATGGCACCGAGACGGGTTCGCTTCCTGGCCCCTCGGCCGGGAACGGCGTGGTGGAGCACACCGACGCCGGGCGTATCCCGCTGGCCGTGGTCGTCGTCGATCGCGACGGACTGGTGTCCCACTGGAGCAAGGGCGCCCGGCGTCAGTTCGGCGTGCCCAAGGAGGACGCGGTGGGCCGCCCCGCCGTCGACCTGCTCCCGGTCTCCGGCGCGCTCCCCGAAGAGGACGAGATCGCGCCCTACGGGGCGTACGCGGCGTACGACGGACTCGGCCCCGGCCTGGAGTCCTCCCTCGGCGGACGGTTCTCCTACCCGGCGGCCGGACGCGCCCGGCTCACCGTGCCCGAGCGGGACCGTGTGGACGTCCTGTGGTGGGCGTACCCGCTGGTCGGCCCCGGGCCGGAGCGGCTGCTGGTGCTCGCCGCCGACGCGGACGCGCTGCGCCACGAGGACGAAGAGGTGGCCGTCGAGCGCATCGCGCCCGGCTTCGCGCTGCACACCGACTTCCCCGGCGCCGAGGAACTGGCCCGGGCACTGCCCGAGATCCTGCCCAGCATGAGCGTGAGTGAGGGCGCCCGCATCGTCTCCCAGGTCCTCGAACTGGGCTACCCCGTCCTGGAGTTCAGTCAGAACGACCGGGTGCCGGTGACTCCCGACTGGGGCGTGCCCCGGCGCGCCGAACGCAAGGCGCGCCGTGAGCGAGCGGCGCGCGCGGCGGCCACCGGCGAGCTCCTGCCGCAGGAACTCCAGGACGAGGAGGGCGAGGACCTCGAGTACGTCGCCGTCCGCGAACACCTGGAGTTCCTCAACGAGGTCAGCGGGCGCATAGGTACCTCGCTCGACCTCGCGCAGACGATCCTCGAGGTCAGCCGGGCCGTGGTGCCGCGCTTCACGGACGTGGCGGGCACCTATCTGCGCGAACAGGTCGTCGCCGGCGAGGGCTTCCCCGACGGGGTGCCCGACACGACCACCATGTGGCACCGCGTCGCCCTCGAACACACCGACGAGCCGGGCCGCTGGGACGACGTCGTGCCGGTCGGCGAGGCCATGCCGTTCCCCGCGCACACACCGTTCTTCCAATGCATGACCACCGGTGAACCCGTCCTCGTGCCGCGCATCAGCGAGCAGATGGGGCACATGATCGCCGCGCAGTTCGAGAAGCGCGACATCAGGCCGCTGATCACCAACCGCTCCATGCTGGTCGTGCCCCTGAAGGCCCGCAACGTGGTCCTCGGGTTCATGATCCTGCTGCGCCACCCGGAGCGCGTCGAGTTCAACGACATGGACCGGGCCACCGGCGCCGAACTCGCGGCCCGCGCGGGCCTCGTCCTCGACAACGCGCGCATGTACACCTACCAGGAGAGCGTCGCCGAGACCCTCCAGGACAGCATGCTGCCGCACATCGCGCCCCGCATGGCCGGCTGTGACATCGCCACCCGCTATCTGCCCGGCACCCTGCTGGGACGCGTCGGCGGCGACTGGTTCGACTCGGTGAAACTGCCCGGCTCCCGCACCGCCCTCGTCGTCGGCGACGTGATGGGCCACGGCCTCAACTCGGCCGCGATGATGGGCCAGTTGCGTACGGCCGTGCAGACCATGGCGGCGCTCGACCTGCCGCCCGCCCAACTCCTGCGCAGCCTCGACGATCTGGCCCAGCGGCTCGGCGAGCACTACCTCGCGACCTGTCTGTACGCGGTCTACGACCCCCTCGCCGGCGAGCTGCAGATCGCCAACGCGGGCCACATCCCGCCCGTCCTGGTCCGAGCCGAGGACGGCCACAGCGAACTGCTCGACCTGCCGACCGGCGCGCCCATCGGGGTCGGCGGCGTGCCCTTCGAGGCGGTACGCGTGCGGGTGGCACCCGGCGACCGGCTCGTGATGTGCACCGACGGCCTGGTCGAGGTGCGCGGCGAGGACATCGGCGTCGGCCTCGCCACACTCTGCGAGTCCGCCGCCCACCCGGCCGCGTCCATGGACGACGCCTGCGACACGATCATCCGCTCCCTCAACACCCGTGGCGGCCGCAAGGACGACGTGGCCCTGCTGATGGCCCGGCTCAACGGCATCGAACCCGAGGATGTCGCCGAGTGGCGGCTCTCGCTCGACCCGGTCGAGGCCCGTCGGGCCCGCGCCGTGGTCCGCGAACAGCTCCACGACTGGGGCCTGGCCCGGCTGGCCGACCCGGCCGAGTCGATGGTCAGCGAGCTGGTGACCAACGCCGTACGGCACGCGCACAGCGACCGGATCGAACTGCGGCTCGTGCGCGGCGACACCCTGCTGTGCGAGGTGGCCGACGACGACCACACCCTGCCGACGCTGCTCAGCGCGAGCCCCGGCGACGAGTTCGGCCGCGGTCTGCGTATCGTCAGCACACTGGCCCGCGAGTGGGGCACGAGCCGCACCAGCGCCGGTAAGACCGTGTGGTTCGAGCTGACCCTGCCGAGGCGCTGACCCGGGGGCGCGTACCGGCGTACGCGGATCGAAATGAACCGTGCAGGAATGCGCCGCAGGCTTGTCGACGCACGCCCGGCGCGATAGACCGATCCCGCCCGCCATCCTCGGCGGGCCGCGGTGGCGACCTGGGGAGCGGGCATGAGCGTGACACATCGGTACAGGGAGGCCTGGGAGGGCTTCTGGCGCGAGGCCCCCGACGAGCAGGGAGCCGTCTTCTGGGACGCGGACCCCGCACTGACCGCGGGCGTCCACCTTGCCCTCTTCGAGCCGTACCTGTCGGCTCACGATCTGCCGGTCGTGGACCTGGGCTGCGGCAACGGCACCCAGACCCGCTTCCTGGCCGACCGCTTCCGGCATGTGGTCGGTGCCGACCTCTCGGCCGCCGCTCTCGAGCACGCCCGCCTCGCCGATCCGGCGGGCCAGGCGACGTACCGGCTGCTCGACGCGGCCGAGAAGACCGAGGCGCAGACCCTGCACGCGGAGCTGGGCGACGCCAACGTCTATATGCGGGGCGTGCTCCACCAGTGCGAGCCGGACGACCGCCAGCCGCTGGTGGACGCCCTCGCCACCCTGGTGGGGGAGCGCGGCCGGGCCTTTCTCGTCGAACTCTCCGAAGCCGCCCGGCCGGTCCTGATGGGCCTGGCCCGGGGCTCCGACGGACCGCCGCCCAAACTGGCCCCCATCTTCCGGCACGGCATCGCGCCCGGCGAGGTGTCCGACGACGCGGTCCCCGACTACCTTGGCGCGGCGGGCCTCACCGTCCTCGCGAGCGGTGAACTCCCTCTCGTGACCACCGAGTTCACGGCCGAGGGCGCGCGGATCGAGCTGCCGTCGAAGTGGCTGGTGGCAGGACGCACAGCCGGCTGAGCCGCACGCACGGGTACGGCGTCACCTGCCGGTCGGTGACGCCGTACCCCTTCATGGTGGCCGTTGGGTCAGTGGCCGGGCCAGCCGTCCAGGTGACGGTGGACCGCGACGGCGGGCGCGTCCGGGGCCTTCGGCGCGCCTGCCACCGCGTCGTGCAGGACGTCGGTGACCTCCGCGGCCAGCGAGTCGGCCCGCGTCTTGAGGTCGGCCGCCGGGATCTTGGACCGGGTCAGGTCGTCCAGCCTGCGATGGATGTCGGCGAGCTTGCGCTGCGCGGTGGCGTCCAGGGTGAACGGACGGGCGGTGGACACCACGAACTGGTAGGCGCCGGCGAGGGTTTGGCAGCCGTCGCAGTGCTCGTTGGTCGCGTCGCTGAGGTTCACCGCGTTCAGGTGGGTGTTCTGGCCCGCCAGCGTGACGATCTGGAAGGACAGTGCGACCGACCGGCAGTGCGCGTCGACCGAGCAGCCGACGGAGACGGCGCCCGCCTGGTTGCGTACACCCACCGCCTTCGCCGTGCCGAGCTGCCGCACGGTGAAGGAGTCCTTGACCTGGGTCGGATGCGCCCGGTCGGCGCGACTGAAGGTGTGGTCCTCCGCGACGGCGTGGCGGGCGACCGAGCCCGCCGCCGCGGTGGCGGCCTGGGCCGGGACAGCCGCGGCGATACCGGCCGCGCCGGCCGCGAACAGGCCTATGCGCATGGCTCGTTGGGAGAGGCCCCGGCCTGCCGGGCGAGGCTTGCGGTGCGTGTTGGGATGGATACTCACATGGGTCTCCTGCGGTCGTGGTTCGGCGGGACGACGGCCACCGGGCCGGTGATCGCCGAGGGCGGTCACGGGGTGGCCGGGCTCGGTGCGCCGGTCGCGCTGACGGATTCGGTCGGCGTCGGCGGATCCGTCGAGGGCGCCGGTGCGGACGACGAGACGGACGGCGACGGGCCGGTCGGCTCGGACGGACCCGCGGACGGACCGGCCGAGACGGAACCCGTCGTGCCCGGACCGCCGCCCGGTGTGGTCGGCTTCGTGGACGGGGAGGCGCCGGGTGACGTGGAGGCGGAGGCGTCCGCGCTGGGCGAGGCCGACGCGCTCGGCGCGGTGGTGGCCGTGGAGCCGGGGGACGCGGCGCCGGACGGCAGGGCCGCCGAGGTGTCGGACGGTGACGTGTGCGGCCGGGGCGCGGTCGCGGGCCGGGCGGGCGGCTCGGCCGTGGACACGCCGGGCTGGAGGATCGGCGCGATCGGCGGACGCTTCGGCAGTGGCTCGGGTGTCACACCGGACACCCACGCGTAGCTCAGCGAGCCGAGGCCCAGCAGTGCCAGCGCGCACAGTGCCACCCGCAGCCGGGGCTTGTCCGCCGTCGACCGCTTCGCGGCGCGGAAGACCCGGCCGCCCATCTTGACCGACAGATAGACCACGCCGGCCATCGGGCACAGCAGCATGAAGCAGCCGATCACGCCCATCAGGGCCGCGGCGATCTGACCGCCCGCGAAGGCGTCCCCGGTGCCCACGACCTGGTCGGTGAGCGAGCGGACCATCGTCGCGACGATCCGCGGCAGGTTCCACAGCGCGTACCCGAGCTCGCCGATCAGCAGCGGCACCATGGTGAGGACCCAGGTGGTGATGATGGTCCTGGACGACTTCTTGAGCCCGACGACCTCGGCGCGCGCCGCCTTGCCGCGCCGGCCCGGCACCGTGCTGAGCAGAATCGGTTTGATCTTGCCGTAGAGGTCCGGGACGCCGGCGAGGTCGCCCAGGATGTAGTAGCCGTCCAGCCGGACGGCCGGCATCAGCTGCTCCAGGATCTCGAAGTGTCCGAGATAGACCGTGGCCAGGAAGAACTGCTGCCCGGTGGCGAAGTACGCGCCCGCCATGCCGAGCATGAAGACGACGTTGAAGTACACCCCGCCCAGGTCGGTACGGAGCCGTCCGGCCCGGCCGATCCGGTAGATGTCCGTCACGTCGGTGTACATGGACGGCCAGATGAGGAAGAGCCCGCAGCCGATGCAGCCCGGCCGTGCGCCCCCGTATCTGCACGCCGAGGCGTGGCCGAACTCGTGGAAGACCAGCGAGGCCACGGTGAGCGCGAACACGACGAGCATCAGGACCGGCTGGTCGAGGACCTGGAGCACGGGTTCCACCGCGCCGAAGAAGCCGAACAGCCAGACGTCCATGGCCACGGCCGCCGCCAGCGTCAGCACGACCACCGTGGGGCGGTGCAGCCAGGCCAGCGAGCGGGCGATCCGGCCCGCCCTGCGCTCGTTGAAGATGATCCGGTGCCCCTTGAGGGCGAGGAGCAGGTCGGAGCGCGGCGCCGAGACCTCGTCCTCCTCCTTGCCCTCCGGCACGGTGACGCCGAGCGGGTCGAGTTTCTCCTCGACCAGGAATCGCACGTTGTCGGCGCTGAGCTCGCGGCCGTAGCGGGCGCTGACCCGGTGCGAGATGGTCTCGATGTCGTTCACGCCGTCGATCGCGGAGGCGACCAGGTACAGCAGCCGTGACAGCTGCACGACCTGGCCGTCTCCGCGGCGCGCGATGTACTTCGGCTCGGTGAAGCCCGAACCCTGGTACTCCCCGTGCAGTTTGAGCCCGGAGCTCAGCCGAGGCACCGGCAGCGCCTCGACGCCGGCGCCGACAACCGGCAGGCTTCCCGTGGCGAACTGCTCGTAGGTGACCGGGATTCCCCCCGGCCCCGGCACCGGCGACCCGGTGTCGTACAGCAACGCGGGCCCGTCCCCCAGTGCCGTCATTTCTGGTCCTTCCCCCCCAAGGGCGGACCGCGCCCGCCCCCGGGCGCGGTCCGCCGAACAGCCGTTGTGCGCGGCGGGTGTTACTGCGTGACGTTGATCGCCTGGTTGGCGCTGGACTCCGCCACCGACCAGCTGGAGTGGTCGTTCAGAGCGGCCGACTCGTTGTGGGCGCTGATGTTGGCGACGTGCTTGGTCACGTTGGTGGTGCGGCCGAAGCTGAACTTCAGGCGGCCCAGGGCCTCGCGGCCGGGGAGCAGCTCGGCGGACTCGGACTGCAGCTCGTTCATGTCCATGCTCATGGGATGTCCTTTCGGGACGTGGTTCGTTGATGCGGGTGTGGTGAGGGCACAGAGGCGGATGCGGGCGAGCATCCGGTGACGCGGAGGCGGGCGAGCCTCCGATGCCGATTACTGGTGGACGTTGATGGCCTGCGAGGCGCCCGACGACGCGTCCGACCAGCTGGAGTGGTCGTTCAGGGCGGCCGACTGGTTGGAGGCGTCGATGTTCGCGACGTGCTTGGTCACGTTGACGGTCTTGCCGAAGCTGAACTTCAGCCGGCCGAGGGCCTCGCGACCCGGGAGCAGCTCAGCGGTCTCGGTGTCGAGTTCACGGTTGTCCATCATGATCAATTCCCCCTCAGGGATGGGCATTTCCGATCGGACAGAGGCTGGTTCCCCCCAAACTCTGTCCAATCTGGTCGGACGTGCTGTCCAACGAGATTGGACAGTAGTAGCCCTGGAGCTCGCCGCGCAAGCGGTTCGGGGAAAGACTTCTGGGGTCGGAGCGAAGCCCCCCGTAGAATCGATCCCGCTTGGAAGAGTTCCGCCCGGCGGCGAGCAGGAAGTGACCATCGGTGGCCAACGCACTGCAGCAGATCATCAGAGATCGCCTCGACCGCGAAGGCTGGTCCTACGGCGAGGTGGCACGTCGGGGCGGCATTCCGCGCTCCACCGTCCACCACTTGGCCACGGCCGAGCGGGTGGTGCGCATGCCCCAGCCCAGCACGCTGGAAGGACTGTCCAAGGGGCTTGGACTGTCGTTGGACACCGTGCGGCGGGCCGCCGCGGAGGCGTGCGGCATCCATGTCTACGCGGCCGACGCCCCGCCCGCCGAAGGCGCGTCCGGCGCGCCGGCCGACCCCGAGGTCGACCTGCTCATCGCCAGCGTCCAGCAACTCTCGGCCGACGACCGCCGCCATGTCGCCGCCCTGGTCGAGTCCTTGTTGGGCCGCGACGCGCGACGCGGCTAGGGCCTGTCTGACAATTCGCGTCGGATCGGACCGCGGTGCGAGGCGTCGCGGGCCCGGCGGGAATTGTCGGACAGGTCCTAGGGCCTGCCGGGGCGCGCCGCGCCGGGTGGGTGATGCGTCGGCAGGCGTCCGCGGCTCTGGGGCCCGCGGTGCCGGAGGGGTGCCCGGCCGGTGGGCAATGGCCCGTCCTGGCGGGGCGGCGGTCGTCTCCGGAGGGGGATGCGTCCGCGTCTACGAGGGCGGCTTGCATTCGGGTGATGGGGGGCGGAGTGGCGTCGTAGGGGCGGGTGGACTTGGGCGGCGGCGGTGCTGCGGGGGTCTGCGTCGGATGTCGGAGCCCCTCGTCAAGGAGACGTTGACCTGGGTTCGGTCCGTACGGCCGCTCCGTCGGAGGCGCCCCGGAGGCTTTGGCCCGGTCAAGGGCCGTACGGCGAAGACGCCCGTCCGAGTGCTCCGGTTCCGCTTCCCGGGGTTCCCGGTAAAAGAATCCAGAACGGCCGAAACCCCCAAGATCCGCAGCTAGTCTCTCATTCTGCTCGGGGCACGTGAGCCGCACGACCCCTGTGTCACCCAGGGGGACATGTGCTGTTCGTGCACGGAGGACCCACCACCGCAGTGGTGCGGGGCAGTACGGGCGAGTCCGTCGTCCTCCTCTCCGGTGAGCTGCCCGCCATACTGACCGAGGGCGCGCTCACCGAACTCCTCGACCTCGCCGCGGCCGTTCTCGACGAGGAGGAGCTGAAACTCTTCCGGCGCTGCCTGGACGCCCTCGTCCGGGGCGAGGGCGGCACCCCGCGCCGCATCGAACTCGACGGTGTCGTGCTGACCGTTTACGAGGACTGATCCGGGCGATGCCCGCCCTCTGAGCCGATGCCGTGGAACCACTGGATCGGCGGCCGGGACAACCACCGCGTGGTGCTCGCCCACACCCGCGCGCTGCTGACCGGCACGCCCGAGGGCGCCACCGACTACCTCGACGCCGACGCCGACGTCCACGACCCCGGCGCCGTCACGCGGAGCGTCGCGGGAACCCTCTACGTGCGCGACCCCGCTGATCACCGCCCGTGGCCGCGCGGAGATCACCCCCTTCTTCGAGGGCCTGGACCTCCTCGATCCGGGTCTCGTCTCCTGCGCACAGTGGCGCTCCCGGCCCGACGCCGGCGCCGTCCGTGGAGGGCCTCCTGGCCCGGCCGTGCGGCGCCACGTAACGTGACACGACATGGAGACAGCCGCTGACCTGTGCCGGAAGGGTGTGTCGTGAAGATCCTCATCAGCGCCGACATGGAGGGCGCCACTGGGGTGACCTGGCCCGCCGACGTGTTGCCGGGGACCCCGCAGTGGGAGCGCTGCCGGCCGATGTTCACCTCGGACGTCAACGCCGCCGTCCTCGGCTTCTTCGATGGCGGCGCCGACGAGGTACTGATCAACGAGGCCCACTGGTCCATGCGCAATCTGTTGCTGGAGCAGCTCGACGACCGGGCCGAGATGATCACCGGACGCCACAAGACGCTGTCCATGGTGGAGGGCGTCCAGCACGGAGACGTCGACGGGATCGCGTTCGTCGGCTACCACACGGGCGCCGGCACGGAGGGCGTCCTCGCCCACACCTACCTCCCCAACTCGATCACCGGCGTGTGGGTGAACGACGTACGGGCCAGCGAGGGACTGCTCAACTCCCATGTCGTCGCCGAGTACGGGGTGCCCGTCGTGCTCGTCACCGGCGACGACCTGACCTGCGAGGACGCGCTCGGCTACGCGCCGGAGGCACTCAAGGTCGCGGTCAAGGACCATGTGTCGCGGTACACGGCGGTCTGCCGCACACCGGCCAGGACCGCTGCCGACATCCGGGCCGCGGCCAAGGCGGCGGCAGCCCTGGCGGTACGTCAAGAACCGCTGGTGGGTGGCCCGTTCACGGTGGCGCTCGAATTCGACGCAGAACACCTGTCGATGGCGGCCACCGTCGTGCCGGGCGTGCGGCGCGTCGGGGAGCGCAAGGTGGAGTACACCAGCGACACCATGTACGAGGGGATTCGCACCTTCAAGGCGGTCACCACGATCGTCTCGGCCGCGGTGGAGGAGCAGTATGGCTGAGCGGAGGGCCATGAACGAGTGGGCTGTGGACCAACGGGCCACGGATGAGCGGGCCACGGGTGAGCGGGTCGTGGACGAGCGGGCGTTGGACGAGGTCGTACGGTTCACCTCCGATCTCATCCGCTTCGACACCACCAACCGGGGCGGCGGCGACTGCCAGGAGCGCCCCGCCGCCGAGTACGCCGCCGCGCGCCTCGCCGAAGCGGGCCTCGAACCCACACTGCTGGAGCGCACCGAGGGCCGTACGAACGTCGTCGCCCGTCTCGAAGGCACCGACCCGTCCGCCGACGCGCTGCTCGTCCACGGTCACCTCGACGTGGTGCCCGCGCAGGCCGACGACTGGAGCGTGCACCCGTTCTCCGGGGAGATCCGCGACGGGGTTGTGTGGGGCCGCGGCGCGGTAGACATGAAGAACATGGACGCGATGATCCTTGCGGTCGTACGCCTGTGGGCGCGCCTCGGCGTCAGGCCCAGGCGCGACCTGGTGATCGCGTTCACGGCCGACGAGGAGGCGAGCGCGCAGGACGGCTCCGGGTTCCTCGCCGACCGGCATCCGGAATTGTTCGAGGGCTGTACGGAGGGCATCAGCGAGTCCGGGGCGTTCACCTTCCACGACGGCGCGGGCCGGGAGCTGTACCCGATCGCGGCGGGGGAGCGCGGCACCGGCTGGCTCAAGCTCACCGCGCGCGGGCGGGCGGGCCACGGCTCCAAGGTGAACCGGGCGAACGCGGTGACCCGGCTGGCCGAGGCGATCGCCCGGATCGGCGCGTACGAGTGGCCCCTCAGGCTCACCCCGACCGTCCGCGCCGCCCTCACCGAACTCGCCACGTTGTACGGCGTCGATGCCGACCTGGACGATGTCGACGGCCTCCTCGACAAGCTCGGGCCCGCCGCCGCGCTCGTCGAGGCGACCGTCCGCAATAGCGCCAACCCGACCATGCTCAGCGCCGGTTACAAGATCAACGTGATTCCGGGGGAGGCCGTCGCCCACGTGGACGGCCGCTATCTGCCGGGCGGCGAGGAGGAGTTCCGCACGACCCTCGACCGGCTCACCGGACCGGACGTGGCGTGGGAGTTCCACCACCGCGAGGTGGCCCTCCAGTCGCCGGTGGACTCGCCGACGTACGCCAAGATGCGTGCCGCCGTCGAGGAGTTCGCGCCGGAGGGGCACGTGGTGCCGTACTGCATGTCGGGCGGTACGGACGCCAAGCAGTTCTCGCGCCTCGGCATCACCGGCTACGGCTTCGCCCCGCTCAAGCTCCCCGAGGGCTTCGACTACCAGGCCCTCTTCCACGGAGTCGACGAACGCGTTCCCGTCGAGGCGCTGCACTTCGGCGTTCGCGTCCTCGACCGCTTCCTGCGCACGGCCTAGAGAGGACAGGATGCAGAACCTGGCGTACGGATCGTGGCCCTCGCCCATCGACGCGGCGCTCGCCGCCGCGCACGACGGGCATCCCGAGTTCGTCGGCTTCGTCGGCGACGAGGCATGGTGGACCGAGCCCCGGCCCACGGAGGGCGGACGGCGCACGCTCGTACGCCGACGGGCCGACGGCACGCAGGAGCCGGTGCTGCCGGCCCCCTGGAACGTGCGCAGCCGGGTCATCGAGTACGGCGGGCAGCCCTGGGCCGGCGAGATGCGCCCCGACGGGCCGTTCGTGGTGTTCGTGGACTTCGCCGACCAGCGGCTCTACGCCTACGAGCCCGACGCCCCGGACGCGCGGCCCCGCCCGTTGACCCCCGTGTCCCCGGTGGGGGGCGGACTGCGCTGGGTGGACCCGCGGCTGCGCCCCGAGCTGGGCGAAGTGTGGTGTGTGCTGGAGGAGTTCACCGGAGACGGACCCACCGACGTACGACGGGTCGTGGCCGCGGTGCCGCTCGACGGTTCGGCGGCGCAGGACCGCGACGCGGTGCGCGAACTCACCGACGGCAGCCACCGGTTCGTCACAGGACCCCGGCTCTCGCCCGACGGCGCGCAGGCGGCCTGGCTCGCCTGGGACCACCCGCGCATGCCCTGGGACGGCACCGAACTGATCCTCGCCGACGTCACCGAGCACGGCACCCTGTGCGGCGCGCGGCCCGTCACGGGCGGACCGGAGGAGTCGATCGCCCAGGCGGACTGGACCCCCGACGGCACCCTCCTGTACGCCAGTGACCGCACCGGCTGGTGGAACCTCTACCGGCTCGGGGAGGACACGCCGGTCTGCCCCCGGGAGGAGGAGTTCGGCGGGCCGCTGTGGAAGATCGGGTACCGCTGGTTCGCGCCGCTGGAGAGCGGGCTCGTCGCCGTCGTGCACGGCCGGGGCGCGACCGCGCTCGGGATACTGGACCCGGAGACCGGCGAGGTCGTCGACGCGGCCGGCCCCTGGACCGAGTTCACCCCGACACTCGCGGTCCACGGCAGCCGGATCGTGGGCGTCGCCGCCAGCCCCCGCAGCGCGTACGAGGTCGTCGAACTGGACGCCCGCACCGGCCGCGCCCGGGTGATCGGCGCCGGCCGCGCCGACCCGGTGGACCCCGCGCACTACCCGGAGCCGCAGATCCGCACCTTCACCGGCCCCGCCGGGCGTGAGGTCCACGCCCACATCTACCCGCCGCACCACCCCGACCACGTGGCGCCCGGCGACGAACTGCCGCCCTACGTCGTGTGGGCGCACGGCGGGCCCACCGGCCGCGCGCCCCTCGTCCTCGACCTGGAGATCGCCTACTTCACCTCGCGCGGCATCGGCGTCGCCGAGGTCAACTACGGGGGATCGGCGGGGCACGGGCGGGAGTACCGCAACCGGCTGCGCGAGCAGTGGGGCGTCGTCGACGTCGAGGACTGCGCGGCCGTCGCGCTCGCCCTCGCCGAGGAGGGCACCGCCGACCGGCGCCGGCTCGCCATCCGCGGCGGCAGCGCGGGCGGCTGGACCACCGCCGCCTCCCTGACCAGCACCGAGGTCTACGCCTGCGGCACGATCTTGTATCCGGTCCTCGACCTCGGCGAATGGGGCTCGGGGGAGACCCACGACTTCGAGTCGCAGTACCTGGAGACGCTGATCGGGCCGATCGCCGAGGTGCCGGGCCGCTATGTGGAACGCTCGCCCACCGAGCGCGCCGACCGCATCGCCGCGCCCTTCCTCCTCCTCCAGGGACTGGACGACGTCATCTGTCCGCCCGCGCAGTGCGAACGGTTCCTGGCCAGGCTGGCCCGGTCGACCGGGCGACGCGTACCGCACGCCTATCTCACCTTCGAGGGAGAGGGGCACGGGTTCCGGCGGGCCGACACCATGGTGCGGGCCCTCGAGGCCGAACTCTCCCTGTACGCCCAGGTCTTCGGCCTGCGTCCGCCCGGCATCCCCACCCTGCACCTCACCGCCCAGGAAGAGCCTGTCGCGGCGCCGACGGGTTCCGTCCCACCGATCGTGGAGTCCACCCAGTGAAAGCCCTGACCCGTCCCGCCCGTCTCGCCCCCGGGGCCCGCGTCGCCGTCGTCGCTCCCAGCGGACCCTTGGTCGAGGAGCGCCTGGCCGCGGGCCTCGACATCCTGCGCGGCTGGGACCTCGACCCCGTAGTGGCACCCCATGTCCTGGACCGGCACCCCGAGTTCGGCTACCTCGCGGGCACCGACGCCGACCGGGCCGCCGACTTCCAGGCCGCCTGGTGCGACCCGGACGTGGCCGCGGTGCTCTGCGCCCGTGGCGGCTACGGCGTCCAGCGCATGGTGGACCTCCTCGACTGGGACGCGATAAGGGCCGCGGGGCCCAAGGTGCTCCTCGGTTTCAGCGACATCACGGCACTGCACGAGGCGTTCGCCAATCGGGCGGGGTTGGCGACGCTGCACGGGCCGATGGTCGCCGCCGTCGACTTCGTCAAGAACGAGCGGGCACAGGAACATCTGCGGGCGACGCTCTTCGAACCGGAGACGGTACGGGTGATCGAGTCCGGCGGGGGCGCGGCACCGCTCGTGCCCGGCCGCGCCTCGGGTGTCCTGCTCGGCGGATGCCTGAGCATGCTCGCCGCCGACCTGGGCACCCCGCACGCCCGGACCTCCGCGCGCGGCGGCCTGCTCTGCCTGGAGGACGTGGGTGAGGAGACGTACCGCCTGGACCGGGCGCTCACCCAACTCCTGCGGGCCGGCTGGCTGGACGGGGTCACCGGGATCCTGCTCGGCTCCTGGGTGCGCTGCTCGCCGTACGAGCGCGTGCGGGCGCTGCTCACCGACCGGCTCGGCGGGCTCGGGGTGCCGGTCGTCGAGGAGTTCGGATTCGGGCACAGCGAGGGCGCGTTGACGATTCCCTTCGGGGTACGGGCCGAACTCGACGCGGACGCGGGGACCTTGACGCTGGAGGAGCCGGCGCTCGTCCAGGGCCTGGCGTGAAGGCCGCCGTCGCGTACTGTGTCGGGATGCCTGAGAACGTCTTCGCCTATCTTGCCGAGGGCCCCCGCGTGGGCATCCGGCACTTCACCCACGAGGACGGTGCCGAGTTCACCGCACGGGCCCGGGAGAGCAAGGCGCTGCACCAGCCCTGGCTCTTCCCGCCCCGCAGCGTCGCCGCCTACACCGCCTACGCGGGGCGGCTCATCGAGGACCGTACGAAGGCCGGGTTCCTGGTCTGCGAACGGGACAACGGGGCCATCGCCGGCTTCATCAACATCAACAACATCGTCGAGGGCGGCTTCCTGTGCGGGGCGCTGGGCTACGGCGCCTTCGCACACGCCACGGGGCGCGGGCTGATGGCCGAGGGGCTCGGGCTCGTGGTCCGGTACGCCTTCGGGGCGATGGGGCTGCACCGCCTGGAGATCAACGTCCAGCCCCGCAACGCGGCCTCGATCGCCCTCGCCCGGCGCTGCGGATTCCGGCTCGAGGGGTTCTCGCCGGACTTCATCTACATCGACGGGGCGTGGCGCGACCACGAGCGATGGGCGATCACCTCGGAGATGCTCCCGTCGAGCTGAACCTCCCCTCCGGCCGGACCCCCCGTCGAGTACCGGCGTCGTCGTCGCCTTTGCGGAATCCTGACCGGATCCTGACGAGCGGACACCCTGGTCAGGTGGCCGATGTCGCTGTTCCATGGTCATCGTGACGACGATCCGACGTGACGTACTGACCCTGCCGGTCGCGGAGCTGGGCCCGGACAACCCGCTGCCACCCCTGCGGCCGCTCGACGAGACACACCGCATCGACGACCGCGAGAGCGCCGACCTGCCGCGCGACATGGCCCGGCAGATCCGCTACGAGCCGCTGCGGAGCGTCCTGCCCGAGCGCATCCGGGACGGATACGACAGACGGCGCGAGCCGCGCGGGATCGACACGATCGTGATCGAGAACGACCGGCTGCGGGCGGTGGTGCTGCCGGGCCACGGCGGCCGGGTCGTCTCGCTGTTCCACAAGCCCTCGCAGCGTGAACTCCTCTACCGCAACCCGGTGGTGCAGCCTGCCTGCTTCGCCCTCAACGGAGCCTGGTTCTCCGGCGGCATCGAGTGGAACATCGGCGCGACCGGCCACACCACCCTGTCCTGCGCCCCCGTGCACGCCGCCCGGGTCCCCGCCCCCGACGGCGGCGAGATGCTCCGCCTGTGGGAGTGGGAGAGGCTGCGCGACGTGCCCTTCCAGGTCGATCTGTGGCTCCCGGACGGCTCCGACTTCCTCCATGTCGGCGTCCGCGTCCGCAATCCGCACGAGAGGCCCGCGCCCCTGTACTGGTGGTCCAACATCGCCGTCCCCGAGGAACGCCGGGTGCTGGCCCCCGCGGACGAGGCCTGGCACTTCGGGTACGAGCGGCGGCTGCGGAGGGTGCCGGTACCGGAGTACGAGGGGGTGGACCGCACGTATCCGCCGCGCAGCGTCTTCCCCGCCGACTACTTCTACGAGGTGCCCGACGGGCAGCGCCGCTGGATCGCCGCGCTCGACGACAAGGGCGACGGGCTCGTGCAGACCTCCACCGACGTGCTGCGCGGGCGCAAGCTGTTCGTCTGGGGCTCCGGCCCGGGCGGACGGCGCTGGCAGGAATGGCTCACCGAACCCGGCACCGGCGGCTACTGCGAGATCCAGGCCGGGCTCGCCCGTACCCAGCTGGAGCATGTCCGGCTGGAGGCGGAGAGCGAGGTGTCCTGGCTGGAGGCGTACGGGCCGCTCGCGACGGACGCGGAGGCGGTGCACGGGGCGGACTGGGCGCTCGCGTGCGCGCAGACGGAACGACGGCTGTCGGAGGTCCTGCCACGGAGGGACGTCGACGCGGCGTACGAGGCGTGGCTGCCGTACGCCGACACCGAGCCCGGTGAGGTGCTGGCCGTCGGGTCCGGCTGGGGTGCGCTCGAAGTGCTGCGCGCCTCCCACAAGCTGGCCGGGACGCCGTTCGACGAGTCCACGCTGGGGGAGCCGCAGGCACCCTGGGTGGAACTCCTGCGGACCGGCGCCTTCCCGGAGCCGCGGCGGGTCGGGCCACCCGGTGAGAGCCTGGTCGCTCCGCACTGGCGGGACATGCTGGAGACCGCGCCCGCCAAACCGCTCACCGAGTACCACCTCGGCGTCGCGCAGTGGCATGCCGGGGACCTGGCGCAGGCCGTGCGCAGCTGGGAGCGGGCGCTCGAACTCGCCCCGTCGCTCTGGCCGTTGCTGCGGTGTCTGGCCGTCGCCGACCAGGAGGCCGGCAACCGGGAACGGGCCGCCGACCGGTACGCCGAGGCCTTCGACGACCTGTGCCAGGAGCGGCGTGACGACGGTCCGGCCTGGACCGCGGCCACGGCCGCGCTCGGGCGGGAGGCGGTGGGGGCGCTGCTCGCGGTGCGGCGTACGGGGGAGGCGCGGCGGGTCTGGGACCGGTTGCGGCCCGCCACGCGGGCGCGCGGCCGGTTCCGTCTGCTCGAGGTGGAGCTGCTCCTCGCGGAGGGGGACCGGGACGGGGCGCGGGCCGTCTTCGACGAGGCGTTCGAGGTCGCCGACCTGCGGGAGGGGGCGGAGACCGTCACCGCCCTGTGGACCCGTCTGACGGACGAGCCACTCCCACCCCACTACGACTTCCGCATGCGCCCGCCCTCCGACTAGCCCACGCGCCCACAGCCGAAGACCACGGCGGGCTCCGGGGCGAAGCTCCGGGGGGCGGTCAGGGGGTCGGGGAACCGCGGTCGACGTACTCGTACACGGCGCCGTCCGGATGCATGGCGATCAGGTTGCGTCCGGCCGGCGTCCCCACCGGGCCCGCCAGAATCCGCGCGCCCAGCTCACTGAGCACCCGGTGCGCGTCCTCGACGTCCTTGACGGCGATGGTCGCGGAGACCTTCCGCAGGACCTCCAGATCGGCCTCGGGTCCACTCATGAGCAGGAAACAGCCCACCGCCGCCACCGACACACCGCCGCGCTCGAACCGCAGGGCCCGCCCACCCGCAAGTCTTTCGTAGAAGGGGACCGAAGCCTCCAGGTCGTCGACGCAGATCCGCAACGTGGCTCCCAGAATCTCCATGCGGACGAGCTTAGTTGGGCACGTCGGAGGGCGAGATCGATTCGGACGTCTCCTGCGGAGCGCGGAGTGACCCCGGGGGTGAGGAGGAAACACCGGAGCCCCCGGGTTTGGGCGCCCCGACCACGGGGACGCGGAAAGCCCCGTACGAGGTAGGAGCGACATCGACGGAGGCGAGACCGTGAACCCGGCACAAGGCCGACATCACCCTGCGCGACCGCATCGACTACTTTCTGTATCTGCCCCTGCTGTCCCAGGTCGCCGCCGGCATCCTGGAGCCACGCCGTGTCACCACGCTGACGTACGATCGTTTCGTGCTGGCCGTCGGCGGCGTGAACAAGCTGCTGCCCGTGCCCGGTGTCGCCGAGTACGCGCACGGCTTCCGCGGACTGCCCGAGGCGCTGTACCTCCGGGACCGCGCGACCCGACCCCCTGGGTATCCCGCTGTCCGGCCCCCTCGCCGGAACCGGCACGGGTGGCCGGTTCCCCCCGCGACTTCGTGAGCCGTCCGGAAGGAGAGTCATGAACATCACTGTGAACGCGATGGAAACCCGTCAACTCAAGGAACTGGCCCAGCAGTTGCGTGTCGACAGCGTGCGCGCTGCCGCCGCCGCGGGATCCGGGCACCCCACGTCCTCGATGTCGGCGGCCGACCTGATGGCGGTCCTGTTGGCGAAGCACCTGCGCTATGACTTCGAGCGCCCCCAGCATCACGGCAATGACCGTTTCATCCTCTCCAAGGGGCATGCCTCACCGCTCCTGTACGCCGCGTACAGGGCGGCCGGGGCCATCAGTGAGGCCGAACTGCTCACCTTCCGCAGGCTCGGCAGCCGCCTCGAAGGGCATCCGACACCCCGGCGGCTCCCGTGGGTCGAGACCGCCACCGGCTCGCTCGGCCAGGGGTTGCCCGTCGGGGTCGGTGTCGCACTGGCCGGCAAACGGCTCGACCACACCGGCTACCGGGTGTGGGTGCTGTGTGGCGACAGCGAACTCGCTGAGGGATCCGTCTGGGAGGGCGCCGAGCACGCCGGATACGAGCACCTCGACAACCTCGTCGCGATCATCGACGTCAACCGGCTGGGCCAGCGCGGCCCGACCCGGCACGGCCACGACCTCGACGCGTACGCGCGCCGGTTCCAGGCGTTCGGCTGGCATACGGTGGAGATCGACGGACACGATGTCGACGCCATCGACCGGGCGTACGCCGAGGCCGAGTCCACCGCGGGACAGCCCACCGTGATCATCGCCCGCACGCTCAAGGGCAAGGGCGTGGAGTCCGTCCAGGACCGCGAGGGCCTGCACGGCAAACCGCTGCCGGACGCCGAGGAGGCGATCGCCGAACTCGGCGGAGTGCGCAACCTGCACGTGGAGGTTCAACAGCCGCCCCCGGCAAGGGTGTTGCACGCCGTCCGCTCCAGTCACCTCGAACTGCCCCGCTACGACACCGGGGGCAAGGCCGCCACCCGCGACGCCTACGGACAGGCGCTCGCCGCCCTCGGCACCGCCCGTGGTGACGTCGTCGCCCTGGACGGCGAGGTGGGCGACTCCACCCGCACCGAGCTCTTCGCCAAGGAGCACCCCGACCGCTTCTTCGAGTGCTACATCGCCGAGCAGCAACTCGTCGCGGCCGCCGTCGGTATGGCCGCGCGCGACTGGGTGCCGTACGCCACCACGTTCGCGGCGTTCCTCACCCGGGCCCACGACTTCATCCGGATGGCAGCGATCAGCGGCTCCGGCATCAACCTCGTGGGCTCGCACGCGGGCGTCTCGATCGGCCAGGACGGCCCCTCGCAGATGGCCCTGGAGGATCTGGCGATGTTCCGGGCGCTGTACGGCACGACCGTGCTCTACCCGTGCGACGCCAACCAGACGGCCAAGCTCGTCGCCGCGATGGCGGACCGCGAGGGCATCCGCTATCTGCGCACCTCGCGCGGGGACACCCCGGTGATCTACAGCCCCACCGAGGAGTTCCCCGTCGGCGGCAGCAAGGTACTGCGCGCCAGTGACGAGGACCGGCTGACGCTCGTCGCCGCGGGCGTCACCCTGCACGAGGCGCTGGCCGCCGCCGAGTCGCTCGACCGCGAGGGCATCCAGGTCAGGGTCATCGACCTCTACTCGGTCAAGCCCGTCGACCGCGACACCCTGCGCGAGGCCGCCGAACAGACCGGCTGCCTCGTCACCGTCGAGGACCACCGCGAGGAGGGCGGCATCGGCGACGCGGTCCTCGACGCCTTCCTCGACGGCCGGCCGGTGCCGCGCCTGGTCCGCCTCGCCGTCCGTACGATGCCGGGTTCGGCGACCCCCGCCGAGCAACTGCATGCCGCGGGCATCGACGCGGAGTCGATCGCGGCGGCGGCGCGGCTGCTGGTGGAGACGGCGATCGTGCGCTGAGCCGCACCCGCTGAATCCGGCGCCCAAGAGAACCGTGGGCGGATCACGCTTCCTTTCGGCAGAGAATCTCTCCGTGCAGGACGGAGAACCAGCCGTCCTCCTGCCGCGCCCACTCCCGCCACGCCTCCGAAACGGCCCGCAGGTGCGCGGTGGTCGCGTGGCCGCCCTCCGTGGCGCGCTCCGCGTATGCCGAGGCCTGCGTGCGATCGGCCCACAGCCCGCCCCACCACTCCCGCTCGTCGTCGGTGGCGAAGGTCCAGGTGTCCGACGTCGCCGTGATGTCCTTGATGCCGGACGCCAGTGCCCACGATTTGAGACGGCGGCCGGCCGCCGGTTCGCCCCCGTTGGCTCGGGCCACGCGCAGGTACAGGTCCTGCCAGTCGGTCAGGCCCGGCACCTCGGGGTACCAGGCCATCGCCGAGTAGTCCGCGTCGCGGGCGGCGATGAAACCGCCCGGCTTGGTGACCCGGTACATCTCGCGCAGCGCCTGCACCGGGTCGCCCACGTGCTGGAGCACCTGATGGGCGTGGACCACGCAGAAGGTGTCGTCCGGGAAGTCCAGGGCGTGCACGTCCGCGACCCCGAAATCGACGTTGTCCAGGCCGCGTTCGGCGGCCACGGCGCGGGCCTGGTCCAGGATTCCCGGGGCGTGGTCGACGGCGGTGACGTGGCCTTCGGGGACCAGTTCCGCCAGGTCGGCGGTGATGGTGCCAGGACCGCAGCCGATGTCCAGGATCTTCATGTGGGGCTTCAGCGAGTCGAGCAGGTAGGCGGCCGAGTTGGCGGCCGTGCGCCAGGTGTGCGAACGCAGTACGGACTCGTGGTGGCCGTGGGTGTAGACGGCGGTCTCCTGCGATTTCGACATGACCGATTCCCCTTCGCGTCGTCTCGTCGGTTGTGCATCACCGTACGCCCGCATGTCGCATGGTGAGACCCAAGTCTTGGTATATGGACAACTTGCGTGGTGGGGCGCGGGCGTTGACGGGGTGAGATGTCCGGTCGGGTCACGGTCGGTGGCGGCGGCTGAGAAGGCCTCGCACGGCGTACGCGGCTGCCGTGCCCAGCGCCGCGCCCGCGAGGACGTCGCTCGGGAAGTGGACGCCGGTGTAGACGCGGGACAGGGCCACGGCGGTGGCGAGCGGCACCACCGCGGCGCCCCAGCCGTGCGACTCCAGTGCCACGCCCGTGGCGAAGGCGGCGGCCGACGCGGAGTGGCCCGAGGGGAACGAGGTGGTGATCGGCAGGCGCTTGAGTCGGCGCGCCAGGGGGACCGGGGCGAGGGGCGGGCGGGGCCGGCGTACCGAGCGCTTGCCCACGGTGTTGATCGTGGCGGAGGCGAGGGTGAGGGAGGCGAGGCCGGTTGCGGCGGCTCGGCGGGCGTGGGGGGTGCGGGTCGCTGTGAGCGCCGCCGCTGTGGCGAACCACAGCAGGCCGTGGTTCGCGCTGCGGCTCAGTTTGGGCAGCAGGGGGTCGCAGCCCGGCCAGTGGCGGGATGCGATGGCTTCGAAGAGGCGGGAGTCGGCCGCCAGGAAGTGGTTGCGAAGGGTGTGGTGGTTCGGGGGGCGGGTGGTGAGGTCGATGTCCGGGGTGACGGTCATGAACTCCCCGTACCCGCCGAACCGCCGTTTCCTCGCCCCCGCCGCCCCTACCCGTCCCCTCCCGAACCTGGCCCCGCGCCCCTGAGACAGGGGCTTCGCCCCGCATTCCCAGGGGTGGAGCCCCTGGGGAGGGGATATGCGTTTGCTCCGTGGGCCGGGTGGCCGGACAATGCCTCCCCATGGGACATCTCGAAGCCGCGCATCTTGAGTACTACCTTCCTGACGGGAGGGCGCTGCTCGGCGATGTGTCGTTTCGGGTGGGGGAAGGGGCCGTCGTCGCACTGGTGGGCCCCAACGGAGCGGGCAAGACCACGCTGCTGCGCCTGATGTCCGGGGAGCTGAAGCCGCACGGGGGCACCGTCACCGTGACCGGCGGTCTGGGCGTGATGCGTCAGTTCGTGGGGTCCGTGCGAGACGAGACGACCGTGCGGGACCTGCTCGTCTCCGTGGCGTCGCCCCGCATACAGGAGGCCGCCAAGGCCGTGGACGCGGCCGAGCACGCCATGATGACCGTGGACGACGAGGCCGCCCAGCTCCGCTACGCGCAGGCACTCTCCGACTGGGCCGAGGTACGCGGCTACGAGTCCGAGACGCTCTGGGACATGTGCACGATGGCCGCGCTCGGCGTCCCGTACGAGAAGGCGCAGTGGCGACTGGTGCGCACCCTCTCCGGAGGAGAGCAGAAGCGGCTGGTGCTGGAGGCCCTGCTGCGCGGCACCGACGAGGTACTGCTCCTCGACGAGCCGGACAACTACCTCGACGTCCCGGGCAAGCGCTGGCTGGAGGAGCGGCTCAAGGAGACCCGCAAGACCGTTCTCTTCGTCTCCCACGACCGGGAGCTGCTGTCCCGCGCCGCCGAGAAGATCGTCAGCGTCGAGCCGAGCCCCACCGGCGCCGACGCATGGGTGCACGGCGGCGGCTTCGCGACGTACCACGAGGCGCGACAGGAGCGGTTCGCCCGCTTCGAGGAGCTGCGCAGGCGCTGGGACGAGAAGCACGCCCAGCTGAAGAAGCTCGTGCTGAATCTGCGGCAGGCGGCCTCCATCAGCCATGAGTTGGCGTCCCGGTACGCGGCGGCGCAGACCCGGCTGCGGAAGTTCGAGGAGGCCGGCCCGCCGCCGGAGCCGCCGCGCGAGCAGGACATCAAGATGCGTCTGCACGGCGGGCGTACCGGCGTACGGGCCATCACCTGCAAGGGACTTGAGCTCACCGGGCTGATGAACCCGTTCGACCTGGAGGTCTTCTACGGCGAGCGGGTCGCCGTGCTCGGCTCCAACGGCTCCGGCAAGTCGCACTTCCTGCGCCTGCTCGCCGGTGACACCGTCGCGCACACGGGCGAGTGGAAGCTCGGCGCGCGCGTGGTGCCCGGACACTTCGCCCAGACGCACGCCCACCCGGAGCTCCAGGGCCGCGCCCTTCTCGACATCCTGTGGAGCGAGCACTCCCAGGACCGGGGTGCCGCCATGTCCCGGCTGCGCCGCTACGAGCTGACCGCCCAGGCCGAGCAGCGCTTCGAGAAGCTCTCCGGCGGCCAGCAGGCACGCTTCCAGATCCTGCTGCTGGAGCTGGAGGGTTCCACGGCCCTGCTGCTGGACGAGCCCACCGACAACCTCGACCTGGAGTCGGCCGAGGCACTCCAGGAGGGCCTGGAGGCATACGAGGGGACGGTGCTCGCGGTCACCCACGACCGCTGGTTCGCCCGCTCCTTCGACCGCTATCTGGTCTTCGGCTCGGACGGCAGGATCCGGGAGACGGCGGAGCCGGTGTGGGACGAGCGGCGCGTCGAGCGGGCCCGGTAGGACTCGGGTCCGCTACGACCGGGCACGCCAGGACTCGGTCCCGGTCCCGGTCGTCCGGTGCTTCCCGGAGGACCGGGGGCCCGGAAGTTCGTAGAGTGGAGGGAGGACGGCGAGATCCACGGCTCCCTCCCGGACGCCGCTCGGGCGCCGCGCACGGCAGCGCCTGCCCGGCGGCTGCCCGGACCGCGCCGCAGGACACGACGAGCGGGGTACCACCATGACCGGAGTCGACCCGGACCGGCTGGACGACCAGCAGCTGATGAAAGAGCTGGAGTCGATCCACCGCACCCGCCACGACACACTGCTGCACGGTTCGAACGACGCCCTGCGGACCCACAACATGCGCATGGCGCAGCTGGAGGGCGAGTACCTGCGCCGCCATCCGCGCCGCCGCGTCGCCACGGGCCGTACGCGCGAGGGGGCCCGGGAGCGGGGCCTCGCGGCGGAGTGCTGAACGACGGGTCGGGGCGACATGACGGGACGGGGCGTCAGAAGGGCGTCAGGGGGGCACGAGTGACGACGTCGGTCCGAACTCGCCCGGTCCGCACACCCGTTGCCGCCCGCACCCGCCGCTGACGCCCACACCCGGCTGGTGATCAGGGTGTTGGGCGCCTGCTCGCACACCCGCACCCGCCGGTCGACCCAGGTGCCGCCCGCGTTGCGGATGTCGGTGCGCGGACTCGGCCAGGACGTGAGGACCCGGCCGTCGACCACGTCCGCCACGGCCCGTTCGTCGAGGCGCAGCGCGTCCGGGTTGGCCGCACCGCCCGGCAGCACGAGCCCGTCGAAGGACTCGGCCGGCACGTCGGCGACCACCTCGTCGACAGGGAAGGTGTCCGCCTTGCCGAGGTGAGGGAAGGCCTGGATCCGGCCGGGCTTCGTGGACACGAGGACGGGCTCCCCGCCCGCGTCCGGTACCGCCTGCCAGGGGTCGGTCAGCTCGACCTGCTCGACGGCCTCGGGTGCCATTGGTTCACCGTGTGTGCCGGGCGCGTACGACCGATTCGGCCGGCTCGTGCACCGCGGCGTAGCGCGCCTTGTGCGGGCGCCGCTCCACGGCCTCGACCAGGGGGTCGGGCGCATGTTGGTCGCGCAGGGTGTCGGCCAGGTCGCGGGGGCCCGCGGGGAAGGCGGTACGGCTCAGGAACCGGGAAAACGGCACGACGAGCTCCACCGCCAGGCGGCATGATGACGGCCGGAGAACCGGTTCTCCGAGGTCATGGGGGTGGAAGTGACGGGGATATCGCTCGAGGCGCTGGACGCGGTGCCGTGGGACCGGCTCGAGTCGGCGCTGCCCCGGCACCCGGTCGAGGAGGTGCCTCGCGCGCTGCGGCGGCTGGCGCTCGCGGGCGGGGCCGCGACGGAGGAGTACTGCTACCCGCTGTACTCCTGCCTGCTCGCGGGCGACGGCCGGGTGCCCTCCGCCGCGACCGCGGCCCTGCCCTTCGTGGTGGCGCTCGCCACCGACCCGGGGTCGGGCGCACGAGTCGACCTCGTAGGACTGCTGGTGGCTTTCGCGCACCCGATCAGGACGGCCCGGCCGGACCTGGTGGACGAGGGGTGGCCCGCGGCGTGGAGACGCCACCAGGGTGCGGTCCTGGCGCTGCTCGCGGACCCGGACCCCGATGTGCGGCGGGAGGCCATCCCGCTCGCCGACGGTGTCGTACCGCTTCTGGAGCGGTGGCGGGCCGAGACGGACCCGGCGGTGCGTCTGCCGGTGCTGCTGCGGCTGGGATGGACGGCCGCCGCCGCGGTGGAAGCGGATGCCCGGTCGGTCGAAGAGGTGCGGGCGGTGCTCGACGGCGTCCTGCGTGACGGCGAGCCCGTCATGAAGGTCGCGGCCGTGATCGCCTGGGCGCAGCTCGACCCGCAGGAGCCGGTCCGGTGGATCGACCTGCTCCTGGAGACACTTTCCGACCTCGCCCTACGGCCCAGGTTCGAGGAGATCTGGTACGTGGTGGGCGTCGAGGAGCCCTTCAGCCGTGCAGCGGTCGTCACCTGGGCCGCCGAGCTGTTCGACCACGACGCCCGGAGAGCCGCCTCCTTCGTGGTCCGGCTGGCCGACGCGGCGGCCCGCACCGGAGACACCGAACTGTCCGAGGCGGTGCTGGACGAGGCATGGCGGCTGCTGGTGCTCAGGCCGTCCGCGGCGACCGCGCTGCTGCCGGTGGCGGGCCGGCTGCTGGACGACCGGGCCGACCCCGTGCGCCTGCGGGCGGCACACCTTCTGGCGGTGCTCGGCCGGCGGTCGGCCCGGTACGCCGACCGGCTCGCCACGCTGCTCGACGACCCGGGGAAGGCCCCCTGTCTGGAGGGGACCGTCGGTGACTACACGCGCTGGGCGCTCACCCGGATCGGCGACCCGCGCGCGATGCCGGGGCTCGTCGAGCGGCTCTACGAGCCCTATCGGGAGCACTACGGACGTGGCTACTGCGTCAGCGACCCGCGCCTTCCGGACGTCGACGCCGTGCTGGTCCCGCTGCGGGCGCATGCCGACGTGCTGCTGCCCGACCTGCGGAAAGTGATGCGGCACCACGCGAGGCACAACGGCGGCCACGGCCCGCTGACCGGCGCCTTCCTGAAGGTCCTGAAGGCGTGGGGGCCGGACGCGCTGCCCGCGCTGCCGGAGGTCGTGGCGCTGCTGGACGAGGAGGGCGGCTCGCTCTCGATCGTCGAGGTGCTGGCGGCGATGGGGCCGGGCGCCGCGTCCGCCGAGCCCGCCCTGCGCGCCTGTGAGCCGCTCAACTGGCCGGAATACCAGTGGAACGTGGCGTGGGCCGCCTCGCAGATGGGCGGAGACCGAACGGCGGCGCTGCGGCTCATCGGCGACGCGGTGCTGACCGAGGAGGGCCCCTACTACGGGCCCGTCCACCTGCTGACCGAGTTCGGTCCCGTGGCCGCGCCGTACGCCGACCGGGTGCGGCACATCATGGAGAACACCGGCGGCTTTCGCCGGATCGACGCCGCGCTCGCCCTCTGGTCGGGCACGGGCGAGCCCGAGCCGAGCATCTCCGTCCTGGCGGAGTTCGTCCTGCCCATCGCCGACGGCGGCGACGACTACGGGCTCTTCGGAGACGCGCTGCGAGCCCTGGCCCGGATCGGCACCCTTACCCCCGCGACGCGCGCCGCACTGCGGACGGTACGGGGCTTCGACGGCCGCCTGGCGCAGGAACGGAACTACGAGGCCTTCCTCCAGGACGAGGAGCTGCGCGCCGCGATCGAGAACCTGCTCGCCCCTCCCTGAGCCCAAGGCGCCGACAGGCGCGGGTGTTTGCCCCGCACAGGCCGGGGCAGGCGGAATTCAAGTGCTTCGGACAGGAGGCACGTCCGTGGAAGCGGGGAAGTCCTCGCCACGGGTGTGCCGTTCGACGCACCCGTGCGCTCCCACGGTGACCGTCCAACCCAAGGCACCTGCAAGGGAGTTGCGACGCATCATGCGAAACCAAGTGAGCGCGAAACGCCATCCGCACGACGACGCCCCCGACACCACGGAGGCATTCCGCAGGCTCGCCTCGCTCCCTCCGGGCCGGCCGCACGACGCGCTCCGCGAGCAGATCGTCGAGGCCTGGCTGCCGATGGCGGACCGGCTCGCGGGCCGGTTCCGCAACCGCGGTGAGAGCCTGGAGGACCTGCGCCAGGTCGCGGCGCTCGGTCTGGTCAAGGCCGTGGACCGGTACGACCCCGAGCTCGGCAACGCTTTCGAGAGTTACGCCGTGCCGACCGTCACCGGCGAGATCAAACGGCACTTCCGCGACCACATGTGGACCCTGCACGTGCCGCGCCGCGTCCAGGACCTGCGCAACCGTGTGCGGTTCGCCGTCCAGGAACTCTCGGGGACCATCTCGGGCCGGGGGCCCACCGTCGCCGAGATCGCCGAGCACGCCCGGATGAGCGAGGAGGACGTCCAGGCCGGCCTGGAGGCCCTGGAGAGCTTCACCGCGCTCTCCCTGGACGCCCAGGTCTCCGGCAGCGACGACGGCTACTCGCTCAGCGACGCCCTCGGCTCGGCCGACCCCGCGCTCGACGTCGTCATCGACCGCGAGGCCGTCAAGCCCCGGCTGCGGGCCCTGCCCGAGCGTGAACGCACCATCCTCTACATGCGGTTCTTCGGCGACATGACGCAGAGCCGGATCGCCGACGAACTCGGGATCTCGCAGATGCACGTGTCGCGGCTGATCAGCCGGTGCTGCCACCGGCTGCGCGACCAGGTGATGCGCGACGCGGCGTAGCCCTACCGGGGCGCGCTCATCGCCAGGGCCAGATGGCGGGACATCATGTCCACCGCCTGGGCCTCCGCCATCGAGAACGCCCGGCGGGCGCCGCTGCGGAACAGGGTCAGCACGCCTTGTACGGGGCCGGATGCGGTGGGCAGGGGCACGCACAGCAGCGACGTCACGTTCGCGCGTACGAGGATCGGGGCGCCCGAGGTGTCACGGCCGAAGGCGTCCGGATCCTCGGGGCGCACCGGCAGCGCGGTGGATCCGCCACGGGCCGCCTCGACGACGAGCGGACACCCGGCGGGATCCTGTGCGGCCACGCCCCGGGCCCCCTCCACGCTGTCGGAGGGTGCCAGCACCGTCGTACGGTACAGCCGCGCCGCTCCCGCCACGTCGGCCACGACCCAGTCGGCGAACCGCCCGTGCAGCACCCCGGCCGCCCGCTCCAGTACCCCGGACGGATCGCCGACCGGACCGCTGAGCAGCGCCGTGGTCATGGCGTCCACCAGGTCCATCAGCGCCGCGTGCCGGGTCGCCTCGGTCAGGTCCGGTACCGGGCCGGACGCGCGCTCGGGGGAGGGCACCCGGCTGTCCGCCGGCTGCAGGACGACCAGGACGGCGGTGCGGGGTTCGCCGCTGGGCCGCAGCGCGGTGAGCGTCGCCCGCACCGGCACCGCGGGCTGCTGCTGGAGGTGCACGGTGAGACTGCGGTCGCCCTCGCCGCGCGCCACCGCCGCCGCCTGCGAGCGGAACGCGGCACGGTCGGCGTGCGCGAGGAACCCGGTGAGCGGTCTGCCCGTCGCGTAGCCGGCCCGTACGCCGGTGAACGAGGATGCCGCGAAGTTCAGCCTGCGCACCACCGTCTCGCGGTCCACCAGCGCGACAGGCAACGGCACCCGCTGGAAGAGCGCTTTGAGGAGCTGTTGCTCCTGGCGGTCGACGGAGGCGACGCCCGACGGGCCCGTCGAGGACAGCCTCTCGTACCAGGGCCACAACTGGCCGGCCACGTGGTCGAGTTCGAAGATCGCCGCGTCGAGCACCGTCGGCAGGTCGTCGGCCGGTACCGATCGAGCCGCCTTGAGCTCCGCCACGCGGCGTACGAAATCCGCGAGTTCTTCACCGAATTCGTCCGTCTGCGCCATGCGATGAACGTAACCCGAAGGATTGGTTCCGGGTGTGGCGGGGGTGTAACCCACCGGGACTGTTTTCCGCGCAGGTGAGCGGGAAGGCGCGGAGGGAGGAGGGGTGAACCATGCTGGATGCGGGGCGACTTGAGCAACGCGGTCACAACGAACGGCGCGGTCGAGACGGTCGAGGCGGTCGACTGGGGCACCTGGGGACGCGGTCGCCGGAATCCACGCTTCCAGGGAGGCGGCTGTCGGAGCTCGCCGAGCAGGCCGCCCGCTGCACCACCGATTGCTGCGGCGCCAGCTGCCTGGTCTCCGAGGGCGGCCCGGAACGCCCCGCCGCGGTCACCCACCCCGACCTCGCCGCACTCGTCTCGGTCCAACTCCGCTCCGGAGACGGTCCGATCCCCGCCGCGCTGGAACGCGGTGAGCCCGTCGACTCGGCGGACCTGCTGCGCGAGGAGCGCTGGCCGGCGTACCGCGCGACGGCCCTCGACTCGGGTGTCCGCTCCAGCGTCACGATTCCCTTCCGGCGTTCCGGGCTGACCGTGACCCTCAGCCTCTACAGCTTCCGGCCCGGCGCCCTGGAGGACGCCCCGCACGGACCCGCCCGCGCGCTCGGCGACCTCGCCGTCACCTGCCTGGTCCGTGACCGCTCCTACCGGGCCGCGCTCACCGAGCTCGACCAGCTCGGCGCCGCGCTGCGCACCCGGCCCGTCGTCGACCAGGCGTGCGGGATCGTCATGCACGTACTGGGCTGCGACGCGGACGCGGCCTTCGGCGTACTGCGCCGCGTCTCGCAGGCGACCCAGCGCAAACTGTCCGACGTGGCCTCGGCCGTCGTGGACAAGCGTGGACGCGGCCTGGAACGGGAGCTCGCCTCCCTGTCGAACTGACCCGGTCGGCCGAGAGCCGCCGCTGTCACCCACGTCACCCGCTCGGGCGTCCGTGTCGCGCGAATGGTGTCCGGCCGCGCGCGCCGCGCGCCGGGGCGGGCTGTGATGGCGTGGGGGCGCGACGGCCGTGCCCCCTTCAGACAGTGTCTGTCCGAAGGAGCCCGACCCATGTGCCGTACCGTCCGTGTCCTGTCCGCCACCGCCCTGGCCTGTGCCGCCCTGGGGGCGGCCGCCACGGCCGCGTCCGCGGATCCGGGCGCGGAGGTCGATCCCCGTTCCGTGGGCCCCGGTGGTGTCCTCTCCATCTCCGTCACGTGCGACGCGATCGGCGGCACCCCGCCCGAGTCCATCGACGCCCACTCCCAGGGCTTCGAGGGGGGCAAGGTCCAGTTGCACCGGGTCACCGGCGGCGACGAGAAGACGGACGGCGCCACCTCGTACCGCGGGACAGCCCGTGTCCCGGCGGGTGGCACTTCCGACGCTGGATCCAGTGGATCCGGACTGGTCGGTGGATCCGGAGCGGTCGGTGGGTTCGGAGCGGCAGCGGGGGCCGGCGAGCAGTTCAGCAGCGATTCCGTCGCCGGGGACCGTGAGGCCCAATGGGGCGTCAACGGCGTGTGTCCCGTCGCGCCGGGTGGCCAGGAGCGGCCGTGGAACGCCTCGTACACCGTGTCCCGCGCCGCCGGCACCAGTACGGGCATCGGCACCGGTACGGGCTCCGGCACCGGTACGGGCATCGGCAACGGCGTCGGCAACGGCACGGGCACGGGCACAAGTGCCGGGCGTGACACGGCTACGGGGCGCGAGACCGGTGCGCCTCGTGACACGGGGGCGCCTCATGACACGGGTGCCGGTCGTGACTCCGGTGCGACGTACGACACCGGTGCGACGCACGACACCGGTACTGGACGTGACACGGGTACGGGTCGTGACTCCGGTGCGACGCACGACACCGGCGCGCCTCATGACACGGGTGCCGGGCGCGAGACCGGTGCGGCTCACGACACCGGCACCGGGCGTGACACCGGCACGGGGCACGACACCGAGGAGCGCCCCACCGGTTCCCAGTACGGAGTGCAGGGCGGCGAAGGCGGCACCTTCACCGATTCCGTCCCGGCCCTGATCACCGGCGGCGTCCTGATCGTGGGCGCGCTGGGCGCGGCCGCCCACCGGCTGCGCCAAAAGGGCTCCTCCCACCGCTGACGCTGTGACGGGCGCAACCCGACCGGGCGCCCATGACCGGGCGGGAGCCCGGGTAACGACAGGGCACGGCACCACGGACTGCACGGAGGCACGTATGCGGCGGACGGTTCCGGAAGGGCACGGTCCGGTCCGCTACGGCCCGCCCCTTCCCGATCAGGGCCTGCCGGTACTGGCCGAGCTGCGCGCCGTGCTCGCCGACGCGGCGGGCCACGCCCACGCCGAGCCCTCCGGCGGCGGCCCCGCGCTCCTCGACGCCGCCTGCGGCTACTGGACCCGGCGGGGCCTGGCCGCCGACCGCGACCGGGTGGTCGCCGCCCCCGGCGCCCCCGCGCTGCTCCTCGCGCTGACCGGCGCACTCGGCGGCGACGTCCTGGTGCCGCGCCCGTGCGCCGCCTGGTGGGCACCACAGGTCCGCCTCCTGGGCCGGTCCGTGTTCCACGCGGCGACGCCCGCGGAGTGCGGTGGCCTGCCGGATCCGTACGCACTCCTGGAGACCGTCCGCCGGGTCCGCGCCGAGGGCGGCGACCCGCGCCTGCTCGTGCTCTCCGTCGCCGACGACCCCACCGCCACCGTCGCACCGCCCGAGGTGGTGCACGAGACCGTGGAGGCCGCGGTGGGCGAGGGACTGCACGTGGTCAGCGACGAGACCTGGCGCGACACCCTGCACCGGCCGCACGACACCGTGTTGCTCAGCCCCGCCGAGATGCTCCCCGGCGAGGTCACCGTGCTGACGGACCTTGCGGGCGCCTTCCTGCCGCAGGGCTGGCCGGCCGCCGTCGCCCGCTTCCCGGACACCGACGAGGGCCTTCGACTGCGCGCCCGCGTCCTCGACGTGCTCACCGTGCTCAGTGCCCGGGTCGCCGAACCGGTCGCCGCGGCGGCCGCGTACGCGCTCGGCGAGCCGGACGCGGTCACCGAGCGGCTGACCGCCGCCGTACGCCTGCACGCGCGCGTGGCTTTCGCCGCGCACCGCGCGGTGATCGGGTCGGGTGCCCTCGCACGGCCGCCGCAGGCCGGCCGGCATCTGTACGTGGATCTCGGCCCGTTGAGCTCCGCGCTGACCGCCCTCGGCGTCGGGGACGCACAGGAACTGGAGGACTTCCTCACCGCCCGGCTCGGCATGCCCGCGCCGGGCGGCCACCGCTTCGGGGACGACCTCGAGGCGCTGCGCGTGCGGTTGGGGACCGGACCGCTGCTCGGCGCCACCGACGAGGAGCGGGCGGAATGCCTCAGTTCACCCTCACCGTTGGAACTGCCACAGGTGCAACGCGCGTTGACCCTCTTGGGGTCGGCGTTCGACGATCTCCGTGACGACGCTCAGCGATGGGAGCCTCCTCGATGACGCAGCAGTCCCAGTCGACCACGAGCACGAGTACGTCCCCGAGCACGTCCATATCCACGAGTACGTCCCTACCCACGAGCACGTCCGTGTCCACGGACACGCAGGACGCCGAGGAGCCGGCGTCCTCCATGGCCCCCACGGCGGGGCGTTCCTCACTGGCCGTTCCCCTCCGTCCGCTCGTCGAGCCCCCACCTCTCGCCGAACCCCGTCCGCTCGGTGAGCGCCGTGCGTGGCCGCGGTCGTTCGTCGACCGGCTGACCGCGCCGCTGCCGGGACTGCGGGCCTTCGCGCGGTTCGCCCGTGAGGGGGCGCTGCGGCCGAGGCCCGAGGGGCTCGCCGGCATTCCACAGCTGCCCTTCGAACCGGGTCCGCTGCCGCGGGTGGGCACCCGTACCGTCGCCGTCTCCTGGGCGGGGCACGCGAGTTGGGTGATCCGTATAGGCGGGCTCACTGTCCTCACCGACCCGGTCTGGTCCCGCAAGATCCTCGGCACCCCGGCCCGGATCACGCCGGTCGGCATGGCCTGGAGCGCGCTGCCGCGCGTCGACGCGGTCGTCATCAGCCACAACCACTACGACCATCTGGACGCGCCGACGCTGCGCCGGCTCCCGCGCGACACACCGGTGTTCGTGCCGGCCGGACTCGGGCGCTGGTTCCGGCGCCGCCGGTTCACCCGGGTCACCGAGCTGGACTGGTGGGAGGCGGTCGAACTCGAGGGCGTGCGCTTCGACTTCGTCCCCGCGCACCACTGGTCCAAGCGCGGTCTCACCGACACCTGCCGCACGCTGTGGGGCGGCTGGGTGCTGACGGCGCCCGAAGGACAGCGGGTGTACTTCGCGGGGGACACGGGGTACGGGCACTGGTTCGCGGCCATCGGACAGCGGTACCCGGGGATAGACCTGGCCCTGCTTCCCATCGGGGCGTACGACCCCCGGTGGTGGTTGAGTGACGTCCACTGCGACCCGGAAGAGGCTGTTCGGGCGGCCGTCGACGTGGGGGCCCGGCGGATGGCGCCGATGCACTGGGGGACGTTCGTGCTGTCCGCGGAGCCCGTGCTGGAGCCGTTGACCCGGGTGAGGGCGGCTTGGGAGCGGGTGGGGCTGGAGCGGGGGAATCTGTGGGATCTGGCGGTGGGGGGTTCTCGGGTCCTGGGGTGACGACGGTGGTGGGGGTGCCTACCGAGGCGCGGTCCCGCGTACCCTCCGCCACACTCCCGGCGCCGCGCTGATCGCCAGTGTCAGGGCCACTGCCGCCACCACGCCCTCCCACGGCTCGTCGAAGAGGGAGCCGCCGAGAATGCCGATGACCTGGTAGGTGGCCGCCCAGGCGAGGCAGGCGGGGATGTCGCCGCGGGCGAAGGTGCGCAGGGGCATCTTCGCCAGCAGGCAGGCGAGCATCACCGGTATGCGGCCCGCCGGGACGAGGCGGGACAGGACGAGGACGGCGACACCGTGGTCGTCCAGCTTCTCCTGGGCCTGGGTGAGGCGGTCCTCCGGGGCGCGCACCCGGATCGCCTCCAGCCAGCGCGAGCCGTTCTTGGATTTCATGCCGCGCCGGCCGAGCCAGTAGAGCGCCACGTCACCGAGGAACGCCGCGAGCGAGCTCACCGCGAAGACCAGCAGCAGGGCGAACGGCGCGGTCTCGTGAAAGGCCACCACGGCCGCCGAACTGACCAGCGCGCCCGTCGGCACCACCGGGACCAGCGCGCCGATCAGCACCAGCACGAACAGCGACGGATAGCCGATCGCCTGCTGCGTGCTCTCCGGTGACACGGCCGCGCCCGCGGCGGACAGGAACAGGGCGGGGGTGGTGCTCTTCGCGGACAGGAATATCGCGGGGGCCGCGCCCATGGCGGTCAGAGGCGTCACCGCGCGACCTCCGGGCGCACGCTCTCGCCGTGTTCGAGCCGGTGCACCGCCACCTGGGGCGCACGTTCCCCAGCCAGGCGCACGAAATCATCACCCGGCGCATGGAATTCATGGGGGCGCACGCTGTCCATGCCGATGGGCCAGTACGTGCCGTAGTGCACCGGCACCGCGCTCCTCGGCATCAGCCGGGCCAGCGCCTCGGCGGCCCGCCCCGCGTCCAGGTGTCCCTCCCCGAGGAAGGGGCCCCACCCGCCGACCGGCAGCAGCGCCACGTCGACCGGTCCGACCTCCTCGGCCATCGACTCGAACAGCCCGGTGTCCCCGGCGAAATACGTCCGCGCCTCGCCCTCCACCACGAAGCCCAGCGCGGGGGAGCGGTGCGGTCCGATCGGCAGTCGCCGCCCGTCGTGCCGCGCCGACACCGTACGTACGACCAGGTCGCCGACCTCGGTCAGGTCCCCGGGCGCCACCTCGACGAACCGCAGATGGTCCAGCCTGCGCAGCGCCGGCACCACACGTGGTGCGCCCCTCGGCACCAGCACCGGCGTGCCCGGCGCGAGCCGCTGCAACGAGGGCAGATGGAGATGGTCGGCGTGCAGATGCGAGACCAGCGCCACGTCCGCGACCGCCGCCTCGGGAGGGGGCGGCGCCCCGCGCCTGCGCCGCAGGTGCGCGAGCCGGCGCGCGAAGAGCGGATCGGTGAGGACGCGTGTGCCGGAGTCCTCCAGCGTGCAAGTGGCGTGCCCCCACCAGGTGATCTCCACCGGCACTTCTTTGCCTCCTCCGTGCGACTCCCCCCGAGCCTACGTGCAGGAGTAGGGTCGGCGGCGAAACCCGGAGGTGAGGGGGGACGCCATGGGACACGCGCGCAGCGCCTCCGCAGTGCCGACCGTGCCGGCTGTGCCGACCGTGGTCCGCGTCACGGCCATCGCGAGCCTGACGCCCCTGGAGGAGCTCGACGCGGACCCCTTCCTCGTGGACTCCCGCAGCCAGTACGCGATGTGCGCCCGCTGGGCCGCCGAGCGCGGATATGTCGTCACCCGCGAGCTCCTCGTCCGCGGTCTGCGCCCCGACCACCGCACCCTGTGGGCGGACGTCGAGGCGGGCCTCGTCGACCTGTTCGTCGCGCCGAGCCACCGCGTCCTGGAGCGCGCCCTCGCCTCAGTGGACGAGTTCACCGCCGAATGCGCCCGCCGCGGCGTACGGATCGAGACGGTCGGCTGCGCGGAACCGTCGTACGACGCCCAGATGAAGGCCCAAGTCCACCGCCGCCTGTCGATGCCGACCGCGGGTTACGACGGCCGCTGACGGGGACACCGGGGGCCGCTCGGCCGTTGTGACAGGGTGGGAGCAGGCCTCGCGCACCGGGCGGGCCGGGACGTGAGGTGGACAGGGCGTGGGCGGAAGGCGTTGGCGACGGCTTCTCAGCGGAGTGTGGCGGAGCATCGCGGTGTGGGCCGTGTCCACGGTCACCATGCTCGTCCTCGCCGGTGTGCTGCCCGACTTCCAGCTGGAGTCCAGCAACGGCGACAGCGCCACGCGGATCGCGGTCACCGCCGGGGCCGGCGCGGCCGTCTTCGGTCTGCTCTCCTCGCTCGTGTGGCCCCTGCTCGTACGGGCGCTGCTCCTGGTGCCCGCCCTCGTGCTCGGTCTGCTCGTCTTCTTCCTGAACGGGTCCTTGCTGCTGATAGCCCTGCGCATCAACCCCTCCGGGCAGGGCGAGGCCGCGCCCGAGACCGCCGTGGTCGTCGCCGCCGTGATGTCCGCGGTCGCCTCGGCCACCGGGGGTGCCCTCGCCGTCCGTGACGACGACGCCTACCGGCGCAGGCTCTACCGGCTCGCCGACCGGCGCCGCAGGCGCGGTGACGGGCTGGCCTGGCCCTCGACCCCCGGCGCCGTCTTCCTCCAGCTCGACGGTGTCGGCCACGACGTGCTGCAGGAAGCGGTCGGCAAGGGGCTGATGCCCACCGTCGCGCAGTGGCTCGAGGGCCCTGGGGAGGGCGGCTGCCCCACCCACCGGCTCACCCCGTGGCGCACCGACTGGTCCAGCCAGACCGGCGCCAGCCAGCTCGGCATCCTGCACGGCAGCAACCACGACGTGCCGGCCTTCCGCTGGTACGAGAAGGACACGCACGAGGTCATGGTGTGCAACCGGCCCTCCAGCGCCGCCGAACTCCAGCGCCGGGCCATCGAGTACACCGGCGACGGAGGCCTGCTCACCGTCGACGGCGCCAGCCGCGGCAACCTCTTCAGCGGTGGCGCCGACCAGCTGGCCCTGGTGCTGTCCATCGCCGCGCGAAGGGGCCGGGAGAACCGTTCCCGCTCCGGTTACTTCGCCTACTTCAGCGACCCCGCCAACGCCGTCCGTACGGCCATGTCCTTCGTCGCCGAGGTGCTGCGCGAGATGGGCCAGTCCACGTGGGCCCGCATGAAGAAGCGGCGGCCCCGGGTCAAGCGCGGCGGGCTGTACCCCTTCGTGCGGGCCTTCGCGACCGTCGTCGAGCGGGACGTCGTCGTCGCCGCGGTGATCGGCGACATGCTCGCCGGGCGCAACGCGGTCTACGCGGACCTGGTGGCGTACGACGAGGTGGCCCACCACTCCGGGCCGCGCAGCCGGGACGCCGAGAAGGTCCTGGAGCGCCTCGACCGGTCCCTCGCCCTGGTGGCCAAGGTGGCCGAACACGCCCCGCGGCCCTACCGGATCGTGGTGCTGTCGGACCACGGCCAGAGCCCCGGCGAGACCTTCCTGACCCGCTACGGTCTCAGCCTCGGCAACCTGGTCCGGGCCGGCTGCGGGCTGCCCGTGCCGCGCAAGGCGCAGCGCACCCACAGCGGCACCGAGGCGCGGGCGGCGGTACGGGCCGCGCTGCGCAGACCCGTCGAGGAGCGCGGCGAGCGGCACCGTCCCTCACGCCGCTCCGAGCCCATCGTGCTGGCCTCGGGCAACCTCGGCCTGGTCTCCTTCCCCGACGTGCCGCACCGGATGAGCCGGGAGGAGATCGACCGCCGCCACCCCGCGCTGCTCTCCACCCTCGCCAACCACCCCGGCGTCGGCTTCGTGCTGGTCCGCAGCGAGGAGTACGGCGGACTCGTGCTGGGCGCGAACGGCGCGGAGGTACCGGTCGACAAGCTCGACGACGCGCGCCAGGGCCCGCTCGCCGACTTCGGCCCCGGCGCCGCCGACGCCGTACGACGTACGCACGCCTTCCCGCACGTCGCCGACATCATGGTCAACTCCTCGTACGACCCGCAGGAGGGCGAGGTCCTCGCCTTCGAGGAGCAGATCGGCTCGCACGGCGGACTCGGTGGGGCCCAGGCGCGCCCCTTCCTGCTGTCACCCGTGGCCCTGTCCGTGCCGGTCGAGGACGACGCGGATCTCGTGGGCGCCGAGCAGGTGCACCGCGTGCTGCGGCGCTGGCTGCGCGAGTGCGACGGCCCCCAAGTGCCGCTGACGGCCACCGCGGACGAGCGCGCCGCCTGAGCCACGGCCAGGGGGCGGGCCGGGGCGGCGGAAAATGGGCTGCGGTCGGCGAGTCCCGCGCACACACTGTTCGCATGGAGCACCGCGCACCCGCGGGGCACTTCCCGACCCCCGAGGATGCTGCGTGCAGGCAGTCGTGACCGTCACCCCCGCCCGGATACCGGAACTGCTGCTCGGTCTCGCGACCGTGCGGCCGGTCTTCCTGTGGGGCGCCCCCGGCATCGGAAAGTCCTCCCTGGTGAGGGAGTTCGCCGAGTCGCTGGGACTGGAGTGCGTCAGCCTGCTCGGCACCCAGCTCGCACCCGAGGACCTGATCGGCGTCCCGCAGATCCGCGACGGACGCTCGGTGTTCTGCCCGCCGGAGGCGATCGCCAGGGACGAGCCGTACTGCCTCTTCCTGGACGAGCTGAACGCGGCGACGCCGGATGTGCAGAAGGCCTTCTACTCGCTGATCCTGGACCGCCGCATCGGCAACTACGAGCTGCCCAAGGGCTCGATCGTGATCGGCGCGGGCAACCGCGCCACCGACAACGCGCTGGCCCGCCCGATCGCCTCCGCGCTGATCAACCGCCTCACGCACGTGCACCTGGAGGCGTCCTCCAAGGACTGGCTCGCCTGGGCCGCCGGCAACGGCATTCACCCCTGGGTCGTGGACCACCTCACCGACCGGCCCGACCACCTGTGGTCCAAGCCGCCGAAGACCGAGGAGCCGTTCTCCACGCCCCGCTCCTGGCACATGCTCTCCGACGCGCTGCACTCCTTCGGGCCGGCCCTCGACGAGCCGACCCTGAAGGTGATCGCGCACGGCACCCTGACGCCCGCGCACGCGGTCGCCTTCTGCGGCTACGTGAAGATCGTGCGCAGCCGGTTCGGCATCGAGGCGATCGTCAAGGGCGACGCCCGCTGGCCCCACCGCCCCGAGGACCGCGACCTGCTCTACTACCTCGCCGAGTCCTTCCGCGGCCGGCTCGTCAAGGAGCTGCCCGCCAGCAAGGAGCACCTCTCGGCGAACGGACAGCAGACCGCGTACCGCGCCAAGTCGCTGCTCGTGCAGCTCGCCGAGATCTCCGTGGAGGTCGCGCAGAGCGTCATCGCCCCGGACACCGACGGCAATCCCCTCCTGCCCGCCTGGTTCCTGGTCGAGGCGGCCCGTGACATGCCCCGGCTGGTCGAGGCGCGGCAGTGAGTCGCACCCCGACGAGCCGCGGCAAGGGACAGCCGAAGAAGGACCTGGCGGCGGAGGCCTTCGCGGAGGGCATGCGGCTGGTGCGGGCCAACCGGGCGCTCGCCGCCATCGGGTTCAGCACCTGCCGCCAGGAGGACTGCCCCGACTCGCCTCGCGACGGTCTCGTCCGCGTCGACTCCAACGGTGTGCTGCACGTCCACCCCACCCGCCGCGCCGAGCCCGTCGAGTGGGCCTGGGCGGTCGCGCACGCCGTCATCCACCTGGGCTTCGGCCATGTCCCGGCGGCGCCGAAGACGCGCGAGCAGCCCGACCGCCACGCCCTCGCCGCCCGCTGCGCGGTCGTCAACCGCTTCCTGCTCGGCTTCCCCATCGGCCTCACCCCCGAGGACCTGCCGCCCGGCTACCCCGACGGCGACGAGGAGCAACTCGCCGCCCGCTGGCGGCGCGAGGGCACTCCGGCCCCGTACGAGCGCTGCGGTACGGCCGGCGGCGAGCCGGACCAGCTGCTGGTGCCGTGGGACACCTGGAAGGGCGGCCGGGCCCCGGACTGGCAGCTCGAGTTCGCGCACGCCCTGACCCGTACCGTGGCCACGGCGATGGATGTGGCCGGCGGCCGCCGAGGCTCGATGCGCGGCGGGCCCACCAGGCTCCAGCCCTGGGAGCAGGCGCTGAGCTGGTTCATCTCCTCCTACCCGCTGCTCGGCGGCATCGCGGCCGGTATCACCCTGGTCGCCGACGCCGAACTGGCCCGCGCCCATGACATCTCCGTCGCCGCGGTGAACGCGGAGGCGGGGGAGATCTACATCAACCCGCTGCGTCAACTGGAGGACGAGGAATGGCGGTTCGTCCTCGCCCACGAGATGCTGCACGCCGCCCTGCGGCACGGCGACCGCTGCGGCCCCCGCGACCCGTACCTCTTCAACATCGCGGCCGATTACGTCATCAACGGCTGGCTGTGCGAGATGCAGGTCGGCACGATGCCCGAAGGGCTCCTGTACGACGCGGAGTTGAAGGACCTCTCGGCGGAGGAGGTGTACGACCGGATCGCGAAGGACCTGCGCCGGATGCGCCGGCTGTCCACGCTGCGCGGCAAGGGTGTGGGTGACATCCTCGGTGCCCCGCTCGGCTCCCCGCGCGACTACGTGGACCTGGACGAGCTCTACCGGCGCGGGCTGAGCCACGGCTTCGACCTGCACCAGCAGCTGGAGCGGGGCTATCTGCCGGGCGGTCTGGTCGAGGAGATCCGCGCGCTCGACCATCCGCCGCTGCCCTGGGACGCCCGCCTGGCCCGCTGGTTCGACGAGTTCGTGCCCCGCCCCGAGCCGGTACGGACGTACGCGCGCCCCTCGCGCCGTCAGGCGTCCACCCCCGACATCCCGCGCGCGGGACGGTACTTCCCGCCCGAGGAGATCGCCCGCTGCACCTTCGGCGTCGTGCTCGATACCTCCGGCTCCATGGACCGCACGCTGCTCGGCAAGGCGCTGGGAGCCATCGCCTCGTACGCCGAGGCCCGGGACGTACCGGCGGCGCGGGTGGTGCTCTGCGACGCGGCGCCGCACGACGCGGGCTATCTCCCGGTCACCGAGATCGCCGGTCGCGTACGGGTGCACGGGCGCGGCGGTACGGTGCTGCAGCCCGGCATCGATCTGCTGCACCGCGCGGACGACTTCCCGCCGGGCGCGCCGTTGCTGGTCATCACGGACGGCGGGTGCGACGTGCTGCGGGTGCGGCGCGAGCACGCGTATCTGATTCCGCAGGGCGCGCGGCTGCCGTTCTCGGCGCGGGGACCGGTCTTCCGGGTGCGGTGAACCACCTTCGCGGCCGCGGCGAGCCGTCTTGGCGGACTTGGTGAGCCGTCATTCTGGGTGAGTCGCGCGCAGGTGTGATCGGATGGTGCGCACGGACCCCGAAAACGGGACCCCATCGAAGGGAATCATCGTGGCAACCACGCGCACCGCGCACACCGTGTGGGAAGGCAACCTGCTCGAGGGCAGCGGCGTCGTCACCTTCGACTCCTCCGGCATCGGCCAGCAGCCGGTGACGTGGGCGTCGCGGGCGCAGGACGCCAACGGCAAGACCAGCCCCGAGGAGCTGATCGCCGCCGCCCACTCCAGCTGCTTCTCCATGGCGCTGTCGCACGCCCTCGCGGGCGCGGGCACCCCGCCCACCAAGCTCGTCACCAACGCCGACGTCACCTTCCAGCCCGGCGAGGGCATCACCGGCATCCACCTGACGGTGGAGGGCACGGTGCCGGGCCTCGACAACGACGGCTTCGTCGCGGCGGCCGAGGACGCGAAGAAGAACTGCCCGGTCAGCGCGGCGCTGACCGGCACGACGATCACCCTGTCGGCCAAGCTGGGCTGACGTCCGGGAGCAGTACGGCGCCGCGGTCCCCGCGCAGGGCCCGCGGCGCTGTCATGTCCGCCCCATTGACAAGAACGCACTCAAGTTTTGTGCTTGAAGGTGGGCAGCGCCCTGGCGGAAGGGGACGGACATGGCACGTGCGGTCGGGATCGACCTCGGTACGACGAACTCGGTGGTGGCCCTCCTGGAAGGCGGCGACCCCACCGTCGTGACCAATGCGGAGGGCGCGCGCACCACCCCCTCCGTGGTGGCCTTCGCCAAGAACGGCGAGGTGCTCGTCGGCGAGGTCGCCAAACGTCAGGCCGTGACGAACGTGGAGCGCACCGCGCGCTCGGTCAAGCGCCACATGGGCGACGCGGGCTGGCGCTTCCCGGAGAAGGGCTCCGTCGACGGCACCCGCTACCGCGCCCAGGAACTGTCGGCGCGCGTCCTGCAGAAGCTGAAGCGGGACGCGGAGGCCTACCTCGGCGAGGACGTCACGGACGCCGTGATCACCGTGCCCGCGTACTTCGACGACGCCCAGCGCCAGGCCACCAAGGAGGCAGGCGAGATCGCGGGCCTGAAGGTGCTGCGGATCATCAACGAGCCGACGGCCGCCGCCCTCGCCTACGGCCTCGACCGGGGCGAGGAGCAGACCGTCCTCGTCTTCGACCTGGGCGGCGGCACCTTCGACGTCTCGCTTCTGGAGATCGGCGACGGCGTCATCGAGGTCAAGGCCACCAACGGCGACACCCGGCTCGGCGGCGACGACTGGGACCAGCGGATCGTCGAACACCTCGCACAGCGCTTCAAGGCCTCGTACGGCATCGATCTCGGCCACGACAAGATGGCGCTGCAACGGCTGCGCGAGGGCGCCGAGAAGGCCAAGATCGAACTGTCCAGCTCCTCCGAGACCACCGTCAACCTGCCCTACATCACCGCCACCGCCGACGGCCCCCTGCATCTCGAGGAGAAGCTGACCCGCGCCCAGTTCCAGGAGCTGACCGCCGATCTGCTCGACCGCTGCAAGACCCCCTTCCACCAGGCGGTCAAGGACGCCGGCGTCAAGCTCGCCGCGATCGACCACGTCATCCTGGTCGGCGGCTCGACCCGGATGCCCGCCGTCACGGACCTGGTCAGGGAACTCACCGGCAAGGACCCGCACAAGGGCGTCAACCCGGACGAGGTCGTGGCGCTCGGCGCGGCCCTCCAGGCGGGTGTCATCAGGGGGGACGTGAAGGACGTCCTGCTCCTCGACGTCACCCCGCTGTCCCTCGGCATCGAGACCAAGGGCGGCATCATGACCAGGCTCATCGAGCGCAACACCACGATCCCGACCCGTCGTTCGGAGATCTTCACCACGGCCGCGGACAACCAGCCCTCGGTCGGTATCCAGGTCTACCAGGGCGAACGCGAGATCGCCGCGTACAACAAGAAGCTCGGCGTCTTCGACCTCACCGGGCTGCCGCCCGCGCCGCGCGGAGTCCCGCAGATCGAGGTCGCCTTCGACATCGACGCCAACGGGATCATGCACGTCTCCGCGAAGGACCTCGCCACCGGGCGCGAACAGAAGATGACCGTCACGGGTGGCTCCGCGCTCCCCAAGAACGACATCGACCGCATGATGCGCGAGGCCGAGCAGTACGCCGAGGAGGACCGCGCGCGCCGCGAGGCCGCCGAGACCCGCAACCAGGCCGAACAACTCGTCTACCAGACCGAGAAGTTCCTTCGCGACAACGACGAACGCATCCCCTCCGAGACGAAGCCCGAGGTCGAGTCCGCCGTCGCCGACCTCAAGCGCCTCCTGGAAGACTCCGCCACCGACACCGCCGCCCTGCGCGGCGGCGTCGAGAATCTGGCCTCGGTGAGCCAGAAGATGGGCCAGGCCATGTACGCCCGGGCCCAGCAGACGCCCCCGGAGGAGCCGGCCGCCGAGCACACCACGGCGGCGGAGGAGGAGGGTGTGGTGGACGCCGAGATCGTGGACGACGAGAGGGAGGCGAGGGGCGGCGCGGCGTAAGGACCCTGGAGGTGAGGGGCTCGCGGGGAGCCCCTCACGGGCAACTCCTCGCCGAGAACCCCGCTCTGGGAGCTTCTCAGTAGGAGTCCCGGATCTCCCGCAGGATCTCCTTGGTACGGGGCACGGAGGCGGCGTGGGCGGACATGTGGTCCAGCACTTCCAGGTGCATGCCCACCTCGGCGCGCGAGTCGAGGTAGAGGGCACCGGTCAGGTACTCGCTGTAGACCATGTCGGGCAGTTCCGGCTCCGCGAAGCGGAACAGCGCGAAGGAGGTGTACGTCCCCGGATGCGGGCCGCTCGCGTACTCGGCGACCTGGACGGAGATGTCGTCGCTCTCCATCTCCCGCAGCAGCCGGTCGATCTGGTTCCGCATGACCTCGCCACGGATGCTCACCGGACGCCGCAGCGCGGTCTCGTCCATGATCACCCAGAGGTGGGGCCGGTGCTCGCGCCCCAGCAGCAACTGCTGCCGCGTCATGCGCAGCGTCACATGCCGCTCGATGGCCTCGGGCCCCGTCTGGCCCACCGTCCCCGCCTCCAGCACGGCGCGCGCGTACTCCTCGGTCTGCAGCAGCCCGGGCACGAAATGCGGCTCGTACGAGCGGATCAGACGGGCGGCGCCCTCCAGGCTCACGTGCATGCTGAACCAGTCCGGCAGCACATCGTGGAACCGCTGCCACCAGCCCGGCTGGTTCGCCTCCTCGGCGAGCGTGACGAAGGCGGCCACCTCGTCGTCGGCCACGCCGTACGTCGTCAGCAGCACCTGGAGGTAAGGGATCTTGAGGGCGACCTCGGCCATCTCCATCCGCCGCACCGTCGCCGGGGCGACACGCAGGACACGCGCGGCCTCTTCGCGCTTCAGCCCGGTGGCCTCCCGCAATTCCTGCAGCCGCCGCCCGAGCACCACTTGCCCCACGGTGGGCGCAGCCCGCCGCTCACTCACGCCACGCCCTCCCCAAGCGCCGAAGCCACCACTCAAACGGATCGGCGACGCTCCGTCAAGAGACCAGTGACTGAAGGTATTTGACCGTCGCCGGATCCGCGGGCAGAAACGTCTCGATGGCCAGCTCGGCGACGGTCACGTCCATCGGGGTGTTGAAAGTGGAGATGGAGGAGATGAAGGACAGCACGCGCCCGCCGTGCTCGATCTGCAGGGGGAGCGCGAAATGGGGAACGGGCTCGACGCCGCCGTCCCCTTCCCCTTCGTGTCCCTGTTCCTGCTCCGGTACCGGGTAGGCCGCCACCTCCTCGTAGAGCGCACGCAGTGGCTCGGAGCGGTCCAGGGCGATCTGCCGTTCCATCTGCGCGAGCAGGTGGTCGCGCCACGCCCGGTGGTTGCGGATCCGCGGCGCCAGGCCCTCCGGGTGGAGGGTCAGCCGCATCGCGTTCAGCGGCGGCGTGAGCAGCGACTCGCGGACGCCCTCCAGGAGCATGGCGATGCCACGGTTGGCGGCGAGCACGGTGTACGTGGCGTCGACCACCAGCGCCGGGTAGGGCTCGTAGCCCTGGATCAGCCGCTCCATGCCCTGGCGCAGGGCGTCCATCGAGGGGTCGTCGAGGGGGGTCTCCGGGTAGTGGGGCGCGTAGCCGGCGGCCAGTAGCAGCGCGTTGCGTTCCCGTACGGGGACGTCGAGGTGTTCCGCGAGCCGCAGCACCATCTCCTCGCTGGGGCGGGAGCGGCCGGTCTCGATGAAGCTGATGTGGCGGGCCGAGGAGTCGGCCCGCAGCGCCAGTTCCAGCTGGCTGACCCGGCGCTGCTCCCGCCAGCCGCGCAGCAGCGGGCCGACGCCCTTGCCGACGGGGTGGGTTGAGGATCTGGTCGAACCGGACGCGACGAGGGACATAAACCGACCGTAACCGAGGAACGCCGCGGGTGGAGCGTGGGCCTTGCCCCCGAACGCCGGACGGCCGGGACTTTCGGGCGCAGCCTCCGGAGAGAGCCGGGGCGCCGGAGAGCCCTGGTCGGGGGACTGTGGCAGGCTGAGGAACAGTCCCCGCCGCACCCCACCACAAGAAGAACGGAGCGAGGCCATGCCCGTCGAACCCCTGTCGCAGAAGGAGATCGAGGATCAGCTCGCGGAGCTGCCCGGCTGGTCGCTGGACGGCGACCACCTCGCCCGCTCCTACCGCCTCCCCTCCCACTTCGCCGCGACCGCGATGGTCGTACACATCGCCCAGGTCCAGGAGGAGCTCGACCACCACTCCGACCTCACCCTCGGCTACAACACGATCTCCCTCACCGTGAACACCCACAGCATCGGCGGCGCCGTCACCGAGCTCGACCTCAAGCTCGCCCGCAGGGTGGAGGCACTCGCTCCGGGACATGGCGCACACTGATCCACATGCTGGACTACGACAAGGAAGCCGACCTGTACGACGCCAGCAGGGGCGGTGAGCCCAGAGCGGCCGCTGCCGCGGACGCCGTACTCGGCCTCGTCCCCGACGGCGTACAGGCCCTGCTCGACGTCGCCTGCGGCACCGGAATCGTCACGCGCCTCCTCGCCGCCGCCCGCCCGGCGCTGCGGGTGACGGGCGCGGACGCCGCGCAGGGCATGGCCCGGATGGCGGCGGCACGGCTCCCGGGCTCGGTGATCCGCGCCGACAGCCGCCGACTGCCCTTCCCCGATGCCTCGTTCGACGCCGTCACCAGCGTCTGGCTGCTCCATCTGGTCGACGGCGCCGAGGACGTCCGCGCCATCGTCGCCGAGTGCGCGCGGGTCCTGCGCCCGGGCGGGGTGTACGTCACCACCGTCGACAAGGCCGCCGCACACGACGTGGGCAGCGACATCGACGCCGTACTCGCCTCCCGCCCGCGCCGCCCCGCCCAGGACCGCACCGAGGACGTCGAGGCGTACGCCGTCGAGCACGGCCTCACCCCGGCCGGTGGGGCCCGTTTCCGGGGCCACGGCCAGGGTCGCAGTCCGCACAGCACGGTGGCGGACCTGCGCCGCGGCTGGTTCACCCGGATCACCCCGGACGAACCGCTGGCCGAGCATCTCGTCACGCTGCTCGAAGCGCTGCCCGATCAGGAAGTCCCGCGCCCCGACCCGCAGTTCGCCCTCCGCGCGTTCAGGAAGATCCCCGCCGCGCGAACTCCATGACCCAGTTGGTCACCCACGTCCTCTCCCCGTCCACGGAGAAGGCCTGCTCCCAGCGGGCCGTGGCCGGCGAGATCCCCGACCACACGAACCGCACCCGCACGTCCTTCCCGTCGTGCGTGTCGTCGCCGTGGAACTCACCGCGCCCGTCGGACCCGAACCGCCCCACCACCGGCGGAAACAGCTTCCCGCTGCGGCTCGACGACCAGTTCAGCGACCACACCCGCGCCGCCGGGTCGAAGAGGCGCACGGTGAGCCCCTGCCAGCCCTGACCGGGCACCGTCATCTCGTCGATGTTCGCGGCCCCCTCGAACAGGCTCCAGCAGCGGCTCGTGGCCCCGAACTCCTCCCAGCCGCTGTCGGGGTCGAGGAAGTCGGTCAGACGCCGGTGGCGGACGTCCCACTCGCCGTGGAAGAAGTCGAAGTCGTGCGGGCTGCTCATGAGCGGTCTCCAGTCGTGCCCTCGGGGAGGGAGTCGGCGAGATAGGCGTCGAGGTCGGGGGCGTCGGGCGCGAGCATGTGCCGCACCCAGGCGTCGCGTTCGTGCAGGATCGGCGGCAGCTCCCAGACGCAGCCGATCCAGGGGAGGTCGGGTGCGATGAAGTGCGTGGGGTCCCGGTCCGGGCAGCCCAGGACCGGCTGGCCCGCCGACGCGCCGCGGAAGTGCAGGACGTTGTCCCACACCCAGCTGTACGCGTTGAGGTAGGCGCCGTCGTCGCCGCCCCGGTGCAGTACGACGAAGGTCGCGGGCGGTGTGCCGTCGGGCTCCGGCAGTAGTTTCGGCAGCATCGCGTACGCCGCCGCCTCGACGTCGGGTGCGATACCGGCCGGGTCCGCGGTGACGTGGTAGCGCTTGATCCGTCGCCCCGCCACCTCGATCGGCGGCGGCACGGTCAGCAGTTTCTCCCTGAAGTCCGAGGAGCTCGGCAAGGTCGTGGAAGCCATGACGCGCACGCTAGGCCGACTTCACTGACATCCTGTGTCAGTGAAGTCCAGCCGACTCGTCTCGATCCTCCTGCTGCTCCAGACCCGCGGCCGGATGACCGCAGCCGACCTCGCCGAGGAACTCGACGTCTCGGTGCGCACGGTCTACCGGGACGTCGAGGCACTGAGCGCGGCGGGCGTCCCGCTGTACGGCGACGCGGGGCACGCCGGCGGCTACCGCCTCCTCGACGGCTACCGCACCCGTCTCACCGGCCTCACGGAGGGAGAGGCCGAGGCCCTCTTCCTCGCCGGCGTCCCCGGCCCCGCCGCCGAGCTGGGCCTCGGCCCGGTCCTGGCCGCCGCCCAGCTGAAGGTGCGCGCCGCCCTGCCGCGCGAGCTGCGCACGCACGCCGACCGGATCAGCAGCCGCTTCCACCTCGACGCCCCCGGCTGGTACGCGGACGCCGACGACACCCCGTACCTCCCCGCCATCGCCGATGCCGTGTGGAACGCGCGGGTGCTGCACGTCCTGTACCGCCGCTGGCGCGAGCCCACGGATGTGCGGCGCCGCCTGGAGCCGTACGGCCTGGTCCTGAAGGCGGGCCGCTGGTACGTCGTCGCGGGCCCCGGTCCGCGCACGTTCCGCGTCGACCAGATGCTCGAACTCACCACGACGGATGAGGAGTTCAGCCGCCCGGAGACGTTCGACCTGGCCGCGTACTGGACGGCGTACCAACAGGAGTTCCACGACCGGCTGCACCGCGCCGAGGCCGTGATCCGGATCGCGCCGGGAACCGTGCTCACCGGCCCGACGGCCCGGGCCGCCGAGGCCAACGGACATGTGGACCAGGACAGTTGGACGCGCGCGACCGTTCCCATCGAGTCCATCGACCAGGCCCACGACGCATTCCTCGGACTGGGCGCGGCCATCGAGGTCCTGGAACCCGCAGAACTGAGGGAGCGCATCGCGCGCACGGTGGCGGCACTGGCCCGCCTGTACGCGGAGTAGGCATGCGCAGGCGGGTGTCCGAGGGCGGCAACCCCGCTGCCCGCCGCGGCAACTGAGGGGACAGAAGCAGTCTGTCCTCCCAGGAGGTAACCGTCGTGCAGCACCCGCACAGGCAGCACCGCAGACGCGCCATCGGCTCGGCCCTGGTGGCCACGGCCGCCCTGATCGCCGCCGGGCTCACCGCCCTCGGCACCGGCACCGCGCAGGCGGCCACCGCCCGCCAGGTGGAGGCCCTCGACCGGGGCGTCGTCAGTGTCCACACCGACAGCGGCAACCTGGTCAGCTGGCGCTGGCTCGGCACCGACCCGAACGACGTGTCGTTCAACGTCTACCGGGCCGGTACGTTGGTCAACCCGACGCCGATCACCGGCTCCACGAACTACTTCCACTCGGGCGCGCCCGCCCAGGCCGACTACACGGTCCGCGCGATCGTGAACGGCGTCGAGCAGGCCGACTCCGTCCACGCCGTCCAGTTCCGCACCGGATACAAGGACGTGCCCATCACCCCGCCCGCGGGGGGCACCACTCCCGACGGAGTCGCCTACACCTACGAGGCCAACGACGCCTCCGTCGGCGACCTCGACGGGGACGGCCAGCTCGACTTCGTCCTCAAGTGGCAGCCCACCAACGCCAAGGACAACTCCCAGTCGGGCTACACCGGCAACACCGTCATCGACGGCATCAAGCTCGACGGCACCCGCCTGTGGCGCATCGACCTGGGCAGGAACATCCGCTCGGGCGCGCACTACACACAGTTCCAGGTGTACGACTACGACGGCGACGGCAAGGCCGAGGTCGCCATGAAGACGGCGGACGGGACGACGGACGGCCGGGGCACGGTGATCGGCAGTTCCTCCGCCGACTACCGGAACTCCAGCGGATACGTGCTGTCCGGGCCCGAGTACCTGACCATGTTCAACGGGCAGACGGGCGCCGCCATGGGCACCGTCGACTACGTCCCGGCGCGCGGCACGGTCTCTTCCTGGGGCGACTCGTACGGCAACCGGGTCGACCGATTCCTCGCGGGAACCGCCTACTTGGACGGCTCCCGGCCCTCCCTCATCATGGCGCGCGGCTACTACACCCGCACCGTCATCGCCGCCTGGGACTGGCGGGGCGGCGCCTTCACCCGGCGCTGGACCCTCGACACCAACTCCTCGACCAACAGCGGCAAGGGCTACGACGGCCAGGGCAACCACCAGTTGTCGGTCGCCGATGTCGACGGGGACGGCAAGGACGAGATCGTGTACGGCTCGATGGCCGTGGACGACAACGGCAACGGCCTGTGGACCACCAAGAACGGGCACGGGGACGCCCTGCACGTCGGCGACCTCGACCCGTCCCGCCCTGGCCTGGAGGAGTTCAAGGTCGACGAGGACTCCTCGAAACCGGCGTCCTGGATGGCGGACGCGAAGACGGGCGCGATCCTCTGGTCCACGGCGGCCAACGGCGACAACGGCCGAGGCGTCTCCGGTGACATCTGGGCGGGCAGCGCGGGCGCCGAGTCCTGGTCCTCGCACGCCGACGGCGTCCGCAACCCGCAGGGCACGGTGGTGGCGACCCGCAAGCCGGGCAGCATCAACTTCCTGTCCTGGTGGGACGGGGACCCCGTCCGTGAACTCCTCGACGACACGCACATCGACAAGTACGGCACCTCGTCCGACACCCGCCTGCTGACCGGCTCGGGCGTCCACTCCAACAACAGCACGAAGGCGACTCCGTCACTGTCCGGCGACATCCTCGGGGACTGGCGGGAGGAGGTCGTCTGGCCGACGACCGACAACACGGCCCTCAGGATCTACTCCACCCCGTACGAGACGACCACAAGGATCACCACCCTCCTCCACGACACCCAGTACCGCACGGCCCTGGCCTGGCAGAACACGGCTTACAACCAGCCCCCGCACCCGAGCTTCTTCCTCGGCGACGGAATGCCGACGCCGCCCCGACCGACGGTCTACACGCCGTAGGTCCGCAGCAGAGAGAAGGGGCGCGTGCCGAGGCCGGCGCGCGCCCCACCCTCGTGGATCAGCTCACCGAGCAGGCCTGATCGCCCAGCTTGAAGGTTGTGGGTCTGGTGTTCGCGCCCGTCCAGCCGGCCGTGAAGCCGAAGCTCACCGATGAGCCCGTTGCCACGTTCGCGTTCCAGGTCAGGTTCTTCGCCGTGACCGTCGTGCCCGACTGGGTGGCGTCGGCGTTCCAGGCCTGGGTGATCCTCTGTCCGTCCGCGAAGGCCCAGGAGAGGGACCAGCCGCTCCAGGCGGTGGTACCGGTGTTGGTGAGCGCCACGTCGGCCTGGAAGCCGCCCGACCACTGGTTGGTGATCTTGTACGTCACCGCGCAGGCGCCCGTCGGCGGGGGCGTCGGATCCGTGCCGCCACCCCCGCCACCGGTGTCGGAGCTGTCGCCGTAGATGATTCCGCGCCCGTTGGTCGCGATGTACACGCGTCCGTAGATCCGCGGGTCTCCCGTGATCGCGCCGCCCGTCCAACCCCATTGGTGGGCATCGTCGTTGATGCGGGTCCAGCTCGCGCCCTTGTCCGTCGAGCGGAAGATGCCACGTACCCCGCCGATCTTCGCGCTGGTGTAGAGCGTCTGGTACGAGGCGCCGGTCGCCGCCTTGCCGAAGCCGATGGTGTCGGCCTGGTCGACGTTCGACAGCTTGGCGAAGCTCGCGCCGCCGTCCGTGGAGTGCCACAGCCCGTACGCGCCGTCGCTCGCGCCGCCCGCCAGCCACACGTCGCCCTTCGTGCCGGGCAGCGCCTTGAAGCGCACGCTGTCACCGCTCGGCAGGCCGGTGGCGGCGGAGCCGGTGAAGGTGGCACCGCCGTCCGAACTGACGTAGAACTTGCCGGACTTGAACCCGTAGAAGGTCTTCGGGTCGACCCGGTCCGACTCCACGATCGCGCCGGACGGGATGCCGGCCGACGCCGACCACGATGTACCGAAGCCGGTCGTGTACTGCACGCCCGCGCCCACCGGGCTCCACACGAAACGGCTGCCGTCGGACGCCGCGGCGACCGTGCCGCCAGCGCTGACGCCCGAAGGGTCGGTGCCCGCGAACCAGTTGGCGCCGTTGTCCGTGGAGAAGGCGATGTGCGGGCCCGAGTCGAGGTTGCCGACGCGCACCACCGTGTTCGGGATGGTCTCGGCGTAGTCGAGGCTCGTCGTCGTGGTGAAGTTCGGCGAGGTGTACATCATCGACGGCACCTTGGTGAGGTCCGTGTGCCGGAAGCCGCCGATGTCACCGAGGGCGCTGAGGAGGGAGGCCCCGGAGGGCGGAGAGGCCAGGTCGTTGACGGCCGTCTCCTCCAGGCCCTGGACCATGGGCCGTATCGTGAACTGGCTGTTGCTGTCCCAGTTCGTGAGGTTCTCGGTGCCGTAGATCGTCGCGCCCGTTCCGTACATCATCCGCGCGGAGTTGAACGGATCGATCTCCAACCCCTCGGTCATCCAGCCGAGTTTGGGGGACTGCTCGGGGGGTGACGGGTTCGCGTTGAAGGTCAGCCAGGGCACGGACGACACGTCCATCGTGTAGCGGTTCGAGCGGTTCGGGTACGAGGTGTAGTCCCAGGCCTTCGTCCAGGTGTCGCCGCTGTCGGTGGACCGGAAGATCTGGGTGTCCGGCCACCACGAGCTGTACGCCGTGGTCATCACCGTGCCCGGATGCTGCCGGTCGACGGTCAGTCCGCTGAATCCGTAGTAGCTGTCCGCCTCCGTGACCGGGCTGATGTTCGTCCAGGTCCCGGTCCTGGTCGCGTACCGCCACAGCTGGCCCTTGCCGCCGTCGTACGGGCCGCCCTTGTCGCTGTAGGCGAGGTAGAGGTAGCCGTTCGTGGCGTCGAGGACGCCCTTGTGGGCGAGGTAGCCGGTGGGCTGCCCGGCGAGCCGTGACCAGGTCGCGCCGCCGTCCGTCGAGCGGTAGACCGCGTTGTCCTTGTCGGCGACCCCCACGTAGATCGTCTGCGTGGCGCTTCCGGAGGTGCCCGTGGACTCGTCGAAGGTCACCCACACGATGCCCTGGTTGTCGCTGGCGTAGCCGCTCGTGTCGGTCGCGTCCTGCACGTAGGTGCCGACGTTCGGGAAACTGGTCACCTGCGACCACGTGACACCCGAGTCCGTGGACCGCCACAGACCCTTGCCGCTCGGCGCGCCGAGGTACAGCACGCTGTCCTTGTTGGGGTCGATCGCGAGGCGCTCGCCCATGCCCCGGCCCGGCATGTTCCCGCCCAGCTTGAAGGGCAGGTCCGTCCGCTGCCAGCTCGCGCCCCGGTCGGCGGAGCGCAGTACGGCACCGTTGCCGGGGTCCCAGCTGTTCGTGTACGTGCCGACCGCCGCGTACACCTTGTTCGGGTCTACGGAGTCGGACGCGAGGCTGACCACCCCGGTGTGGCCCCACCGGTCCCAGCCGATCGAGTCGGTGAGCGGGGTCCAGGTCTTCGTCGACTCCTGCCAGCGGTAGGCGCCGCCGATGTCCGTGCGGGCGTAGGCGAGGTTCTTCTCGGAGCGGTTGAAGACGATGCCGGGGACGAAACCGCCGCCGTCGATCCGGGCGTTCTTCCAGGTGTACGTGTCGGCGGCGAGCGTCGTTGTCGGGGTGCTCGCGGCGAGGGCGGACGGACTGCCCGCCAGTAAGCCCGCGGCGAGGGCCAGTACGGCCGTGAGGATGCGGGTTCTTCGCACGCTGAGGTCCTCTCTGAAGAAGGGCATGACGACCGGGCGGCCCCCAGTGCGGGTGGGGGCCGCCCGGCCCGGTGGCCTCGTCGTCAGGTGACGAGACCGCGCACGCGGAGCTTCCAAGCGGTTCCGGTGAAGCGCGGCGAGCTACCGCGCCCCTTCAGGGGCGCGGGGAACTGCGCGACCAGCCACAGACGGCCCGCAGTTCACGTACCGCCCATCCCGCGGAGCGCTCGGCGGGGACTATTCGAGAAGCTCCGCGTACGAGCCCATGGCCAGGGCGATGTCCGCCTGTGCCCAGAACCGGTGGTACGTGAAGGAGGGCGCGGCTCCGCCCGCCAGATAGGCCTCGATCTTCGACCAGTTCGGGTCGTTCTTGTAGAAGGACCTGAGCGAGGTGAAGGTCGAGGTGGAGTTGATCGCGTCGCCGTTCGGCATCTTGCCGCTCCAGCCGCTCGGGACGTAGACCGTGTCGTCGAAGCGGTTGTAGTCGGCGCGGGTCTCCGGGACGGCGATGCCCAGGCTGTCCTGGTAGTTGCTCCACATGCCGTCGAGGAGTGCCTTCGCCGTCGTCTTCGCCTGGGCGTTGCCGGACTTGGCGGCGTAGTACGACAGGGTCTTGGCGTAAGCGGCGGCCACACCGACGTCGTTGGTGTAGTCGGCGACGGTCACGTGAAGTCCGGTGTTGGCGCCGGGACTTGACGCGTTCCAGGTGTCGGGCGCGCCCGACCACTGGAGTGTCGAGGGGATTTGGTAGGTGCCGTCCGGGTTGATCGTGGTCTTGGACAGCGCCCAGGACACCCACTTGTCGAGGACCGTCTTCGCGCTCGCGTTCCCCGTCTGCTGGTAGTACTCGGCGACCCGCTCCATGGACCAGGCCTGGAAGCCGAACCACTGGTTGGACGGCGGGTCGTGGTACACCGGCTGCTGGTCGTAGTACATGCCGTAGAAGGTCGGCGTCCCGGCCGGCGGGGTCGCGTAGCGGCCCGCCCAGCTGTTGGTCGCGCCGCCCGCGATGGCGCCCTCGTTGGACTGCAGCCAGCGGTAGAACTCCAGCTGCCGGGTGAGGGAGGTCCCCCAATCGGCCGCCCCCGTGGAGGACTTGGGCTTCAGGTCCGCGTACGAGCTGAGCGCGTACGCGGCCAGCGGGTTCTGGTAGCCGCCGTGGACATGACTGGAGCCGATGCGCCAGGCCCAGCCCGCCGAGGTGTCGGTCGCGCCGCCCCAGGCGTAGTACCAGGAGAGCAGATAGTGCGAGGCGTCCTTTCCGGTGCCGGCCGCGCAGGCCGACGGGCCGACACAGTTGCCGATCTTCTTGAAGTACTTGTCGTACATGGCGTAGCGCAGATAGTCGCCCATCTTCGCCGCCTTGCCGACGGTCGTGGACACCTCGCCGCCCTTGCCCTGCGCCTTGGCCCACACGTCGGCCCAGTAGGCGGCCTGCACGGCCCGCGCGTCGGCGTCCGGCGCGTCGGTGTACTTCCACTGCTTGGCGTACGAGGAGTCCCCGGTGAACAGGTCCAGGTAGCCGTTGGTGGAGCCGTACTTGAAGGCGTCGCAGGTCGGCTGCGGCACGGTCTCCCACACCGACTCCTGCGCGCCGCGCTGGAAGGTGTTGATGTACGACGGTCCGGTCGCGGTCGGTCCGGCCTCGCACTTGCCGGGCTCGTCGCCGTAGCCGTAGACGTTGTCGACGTCCTGGAGCCAGTGCATGCCGTACACGTCGTCCGTGCCGTACGCGCTCTTCAGCTCGGCCGCGATCGGGTCCGAGCCGACGGAGACGCCCGTGTCGAGCTTGGCCGGGTACTCGTTCGGGGTGTCGAGCTCCGGCGCGTAGGTCGCGGGCTTCGAGGCGTTGTAGAAGGAGTTCGTCGGCTGGTCGGCGTGGGTGGGGATCATGTAGGTCTCCATGGTCGTCCACGCGGCGTTGAACTTGGACCAGTCGCCGGTGACCTTCCCGTACATCGCCTGCAGCCAGATCAGATAGCTGTACGCCTCCGACGTCGTCTCATGACCCTGGTCCGGCGCCTCGACGATCAGCGTCTCCACCGAGTGGTAGGGGATGCCCTCGGGGGAGAAGTAGCCGTTCGCCGGGTTGGTGATCCTGCCGTAGAGGTCCAGGAAACGCGCGTCGTACGCCTTCGACGCGGCCAGCTCCGTCACGGTGACCGTCGCCTTGGCGTACCCGGTCGCCGAGGCCGTGAAGGTCGCGGCGCCGGTCCCGGAGGCATCGGCGGTGAGGGTGACGTTCTGCGCCGTGCTCCAGTTGGCCGGGGTGAAGGTGAGCGAGGCGCCGCCGGTCACGGACAGTCCCGTGTTGCCGTCCGTACGGGCGGTCGTCACCGTCACGTTCGCGGCCGGCTGTTTCGAAAGCTGCACGGCGAATGTTCCCGACTTGCCCTGCTGGACGCCGAGTTGGGTCGGCGAGGCCACCACGGCGGGACCCGAGGCGACCGTGATGCCGACCGGTGTGGACGCCGCGGAGGCGCCCAGGCTGTCGTACGCCTTGGCCACCAGCGAATGACTGCCCACGGTCAAACTGGAAGTGGGCAGCGTGTAGGGGGAGCTGGTGTCCGTGCCCAGCAGGGTCGTGTCGTCGTAGAACTCGACCTTGGCGATCGTCGCGTTGTCGGCGGCCGCCGCGGTCGCGGCCAGCGGGATCGCGTCGCCCTGTGTGTAGACCGCGCCCGCGGCCGGGCTGGTCAGCACGGTGACCGGCGGCTGGTGGGCGCCGGTGCAGGTGGTGCCGTTGATCGCGAAGGAGGCGGGCGCCGTGTTGGTGCCGCTGTAGGTGAACTGCGCGCCGGTGGAGACCGCTGCCCCGGCGGCGATCGTCCCGTTCCAGGAGGCGTTCTTCGCGGTGACCGTCCTGCCGGACTGCGACCAGGTCCCGTTCCAGCCGCTGGTCAGCGTCTGGTTGCCCGTGTAGTCGTACGTCAGGGTCCAGCCGTTGACCGGGTCCGTGCCCCGGTTGGTGAGCGTGAGATCCGCAGTGAAGCCGGAGCCCCAGTCGTTGGTCTTGTAGTCGACGCTGCACTGAACTCCAGCTGCCTGAGCAGGAGTTGAGCCGTTCGCGAGCATGGTGAGCGGAAGCGCGAGGGCTGCCACCACGGCGGTCCACAGCCGCCGGATCCTCCGGCGTCTGCTTCTTGAACTCGGGTGCATGTCCTGGTTCCTCCTTGCGGCTCGGAGAAGTGGGGGGCGGAGCAGCAACAAGCCTTGAACCAGTGGGAGCGCTCCCATATTGGAGAGGGGGGTCGAAGGGGTCAAGGTGCTTGAAGAGTCGAAATTGTTCGATTGATCAACAGTGCGACGCCTCTGTCCTTTACCGACACTTGGCGCTAACTTCATCCGCACCAGTGGGAGCGGTTCCATCAGTCGACGCGTCCGTCACGACGCGCCCGAGCTGCAAGGAGTCGCTCATGCGACACCCTCCGCGTTCAGGACTTTTAGTGGTCGGCGCCGCGGTCGCCCTCGTGGGCACCGCGATCGCGCCGGTCGTCACGGCTTCAGGAGCCACACCCGCGTGCACGGTGGACTACTCCGTCACGAGCCAGTGGGACACCGGCTTCCAGGGCGCCGTGAAGATCACCAACAACAGGGCCGCGCTCAGCGGTTGGAGTCTCACCTTCGACTTCGCGAACGGTCAGAAGGTCGGCCAGGGCTGGAACGCCAAGTGGTCCCAGTCCGCCACGACGGTCACCGCGGCCAACGAGAGCTGGAACGGTTCGCTGGGCTCAGGGGCCAGTGTCAGCGCCGGGTTCCTCGCCTCGTGGTCCGGGAGCAACGCCGTACCCACGACGTTCAAGCTCAACGGGACCACGTGCAACGTGGACACGGAGCCGCCTCCGACGGATCCGCCGCCCACGACCGGTACGGCACCCGAGCTGCACGTCTCCGGGAACAAGCTCGTCGACGCCGACGGCGCGACACGGCGGCTGCTCGGCGTCAACCGCTCCGGCGGCGAGTTCATGTGCGTCCAGGGTTACGGCATCTTCGACGGCCCCGTCGACGACGCCTCGGTCAAGGCGATCGCCGACTGGAAGGCCAACACGGTCCGCATTCCGCTCAACGAGGAGTGCTGGCTCGGCCTGTCCAACGTCAAACCGGAGTACGCGGGCGCCAACTACATCTCCGCCGTCAAGGACCTGGTGGCCAAGGTCGAGGCGCACGGGATGACCCCGCTCGTCGAACTGCACTGGAGCTACGGGCAGTACACCGGGAACTCGGCGGGCTGCTCGGACGTGCACGCCACCTGTCAGAAGCCGATGCCGGACGCGCAGTACAGCCCGGCGTTCTGGTCCTCGGTCGCCCGTACGTTCAAGGACGACCAGGCCGTCGCCTTCGACCTGTTCAACGAGCCCTACCCGGACCGCGCGACCTCCACCACCGCCCAGGCGTGGGCCTGTTGGAAGGACGGCGGCACCTGCCCGGGCATCGGTTACGAGGTCGCCGGGATGCAGGACCTGGTCGACGCGGTGCGCGGCACCGGCGCCAGGAACCTGATCCTGGCCGGCGGGCTCGCGTACTCCAACGACCTGAGCCAGTGGTTGACGTACAAGCCGAGCGATCCGACGGGCAACCTCGGCGCCGCCTTCCACACCTACAACTTCAACACGTGCGCCAGTGAGAGCTGCTGGAACTCGACGCTCGCCCCGGTGGCGGCCCAAGTCCCGCTCGTGGCGGGGGAGATCGGCGAGAACACCTGCTCCCACGGCTTCGTCGACACCGCGATGAAGTGGTTCGACGACCGGGGGCTCTCCTACCTCGGCTGGACCTGGAACACCTGGGACTGCTCCTCCGGTCCCTCCCTGATCTCCGACTACGACGGCACTCCCACGTCGTACGGAGTCGGGCTGCGTGATCATCTGCGCGCCCTCAAAGGATAGCCGGCGCAGGAATCACACGCACGCCCGCGCAGGAAACAGATGTACACCCGCGCAGGAACCAGACGCACACCCGCGCAGGAAGTCAACGGACACCCGCACAAGAAGAGATGGGAACCCGCACTCATGAGTCGTACCAAAACCGCGCTCTTAGGGGCGCTCGTCCTGCTCGCCGGCGCCTCGGGAACCGCCGTGGCGGCCGTTCCCGCGGACCCCGCCGGGATCGCCGCCATCCCCTGCACCGTCGACTACAAGGTGCAGAACCAGTGGGACACCGGCTTCACCGCCGCCGTGACGGTCACCAACAACAGCGCCGCCAAGTCCTCCTGGGCGGTGAAGTGGGCGTACGCCGGGAACCAGAAGGTGACCTCGGGCTGGAACGCGAAGATCAGTCAGAGCGGCACCGCCGTCACCGCGGCCAACGAGACCTACAACGGGACGCTGGCGACCGGCGGTTCGGTCAGCTTCGGCTTCAACGCCTCCTACAGCGGCACCAATGCGCTGCCCACCTCCTTCACCCTTGACGGGGTGACCTGCAACGTCGACGACGGAAGCGGTGGCGGAGGCGGCGGCGGGGGCAGTGACCCCTCCGGGAGAGTCGACAACCCGTACGCCGGTGCCAAGGTGTATGTGAACCCGGAGTGGTCCGCGAAGGCGGCGGCGGAGACCGGCGGCAGCCGGATCTCCAACCAGCCCACCGGTGTCTGGCTCGACCGGATCGCCGCGATCAACGGGGCCGGCGGCAGCATGGGCCTGCGCGCCCACCTCGACGCGGCGCTCGCGCAGAAGGGCAGCGGCGAAGAGGTCGTCCAGCTGGTCGTCTACGATCTGCCCGGACGTGACTGCGCGGCCCTCGCCTCCAACGGAGAGCTCGGCCCGACGGAGATCGACAAGTACAAGACACAGTTCATCGACCCGATCGCGGCGATCCTCGCGGACAGCAAGTACGCCTCGCTGCGGATCGTCACGACCCTCGAGATCGACTCGCTGCCGAACCTCGTCACCAACACCGGCAGCCGGGCCACCGCCACCCCGCAGTGCGACACCATGCTCGCCAACGGCAACTACGTGAAGGGCGTGGGCTACGCGCTCGCCAAGCTCGGTGCGATCCCGAACGTCTACAACTACCTCGACGCCGGCCACCACGGCTGGATCGGCTGGGACGACAACTTCGGAGCGTCCGCCACCCTGTTCAAGCAGGCGGCCACCAGCGAGGGCGCCACGGTCGACGACGTCGCCGGGTTCATCACCAACACGGCGAACTACAGCGCCCTGAAGGAGAACAACTTCACCATCAACGACTCGGTGAACGGCACCTCCGTCCGCCAGTCCAAGTGGGTCGACTGGAACCGCTATGTCGACGAGCTGTCCTTCGCCCAGGCCTTCCGCAACCAGCTCGTGTCGGTCGGCTTCAACTCCGGCATCGGCATGCTGATCGACACCTCCAGGAACGGCTGGGGCGGCACCGCCCGGCCCACCGGTCCCGGCGCGACGACCAGCGTCGACACCTACGTCGACGGCGGGCGCTACGACCGCCGTATCCACGTCGGGAACTGGTGCAACCAGGCCGGTGCCGGTCTCGGCGAGCGCCCGCAGGCCTCCCCGGCCACCGGGATCGACGCCTATGTCTGGATGAAGCCCCCGGGTGAGTCCGACGGTTCCAGCTCCGCCATCGCCAACGACGAGGGCAAGGGCTTCGACCGGATGTGCGACCCGACCTACACGGGCAACCCCCGGAACAACAACAACATGTCCGGCGCGCTGCCGAACGCCCCGCTGTCGGGGCACTGGTTCTCGGCGCAGTTCCAGCAGCTGATGACGAACGCGTATCCGCCGCTGTAGGGCGTCCGACCTGGTGATCCGCCGGGGGTCAGGCCTTCTGGGCCAGCCCCCGGCGGATCGCGAACTCCACCGCCGAGTAGTCGCCGTCCGCCCGCTCCAGCTCGTAGGGCACCGCCGGATACAGCGGCGGCTGCGCCATGAAACGCGGGCGCGTGCCGTGGTGCGGCTGCGCCGCGTGCACCAGGAACGGATGGCAGAGAAATACGTCGCCGGGGCGGCCGGTGGCGTGGGCGAGCGGGCGGTGTGCGGAGGCCGCGGCCACCTTCGGACCGAGTTCGAGGAACGAGGCCCCCGCCTCGCCGTACGGCTTCAGGACCGGCGGCACGTCGAGGTGCGAGCCCACCCTGATACGGGTCGGGGCGTCGGCGTCGGTCACCTCGCTGAACAGGAAGAGCATCAGCAGGGCCCGGCCCCGCGAACGGAGATTGGAGTGGTAGAGCGCCTCACCGTCGGGGAGGTAACTGCCTTCGATGTGCCAGCCCGCGTCGTCCGGCTCCTGCGGGTGCGGGAACCGCAGCGGGAAGCTGCCCAGCGCGTAGCGCGGCTCCCAGCGTCTCTCGCCGACCAGAAGATCGAAGGCCTGGTGCAGCGCGGGGGAGTTGGCCGCGGCGGCGAACGGGCCCTGCGCCATGGCGCTCACCCAGTGCACGGGGTCCTTCCAGGTGCCGGGATCGTCCGGGTCGTATCCCGTCTCCTTCCACAGCAGCCGGGCGCAGCTCTCGGCGACGCGCGGCGGGAAGGCGCCCTCGATCTTCACGAACCCGTCCTCGAGGAACCGTTCCACCATCTCGTCGTCCATGGGGTCATGCTCGGGGACGGGCCGCTTGGGACGCATCAGGTTTTTCGGCGGCCGGGTTTGCCGTTTGCGCAACATCGTTGGCTGTTTCCGGGAGCCGAGGAGCACGCTGTGTACGCACCCGGACGAGAGGCGGACCACCATGGCACACGACCACCACGGCCACGAGAGCGCCCAGCACGCTCATGACCACACCCACGTGGACTTCGCCGAGATGATCCCCATGCTGGAGCAGGAGGCGGAGCTGTTCAGCCCGCTCTACACCGAGGCGGCGGGCTGGCTGCGGGACCAGCGGTCCGAGACCGGGCTGATCGTGGACGCGGGCAGTGGCCCCGGTGTCATCTCCTGTCTCCTCGCGGACACCTTCCCCGCGGCGCGGGTCGTGGCCGTGGACGAGGTGGAACCCCTGCTGGAGCGGGCCCGCGCCCGCGCCGACCGGCTCGGCCTCGGCGACCGCTTCAGCACCCTGCGCGCCGAACTCGGCAGCGGGCTCAGCGACTTGGAGTACCCGGCGGACCTGCTGTGGGCGAGCAGGTCCCTGCACCACGTGGGCGACCAGCGTGCCGCGCTCGCCGGATTCGCGCGCGCCCTCGCGCCCGGCGGCACCCTCGCCCTCATGGAGGGCGGCCTGCCCACGCGCTACTTCCCGCGCGACATCGGCATGGGTCGCCCCGGCCTCCAGTCCCGTGTCGAGGCGGTCCACGACGAGTGGTTCGGCCGGATGCGGGACGAGCTGCCCGGAGCGGTGGCCGAGACGGAGGACTGGCCCGCCCTGATGACCGCCGTCGGCCTGCGCCACACCGCGACCCGCACCTTCCTCGTCGACCTCCCCGCCCCGCTCTCGGACGAGGCACGCGCCTTCGTCGTCACCTCCCTCACCCACCGCCGCACCTTCCTCGCTCCCGGCCTCGACGCGGACGACCTCGCCACCCTCGACCGTCTCCTCGACCCGGACGACAAGGCGAGCGTGTACCACCGGCCGGACGTCTTCCTGCTGACCGCGCACACCGTGCACGTCGCGGTGAAGCCGGAGTAGTTCCCGTCCGGTCAGCAGGTGCCGGGGCCCGCCCCGGCGCCGCGCCGGCAGGTAGAGGACCCCGTCACCCGGCGCACCGGCCTCGGCGACGGCCCGGGTGATCGCGCCCACGTCGTCGACCCGGCTCTGTGGTGTACGCAGTTGCAGGGTGACGGGGAGCAGCGCGAGAACGGCGGCGCCCGCACAGGTCAGCGCCGCCGCGCGGGTCCGCCGGGCCCGGGTGAGCCGGGCCAGCGCCGCGCCGGTCAACAGGGCGGTGCCGCTCTGGCCGTAGAGCACATAGCGATCCACATACAGGGGGGTGACCAGCGAGACCAGCAGGAGCAGCAGGGCGGGCAGCACGAGGAGGCGCACGGTCGTGACCGTCGAGGGAGTCCTGATCGACGTCGCGACGGGCAGTCGCAGACAGGGACTCCAGGGCGAGGATCTCCTGCCGACCGCGGTCTTCAGCCCGGACGGACGCTACCTGGCCGCCGCCGACACCCAAGGGCGCCTCACCCTGTGGGACGCGGGCGGGCGGCACCGGATCGCCGTCCTGGCAGCCGCCGACTCCACCGTCGAGCGGCCCGCCCTGGCCTTCTCGGCCGACGGCTCGCTGCTGGCCGCGAGCCGGGCCGACGGCTCGGTCCGCGTGTGGGAGACGGCGTCCCCGCGACTGGAGGGGGCGAGTCTCCCCACCGGTGACGGACCGGTCCTCGCGATCGGATTCACCCAGGACGCGAGGGAGTTGCACATCGCGACAGCTCATCTTCCCCCGCGTTCGGCACAGTTGGCGCCGAACCGTGCGGCGGGCGATGTCTGCGCCCGGGCGGGGGGCGGGGTGGCCCGGGCCGAGTGGCGCCGATATCTGCCCGACGTGCCCTACCGGCGGACGTGTTGAGGGAGGCCGGCGGTGCCGGCCTTGACTTCGAGAGTGCTTCAAGTGATGTACTCCCGTTCGTTGTCGTACACATACGGGGGTATCCATGACCGACTCACCTGTCGCACTCATCACCGGTGGCGGAAGCGGTATCGGCGCCGCGGTCGCGCGGCGACTGCTCGACGCCGGCCACCGGGTCACGGTCACCGGCCGCGGTGCGGAGCGGCTGAGCGCTTTCGCCGAGGAACTCGGGCGTCCGCCCGGCCTGTTGACGGTCGTCGGGAACGCGGCCGATTACGACCAGGTGCGTGCCGCGGTCGAGCTGACGCTCAAGGAGTTCGGGCGCCTCGACACCGTCGTGGCCAACGCGGGCTTCGCCACGCACGACACCGTCGCCGAGGGTGACCCGGCGGGCTGGTCCGAGATGGTGCTGACCAATGTGCTGGGTCCCGCGCTGCTGATCAGGGCCTCCATCGACGCCCTGAAGGAGACGCGGGGCCGGATCGTGCTGGTCGGGAGTGTGGCGGGCCACGTCCACGGCCCCGGCAACATCTACGGGGCCACCAAGTGGGCCGTGACCGGACTCGCAGAGAACGCCCGCCGCGAGGTGACCGAGTTCGGTGTCGGCGTGACCCTGATCTCGCCTGGCCGGGTGGAGACCCCGTTCTGGGACAGCTACGGGAGTCTGCCACCCGGTCATCTGCTGACGGCGGACCAGCTCGCCGAGTCGATCGTCTGGGCGATCGGACAGCCTTCGGGCGTCGATGTGAACACCGTGGTGGTACGTCCGATCGGCCAGCCCAACTGACGCCGGATCCGCGGGCGCCTCGGTTGTAGCGGCAACCTCGGTTGTTGCGGAAGCCTCAGTCGTTGCGGACGCCTCAGTTGTTCTGCAGGAACTGCTTCGCCAGCGAGTCCCCGAGCGACACCGCCGCACTGTGACTCTCGATCGGCGACACCTGGGAGTTCTTGAACAGGATGTACGTCACGCCGGAGTCGGCCCCGCCCGTGGCAGGGTCGGGGTCGATGCCGAGGGCCTTCGCCGTGGCGTACGACGCCTCACCGATGATCTTCGTGGGCCCGGTGTCGCCGACCACCGCGTACTCGACCTTGTTGTTGTAGATCACGGCGACGACACCGCCGCCCTTGATGCCGTAGCTCGTGTACTTCCAGATGCTGCTGGTGCTGGGCACGACGACATACGGCAGTGACTCGGCGCGCAGCGGCTTCCCGTTGGACTGGTGGAACGCCGTGTCGTCCTGGAACCAGGGGTCGGCGTCACCGTTGCACTTGCCGGTGACCTGACCGTCGCAGTCGATGTCCATGTCGGCCTTCCAGAACACCGCGCCGTTCTTGCCGCACACGGGGATGGTGGCCGAGGTCTCGTCGTCGGTCTTGTACTTGCCACTCGATATCTGCGAACAGGATGTCACCTTGGCGAGCAGGTCGGCCGCGCTGACCGAACCCTCCTGGGCGGAACGGGGGGTGACGGAGCCCGACGCGCTGGCCGGGAGTGCCGCGGTGGCGAGGAGCGCGGCGCCGGCGACGGCCGCGAGGGTCAGTGTTCGAGAGCGCACTGTGGGGGACCCTTCTGTTAGGAAAGTTTCCTTACCGGGTTGCCGTACAAGGTGGCCCTCTTGCATGAGCGCGTCAAGTCCCCCGGCGGAGTTGGTCCGGTCCAGGGGTTGAAACCGCCGTGAAGGGGTGCAGGCGCGCGTCGGCGCGTGCGGGGAAAACGCCGCCGGCCCGGACACGCGGTGCGCGTCCGGGCCGGCGGTGGGATCGGGGGAGCTCAGCCCATGGGGGCCGGGCTCAGCCCATGTCGAACGTCGCCGGGTCGGGACCCAGGCGACGGTCCTCGTTCAGCGCGCTGATCGCCGCGATGTCCTCGGTGTCGAGCGAGAAGTCGAAGACGTCGATGTTCTCCTTGATCCGGGAGGAGGTCACGGACTTGGGGATCACGACGTTGCCCAGCTGGATGTGCCAGCGCAGCACGATCTGGGCCGGCGTGCGGTTGTGCTTCTGGGCGATGGCGACGATCGCGGGGACCTCCAGCAGGCCCTTGCCCGAGCCGAGCGGGGACCAGGCCTCGGTGGCGATGCCCTGCTGTGCGTGGTACTCGCGGGCCGCGTGCTGCTGGAGGTGCGGGTGCAGCTCGATCTGGTTGACGGCCGGGATGACGGACGTCGCCTCGATCAGCTGCTCCAGGTACTCCGGGTAGAAGTTGGAGACACCGATGGCCTTGATCCGGCCGTCCGTGTAGAGCTTCTCGAAGGCCTTGTACGTGTCGATGTACTTGCCCCGGGTCGGCAGCGGCCAGTGGATCAGATACAGGTCGAGGTAGTCCAGGCCGAGCTTCTCCAGGGAGGTGTCGAACGCGCGGAGCGTCGAGTCGTACCCCTGGTCGCTGTTCCACAGCTTGGTGGTGACGAAGAGTTCCTCACGGGGGATGCCGGAGGTGGCGATGGCCTTGCCCGTACCCTCCTCGTTGCCGTAGATCGCAGCGGTGTCGATGCTGCGGTATCCGGACTCCAGCGCCGTGGCGACGGCCTGCTCCGCCTCGTCGTCCGGGACCTGCCAGACACCGAAGCCCAGCTGCGGCATCTCGACGCCGTTGTTCAGGATGATCGGGGGGACCTTGCTCACGAGCTTTTGATCCTTAAGTTGTCGGGTGGTACTCCCATGGTCAACGATCACCGGTCGTTATGCATTCCTGACCGGCGGATTCGCTGTGGATTCCTGGTGAGGGTCGGAGATTGGCCGGAAATGGATCCGACCTTATCGGTCCGGACCATTGACCGAGTTCCGTCATCCGACCACTCTGTAGGGCGTCACCGAACGGGTTCATGAACCCGGTGCATGCATGTGAACACCAGCACCTGTCTGGGCTCTATACCCCCCACCCATCAGGAAAGCAGGTACGCGCACATGAACAAGAGCGCCCTCGAAGGCCGCCGCGTGGAGCACGCCATTCGGGAAACATCGGAGGAAAGGGTCTGGGAGACCCCCGGGTATCTGGTCGTCGAGACCGCCCTCGAGGTCACCGCGTACGCCCTCGGCGACCGCCTGGGCCCGGTGGCCGAGCGGGCAACCGCCGGGCCGCACCTGGCACGTACGGCCTAGCCCCACGGTTGTCGAACCATGACCGCGACACCGGTGCGCGACGACGGTGCCGCGGCCCCTTGGGGAACCGCCGAGTTCACCGAGCGGCTGCGTGCCGTCGCCGAGGACCGCTACCACGACCGTCATCCCTTCAACGTCCGTATGCACCGAGGCGAGTTGACCCCGGCCGAGCTGCGCCGCTGGATCATCAACCGCTTCCACTACCAACGCCACATCCCCGTCAAGGACGCCCTGATCCTGGCCAAGTTCGACGATCCCGCACTGCGGCGGGTATGGGTCCGCAGAATCCAGGACCACGACGGCACGGCTGTCGGGCAGGGCGGCATCGAACGCTGGCTGCGGCTGGGCGAGGCCGCCGGACTCGAACGGCCGGCGCTGTGGAACACCGCCCGGGTGCTGCCCGGCGTCCGGCTCGCGGTCGAGGGCTACGTCAATTTCTGCCGCCTGCGCCCCGCGCTCGACGCGGTCGCCGCCTCCCTCACGGAGCTGTCCGCACCGGGGCTGATGCGCACGCGGATCGCCGCGTTCGAGCGGTACTACCCCTGGATCGAGGCAGAGGGGCTCGCGTATTTCCGTACCCGCATCGGGCAGGGCGGCCGTGACAGCGAGGAGGCGCTCGCCCTGGTCCAGGGCTGGGCCCGCACCCGTGAGCAGCAGGAACGGGCCGTGGCGGCGCTGACGTTCAAGTGCGAGGTGCTGTGGGCGCTCCTGGACGCGGTGGACCGAGCGAGCGACTCAGTGCCGACGGGCACGTCGGACGGGGTGTCGGGGGATGCCTTGTCTGTCGTGTCCGGGGGTGCGTCGGGGGATGCCTCGGGCCTCGGACCTGAGCGTGTTCCGGGGGTTGCGTTGCCCTCGGTGCCTGAGGGTGCGCCTGGAGGTGCTTCATCCCTCGTGTTCGAGCATGTGTTGGGGGATGTGTTGCCCTTGGTGTCCGAGGGCGCGCCGGGAGATGTCTCACACCTCGTGTTGGAGTCGGCGTCAGGGGATGTCTCGCACGGAGGCGCCTCAGCGGGTCTGTCGGATTCGGTGGCGACTTCGCGTGCGCGCCGGCCCGCGCAGGGGTGCCCCCGCGCCGCGCGGAATGTAGCTGGCGGCGACGTGGATTCCGGGGCATCAGGCGCGGCGGCGCAGACGCGGACCTCGGGTGCGTCGATGCCGACGAAGGCCCAGCCCCGTCACCCCGGTGCACCCGTGCAGACGGACACCCCGGTGGTGCCCGGCCCCGCAGGGGGGCCGCCATGACCTGGCGTCCCGTTCTCGCCCGCACCCTGATGCTCCGTCATGATCCCGTCCGCGACACCGACTTGCTGCTCATGCCCGAACGCGTCGTCGTCCTGCGCGGCCACGCCGGGAGTGTCGTCCGGCTCTGTGACGGCAGGCGCGAGGTACCCGAGATCGTTGCCGCGCTCGCCGCACGCTTCCCCGGCGCGCCGGTCGCCGACGAAGTGCCCCGATTCCTCTCGGCGTTGCACGAGGAGGGCTGGCTGCGATGACCGCGACCGTCGATCCCCCCTGGGCCCTGCTGGCCGAACTCACTCACGGCTGCCCGCTGCGCTGCGCGTATTGCTCCAACCCAGTCGAACTGATCAGTCGGTCAAGAGAGCTGACCGCCGAACAATGGACCGACGTCTTTCGTCAAGCCGCTGACCTGGGCGTTGTGCAGACCCACCTGTCCGGCGGCGAACCCCTCCTCAGGCGTGATCTCGCCCGGATCGTCGCCGCCGCCGACACCGTGAGCCTCTACACCCAGCTCGTCACCAGCGGAGTGGGTCTGCACGAGCGAAGGCTCGCGGAGCTGGTGGACGCGGGACTGCGCAGCGTCCAGCTCTCCGTACAGCACACCGATGCCCAGGCCGCCGGACTCATCGCGGGAGCTCGTGCGTTCACCGCGAAGGAGCGCGCCGCACGGCTGGTGCGGGCGACAGGGCTGCCACTCGGTCTGAACGTCGTGCTGCACCGGGCCAACATCGACGCCGTCGACGACCTGATCACGCTCGCCCTCGCCTGGGGCGCCGACCGGATCGAGCTCGCCCACACGCAGTACTACGGCTGGGCCGCCCGCAACCGCACCGCCCTGCTGCCGACCCGGGACCAGGTCGAACAGGCTCGCGTCATCGTGCGCCGCCGACGCGAACAACTCGCCGGTTCCCTGGAGTTGGTCTGGGTCGCCCCGGACCTGCTCGACGCCACCGCGAAACCCTGTATGGGCGGCTGGGGCGCCGTTTCCCTGACCGTCGCCCCGGACGGCACCGCGCTCCCGTGCCCCTCCGCCGCCACACTCCCCGCACTCGACGCGCCGAACGTGCGCGCACACCGGCTCGACTGGATCTGGCGCGAGTCGAAGGCCTTCAACGCCTACCGCGGCGAGGCCTGGATGCCGGACCCCTGCCGCAGCTGCGCCCTGCGCACGACCGACTTCGGCGGCTGCCGCTGCCAGGCGTACGCGCTCACCGGCGACGCCTCCCGCACCGACCCGGCCTGCCGCCACGCCTCCGACCACCACCTCGTCCGCGCGCTCGTCGACGAGGCCCCGCTCAGGAACTCCGCCTACGCCTACCGAGAGGGAGGAACATGAGACGACGACTGCGGGCAGCGCTGATGGCGGGCGTGCTCACCACCGCCGGCCTGACCACGGTGGCCGCCACCGCACCCCCGGCACCTTTACCCCAAGCGCCTGCGGGAAGGCCCGCCGCCGCCCAGGACTGGTCCGTCGCCCTGATCGACTCGACCATGGCCCGCTACACCCCGAGCACGATCGGCGGCTGGTCGTACCCGGTCGGGCTGTACCTCTACGGCCAGTACCTCACGTACCAGCGCACGCACGACGCCCGCTATCTCACCTACATCAAGAGCTATGTCGACCGCTTCGTGTCGAGCGACGGTTCGATCGGCCAGAGCTTCAACAGTCTCGACAGCATGCAGGCGGGCCGGCTGCTGACGATCCTGCACCACGAGACGGGCCAGGACCGCTACCGCAAGGCGGCCCTGAAGATCCGGAACCGGCTGAACACCTACCCGCGGACCTCCGACGGAGGCTTCTGGCACGCCGACACCAGCAGCCGGGCCCACCAGCTCTGGTCGGACGGCGTCTACATGGTGAACCCGTTCCTCGTCGAGTACGGCAAGGAGTTCGGGGACGCGACCTACGCGAACGACGAGGCCGCCAAGCAGCTCTACGTCTACGGCAACCACCTTCAGGTGGCGAACGGCCTGTTGAAGCACGCCTACGACGAGTCGAGGACGGTGAGCTGGGCCGACCCGGCGACCGGCCTCGCCCCGGAGCACTGGTGCCGGGCGGTCGGCTGGTACGCGATGGCGATCGCCAACGTGCTCGACGCGATCCCGGTGAACCACCCCAGGCGGCCCCAACTCGTAGGAATTTTCAGGAGGTTGGCGGCCGGTCTGGAGAAGTACCAGGACCCGGCCACCGGCCGCTGGTTCCAGGTGATCGACAAGGGTGCCCGCAGCGACAACTGGACCGAGACGTCCTGCTCCAGCATGTTCACCTACGCCCTTTCCCGCGGCGCCCAGCAGGGCTACCTCGACCCGCACTACGCGACCGTCGCGCAACGCGGTTACCAGGGCGTCCTCGCCAGGATGTCGGTCGGCTCCGACGGCCGCACCAACCTCACCGACATCTCCATCGGCACCAATGTCGGCGACTACGCGTACTACATCGCCCGCGACCGGGCCACGAACGACTTCCACGGCCTCGGCGCCTTTCTGATCATGAACGAACAGCTCACAGCCCACCCACTCAGGACGAGGTGAGTCAGCCATGAGCACCACCAGAAGGACCCTGCTCGGCGCGGCGCTCGGCGGCGCCGCCGGAGCCGCGGTCGGCATCCCGGCGACGGCCACCGCCGCCCACGCCGCCTCCTGGCAGCTGAAGTGGTCCCCCTCGGCGAGCGCCGACAAGCTCGGCGCCTTCGAGACGATCGAGGACGACCGCGCGGACTCGCACCCCGCGGGACAGCCGCACATCTTCGCCACCGGCGACAACTGGCGCTTCAACATGCACACCGTCGACCGCGACACCTCCACCGACCGCCAGCGCCAGGAGGTCACCGGGCTGCGTACGAGCGGCAGCAGCTATCTCAAGTGGACCGCCGGGCAGACCTGGCGGCTCACGTACTCGATGTACATCCCGAGCTCGCTGAAGGCGACCACGACCTTCACACACATCATGCAGATGAAGCAGCCGGGCACCGGCACCTCGCCGATCGTCGTGCAGTCGCTGCGCCGGGTGAACGGCGTGCAGACCATCGAGCTGAGGCTCGCCATCGACGACATCCTCATCGGCCGTACGAACCTCGATCCGCTGCACGACAAGTGGACGGACGTCGACTTCCAGATCAAGGTCGGTGACGGTACGTCGGGCTCGGTCCGCTGGATCCTCAAGAGCGGCTCGACCACGATCATCGACAAGTCCAGGACGGGCGTTGACACCTTCCTCGCCGACCGGGTGCGCCCCAAGTGGGGCATCTACCGGTCCCTCGGCGACACCTCCGGGTCTCTGCAGGACTGCTACCTGCTGCTGACCAAACTGCGCGGCTACCAACTGGTATGAGGAGCCGTTCCATGAAACCACCCATGAGAAAACGGAGTTGGGCGGCGAGCGTCTTCTTCGCCTTCGCCGTCGTACTCGGCCTGACCCACCCCGAGGCCCTCGCGGCCCCCCGAACCGCCACCCCACCCACTACCGCGTCCACGTCCACGTCCACCACCGCACCCCACGCCGCCGTCTTCGACGTCCACGACTACGGAGCCAAGGGCGACGGCTCCACCAACGACACCCCCGCCATCAACAAGGCCATCACCGCCGCCAACGCGGCGGGCGGCGGCACCGTCCGCTTCCCCGCCGGCCAGTACAAGTCCAAGAACACCATCCACATGAAGAGCGAGGTCACTCTTCAAGTGGACAAGGGCGCGACGCTCCAGGGCTCCAGCGCGGACACCTACGACCCGCCCGAGGCCAACCCCAACGACGCCTACCAGGACTACGGGCACAGCCACTTCCACAACGCGATGATCTACGGCGACCGGCTGACCCACATCGGCTTCGTCGGCGAGGGTGTCATCGACGGCCTCGGCAACCTCATCACCGGCAACCCCAAGTCCGGCGAGGCCGACAAGATCCTCTCGCTGACCCGCTGCGACGGCCTGCGCCTCGGCGACGGCCTCACCCTGCGGCGCGGCGGTCACTTCGCGGCCCTCATCAACGGCTGTACGAACGTCACCTCGGACCACCTGACCATCGACACCGCGAGCGACCGCGACGGCTGGAACATCATCAGCACGACCAACGTCACGGTCACGAACGCCAACATCAAGGCCAACGACGACGCCCTCGTCTTCAAGAGCGACTACGCGCTCGGCGCCAAGCTCCCCAACGGCCACGTCCGGGTGAGCGATTCGTATCTGTCGGCGGTGTGCTGCAACGCCCTGATGTTCGGGTCCGAGACCTGCGGAGACTTCTCCGACTACCAGTTCGCCAAGATACGCATCGAGGGCTCCGACAAGTCCGGGCTCGGCATGGTCTCCATGGACGGCGCGAAGATCTCCGACGTCCACTACCGCGACATCACCATGACCGGTGTCCGCTCACCGATCATGCAGAAGATCGGTACCCGAAAGCGCTGCGGCAACAGTCCCGGCGTCGGCTCGATCAGCAATGTCACGTACGACAACATCACGGCGACCGGGGTGAGTCCGTCCTTCAGCCCGACGCTGTGGGGCGAGAGCGGGCACCGCATCAACGGGGTGACCTTCACCAACGTCAACATCACCGTCCCCGGCGGCAACGGCACCATGTCCACCGCCGTGCCGAGCAACGACCCGGGCGACTACAACCCGAAGGCCATCGGCACACGGCCCGCCTACGGCTGGTACGTCCACAACGCCGACAACGTCACCTTCACGGACAGCTCGGTGAGGTACGCGGCCGACGACGGACGCCCGGCCGTCATCGCGAACGCCGCGAACGGGATCAGGTTCACCCGGTTCACGGCCCAGCGGGGGAGCAACTCACCCCACGACATGGGCTTCCAGAACGTCACCGGCTACTGCCTGACGGACAGTCACAACCCTTCGGGCGGCGCGCTGCGGGTTTCCGCCGGCGGCTCCAGTGAGAACTGCGGTACGGCGGCAAAGAGCACGGCGACGGCGACCACCGCCGTGCAGCGGCCGCACACAGGTGTGAAACCGCTCGACCTCGAAAACCCCCGCCAGGCCTTTCTGCGCGGCTCCGTCGGCGGACTCTTCCTGCACTGGGGCGAACGCACCGCCCCCGCCCACACCAGCTGCACCGCCTGGGAGAACGACGTCACCAACGGCGGCTGGACTCCCGACTACTGGGTGAACGAGGCCCAGAAACTGCACACCCAGTACCTCGTCCTCGCCACCTTCCACAGCCGCCTCGGCTACGCCCGCCCCTGGCCCTCGAAGATCCCCGGCAGCTGCTCCACCAAGCGGGACTTCCTCGGCGAACTCGTCACCGCCGCCAAGGCCAAGGGCCTCAAGGTCATCCTCTACATGACCGACGACCCCCAGTGGCACAACGAGGGCGGCCACGAGTGGCTCGACTCGGCCGCGTACTCCGCCTACAAGGGCACCGACGTCGACCTCACCACCCGCGACGGCTTCGGCCGCTTCAGCTACGACAACTTCTTCGAGGTCATGGACCGCTATCCGGACCTCGGCGGCTTCTGGATCGACAACGACAACGCGTACTGGGAGAGCCATGACCTCTACGCGCAGATCCAGCAGAAGCGCCCGAACTACACGCTCAGCAACAACAACGAAGACACGCCGATCATGGACATGATCAGCAATGAGCAGAAGACGGGCATGACCCCGTCCTACGACTACCCCCAGGCCGTCTACACGGCCCAACCCCGCCTCACCGAAGCGGACTTCAAGCTGCCGTCGAGCGGGGCGTGGTGGTACGACGGTTCCAACCCCTCCGTCGACAAGATGCTCACCCTCGGCCGGCTGATCACCAACGCGGGCTCCTCCGTGAAGGCCCTGATGGCCGAGACCGCGCAGGTCAACGGCAAGTTCCCAACGAACCAGGAGGCCTTCAACAACTTCGCCGACTCCTATCTCGGCCCCATCTGGCAGTCACTGCACGGCACCGAGGGCGGCGGCTACATGTACGGCGGCCTCAAGCCCGGCTTCTGGAACGACGGGGCCCACGGTGTCACCACGGTCAGCAAGACCGACCCCGACCTCCAGTACATCCACGTACTGACCCCGCCCAGCACCAGCACCCTGCGCATCCGCGACAACGGATACCGCATCGCCTCCGTCACCAACCTCCGTACGGGAGCGGCTGTTTCGTGGTCCCAGTCGGGCGGCGTGCTCACCCTGAGCGGCCTGGCGAACTGGGACCCGTACGACACCGTCTTCAAGGTCACCACGGCCGGCCGCCAGGGCATCGCGTCCGGCGTCACGATGTCCGCGAGCGCCTCGGCGAGCGGTCACGGCGCGGCGGCTGCGGGCGACGGCAACTACCTCACCTACTGGGACAGCAACAAGACGCTGCCCGTCAACCTCACCTTCGACCTCGGCAGCGCGAAGAAGGTCCAGTACATCGGCCTCAACCAGCGCGAGGACTCCGTCGCCTACGCGCGCTCCGACACCGAGCAGTCCGCACGCATCAAGGACTACAAGGTGTTCCTCAGCAACGACGGGTCCACCTGGGGCAGCGCGGTCAAGACCGGTCAGCTCGCCAGTCGGCGGGGCATCCAGGGGATCGACCTGACCGCCGCGAACGCCCGATACGTACGCCTCGAAGTCGACACCACCTGGGCCGCGTCCACCGACACCACCCGCTACAAGCGGCTGCGGATCGACGAGGCCTGGATCGGCACGTCGTACGCCACCCCGGCGGCCACCGTCAACACGTACTCGGACAACGGCCAGGCCCTGCGCCCCGCCATGGGCTGGAGCAGCTGGAGCTTCGTGCGCCGCTGGCCGACCGAGGCGAAGATCAAGGCCCAGGCCGACGCGCTCGTCGCGAGCGGGCTCAAGGACCACGGCTTCGTGTACATCAACCTCGACGACTTCTGGCAGAAGTGCGACGCGAACGGGTTCACCGTCGACTCCTACGGACGCTGGACCGTCGACACCGCCAAATTCCCCTCCGGGATCAAGGCGTTGGCCGACTACATCCACTCCAAGGGGCTGAAGTTCGGCTTCTACGTGACGCCGGGCATCGCCAAGAACGCCGTCACCAGGAACACACCGATCGAGGGGACCTCCTACCACGCGGCCGACATCGCGGACACCTCGAAGACCGAGAAGAACTACAACTGCAAGAACATGTACTACATCGACTACGGGAAGCCGGGCGCCCAGGAGTTCGTGAACTCGTGGGCCAAGCAGTTCGCCTCCTGGGGAGTCGACTACCTGAAGATCGACGGGGTGGGCAGCGCGGACATCCCCGACGTCCAGGCCTGGGACAAGGCGCTGCGCGCCACCGGCCGGCCCATCACCTTCGCCCTCTCCAACAACCTGCCGATCGCCAATGCCTCCACCTGGAAGTCCCTGGCGAACAGCTGGCGCACCCAGGGCGATGTCGAGTGCTACTGCGGCTCGGGCGCGAACGGCAGCGGCTATCCGCTGACCGACTGGTCCCACGTCTCCGCCCGCTTCGCCTCGGCCGCCAACTGGCAGCAGTACGCCGGCCCCGGCGGCTGGAACGACCTGGACTCCCTGGAGATCGGCAACGGTGACCAGGCGGGCCTGACCGCCGACCAGCGCCGCTCGCACTTCACCCTGTGGGCGATGGCGGGCGCGCCCCTGCTGCTCGGCACGGACCTGACCAACCTCGACTCCGTCGACAAGCCGATGCTGACCAACGACCGCCTCACCGGTGTCGACCAGGACGGCGTCGCCGCGAAGCGGATCGTGAGCAGTGGCGTCAAGCAGGTCTGGAGCAAGAAGGAGAGCGACGGCCAGTACGTCGTCGCCCTCTTCAACACCGGCACGTCCGGCAACTCCACGGTCGCTGTGAACTGGTCGCAGGTCGGCTTCACCGGCTCCGGCGACGTCACTGACCTGTGGTCGGGCTCCCACAAGGGCACGATCGCCGACTCGTACAGCGCGACCCTGCGCCCGGGGGAGACGCGCCTGATCCGGGTGAAGCCGGTGAGCACCGCCCTGAAGACCGCCGCGGCCTCACCCGGCATGGCGGTGGCACCCTACGAGTACCTCGGCTGGGGCAGCCCGCAGAACCCGACGTCGGTCATGTCGGCGACCGGGGTGAAGTGGTTCACGCTCGCGTTCGTCCTCTCCGACGGCTCCTGCAACCCGAAGTGGGACGGCTCGCGCCCGCTGACCGGCGGCAACGACCAGTCGAAGATCAACGCGATCCGCGCGGCCGGCGGTGACGTCGTCGTCTCCATCGGCGGCTGGAGCGGCGCCAAGCTCGGCGAGAAGTGCTCCAGCGCCTCGGCGCTCGCGGGCGCCTACCAGAAGGTCATCAACGCCTACGGCCTCAAGGTCATCGACATCGACATCGAGAACACCGAGTGGAGCAACGCCACCGTCCGGCAACGGGTGATCGACGCGCTGAAGATCGTGAAGGCCGGCAACCCCGGGCTCAAGACGATCATCACCTTCGGCACGACGACGAGCGGCCCGGACTCCACCGGCGTCGACATGATCAAGCGCGCCGCCGCCTCGGGCCTCGCGAACGACATCTGGTGCATCATGCCGTTCGACTTCGGGGGCGGCACCACGAACATGGGCACGCTCACCACCCAGGCCATGGAGGGCCTCAAGGCACGGGTCAAGTCGGCTTATGGATACAGCGACGCGACGGCGTACGCGCACATCGGCCTGTCGTCCATGAACGGCAAGACCGACGACTCCGGCGAACGGGTCCGCGTCGCCGACTTCAAGACCATGCTCGCCTACGCCCAGCAGCACCACATCGGGCGCCTCACCTACTGGGCAGTGAACCGCGACCGGGCCTGCGGCTCCGGCTCCGACGGTGACTCCTGCAGCGGCGTGTCGCAGCAGCCGTACGACTACCTCAAGGTCTTCGCCCAGTACACGGGCTGAGGGGACGAAATCATGAAACTCAACAGAGCGCTGCCCTGGTGCCTCTCGCTCGTCCTGGCCGTGCCGCTCGTCGCACTGACCGGCACGGCGGCGCAGGCGGCCACCGACTACCAGGCCGAGGACGCCACGATCTCGCAGGGCGCCGTCGCCACCAACCACACCGGCTACACGGGCACCGGCTTCGTCGACTACACCAACATCACCGGCTCGTACGTGGAGTTCACGGTGAGCGCGGCCACGGCCGGCACCTCCTCGCTGGCCCTGCGCTACGCCAACGGCACGAGCGTCGACCGCCCGATGGACCTCTCCGTCAACGGCACGGTCGTCGCCTCCGGGGTCTCCTTCCCGGCCACCACCGACTGGAACACCTGGGCGACGAAGAGCGTGAACGTCCAGCTCAACGCGGGTTCCAACAAGATCCGCGCGACCGCCACCACGGCGAACGGCGGCCCCAACCTCGACCGCGTCAGCGTCGGTGCCGCCGCCGACACCCAGGCACCCTCGCGGCCGGGCCAGCCGAGCTGCTCGGCCATCGGCGAGGACGGCCTCACCCTCTCCTGGGGCGCCTCCACGGACAACGTCGGCGTGGCCGCGTACGACCTCTACGAGCATGGCAACAAGCTCGCCGAGGCGGCCGGTGACGCGACCTCCAAGGTGCTCACCGGCCTGAGTCCGAACACCACCTACAACCTCACCGTCATCGCCCGCGACGCCGCAGGCAACGCCTCCCAGGCCAGCCCGGTCGTCGACTGCACGACGCGGCCCAGCTCCGACACCACCCCACCCACCCAACCCGGCACCCTCACCTCCTCCAACGTCACGGCCACCAGCGCCGACCTGAGCTGGGGCGCCTCGACCGACGACAAGGCGGTCGTCGGCTACGACGTGCGCAGCGACACGACGGTCTACAAGAGCGTCACCGGTACGTCGACCACACTCACCGGGCTCGCCTGCAACAGTCCGTACACGCTGAACGTGGTGGCGCGCGACGCGGCCGGCAACGTGTCGCCGCAGAGCAACACGGTCACCTTCACGACCAAGGCCTGCGCCACCGACGGCGGGGTCCCCTCGTCGATCGGGACCGTCTCCAGTGGCTGGACGATCCCCTGGGGCACGTACTGGATGCCGGACGGACAGACGGCGCTGGTCACCGAGCGGGACGACTTCCGGGTCTGGAAGGTCACCAAGGACGGCACGAGGACCCAGGTCGGAACCGTGCCGAACGCCGTCACCACGAACGGCGAGGGCGGACTGCTGGGCGTGGCCGTCGACCCGAAGTGGGCCACCAACCACTACGTGTACTTCATGCACACGGCCTCCGAGGGCAACCGCGTCGTCCGCATGACCTACGACGGCAGTTCCCTCACCAACTACACGATTCTCCTCCAGGGCATCAAGAAGAACCGCTACCACAACGGCGGACGTCTCGCCTTCGGCCCCGACGGCTATCTGTACGTCTCCACCGGCGAGGCCCAGACACCCGAACTGGCCCAGGACAAGACGTCGTTGAACGGCAAGATCCTGCGGATGACGACGGACGGCAAGGCCGCCCCCGGCAACCCGTTCGGCAACTACGTCTACAGCTACGGGCACCGCAACCCGCAGGGTCTCGCCTTCGACCGCAACGGCCGCCTGTGGGAAGCGGAGTTCGGCAACAGCTCCAAGGACGAACTCAACCTCATCAAACCGGGCGCCAACTACGGCTGGCCCACCTGTGAGGGCAGTTGCAGCGTCTCCGGGATGACCAACCCGAAGGCGACCTGGAACGTCTCCGAGGCGTCACCCAGCGGCATCGCGATCGTGCGCAACGTCGTCTACATGGCGTCCCTGCGCGGCGAACGGCTGTGGCGCATCCCCATCACCGGCGACACGGAGAACGTCGGCACGCCGACGGCGTACTACGTCGGCACCTACGGCCGCCTGCGCACGGTCACCAAGGTGCCCGGCGCCGACCAGCTCTGGCTCTCCACCACCAACTGCGACAACAACGGAGGAGCGGCGGACGGCTCGGACAAGATCTTCAAGGTGAGCATCAGCTAGCCCGGACGGCGCGTTGTACCGGGCTCATGCCCGGTACAACGCCTCCACCTCCGTCGCGTACGCGTTCTCGATAGCCTTCCGCTTCAACTTCAGCGAAGGCGTCAGCAGCCCGTGCTCCTCGGTGAACTGGTTCGCCAGTATCCGGAACGTACGGATCGACTCGGCCTGCGAGACCAGGGTGTTCGCCGCGACCACCGCCCGCCGCACCTCGGTCTCCAGGTCCGTGTCGCGCACCAGGTCGGACGGGGACAGCCGCGTCTTGCCCCGCATCTGGAGCCAGTGTTCGACGGCCTCGGAGTCGAGGGTGACGAGCGCCGCGATGTACGGCCGGTCGTTGCCGACCACGATGCACTGGGCGACCAGCGGATGGTCGCGGACACGCTCCTCCAGGACGCCCGGCGAGACGCTCTTGCCGCCGGAGGTCACCAGGATCTCCTTCTTGCGCCCGGTGATGGTGAGAAAGCCGTCCTCATCGAGGGTGCCGAGGTCGCCGGTGGCGAGCCAGCCGTCGTGCAGTGCGGCATCGGTTGCCTTGGGGTCGTTCAGATAGCCCTGGAAGATGTTGTCGCCGTGCAGCCAGATCTCGCCGTCGTCCGCGATGTGCACGGTCGTGCCCGGAATGGCCTGGCCGACCGTCCCGTACCGGGTCCGCTCGGGCGGGGTGACGACCGCGGCGGCGGTGGTCTCGGTGAGCCCGTATCCCTCGTAGATCTGGATGCCCGCGCCGGCGAAGAACAGCCCGAGCCGACGGTCCATCGCGGAGCCGCCCGACACCGCGTGTCTGACCCGGCCGCCCATGGCGGCGCGCATCCTGGTGTAGACGACCTTGTCGAAGAACTGGTGCTGCATCCGCAGGCTCGCCGACGGCCCGGCGCCGATCCCCCACGCCTTCGCCTCGATCGCGTCCGCGTAGCGGACCGCGACCTCCACGGCCTTCTCGAAGGCACCGGACTTTCCGTCCTTCTCGGCCTTGCGGCGGGCCGCGTTGAAGACCTTCTCGAAGATGTACGGCACCGCCAGGATGAACGTCGGCTGGAACGCGGCCAGGTCGGGCAGCAGCACGGCGGCGTGCATCTGCGGCTGATGGCCCAGTTTGACCTTCCCGAGGACGCCCGCGACCTGGACCATCCGCCCGAAGACATGCGCGAGCGGCAGGAACAGCAGGGTGGACGCCCCGTTGTCGCGCTTGGAGGTGAAGATCGGTTCCATGAGCCCGATGACCGTGCTCGCCTCAGCCATGAAGTTGGCGTGCGAGATGACGCAGCCCTTGGGGCGGCCCGTGGTGCCCGAGGTGTAGATGATCGTCGCGATCGACTCGGGGGTGACGGCGCGCCGGTGCCGGTGCACCACCTCGTCGTCGATGCTCGCGCCCGCCTCGTAGAGCTCTTGGACCGCGCCCGAGTCCAGTTGCCAGAGCTTGTGCAGCTGGGGCAGCCGGTCGATCACCGTGGCGATGGTCATCGCGTGGTCCTCGTGCTCGACCACCGCGGCCGACACCTGCGCGTCGTACAGCATCCAGAAGACCTGCTCGGCCGAGGACGTCGAGTACATGGGGACGACCTGGGCGCCGATCGTCCACAATGCGTAGTCGAAGAGTGTCCATTCGTAGCGGGTACGGGACATGATCGCGACCCGGTCGCCGAATCGGATTCCCTGGGCGAGCAGTCCCTTGGCAAGTGCGAGGACCTCGTCACGGAACTCGGCGGCCGTCACGTCGCGCCACTGTTGGTTCTCGTCCTTGCGGCCGAACGCGGCCCGCAGTGGGTCTTCCTGGGCATGCTCGAACACGACGTCGGCCAGGCCGCCCACCGGCGGCGGCGCCGACGCCAACGGAGGGTTGGTGAACTCGCGCAATCCCGCTCCTAGTGGCGCTCCGCACAGCGCCTTGGAAGCTACCCCACCCAGCGGCCGGGCGGGAGAGGGGTCGAAGCGGTGGAGGGCGCGGCATATGCACTGGTCAGTCGAGAAAATGCCCGCACAAGGGGAAGGGACCGGACATCTTCCCTACGCTCACGTAAGTTTCGGCCCCGCAATCTCCACGGAATCTGTACGACCCTCCTACGGGGCACGGCGCGCCGAATACCGGACACCGATGTTCCGATTCCGCGCCGTGCGGCTACCGCCGGAGCCGGTCCCGGTGGCTCCGGGACCGGCTCCGCCGGTGTCATCACCGGGCCCTCACCGGTGTCATGCGCGGGACGCCGTCGCCCGCTCCGCCGGTGCCTCGGCCGTGTCCGTCACAGCGCGCGGCGTCCGCACCAACACCAGTACCAGCGCCCCGGCGACCATCCCCGTCACGCCCGCCGCGAGAGCGTGTTCTGCATGCGAGAGGTCAGCACCGTGCCGAAGACGGCGACCCCGAGCGCGTACCCCAGCTGGCGGACCGTGTTCACCGCGCCGCCCGCCATGCCCGCCACGGCGGGCGCCGCATCGAGCACCTCACGTACGCGAGACCGACCCGCTGGGGCCGCCTCCCCTGAGCAGGCGGTCCCCGCCCCCCAGGATCGCGGCGGCGAGGGCGTCCGCCGCGCCCTGCGCGGATGTACGCCGCTGTCCGTGCACCAGGACGAAGTCGACCTCGCCCAGCTCCGGCAGGCCCGCGCGGTCGGGGACGCGGACGAGGCCGGGAGGGATCAGTCCGCGTGAGTGGGCCATCACGCCGAGGCCCGCGCGGGCCGCCGCGACGAGGGCGTTCAGGCTGCCGCTGGTACAGGCGATGCGCCACGCGCGGCCCTGGCGCTCCAGGGCCTCGAAGGCGAGGGCGCGGGTGATGCCCGGGGGCGGGTAGACGATCAGGGGGACCGGGCGGTCGGGGTCGAGCCGCAGGCGTTCCGCGCCGATCCACACCAGGCGGTCGTGCCAGACCAGCTCGCCGCGCGGATCCTCGGGCCGCCGCTTCGCCAGCACCAGGTCCAGCCTGCCCGCGGTGAGCTGTTCGTGCAGCGTGCCGGACAGCTCGACCGTCAGCTCCAGGTCCACCTCCGGGTGGTCGTACCGGAAGCCCTCCAGGATCTCCGGGAGCCGGGTCAGGACGAAGTCCTCGGAGGCGCCGAAGCGCAGCCGGCCGCGCAGGCGGGTGCCCGTGAAGAAGGCGGTCGCCTGCTCGTGCACCGCCAGGATGCGGCGCGCGAAGCCGAGCATCGCCTCGCCGTCCTCGGTGAGCTCCACGGAGTGCGTGTCCCGCGAGAACAGCTGCCGTCCCACCGCGTCCTCCAGGCGGCGCACATGCTGGCTGACCGTCGACTGGCGCAGCCCGAGCCGCCGTGCGGCCTGCGTGAAGCTCAGAGTCTGGGCCACCGCCAGGAAGGTACGCAGCTGGGAGGGGTCGTACACACCCCCACGTTATCGCGAATCGCGATGACAGTCAGAACGGTATGACGGATTCCCGATCGCGGGCCGGAAGAGGACGATGGAGAGGGCACGACCCGCCCCGGTTCCGCCCCGTACGACGTCTGAGCAGTGGAGCACCGTGAAACGCCTGCAGTGGCCGAGTTGGATGCCGATCGACCCGTACATCCTGCTGTTGCTCGGGACAGTGGGCCTGGCGGCCCTGCTCCCGGCACGGGGTACGGGCGCCGACGTCGCGTCGGGCGCGTCCACGGCCGCCATCGCCTTCCTCTTCTTCCTCTACGGGGCCCGGCTCTCCACCCGTGAGGCGGTCGAGGGCCTCAAGCACTGGCGGCTCCACGTCACCGTCCTGGCCTGCACCTTCGTCGTCTTCCCGCTGCTCGGCCTGGCCGCCCGCGGCCTCGAACCGGTGCTCCTGACACACAACCTCTACACCGGTCTGCTCTTCCTCACGCTCGTCCCCTCGACCATCCAGTCGTCGATCGCCTTCACCTCCATGGCTCGAGGCAACGTGCCCGCCGCGATCTGCGCCGGCTCCTTCTCCTCCCTCGCGGGCATCGTCGTCACCCCGCTGCTCGCCGCGGCACTGCTGGGCGGCAGCGGCGGCGGTTTCTCCGCGGACTCGCTGGTCAAGATCGTGCTTCAGCTGCTGGTGCCGTTCCTGGCCGGGCAGGTGCTGCGCCGTTGGATCGGCGGGTTCATCACGCGCCACAAGAAGGTCCTCGGGTACGTCGACCGCGGCTCGATCCTGCTCGTCGTCTACACCGCGTTCAGCGAGGGCATGGTGCAGGGCATATGGCACCAGGTGAGCGCGGTGCGGCTGGCGGGCCTGCTCGCGGTCGAGGCCGTGCTGCTCGCGGTGATGCTGACGCTCACCTGGTACGGCGCGAGGGCGCTGGGCTTCCACCGCGAGGACCGCATCGCGATCCAGTTCGCCGGGTCGAAGAAGTCCCTCGCCTCGGGGCTTCCCATGGCCAGCGTGCTGTTCGGCGCGCACGCTTCGCTCGCCGTGCTGCCGCTGATGCTCTTCCACCAGATGCAGCTGATGGTGTGCGCGGTGATCGCCAAGCGCCGCGCCCACGACCCCGAGGCGGCTACGACCCCGGTTCCCCCAGCCGCAGCGTCACGAATCGCGGTCGGTACAGCGCCACGTTCCGACTGAGGTTCGCCTGCGCCGAGACACCGCCCGTCGTGTCCAGCCAGTTCACGTCATAGCTCAGGACGAGCCGGTCGCCGTCGCTCAGCGCCGCGTGCACCTGCGGGTTGTACGCGGCCACCTGCCCCTGCGGCAGGGACGGACTGAAACTCCGGGTGGGCCCGTGCCAGGGGCCGGTCGGCGCGCACGCCCAGTACGAGGTGATCGTCGTCAGCCCCGCGGTGCCCGCCGCCATCGTGAACAGGACGTACGTCCCGCCGTCCCGCACCACCGTGAACGCGCTGCCCACCCCCGTGCGCCGCTCGTCCCCGAGCACCGGCGTCGGCCGTGCCCGCACCGCCCATCCGCCGCCGTCCCAGTACTCCCAGGCCGCCGGCTGCCCGAGCCGGCCGCGCGGCACCCGCGCCACGTACGCCTGCGAGGCGGGGCGCGAGGCGGCCCGGCCGTCGTCGCCGCCGAAGATGTACGTCCACGCGCCCGCGTCGACCGTCGAGGTGCCAAACAGCACCCGCCGGGAGGGATCCGTCACGGAACCCTGGTCCAAGACCGTGGCGATGCCCTCCAGCCGCAGGTCGGGCAGCGCGAGCGTGGCGACCTCGGTGGACGTGGGCACGCCGTAGATCCAGGGAGCCTGGCCGGCGGTACGGGTCCACAGCAGGACGCGGACGACCTGTTCGGAGGAGCCGGGGGAGCGGGGCTCGACGCGGGCCGCGACCGGCCACCGCCACCGCCCCGGCCCGGGGTCGGGGAACACCGGCGTCGGCAGTGTCGTCTCCAGCCGCCCGTCCTTCGACATCACCACGGCCGAGTTCCGCACCAGGGGCGCGCTCGTGTCGCGCCACGCGTACGACTCGCCGACCGGGTTCGGCGGCCCGTGCACCTGGCCCAGATACGTGTCCGAGAACAGCCACAGCACCCGCCCGTCCGGCAGCCGCACCGAGTGCGTGCCGTCGCCGCCGGTCCAGTCGTCGACACGGCTCGCGTCGTCGCCGTACCGCGCGAACTCGCCCGTGAGCCGCGCGTTCGCGCTCCAGGACCGCAGCGTGCGGGCCGTGCACGCGCCGCCGCCCTCCCGGTCGTGGTCGGGGAGGGCGGTGAGCAGCACGGCCGCGCAGACCAGGGCGAGCAGGACACCGAGGCCGGCCCCGGTCCGCCGTCGTCGTGCCGTTGCGTCGTCGGGCACGGACGGGACGTTAGCGGCCGCCGCGCACCCGGTCCATGGGCAGATACAGGACGGTGTCCCGGGTCACTTCCCGGGAGGGCGGCGCGGACAGCTCCTCGTCGCTCAACGCCCGGTCGTAGACGCGTACTTCGTCGATCGCTCCCGTGAAGTACGCCCGGCTGTCCATCCGTTGCCCGACATGGACCCCGAACGGCGAGTTGCGGCTGACCGACCCGGGCACGTCCGCGGCGGCGACCGCCGTGCCGTCGACAAAGAGCGTGAGCAGTCCGCCGCCCCGGCGCAGGGCCAGATGATGCCACTGGCCGTCGTTGTAGGCGCTCGCGGTGCGGACGGAGGCGGAGGTCGGGGCCGCGGCTCCGCTCCTGGTGGTGATCAGCGCGGTGATCCGGTGGGACGCGGGCTCGGCGCGCATCCACACCTGCGGCTGCGTCGTCCCGATCCCGCCCATCCACAGCAGCGGCTGCTCCCCGCCGGTGGCCGTGTAGCGGAACCACAGCGACGCGGTGAAGTCCTTCGTCCCGAGCGGGAGCCGGTCCTGATATGGCAGGCGTACGGCGTCGTCGGCGCCGTCGAACTCCAGCGCGCCGCCACGTACGCCCGCCGTCTCCTGGGCGCCGCCGAGGACCGCGGCCGGCTCGGCGTGCCGGGCGAGGTCGGCGGTCGTCGGGTCGGGGCCGCGGCGCGGGGTGAGCCAGTCCTCGGTGAAGCGGGCGAAGCGGACCTCGTCGCGTGCGTCGACCGCGCCGCCCTCGTACAGCAGTCCCACGGCGCCGCCGCCGATCCCGACCAGGTCGGAGTAGCCCGACCAGTCGGTGGTCACGACCGTGCCGCGGTCCACGCTGTCCCAGGTCCGCCCGCCGTCGTACGAGGAGCGGATCATCATGGTCCTGCGGCGGTCGGGGTCGCCGGGGCAGGCCAGCAGGATGCGGTCGCCGAGGCGGAGTACGGAGCCCTGGACCTGGGGCGCGTAGAGGCCGGGGAGGTCGCGGAAGGGCGCCGTGAAGCTGTCGCCGCCGTCGCGGCTGACGGTCTGGGTGCGGTGGCCGAGGTCGGTGCCGTCCTGCTCGCGCCCGCTGACGAGGACGGACCCGTCGGCGCGTTCCGTGAGCGTCAGTTCGGACGGCTTCTGACGGAAGGTGCCGTCGTCCGCGATCGGCCAGGAGTCGCTCGCACCGATCCGCCAGTGGTCGCCGTCGTCGTCGCTGGTGATGAGGGCGGCGTTGTTGGCCGTGACCCGACTGCCGTTCCAGGTCTCGGTGTTGACGCCGAAGACGAGCCGCCCGGCATGTTTGCCACGGGTCAGCTGGATGCCGTGCACAGGGCCGGTGGCGTACCAGGAGTTCCAGTTCGGCGGGAGGATCTCGGCGCTCAGGTCGCGCGGTGCGGACCAGCTGAGGCCGTCGTCGTCGCTGTACTGGAGATGTGGCGTGCGGTCGCAGGGGACGTCGCAACTGCGCCCGTCCGTGCGGCCCGTGTTGTATGTCTCCGCCAGCACGATGCGACCGGTCTCGCGGTCCACGATCGGGGCGGGGTTGCCGTGGGTGTCGCCGGCCCCCTCGTTGACGACCTGGAGCGGTCCCCAGGTCCGGCCGCCGTCGGTCGACCGCTTGACGACGATGTCGATGTCACCCGCGTCGCCGCAGTCGTGCACGCGCCCCTCGGCGAACGCCAGCAGGGTGCCGTGGGTGCTCCGCACGACGGCCGGGATGCGGAAGCAGGCGTAGCCGGGATCCTGAGAGGCCCTGAAGAGCACCTGTTGCTCGAACAACGCGCCGGACGCGCCGGACGCACCGGACGCACCGGACGCGGAGGCCTTCGCGGGGCTCGGCAGCGCGAGCACGCACAGTGCGGCGGCCGTGAGGACGGCGGTCAGGGTCGATCTGAGACGTGCGCGCAGACGTGCCGACATGGTGCGACCTGCCCTTCGTGTGTCTGGGCAACCAGGGTGATCTGGACATCCGACATCCGACATCCGACGTCCAATGTGTACGCCGCAGACGCTACTTGGGCTCTCAGTGGCCCCACAAGCAGCGAGCACCGGTCGTGTTCACGCCAAATCTGAACTCGTCTGGCAGGGGCGCAGCACCACCTTCCCCAGGTTGCACCGTGACTCGATCGCCGCGTGCGCCTTCGCCGCGTCCTCCAGGGCGAACTCCCCGTGCACGGCGGGCCGCAAGGCCCCCTCCGTGAACAGGCGCCACAGTTCCTCGCGCCACCGCTCGTACCGCCCCGGCTCGTTCCGGGCGATCCGGGCCAGCTGGAAGCCGATCACGGACTTGGCGCCCACCAGCAGGTCGTACGCTCGTACGCTCCCACCGCCCGAGCTGTACGCGACGAGCCGCCCGCCCGGGGCGAGGGCGGCGACGGCCAGGGTGAGCAGGTCGCCGCCGACCGCGTCGAGGACGTAGTCGACGGGCTCGCCCCAGTCCTCGGAGCCGTACGCGATCACCTCGTCCGCGCCGAGCCCCCGCACGAACTCCGTCTTGCCGAGGGCGAGCGCGGACACGGCCCCGACGACACGTGACGCGCCCCGCAGTCGGGCGAGTTGGACGGCGAGATGGCCGACCCCGCTCGCCGCGCCGGTGATCAGCGCCGCCTCGCCGGGTGCGGGGCGCGCCGCCTTCAGGGCGCCGAGCGCGACCAGCCCGCTGCGGACGAGGGTGACGGCGTCGACCGCGCTCGCGCCCGCCGGGACGGGGGAGGCCATGGTCTCGTTCAGCAGGGCGTGCTCGGCGTACCCGTGCCCGAAGCAGAGTCCGGTGACGCGGTCGCCCGCCGTGAAGCGGGTGACGCCGGCGCCGACGGCGACGACCTCGCCCGCGATCTCGCCGCCCAGCGGGATCGGCTTCGCGGCTTCGGTGACCTTGCGGACGACGGGAAGGGTGACGCCGATCGCCTCGGTGCGCACCAGCAGTTCGCCGGGCCCGGCGGCGGGGGCGGGGACGTCCTCCAGGAACAGGGGGCCGCCGGTGTGCTCGTATCGGACGCGGCGCATCGCACCTCCAGGGGTGGGGGGTGAGGGGGCGAGCCCTCGGGTCGTTGGGAGTCCCAACGATAACCGAGATTCATTGGGGTGCCCAACGGTTATTCGCTAGACTGGTCTCATGTCCGCCCCCCTGCCCGCCATCCGCGCCCTCCCCAGCTGGCTTCTCGGCCGCACCGCCGCGCGCGGCCGTGCCCTCGTCGCCGAGGCGCTGGCGGCCGAGGGCCTGAAGATGTGGGATCACGTGGTGCTCTCCGCCGTCTCCGATCTCGGCCCCGTCGCCCAGGCCGAACTGGGCCGCAGCATCCAGCTCGACCCCAAGGACCTGGTCGGTGTTCTCAACGACCTCCAGGGCGCGGGCCTGGTCCTGCGTGAACCCGACCCCAGGGACCGGCGCAAGAACGCGGTGTCCATCACCGAGGAGGGTGCGCGCCTCCTCGCGCGCTGCGAGCGGGCGGCGCGCGAGGCCAACGACGCGCTCCTCTCGCCGCTCTCGGGGGCCGAGCGGGAGCAGTTCATGGGCTTGTTGATCCGGATTTCCGGTACGGACGGCTGATGAAGGCTAACGTTCCGTCATGACCGCATCCGAAACCGAACCCCGGCTCGCCCTCGACCCCGCGCGCACCGCCCTGGTGCTCGTGGATCTGATGGAGCGCATCGTCGGACTGCCCGTGGAACCCCGCAAGGGCACCGAAGTCCTCGCCGCCGCCGAGGAGCTGGCGGCCACCTTCCGCAAGGCGGGCGCGCTCGTCGTGCTCGTCCGGGGCGAACGGCCCGGGCTGCCCGAACAGCCGCCCGGCAGCGGACTCGTCGCCGGGCTCGCGGTGGCGGGTGACCTCGAGGTCGTGAAGCGGACCATCGGCGGGTTTCAGGGCAGCGGTCTCGACGAGCGGCTGCGGGAGCGCGGCATCTCCACCCTGGTGTTCGGCGGGATCGCCACCAACCTCGGCGTCGAGTCCACCGCCCGCGCCGCCGGCGACCTCGGCTACGACCTCGTGTTCGCCGAGGACGCGATGGCGGCCCTCACCGCGCCCGAACACGAGGCGTCGGTCCGCCTCGACTTCCCCCGCCTCGGCACGGTCGTGACCACCGCGCAGGTGCACTTCAGCGCGGGCTGAGGCGGGGCCCCTACGGCGCAGGGGGCGCTCCCCGCCGGTCGGGGCCCCGCCGCCGTGCCGCGGGGAGCCGGTCAGCCCTGGGCGGCCGCGGCCCGCAGGGCGATGCGGTGCTCGCCCGCGTACACGTTCATGGAGGAGCCGCGCAGGAAGCCCACCAGGGTCAGCCCGGTCTCCATGGCCAGGTCCACCGCCAGCGAGGACGGTGCCGAGACCGCCGCCAGTACGGGGATGCCCGCCATGACCGCCTTCTGCGCCAACTCGAAGGAGGCCCGGCCCGACACCAGCAGGACCGTGCGGGAGAGCGGCAGGTCGCCGCGTTGCAGGGCGCGCCCGACCAGCTTGTCGACCGCGTTGTGCCGGCCCACGTCCTCCCGTACGTCGAGCATCTCCCCGTCCTCCGTGAACAGGGCCGCGGCGTGCAGACCCCCGGTCCGGTCGAAGACCTGCTGTGCCGCGCGCAGCCGGTCGGGGAGGCCGGCGAGGAGAGCGGGCTCCAGCCGGACCGGGGGAGCGTCGGCGCCGTCGTCGATGGCCCAGCGGGCCGTCGTACGGACCGCGTCCAGGCTCGCCTTGCCGCACAGGCCGCAGGACGAGGTCGTGTAGACGTTGCGCTCCAGCGTGATGTCGGGCAGCACGACGCCCGGCGCGGTCCGGACGTCCACCACGTTGTACGTGTTGGAACCGTCGACCGTGGCGCCCGCGCAGTAGACGATGTTCTGCACCTCGTCGGCCCGGCCGAAGACCCCCTCGCTGACGAGGAAGCCTGCCGCGAGCGCGAAGTCGTCGCCCGGGGTGCGCATGGTGATCGCGAGCGGTTTCCCGTTGAGGCGGATCTCCAGTGGCTCCTCGGCGACGAGCGTGTCGGGGCGGGTCGAGATGGCCCCGTCCCGGATGCGGATCACCTTGCGTCGTTCCGTGACTCGTCCCATGTCCTGATCAGTCCCGGTTCTGTACGTGCTGGTAGCCGAAGCGGCCCTTGATGCAGAGATTGCCGTGGGTCACCGGGTTGTCGTGCGGGGAGGTGACCTTCACGATCTCATTGTCCTGCACGTGCAGCGTGAGGTTGCAGCCCACTCCGCAGTACGCGCACACCGTCGTCGTCTCGGTCTGCGCCGACTCGTCCCATGTACCCGCCGCCCGCATGTCGAACTCCGACCTGAACGACAGAGCCCCTGTCGGGCACACCTCGATGCAGTTGCCGCAGTACACGCACGCCGAGTCGGTCAGCGGGGCGTCGTGCTCGACGGCGATCCGGGCGTCGAATCCGCGCCCGGTGACCGAGATCGCGAAGGTGTTCTGCCACTGGTCGCCACACGCGTCGACGCATTTGTAGCAGAGGATGCACTTGTCGTAGTCGCGGACGTAGAGGCTGTTGTCGATCTTCGGTTCCTCGTCGAGGCGCGCCGCGTCGGGGCCGAAGCGGTCCGGTTTCGCCTCGTACTCCTTGATCCACCCGGCCACCTCCGGAGTGGTCGACAAGTCGACCGAGGAGGCGAGGAGCTCGATGACGACCTTGCGGCTGTGGCGGGCGCGCTCGGTGTCCGTCCGTACCTCCATGCCCGCCTCCGCCTTGCGGGAGCAGGCCGGGACGAGGGTCCGGGCACCCTCCAGCTCGACGACACAGACCCGGCAGGCGTTCTTGGGGGTGAGCGTGTCGCCCTGGCAGAGGGTGGGGACCTCCTTGCCCGCCGCCCGGCAGGCGTCGAGGATCGTCGAGCCCTCGGGAACCCTGGCCTCCTGCCCGTCGAGGGTGAACTCGACGAGCCGACGCGGCACTCCCAGCGGTATCGCGGTCATTCGTAGGCTCCCAAGCGGTCGATCGCGGATTCCACGGCGTTCCACGCGGTCTGCCCGAGACCGCAGATCGAGGCGTCCCGCATCGCGCGGCCCACCTCCCTGAGCAGGGCGATGTCGTCGGCCGCCGCGGCGCCCCGCCGCTCGGCGATCCGGTGCAGCGCCTCCTCCTGCCGTACGGTCCCGACCCGGCACGGCACGCACTGCCCGCACGACTCGTCGCGGAAGAACTCGGCGATGCGCAGCAGGAGGCGGGGGAGCGGGACCGTGTCGTCGAAGGCCATGACCACACCCGAGCCGAGGGTCGTGCCCGCCGCCCGGGTGCCCTCGAAGGTGAGCGGGATGTCGAGTTCGTCGGGCCGTACGAAGCCGCCCGCCGCGCCGCCGAGCAGCACCGCGCGCAGCCGCTCGCGCACGCCCGCCAGCTCCAGCAGCTCGCCCAGCGTCGCCCCGAACGGCAGTTCGTAGATGCCGGGCCGGTCCACGCTGCCCGACACGCAGTACAGCTTCGGGCCGGTGGAGCCCGGGGTGCCCATCGCCGCGTACGCCTCGGCCCCCCTCGTCAGGATCGGCAGGACGTTCACCAGGGTCTCGACGTTGTTCTCGGCAGTGGGTTTGCCGAACAAACCCTTCTCCACAGGGAAGGGCGGTTTGGAACGCGGCTCTCCTCTGTACCCCTCGATCGAGTTGAACAAGGCGGTCTCCTCGCCGCAGATGTACGCGCCCGCGCCCCGCCGGATCTCGATGTCGAAGGCGTACCCCTGGCCCAGGACGTCCTCGCCGAGCAGGCCACGCGCGCGTGCCTGCCCGATGGCGTGCTCCATGCGGCGCAGGGCGCGCGGGTACTCGCCGCGCAGATAGAGGTAACCCTTGTGCGCCCCGACGGCGTACGCCGCGATGGTCATCGCCTCGACGAGGGCGTACGGGTCGCCCTCCATGACGACCCGGTCCTTGAAGGTGCCCGGCTCGGACTCGTCGGCGTTGCACACCAGGTAATGCGGATGATCGGGCTGGGACGCCGTGGCCTGCCATTTGCGGCCGGTGGGGAAGGCGGCGCCGCCGCGCCCGACCAGGCCCGCGTCGGTGACCTCGCGGATGACCCCGGCCGGCCCGAGTGCGAAGGCCCGCCGCAGCGCGGCATACCCGCCGTGTGCCCGGTAGTCGTCGAGCGAGGCGGGGTCGACCACACCGACCCGGCTCAGCAGTACGAGGGAGGGATCGCCCGCCTGGGGCACCGCGAAGGCCGCGGGCGGCTCCTCGGGCGCCGAGTCGGGGGCGCTCGCCGCCTGTGCCGCCCGCGCGACGGTGGTGGGCGCCGACACGGCCGTACGCACCGGATCGCCCGCCCTGACCGCGAGGGCCGCCGGAGCGCGCTCGCACAACCCCAGGCAGGGGCTGCGCTCGACGCCGACGCCGCTGCCGGGCCCGAGGCGGGCCTCGACCCCGGCGCACAGCTCCGCCGCGCCCGCCGCCGCGCACGCGAGGTCCGTGCACACGTGCAGCACGGTCGCGGGGCGCGGTTTCACCGAGAACATCGCGTAGAAGGTCGCGACCCCGTACGCCTCCGCCGGTGGCACGGTCAGCCTGCGGCACAGGTAGTCGAGCGCGCCCTCGCTGATCCAGCCGATCCGGTCGTTGACGGCGTGCATCCCCGGCAACAGCAGGTCACGGCGTTCGCGCGCCTCCCGGCCGCCGCGCGCCCACCTGAGGTCGGCGGCCCTCATCTCATCGCGGGCGGCGCCCTCCCACGAGGACTCCGGCGGACCGAGCAGCGCGTCGATCGCCGCCCGCTCCTCGTCCGTCGGCTTGCTGTCACCGAAGTGCAGATCCACCACATCACCTCACTTGAGTCGCGACCGGCAGCTTCTCGATCCGGATGGCCGACGCCTTGAACTCCGCCGTCCCCGCGATCGGGCAGTTCGCCTCGATCGTCAGCTGGTTGGTGTCCACCTCGTCGGGAAAGTGCATGGTCATGAACGCAAGGCCGGGCCGCAGCGCGGTGTCGATCCACACGGGTGCCATGACGGATCCCCGGCGCGAGGAGACCTGGACCTCCTCGCCCACCACGACCCCGTAGTGCTCGGCGTCCTCCGGGCAGAGCTCGACATACTCGCCGCGCCGCAACGGCGAGGCGAAGCCGCCGCTCTGCACCCCGGTGTTGTAGGAGTCGAGCCGCCGCCCTGTGGTGAGCCGGATCGGATACTCCTCGTCCGTCAGATCCACGGGCGGGTCGTGCTGGACGATCCCGAACGGCGCGAGTCGGCCGCGTTCGGCGGGGTCCGAGGCCCACAACCTGCCGTGCAGATAGGTGGGTTCGAGCCGCCCGGTGTCGGGGCAGGGCCACTGGATGCCCTGGTGCTCCGCCAGACGTTCGTACGTCATCCCGTAGTGGTCCGGCGACACCGACCGCAGCTCGTTCCAGACGGCCTCGGCGTCGGCGTACTTCCAGTCGTGCCCGAGACGCGCGGCGAGGTCGCAGAGGATGGCGATGTCCTCGCGGGCCTCACCGGGCGGCGTCACCGCCGCGCGCACCCGCTGCACCCGCCGCTCGCTGTTGGTGGTGGTGCCCTCCGTCTCCGCCCACCCGGCGGTCGCGGGCAGCACGACGTCCGCCAACTGGGCGGTCTTCGTGAGGAAGATGTCCTGCACGACGAGGAAGTCGAGGGCGCCCAGCCGCCGTACCGCCTGTTCGCTGTCGGCCTCCGACTGCGCCGGGTTCTCGCCGATGCAGTAGACGGCCTTCAGCGTGCCCTCTTCCATGGCCTCGAACATCTCCGTCAGGTTCAGCCCGTAGTGCGGCTGGATGACGGTGCCCCAGGCGGACTCGAACTTCAGCCGCGCCTCGGCGTCGAGGATGTCCTGGAAGCCGGGGAGGCGGTTGGGGATGGCGCCCATATCGCCGCCGCCCTGCACGTTGTTCTGCCCGCGCAGGGGCTGGAGTCCGGAGCCGTGGCGGCCCACGTGCCCGGTCAGCAGGGTCAGGTTGATCAGAGCGCGGACGTTGTCGGTGCCGTTGTGGTGCTCGGTGATGCCGAGGGTCCAGCACAGCTGGGCGCGCTCGGCGCGGGCGTACGCGTGCGCCAACTGCCGTATCGCCGCCGCCGGTACGCCCGTCACCTTCTCGGCGAGCGACAACGTCCAGGGCTCGACGAGCGCCCTGTACTCCTCGAAGCCGCTGGTGGCCCGCTCGATGAAGGCGTGGTTGGCGAGGCCCGCGTGGATGATCTCGCGGCCGATCGCGTGCGCCATCGGGATGTCGGTGCCGACGTTCAGACCGAGCCAGCTCTCCGCCCACTCGGCCGTGGACGTACGGCGCGGGTCGACCGCGTACATCCGGGCGCCGTTCCTGATCCCCTTCAGCACGTGCTGGAAGAAGATCGGGTGTGCGAAGCGGGCGTTGGAGCCCCACATCACGATGAGGTCGGTCTCCTCGACCTCCGCGTACGAGGAGGTCCCGCCGCCGGAACCGAAGGCGGCGCTCAGGCCCGCGACGCTCGGGGCGTGGCAGGTGCGGTTGCAGGAGTCGACGTTGTTCGTGCCCATCACGACCCGGGCGAACTTCTGGGCCACGTAGTTCATCTCGTTGGTCGCGCGGGCGCAGGAGAACAGGCCGAAGGCGCCGCGGGCGGCGCTCAGTCCCGCCGCCGCGCGAGTCAGGGCCTCGTCCCAGCCGGCCCGCCGGAAGGGCTCGTCGCGCGCGTCACGGACCAGGGGGTGCGTGAGCCGGGCGTAGATCTTCGATTCACGTTTCCTCATGCGGCGCTCCTCAGCGCGAGCAGGTCCGAGATGGCGTGGACGGTGCGCAGGGTGGGCACCTCGACGCCGGTGATGTCCGCCAACTCGACGACAGCCGCCAGCAGTACGTCCAGTTCGAGCGGCTTGCCGCGCTCCAGATCCTGGAGCGTGGAGGTGCGGTGGTCGCCGACGCGCTCGGCGCCGGCCAGCCGCCGTTCGATGGAGACGCCCACCTCGCAGCCCAGCGCCTCGGCGACCGCGAGCGTCTCGGTCATCATGATCTCGATGACCTTGCGGGTGCCGCCGTGCAGGCACATCTGCCGCATCGTCGCGCGGGCCAGCGCGCTGATCGGATTGAAGGAGATGTTGCCGAGCAGCTTGAGCCAGATGTCGTTGCGCAGATCCCGCTCGACCGGGCACTTGAGACCGCCGGCCGTCATGGCCTCGCTGAACGCCGTGCACCGGTCGGAGCGGGTGCGGTCGGGCTCGCCGACGGAGAACCGGGTGCCTTCCAGGTGCCGTACGACGCCCGGTCCTTCCAGCTCGGTCGCGGCGTACACGACACATCCGACGGCCCGTTCGGGCGCGAGCACCGCACTGACCGCGCCGTTCGGGTCCACGCTCTCCACACGGTGGCCGTCGTGCGGGCCGCCGTGCCGGTGGAAGTACCACCAGGGGATGCCGTTCTGGGCGGCGATCACCGCCGTGGTGTCGTGCAGCAAAGGCTCGATCAGCGGCCCGCACGCCGCGTACGAGTTGGCCTTCAGACCGAGCAGGACGTAGTCGACCGGGCCGACCTCGGCCGGGTCGTCGGTGGCATGGGCGCGCGCGGTGAAGTCGCCACGCGGGCTGAGGACTTGGACTCCGTGCTGCCTCATGGCCGCAAGATGCGGTCCACGGGCGATGAGGTGCACATCGGCGCCGGCGCGGTGCAGCGCGGCGCCGACATAGGCGCCGATCGCACCGGCGCCGAGAACGGCGACTTTCACTGTGGCTCGCTCCGTTCGGTCGAGGGTACCGAGGAACTGCCGAACTCTGTCGACGAAATATTGTCTACAGTATGGAACTTGGGGCGGCAAGGCTTCGCGCAGCACCTCGACGGACCACCATGACCACGAGCGGTAGGTGGCGGTTCCGATCGTTGGTCGGCGAGCGGTAGCGGCGTGCTGGTCTGAACGCGCTTGGTTGTGATCGGTTGGGGAGATTGGTGTACGCCGCGTACGACGTGGTGCGGTCCTGAGGCGGTGGCAGCTGAAACCGGACGCCCTCCGACCCTTCCCGGAACGGGGCGTGATCTTCCGCCGGTTCGCCGCAGCTCCGGGCTGGACCTCGCCGTTCCCGACGCAACCCACCACGACTGCCCGACGCCGTGATGCACACCTGCGTATCGAGTCCTGATCAATGTGCCTTCCAGAGGCCCGCCCCGAGGTGCCTGCCGGCGTGGGAGGGGCACATGTCACGTCCTGCGTTCTTGAAGTAGCCCGGCCGGCCGCCCCAGGTCCGCTTTGCCGAGACGGCGTGGACGGCCGTTGCTGATGGCAGATGGACGCGGGCGGTGCGGCGAGTGCCTCCGCCTGTCGGAGAGCCCGCTCTGACCGTCGGCGACGATCGCTCGCGGATGGTCGCTGTGGGCGGGGACGTCGGGGCAGTTCAGTGGAACGGCAGTGGGACCGCGGACTGCAGATGGACGGGGCACCGGATCGGTGTCTATGAGCGGGACGGATTGCGGTGCCGGCATCTGGTGAGGTCCTGGTACCCCGTACGATCTCTCGCCTTCCACCCTGTTCTTCCCCTGTTGGCCGTCGGCACGGGACGCTACGACGGCGGCTACTCCTTCGAAGGCGAGCTGTTGCTGATACACCTCGGTTCCGGCAACGTGGTGTCCGCGTTGCCGCACCCGCGGGAGGTGCTCAGCGTCGAATGGCGCAGTGAGACAGCACTGCGTCTGGTCCTGGCCCCGTGCGATGACTGGGACAACCCGCACGCACACAAGCAGGGACATACGGTCCTTGTCACTCGCGCGGACTGGGGCGCAGTCGAGCTGCGGGCGATCGGTGTTGAAGAAATGGCAGCCCCCGCAGAGCCGGCCGTTCAGCCGGATCACAGTGCGGAGACCCGCCGGCTTCTCGCGGACCTCGCAGCCGCCGCCGGTCGGCAGTGGTCAGTACGTCGACGGGTGTGGGCTGTCGAAGGCATGGAGGACGGCCGCGTGCTGGCCGCTCTGGACGGGGTCCTGGCGGAGTCGTGGCTGCCGTCAGGAGACCGGCAGTGGGCGGTGGAGGACGAGGAAGGCGGCCGCCAGCTGGTTCTGGCTTCCGACGGAACATCGGTCTGGGCCAACGCCGAACGCCGCGGTCGCCGGAAGGGAAGACGCTGGGAGACGTCCGCGCCCCGGCTCGTCAGGATCGCCGTCGACGCAGGGCAGGTGCTGGAAACCCTGAGCCCGGGCATGTGCGCGGTTCTCGTCACAGGCGGCCAGAGGACGATCCTGAGGCCGTTGGACGGCCGCAGCAAGCGTCCCGCGCGGCTGATGATGTACGACCTCGAAAGTCCGGTGGACGGTCCCGAGGTAGGCCGCTTCGACCCGCTCAATCACGGGTTTGCAGTCCGGTGCGCGAGTCGCCCGTATGTGCTGGTAGGCACTGACCTGGATAGACCGCACAAGGACAAGTGGATCGCGGCCGTGGGCGCCGACGGGACCTTGCGGCGGCTCTTCCCGCACTCCTGGGTACCGCAGGAGCACCACTTCGGGGGTCCGGCGGTCGAGATCGGGCAGTCCCTGGTGTATGCCGGCGCCGTCCACCATGGGCATGGGCTCCAGCCGGGTGGCGCCTACGTCGTACGGCGATCCCTGAACGGCGCGGTGCAGTGGCAGTACCGGACCGATCATCCCGCCACCGCCCTCGATGCTGACGCAGATACGGTCTACGTGGCCTACAACTCCGGAGCCCTGACAGCACTGGACGCCGGCAGTGGCTCGGTGCGATGGCACACCGAGCTTGAGGTCGGCGGAGTACCGACCACCGCACTTTCTCTCGCGGTAGCGTCCCAAGGGCACTTGCTCGTCGGGACCGTCGACGGCCGCATCCTGGAGTGTTCAGTTCGCGGGTGACCCCGCGGGAGCAATCACTCGGAGCTGGCGATGCGGCTCAGAACGGGCTGGTGAGCCGGCCGGAGCGCGCATGCCGATCATGACCGGTCGATTGCCCGCGTCATCTGCCTCGCCGGAGTGGGCCCGCGAGTTCACTCCTCTGACGGTCGTCTTCCAGGCCGCGGCCTCTGCCGATCACGCCATGCTGGTCTGGCTCGGCCGAGGGCCAGTACCGGCGGCCCGGACGTTGGACAACAGGCAGAAGGCCTGCCGCTCCGCAGCCAGACTGCTGGGCAGACGCGGGAGGCCGAGCAGACTGCCAAACTGGCCTCGAGGGCGGCCGTGCACGCCGCCCTCGACGACCCGTCCGCAGTGGCCCAACTGCTTGATTGCCTACGGGACGCCGGGGCAGAGGAGCAGCTGACCACACTGACCGCGAGAGCCGCCACGCACGCCTCCCTCGACAACCCGTCTGCGGTGGTCCGGCTGTTGGACAGCCTGTGCGCGGCCGGGGCGGACGAGGAGACCGCCGTTCTGGCCCGGTTTCCTGCCGCAGGGCTCTTCAGTGAATTCGTCCAGATCAACAATGCTGAGGAGCGGTTCCGATTCGGAAGGGAGTCCGATGGGCAGGCCGCCGTCATGTGGACGTGGGAGGACCTGAACTGATTCCGTGTCGGCGGCCCGCCAGCCGGGCAACATGGGCGAGGCCGTCGACGTCTACGGTCGCGTCCTCGGCCACCAGGGCCCCTACGTCCTGGACGGCGCCCGCTTCCCCGGCTCCACGGGCGCCCGCACCCGTCTACACCATCGCGGCGCTCGCCGAGCACAGCATGGAGACCATCGTCCGCCGGGACGTCGGACGCGTCTTCTGACGGGCCGTCCGAACGGACGCTGCCGGGCCCGGTGCGCGGTCGCGCCGGGCCCCGCAGCAGGGCGTCGGAGGACAGACGGTACGGGTCGCGAGGGTCAGTCCCGGCGGGCCACCAGCCGGTAGGCGTTGGAAAGGCCCAGGGGCCGGGCCACGCGTTTGACGACGAGGCGGTCCAGCAGCCTGCCCAGGAGCAAGGCCGGGATGCCGGCGATCACTGTCATGGTGCGGAGTGTGCGCTGAAGGCGGGACGGCGGAACCGGCAGCCAGGGCAGGTCGTCACGCGGTGCGACCGCGTCCAGGGCAAACCAGACAGCGGCCAGCAGGTCGACGGGGTCGTGGGGCTCGGCGTGCTGCTCCGCGACCACCGTGAAGCCGAGGTCCGTGAGACGAGTACGCAGGTTCTCGACCGGGACGAAGTGCAGGTGCTGCGGCTGCAGCCAGGGCAGCCACCAGCGGCCGAGAAGGCGGGCATAGCGACTGTCGGGGTCCGGGACCTCGATCAGCAGGTGGCCGCCGGGTCGGACGGCCCGGTACGCCGCCTGAAGTTCGCGGGCCGGTTCCGTGCTGTGCTCCAGGTAGTGGAACATGCTGACGACGTCGTAGCCGTCGGTGAGTTGCTCAGCCAGCTCGGGAAAGCTGCCCCGGTGGCCCTGGTCCACGCGTCCGGCGCGCTCGGCGAGTTCGGCGCCGTCGGTGAAGTCGAGGCCGTCGAAGCTCGTATCCGGGAAGACAGTGCGGGCCGCCTCACAGAAGTGGCCGTGACCGGTGCCGACGTCCAGCCAGTTCTTGGGCGTGGGGGCGAATGGGACCAGGGACTCGGCACGCTGCACGTACATTTTCGTCCGGCTTGCGAAGGTCATGGCGAGCTGCTTCTCGCCCAGGCCGTCATAGAAATCGCGGTAATAGAACTCCAGGCCGGCCTCGCTGAGCCGCGGGTTCTGGAAGGTGTGCCGACATCCCGCGCACCGGTCGAGGACGAAGCGGCCTGGCTTGTGCTGGATCAGGTCCGTGGTGCGCAGCCGCGTCGCCAACCGGGTCGAGCCGCACCACGGGCAGGTGTCGCGCCGGGGTTCGAAGAAGCGGTCCAGGCCTTCGGCGAGGTCGGCCCGGTAGACCGGACGCAGCGCGGCGACCTGCTCGGCTCGGCCCGGGGACACGGGCTCGTGCTCGTGGGTGCGGTTCTTGTGGTCGTTGCTCACTGGTCCTCCTTGGGAGCGCGCCATTGGCCGCTCCAGGTGGGTCGCGGCCACCCCGCTGCCGCCGACCGCGCGGAACGCCGTGCGGATCCGGACGGCTGCCGCGCGATGGGCGGGATCGTGAAGTACGGCGTCCAGCGCGGTGCCCAGCCGCCCGGCGTTGACTGGCCGAACCGGACCCTGACGCCCGCGCCCGCGTCGGTCACCTGTCCGGCCACGACCGGCTGGTCATCGCGGAGCGGAGCCACGACGAGGGGGACGGCGTGCCAGAGGGCCTCGCACATGGTGTTGTTGTGACTGGCGTGGCAGGTTACTGCGTCCATCCGTTCCAGGAACGGGAGTTGAGGGACCGAGGGAGAGAACGAGGACGTCCTTGTCGTGGGTGTCGGCGCCGAGCGCGCGGCCCGGGTCGACGATCACCTCCTGCCCGGTCGGTCCGTTCGCGCACGGATGCCAGGCACCCGCCCAGGAAGCGCGCCCCACATCGGTGTCGGCGGCGCCGAGCGTCACGAGGCGGCTCGCCAACCGCCGCTCGCGGTCACACCACCGTGGGCCACCGTGCAGGCCGGCCGACCGTTCGTCGCGCGATGGATACCGCTCACCGCATACCGTCGACGAGTTGGTGTCGAACGGCTTCACAACCGGGCAACCGCTTCCTATCGTCCGGGATCATGAGTCCCCCTGTCGCGCCACCCGGCTGGAGCCGCTGGCTCGTCCCGCCCGCCGCACTCTCCGTCCACCTCTCCATCGGCCAGGCGTACGCCTGGAGCGTCTTCAAGCCGCCGCTCGAATCCGCGCTCGGCCTCAGCGGGACCCAGAGCGCGCTGCCCTTCCAGCTCGGCATCGTCATGCTCGGACTGTCCGCCGCGTTCGGCGGCACCCTCGTCGAGCGCAACGGACCCCGCTGGGCGATGACCGTCGCCCTGGTCTGCTTCTCCACCGGCTTCCTGATCGCCTCGCTCGGCGCCGCCACCGAGCAGTACTGGCTGATCGTGTTCGGCTACGGCTTCGTCGGCGGGATCGGCCTCGGCATCGGCTACATCTCACCCGTATCGACCCTGATCAAGTGGTTCCCGGACCGGCCCGGCATGGCCACCGGCATCGCGATCATGGGCTTCGGCGGCGGTGCGCTCATCGCCTCGCCGTGGTCCGCGCAGATGCTGAAGTCCTTCGGTTCCGACTCCTCCGGCATCGCGCTCGCCTTCCTCGTGCACGGGCTGTCGTACGCCGTGTTCATGACGCTCGGCGTCCTGCTGGTGCGGGTGCCGCGCGGCGACAAACCGCCGGTCAAGGCAGGACCCGCGCCGCTCGACGGGGTGCAGGTGTCCGCGAACAATGCCGTGCGCACCCCGCAGTTCTGGTGCCTGTGGGTCGTGCTCTGCATGAACGTGACCGCGGGCATCGGCATCCTGGAGAAGGCCGCCCCGATGATCACGGACTTCTTCGCGGGCACCTCGACCCCGGTGTCGGTCTCCGCCGCCGCGGGCTTCGTGGCGCTGCTCTCGGCCGCGAACATGGCGGGCCGGATCGGCTGGTCCTCCACGTCCGACCTGATCGGCCGCAAGAACATCTACCGCGTCTACCTCGGCGTGGGCGCGATCATGTATCTGCTGATCTCACAGTTCGGGGACTCCTCCAAGCCCCTGTTCATCATCTGCGCCCTGGTGATCCTCTCCTTCTACGGCGGCGGCTTCGCGACGATTCCCGCCTACCTGAAGGACCTCTTCGGCACCTACCAGGTCGGTGCCATCCACGGTCGGCTGCTCACCGCCTGGTCCACGGCCGGCGTCCTCGGGCCGCTGATCGTCAACTGGATCGCGGACCGCCAGAAGGAGGCGGGCAAACACGGTGCGCAGCTCTACGACACTTCGTTCCTGATCATGATCGGGCTGCTGGTCGTCGGGTTCGTCGCCAACGAGCTGGTGCGACCCGTCCATGCCCGCCACCACATCCCCGCCCCGAGGGAGGCCGCCGATGACGACTCCGTCCAGCCCCAGCAGTCCGCCTGACCGCCGTCCGCTGATCGCCCTCGCGTGGCTGTGGGTGGGGGCGCCGCTGTGCTACGGCCTGTACGAGCTCGTCCTGAAGGCCAAACAGCTGTTCACGGGGTAACGCCCGGCGTAGGGACTGCGGCGCCGGGCGTGTGTACGGACGTGGGCAGGGCGTCCGAAGGTCTGACAGAAGCCGACAAGCCTGACGCCGCTTTCCTGTGGCAACACCTGCCGTCGTACCCGCGAGTCACTGATCAGACTGGAGGATCCCCCTACCCAGGCAACGAGGGAGACCCCCCAATGAACGGCTCACGCATCGCGGCCGTCGGCCACTACCAGCCCGCCAAGGTACTCACCAACGAGGACCTGGCGGGCCTGGTCGACACCAGTGACGAGTGGATCACGAGCCGGGTGGGCATCCGCACGCGCCACATCGCCGGTCCCGACGAGCCCGTCGACGAGCTGGCCGCGCACGCCGCGGCCAAGGCGCTCGCGGCGGCGGGTATCACCTCGGCCGACATCGACCTGGTCCTTGTCGCCACCTCCACGGCGATCGACCGCTCCCCGAACATGGCCGCCCGGGTCGCCGCCCGCATCGGCGTGCCCTCCCCGGCCGCGATGGACGTCAACGTGGTCTGCGCGGGCTTCACGCACGCGCTCGCCACCGCCGACCATGCCGTGCGCGCGGGGGCGGCGACCCGGGCCCTCGTCATCGGGGCGGACAAGATGTCCGAGGTCACGGACTGGAGCGACCGTACGACCTGTGTCCTGGTCGGGGACGGGGCGGGGGCCGCGGTGGTCGAGGCCGCCGCTCCCGGCACCGAGCCCGGGATCGGACCGGTGCTGTGGGGATCGGTGCCCGAGATGGGGCACGCCGTACGCATCGAGGGCACGCCCCCGCGGTTCGCGCAGGAGGGGCAGAGCGTCTACCGCTGGGCGACGACACGGCTCCCGGCGATCGCCCGGCAGGCCTGCGAGCGGGCCGGGCTCGCGCCCGAGGACCTCGCCGCGGTCGTCCTGCACCAGGCGAACCTGCGCATCATCGAACCCCTCGCCGCGAAGATCGGCGCCGTGAACGCCGTCGTCGCGCGCGATGTCGTCGACTCCGGGAACACCTCCGCCGCCAGCATCCCGCTCGCCTTCTCCAAGCTCGTCGAACGCGGCGAGATCAGCACCGGTGACCCGGTGCTCCTGTTCGGCTTCGGCGGCAACCTCTCGTACGCGGGACAGGTCGTCCGCTGCCCCTGACGTGCGCGGACAACCGGGTGTGACGCGTCCGACCCTCCCCGGGCCTGGCCATGGTGCGCCGTAGACTGTAGACGAAAGACAATCGATACTGTCTTTTGACACGTGCTTTCCGGTGACGCGACGGTCACGGTGACGGGATGGCTCGGCAGGAGGGGACCCCGATGTTGTCGACAGGACTGCCGCCGGGGGCGGTGCCCAAGCTCGAACGGCCAGGCCCGCTGCGCGACCGCGTCTACGAGGCGCTGCTCGAACTCATCACGACCCGCGCCCTCCAACCGGGCCAGCACCTGGTCGAGAGCGAGCTCGCCGGGCACCTGGGCGTCTCCCGGCAGCCGGTCCGCGAGGCGCTCCAGCGGCTGAACACGGAAGGGTGGGTCGATCTCCGGCCCGCCCAGGGCGCCTTCGTGCACGAGCCGACCGAGGAGGAGGCCGACCAGCTCCTCACGGTCCGTACGCTGCTGGAGGCCGAGGCCGCCCGGCTCGCCGCCGCCAACGCCGGCACCGCCGGCATCACCGCGCTCGAGGAGCTGTGCGCCGAGGGTGAGCGCGCGGTCGCCGCCGACGACGTGGACGGCGCGGTCGCGATGAACGCCCGCTTCCACGCGAAGGTCATGGAGCTCGCGGGCAACACGGTCCTCGCCGAGCTGGCCGCCCAGGTCGACCGCCGGGTCCGCTGGTACTACACGCCGGTCGCCCGGCAGCGCGGCCACCAGTCCTGGATCGAGCACCGCGACCTCATCGCGGCCATCGCCGCCCGCGACGAACCCCGCGCCACCCAGGTCATGCGCGCCCACACGGAGCACACGCGCAAGACGTACCACGAGCGCGAGAAGTAACCCACCTCATTCGTGCGCTCCCCCTGTGACCCGGACCGGCCGCGTCCGGGTCTCTCTTTGTCCACTCAGTGGAGAAAGTTGACGGCAATCTCTGCGCAACTTCTTCCCACTCCCGGCAGCCGCTGCTACGTTTCCATCGAAAGCAAGCCACGGTGATGTGGCCAAAACCCGTTGGACACTGGCCGATTGAGGCGGGGAGGGGCTCGTGAGACGTATGACGGCACGACCCGCGAACGCGCACCAGGCGCGACTGCTGCGCCTGCTGCGCGACGGTGGCCCCAACTCCCGGGCCCAGCTCGGCGACCAGATCGACCTCTCCCGGTCGAAACTGGCCGTCGAGGTGGAACGGCTCCTGGAGACCGGGCTCGTGGTCGCCGACGGCCTCGCCGCATCCCGCGGCGGACGCCGCTCCCACAACATCCGGCTCGCCCCGGCGCTGCGCCTCCTCGGCGTCGACATCGGGGCCACCTCGATCGACGTGGCCGTCACCAACGCGGAACTGGAGGTCCTGGGGCACATCAACCAGCCCATGGACGTCCGCGAGGGACCGGTCGCCGTCTTCGAGCAAGTCCTGGCGATGGCAGCCAAGTTGAGGTCATCGGGGCTCGCGGAGGAATTCGACGGCGCCGGGATCGGCGTCCCGGGTCCGGTCCGCTTCCCCGAGGGCGTTCCGGTCGCACCGCCGATCATGCCCGGCTGGGACGGCTTCCCGGTCCGCGAGGCGCTCAGTCAGGACCTGGGCTGCCCCGTCATGGTCGACAACGACGTGAACCTGATGGCGATGGGGGAACAGCACGCGGGCGTCGCACGCTCCGTGGGCGACTTCCTCTGCGTCAAGATCGGCACCGGCATCGGCTGCGGCATCGTCGTCGGCGGTGAGGTCTACCGCGGTACGACGGGCAGCGCCGGCGACATCGGGCACATCCAGGCCGTGCCCGACGGGCGTCCGTGCGCCTGCGGCAACCGGGGCTGCCTGGAGGCCCACTTCAGCGGGGCCGCGCTCGCCCGGGACGCCACGGAGGCCGCCCAGCAGGGGCTTTCGGCGGAGCTCGCCGCGCGGCTGGAGGCGGCGGGCACGCTGAGCGCCGTCGACGTCGCCGCCGCGGCCGCCGCGGGCGACGCCACCGCCCTCGGGCTGATCCGCGAGGGCGGCAACCGCACCGGGCAGGTCATCGCCGGCCTCGTCTCGTTCTTCAACCCCGGCCTGGTGGTGATAGGCGGCGGTGTCACCGGCCTCGGCCACACGCTGCTCGCCGCGATCCGTACCCAGGTGTACCGCCAGTCGCTGCCGCTGGCGACCGGCAACCTACCCATCGTGCTGGGGGAGTTGGGGCCGGCCGCCGGGGTCATCGGCGCGGCCCGGCTCATCAGCGACCACCTGTTCTCGCCCGCGTAACCCCGCCAGAGCCGCACGAACCACTCCTGGCAGAACCGCACGCAGCACTCCTGCCGGAGCCGCACCAAAGGTCATCTCACTCAAACACCCCACCCAACACCCCACCCGTACAGCACCCTGCTCTGCCCTGCCCGAAAACGCCCGCTCCGCGAGCGCACCGCCCTGAAACCGGCCCGCACGCCCGCCAAGGGGAACCGTCATGGCACCAGAACCACCGCTGCTCACCATGTCCGGCATCACCAAGTCGTTCCCCGGAGTCCGGGCCCTCGACGGCGTCGACCTCGACGTCCAGGCCGGCGAGGTCCACTGCCTGCTCGGCCAGAACGGGGCCGGGAAGTCCACCCTCATCAAGGTCCTGGCCGGCGCCCACCAACCCGACGGCGGCACCATCGGCTGGCGCGGCGAACCCGTCACGCTCCGCTCCCCGATCGCCGCCATGCGCCTCGGCATCGCCACCATCTACCAGGAACTGGACCTGGTGGAGGGCCTGTCGGTGGCCGAGAACGTCCACCTCGGCCATGAACCCACCGCCGCCGGTTTCGTCGTACGGGGAAAGGCGGCCAAAGCATCGACGGCGCAGCTGCTACGCCGACTCGGCCATCCGGAGATCGACCCGGCACGCCTCGTCGGTGAGCTGTCGGCCGCCCAGCAGCAGATCGTCTCCATGGCGCGGGCACTCTCCCACGACGTACGCCTCATCGTCATGGACGAACCGTCCGCCGCCCTCGACCCCGACGAGGTCGACAACCTCTTCCGTACCGTCGGCGACCTCACCGCGGACGGCGTCGCCGTCGTCTACATCTCGCACCGGCTGGAGGAGATCCGCCGCATCGGCGACCGGGTGACCGTACTGAAGGACGGCCGCGCGGTGGCGGGCGGACTGCCCGCGAAATCCACCCCCACGCGCGAGGTGGTGGCGCTGATGACGGGCCGCAACGTCGAGTACGTCTTCCCGGAACGGCCCACGCGAGGACCCTCGTCCGAGCCGGTGCTCAGGGTCCAAGGACTGGCACGCGCGTGCGAGTTCGAGCCCCTCGACCTCGAACTGCGCCCCGGCGAGATCGTCGGCCTGGCCGGTCTCGTCGGCTCCGGGCGCTCCGAGATCCTGGAGACGATCTACGGGGCCCGCAAGCCGACAGCCGGTCAAGTCATGGTGGATGGGCGGGCGTTGCGCACCGGCAGCGTACGCGCCGCCGTCCGCGCCGGACTCGGACTCGCCCCCGAGGAGCGCAAGGCGCAGGCCCTGCTGATGCTGGAGTCCGTCACCCGCAATGTGTCCGTGTCCTCCATGTCCCGCTTCTCACGCGGGGGCTGGATCGACCGGAGCGCCGAGCGAGGCGCCGCACGCGCCGCGACACGCGAGCTGTCGCTGCGCCCCGACAACCCGTCCGTCCCGATCCGGACGCTGTCCGGCGGCAACCAGCAAAAGGCCGTCCTGGCCCGCTGGCTGCTGCGCGGCTGCCGCGTCCTGCTGCTCGACGAACCCACCCGCGGTGTCGACGTCGGCGCCCGCGCCGAGCTGTACGCGGTCATCCGGCGCCTCGCCGACGAAGGCCTCGCCGTCCTGCTCGTGTCGAGCGAGGTGCCCGAGGTGCTGGGACTCGCCGACCGCGTGCTGGTGCTCAGGGAGGGCCGCGTCGTGCACGCGGCGCCCGCCCAGGAGCTCGACGAACACCGCGTACTCGACCTTGTCATGGAAGGAAGCCCGGCGTCATGACGCAGCCCGTGTCCCCGCCCCGGGGCAGCACCGACAAAGTGCCGCCGATGAGCGAACTCCCCGCGTGGCGCACCCTCGCGGCCCGCGCCGACGTCCGCACCCTCTCGCTGCTCGGCGTGCTCGTCGCCCTGATCGTCATCGGCGGTATCACCAAGCCCGACGAGTTCCTCGACACCCGAAACCTCCAACTCGTCCTGACCCAGGCCTCGGTGATCGGCGTGGTCACCGTCGGCATGACCTTCGTCATCACCTCCGGCGGCATCGACCTGTCCGTCGGCGCGATCGTCGCCCTGTCCTCCGTGTGGGCCACGACGGTGGCGACCCAGGAGTACGGCTTCGCGGGCATCCTCTTCACCGCGGTGCTCGTCGGTGTGGGCTGCGGTCTGGTCAACGGCCTGCTCATCGCGTACGGCGGGATGGTCCCGTTCATCGCGACGCTCGCCATGCTCGCCTCGGCCCGCGGCCTCGCCCTCCAGATCACCGACGGCAAGACCCAGATCGTCACCATCGACGGGATCCTGAAACTCGGCGAACGCGACTCGTACATCCTCGGCATCCCGCCGCTGGTCCTGGTCTTCGCCGTCGTCACGATCATCGGCTGGCTGATTCTCAACCGCACCACCTTCGGCCGCCGCACGGTCGCCGTCGGCGGCAACGCGGAGGCAGCCCGGCTGGCCGGCATCGACGTACGGCGCCAGCGCCTGTACCTCTACCTGCTCTCCGGACTGTGCTGCGGCATCGCCGCCTTCCTGCTGATCATCCTGTCCGGCTCCGGCCAGAACACCAACGGCAACCTGTACGAACTCGACGCCATCGCCGCCGCGATCATCGGCGGGACCCTGCTCAGCGGGGGCCGCGGCACCATCACCGGTTCGGTGCTCGGTGTCCTGATCTTCACCACGATCACCAACATCTTCGCGCTGAACAACCTGCAGAGCGACGTCCAGCAGATCGCCAAGGGCGCGATCATCGTCGCCGCGGTCCTGGTCCAGCGGCGTACGGCAGCAAGCAGTACCTGACACCGGAGCAAGCAGCGCCTGACACGGGAAGGGCCCACCGCCATGCCAGAATCCACGAGTTCCACCAGCTTCACGAGCCGCAGAGGCCTCCTCTTCGGGACCGCCGCCGCCTCGGCCGGCGCCCTCCTGGTCGGCTGCACCAGCAACGACACCAAGGACGAGAAGGCGGCCGCGGACACCCGGCCGGCCGCCGACGACAAGCCCGGCAAGCACGTCACCATCGGTTTCGCGGGTCCGCAGGCCGACCACGGCTGGCTCAACGCGATCAATGACAACGCCAAGAGCCGGGCCAAGAAGTACTCGGACGTGTCGCTGGAGATCACCGAGGGCTCCAACGACACGGCCGCGCAGATCGGCCAGATCGAGACACTGATCAACAAGAAGGTCGACGTCCTGGTGGTGCTGCCCGCCGACGGCAAGGCGCTCACCCAGGTCGGCCTGAAGGCGATGCGCGCGGGCATCCCGGTCGTCAACCTCGACAGGATCTTCAACACCCCGCAGGCGTACCGCTGTTGGATCGGTGGCGACAACTACGGCATGGGCCTCAGTGCCGGCCACTACATCGGCGAGAAGCTGAAGGACAAGCAGGACGCCAAGGTCATCGAACTCGCCGGGCTCGACAACCTGGAACTCACCAAGCAGCGCACCCAGGGCTTCGACGCGGCCCTGAAGAACTACCCCAACATCAAGAAGGTCGCCCGCCAGGCCGCCGACTTCACCGTCGAGTCGGGACAGGCCAAGATGGCCCAACTCCTCCAGGCCCAGTCGAAGTTCGACGCTCTGTGGAACCACGACGACGACCAGGGCGTGGGCGCCCTGCGCGCCATCAAGCAGGCCGGGCGTGAGGACTTCCTGATGGTCGGCGGCGCGGGCGCGCTCTCCGCCTTCCAGGCCATCCAGGCCGACAATAGCGTCCTGAAGGCCACCGTCCTCTACCCGCCGACCATGGCCGCCTCCGCGATCGACCTCGCCCGCGCGCTCGGTCAGGGCAAGGGGATCGGAGGGCTCGCCGAGTTCGAGATCCCGGTCTCGCTCACGCTCTACTCGGCCGTCGTCGACAAGGACAACGTCGGCCAGTACATGGCCACCGGCTTCAGGTGATCCGCCCCGCTCACACCCCCCACAGCGTCACGACGACGAGGAGGACATCCGTATGGGACAGCCGCACCAGGGCGAGGCAGCCGGGGTGGAGGCGGGGTTCGTTGCCGGGCCCTGGCCGGAGGCGGGGCTCGCTTCCAGGCCCGGAGCCGAGGCGGCCGGGGCGAAGGCGGCCAAGCCGACGCTCGGGGTGGGCATGGTCGGTTACGCCTTCATGGGCGCCGCCCACTCCCAGGGCTGGCGCACCGTGGGCCGCGTCTTCGACCTGCCGCGCAGCCCGGTCCTCGCCGCCGTCTGCGGCCGGGACGCGAGCGCGGTGCGGGCCATGGCCGACCGGCACGGCTGGGCGGCGGCCGAGACCGACTGGCGGGCTCTGATCGCCCGGGACGACGTCGACCTCGTCGACATCTGCACCCCCGGCGACAGCCATGCCGAGATCGCCCTCGCCGCCCTGGCCGCCGGCAAACACGTACTGTGCGAGAAGCCCCTCGCGAACACGGTCGAGGAGGCGGAGGCGATGACGGAGGCCGCCGAGGCAGCCTTCGCCCGTGGTCAGATGTCCATGGTCGGCTTCAACTACCGTCGGCTGCCCGCGACTTCACTCGCCCGGAAGATGGTCGCGGAGGGGCGGCTCGGAGCCCTGCGGCACGTACGGGTGACGTACCTTCAGGACTGGCTGGTGGACCCGGAGTTCCCGCTCACCTGGCGGCTGCGCAAGGAACTCGCGGGGTCGGGCGCGCTCGGCGACCTGGGGGCCCACATCGTCGACCTCGCCCAGTACCTGGCGGGCGAGCCGGTCGTCGGGGTCTCCGCGCTCACCGAGACGTTCGTGCGGGAGCGCCCGCTGCCGGGCGGAGTCTCGAGCGGCCTGACCGCCGTATCGGGGACGAGCCCGCGGGCGGGGGGTGTCGGCACGGTCACCGTCGACGACGCCGCCCTCTTCACCGGCCGCTTCGCCTCCGGTGCGCTCGCCTCCTTCGAGGCGTCCCGCTTCGCGACCGGGCGCAAGAACTCGCTGCGCATCGAACTCAACGGCGAGCGCGGCTCGCTCGCCTTCGACCTGGAACGGCTCAACGAGCTCTCGTACCACGACCACACCGAGCCCGGCACGCACGCGGGCTTCCGCCGGATCCTCGTCACCGAGCCCGACCACCCCTACCTGGAAGCCTGGTGGCCGCCGGGCCACGGCCTCGGCTACGAGCACACCTTCACCCACCAGGCCCGCGACCTGGTGCGGTCCATCGCCGCAGGCCGGCGCCCCGAACCGTCCTTCGCCGACGGGCTGCGGGTGCAGCGCGTCCTCGCGGCGGTGGAGGAGAGCGCCGAGAAGAACTCCGTCTACACACCCATCGCGGTCTGAGGAGGCCCCGGACATGCCGCGCACCTTCACACTCTTCACCGGCCAGTGGGCCGACCTGCCCCTCGAAGAGGTCTGCCGCCTCGCCCGTGACTTCGGCTACGACGGCCTCGAACTCGCCTGCTGGGGCGACCACTTCGAGGTCGACAAGGCGCTCACGGACCCCTCGTACATCGACTCCCGGCACGCGCTCCTCGACAAGTACGGCCTCAAGTGCTGGGCGATCTCCAACCACCTGGTCGGCCAGGCCGTCTGCGACGCCATCATCGACGAGCGGCACCAGGCGATCCTGCCCGCCCGGATCTGGGGCGACGGTGAACCCGAGGGCGTACGGCAGCGGGCCGCCGCCGAGATCGCCGACACCGCGCGCGCCGCGGCGGCCTTCGGCGTCGACACCGTCGTCGGCTTCACCGGCTCGGCGATCTGGCACCTGGTCGCGATGTTCCCGCCCGCCCCCGAGTCGATGATCGCGCGCGGCTACGAGGACTTCGCGACGCGCTGGAACCCCATCCTGGACGTCTTCGACGCGCAGGGCGTGCGGTTCGCGCACGAGGTCCACCCGAGCGAGATCGCCTACGACTACTGGACAACACAGCTCGCGCTCAAGGCAGTCGACCACCGACCGGCGTTCGGACTGAACTTCGACCCCTCGCACTTCGTCTGGCAGGACCTGGACCCGGTCGGCTTCCTCTACGACTTCCGCGACCGCATCTACCACGTCGACTGCAAAGAAGCCCGCAAGCGGCTCGACGGCCGCAACGGCCGGCTCGGCTCGCACCTGCCCTGGGGTGATCCCCGGCGCGGCTGGGACTTCGTGTCGGCCGGGCACGGCGACGTCCCCTGGGAGGACGTCTTCCGCATGCTCCGCTCCATCGACTACACGGGCCCCGTCTCGGTCGAGTGGGAGGACGCCGGCATGGACCGGCTCCAGGGCGCACCCGAGGCCCTGACCCGACTCAAGGCGTACGACTTCGAGCCGCCGTCGGCATCCTTCGACGCGGCGTTCGGCAGCAACGACTGACTTCTCCTGTGTCTCCGGGGTGACGGCGCACCCCGGCGCAAGCACCCGCTCGTACAACCAGCCCCTTTCTGGAGGCATTCGTGCACGGGAAAGACCGCGCCACCCGCACCGACAGAACCGAGACCCGCAGACGACGCCCCGCATTGCGCCGAGCGCTCGCCCTGCTGAGCGGCGCGCTGCTCGCGGCGGCCTCGCTCACCCTCAGCGCACCCCCGGCCGGCGCAGCCGTCGCCGACCCGGGGAACACGGCAGCGGCGGAGGACTTCCAGCAGGTCACCCTCGCCAAGGGCGAGCCCGAGGTCGGCGAGCCCATGTCGCTCGCCGTGCTCCCCGACCGCTCGGTCCTGCACACCTCGCGCGACGGCGAACTCCGCCTCACCGACGCGGCCGGAAACACCAAGCTCGCGGGCAAGCTCGACGTCTACACGCACGACGAGGAAGGCCTGCAAGGCGTAGGCATAGACCCGGGCTTCGCCGGCAACCGCTTCATCTACCTCTACTACGCGCCGCCCCTGAACACCCCGGCGGGCGACGCCCCCGAGACGGGCACGGCGGCCGACTTCGCCCCCTTCGACGGCGTCAACCGTCTCTCCCGATTCGTCCTCAAGACGGACGGCACCCTCGACACCGCCAGCGAGAAGAAGATCCTCGACGTCCAGGCCACCCGCGGCATCTGCTGCCACGTCGGCGGCGACATCGACTTCGACGCGGCGGGGAACCTGTACCTGTCGACCGGAGACGACTCCAACCCCTTCCAGTCCGACGGCTTCACGCCCATCGACGAGCGCCCCGACCGCAACCCGGTCTTCGACGCCCAGCGCTCGGCCGGCAACACCAACGACCTGCGCGGCAAGATCCTGCGCATCAAGGTCGACGCGGACGGCTCGTACTCCATCCCCGACGGCAACCTCTTCCCGCCCGGCACGGACAAGACGCGCCCCGAGATCTACGCGATGGGCTTCCGCAACCCGTTCCGCTTCAGCGTCGACAAGGCGACGGGCATCGTCTACGTCGGTGACTACGGCCCCGACGCGGGCGCGGCCGACCCGGCACGCGGCCCCGGCGGCCAGGTCGAGTTCGCCCGCGTCACCGGCCCCGGCAACTTCGGCTGGCCGTACTGCACGGGCAAGAACGACGCCTACGTGGACTACGACTTCGCGACGAAGACCTCCGGCGCCGCCTTCGACTGCAACGCCCCGAAGAACACCTCCCCGCACAACACGGGACTGACGGACCTGCCCCCGGCGCAGCCCGCCTGGATCCCCTACGACGGCGCTTCCGTCCCGGAGTTCGGCAGCGGCTCGGAGTCCCCGATGGGCGGCCCGGTCTACCACTACGACGCCTCGCTCGACTCGCCCGTGAAGTTCCCGCAGGCGTACGACGGGAACTTCTTCGCCGGAGAGTTCGGCCGCCGCTGGATCAAGCGGATCGCGAGCGATTCCGCCGGCACGGTGCAGTCCATCAACTCCGTCCCGTGGACCGGCACGCAGGTGATGGACATGGCGTTCGGACCGGACGGCGCCCTGTACGTCCTCGACTACGGCACCGCCTGGTTCGGCGGCGACGAGAACTCGGGCCTCTACCGCATCGAGAACGCCACCGACGGCCACTCGCCCGTCGCGCAGGCCGCGGCCGACCGCACCTCGGGACAGGCCGCGCTCAAGGTGAGCTTCTCCTCGGCCGGTTCGTCCGACGCGGACGGCGACGCCCTCACCTACAGCTGGGACTTCGGCGACGGCGGTACGTCGACGGCCGCGAACCCCTCCCACAAGTACAGGACGAACGGCACCTACACGGCGACGGTGACCGCCAAGGACGCGACCGGCCGCACCGGCAGCGCCAGCGTGCAGATCGTGGTCGGCAACACCGCACCCAAGGTCGTGATCGAGCAACCGCGTGACGGTCAGTTGTTCAGCTTCGGTGACCCCGTACCGTTCAAGGTGAAGGTCACCGATCCCGAGGACGGCCGAGCGATCGACTGCGCCAAGGTGAAGGTCACCTTCATCCTCGGTCACGACAGCCACGGCCACCCGCTCACCTCGGCGAACGGCTGCTCCGGCACCCTCCAGACCAGCGCCGACGGCGGCCACGACCAGGACGCCAACATCTTCGGAGTCCTCGACGCCGAGTACACCGACGGCGGAGGCGGCGGCCAGGCCCCGCTGACCACCCACGACCAGAACGTGCTCCAGCCCAAGCACCGCCAGGCCGAGCACTACAGCAAGGCCTCCGGCATCACCGTCCAGACGAAGACCACCGCGCACGGCGGAAAGACCGTCGGCGACATCGACAACGGCGACTGGATCTCTTTCACGCCCTACTCCCTGAGTGACGCCCAGAAGATCACGGCACGCGTCGCCTCCGCCGGCGCGGGCGGCACCCTCGAGATCCGCGCGGGCTCCCCGACCGGCCGCGTCCTGGGCCGGGCGACCGTACCGGTGACGGGCGGCTGGGACACCTTCCAGGACGTGAGCGCCGATCTCGCGCACGCCCCGAGCGGCACCACCACGCTCTACCTCGTCTTCAAGGGAAGCGGCACCGGAGCGCTCTACGACGTGGACGACTTCACCTTCACGACGAGCTGACGGGGGGGTGACGGTCATGCGCACATCGGCACGCCTGCTGACCGTGGGCGCCGCTGCCGCCCTGCTCCTCGGCTGTGTGTCGGGACCGGCGGCGTCGAAGGGCACGGACGGTACCGACAGGAGCCGGGTGCTGGTCTTCTCGAAGACCGCGGGCTTCCGGCACGACTCGATCCCCGAGGGGATCGCGGCCGTACGGGAGCTCGGGGCCACGGGCGGCTTCGCGGTCGACGCCACGGAGGACGCGGGCGCCTTCACGCCACGCAACCTGGCGCGATACGACGCCGTCGTGTTCCTCTCGACGACCGGTGACGTCCTCGACACCTCCCAACAGGCCGCCTTCGAGCGGTACATCAAGCGGGGCGGCGGCTATGTGGGCATCCACGCGGCCGCCGACACCGAGTACGACTGGGCCTTCTACGGCGGCCTCGCGGGCGCGTACTTCCAGTCGCACCCCGCGATCCAGCCCGCGACGGTCACCGTCGAGGACCGCTCCCACCCGGCGACCTCGCAGCTCCCGAGATCCTGGGAGCGCACGGACGAGTGGTACAACTACCGCTCGAATCCGCGCGAGCGAGCCCACGTCCTCGCCTCGCTCGACGAGTCCTCGTACAGCGGCGGCACGATGAGCGGCGACCATCCGATCGCCTGGTGCCAGGAGTACCGGGGCGGCCGCGCCTTCTACACCGGGGGCGGCCACACCAAGGAGTCGTACGCCGAACCCGCCTTCCGGCAGCACCTGCTGGGCGGCATCCGGTACGCCATCGGCGCCGCCCAGGCCGACTGCCGCCCGGAGAACGGCTACCGGCCGCTCTTCGACGGCACGGCCGGGTCGCTGGCGGCGTGGAGACAGGCGGGCCCGGGGGCGTTCTCGCTGAGCGACGACGGCACGCTGACGTCGCACGACGGCCTGGGGATGCTCTGGTACGCCGGTTCCGGATTCGGCTCGTACTCGCTGAAGCTGGACTGGCGGGTGGCCGGGGACGACAACTCCGGAGTGTTCGTCGGGTTTCCGGAGTCCGACGACCCCTGGTCGGCCGTCAACAACGGCTACGAGATCCAGATCGACGCGACCGACGCCCCCGACCGCACCACCGGGGCCGTGTACAGCTTCCAGTCCGCCGACGTGAAGAAGCGCGACCGCGCGCTGAACCCGCCGGGGGAGTGGAACACGTACGAGATCCGCGTGGAGGGCGAGCACCTCCGCGTCTGGCTCAACGGCGTGAAGATCAACGATTTCACCAACACCGATCCGGTACGAAGCCTGCGCGACGGACACATCGGCCTCCAGAACCACGGAGCCGACGACCAGGTGTCGTTCCGTGACGTCCGGATCAAGGAACTGCCCACGAAGGGCGACTGACCGGCGGCGGGCGGGGGACGCCGGACCCCCGCCCGCCGTCTCGCCCACCTCGCTTCTTTCTCCTCTCTCCTCACTCCTGTGTGGCTGACGTACGACAAGGAGGCTGCCCATGTCCCCCATGCCCGCGTCCCTTTCCGAACCTCGGGTGGGGGTGTGGCTGATCGGAGCCCGCGGCTCCGTCGCCACCACCGTCATCGCGGGCTGCGCGGCCCTCACCGCCGGCCTGCACCCCCCGACGGGCATGGTCACCGAGACATCCCTCTTCGCCGAGTGCGGCCTGCCCACCCTGTCCTCCCTCGTCTTCGGCGGCCACGACACCGTGGACTGCCCCCTGCCGAAACGGGCCGAGGCCCTGGCCGCCGGTGGCGTGCTCCCACCCGGCCTCCCCTCGGCGATCGCGGCCGAACTGGAGGCCGCCGACGCGGAGATCCGCCCCGGCGGCCCCGCCCCCGGCGACACACGGGACGACTCCGAGCTCGTGGACGCCTTCGCGGCCGATCTGCGCGACTTCGTACGACGACGGGGCCTGACCCGTGCGGTGGTGCTGAACGTGGCCTCCACCGAACCCGCGCCCGTGGGCTCCGCCCTGCCCCCGAGCTCGCTGTACGCGGCGGCAGCGCTGGCGGCCGGCTGCCCCTACGTGAACTTCACCCCGTCCACCGGCCTGCACCACCCGGCGCTGGCCTCGGCGGCACGCGCCTGCGGCCTCCCTTACGCCGGCCGCGACGGCAAGACGGGCCAGACCCTGCTGCGGTCGGTGCTCGGCCCGATGTTCGCGCAGCGTGCACTGGAGGTCCGTGCCTGGTCCGGCACCAACCTGCTCGGCGGCGGCGACGGCGCCTCCCTCGCCGACCCGGCCGCCGCCGCGGCCAAGAACGCCGGCAAGGAACGGGTCCTCGCGGACACCCTGGGCGGGGCCCCGCAGGGCGAGGTCCACATCGACGACGTACCGGCCCTCGGCGACTGGAAGACCGCCTGGGACCACATCGCCTTCGACGGCTTCCTCGGCACCCGGATGATCCTGCAGACCACCTGGCAGGGCTGCGACTCCGCACTGGCGGCGCCCCTGGTCCTCGACCTCGCGCGCCTGGTGTCCCGCGCGCACGAGGCCGGTCTCTCCGGCCCCCTGAGCGAACTCGGCTTCTACTTCAAGGACCCGGTGGGCGACGGGCCCGCGGCGCTGGGTGAGCAGTACGCGGCCCTGGCGGGGCTCGCGGGGCGGCTCCGCGCACTCCCCGGGGAGACCCGATGACGACGCGCTCGCCCAGGCCGGACCGACCGACCGGGGCCGGGGCCGGAGCCAGGGCCAGGGCCTGGGCCGAACTCCTCCGCCTGCCCGCCCTGTTCACCGTCCCGGGCGACGCCCTCGCCGGCGCCGCCACCACCGGCACCCGCCCCAACCCCCACACCCTGCTCGCCATCGCCTCCTCTCTCTGTCTGTACGAGGCGGGCATGGCCCTCAACGACTGGGCCGACCAGGCCGAGGACGCCCTCGAACGCCCACACCGCCCACTGCCCTCCGGACGTGTCCGCCCGTCCGCGGCCCTCGTCTCCGCAGGCGCCCTCACGGCGGCGGGCCTGGCCCTGGCAGCACGCGCCGGACGCCCGGCCCTCGCCGTCGCGGCCCCCCTCGCGGCCACCGTCTGGGCGTACGACCTCGCGCTCAAGCGAACCCCCGCCGGGCCGGCGGCGATGGCCACCGCGCGGGGCCTGGACCTGCTCCTCGGCGCGACGGCCACCGGCGGCAGCGCCCGCCCCGCCCTGCCCGCCGCCCTGACCCTGGCCACCCACACCCTCGCGGTGACCACGGTGTCCCGCGGCGAGACCCGGGGCGGTTCGCCACTCGCACCGCTCGCCGCGCTCACCACGACGGGCATGCTCGCCTGGACGTTGACGAGGCCCCCGGGAGCCCCGGGCACGGCCCCTTCCCGGCACCCCGCCGCGGTCCCTTCCCGGCACCCCGCCGCGGTCCCTTCCCGGCACCCCGCCGCGGACGCCCTGCGCACCGTCCTCGCCGCCGCCTTCGTCACCACCTCGGGCCGCCCCCTCCTCCACGCCGCCCTCAACCCCTCACCCCCGCTCACCCAGCGAGCCGTCGGCGGCGGAATCCGCGCGATGATCCCCCTCCAGGCCGCCCTCGCAGCGCGCTCCGGCGCCCTCGCCTCCGCCCTTGTCACGGCTGCCCTCGCCCCGGCGGCCCGCAGATTCGCGAGGAAGGTGAGCGTCACATGACCCCGGCATCCCACCGCACGAGCCCCCGGCCCCACGCCACGAACGCCCACCCCCTCCGCTTCGGCTACGGCACGAACGGTCTCGCCGACCTCCGCCTCGACGACGCCCTCGCCCTTCTCGCAGACCTCGGCTACGACGGCGTCGGCCTGACCCTCGACCACATGCACCTGGACCCCCTGGCCCCGGACGTCGCCGCCCGCACCCGGAAGGTGGCCCGCAGGCTGGACACCCTCGGACTCGGCGTCACCGTCGAGACCGGCGCGCGCTATGTGCTCGACCCGCGCCGCAAGCACGGCCCCTCGCTCCTCGACCCGGACCCGGCCGACCGGGCCCGCCGCGTCGACCTCCTCGTCCGCGCCGTCCGCATCGCCGCCGACCTCGGCGCCCACGCCGTCCACTGCTTCAGCGGAGTACTCCCGGCCGACCCGACCCACCTGGCCGACCCAGCCGACCCGGCCCGTCCCGCCGCCACGGCCGACGCAGCCGAGGACACCGCCTGGAAGCGCCTCGCCGAGGCACTCACTCCCGTGCTGGACGCGGCCACCCACGCCGGCGTCCCGCTCGCCGTCGAACCCGAACCAGGTCATCTCCTCGCCACCCTGGCCGACTTCCACCACCTGCGCCGCATCCTCGGCGACCCGCCCGCCCTCGGCCTCACCCTCGACATCGGCCACTGCCAGTGCCTGGAACCCCTGCCACCCGCCGACTGCGTCCGCGCCGCCGCCCCCTGGCTGCGGCACGTCCAGATCGAGGACATGCGCCGCGGCCACCACGAACACCTCCCCTTCGGGGACGGGGAGATCGACTTCCCGCCCGTACTCGAAGCCCTGGCCGCCACCGACTACCAGGCGCTGACCGTCGTCGAACTGCCCCGTCACTCCCACGCGGGCCCCCACTTCGCCGCACAGTCCCTCCCGTTCCTCCACCGCGCGGCCCGGGCGATCCCCGACGGCGGCGCCGAAGGGAGCACCCCGTGAACCAGCACCCGCACGCATCCCACGGCAGCACGGCGAACCACCCGGCCGAACCCGCCACCGCCCTCGCCGCCCTGCACACCCGCCTGAACACCTCCCTGGCTCCGCCCGCCCGCGCCTGGCTGGACCAGGCCCTCGACGAGGCCGCCGACCACCCCGGCACCCACGGACCCATCTCCGTCTGGGAGTTGCGCATCGCCGAGGCGGGCCGTCGCTGCGGCCCGGAACACGCCGACGCCGCCCGCGTGCTCCTCCTGCACGCCGCCCGCGCCGACCCGGACGCACTCGCCCGCGTCTACCGGCAGGGCACGGCCGCCGAACGCCGGGCCGTCCTGCACGCCCTGCCCCACCTCGTGCCCGGCCCCGACGCGCTGCCCCTCGTCGAGGACGCCCTGCGCACCAACGACACCCGGCTCGTCGCCGCCGCCCTCGGCCCGTACGCCGCCCGCCACCTGGACGCCCACACCTGGCGGCACGCGGTCCTCAAGTGCCTGTTCACCGGCGTACCCGTGGACGTCGTGGCCGACCTGGCGCCGCGCGCCCACGCGGACGCCGAACTCGCCCGGATGCTCGGTGACTACGCACGGGAACGCACCGCCGCGGACCGTCCCGTCCCCGAGGACCTGCACCGCGTCCTGGCCCTGACCGAGCCCACCGCCGCCCCCGCGGGCCCGTGCGGTACCTCCCGCACATCCGGCAAGGAGTCCTGATGCGCATCTTCGACCCCCACATCCACATGACGTCACGGACCACCGACGACTACGAGGCCATGTACACCGCCGGTGTCCGCGCCCTCGTCGAGCCCTCCTTCTGGCTCGGCCAGCCCCGCACCTCGGTCGCCTCCTTCCTCGACTACTTCGACTCCCTCCTCGGCTGGGAACCCTTCCGTGCCGCCCAGTACGGCATCGCCCACCACTGCGCGCTCGCCCTCAATCCCAAGGAGGCGAACGACCCCCGCTGCGTCCCCGTCCTCGACGAACTGCCGCGCTATCTCGTCAAGGACCAGGTCGTCGCCGTGGGCGAGATCGGCTACGACTCGATGACCCCCGCCGAGGACACCGCCCTCGCCGCCCAGCTGCAACTCGCCGCAGACCACGAGCTCCCCGCGCTCGTCCACACCCCGCACCGGGACAAGCAGGCCGGCCTGCGCCGCACCCTCGACGTCGTCCGGGAGTCCGCCCTGTCCCCGGACCGCGTCCTGGTCGACCACCTCAACGAGAACACCGTCAAGGAGGCCAAGGACAGCGGCTGCTGGCTGGGCTTCTCCGTCTATCCCGACACCAAGATGGACGAGGAACGCATGGTCGCCGTCCTGGCGGAGTACGGGCCGGAGCGGGTGCTCGTCAACTCGGCTGCGGACTGGGGCAGAAGCGACCCCCTCAAGACCCGCCGCGTCGCCGACGCCCTGCTGGCCGCCGGGTTCACCGAGGACGACGTCGACCGGGTGCTGTGGCGCAACCCCGTCGCCTTCTACGGCCTCAGCGGCCGGTTGAGCCTCGACGTCACCACCCCCGACGTCACCCACGAAGGCAACTCCATCCTGCGCGGCGGGGAGTGAGCGATGCGCTTCCGCCACCCCGACGGCTCCACCGTCCACCTCGCCTACTGCACCAACGTCCACCCGGCCGAAACCCTCGACGGCGTCCTCGCCCAGCTCCGCGACCACTGCGAGCCCGTCCGCCGCCGCCTCGGCCGCGACCGCCTGGGCATCGGCCTGTGGCTGGCCAGAGACGCCGCCCACGCCCTTGTCACCGACCCCTCCGCGCTGCGCGGCCTGCGCACCGAACTCGAACACCGCGGCCTCGAAGTCGTCACCCTCAACGGCTTCCCCTACGAAGGCTTCGGCGCCGAAGAGGTCAAGTACCGCGTCTACCAGCCGGACTGGGCCGACCCCGAACGCCTCGCCCACACCACCGACCTGGCCCGAGTCCTCGCCCAGCTCCTGCCCGACGACGTCACCGAAGGCAGCATCTCCACCCTGCCCCTCGCCTGGCGCACCGCATACGACCAGGAGCGGGCGACGGCAGCGCACACCGCACTGACCACGCTCGCCGAACGCCTCGACGCCCTCCACGAGCTCACCGGCCGCTCCCTGCGCATCGGCCTGGAACCGGAACCCGGCTGCACCGTCGAGACCACCCGTGACGCCCTTGCCCCGCTCACCGCGATCGGTCACGACCGCATCGGCATCTGCGTCGACACCTGTCATCTCGCCACCTCCTTCGAAGACCCGCACACCGCCCTGGACGCGCTCGCCCAGGCCCGCGTCCCCATCGTCAAATCCCAGCTCTCAGCCGCCCTGCACGCCGAACACCCCCATCTCCCCGAAGTCCGCGCGGCCCTCGCCGCCTTCGACGAACCCCGCTTCCTGCACCAGACCCGCACCCTCACCGCCGCGGGCCTGCGCGGCACCGACGACCTCGGCGAGGCCCTCGCCGGCGACGCCCTGCCCGACGCCTCCCCGTGGCGCGCCCACTTCCACGTCCCGCTGCACGCGGCCCCCGCCGCACCCCTCACCTCCACACTCCCCGTCCTGCGGGCCGCACTGACCCGACTCGTCGGCGGTCCGCACCCCCTCACCCACCACCTGGAGGTCGAGACCTACACCTGGCAGGCACTCCCGCCGGAGCTGCGCCCCCGTGCCCGCGCCCAGCTCGCCGATGGCATCGCCGCCGAACTCACCCTCGCCCGGGACCTGTTGACGGATCTTGGCCTGAAGGAGCTGCCGTGACCCCACCACCCCAGGAGCCGTCCGGCCCCATTCCTCTCCTCGTCCTGGACGTCGTCGGCCTCACCCCCCGTCTCCTCGACCACATGCCCCACCTCAAGGCCCTCGGCCAGTCCGGCTTCCGCGCCCCGCTCGGCACCGTCCTGCCCGCTGTCACCTGCGCCGCCCAGTCCACCTTCCTCACCGGCACCCACCCCTCCGAGCACGGCATCGTCGGCAACGGCTGGTACTTCCGCGAGCTCGGCGACGTACTGCTGTGGCGGCAGCACAACGGCCTGGTGTCCGGCGACAAGCTGTGGGACGCCGCCCGGCGCGCGCATCCCGGCTACACGGTCGCCAATATCTGCTGGTGGTACGCCATGGGCGCCGACACCGACATCACCGTCACTCCCCGTCCCGTCTACTACGCCGACGGCCGCAAGGAGCCCGACTGCTACACCAGGCCCCCGGCCCTGCACGACGAACTCACCGAGAAATTCGGCACGTTCCCCCTGTTCCACTTCTGGGGTCCCGGCGCCGACCTCGTCTCCAGCCGCTGGATCATCGACGCGACCCGCCACATCAACCGCACCCGCCGGCCGCACCTGACCCTCTGCTACCTCCCTCACCTCGACTACGATCTCCAGCGCTTCGGCCCCGACGACCCGCGCTCCCTCCAGGCGGCCGCGGACCTCGACGCGGCCATGGCTCCCCTCCTCGACGACGCGAAGGCGGAAGGCCGCACCGTCGTCGCGCTCTCCGAGTACGGCATCACCCGCGCGGACCGCCCTGTCGACATCAACCGCGCCCTGCGCCGCGCCGGACTCCTCGAAGTGCACACGCAGGACGGCATGGAGTACCTCGATCCGATGACCTCCCGAGCCTTCGCGGTCGCCGACCACCAGATCGCCCATGTCTACGTGCGCCGCCCCGAGGACCTGGAGACCACCAAGGCAGCCCTCGCCGACCTGCCCGGCATCGAGCGGCTCCTCGACGACGAGGGAAAGAAGACCCACCACCTCGACCATCCGCGCTCCGGCGAACTCGTCGCCGTCGCGGAGCCGGACGCCTGGTTCACGTACTACTACTGGCTCGACGACGCCCGCGCGCCCGACTTCGCGCAGCTCGTCGAGATCCACCGCAAACCCGGCTACGACCCGGTCGAACTCTTCATGGATCCCCTCGACCCCTACGTCAAGGTGAAGGCGGCCACGGCACTGGCCCGCAAGAAGCTCGGACTGCGCTATCGCATGGCGGTCGTGCCGCTGGACCCCTCACCTATTCGCGGCAGCCACGGCCGCCTTCCCACGGGCGACGACGAAGGTCCGCTCCTCATCTGCTCCACCCCCCGCACCGCTCCCGGCCGCATCGCGGCCACCGAAGTGAAATCCCTGCTGCTCGACCTGGCCGGCCTCACCTGACGAGACCTGACGAGGCGTGACGAGCAACTACGGAAAGTGAAGCACGAGCCACTGACAACGCGTCCGGCGAGTGCTTCGCACGCCTCTGACCTGCGCACGAGCAGCAGCCTCAACGGCACCCGTCAAAGCCGTACACCGATCCGAAAGAGAGAAACCGTGACCGCCTTCAACGACGAACCCGCGACCGGCGAAGCCCTGCGCCGCACTCTCGGCCTCAACCGCCGCCGTTTTCTGAGCACCTGCACCGCCGCCGCGGCCGCGGCGATCGCGGCACCCGTCCTCGGTGCCTCGCCCGCCCTGGCCCAGGACCGGGGCAGAGGCCACGACCACGACCACGGCGGTGACGTCCTCGTCCCCGCGAACAAGCGCGGCATCATCCTCTACACCGTCCGGGACGCCACGGGCCGCGACCCGCTCGCCACCGACCTGCCCTCCGGATTCCGCGAGGTCTTCAAGCAGCTCTCGCGCTTCGGCTACCGGCAGGTGGAGTTCGCCGGATACGGCCAGCACGCCAACGCTCCCGGCGGCGCGAGCCTGGAGTCCGTGCAGGGCGCCAAGCTGCTGCGTTCCTGGCTCGACGACTACGGCCTGCGGGCGCAGGGCAACCACGGCTTCATACCCCCGTCCTGGCCCCTCACCACGGCAGACCTGGACACCTTCAAGAAGCACCTGGAGATCGCCAACATCCTCGGCATGGCGCACATGGGCACCGGTGGCGACCCCACCGGCAGCGCCTACCGCGCCGACTGGGACGTGGCCGCCGACAAGTGGAACGCGCTCGGCGAGATCGCCCGCCGCGAGGGCCTCAAGCTGTACACCCACAACCACGACGCGGCGTACGGCTTCCTGCTCGACGGGGGCCCGCTGGACTCCCAGGGCAATCCGACCCGCAGCTCCGGCATCCGCAAGCTGGAGTACTTCCTGAAGATCACCGACCCGAAGGTGGTCTGGCTGGAGATGGACATCTTCTGGGCGCACGTGGCCCAGTACAAGTTCCACACGTACACGGCCCACGACGGCTCCACGCGGGAGAAGGTGTTCGATCCCGCCGGGCTCGTCGTCCGCAACAACAAGCGTTACCCGCTCTTCCACGCCAAGGACGGCGTCGTCAACACGACGAACGGCATGGGCTACGACATGGTGCCCTTCGGCACCGGCGTCATCGACTACACCACGTTCTTCTCGCGCGTCGGTGACCGGAACTACCACAATCCGATGGTCGAGCAGGACAACGCCCCGAGCGCCACGGATCCCGGCCAGTCACTCACGCACGCGAAGATCGGCTACGACAACCTCGCGGCCCTCCGCAAGCGGCGTCACTAGCTTCGCGGCGGTGCACCGGGCGGCCCTCCCCACAACGCGCCACGTGGGGAGGGCCGCCCGATCCGTGCTCCGTGCCGGGAGGAGAAGCTCTCAATCCGTTGACCAGGAGACCTCTCAGCTCGCGGGCTGCGGCTGCGGAGTGCGCACCTCGCCGTCGCGCCCCGGCTGCTTCAGCAGCAACGCGATCGCCGCCGCCAGCATCGAGATACCGCCGGCCAGTGCGTACGCGCCGTTGTAGCCCCAGGCAGCGACCACCATCGAGCCGAGACCGCCGCCGAACAGACCGCTGATCAGCTTGCCGCTGTACACCAGGCCGTAGTTGGTGGCGTTGTAGTTCTCGCCGAAGTAGTCCGGGGTCAGGGCCGCGAACATCGGGTAGAACGCGCCGCCGCCGAACCCGGAGAGGAAGGCGAAGAACAGGAACAGCCACTCGCTTTTGATGTCACCGGCCCAGATCACGCCGAACTGCGCGAGACCCAGCACGACGATGACGAACACCAGGGTCAGCTTGCGGCCCCAGGTGTCGGACAGCCAGCCCACCACGGCCCGCCCGATGCCGTTGATGACGGCCATGATGCCCATGGAGGACGCCGCCACCAGCGGGCCGAAGCCCACCTCCTTGGCGAAGTCGACCTGGAAGGAGATCCCGAAGATCGACACGCCCGCGGTCATGACCAGCGTGATCCACATCAGGGGCAGCACACCCGTCCTGATGGCCTCCTTGGGCGTGTACTGCTTCACCGCGGGAGGGTTCTTGGCGAGGGCGGCGGAGGTCTTGCTGTTGCCGCCGTACGTCAGCGGGTCGATGTCCGAGGGCCACCAGTTCTTCGGCGGGTCCTTGAAGAAGAACGCGCAGGACAGCACGACGATCATCACGTAACAGCCGATGAGGTCCAGGACACGGTGGTAGTTCCCGGTGTCGAACGCGTAGTTGAAGATGAAGATGAACGGCAGGGAGCCGTACGCGAATCCGCCGTTGACGAATCCGGTCCGCGCGCCACGGCGCTCGGGGAACCACTTGCCGACCATGTTGATGCACGTCGCGTACACCAGGCCGGAGCCGAGACCGCCGATGACGCCGAACCCCAGGATGGCCAGCAGCACGTTACTCAAGTGCGAGAGGGCCAGGAAGCCGATCACACACATGACCGCGCCGATGTACATGGCCCTGCGGGCGGTGAGGATGCCCCGCTCCCGCAGCCAGCCCGCCGGGAAGGCGATGCCGGCCTGGAAGAAGACCCAGACGCTCAATATCCAGAAGGTGTTGCTCTGCGTCCAGCCGTGGGCGTGGGACAGCGTGTCCTCGGCCGAGCCGTACGCGTATTCGAAGACGCTGATGGCCATCATGGCGATCCACGGCAGATACACCATGAACTTGCGGGAGTGGCCGAGGATGTCGCGGTCCGTCTCACCGATCCGGTAGACACGGCCCCGGGCGTCGGTGACTTCGCGGTACGAGTGGTTCGAGGCGCCGGCGGTGGCCGACGCGCCCTGGGTGGCGATGGGTTCTGTCGTCATGTCACGCCATCTCCTCGCCGAGCGGTTGCGGGTTGGGGACGATGCTGCGGGCCTTCGGGCGGCCCGGTGATTTGAGGAACAGCGCCAGCACGGCGGAGGCGAGGCCGATGGAGCCCGCGAGCACGAAGGCCCCGTGGTAGTCCCACGCGCCGACGACGACCGCGCCCATGCCCGAGCCCACGAGGCCCGAGATCAGCTTCGAGCTGTAGACCATGCCGTAGTTGGACGCGTTGTTGTTCTCGCCGAAGTAGTCCGCCGTCATGGCCGCGAAGAGCGGGAAGATCGCCCCGCCGCCGAATCCGGAGACCATGGAGCAGAACAGGAAGAACGGCATGCTGCCCATCTGGCCGGAGACCAGCACCCCGAACTGGGCGGAGCCCAGCACCAGACAGACGATGATCAGTGTGTTGCGGCGTCCGAAGCGGTCGGAGATCCAGCCGATCACGCCGCGTCCCGTGCCGTTGACGATCGCCTTCAGGGACATTGCGGTGGCCACGATCCCGCCCGCGAACCCCATGTCCTTGCCGAACGGCACCTGGAAGGCGATGCCGAAGATGTTGATCCCGGCGGTGCACAGCAGACAGAACCACATCATCCAGAGAACGGGCGTACGGGCAGCCTCCTTGGGGGTGTACTGCTTCACCGCCGGCGGGTTCTTCTCCAGCGCCCGGCGGATCCTCGGGTCGTCGGACACCTTCAGCGGATCCACGTGCGGGGGCCACCAGCCCTTGGGCGGGTCCTTGAAGAACCAGCCCGCGAAGGCGACCACGGCACAGCAGACCAGGCCCACCGTCACCAGGACGCCCTGGTAGTTACCGAGGTCCATGTACGAGGTGAACAGGAAGACGAAGGGCACCGAGCCGTAGGCGAAACCGCCGTTGACCAGGCCCGTCTTGCCGCCCTTGCGCTCCGGATACCACTTGCCGACCATGTTCACGCAGGTCGCGTAGACCAGGCCGGCGCCGATACCGCTGAACATGCCGAAGCCGATGTACGCGACGGTCACATGCGGCGCGAACGCGAGCGAGAGGTACCCCAGGACCGTGCCCAGCGCGCCGAGCATCATGGCGTACCGTGCGGGCAGCCGTCCGCTCTCACGCAGTTGCCCGGCCGGGAAGGCGACGGCGGCCTGGAAGAATATCCAGACGCCCATCAGCCAGAAGATGTGCCCACTGCCCCAGAGATGGGCGTCGTGCAGGGTGTCCTCGGCGGAGGTGAACGCGTACTCCGAGGAGCTGATGCCCAGCATCCCCATCCAGGGGAAGAGCACCATGGTCCAGCGTGGTCGCCCCATGATGTCCCGATCGGTCTCACCGATGCGGTACAGGCGGCCGTTGCGATCCGTCACCTCCCTGTAGTGGACGGATGTCGGTAGGTCGGTGGTTGTCATGTCGGTTCAGCACCCCTCGCGTCGAAAGATCTGGCCAGCGCCCCCTGTCCAAATGCCTTTCGTGTGCGCACGGGTCCTGGGGGCGGCCGACGCGCACCGTCGGCCGCCCCCGCCCTGGTTCACCTCATGAACCGCCCCCCAACAGGCCCGCCGCCCGCGCCCAGCGGTACTTGGCGCCGAGCACGGCCACCGGCTTCTCCGTCGTGTACGGGTACGCCACGACCCCCCGCTCGTACAGGTACTGGCAGGCCTCCTCGACCTCGACGTCACCCGCGAGCGATGCCACCACGGGCTTCTCGATGCCGCGCTCACGGAATTCGGCCACCACGCGCGCGGTGAGCTCGGCGAAGACCATGGGCGGGGTCACGATGGTGTGCCAGTAGCCGAGGACGAGCGCGTGGATGCGCGGGTCCTCCAGGCCAAGCCGGATCGTCGCCTCGTACGTCGACGGCGGCTCGCCCCCGGTGATGTCCACCGGGTTGCCCGCGGCCCCGAACGGCGGGATGAACGCCCTGAAGGACGCGTCCAGGTCCGGCGGGATCTCCATCAGGGACAGACCGTTGTCCGTCACCGCGTCGGACAGGAGCACACCGCTGCCGCCCGCACCCGTGATGATGACGACGTTGCCGCCCTTGGGGGTGGGAAGTACGGGCAACGCGCGCGCGTACTCCAGCATTTCGTTCAGTCCGGGAGCCCGGATGACGCCGGCCTGCTTCAGGATGTCCTCGTACACGGCGTCGTCGCCCGCGAGCGCGCCCGTATGAGAGCCGGCGGCCTTCGCCCCGGCGGCCGTACGCCCCGCCTTCAGGACGACGACCGGCTTCTTCGGGACCGTCGCGCGCGCCGCCTCCACGAAGGCGCGGCCGTCCTTCAGGTCCTCCAGGTGCATCGCGATGCACTGGGTGTGCGGGTCCTCACCGAACCAGGTGAGCAGGTCGTCCTCGTCCAGGTCCGACTTGTTGCCGAGCCCGACGATCGCGGAAACACCCGTCTTCGTAGTGCGCGCGAAGCCCAGGATGGCCATCCCTATGCCACCGGACTGTGAGGTGAGCGCGACACTGCCCTTCACGTCGTACGGTGTGCAGAACGTGGCACACAGGTCCTGCCACGTCGAGTAGTAACCGTAGATGTTCGGCCCGAGCAGCCGGATCCCGTACCGCTCGGCGAGGGCCACGATCTCGTCCTGGAGCTCGTGCTCGCCGGTCTCCGCGAACCCGGAGGGGATCAGTACGGCGTTGGGGATCCCCTTGCGTCCCACCTCCTCCAGGGCCGAGGCCACGAACTTGGCGGGGATCGCGAAGACCGCCACATCCACCTCACCGGGAACGTCGGTGACACTCTTGTACGCCTTGCGGCCCTGAATGTCATCGGCCTTGGGGTTCACCGGGTGGATCTCGCCGGAGAAGCCCCCGTCGACGAGGTTGCGCATGACCGAATTGCCGATCTTGCCCTGCTCGTTGGAGGCACCGATCACGGCCACGGACGAGGGCTCCATCAGCCGCCGCATCGACGTGAGGATCTCCTCGCGCGTGTACTTTCGCCGCTCCTTGGGGACCGAGTCCGCGAGGATCACCCGGATGTCCGCGGCGACCGCGCCCTGCGGAGTGGCGATCACCGGGTTGAGGTCCACCTCGGCGATCTCGGGGAAGTCCGCGACGAGTTCGGAGACCCGGCGGATCTGCTCGGCGATCGCCCACCGGTCCACCGGCGGCGCGCCACGCACCCCGCGCAGGATCTCGGCCGCCCTGATCGAGTCCAGCATCGACAGCGCCTCGTCGGCGTCCACGGGGGCGAGCCGGAAGGTGACGTCCTTCAGGACCTCCACCAGCACCCCACCGAGCCCGAAGGCGACGACCTTCCCGAAGGTCGGGTCGGTCACCGCCCCGACGATGACCTCCTGCCCCTGAGGGAGCAGTTCCTGGACCTGGACGCCCTCGATGCGGGCCCGCGGGTCGTAGGCCCGCGCGTTCTCGACGACCTTGTGGAAGGCGGCGCGTACGTCCGCCGCGCCCTCCACACCCACCATCACGCCGCCGGCGTCGGTCTTGTGCAGGATGTCCGGCGAGACGATCTTCATCACCACGGGCCCGCCGAAGCGCGCCGCGTACGCCACCGCCTCGTCGACGTCCGTCGCCAGCTCCTCACCGGGGACGGCGATCGCGTACGCGTCGGCGATCACCTTTCCCTCGGGCGCGGTGAGCGCGCTCCGCCCCTCGGCCCGCACGGCGTCGAGGAGCGCGCGCACCCTCACCATCCGGTCTTCGGCCATCACTCAGATCACTCCGTTCGACTTGAGCAGGCGAAGTTCCTCGTCGCCGAGGCCGAGCTCGCCGATGTAGACCTCTTCGTTGTGCTCGCCGAGCAGCGGCGAACTGGTCACGTCCACGGGGGAGTCGGAGAGCTTCAGCGGGCTGCCCACGGTCACGAACTCGCCCCGCTCGGGGTGCGGCACCGACACGACCATCTCGTTGGCGACCAGCGACTCGTCCTCGATGATCTCCTTGGTGGACAGGATCGGGCCGCACGGGATGTTGTGGGCGTTGAGCTTCTCCAGCACCTCCCACTTGGGGAGCGTGGCCGACCACTCCTCGATGAGCTGGAACATCTTGGTGAGCTGCGGCAGCCGGGCCTCCGGGGTCGCCCACTCGGGATCGTCCGCCAGCTCCGGCCGTCCGATGAGCTCGGTGATCGGCTTCCAGCCGACGGGCTGCACGATGACGTACACGTAGTCGTTGGGGCCGCCCGGAGCGCACTTGACCGCCCAGCCCGGCTGGCCGCCGCCGGACGCGTTGCCGGAGCGGGGAACCTCGACGCCGAAGTCGTCGTTGGGATATTCAGCGAGCGGGCCATGTGTCAGTCGCTGCTGATCGCGCAACTTCACCCGGCAGAGGTTGAGCACGGCATGCTGCATGGCCACGTTGACCCGCTGCCCGCGCCCGGTGTTCTCCCGCTGGTACAGCGCCGCGAGAATCCCCGCCACGGCGTGCACGCCCGTGCCCGAGTCACCGATCTGGGCCCCCGTCGCCAGCGGCGGCCCGTCCTCGAAACCCGTGGTCGACATCGACCCGCCCATGGCCTGCGCGACGACCTCGTACGCCTTGAAGTTGGTGTACGGGCCGTCCCCGAACCCCTTGATGGAGGCATAGACGATCCGCGGATTGATCTCCTGGATGCGGTCCCAGGTGAAGCCCATGCGGTCGACCGCGCCGGGTCCGAAGTTCTCGACCATGACGTCGGAGCGCCGGATCAGTTCGGTGAGGATCTCCTTGCCGCGCTCGGTCTTGGTGTTGAGGGTGATGCTCCGCTTGTTGCAGTTGAGCATCGTGAAGTAGAGGGAGTCGACGTCGGGAAGGTCGCGCAGTTGCTTGCGGGTGATGTCGCCGGTCGGCGCCTCCAGCTTGACGACGTCCGCGCCCAGCCAGGCCAGCAGCTGCGTGGCGGACGGACCCGACTGGACGTGCGTCATGTCGAGGACACGGACGCCTTCGAGAGCCTTGGTCGACGTTCCGGTGATCGGGGTGATCGGGGTCATCGGGGGCACCTCACTTGTACATCGTCTGGTTCATGGTTCCGGGGGCGTACGCGTCCGGGTCGACCCAGACGTTGATCAGCGACGGCTTGCCCGACTCCCGGGCGCGCTGGAGCGCCGGGCCGATGTCGGCGGGGTCGCGGACCTCCTCGCCGTGACCGCCCAGCATCTGCGCGAACTTGTCGTAGTGGACGTCGCCGAGGGTGTTGCCGACCCGCTCGCGCTCCAGGCCGTACTTCTGAGCCTGGCCGTAACGGATCTGGTTCATGGAGGAGTTGTTGCCGACGATGCCGACGAAGGGGAGGTTGTAGCGGACGAGGGTCTCGAAGTCCCAGCCGGTGAGGGAGAAGGCGCCGTCCCCGAAGAGGGCGACGACCTCCTTGTCGGGCCGTGCCTGCTTGGCCGCGAGCACGAACGGGACGCCGACGCCGAGCGTCCCGAGCGGGCCCGGGTCCATCCAGTGCCCGGGTGACTTGGGCTGGACGACCTGCCCGGAGAAGGTGACGATGTCGCCGCCGTCCCCGATGTAGATCGAGTCCTCGGTGAGGAAGTCGTTGATCTCGCTGACCAGGCGGTACGGGTGGATCGGTGAGGCGTCCGACCTCAGGCTGGGCAGCCGCTTCTCGATGGCCGTCTGCTCGGCGGCCCGTAGCTCGTCCAGCCACTCCTTGCGCTTCGACGCGCCGCCGTTGAGGCGCCCGGAGGCCGCCTCGGTGACCGACTTCAGGACCAGACCCGCGTCGCCGACGATGCCGAGGTCGATGTCCCGGTTCTTGCCGACGGTCCGGTAGTCGAGGTCGATCTGCACGACGGTCGCGTCCGGGGAGAGCCGCTTGCCGTAGCCCATGCGGAAGTCGAAGGGCGTACCCACGATGACGATGACATCGGCGTTGGAGAAGGCGTACCGGCGCGAGAGCTGGAAGTGGTGCGGGTCCCCGGGCGGCAGCGTGCCGCGCCCCGCGCCGTTCATGTACGCCGGGATGTTGAGGGTGCGGACGAGCTCGATGGCGGACGCGGTGCCGCGCGTCGTCCACACCTGGCTGCCCAGCAGGATCGCGGGTTTCTCGGCGTGGACGAGGAGGTCGGCGAGCCTTTCGATCGCCTCGGGGTCTCCGGCCGAGCGGGTCGAGGCCCGGTAGTGGCCGGCGGCCGGGATCCGGGCCTTCTCCACCGGCACCCTGGCGTCCAGGACATCGCGCGGGATCTCCAGGAAGGAGGGGCCGGGCGCGCCGTGGAAGCACTCCCGGAACGCCATCGACACCATGTCGGCGGCGCGCGCCGTGTCCGGCACCGTCGCCGCGAACTTGGTGATCGGCGTCATCATGTCGACGTGCGGCAGGTCCTGCAGGGACCCCATCTTGTGCTGGGTGTGCGCCCCCTGGCCGCCGATGAGCAGCATCGGGGACTCGGCGCGGAAGGCGTTCGCGACGCCGGTCACGGCGTCGGTCGTACCGGGCCCCGCCGTGACGACGGCGCATCCGGGCTTGCCGGTGATGCGTGCGTAGCCGTCGGCGGCGTGGGCGGCGACCTGCTCGTGACGGACGTCGACGACCTCTATGCCTTCGTCGACGCAGCCGTCGTAGATGTCGATGATGTGGCCGCCGCACAGGGTGTAGATGACCTCCACACCTTCTGCTTTGAGTGCCTTGGCGACCAGATGCCCACCGGAGATGGAGTCCTGGCTGATGTCGTCGGGCATGGCGAAGTCCTGTCCCTTCGTAGGGGGTTGGAACGCTCTCGCGGTACATTGCATACAGTCGACGAATACTGTATGAAGCTTGTTATCCCGCATCCGGTGGGTGGTGTCCAGGGGGCGTGCGGCACTTTCAGTCAGGAGCCGGTGATGGACCTGTACGAGCACCAGGCAAGGGAACTCTTCGAGGAACACGGCATCTTGGTGCCGAGGGCCGAGGTCACGGACTCGCCCAAGGAGGCACGCGCGATCGCCCGCCGGCTCGGCGGCCGAGTCGTCGTGAAAGCCCAGGTGAAGACCGGTGGACGCGGCAAGGCGGGCGGCGTCAAACTCGCCGCCGACCCGGCCGCCGCCGAGCTAACAGCACGTCAGATTCTCGGTATGGACATCAAGGGCCACACGGTCGGCACGGTGATGCTGGCCCAACCGGTCGACATCGAGAGCGAGTTCTACGTCGGATACGTCCTCGACCGCGCCGCCGGACGCTTCCTCGCGATCGCGTCGGCCGAGGGCGGCATGGACATCGAGGAGGTGGCCGCGAGCCGCCCGGAGGCAGTGGCGCGTGTTCCCGTCGACCCGGCCGTGGGCGTCACCTCGGCGAAGGCGACCGAGATCGCCGAGACCGCGGGGCTGCCCCCGGAGACCGTCGACGTTCTCGTACGCCTCTGGGAGGTGCTGACCCGCGAGGACGCCGTGCTCGTCGAGGTGAACCCCCTCGTACGCACCGCCCGGGGACAGATCCTCGCCCTGGACGGCAAGATCACCCTCGACGACAACGCCCGCTTCCGCCAGGCACGTTGGGGTGATCAGGAGGCCGCGCACGACGACCCCCTGGAGGCGGCGGCCGCGGCCAAGGGCCTCAACTACGTCAAACTGGACGGCGAGGTCGGCATCATCGGCAACGGCGCGGGCCTCGTCATGTCGACGCTCGACGTGGTCGCGGGCTGCGGCGCCCGCCCGGCGAACTTCCTCGACATCGGCGGCGGGGCCTCCGCACAGATCATGGCCGACGGCCTCTCCGTGATCCTCTCCGACCCGGCCGTGAAATCGGTCTTCGTCAACGTCTTCGGCGGCATCACGGCCTGCGACGCGGTCGCCGACGGCATCGTGCGGGCGCTGGAGACCGTGCGGTTGACCAAACCCCTCGTGGTCCGCCTCGACGGCAACAACGCCGTCCGTGGCCGCGCCATCCTCGACGGCCGCGCGCACCCCCTGGTCCAGCAGGCCACCACCATGGACGACGCCGCACACCGCGCGGCCCGGCTCGCCACCACCGGCTGAAGGAGGAACAGGACATGGCCATCTTTCTCACCAAGGAGAGCAAGGTTCTCGTCCAGGGCATGACCGGCGGCGAGGGCATGAAGCACACCCGGCGGATGCTCGCCGCCGGCACGGACGTCGTTGGCGGGGTCAACCCGCGCAAGGCGGGCCGGACCGTCGACTTCGACGACCGTGCGGTGCCCGTCTTCGGCTCGGTGCGCGAGGGGATGGCGGCGACCGGCGCCGACGTCACCGTAGTGTTCGTACCGCCCGCGTTCGCCAAGGCCGCGGTGACCGAGGCCGCCGACGCGGGCATCGGGCTCGCCGTCGTCATCACCGAGGGCATCCCCATCCACGACTCCGTCGCCTTCCACGCGTACGCCGCCACGCAGGGCACCCGCGTCATCGGCCCCAACTGCCCGGGCCTGATCACTCCGGGGCAGTCGAACGCGGGCATCATCCCCGCCGACATCACCAAGCCGGGGCGCATCGGCCTGGTGTCCAAGTCGGGCACGCTGACCTACCAACTCATGTACGAACTCCGCGACATCGGCTTCTCGACATGCGTGGGCATCGGCGGCGACCCCGTGGTCGGCACCACCCACATCGACTGCCTGGCCGCCTTCCAGGACGACCCGGACACCGAACTCGTCGTCCTCATCGGCGAGATCGGCGGCGACGCCGAGGAGCGGGCCGCCGCGTACGTCCGCGACCACGTCACCAAGCCCGTCGTCGCCTACATCGCCGGCTTCACCGCGCCCGAGGGCAGGACGATGGGCCACGCGGGCGCGATCGTCTCCGGCTCGGCAGGCACCGCACGGGCCAAGAAGGAGGCCCTCGAGGCGGCCGGAGTACGGGTGGGCGGCACGCCGACCGAGACGGCCCGGCTGGTGCTGACCCGCTTGGAGTCGGAGCGTGTCGCCGCGCAGGGGTGAGATGAGACGTCACTCATAGTTGATGTGAGGTGACTGTCACGAGCGGAGCCTCCTCAGTACCTTCCTCCCTACGTAGGCGACCACCCTGCGCGTACGAACCCTTCCCTCCGTGCGGACGCGACCACCGTCCTCCTCCGCACGGATGCGACCACTCCTCGTCCGGGCCCGTGCACCATGCAGCTCGGCAGGAGCCAGGCACCTCCCGCCCCCGACTGTGCACCGAGAGCGGAGACATCCGAATGGCATCCACCCTCAACACCCCCCTCGTCCTGAAGTCCGGTACGTCCTGGGCCGACGCCTGGCAGCGCTGCCTCGCCGTCGCCCCCGAGGCGTTCCAGGAGGACCGCGTCCTCAATCTCTGGGACGCCTCCTGGCGGGCGGACGGCCGGGCACTGCCCGCCACCAGCCCGGTCGACGGAAGCCCCATCGCGGGCCCGCCCCGGCTGAACGCCGCAACCGCCCACCAGGCCGTACGGGCCTCACTCGACCAGCACCGGGCCTGGCGCCATGTCCCGCTCGCCGAACGACGGGCGCGCGTCGCGGCCACCCTCGACGCCCTGACCGAGCACCGCGAGCTGCTCGCCCTCCTCCTCGTCTGGGAGATCGGCAAGCCCTGGCGACTCGCGCAGGCCGACGTGGACCGGGCGATCGACGGCGTGCGCTGGTACGTCGACGGCATCGAGCCCATGGTGGACGGCCGGACTCCGCTCGAGGGGCCGGTGTCCAACATCGCGAGCTGGAACTACCCGATGAGCGTGCTCGTTCACGCAATGCTGGTACAGGCATTGGCAGGGAACGCGGTCATCGCCAAGACCCCGACCGACGGCGGCGTCGCCTGCCTCACCCTGGCCGGCGCGCTCGCCGCACGCGAAGGGATTCCCGTCACCCTCGTCAGCGGCAGCGGAGGCGAGCTGTCGGAGGCGCTGGTCCGCGCGCCCGAGATCGGCTGCGTCTCCTTCGTCGGCGGCCGTGACACGGGCGCAGCGGTGGCCACCGCCGTCGCCGACCTGGGCAAGCGGCATGTACTCGAACAGGAAGGACTCAACACCTGGGGCATCTGGAACCACACGGACTGGGACGCACTGACGGCCGTCATCCCCAAGCTCTTCGACTACGGCAAACAGCGCTGCACCGCCTACCCGCGCTTCGTCGTCCAGCGCTCGCTGTTCGACGAGTTCCTCGCCGCCTACCTCCCCGCCGTCCGCACCCTGCGGGTCGGTCACCCACTGGCCGTCGAGCACCCCGACGACGCCTACCCCGCGCTGGACTTCGGGCCCGTCATCAACGCGGCCAAGGCGAAGGAGCTGCACGACCAGGTGGCCGAGGCCATCGACCGCGGCGCCGTCCCGCTGCACCGCGGCAAACTGACCGACGCACGCTTCCTGCCCGGCCAGGACACGGCGGCGTACGTCCAGCCGGTCACGCTCCTGAACCCGCCGCCTTCCTCACCGCTGCACCACGCAGAGCCCTTCGGCCCGGTCGACACCATCGTCCTGGTCGACACCGAGGCGGAGCTGCTCGCCGCGATGAACGCGTCGAACGGCGCGCTCGTCGCCACGCTGTCCACGGACGACGAGGCGACGTACGCCCGACTGGCCCCGCAGATCCGCGCGTTCAAGGTCGGCCGCGGCAAGCCCCGCTCCCGCGGCGACCGCGACGAGCTCTTCGGCGGCCTCGGCGCGTCCTGGCGCGGTGCCTTCGTCGGCGGCGAGCTGCTCGTGCGCGCCGTCACACAGGGGCCGGCGGGGGAGCGGCTGCCGGGCAACTTCCCCGAGTACCAGCTCGTTCCGTGAGGTGAGGGCGGGCGGTACCCGCCTCAGGGCGCCGCCTGCTCTCTCGGACCCCTGCGGACTCCCGCGATGATCTCGTCCACCAGCCAGCGGGCGACACCTGGTGGGTAGGGCTGGGGCAGACTGAGCACGACATGGTTCACGCCGATGCCGAAGAGGTCGGCGACGGTGGCGCGGGTGGCGGCGGGATCGTCGTACGAGACGACCACTTGTACGGAACGGGTGATCTCGTGCGGATCCCGTCCGATGTCCGCACAGTGCGCGTCCAGCACCCGACCGCGCTCGGCGACGAACCCGACGTTGTTGTGCGGCGGTCCGGGGATGTTCCAGATGTCGGCCTGCTCGGCGACGAGCCGCAGCAGTCGAGTTCCCCAGCCGCCGATCAGCAGGGGTGGCCCGGGCCGCTGCACCGGCTTGGGCCCGTTCCGCGTGCCTCGCAACCGGTAGTAACGCCCCTCGAAGTCGAAGGGGCCGTCCTGCGTCCACATCCGGCGCAGGATCTCGACCGTCTCGCCGAGCCGGGCGACCCCCTCGCCCGGCGGGACGAGGGAGATCCCGTACGCCTCGTACTCCGCGATGGCCGGATTCTCGCCGGCGATCCCGCCCGTGCCGGGCGGCTGGTGGGTGCCGCCGACACCGATGCCCATGACCAGCCGACCGCCGGAGATCACGTCCACGGTCGAGGCCATCTTCCCGAGGACGGCGGGCGGCCGGATGCGGTTGCTGGTGACGAGGAGCCCGAGCCGCAGCCGCTCGGTCTGCGCGGCCAGGGCGCTGAGCAGCGTCCAACCCTCATGGATCTGGCCGTCCTTGGGGCCGCGGAGCGGAAGCAGATGGTCCCAGAGCCAGGCGTCCTCGATCTCGGGCAGGGCGTCGGCCTCCTGCCAGACGCGGCGGCTGTCGTCGTAGGAGACGTGCATGGGGGTGGTCTTGATACCGAAGCGCACGCGTTGATCGCTCATATCGCTCAGCGTAGACAATCATCAGCGATACTGACAATCAGCTTTGGGTACAGTTCTCGGCATGACCGGTGAGCGCCCTTCCGTACCTCCCGTACCTTCCATGCGTCATGTCCCTCCCGTGCCCCTTGAGTCCCGGCTCGGCTATCTGCTCAAGCACGCCCAGCAGCGGCTGGCGCGGGCGTCCGTGCAGGCGCTGGCGCCGTTCGGGATCGACGGCCACGAGCTGGCGGTGCTGGCGGTGCTCGTCGCCGAGTACCCGTTGTCGCAGGTCGAGGTGGCCGGACGGCTCGGCGTCGACCGCACCACGATGGTCGCGCTCATCGACGGCCTGGAGGATCAGGGGCTGGTCGAGCGGCGCCGCAGTCCTCAGGACCGGCGCAAGAACATCGTGGAGCTGACGCCCGCGGGCCGGGACTGCCTCGACCGGGCCGAGGGTGCGCGGCTCGCGATGGAGCGGCGCTTTCTCGAGCCGCTGGACGAGGAGGAGGCGGCCGCGCTCGTGCGGGCCCTGCGGATCCTGGTCGTGGAGGAGCGTCGGAACGCGGAGTGAGGGCGCGGGTCCGGGACGGTTCAGCTCTCAGCTCTGCTCACCCTCGGTGATCGCTGCGGCGCCCACGGTAAGTCGCCGGATGCCCCCTCGTTCAGCCTCGCGCAGGTGCTCCCACGGCCCGGATATGCAGGTGAAAGGCACTCCGAAACCTTGGTATTGTTGTCCATGTCGCCGCGGGGAACACCCCCGGTCAGGCGGCAGACACCTAGTCCGGGTGGCGGAATGGCAGACGCGCTAGCTTGAGGTGCTAGTGCCCTTTATCGGGCGTGGGGGTTCAAGTCCCCCCTCGGACACAACCAGGGACGTTCACGAGATCGTCCCGAAGCGTTCACGAATTACCGGTCGAGTCATGTGACTCACCGGTTTTTCGTCGTTCCGGAGGCCTTCGGGTCGCGTGATCGGCTCGGTGAGGGGGTGGGGCGGTGGCGGTCCAGGTACTGCGCCTCCCACCTGCGGAAACAGGACATGCCTGCGCGACGGCTGATAGCCGTGGCGCAGGCATGTGGGGTTTTCAGGGGGCGGGGCGCGGCGGAGGTGTGTCACTCGCGTGGCGGAGGCTCGACCTGCTCGGTCGAAAGCGGTCGCGCCCGGGGTGTATCGGAGGGCACACCGAGTGGGGTTGCGACGCTCTGCGTGCTGGCTTTGCGGGGCTGGATGCCTTGGTCGCGGAGGAACCGTCGGATGGCTCTGAGGTTCGCCACGAAGATGATGACGGCATTGAGCAGGGTCTGTGCGACGCGTCCGTGCGGCAGGCGGAGCTGGGGATTGTCGATGCTGTCGAGGGCGGACTTCTTGAGGTTGCCGTTGCCGCCCTCGTTCTGACTGCGCAGACCGGACCAAGCTTCCTGCCACAGAGGGGTGAACAGGGGGTATTTCTGCCGCCACTTGGCCAACACGGTGCCTGGGACGGTGATGCTCTTCCCCCTGCAGATGTCGGGGTAGATGCGGGTGTCCCGCTTGGGCTTGGGGATAGTGGGCAGGGCTGCCGGGGCACGGACAGTGGGGGCGTCGAGGTCGACGACGGTGGACGGGCGTGGCTGGGGCCGGCGGTAGCAGGTGACCGTGGCGTGCGACCCGAGGGCGGGGCACTGCCGACGCTGGTCCCCTGCGGGCCCGTACTCCTTGACCTTGGTCTGGTAGTCCTTCCGGGACTGGATCAAGTTGAGTGCGTAGGCGCGGTCCTCGTCCGTGCGGCTGTCGATGTATGTGGCGCCCGCAGTGATGAGCGGGGTGGGCATCAGCGGGCAGTAGAACTCGCCGCCAATCAGCTGCATGCCGCGGAACTCCCCCTGCCGGTCGACCTTGTCGTCGTTGTAGTGCTTCACCGCGTTGAGGCCGAGTTTGAGCAGCTGCAGGTGGAGGTTGTGAGGCTTGGCCTGGGTGATGCCCCGGTCGGCGCAGAACAGGTCTTTGACCAGGCCTCGTTCGAACGCCGGCTGGATGGCGCGCAGGGCGGCCGGGCCGGGTTCGGTGCCCGGGGTGTGAAGGATCATGCCGAGGCAGACCGCCGGGTAGGCGCCAGCGAGGTCGCCATGGCCATGGCCCGGGAACGCGGCCATCATGGCGTAGCGGAACTCTCTCTTGTCCCGCGCCTTGGCCTCATTCGCCTGTGCCGGCTGGGTCTTGCGAGTACCTGGCTTGTTCGCCGCGCCGCGCCGGGTGCCAGTGTTCGTGGAGGCCGCAGCTTTGTCGCCGGGCCCCGACTTCTTCTGCGTTCCTCCCTTCACGTACATCCCGGCGGTGATCTCAAGCGAGGCCCGGTCCTGGTGGTAGTCCGGCTCTTTGCCCCAGACCGGAACCGGAGTGTCGTCGACCGCGATGTGGCCAGGCCATCGAGCGAAGTCGCCGCGCCGGTAGGAAGCCATCACCGGAGCGAGAATCAGATCCTGGGCGATGGCCTCCAGATTGCGCACGGTGTCCTGGTTGGCGCGGGCATTCCACTTCCGTCGGATCTTCTTGGCCTCGCTGAGCGACAGCCGCTTGCGGCGGTCGTGTGGTGCCGGGTCGAGGCGCCGGGTCATCGAGGCCCAGGACCGGTAGACACGCTTCGACGTTGCGTACTGGTGGTGCGCGACGCGGTCGATCTCTTCTCGGGTCGCGCCCTCGGGGATGTGCAGGTCGACGTCGGGGACGTCAAGGAGGGCTTTGGACCCTGGAGACAGTGCGAAGAAGAGTGTCTCCCACGCATCGTCGATGTTCGCGCTCTTGCCCATGTACTGCGACAGGATCAGGCCGATGAGCACGGTGCGGAACGGGAAGCCCTTCGGGCCTGGCCGGTGCTCGTTGGAGGGAAGGCGTTCCAGTACTCCGCTGTGGCGCACGAGGTCGAAGACCTGGTTCACAACGCGGTCGTTGAGAGTACGGCCGGGGGCCTGCGGTGCAGGGCGTAGGGCGAGGCCGGTGCGCCGGCAGGGTTTGTTCTCCGGGTTCTTCCTGCTCACGCCGCTCCCCGCAACAGATCGGATGCCTCTGCTTCGGGTACGTCGTGGAGGAAGACGAGGTAGCGCGAGAGGCTGTGCAGCGTCGCGAGCCCCGACGCTTTGAGGATCACCTTCAGCGGAATGCCCGCGTTCAGCAGATCGACGATCCAGGTCGTGCGCAGCCGCTGGGTCTGCAGCACCGCACCGTCGCAACGGCCGATGATCCGTGGGTACTTGGCCAGCCAATCCGATGCGATGTGCTTGCTGGTGCGGTCCTGCCAGTCCGGCCGGAACACGTACGCGTCTGCCGGGATGTCTGCAGCCTCCGCCAGGAGCAGTTCCTCGTAGGCGTAACGGCACACGACGGTGCGCGGCCGACGCCCGTGAACCTTGACCAGTGCCCGCCCGGTGGGGCCCGCGTGGATGTCCCGTCCCTGAACGTACACAAGATCCTCGACGGCGAGGCCGCACCCGACACCGAGGCAGAAGAGCAGACAGGCATTGCGCCGCTGGGCCGCGGTGGGCAGGCTCTGCGCCCAGATCAGCCAGTGGGCGACTTCCGCCTGCGGGTAGGGAGTCACCGGGGTCGCGGCCGCCTTCAGCCGGATCTGCGGATGCTGTCCGAGCTGATCCAGCAGGAGCGCTTCGGAAGCCCGGCGCAGCTGGCTACTGCAGGTCCGCCTGCTGTTGGCGGCCATGTCGCGGCAGCCGACGAGGATGAACCGTTCGACGGCGCTCTGGTCAAGGATCACCGAGGGTTCGAGCGGGAGGCCTTGAGCCTCGACCCAGGCGACCAGTCGCGCGAGCGGCGTCATGATCACATCTGGGCCGTAGGGCCCGGCCGCAACGGCCAGGAATCCCAGCGAGCGGACAACCGGCGCGATGCGGCGCCACTGGGCAGGCGGCACCGTCTCCGGTTTCGGCGAGTACGCCAGCAGACGATTCGACACAGCGACCTCCAGGCGCAAGGCCCATGACATGTGGCCGGTTAACCGGCCGCTGCTGTCAGTGTCGATCATGATCTGAAGGAGCGCATCTTTATGACCGGAGGCCGAGCGCGCACGGCGCCGCCACGGAATTACGCCGTCGACCCGGACGAGTGGCCGGATGCCCGGATCGTCGGGGAGCCCGCCGCCGCGGTGGTCCAGACGATTGCCCGCCGCCTCGCCGCCGCCCTGAGGGAGCGACCGGGTCTCTCGCTGCGCGCACTGGCTACCCAGAGCGACGTCGGCAGACAGACCATCGGTGATCTGCTGGCGGGAGCCAGCTGGCCGGATGTCCTGACGATCTGCCGACTGGAGCGCGCTCTGGGCCTGGCGCTCTGGCCCGGAGCGAATACGACTCAATGTGCCCATGACTGATCCTCAATTGCCTGTTTGGGGTCAGTCGTGCACGGTCCATCGCATGACGGCGCAGATTCTCTCTAGCGCTACTGTCGGCGGCGCTAGAGTGAACGTGCACGACGGACCGGAACCTTGGTAGGAGAAGCGTCCGTTCGTGCGTTTTGGCGGCCTCCCTCGACCGATAATCGAGGGAGGCCTGCTTGTTGGGTTAGATCGTTCTCAGGTGGATCAAGCAACTCGGGACAGCACGGCCCGGAACATCCCTGGTGCTACGTTTTCCACCTCACCAAGTTGTTTCATGCGGTTGAGGGTTTTCCCCACGGACGAGCGGACCGTCGCGTCCGCTCCCGGGCGTACGGCCGCCGCGATATCGGTGATCGACATCGCCTCTTGGGTGGCGCACAGGAGCGTGAGGATCGCATCACGCATGCTTCCGTTGCGCGGCGGCCCCAGGGTCTGAGTACCAGAGCTCGGACGCGCCTCTTCTGTCGACGGATCCTCGTCGGCGACAGAATCTTCGGACGGTACCTCCCCGGAGGGCTGGGCGGTTACCGTGTCCTCCTCGGTGGCCGGCTCATCTTCGTGAACATCGGCGGATTCGACTTCCTGGCGCATCATCGCGAGCACCGCCTCGAGTGTGGCCAGCTCGCCGCGCAGTGAGTTGATCAGTTCCTCCACGGCGTGTCGGGCCAGGCCGACATAGACACCTTTGCTCGACGCAGGCGCGCCTGTCCGGTATCCCGCCATGGTGAGCTCCTCAAGGAAGGCCGCTGCCAGTGTAGGGACGGCACACTGTGGCACGCACAGAGTTCCCGTGAGGTGACACCAAACGGTCAGCAGCGCACCCAAGTGCGGTAAGTCCAGTTGGAGTTATCGCAGAAATCGACCTCCCTTGGCGAGAAGTGACTCGTCGGAATTCCGCGAAGCCGTGCTTGATCCGTGAGTCGTGGCGCCGCAGAAATCTGACGGTGTGGATTCTGTCGAAGCTCCCGGTCCATGGGAGCTTGTGGGCGCTACGGTTCCTTCATGGTGGATGTCAATCATCTGTCGGCGACCGAGGCCTTGGCGTCGGTGACGAAGGCTCTGGATGTTCTTGTCCTGGCTCATGACCGGGGAGAAATCGGTGTCATGGAGACTGCCCGGGAACTGGGCATGTCTCGCTCCACCGTGCACCGCATCCTGGTCACCCTGACGCACACGGGCTTCCTGCGTCACGATCGGGGGCAGCGCGGATACTCACTGGGGCCGCAACTCGTACGCATGGGCCTGGACGCCATCGCCCAACTGGACGTCCGGAGGCAGGCCCGCCGACCCCTTGAAGAATTGTCCGAGAAGCTGCAGGAGACGGTGTGCCTGTATAGCTTGGACGCCGCTGTCGTCCGGCTGCTTGACGGAGTCGAGTGCCGGCAGGTTCTGCGCGTCAGCGTTCCGCTTGGCCAGTCTCTTCCCGCGCATGTTACAGCGGCGGGCAAGGCCCTTCTTGCGCTCCGCAACCCGGTACAGGTACGCGCAACTCTTCCGGCCGCACTCGCCGCAACGGCGGCAGCGAGCATCACCGAGTGGCCGCTGCTTGAGGTAGAGCTAGAGGAAATCAGAGTCCGGGGATGGGCGGCAGACCTCGAAGAAAGCGCACACGACTTGCACAGTGTAGGGGTGGCCGTCCGGAACCGCATCGGGGAGCCACTCGCCGCGATCTCCGTGCACGCACCCGCCGTACGCCTGCGAGAACAGCATATGCCCGCAGTCGCCATGGCTCTGCAGGAGACCGCCACCGCAATCGCCAGGGCGGTGTGAGCGATCAAGGCCCCAACGTGATCCGCCCGTCCGGGATCCACCCCTCCAGGTATCCCGTCAACAGCGCATCTACATCGGGCAGATCACAGTAAGCGCACAACTCCGGCCACTGGTCCGGTCCCGCCCAGCGTACTGGCCTCCTCCCGGGCAGACGCTTCGGCGGGCCGCCGGCCACCATGAGGCGAAAGATGAACACGTGCGCCTCTCGACGGCTCTGGCCGACGGGCACAGGAACTTGAGCCCAACGGCACCCCTCAATGGTGCCCCCGCGCGTCGGCATCGCGCCGACCACGTTGCGGAGTACTCGCATCGCCGCATCACGGTAGGGCCCCGCAGCCCGGGCGGATCCTGAGGGAAGCCCCCATCGAGCCGGGCATCCGGGAGATTCGTCAGGTACCAGCGCGAGTGTCCGCTCCGAGCTCAGCACCGCGACGAACACCACCCGACGCATCCTGGGAGTCGGCACGGTAGGGCGCCCACCGCTCTTGGTGGCGTTCAGGAACTCAGACACGTGCCGATCCTGACATGTGGCCGCTTAACCGGCCAGTTTTACCCCGTGCCGACGAGGGTCTTATCGCGGAGATGAGCTGGCGGTCCTCATCCCGCCAGGCCAGGAGGCGGGCGGCGTCCACGGGCGTGTGGGCGTCGGGGCCGTAGGCCCAGGTGCCGTGCCGGGGCTTGAGAGCCATCACGAACGGCAGGCCGACGGCGTGCAGGCTTGAGTGGAAGCTGTCCTGGTCGCCGTAGACGGCCACCGCGCGGAAGACCAGCCCGGCCGCCTTGGCCCGGGTGGCCGCGATCTGCAGTTTGGTGCGAAAGCCAAGGTCACCCTTGCCAAGCGTCTTGTTGCGATGGCGGGGCAGGAGCAGCCCGGCAGCCTGCCGCCTCGCCTTGGGCTACCTGGCGTCACGTTCGTGGGGTCCGTGCGGGATTCCGTGGCCCCTGAGGGTTTTCCGGTGTGCGTACGAGGCTGGTTGACTTGTTCCGTGCGGGCTGTCGACGGCGGGCCTCCGACCAGGCAGTCCGTGCACTGACATACCGCTCTGGCTCATCGAAGGAAGAGAACGTGGAGCAGTTCGCCGCAGGCAAGGTTCTGCGCAGCAGGTACCGGCTGGACCGGATTCTGGGCAGAGGGGCGATGGGGCACGTCTGGCAGGGGACGGACACATATCTGGAGCGCCCAGTCGCGGTCAAGACCGTCGCCGCAGATCTTCTGGCCCTGCCCGACTGGCGCCGTACCGCCCTGGCGCGCTTCGAGAGGGAGGCCAAGGCCGCCGCTCGTCTGGACCACCCCAACATCACCACCGTCTACGACGCGGCCGTCACCGAGGAGGTCTGCTGCCTGGTGATGCAGCTCGTCGACGGGACGACCCTCGACAACGTCATCGATGGTGCCGACGGCGGGCGCCTGCCCTTGCCCGCCGCGGTCTCCGTGGCCGCGCAACTGTGCTCAGGGCTGTCCGCCGCGCACGCGGCCGACCTGGTGCACCGCGACCTCAAGCCTCAGAACGTCATGGTCCGCACCAGCGGTCTGGTGAAGATCCTCGACTTCGGTCTCGTGAAGGTTCTCTCGAACACCGACCCGCAGCTCACCATGACGGGCGAAACGCTCGGCAACGTGTCCTATGCCTCGCCCGAACTCCTGTCCGGCGAAGGGCCGTTGGACGGCCGCAGCGACCTGTACGCGGTGGGGTGCCTGCTGCACCACATGCTCACCGGTCACCCTCTCTTCTCCAGCGAGGGCATCGCCGAGTTGGTGACTCAGCACCTCACCGCGTCTCCTCCCCGGTTGGCCGACTGCGGTGTCGATGCCCCGGCCGCGCTTCAGGAGCTGGTGCACGCACTGCTCGCCAAGCGTCCCGAGGATCGTCCCTGCGGTGCGGTGGAGGTGTACGCGGCACTCGCCCCGTACCTGCCGGCCCCTGATCCGGCCCTCGCGGCCCGGAGGATGCGGCCAGAGGATCCCCGGCGGCCGTTCCTCGTGCCCCAAGGGCCGATCGTGCCGCGTTAGCGGAACCTCACTGCGGCACGATCCCGGGGCCGGTCATGCCGCGACCGGTGGCCGGACCTCGATCAGTTCCTTGAGGAACGGGCTCGGCTCCCCGTGCCAGAAAACATCCAGGCTGTCTCGGGCGCGCGTGGTCGCCACGAAGAGCAGGGACCGGGCGCGCTGCATCTCCGTCCGGTAGCGCGCCGGGTCCGTGGTCCGCCGCTGCTGGACGCTTGCTCGTGGCACCAGCCCGTCGGTCACCCCGGCGATGATCATGCGCTGGTACTCGAGCCCCTTGAACCGGAACATCGTGCCGATGTGGACGCCGCTGTCGCCGCGGGGTCCGTCCGGGCCGATCTCCTGTGCCCGGATGCCATGCTGAGCCAGTGTGTACGCGGCTTCACTCGCCATCTGGTTGGTGGGCACGGCGATGGCGATCTGCTCGTGCGGCACCTGGCCCCAGGATTCGATCAGCGCGGCGATCGCCTCGCGTTCCTCGGCCCAGTCGCCCAACCGGTGCAGGTCGGGCACGGCGCCGCTGAGCACGGACCGGTACCCGGCCAGCGTCTCGCTGCTGCCGTCGAGGTCGTCATACGTCTCGTCGCCGAGCACGTTCAGCGCGGAGCGCAGGATCTGCCGGGTGGTGCGGTAGCTCAGCGACAGCTTCGACGACCGGCCGCGGATGTTGATACCGAGGCTGCCGAGGGTCACCTGGTTCTTGTAGATGCGCTGGTGGGTGTCGCCGACCAGGAAGAGGTCATTGCGGTCCGGAGCGGTCATCGCACGCAGCATCTTCCAGTGGGCGGGCCGCAGGTCCTGAGCCTCGTCCACCACGATGTGCCGGTACCGGTAGCGCAGCCAGCCGCCCGAACCGTCGGCCATGTGGACGTTGTCGAGGCCGCCCGCTTCCTCCCGCTGACGGTCGATGGCCTGGATGCGCCGGGCGCGCTCCGATTCCAGCTGAGCCGCCCGCTCCGCGATCTGGTCCCAGGTCTGTACTTCGAGCCGGTCCAGGCGCTGAGTGAAGCGCTCGGCGAGCTGCCAGATCTCGGCGCGTTCGGACCGACTGACGGTGCGTCCGCGTCCGGCGCGGCGTGCCCGGAAGTAGTCGGCGCGGGAGGTGACGGCCTGGCCGAGGATCACCTGGGTCCATTCGTCGTGCAGGAACTCCGCGTCCCAGGCGTCCTCGCCGAGTTCGTCCAGGAGCGAGTGCCATTCGCGGACCGCCTGAGACTCGTCGACGATCCGCTTGCGATTGCCCGGCTCCGCCTCCCGGACGGTACGCAGCGCCAGCTGGTCGACGTGGCTGATCTCAACACGTGACAGCAGGTTCTCGCCACCCAGGGCGAGAAGCCGTGAACGCAGGTCCGCGGCGAGGTTCTTGTTGTAGGTGGTCAGCAGGACCGGCTTGGTCCGGCCGACGGGGAGCCGCTCGACCAGGTGCTTGACACGGTGCAGGGCCACGATCGTCTTGCCGGTGCCGGGCCCGCCGCCCACGCGCGCGGGACCGCTGTAGTCCCGCGTGACCAGCTTGGCCTGGGTGGGGTGCAGGAAGACCTTCCAGCGCCCGAAGTCCTCACCTTCCAGCGCCTCGCGCAGCGCGTCGTCGGTAGTGGTGACGATGGTGGCGGGACGTTCGGCGGCAGCCCGGAAGTCCTCGGGGTCCACCGGTTCCGGCGCCGCGACGGGGGCGGTGACCTGTTCGAGGACGTCGTCGTACTCCTTGCCGTCGTACAGCGCCAGCAGCACCTCGCCGGTGAGCTGCGGCGCGTACTCGACGAGCCCGAGGAGTTGGTCCTCGGTGGTCAGCGCGGCGATGACCGGGACCAGCGACGGGGCCACACCCAGGTCGGTGAGCCGCTGTTCGGACCACTTCGCGAACAGCGGCTGTGGAGCGGCCGGCTCGGCGGGACGGACGGGCTCGGTGGGTGCGGTGGCCCGCGGGGCCGCGGGACTGAGCACCTCCTCCTGCACGACCTGCAGGTCCACGTACTCGATGCCGCCCGTGATGCGGTTGACCGAGTACGTGAGCCGGTCCAGGTGCTCGTAGACGTCCTTGCGGTGCTTGACCGAGACGATCAGCCAGTCGTCGTCGGCCAGGCGCAGCAGCAGCGCGCGATATTCGTCGTTGACTCGTGCCGAGTGCAGCTTGTCGTGGCCCTGCAGCTGCTTGAGACGCAGTCCCGCCGAGTCGGGGTTGGTCTTGAACTTGTGTTGGAAGTCGTAGATGGCGCCCTTGACCGGGCGGGGGAGCTTGAGGATCTCGCGGTCCGCCTTGTCGAGCAGGCGCAGCGTCACGTTCTTGCCGGTCACGGTCGATCTTCCTGTCCATTGTCCGTGGTGGTGCCGTCAGGCCGGCCGGGACGTTCCCGGTCGCTGGACGGTGGTGCGCCGTCGAGGCGGTCGGCGATGTCGTCGGCGGTCCAGCCGGTGGTGGGGCGCACTTCCCAACCGGCCGCGGCGAACGCACGGTCGCGGTCGACTGCCTCCGGATCCTCGTCCTCGCCCTCCGGCGGGCGGGGAGCGAGGACGACACCGACGCGTGCGGCGGGCCAGGCCAGCTCGGCCAGCCAACCGTTCTCGTCGAGTTCGTAGCCGTCCTCGGGCACCGTGACACCGCGCGCGGCGAGGGCCTCGGCGAGTGCGAGCAGCCCGGGCTCGTCCGGGTCGAGGTATTCGATGACCCGGACCCATGCCGCGCCCCGGGCGCCCGCGGCGGGCGTCTCCGCAGCGGCCGGCGCCTGCGGCAGGGGCGCGACGGTCTCGGCCGGCGAGGGAGTGGCGTCGGCTGTCGCGACGGGGGCGAACGTGGCGCGGACGCTGTCCAGGACGCCGCTGCCGCCGGTGACCGCCAGGGTCTCGACGGGGAACCCGTCGAGGCGACCGGTCGTGAGCTGCACGGCGTCACCGCCGCCGCTGTCCAGGAACTGGAGCAGGTTGGACCAGTACAGCCAGGCTCGCCAGCGGCGCTTGTGGGCCTCCTCCTGGGCATGCACGCCCGGTGCGTCGTCGAGCAGACAGACACCGGTCCACGCGGGGGGCCTCAGCCGGCCGTCCGCGGCGAGGACCAGGGGCAGCCCCGAGCGGTCGGTGACCGTGAACAGCTGCACTGGGCCGCGCGGCCCCGTGGGCGTTCCGCCGCGCAGCGCCACAGTGATCTGCTCGCCGAGCACGTCCGGCGGCAGCGCGACGGGGCGCGCACCGTCGCCCATGAAGCCCGCCAGGGCCGCCTCCGCCCGCCACTGCCAGCGCTCGGCGTCCGGTCGGCGCAGATACTCCACTAGCTGCACGGCCGGGTTGACCCAGACAGTCTCCGCGAGTTCACCGGGCAGCCCGCGCCGGACCTTGGCGTAGTAGTCGCGGGCCTTGCCACGGGCCTGGTCGCCGTACGGCTCCCACACCGGGTCGGCCGGGCCGGCGCCCGCGTAGCCGGTGTCCCGGACACGGCGCTGCCATTCCCTCACGTCGCCGTAGGTGAGCTGGAAGACCCTGAGCCCCTCCGCGCGCAGCCGTGTGCGCTTGTCCGCGTCGTCGCCGACCCGGTTGTGCTCCCGGCCGGCGTGGAACTCGTAGCCGTCCAGGTAGAGCGCCACGCGCGGGCCGGGCGCGTCGACCCGTTCGAAGAGGACGTCGGGGCGGGTGCCGTCGAGGACGCGCTGCTGCGACACCCGCCAGCTCAGCGTGGTGCCGTCGGCCGCGGTCAGCCGCAGGTCCAGCGCGTGGGTGCCGGCCGGCGTTATGTAGGCGTCACCGCTCGCACGGCTCTCCGGGAGCACGGCCCACTCCCGCAGCGTGTCGATGAACAGGACTTCGAGATCGCTCTCGGCCTGCCGGTGCATCGGGATGTGCTGAGTGGTGGCGACGGGCGAGGTGCGCCAGCGCTCACCGTCCGCGCCGAGCAGTTCGTCCAGCATCTGCCGGACCTCGTTGCGGCTGACCTTGTCGTAGTCGGCCGGGGGCACGCGACGCAGCAGGCAGCGATGACAGCCGTCGAGCCCCTTCTCCAGACAGCCGCAGCCCTCGATCACCTCACGGGCCTTCAGCAGAACCTCGCGGAAGCCGTCGGAGGTCGCCAGCCGGTGCAGGTACCCGGTGCCGCCGGGCAGCCGGTCGTACACCACGAGGAACCGGCGCGGCCAGTCACGGTCCTCACCGTCCGGCATGGACGCGGCGGTGATGTCGATGTGGTCGGGGTCCCCGCCGTAGCGGGCCGCTATGCCCGCGAACAGCGCGGCGGTGAACGAGGCCAGCCGCTCCTTGGCCCGCGCCACGGACGCCGGCAGCAGAATGCGGACGGCCTCCGTCGTCAGCTCGTGCGCCAGCAGCAGCGGCACGTCCAGACCGGCGCCCTGTTCCTCCCCGCTGCCGCGCAGCCGTCGGCGCGGGCACCACAGCTGGTGGTGGGCGCTCGCACGCGTCGACCGGGCGAGGGAGGCGGTGAGCGCGTGCTGCGACTGGTCGACGACCGGCCGCCCGTCGGCCGTCGCGCCCCCGCAACTCGTGCACACGTAGAACGGATTGAGCCGTACGTCGTCCCCGGCCAGCGGAACCGTGCTGCTGCCGTCCTGCCGGTCGACGCCGAGGTTGAGGGTGCGGACGACGGCCTTGCGTGTGAAGTCCGCTCCGAAGACCGCGGTGTCGTGCCGCCACGATCCGGTCGTCAGATGCGCCGGGTCGATGTCGACCGTGGTGAGGACCGCGTACCGCCTCCGGTCCCGCTCGTCACGGTCGTCCCGCACCCGGGCGTCGTCCCGCTTGTCCCGGGACATCACCCGCCGGGGCTCGAGCACATGGTGCACACAGCCCGCGTCCGCGATCTCGCGCGACCCGCACCGCGGGCACGGTGAGGTGTCGTTCTTCGGATCGCCGTGCGTGCGCGCGTACCCGCAGGCCGGGCAGAGACGCCACACCGCCCAGGCGCGCCGCTCGGGGCTGCCGATGTCGAGGGCGCGCACGACGTGCCGGTAGCCGTTGACGTAGAAGCTGTTGCCGGGCGCGAGTTCGGTCAGGGCCAGCTTGCGGGAGCGCTCGTAGTCGCGCATCTCGCTGCGGTACACCCACTCCCGGCGTTCGTCGTCGCCCTCCGGGGCCTCCGGGCCCTCGTCGTCCCCGGCGGCCTCCTTCCAGTAGAGCGTGGCCTCCAGCGAGGTCGTCGTGTCGGTGAGGCTGTAGTTGGGCAGCAGACCCAGTTCGACGAGGGTGCCGTGCGCGCTGGTCTGGCTCAGCTCGCGCAGCAGCTCGCCCGTGGCACGCCGCTCGGCGAGCAACTCGCGCCGCTCGGCGCCCTGTTCACGGTCCTCGGCGAGCAGCCCGTCCACCGCGGCGTCGATGGCGGCGATGCGGCGACGCAGTTCCTCGCGGCGCACCGTCCACTCCTCCTCCGCCTCCTGAAGGGCGCGCGCGATGCCGCCGGTGGCGTAGGCGCGCAGTTCGTCCGCCGCGTGCGCGGACACTCCCCGGTCGTCGTCCGGACCGCCGGGCGCCTGCGGGAACAGCGCCAGGAACTCCTCCACCAGCCGCGCCCCGTGGGTGAGCGCCGCCTCCGACAGGTCCTGGCACCAGCCGGTCGTGCCGAACAGCGCCGACGACAGGCGCGGCACCGGCATGAGCGGCTCGCCGTCCGCCGTCGTCAGCTCGCCGCGCGCCGCTCGGTCCAGCAGGTGCGCCGTGTACTGGCGGCGCAGGATCTCGACGGCCGACAGGTAGCAGCCCGGCGGCACGATGTCACCGGCGATCATCTCGGTCGGGTCGTCCAGGTAGTACCGGTCGCGGGCCCGGCGTCCGCCGAAGGCGACCACCAGGGCGTTGCCGGTCCTGCGTCCGGCGCGTCCGGCCCGCTGCACGTAGTTCGCCGGGCCGCCCGGCAGCGAGCCGAGCAGCACCGCCGACAGGTCGCCGATGTCGATGCCCAGTTCCAGGGTGGGCGTGCAGGAGAGCACGTTGGGATCGGTGTAGTGGGTGCCCTGCCGGAACGTCCGCTCCACGCGCTCCCGTTCGGGCCGGGTCAGCATGCCGGTGTGCTCGGCCGTGACGACCCGGTAGGTGCCGCCGGTCAGATACAGGCGGCGGTAGTAGTCGGCCCGGTAGTCACGCTCCAGCTTCCCGCCGAAGCCGCCGCTGCCCGCCCCGGTCGACGACATGCCGTACTGGGGAGGGGCGAGGAGGCCGGTACAGCGCCAGCGCGGGCAGGGGTGCCCGTACCAGCGGGTACGCCGCTCGGGCGGCACCACCTGCTGCCACCCGCACTCCTCGCAGGACACGAACGCCTTGTTGACCAGGTCGTCCGCCAGCAGCCGCACATGGATGTGGCCCGGCTGCAGCCCGTAGACGCGGGTCGTGCGGTCCTTGGCGGTGCGCGCCGACAGCACGCCCTCGTCCGCGAGAACCGGCAGTAGCCTGCGCAGGTACTCGGTCGCCTGCGCCGCGTCCAGGCCGAGGCAGCGCCCTGCCCAGTCCTGGTACCAGTTGCCGCGACCGGTGATCGTGTCGAACTTCGTCTTCTCCTTGGGACCGGCGAGCAGGAACCTCGGCGGTGCCACGTACCCCTCGGGGAAGGCAGGCATGCCTTCTGGCCGCTGTCCGGAGATCAGGTACTGGTTGACGCCCGCTTCCTTGATCCAGGTGTCCAGCCACCGGTGCCGCACGCCGCCGCGCAGCCGCATCCGCTCCAGCAGTCCCCGCACGTACGCCAGATACCGCTCGGGCGTGGGCAGGCCGCCGTCCAACCCCAGCTGTCCTGGCAGCGTGAGGTGCAGGTCACGGGCGAGCGCGACGATCCGGTCCGGTTCGGCGATCACCACCTCCGCGGCCGTGGTCCGGGTCAGCTCCAGGGTGCGCCCGAGCCGCGACCGCAGCCCGAACTCCATGACCGTCGCGAAGGCGAGCCGTTCGCCGATGAGTTTCCAGGTCCGCGCGTCCCCGGTGCCGCGCCCCGACAGGAGCCGGTCCACGCCCGGTTCGTCGTGCAGGTCCGGCGGGACGACCGCGGCCAGCGTCTGCGGGTCGTCCACGGAGTCCAGGACGTCGCCGATGAGGTCGTTGAGCGGAACCGGCGTACCGGTGTCGTCCAGTTGGTGCGCCAGCAGCGAGCGCAGCGAGAACTTGTACGAGGCGTTGGCGACATAGCCGGCCCGGTGCGCCGCGTCCTGCGTGGAGTCGTTGAACAGCAGCGTCTTGCGTTCCTCCGGCGCCAGCGCGATCTCGTGGCCACCGGTGAACAGCTGGGTGACGGTGGCGGAGGCCAGCGCGGCGAGCGCGGTGCCCAGGAACCTGATGCCGTTGTCCGTGCCGCAGGCCGGGCAGGTGTCGTCCTTGGCGGCCTGGTCGGCGGTCTTCTTGTCCAGGATCGCCCGCGCGAACCAGGCGTCCTGAAGCCCCTCTCCGTCCTCGGCGACCGGCAGGCGGTAGCTGCCCTGCGCCCCGTCCAGCACCACCACGGACATCGGATCGACGCCGCCCGCCTGCTTCGGCACGTCCCCGGTGAGCGCCGCGAGAGCGTCCTTCGCCTCGGCCGGGGTCGCCGAGATGAAGTACCGCAGCCGCCGCTTGTCCCGTCCGACGGACGCCGACCAGATCTTCGGCGGGCTGGTCTCCAGTTTCTGCGGATCGGCCTCCGGGGAGAGCGTCGCCCAGCCCGACCGGCCGCACACGCGGCAGTAGATCGCGGGCAGATGAGTCTGCGCCGGCCGCTGAACGGTGTCGGAACCGGGCAGCGCCTGCGGCCGCCGGGAGTCCGCCGTCGGCCATTCGTCGCTGTCGGACAGGTCCTCTGACATAGGGGCCGCGGTCAGCGCGGAACGCCGCGCGAGGGCCCGCTCGTCCTCGTACCAGCGGAACTCCGGCCGGCCGCTCACCCCGCTGAGCACTCGCCCCACCGGCCGGACCCACAGGTGCGCCTCGATGTGCAGCAGCGGACGCGGCCTGCGCTCGTCGGACTCCGGGTCCCGCGCGGAGGACAGCAGCGCCACGAACCGGGACAAGGCCTCCAGCGCGAGCCGTGGGTTCTCCCGCGCGGTGCGCGCCCACGCGTACCCGAAGCGGGCCATACGGTCCCGCAGCCCCCACTCGTCGAGCGGTTCGCCGTTCAGCAGCGCGAGCACACCGTGGGTGAAGTCGTGCTTCTTCAGCAGGCGTCCGATCTGGAAGGCGTCCATGCCGCGCCGCCCCAGGAGCCGCTCGGCGAGCCCGTCGAGGTCGAGTCGGTCCGGGTCGGACTCCACGCCCGGCCCGCCCGAGACCTCGATGACCTCCTTGGGTCCGGGAGGCTCGGGCAGCTCGTAGTCGACGTCTCCGACGAACTCGTCGGCGCTCAGCCGCTCCTCACCGACCACCGAGTCCGGTCCGAACGGCACCCCGAACACCTGCTCGGCGACAGTGAGGATGCCGCCGGTGTCGCCCCCGCCCTCGCCGAGGGTCGCCGAGGTCGCCACCGGGCAGATGGCACCGAGCGGCCGGCCCGGCTCCGAGGCGCCCACGGCCGCTGCCAGCCGCCGCAGCAGCATCGCCACGTCGGTGCCCTGCGCGCCGTCGTAGGTGTGGAACTCGTCCAGCACCACGTACGCGGGCTCCGCGCCCTCCCACAGCGGGCGGTCCTCCGCCCGCTGCAGCAGCAGGTCCAGCATCTTGTAGTTGGTGATCAGCACGTCCGGCGGCGACTGGCGCATCTCCTCGCGCCGCGTCATCACCCGCCGGAAGTCCGTGTCCGGCTTGTCTCCGATGTAGAGACCGGCCGTCACCTGCGCCAGTTCGGGCTGCGCCAGGTAGTCGCCGATACGGCCCGCCTGGTCGGTGGCGAGCGCGTTCATCGGGTACAGCAGCACGGCCTTCACCCCACGCCGCCCCAGCGCCTTCTGTCGCCGGCAGTGATCGAGCACGGGAATCAGGAACGACTCCGTCTTGCCGGACCCGGTGCCGGTCGTCACGAGCGTCGGCTCGGCGGCGCCCTTGTACGTGCTCAGCCGCTCCCACGCCGTCGCCTGGTGCCGCCACGGCGTGAACGACGGCTGCCACTCCAGCGCCGACTGCCACCCGTCGCCGGCGGGGTGGAACGGCGTCCTGATCCGCAGGTACGGACCGCGGAAGATACCCGTCTCCGGATCCCCGAGGAACCGCTCCAGCGCGAGCCGCGTGTCCTCGTCGGCCAGCGCGTACGTCGTCGTGAGGTACTGCGTCAGACTGCCGCGGAGCTGCGCGGCGGCCAGGGTGGGCTTCACGAGGACCTTTCGGGCAAGTCGGTTACCGGGACCGCCCGATGCGTCGCGCCGTGACAGTCGGCGAAGGCACCGTGACGATCAGCGTCAAAAATACCGCCCACCTCGGACAACGACACCCACCTGGTCGAATCCCGGACTTCACAAAGGGCGTCAACTGCGCGAATGCCGCAAGCGATCGCGTCGATCGGACGCGCGCTCTCGTGGTCAGGACCCGCTCCCGTCCCGCCCAGCAGCGGCGCTGGGGTGCTCCGGCGGTCAGTTCCAGCCCGTGAGGTCCCCGACGAAGTCCGCGTACGAGCGATTGGCGCCGCGCGGAGAAGGGATGAGCCGGTACTTCAGCGCCTCGCGGGCGACCGCGGGTCCGTCGCTCTCCCGGAAGACCGGCAGGCCGAGCCCCCGCTTCAGCTCCTCCTTGGCGTCCTTGACGCGGCCGGTGTCCTTGTCGAGCAGACGGTCGGGGACCTTCCAGCGCGGACGGACGTGAGGGAAGGCTTCGGGGAAGAGCAGCAGCCAACCCTCGCTCTCCCAGGCGGCGAGCGCGAGGGCCGTCCGGAACTCGTGACACTGGCGCCCGAACTCGTCGGTCAGTGTCTTGCGGATCCGGTCGTACTGGGTATCGGCGTACCCGTCCAGATCCTCGTGGACGACGAACCCGAGCAACTCGGCGCGCTGCTGCCGCGCCTTGGCCCGCGCCTTTCCGGTCAGTGCCCTCACCGCGGCGGCGAGGTCCGGGCCGGACTTCCTGCGCAGCCGCACCGGGTCGTTGATGCGGACCAGCTTGGCCGCAGCGCTCAGGTCGGGCCGGTGCGCGCGTATCAGCGCGGCCATGATCTCGCAGTCGTTCTGGTCCTCGCCGGCCAGTACGATGACGCCCCGTTCCTGCTCCCGTGACGCCCGCCCGCCGCCCTGCCGCCCCCTCGGGGTCACAGCTCGCCCCCGGTGAGGTCGCCGCCCAGCACCCCGGAGAACCACAGTTCCCCGAGCGGCTGTTCACCGGACTCCTCGACGATCTCCTTCACCTCGTCGACGGTGAGGGCCGGGATGATCGACGCGCCGTCCTCGTCGCGGTCGCACACGACGAACTCCTCGGGACGCAGCCGGTTCACGAGCGCGGGCGAGTGGGTGGCCACGATGAACTGTGTCCGCTCGGCGGCTTCGCGCAGCCGCTGCACGACGAGTTCCAGGGCTTGCGGGTGCAGCCCGTGGTCGATCTCCTCGATGCAGGTGAACGCCGGCGGGTTCGGGTCGTACAGCAGGGCGAGCAGTCCCAGCAGACGGACCGTGCCGTACGACGCGTCGGCGAGCGGGGTGAGCCGGCGCAGGCCGTGTTCACGCAGGACGACGGTCAGTTGGTCTGTAGAGCCGCCGACCTCCTCGAACTCGATGCTCTCCAACTGCGGCAGGACGGTCCGGGCGTCGGCGACTAAATCGTCCCAGATCTCCTCGCGGCCGCTCAGGTGGATCAGGAATCCGGCCAGGTTCTCGGCATGCGGCGAGAGCGTGGCGAAGTCCGCGCCGCGCAGCCGTGTCGGCTGACGAGCTGCCGCCACGTCGACGTCGAAGACCCGGAACGACGACAGGCGGTCCGCGACCCGTGTCACCTCGTCGCCGCCGTCGGCGGGACCGAGCCGGGGCAGCGTGGACAGACCGCTGCTGAGCCTGCGGATACCGAAGCTGCCGCTGTCCTTCGTCTGTCCCGCCCGTTCGTCGACGACGCGAGCTTCCTCGCCGGAGATGGTGATGCGCCGGCCGCGTCCCTGCTTGCGTTTGAACGCGAAGCTCTCCTCACGCGACAGGGTGTACCGCGTCCCTCTGCCGTCCCGGTTCGACGGCAGGGAGCGGCGGCGGATGACGAGGTTGTACTCGTCCGGCGCTTTGAGCGTCGAATTGCTGGTCCAGGTGGCCTTCAGCTGGATGCGCATCGAGGTCGGCGGCCTGCTCCCGCCCCAGAAGGCCACCTCGTCGAACCCGCCGCGTGAGTCCAGCGCCGGCTGGAGGTCGGTGCGGATGATGTCGGCGAGGAAGTCGAAGACCTTCAGCACATTGGACTTGCCCGCGCCGTTCGGGCCCACCAGCACGGTGAGGGGACCGAGCGGCACGGTCACATCCCGCAGGCTGCGGAAGTGCTCGACGTGGAGTTCTAGCAGACGGCCGGGCATGGGCAACCTATCGAGTCGATGCACGGTGCGGCGGACACGCCGGCGCGGACGGCGGCGTCGCGAGGTGCGCGCTCCTGCACGAGCGCTGCTCGCGGACGTCCCGGTGAGCGGGCATCGCGCCTCCTCCGTCGTGTCGTGCGTCCATGGACGGACGATGATCGACCAGCCGTGGACGATCGTGGCTCAGCGTATCCGCCACGGCTGACATCGACTCACCGATCCGCCAGGGTCGACTTCGTCGGGCGCCGGCCCGCCTTGAGTGACGCCCAGACGGTCTTGCCCGGGCCGCCAAGGCGGTCCGTGACACCCCATTCGTCGGCCAGCGCCGTCACGACGAGCAGGCCGCGGCCGGATTCGGCGTCGGTGTCCGCGGGAGGGACGACGGTGGGCCGGCGCTCGCCGCGGGTGTCCGACACCTCCAGCCGCAGTTCACCGCCGACCTCGGTGGTCAGCCGTACGTGGAAGTCCCGTCCGGGGACCCGACCGTGCCGTACGGCGTTCGCGCTCAGCTCGGCGGTGATCAGCGTCAGCGTCTCGTTGACCTCGCAGTCGTAGGGGTGGCCCCAGGCGTCCAGGCAGTGCGCGACGAACAGCCGCGCCAGTCGGGCGCCTCGCGGGGTCGACGTGAACGACATCGCGAACTCGATGGTCCCCGTGGGGTCGGGGGGAGGGAAGAGCGGCGTGTGCATGGGGTCAGCGTTGCGGCCGGGTCGGGCGTGTCACCAGGAGCGACGCCTGTACGGCGGTCCGCTGTACACCGCGCCGGGCTGTGGCGGGTGAGTGTCGCGCGAGCGATGCCGTACGACGGCGTCAGCTCCGACGGCACCGCTCCCGAAGCTCCGCGAGGACCGCCTTCTCACGGGAGTTGACGTCACCGTCCACAGTGGCCACGCGTTCCGCCGCGTCGATGACGTCGCCGAGATCGCCCGGCTCGGCGTCCACGCGCTTCCACACTTCGGCGGGGTCGATGTCGACGACGTTTGCGAGCCTCTCGTCGACCACCTCGTGCCGCTCCCGGACCAGCCGCACCAGATGCCGCATCAGCAGCGCCTCGTCGTCGGCTATTTTGGCGTTCGCGTTCGCCCTGAGCACGAGCCACGCGACCCACAGCATCAACTGCGGGTGCCGACTGCGCTCGCTGATTCCCTCGGCGAGTTCGATCACTCGCGCCTCGTTCCGGAACACGGCCCGCGCGTGCCGGCCGGCGAGAACCGTGGTGTAGCGGTTCAGCAGGACGGCGAGGGGGACGCCGACCAGGGGGATGCCGATCTTGATGACGTTGCGCTGGAGGAGGTGCTTCCCGACGACCGGGAGCGCCTTCCCCGCGGTGAGTGCCGATCCGGAGTAGAAGCGCTTGACCAGCGGTCGCACCAGGGCCGGGACCGCCTTGGCCACGCCTTCCCGGGCCGCTTCGCCGCTCTTGATGGTGAAGGCCACGCGGATGAGCTTCCACAGGTCCTCGGGGTCGTGCACGTCGAGCGGGACCCGGTAGAGCACGGAGACGTCGTAGGCCAGGCGAAGCTGGAGCTGGGTGGTGAACGCGATGTCGACCATCATGGTCGCCACGGCCGCGGGGACGGTCGCCGGCGACGCACCGCCGAGGCTCCCGATGGTGGCGGCGACGGTCGCCGTGTAGGCCCCGGCCGAGAGCCCGCCTTCGAGCGCGGCGTACCGGGACGCCATCTTGATCCGCTGATCCACGATGGCGTCCGCGGGCACACCCGCGTACCGGTCCTGGAAGTACTGCCAGTCCACCTTCTCGGTGTACGAGTTCATGGCATGAGCGGCGAGCTTGGTGAACCAGTTGCCCGACTTGATGTCGTCCGCGCTCAGGCCCTTGACGAAGTCCTTGATCTCGGCCTGCTCCTGCTCGACGACCTTCCGGTCGGCGGCGTCGTCGGCTTTGTCCGCGTCGGAGTCTGCAGCGTGCGTCGGCGCGTCTGTCATGGCGCGTTCCCCCCTGGCTGTTCCGCGGTTGGTTGAGCTGCGGGCTTGCGGCCACCTCTGCTGCCGTCTCCGCGTGTTGATTCGGCGAGCGGTACAACGGCCGCTCTGTCCTCCCCTTGAGGCGGAACCTTAGCGTGTGGTCAGGCGACCGGTGCCGTGGCGGATCACGGGGGTGCGGGTGTACAGCCGGGGGCTGTACAGGGGAGGCGGGCGCTCGTACGCGGTACGGGGGAAGCGGGGCCAAGTGGCGCGAAAGCCGCGGTGCGTGTCTTTACAGTGAGTTGTGAGTGACGGCCAGGTGGGGTGCCTGCGGCGGGTCGAGGGGTGGGCACCACTGTGCGGGTGGGCGAGATGAGGTCACCATGACGGCTCACGGTGAGAGCGAGACGGGCATTCTCCGGTGCTTCGGTCAGCAGGTGCGGCTGCTGCGGACGAGCCGGGGGCTGACGCGGGCGGAGCTGGGCGCGAAGCTCGGCTACGGCGAGGACATGGTCACCTCGGTGGAGCTGGGGAGACGGATCCCGAAACCGGATTTCATCGACCGGGCGGACGCGGTCCTGGAGGCCGGCGGCCTGCTGACGGTGATGAAGGAGGAGGTGGGGCGGGCGCGGTACCCGGCGTTCTTCCGGGATGCGGCGAAGCTGGAGGCGGAGGCGGTTGAGCTGCATGTTTATGCCAACCAGGCTGTGCCGGGGTTGTTGCAGACGGAGGAGTACGCGCGGGCGGTGTTCGGGGTGCTGCGACCTCCGCTGGACGACGAGGTTGTCGATGAGCGGGTTGCCGCGAGGTTGGCACGGCAGGAGATCTTTCACCGCAAGCCGTCACCGCTGATGAGTTTCGTCATCGACGAGTCCGTGCTGCGCCGACCCGTTGGTGGGTGGGGCGTACTGCGCGGAGAGTTGGAGCAGGTGTTGCTCGTCAGTCACATGCGGCACGTCGAAGTTCAGGTCATGCCGCTGGATCGCGAGGAGAACGCCGGGATGGCCGGTCCGTTCACCTTGATCGAGACGGACGATGGGCGCAGGATCGCGTACGTGGAGGTACAGAACGTCAGCCGGGTGCACAGTGATCGGGAGCCGGTCCGGGCCCTGGAGGCCAAGTACGGGACGCTGCGTGCCCAGGCGCTGACGCCTCGCGAATCGCTCGCGTACGTCGAGAAGTTGTTGGGAGAGCTGTGAGCACCGACAAGGCAATGCCAAGAAAGGGTGCCCCCCTGCGCTGGTTCAAGAGCAGCTACAGCAGTGAGGAAGGCGGGGAGTGCGTCGAAGTCGCCATCGATGCTGCCGTCCACGTGCGTGACTCGAAGCAGGCGCTGGAGTGTGGGCCTGTGCTGAGGGTTGGCTCGGCGGCGTGGTCGGCGTTGATTGAAGCGATGTGAGCCCGTTGCCGCCGAGAGCCAGCCGTCTCGTAGTTGGTCGAGCGGAGGCGTGAGGCGGCTCGCGAGGGTCGGCGCTTTCCTTCAGGAAGCGCCGACCCTCGCTATGAGAAGCGGCACTCAGGCTTCACGGCCCCCAGGCGGAGTCCAGCGGCCAGCGGCGATTTCCTTGTCCAAACGAGCTTGGAAGTGCGCGTGTGCGGCACGCATCTCGGTCTCACGGTCCGCCTTATAGAAGGGGGCTGTGTAGCCAGCCGGGGGTGGGGTGGTCTCCGGGTTTTCTAGGTGGGCCAGGAGGTCTATGTAGTCCTGCTTGGTCTGGCCGTGGCCGAAGGTATTGAAGTCGGCGGCAATCTTTCGGCCGCTGGATTCGAAGTAGGTCGCCGTCTCGTAGTCGTACAGCTGGGGGAAGCGTGATTTGTAGATCGCTACGAGTTGGTCGGCCGTGATGCCGAGCCAGACAGAGACGAGGGCATCGAGTTCGACGAGGGCGGCGCGGCGTTCATGCTCGGTGCGGAGCGGGGTGGTGTACTCCCAGGTCCGCTTTAGACCAGCGGCTAGAGGCTTTAGGCTAGGCCAGTTGGGGTTAGCCCAGTCTTCGTAGCTCTCCCAGCGAGGGTCGAACAGCTCTGCCCAGAGGGGAGCGTAGCTGGCGGTGAGTGCGTTCAGGCGAAGAGTGCGCAGGAGAATGCCAGAGGCTAGGGGGTGCGTAGTGTCAGGGGCTGGCATTTTAAGGGCTTCGCCAGACATTAGGTTCGCCCTGCCTGTGATGCGGAGGAGATAGTCGAGGGGGAGAGTGGCCCAGAAGCCTGCATTGAGAGAAGTCAGGCGATTGTCTGCCAGAGCCATCGAATGGACGCCGTGGATATGAGCTGGGCCGGGAGGGAGTAGGGCGGCCTGAAGGCTGCGGCTGGTGTTGAAGGGGATCATGACTCGCCAGGCCAGCCGGAAAAATGAGGTGAATGGCTTTCCGAGCCAGGAGTCCTGGGCCGCTTGGTACGTCGCATTGTCTGTGGCCCGTACATAGTTGGTCACGGGGACGTAGGTTTCAGGAAGTTCCGTCGGCTCAAGAGTGTCCCAGTGCCTCTGATTCCGGCAGGGGATCATTGGCTGCTTAGAGAAAGGTGCCGCGCAGGAGAAGTGGGGCCCTTGAAGGATCACATCCGTCAATTTAGGGACCATCTGATTCCCCCAGCGGATTAGGCCGTTCTTCTTCGCGTTTGCTTCATCGTATCCCCTTGAGATCATCGGGTCGTAGTCGGCAATACTGGTGGGATGCGCGGCAAGCGCTTCGATTGCCCCTTGCTCGCTGACGAGGACCGGATATAGCAGGGGAGTATGGGCTGCTCCACCTACTGAGCCCGTCAATGCGTGCCAACTAGCCAACAGGGCCGGGTCTACATGTACAACGCGTTCGCGGTGGGGTCGAATGTCCCATGATCCATCATGTTTGATTCCAGGCAAAGGGCCTTTTCCGTCATGGGTCAACGAATCGATCAGAACATTAGCTCCGCGGAGTTGGCTGACGTGTAGAAAGTTGGGCTCCTGCGAGATGCCGTAAATGTGCATCCCGAATTCTTGGGAACGGGAAAGGTCTTCGAACGCCCAGTTAGCGGAGTTCACAAATTGCGCGTGCACTCGCAGATGCCCGTAGGCTGCGGCTCGAATGACGCCCTCATGTACGCCTCCGAAGTGTGTGTCCGGGTGGATCATGCCAGCACTGCCGAGCCGTGCGATGTGCTGCCACACCTGAGCCATGAATGCGCGATAGAGGTCACCCTGGGTGCCGAGAAGGAGCGGATAGGTGGCAGGGCTGCCTAGCACGGCCACGGCCCCCGCGTGAGCAGCCAACTCGTCGAGGAGAAATACCTTGCTGTTCTCCTGTGCGCCCAGTACGTCTTCTTTCCGAAGTCGCCATTCCTCCGCATTCGGCTTCTCTGTGAGTGCAAACCACGGCTCCGTCTCAGCCAGGACCACATCCTCCTGCCACCGCGGCCGAACCCAGGGAGGATTTCCCACTTGCAGGTCATATCCGCCCCGCGCAAAGACCTGACCGAACTCCAACTCCCAATGAAAGAACCCCTGCCGCTCAGCCACATCCCGCGCCACCCCTGCCCAGGGATATCGAGACTCCAGCGAGTAGAACCGCTCCATGCCCATCCACTCGGGCAGCTCGTCCTCGTACCGCTCAAGCTCATCCAGCGTGCCGAACTGGGCCACCAGCGAGTCCGCAGCCACGTCCTGCGTGCCCAGCAGCGACTCGGCGAAGTCGAGCCAGTCGTCCAGTGAGGCCAGCGCGATCACCGGGCGGCGCTCGCCGCGGATCTGTTCCTTGCGGCTGCCGCCCCGCGCGCCCTTGGACTTGACCTCGACGACCTGGACGTCACCGAACAGGTCCTCCGACTCGTACGTCTCCCGCGTGGGCGTGCCCGATTGGGCCGGGACCGCCGACACCGTCCACTCACCCGACCGCGAAGCGACCTCCGCCGCCCGCGCGTACGACGCATGCGAACCGTCCAGTTGCGCAGCGTCCTGCACGGGCCAGAACCACAGTGCGCACCACGCGTCCATCAGTGTCTTCAGGCGCCAGTAGGGAGTGTCGACCGCCTCCAGGTCGGCCTTGACCTTCTCCCTCGGGACCGCGACCTCGGGCGAGCGGAGCCAGCCGTCCTCCGCGCCCCAGAGGTCGATCCGCCGCGAGATTTCCCGCTCGGAGATCTCCAGCCGGCGCACGACCAGCCCCCACAGGTACTCGGCCCGCCGTGCCAGGCCCTGCAACCGCTTGGTCTGCGCGGGGCTGGGGGACTTGGTGATCGCCTTGCGCCAAGCGGCCAGCGCCTTCGACTCCTCCGGGGCCAGCGCCTTGGCCTCCTTCTCGGCCGCGACCGCGCCCCACTCCTTCGCCGGGAGGAGGAAGTGGTGCACCGCGCCTTCGGGGAGCTGGGTGCCCGCCAGGGCCTCCGCCAGCGGGAAGCTCTCCGGGGTCGTACCCAGCCAGCCGCCCTTGGTCAGGCGCTCGGCGGAGTAGACCTCCCTACGGCCACCGATCAGCGAGTTGCCACGCCGCAGGTGCAGGCCGAACCACGGGGCCTCCATGCCGGGGTGCATGGTGTTCAGCCAGAGTGACACCTCCGCCAGCTCCACCGCCGTGTTGTTGAGGTCAACGCCGTAGGAGTTGTGCAGGGCGATGTACGCCTTGGCCTTCTGGAGCTCGACCGCGTACTTCTCCGTGTCGACGGCGACGCCCAGCTCGTCCTGGCGGCGCCGCAGGTACTCCGCCGCGACCTGGTTGATCGCCTCGTTGAGGAACGCGCCCGAGCCGAGCGCCGGCTCGCAGATCTTCCAGTCGAGGAGTTCGCGGGCCTCGGTGACCGTGTCGTCCTGGTCCAGGCGGTGCTGCAAAGCGAGTTGGACCGTCACCCGGGTCAGCGACTCGGGTGTGTAGTACGAGGCCGACGTCTGGCGGTCGCGGCCGGACAGGCGGTACACGAACGCGCCCGGCACGTACCGCACGCGCTCCTCCACGCCGGTGTCCTCGTCCTTCTGGCGGACGAACACTTCGTCCGGGTACTCGTCGGCCTTCGTCGCCGGGACCAGCCAGGAGCCGTCCTTCGGGTCGCCGTTCTTCGCGACCTCGTACAGCTCCTCGCCCGCGACGAAGCCCGAGTAGGACATCAGGCCCTCGTACACGGCGCCGAGCTGGTTGATGCCGAGCTGGGCGTAGGAGATGAAGCCACCGCGCTCGCGCCGCTTGCCGCGGGTCAGCATCAGCAGGCGCAGCACCCGGTACAGCGTCTCGTTGCGCAGGCGGGTGTCGACGAAGCACTCCCCGCCCGGTTCTCCGCCCAGCTCGCCCTCGCCGCCGGCCTCCGTGTCGACGCGCGGGTCGGGGACGGTGTTCCGGCCGATCAGCCGGATCGCGTCCGACTCGAACAACTTCGAGTGCAGCGGCTCGAAGCGCAGGCCCATGTCCTCCGACGTCTTCGCGGTCACGGCCTCGGCGGACTCCGCGTCCACGCCGTGGGTGCGGCGCGGGCGGTGGCCCTCCTGGACCTTGCGGAAGAGCAGGTCCAGCGACTCGTACAGGTAGAAGCCCTTGCGGGACTTCTCGTCGACCAGGTCGCGCTCGGCGATCAGTTCGCCGAGGCGGCCGAGGCCGTAGCCCATCTGGTACTCGGGGTAGTCCGAGGGCAGGATGCCCAGCTCGGGGCGGGCCTCCGCGTACAGCAGGAACAGGACGCGGTACAGGTAGCGCAACGACTCGCGAGTCAACTGGCGGCCCAGTTCGGGGAGTTCCCTGACCTCGTCGGGGCGGACGCCTGCCTCGCGCAGCCGGTCCAGGACCTCGTTGGCGATCAGTTCGACGCTCAGCCGCAGGCCGTCGCGGAGTTCGCTGGAGACGCCCACCGCGTGCTTGGTCGACTTGTCGAGGAGGGAGGCGAGGGGGTTCTCGCCACCCTCCTCCGGGGTGCGCAGCGAGTCGGCGCCGAACAGGGCGGCCACCGTGTCGAGTTCGCCGCCCGCCTTGACGTCGTTGCGCTCCAGCGCCGCGTCCAGCGAGACCGCCAGATAGCGGCCCTCGCCCCACGCGGCCCGGTCGGCGAGCACGACCACGCCGCCGACCAGCAGCAGGGCGTAGCGGGGGGCGTCCTCACAGGCGAACAGGAAGGAGGCGAGCTTGGAGCCGGTGGCGACGGTGTGCTGGCCGTCCAGGCGCAGTTCGTCCAGGAGGCGTCCGGGGCCGTCGGGGTCCAGGGCGTCGTCGGGCTCGGCGGACCAGCCGCAGTCCAGGGCGACGAGGTCCTTCTCCGCGTGCGCGACCGTCACCTCGTGGGACTGGTCGGCGCGCACGACAGTGAGCGTGCCCGGCTTGGCGTCGAAGCCGAGGGCGCGCAGCACCTCCTCGTTGAGGGCGCGGACACGGTCGCGCCACTCGGGGGCGTCGTACGTCACGGCGTCGTCGCCGGTCGCCGCCCGCTCCTCGTCCATCGTGAAGTAGGAGCGGGCCGCGAAGTAGGGGCGGCGCAGCGCCCGCAGGCCCGCGCGCGGGGTGAGCGGCAGGGCGCCCTCGGGCCGCTCGGTGCCGGCGGCGTCCTCCTCGCGCTGCTTCCACTCGGCGAGCAGGCCGGACTTGAGGTCCTTGGGGAGGATCTCGGCGAGGTAGTGCGCGGAGAAGTAGTCGCCGCGGTTGACCAGGCTGTCGTACGTCATCTTCGTGAACCTCTGCGGGTCGGTCAGGCGGCGTGGGCGGTGGCGGGGGCCAGGACGGCGAGCACCCGCAGCATCGGGCGGCCGGTGGTGAGGAGGGAGTCCGCGAGGGAGGCGAGGCGTTCGCGGGTGCCGGTGGGCGCGGCAGCGCCGCCCGTCAGCGTCGGCTGCTCCCAGGAGCCCAGGCGGGTCTTGTACTCCTCGATGGGGGCCCTGAGCGGTTCGTTCCACGCGGCGCGGTGCCGCTCCAGGAACGCCTCCGCGGTGTCCAGGACGCCGGGGATCGCCTCGGCGAGGCGGGCCGGGTCGTGGGCGAGGCCAGGGTTCGCCATCGTCGGGCCAACCTGGGCGCGGCGCAGTACCGCCACCATGTCGTCGTCGACCTCGCCGTCCGCGGTGACCGCCATCCACTTGACGACAGTCGGGCGGCCGAGCGCGTTGGAGTAGATGCCCTGCACGAGGTACGTGGGCTCCGGCACGTCGGCGGTCAGCACCGGCGCCTCCTGGCGGTCCAGGCGGACCAGGACCTTGTCGGTGAGCCACTCCATGACCGGGTGCAGGTCGGTCAGTAGGGAGATGTCGGGCCAGCTCGACGTGGCTGAGGCGCGGGCGCGCGTCAGGCTGAGGTCGGCGAGCCGCCGGTTGAAGGTGACCTTCAGCCGGTCGCGCAGGCCCTGCTCGCGGAGGTAGTCCGGGGGCAGCGCCTTGAGGCGGTGGACCAGGTCGGAGGGCGGGACGAAGGAGAGCAGGCCGGTCTCGGGGTCGGCGGACAGGTCCAGTCGGTCGTGGGCGTCCGGGTAGACCTCGCGCAGCGCCTCGTCGAGGAACTCGCGGGCGGAGGAGAACAGCCGGGGCACGTGCGCCCTGGGCACCGCCCCGGTGCCGTCGCCGCCGCCCGCGTCGGTGGTGGCCGCGTCCCCCTCCGGTTCGTCGTTCACGGCGCCGAAGAAGTCGGCGAGGAAGTCCTCCACGCCGTCGTCGGTGTCGGAGGCGCGGTCGGTGTCCAGGGACTCGTCCACGGTGCGGCCCCGCAGCAGGTCCTGGATGAGGGACTTCTCCTCGGCCTCGGCCCGGTAGAGGCCGGACACCGCCTCCGCCGTGCCGAGCGACTGGTGGGCCTGCGCCTCGCGCTCCAGGAGGCGCTCGGCGACGAGCGTGTCGTCCTTGGCGCCGTCGAGGGAGCTGGTCAGGATCAGCGCCCGGAACTGCGGCTGGTGGGGCTGCCCGTAGCGGTCGATACGGCCGTTGCGCTGCTCGATGCGGATGAGCGACCAGGGCACGTCGTAGTGGACGAGCTGGTGGCACTGGCGGTGCAGGTTGACGCCCTCGGAGGCGACGTCGCCGGTGAACAGGATGCGTACGGGTGTGTCCGCGAGGCCGAAGTCCTCCACGCACTGCATCTGCTGCTCGTCCGACAGGCCGCCGTGCATGACCCGGGCCGCCTCCTCGGCCGCCTTGCCCTTGAAGCCGAGGGCCCCCGGCACGGTCTTCGCCAGCCACTCCAGGGTCTGCACGCGCTCGGAGAAGACCACGACCCGGGTGGCGGACCTCGGCCCGACCCCGATCTCCCGCAGCTGCTCCAGCAGGGCCCCGAACTTGCCCGAGTCCTCCTCCGTCATGCCGGAGGTCAGCTCCAACAGCCGTTGCAGGGCCGTGCGTTCGGCGGCTGTCGCCTCCGGGGTGTCCTTCTTCTCCAGCGTCTTGATGCGGGTGCTGACCGTGGACTTCAGCGCCGTGTGGGAGGAGAGGAAGGACTTCAGCAGCGTGTACGGGAACAGGGGGACGTCACTGACCGACTTCGAACCGTCGGACGGCAGCCAGACGGCGGCCAGTTCATCGAAGACCTTCTCCTCGGCGGGGGTGGCCGTCACCCGGATCGAGCGGGAGGGGCCGCGGTCCGCCCACTGGCCCTTCATCTGCTCGCGCACCTCGGGACTGACCTTGGTGCGGCGGATGAACAGGTGCTTGATGTCCTCGGCGCGGTAGTGCTCCGGGTCGCGGATCGCGGCCGGGTCGAGCAGGGAGATCAGCTCGGCGAAGGAGCGGGCGTCGCCGTTGTGCGGGGTCGCGGAGGCCAGCAGCAGGGCGTCGGTGTGCGGGGCCAGCGTGCGGGCCAACTGGTTGCGCAGGGAACCCTTGTTGATGAGGTTGTGCGACTCGTCGATGACGACCGCGTCCCAGGTGATCCGCTCCAGGTGGTGCTTGTACTGGTCGGTGTTCTTCAGGGTGTCGATGGAGACGATGACGCGCTTGAAGTACGTGAACGGGTTGCGGCCCGCGGGGATCTCCCGCTGGATCCGCTCGATACCCACCGAGTCCAGGCGCACCAGCGGGATCGCGAACCGCGTCCACAGCTCGTGCTGGAACTGCTCCAGGACGTGCTGCGGGGTGACGACGAGGATGCGCTCGCCGCGGCCGCGGCGGATCAGCTCGGCGAGGGTAAGGCCGATCTCCAGGGTCTTGCCGAGACCGACGACGTCCGCGATGAGCACGCGGGGGCGCAGGTTGCGGCCCGAGAGGGCGAGTTGCGCGGGACGCTGCTGGTAGGGGAGCGAGTCCAGGAGGAACGAGTCCGCGAGCGCGAGGCCACGTTCGGCCTGCGGCAGCGGCGTTTTGCGCAGCACCGCCTCCAGGAACAGGCGCGAGCGGCGGAAGTTCGGCGAGTCGTCCCGCACCAGACGGGTCTGCCGCGGGTCGAGCAGTTCGATCCGGTCCAGCCCGGTGAAGAACACCGCCTCCTGGTCGCGCACGAAGTCCGAGGCGCCGACCGCCTCGATCCGGGCGCCGTCGTGCTCCGTCCGCGTCGCGTTGCGGACCAGCCACACCTCGTCCCGTACGAGGATCTGGGCGCCCGGCGGGAACTGGGCGTCCTCGCCCCTCGTCGCGGGAACGGTGCTCAAGTCGGCGGTCACGCGAGTGTCTCCTGGACGGTCGTGGTGGTGGGGTGGGTGCGTGCTGTCGGCGGTGGCCGATGGTCTCACCGCCGAAGCGGTGGGACGCGCGGACGGGAGGAGCGGTCATGCGGCTCGGTGCGGCAGGCCGGGTGCGGGTCTCAGAAGGGAGCGCTCGCCGCGTACGTGGCTCGGAGGCGTTCCGCCGTCCTGCGAGCCTGCGGAGAGTGCCGCAGGGTGTGCGTTCCGGGCGGGGGCCGCCTGGAAACCGTGGGCGGGCGGTCCGGCGCCGGCTGCGCGCGGCGGGATTCGTCAGGAGGATCCTCCCTGGTGGGAGCCGTGGAGTCGGAGGAGTCCTGAACCGACGGGTCGCTGAGGTCGGGGACGATCTCGACCACGGTAGGGGAGGGAGCGGGTGAGTCGGAAAGGGACGGTGCCGACACGTCCTGAGCGGCGGGAGCGGTGTTCGTTTCCGTGTCGCTCGCGGGCACAGGCGCGGGCGGGGGGAGGCTGGGGGCGTCGGCGGGTGCGCCCTTTCGCCGTTGTCCCGCGGTGTGCGCGGTGAGCCTGCGACGCGCCTGGGCGATCTTCATGCCCTGGTTCTCGATCACCGAGCGGCACTGCTGCACCACCTCGGTCAGCGAAGGCCGGTCCTGCGCGTTCTGGGCGAGCATGGCGGTCAGGAGTGGCAGCAGTTCGCCGGGCGTATCGGACAGGTCCGGGGCCGTATCGGGGTCGGTGACGAGGTGGAACACCATATAAGGGGTCGCCGCTTCGTGCGGATAGTGACCGGTTGCGGCGAAAAGCAGCGACGCGCCCAGCGCGTACACGTCCACGGCCGCCGTCAGGGGTTTCACGCCGGCGGCCTGTTCGGGGGCCATGCAGATCGGAGTGCCGACGATCTGGTGGGGAGCGGTGAGGGAGACGTGCGACTCGGTGAAGGCGGCCAGTCCGAAGTCGATGATCTTCGGGCCGTTCGGTCCGAGCAGGATGTTGGCGGGCTTGAGGTCGCGGTGGAGCAGGCCCTGCGTGTGCACGGCCGACAGCGCCTCGGCGAGGACCGCGCCGAGCGCGGCGGTGAGGACGGACGGGAGCGGTCCGTGCGTCTTGACGTGCCGGGCGAGGTCCGGGCCGTCCACGTACTCGGTGGCCAGCCAGGGCTGTTCCGCTTCCGGGTCGGCTCCCAGGAATGCCGCGATGCGCGGGCCCCAGATGGTCTTGAGTACCTCGATCTCCTGCGCGAACCTCCCGCGGGACTCGGAGTCGACGATCGAAGGCTTGATCACCTTCACCGCGGCGGGTTCACCGCCGAGAGACTCTCCCAGGAAGACCTGGCCCATGCCCCCCTGGCCGATCCGGCCGAGGAGCTCGAAGTCGCCCAGCGAGGGCGGGTCCTCGGGGTTCAGGGGCGTGATCTGCACGTGTGTCCTCGGAATTCGGTCGTGGCGGGCGTCTGATCAGCCGCGATGCGCACCTGGAGACACGGTAGTGGATGCGGTCGAGGCCGAGAACGGGTATTGCGGGATAGGGATGTCAACCTCTCGGGGTGGAGAATGTGTGGAGAGTTCCGGCTGGGTGCGGGTCGGCTGCAGTCAGGCCGCCGTCTTGTGGCCGTTGCTCATCAATGTGACTCTCCGCGCGATGAGCGGGTGGTCACCTCCCACGCGGCAGCAATTGGCCGCCCGTGAGTCCGCCCGACAGCAACCGTGCCGTCTCCTCCGCCAGCCGGGTCGCCCGTTGCGCCTCCGCCCGGAGCGCGTGCACGTGACGGAACGCCTCCCCGTACCGCCGCTGCTCCTCCAGCGGCAGCAAGGGCACGCGAAGCCGGCCCGGGCTGACCGTCAGCACCGTACTGCCCGTCGACGCGCCCGCGATGTTCTCCTCCGCGCCCAGGAACCCGGCGAGGAACCAGGCGTCCAGGCGCGCCGGGTCCGGCCGGAAGAGGTGGACCTGAGAGCCGGGCAGTGCGCCGGCGTCCTCCTCGCCCGCCACTCGGGCCATGGGGCCGTCCGCGCTCGCGATCGCTCGTACGAGGACGTCCCCGATGGCGATCACGGGTGCCGTGTCGTCGTACAGCCCCATCGGCTCCCCCGTAGGACCTGACCCGGTCGCGATGTCCGAGCCGGTGAGCACCGGCCGCGTCTCGGGCCTCCCGTCCCCGCCGCTCGTGGCTTGTCCTCTGCCGCGCACGCTGTCGGGCAGCGTGCGCAGCACGGTGAGTGCTCCGCCGCGCGACAGGTCGGACACCGTGGCCGTCCGCCACTCGCGGGCCGAGGCGCCCGCCGCGCTCCAGCCCTCCCGACCCGCCGTCCGCGCGAGGGACCTCGCGGCCTCGGCGAGGTTCCGGCGTGTGGCGTCGGCCTCCACCGACAGCTCCGCCGGGTCGACCTCGGCCCGTGACGCCCGTACGAGCCGCGCCGGGGTCAGATCCACCACGTCGTCCAACAGGTCCACCACGCCGACCGCGTGTGCGACACCGGGTTCGCCCTCGTACGTGTCCGGGCTCTCCGTGAACGCCCGCCACGCACCTAGGGCACGCGCCGTGATCCCCGCCCAGTCCGGTGAGGGGGACCGGCTCGCGCCCCGTGTTCGGGCGGTCACCGCCGTTCCGCCGCGCCCGGCCGCCGTCGCCGCGTCCGCCGCCGTGTCCACGAACAGCACCGACTTGCGCTCCGGACCGCCCGGCTCGGGCCGTTGCAGCACCCAGATCTGCAGACCGACGTGCAGCGGCACCGCCGCGCCGACCGGCAGCGCGATCACCGCGCGCAGGGCCCCGCCGCGTACCAGCTCCGCCCGTACGCGACGGCCCGACGCGCGGCCCGCCGTGGCGGGCGGCAGGAGCAGGGCCGCGTAGCCGCCGGGTGTCAGGTGGGCGAGCGCGTGCTGTACCCAGGCCAGCTCCGACTCGGCGCGCGGCGGCACGCCGTACGCCCAGCGCGGGTCATACGCGAGCTCGTCGTGACCCCAGTCGCGGACGCCGAACGGCGGGTTGCACAGCACCGCGTCGGCGACCAGGCCGGGGAAGGCATCCGCGCGGAGGCTGTCGGCGGCGTGCACGACGACCGTGGCCTCCGGGGCCGTCAGCATCAGGCTCACGGCGCTGCGCCGGGCCTGCACAGGAAGCGTGTCCTGGCCGTACAGCTCGCGTACGCCCCGGCGGGCGGCAGCCGCCAGGAGGGTGCCGCTGCCGCAGGCCGGGTCGAGGACGCGGGCCGGGGATCCGGGGATCAGGCGAGCGAGCAGGTCCGCGAGCGGCTCGGGGGTCTGGTACGCGCCGGAAGCGGCGCTGTCCTCCAGCTCCCGCTCCGCCAGCACGCCCAGCGCGGCCTGACCGCCCTCGTCGCGTACACACGCGTACAACGCGCGCAGTACCGCCGCGTCGCCCGTTTCGAAACGGACCTGTTCCGCGTCCGGTACGGCGTCGGCCGTGGACGCCGCGTCGCGCTGTGCGCGGGCGGCGAGGTCGGCGTCCGGCAATTGCGTGGCGGCAGTGAACTCCTCCGGCGAGCGGCCTGCCACCGCGAGAACGAGGAGCAGAAGATCCGACGTACCGCCACCGCTATGCGCGTGCAGGCGGAGGGTCGTCCGCAGTTCCTCCGACGGGGTCGCCGCCGAGGCGTGACCGCGCGAGGCGAGCCAGGCACGTACGGACTCCAGGTCGTACAGCGGACTGCTCTCCGTGCCGCCGGACGGCTCGGGGAAGTCCTCGTGCCGGCGGCGCCAGTTGCTGACGGTGGCGCGCGTGACGCCCGCGATGCGGGAGATCTCGGCGGCTGTCACCTGGGCGGATGGTGCTGGTGGCTGCGACATGGATGTAGTCCTGGCTCCGATGGTCGGCGTGGTCACACCCTACAGCACGGGTCAACTCTGGGAAGCTGTTGGACAATGCTTTCATGGCTATGCTTCTATGTGAACGCTTCCGCCGGTGAGCGGCGCTCCCCGGCGCGAAGCGTGAGTTCCTGCCATAGCCGTGTCTCTGAGCGCCCAACCCCTTGCTGCCCCACCCGTCTCGGCGGGGTGCCGAAGGACCCGTGGAACCTCGGAGCCAGGCGACGGCCGATCAACCACCACCCAGGGGGGGGACACCCATGCGCCTGACCATGCCGAGCGGCACCCCGGAAGGAATCCCGCTCACCGTCATGCCGTTCCGCGAGGACGCGGTCATCGGAACCATGTCGCTTGCGACGCTCGTACGTCTCGTGCCGTCACCGCGTCAGGAGGAGGACCCGCGCGCCCTCAAGACCGCGTCCGGGCACGACCGGCGCCACGCCGAGCTGCGCGCGACCGTGCAGCGGACGCTGAAGTCCCAGAAGGGCAAGAACATCCCGGACTACGCCGAGTACATCGCCGCCGGCATCCTCGGCAAGCACGGCTCCGCCTGGTCCACGCCCCCGATCACCCTCTGGCACGCGGGCGAGATCGCCGCGATGAGCGACGAGCTGGTCCCCGACTCGGGCCTGAGGACGCTGACCGTCGCCCCGGACGCCATGGTGATCGCCATCGACGGCGAGACCCAGACCACCGCCTGGCACGACATCTACCAGGACCCGGAATGCTTCGGCCTCACCTACACCGAGCTCAGCCTGCGGGTCCGCATCCCCTTCGAGCTCTACCTGGGGATCTCCCCGGCAGACGCGCGGCAGATCTTCTACGACCGCAACGTCAAGGGCATCGACGTCGCCAAGAACCTGGCCATGTCCATGGACCAGCGAGACCTCGCCACCCGCCTCGCCTACATCGTCGGCGAGAAGCTCGAGGTCGAGTCGAACGGTCAGCGGATGCCGTTCGGCAAGCTGGTCAACGCCGGCAAGCGGCAGCTCACCAGGACCGACAAGGAGGTCGTGACCCTGTCCGCGCTGCGGACGCTGATCGTCACCACCGTCTTCGGCAGCAAGGGTGTGCAGTACTCCGCGGCCAACGTCCAGGCGGACGACCTGCCGCCCAACACCGACGCCGACGAGGTGGAGGCGGTCGTCGTCCGTCTGGTGTCCCGGCTGATCGGAGGTCACTTCCCGGACTTCGCCCGGCGCAGCGCGATCACCGCCCCGGCCGTGATGGCGGGCCTCGGAGTCCTGCTGCACCGCGCCGCCCCCTGGTGCGCCCCCGGCGACGCCATGAACTACGAGACGGTCGAGCACCTGCTTGCCGAGGTCCGCTGGGAGCGTGAACCCGTCTACTGGGACGGCGTCTGCGCCAGCGTCGGCTCCACCGGCCGACTCAACTTCAGTGGCGGCGTGAAGGACTCCGCCGGCCGCGTCGCGGGCGCGCTCCTCGACCCGAACAGCGAGTTGGGCCGGAAGATCCGGGGGATGCGGAGCTGAACAGGCATGCGGCGCGGGTTCTTTGACGCCGAGACCTTCTCAGCCGACGCCCCTCTCGGGACGAGGTCCCATCTGCGGGCACGACCCACGGCTCCCGCCCCCGCGCATGCGTGGGCGTCCAGGCTGCGATGCCGGGCCCGGGGCCGGCTCGGTCCGGACCGGGCGCGGCAGGGCGGCTCCGCTTCCGTCAGCATGCGCGCCCTCTCCTCCCGCCACCCGGCAGTTTCCTTCCATCCCATCCATACAAGGAATGGCCTCATGAGCTACCCGAACATCTCCGGCACGCCGTCCTTTCCCTCCCCTTCGTCTCCGTACGCCGTCCCCGCCACATCCACCGGAAGTCCCCAGCACCGGACAGCGGCCGATCAGACCCCGGCTCTGGGCGCGCCCGGGATGGCGCCGAAGACGTCGCCCACCTCCGCTCAGTCGTCGGCCGGGAGAAGGCCCTCGCGGCGCGGAGCGCGGCGCACCCACGGTGCCGCAAGGCTCCTCGCGCTGATCGCGGCGCCCCTGGCCCGTTCGCGCAGGACCGTCCTCGCCGTGGCCGGGGCGGCCGTGGGCTGCTCCCTGTGCGCCTGCTCCGGCATCAGCGGCACCCAGACCGACACGGCGACGCCGGCGGCCACCGTCAGCGCCTCGCGGGACACCCAGAGCGCCGAGGACGCGCAGAACACCCAGGACGACTCCGGCGGTGACACCTTCACCGTCGCGCTGGACAAGACCGCCACGTGGAACAACGGCATCAAGGCGAACCTGAGCGGCTTCGGTCGGGGCACCTCCGGCGAGTACGCCAGCCCGTCCGGCAAGGCCTACCTGTCCTTCTCCGTCACCCTGCAGAACGGCTCCAAGTCCTCGATCGACCTGAGCATGGTCAGCTTGTCCTGCCCGGACGGAGCCGACGAGATCTTCGACACGGACGCCGGCTTCAGCGGCAATCCGGACACGCACGTGCTGTCGGGCAAGTCGGGGACCTGGAAGGCGGCCTGCGTGTTCCCCAAGACGGCCAGGAGCGTCCAGATCGAGCTCACGCCGACCGACACCTCCGGGTCCGGCTGGTACCGCACGGCCATCTTCACCGGCCAGGTGCAGTAGCCCGGACCGCGGGCGGGACCCTGCTGGCTGCCCTCCTCGTCTCCGCACGGCGGCGGCTCACCCCTCCGCCGTCATCGGCCGCACGCCGATGCCCCGCCCACGGGCCCGCCCCCATCCACGACCGATCCCACATCATGTGCGGCCTCGACCACACCACCACCCGCGACCTGGAAGGCCATTGTGACGATCACCGAGCGCACAGAGCTGATCCGTCGCTTCGCCGACGACTTCACCGCCCTGCAGGAGGCCGTCCTCGCACGAATGAACGGGATCTGCGCTCCGGAGACCGCCGCGGCCTTGGAACACGCTTCGCTCGCCGGTCCCGTCACCGTCGCTCTCGCCCACGCCGACGTCCTCGCTCGTGGGGCCGTCCGGCGCGCGGAGCTCTCGGCTCAGCCCCCCGAGCGGCTGCGCCGGCTGCGAACCCACGCACGCAAGGCGCGACGGGCCCGGTCGCAGGCGGAGGCGGTGTACAAGGAGCAGCGTGCCCGCCGCCTCGCCGGCTGCTCCCGGCGGGTGGACATGCTGGAGCTGAGGGTGGCGCGCACGACATCCCCGGCTGCCTTCGCCGAGGCCCTGCGGCAGGAACTCCGCGACAGGGGACTACCGGACGGCACGCCGAAGGCGCCGGAGAGCGACCTTGCCCGGTGGGCCTGGGACCGGAGAACCGCAGGCTACGAACTGCCGGCGCCGCTGCGCGAACTGCGAGGCTGCGACGACGACGCCTTCGTCCAAGCCCTCTTGCGTGATGCCCAGGAGGAAGAGAACCCGTACCTCACGCACGACGCGGTGGCCGAACGGTGGAGCCGCCATGCCCGTGCCGCGCTGGCCTGGGGCCGCTACGCGATCGCCCAGGCCGAACGGGACGTACTCGCCTGCTCTCTCTCCGTACGACGCACCCGACTTGACGTTCTGGACGACGCCTACCAGGACACAGCGGTTCTCGCTGCCCGCTCACGCGAAGCCCTGCTCCGGGCCACGGACCTCCACGACCGGATGCTGGCCTGCGTCTCCACCAAGCCCTTCGCGGGGCTCATCGAGCGGTGTCGCGCCGCGGCTCTGGCGCGCTTCGCCGACGCCGAGCCCGAGATGTGGCACAGCGTGCGTGAGCTGACCGTGAGGCACCAGGCGCACTGCCCCGAACGGGCCGACGGCTGCCCGCACTGTCACCGCGCTCTCGCCGCCCTCCTCACCGACGCCCATCCTGCCGACACGGCCGAGGGCGGCGACGGCGAACAACCGAAGGCAACGCTTCCGGCTGACGAGGATCGCTACGCCGTGCTCGCCGACCTTCCCGACACCGCCGTCGTGGCCGTCGCCGATGCCGCCGTCGGTGACGAGTCCGCACTGTGTGGCTACGGCTGGGCTGCCGAGGACGGGACTACCGGATACGGCGACTCCCTCGCCTCGAGCAGCGGCGAAGCGGAAGTCATCGGTATCTGCGCGGCCGCCCTCAGCCTCCTCGAGCAGCACGAGGACGCGCCCGTAGTCCTTCTGTGCGACAGCACCGAGGCAGTCGACGCAGTCGACACGGCCCTGCGCTCCGCCGACCCGGCAGCCGCCCACCGCACCCTCCTCTTCCCGGAGAGCCGGCAGCTGATGGGCCGCCTGCTGCGCGACCGCCACCGCGTCCAGGTCCGCTGGCTGAAGGGCCACATCGGACACGAGCTCAACGAAACCGCCGACGCCTTCGCCCGCCTCGCCCTCCGCCGCGCCAATGGCCGAATCCCTTCCTCCGCCGCTAGGAAGGAGGAGGCGCGGATACTGCGCTCGCTCGGTTTGGTTGCTGCCTGAACCCATGGACTGAGGACAGCCTCAGGAGACGCGGGGCAGCCCACGGCACGCCGTCTGCGGACAGCCTTACCACCCTGAGAACCGATCTCCTCATCCCCGGACGAAAGTGAGCGACGCTCTTCATGGCCCATCCCCGCTGGCACCACATCCTCATGGAGTCCCAGCGTCACGCCCTCAAGGCGCTCGACGAGTGGAACAGCTCCAGCGGCGACTACAGCGACTTCCTCACCCACATGCACAAGGCCTGGCACTACCTGCTCCACGCGGAATTCCACAAGGCCAACATCGACTACCACTACCGGGACCCCAAGACTGGCCGCCACCAGATGATCGACGGCGAGCCCAAGGCATGGGATCTCGAGAAGTGTCTGAAGGAGCGCTTTCCCAATAGCGGCGACACGGTGCGCCTCAACGCGGAGCTCTTCGTCGCCCTGCGCAACAAGGTGGAACACCGCTACGAGCACAACCTGAGGATCGTCACGGGCGGCAGGGCGCAGGCCTATGTGATCAACTACGAGCAGGAGATGACCGGTTACTTCGGCGGCTACAGCCTCGCCGACCGACTCCGCTTCCCGCTCTCCGTCCAGGCGCTGACCGCGGACGGATACGAGGAGATGCGGAAGGCCGCAAGGGAGCTGCCCAGGAAGCCCCGTGACCTGGTGGCCAGGTACGAGGCGGGCATCGATCCGTCCGTCCTCGACGACCCCAGGTACGACTACCGCGTACGGCTGTTGCCTATCACCGGCTCCAAGACGGACGCCGACCTGGCGGTCAACTTCGTCAAACTCGACGACCTGAGCGAGGAGGAGCGACGCACCATGCTTGAAGCCGGGCGGGATGGTTCCGTCATCACTAGGGACCGCCATGTCGAAGTGTCGGACCTGGACAGGATGCGCCCGGCGCAGGTCGCTGCCCGGGTCGAGGACCAGCTGCCGTTCCGGTTCAGCGTATACAACGAGCACGTGACGATGTGGAAGCGGCTGAGGGTCCGTCCGGCCAAGGGTTCCGGCGATCCGTATGCCACCAACGCCAGGTACTGCACGTACAACGAAGCCTTCAACGAATACGTCTACACCCAGGCATGGATAAAGAAGATCCTCAAGGAGATCGGGACGGTCGAGAAGTACCGCGCGTTCTTCGGCAGGGAGCCGCGGATGAAGACGGGGGCCGCCGCGTCGAAGGAGGCAGCGTAGAAGGCGTCGCCTCTCGAGAGGATCGGAGGGGCGGGACAGCAGTCACCGGGGCGATCGCCCGGGGCGGGCGGCAAGTGTCACAGCGGCCTTGCCTTCCCGGATCGCGCCGCCCTGACAGCAGAGCAGTTGGTAATCCCCCTGGGTCGCACACATCGCCTTCACAGGTAGCCTTTGGTTGCAGGGAACCTGCAGTCGATGTCCGGCATCCGGCTCACGGTGCAGGTACTGCGATGGACCGCTTGTGAAGAGTGGTGGGGGATGAAGGGATACGCCTTCGCTTGTCGCGCGGAGTTACGTCGCGCCGGGCGGTGACGGTCGAGGGCTGCCCGGCCGAAGGGGTCGGCGCGCCATTGGGCGTTCGGCAGCGGCCCGTTGCCCGCGGCGGGCTCGGCTGATGCGCAAGACCGTTCCATGCCCGGGGGATTTCACGAACGGGGCATCGTAACCTCTCTTTTGGGGACAGAGTGGACCATTCTTATCAGGCATGGCAGGAAGTGCTGGCCGAAGAGTTCTTCGGACGGCAGCACGCCGGCCACCCGACGCTGTTCTACGTCGACAACGACGTGGAGCAGGAGCTCTGGCACGGATACGGCATGGAGGAGCCTCTCGCCGCGTGCGTGGGCAGGTTCCTGCGGCTGGGCACCGCGGACCCGTACAGCGCGCTGGAGGACTACCGCTGGCGCAAGCGGCAGCAGGACAAGGACGGCGTGCCCGTCTTCCTGCCGCTGCTGGCCTGCTCGGTGATGGCCGCGTCCCGGATGATGAACGACCGGAACCACCGGGCCACCGCCTACCACGCCCGCTTCTCCGAGCTGCTGACCGGCGACGAGAAGCAACTGGGCAGCCACCACTACGAGCCCATCTCCCGCATGTGGCAGGTGCTGGCCTCCTGGCAGCACAGCCAGAAGGGGGCGCGGGGCATCTGCACCATTCCCGCCCCCGCCGACCTGCCCTCCAACCGCAGCATGATCGGGTTCGCCCAGTCTCAGGCGCTCCTCAGCGGCGCGGACCGGTCCTTCATGCCGAAGTTCTTCCGGTCGTTGCGAGAGCACGGCACGACCTGGCCCCTGCCGGGGGAGACTCTGCTGGCCCAGATCGAGATCCGGGGCGTGGAGCGGCACTTCTCCAAGGGCTTCCGCAACGCTGTGCAGGAGGAGGAGTTCCGCTCCTTCCTCGCCAAGCTGATCGGCAACTACGCCGCTTCCTGGGACGGTTCGGACGAGCTGGTGCCCACCGGTGTCACCCGGGCCGAACTCCTGGTGCGGCTGGACGCGGGGCGTCTCAGTTGGGTGGCGCGCCTGCGGTCCGTGGAGCAGAAGAAGCGCATTGAGTTCAAGGGCGGCGTCGTCCTCGAGCAGCTTGGCGACACTGCCTACTACGAGGTGACGGGCCTGTCCGCCCCGAGCGCGGACAGCCTCGCCAGGGGAATCCGCCGCGACGGGGACAACCTGGTGCTCAGCCGCCCCTCCTGCTCCGTCCTGGTGCTCGCACGGGACGACGTGCTCGGTGTCTGGGCCGGCACCGACGGCTTCCGCCCGGGAGAGGCACACGTGGTGCTCGCCGCACCGACCGCGCAGCGGGACGTGCAGCGGCTGCTGGACAAGGCCGCGACCACGGGCCGGAGCGCCGACACCAGCAAGCTGGCCTGGGTGCCGCAGGGCTGGTCCTTGCACAAGCCCGTCACCTTCGACGACGCGCTCACTCTGCGCCGGGCGCTCCAGGAGGTCCAGGGCGCGGTCGGCCTCCTGCAGCCCCCGGCCCAGTTCAAGCTCCGCTTTGAGGGCGGACTGAAGCTCGCGCCTTCACTCGATTTCCACTTGTACCTGCGGGGAGGCGAGCCCCAGGTGGTCCTCCCGGACGCCACGGAGGGCACGGGCACCCTCCTGATCGACGGAAAGGAGCGGCCCGAGCTCAGGAAGGCGATCGTCGCGGGCCGCCCCGTCTCCCTGGCCGTGCTCCGGCTGGAGCCGGGCCGCCACACGGTGAGCTACGCAGGCGTGGAGATCGACTTCGCCACCGTGGACCAGGCCGTCGTCGAGCCGAAGATGACCAAGGTCTGCGGCTTCACCGTCGTGGACGGCAAGGCCTCGGAGTCACCCTCCCTCCTCGTCGAGCAGACCCTGCCGACCGGCATCACTGGCGCCGACTGCACGAGCGCCACCACCCAGGACGCGGCAGCCGTCATGGAGTTGTGCCGTCGAGACGCGGACGAGGTGCTGTTCGCGGCAGCCGACGGACGGCTGTGGACGTTGGAGGCCCCTGAGCAACCGGGCTGGTGGACGGAACGTCTCCCCGACACCCCCGCCCCGCTCCGCTTCGAGGCCGACTTCCACGGCATCGGTGGCTGGCTCCTGGAGCGGCGGAGCGGACGCTGGAAGGGCCGCCCGGTGAACCGCGGAACGCCGAAGCCGAAGAGTGCCGGCAACCCGCGGGCCTGGGCCCGCGCCGTCCTCAACGCCCAGCAGGTGTCCGTCGAACCCTCGTGGGCCGCGTACGTGCAGGCAGCGAAGGAGCTCGACCGATGACGGTACCGATGAGGAGCAACGAGTTCGGTGGGATCCTCCTGCGCTGGCTGAGCGAGAGCCGCAGCGGCAAGGCGTCCGCACTGCGCGACGGGGTCCGCAGCCAGGCCCAGGCATGGGGCCTGGAGCTGAAGGAGTACGCCGACTGGGACTGGATGCGCAAGGCCGCCGCCCTCGGCTTCGTCGATGTGGGCCTGCGCGCCGACCGCTGGTCGGTGGCCCCGTCGGTGCTGACCAGGCTGCCCCATGCCGACGGCCTCGCGTTGCTGACCGGTGCGCGCACCGCGCAGATCAGCACGCGCGTCGAGGAGGCGGCACAGGAGTGGATGGAGCTGATCACCGTCCCTCACCGGCCGGAGGCCGGTGAGGCCCCGCTGCCCGACACCCTCCTGTTCCAGTACGAGGACCCGCGGACCCTGCACGAAGCTGCGGAGTTCCTCGGGGCCCGCTACGTTCCCTGCGCAGCTCTGCAGTTGACGGAGATGCTTCCGCAGGCGGCGCTGGGCCCCGAGTCCGCACCGCCCGGTGGGAGCACCGCCAACACGCTGGAGAAGTACGAGCTGCGCCTCCAACGGTTCGTCCCCGTGGCAAGGGACGACGAGGACGGCCTGTACCGGTGGCGCGGAGCCGACTACGCACGCCTGACCCGTGTCCGCCGCGACGGCGTCTTCCACGCAGTGGAACGCGAGACGGGCATCTACCTGGAGCTCGCCCGCCACCGCACCGGCGCGATGCGCTGGCGGCCGGAATCCGGCAAGGGCCGCGCCGGCATCGGCCGACTTATCGTCGACCGGTACGCGCCCCTGCCCGCCCTGCACGAGCGCGCGGCCGTCCTGTGCAGCGGCTTCCCGCCCTCGGTGGGCAAGCAGACGCAGGCCCGCGCGTACGACAACGTGCCGAGGGCGCTCGCCGAGGCGATCGCGGCCGCACTGCAGCAGAACCTGGAGACTATGCCGCGACTGGTGGCGGCCACCGGCGGGAGGACCAAGTGAGCGTCGAACAGCAGACGGCGGCGTTGACGAACACCGACGTCCAGGACGTCATGGGCACTTTCGACGACCTGCGCAGCGCACTCTTCCGCTACTACGACACCCCGTTCAGCGTCGATGATCGTTCCGTCATGGAGGAACGGCGCAACCTCCTGGACCGGGACAACGGGGCCTGGCGCGACCCGCTGATCGAGCTGCGCCCGCAGTATGTCTCCCGGGGCGTCACCATCGCGGAGTCCTTCGCCGAAGCAGGGGCGCACCCCGACGCGGCCGAGTTCGCCCGCTTCACGCTGCCCCGCGGCGTGACCAGCCTCTACCAGCATCAGCACGATGCCCTGGTCGCAGCCGGCGAGGGCAAGGACTTCGTTGTCACGGCAGGCACCGGTTCCGGTAAGACGGAGTCCTTCCTGCTGCCGGTCCTCGCCGACCTGGTCGCCGAGTCCGCCCACTGGCAGGGCACCCGTGCGGTGCAGCGGGAATGGTGGCAGGAAGACGGCGACTACGTGCCCAGCCGACAGAGCGAGCACGGGCACCCTGCCGCCATGCGTGTGCTGATTCTCTACCCCACCAACGCCCTCGCCGACGACCAGTTGGTCCGGCTCCGGAAGTCGCTGGACAGCCGCGAGGCGCACGCATGGCTGGACCGGAAGCGCAACGGACACCGCTTCTACTTCGGCCGCTACACCGGAGCCACCCCAGTCTCCGGCAGCCGCGATTCCGAGCCGGCGAACTTCCGTCTCCGGCAGTACCTGAGGGAAGTCCAGGAGCGGCAGCGCAAGGCCGACGAGAAGCTCAGCGAGGAGCTACAGCCCTTCATCCCGCGCCTCGGCGGAGCGGAGATGCACGCCCGCTGGGACATGCAGGCCGCGCCGCCGGACATCATGGTCACCAACTACTCGATGCTGAACATCATGCTGCTCCGCAAGCAGGAGGAGCACATCTTCCGCGCCACGAGGAAGTGGCTGGAGGAGACCCCGGACGCCCGCCTCACCCTGATCCTCGACGAACTCCACATGTACCGCGGCACGGCCGGCACCGAGGTGGCCTACCTGCTGCGCAACCTCCGCCACCGCCTCGGCCTCGACAAGAACCCCGAGAAGCTGCGTGTGCTCGCCGCCTCCGCCTCCCTGGAGGCCGGCCGGGACGACGAGTTCCTCGACGGGTTCTTCGCCCTGCCCGGCTCCCGGCGCGTGATCATTCCTGGAAAGGCGGAGGAGATCCGCGGCGAGGGCGACCTGGCCGCACACACCGAACGACTCGCACAAGCCGCGAAGGCCTCCGTCACCCAGGACAAAGCCGTCGCCCTGGCCCGGGAGACCGGCCTCGGCCCGGCGCTCCATCGCGCACTCACTCCCGGCGGCAAGCCTCGTGCTCTGCCCGCCCCCGAACTGGCGAAGAACCTCTTCCCGGACGTCCCCGAGGAACAGCGCCACGACGCTCTCCACGGCGTTCTGCGCATACTCGGCTCCGCCCAGGACCCCGAACTTCCCCAGCTTCGTGCCCACTTCTTCTTCCGGAACATCGAGGGCATCTGGGCCTGCTCCGACCCGCAGTGCCCCGATATCCCCGTGGAGCACGGCTCCGAACGGCGAGTCGGCCGGCTCTTCGCCGAGCCCACCTCCCGCTGCGCCTGCGGCGCCCGCGTACTGGAGCTTCTCTCCTGCCAGGCCTGCGGCGACCTCATGCTTGGCGGGTACGCCAGCCCCAAGGACACTCAGCGGCGTAAGTTCACCGGTGCTCTCCACACCGACTTCCCGGACTTGGACCTGCTCCCCGACGAGGCCAGCGGCGCACCCACGGCGGCGAACTACGTCGTGTACTGGCCGCGCACCAAAGGCCTCGGACTCGACGACCCCAGCTGGCACGCGGGCCTGTCGGACGGCGGACCGCAGGTCGAGTTCGAGTTCCGCCGCAGCGCCTATCAGCCTGCCACCGGCCGCCTGGAGAATCGGGACGTCCAGCACACCGGATGGTCATTCCACATCTCCGTGCCCCTGGACAAGGAGAGCAAGAAGCCGGCCTACGACCCGGCCCGGCTGCAGTCCTTCCCCACCCGTTGCCCCGCCTGCGGCGACGACTGGGAGATCAAGTACGACAGGGACGGCCGCTTCATCCCGCTGGAATCTCCTGACCGGCTGCGCAACGCGCCGGTCCGGCGGATGCGCACCGGTTTCTACAAGATCAACCAGGTGCTGGTGACTGAAGCCCTCGGCCACCTTCCCGACGGCCGGCGCAAGGCGATCGCCTTCTCCGACAGCCGCGACGACGCTTCCGAGCTCGCCAGTGGTCTTGCCCTCCGCCACCACCAGGACCTTCTCCGCCTGCTCAGCGCCCAGGCCGTCGAGAATCAGGGGGATCCGTTCGGAGACCTTCAGCTGGTGAAGGCTCACTATGCCGGGGAGCCGGTTGATCGTGAGGGCGCCCGTGCCGCCATGGAACGGCTGCGGGACCGCAACCCGGCGGACTGGGGGCGCTTGAAGGCAATCCTTGCCGACGACCTCGACGCGGAACCGGAACTCCTGCCCGACCTGGAGCGGAAGTTCTCCGAACTTCCCTCGCTGGATGACCTCGCCTCCGACCTCGAAGGCATGCTGCTGAATTACGGCACCAATCCCGCTGGTCCCGCGGCCTCACTCCAGCAGACCTCGGCCGGACAGCCCTGGACCGCGCTCTACAACTGGGAGCGGGACAGGGAAGCGGTGGCGGAGACCCAGGCACAGGAGGAACTGCTCAACCGCATCCGCTCCCGCCTCCGCCTCGAGACCATCGGAAGCCTCTTCTCCGGTGGCGGCCGTGACTTCGAATCGCTCGGACTCGGCTGGCTCTGCCTGCGCGACGACCGCTCGCCTGTAGAGATCGGCCTGGACGGTGATCAGGCCGTGGCGCGTGCCAGTCTGCGGATTCTCGGCTTGATGCGGCGCTTCACCCGGATACGTGCCTCTCTGCAGAGGCCGCCTGCGCCTTTGAAGCGTTTCTGGAAGCAGATCGCCGAACGTCAGGGCACCAATCTGCAGACGATTGAGGACCAGGTGCTCGGCGTCTGGAAGGACGCCGTGGTCGACTACGTCATCAAGCCGGAGAAGGTGGCGCTCCGCCCCGGCGAGAACAAGACCTGGACGTGCAGCTCCTGCCACCGGCCACACCTTCACCCGGGCGCGGGGGTGTGCACCAAGTGCCTGACTCCACTGCCCGCCGTGCCCCAGCAGTACAGCGGAGTCCTTGAAGACGACTACTACGCATGGAAGGCCGCCCACCGCACCGGTGACTTCCCCCTGCGTACCGCGGAGCTGACCGGCCAGACGGACCGGCTGGAGGCCCAGCGCCGGCAGAGCCTCTTCCAGGACGTCTTCCTCGGCGACAACGACGTCCCGCAGGCGGACGGCCTGGAACTGCTCTCCGTGACCACGACCATGGAGGCCGGTGTCGACATCGGCCCCCTCAACACCGTGATCATGGCCAACATGCCGCCCACCCGCTTCAACTACCAGCAGCGGGTGGGGCGCGCAGGCCGACGCAACAGCCCGGTCGCCGTGGCCCTCACCGTCTGCCGTGGCCGCAGTCACGACGAGCACTACTTCGCCCGCCCGGAAGCCATCACCAACGACCCGACTCCGCCGCCCTACCTGGTCCTCGGCATGGTCTCCGTCTTCCGGCGGGTCCTGCTGGGAGAGGTCCTGCGCCAGGCATTCGAGCCCCTGCAGCCCGAGGAGCGACGGAAGGGGCCGGACATGACGGCCAACGTCCACGGACAGTTCGGTCTCGCCGCCGACTGGCCGATGCATCGCGACGCCGTTCGCCGCTGGATCGCGGCGCACTCGGACCGCATCAGAGCCGCTGCCGTCGCCCTCCGGGCTGGAACACCGGAGAGCATCGGCGCCATCGATCCGGTGGCCGCCGTCGACGAACTCCTCGGCCAGGTCGACGAGGTGGCAGACCGGACGGTCGGCCACTCCGACCTCAGCCAGCGTCTGGCAGAGGCGGGTCTCCTGCCCATGTTCGGCTTCCCGACCCGCTCCCGCCTCCTCTACCGGAGCATCCCGCAGAAGACCTTCCCCTGGCCCCCGGCCGACTCCGTCAACCGCGATCTGGCCGTCGCCCTCAGCAAGTTCGCTCCGGGCAGCGAAACCCCGCAGGACGGCCGTCTGCTCCGCGCCAGGGGAGTGGTCTCCCTCGTCCCGAGTGGTCGCGGAGTACAGGCAGCCGAGGACCCGTTCGGACCGGAACAGTTGGTCGCCATGTGCCGGATCTGCTCTCACGTGGACCCGAAGGCTGCTGTCGACCCGGAAACCGGGAGCGCCGGCACTTGCCCTGCCTGCGGCGCGGAGAGCAAGTACTACAAGGCCGTCCCCTTTCGGGAGCCCGCAGGCTTCCGGGCTGCCCACGAAGCACGGGACTACGACGGCTACCGGGAGCTCGGCTCCAACGCCACCAGCGCACGGACCGCCACCGACCTGGAGAAGACCGCCCCGCGCATCCACCGTGCCGCCGACGACTGGATGGTCGTCCACACCGGCAGCGGCGACCGCTACATCGTCAACACCAACGCCGGTAAGCTCTTCCGGTTCGTCAAAAACACCGGCCCGTGGCGCGGATACGTCGCTCTGGACCACCCCAAGGCGGAAGCCGACCTGGAGATCGCCCTCGGCGCCACCCAGCACACCGACATGCTCTTCATCGGGGCCAAGGACGCCCTTGACACGATCCGGGGCCTCCGCTTCGACATCTCGAAGTCCCAGCAGATAGACGGTTTCCCCGAGGCCTACCACGGCCGGCGCGCCGCCTGGTACTCGCTGGCGGCCTTGCTGCGCCGTGCCGCCGCCCCGCACTTGGACGTGCAGCCGGAGGAGCTCCTCAGCGGCATCCACGGCTCGGACGCCCCGGTGGCCGCTCCCGTCATGGCTTACCTGGCGGACAGCCTCGACAACGGCGCGGGCTTCAGCACCTACCTCGGTTCGGAGGAACACATCGAGGAGTTCCTCCAGGCGGTGGACCGGTACGTGCACGACCTGGAGGCCGACCATCATGCGCAGAACTGCCGCAGTTCCTGCTACGCCTGCCTGCGCGACTACTCCAACATGCGCCTCCACCCGCTGTACGACTGGCGGCTCGCTCGCGACCTGACCGACGCCCTGCGCGGCCGGAAACTGCAGGTCGATCCGGGCGAGCACGCCGTCCTGCTGAAGGGTTGGGCGGACGAGGAGCCCAACGTCAGCCTGAAGGAGACCGCTGCCGGACCTGTGGCGCTCTTCACCTCGGACTTCACCGGCGAGCCCGTCGCGGTCGCCGTCAAGCATCCGCTGGAGTCCGCCAGCGAGGAGTGCGGGAACGAACGGCTCCGAGCTATGCGTAACGAGGTCCGTGCCGGTGGTCTCGCCAACAGGATCGCCTTCGCCGACTCCTACAGCCTGGACCGGACCCCTGCCGCGGTGATCGAGCAAGCGCACATCTTCGCGGAGGAGCTCTGATGACGGCAGGAAACCCACTGGGGGCGGGCCAGGACGAGCAGGCCCGACTGGAGGAGCTGCGGCAGCGCGAGATAGCCCGCCGCCTCGCCCTTCGCCAGGCCCGCGCCCAGGGTCGGACCGTCGGAGAAGCTCCGGAGGCCGCGGAAGCCGTCGGCAGCCCCGCTCCGGTCGTTCCGCCGCAGAAGCAACCGGCGCCGGAACCGGTCATGCCTGAGCCCGTCCCGGAAGGATTCGCCGACCGGGAGGCCTGGGAGCGCGCCTGCTCCTTCGCTGAAATCGTGCTGCCCCACGCTCTGGAGGCGAAGACCGGAACGCTCTCCGCGCAGAAGCTGGCGCGAGCCGCGGCCGATTCGGCGTCCCGGCAGGACGACCCGGTCTCGGGCGTCTCCCTGCTCGTCATGGCACAAGACCACGGGTTGGACGTCTTCAACGGCCGCCTCCACGAACGCGCCCGCGCCCTGCTGGAGGACAAGCCGCTGCCACTCCTGGGGGAGCCGGGCAGCATGTGGCAGATCTACCAGGACGACCGTCGCCTGCTGGAGACCAACCTGCCGGCCCCTCGGCAGAGGGCTCTCCTCGCGAAGCTTCCCCGGCCGCTTCTCGACGACTACATCGACGAGGAGTGGATCGGCGCGGTCCCTGAGCGCGACGGCACCTCCCGTGCCGCCTACTTCCGCGCCCGCCTGGACCCGGCGTCCCTCACCGACGAGGAGATGGACCTGTTGGCCTGGCCCCTGGAACGGGAACGCCGGGAAGCCGGCCCGGGAACGGAACCCGGCCGTGACTGGCCGCAGGACTGGCGCCTGCTGGTGAGGCTGCAGGCCAACGACGCGAAGGCCATCGCCGAGGAGTGGACCGACCTCCTGCCGCCGACGCAGAAGCTCCTGGACGCCCTGCGCGAGGTGCGGCGGACCGGGGAAGTCCCGGACGACCTCGTCGCCGACGAGAGGCTGTGGGTCCTCCTGGAGCGCATCCACCCCCGCTTGCGCAGCGCGAGCAACAAGAAGTTCAACGGCTGGATCGACGTCCGGACCCTGATCAGAGCCGTGCGGCAGATGCACCGTGCCCTCCTCCGCGGGGACGACGAGACGGCGGAACAGCGGAGGAAGGCGGCGCTCACCATGGCCGCAAGGATCCGGCACCACTCGCAGCCGGCGCGCTGGGAGGCCCAGAACGTCCAGGCCTACTTGCGCGCGGGCCAGGAGATGACGGAGTCCCTCAAACTCCTGGAGCAGGACGCCGAAGGCCGTCCCCCGGTGCGGGACCAGCTCGGCGGAGGTGCCGTAGCCATGCTGCGGAAGAATCGGGGTTTCCTGGAAGACCGGCCCAGCGGAGAACGCGACCAGCCGCTCAACCCTTATCTGGTGCTCGGCGTGCCCGACGGGGCGGACGACTGGAAGAAGGCCTGGCGAGCCCTGAGGAAGGAACTCGACGACAGCGGCCGCGTCCGGATCAACCGCGCCAAGGACATGATCGAGAAGGCCGAGCGGGAGCAGCAGGAAGTACCCTGGTTCGCCGTCCCGCTCGCCCCACACCGCTGGAAGGACCCCACCGGCACGAGCCACCGGCTGGAACTCCCGCCCGAGCCTCTGCAGAGGCTCACCAAGCCGCCCACGGACAGCGACCGCGAGTGGTCTCGTACCGAGGCGGCCCGAGAAATAATCACCAGGGCGACAGAACACCTTTCCCCGGCTGCTGAAGACCCCGCAGCCCTTGAAGACCCAGAGAGCAGCACATCATGACTGGAAGTCGCAGGGCGCGCGAAGCCCGGAAAAAGCGTGCATCCTTTGCTGGGCAGGAACCGTATTCCAGCAACGACGAACTCAAATCAGCTGATATGCAACCTTGGAAGTTCACTGCTAGCGACATTCCTAAGATTGCTGCAGGAGCCCTGGATGCGCCGGCGATTCTCAAGTCCATCAATGAAGCACTCCTGCCTGTGGTGGAGGAGGAGCTGGAGCGCGTAGCTGAGACCTTGGGTGCCCTTCTTGAGGGTAACGGGGCAGAGAGTGATCCTGCCGGCGTCATCCGGTCCGAGTTGATGAGACGTGTCCTTCCTCAAATTGCCGATTCTGTACGGAGCGGTGTGATGGAAGGGATGAGGACCCGTCAAGTGCATTTGGCCCAGTTGGCTGCTATTCATCGTCAGACCTTGGAGTCCAAGAGTCTTAGGGTGGTATTGGCGCGAATCGACCATGAGTTGTCGCGGGCAGGCCTGGAGATTATCTGGAAGGCCGATGATCATTCACAGTTCAATGTAGTGGAAGATCCACCTGGGGCTATGAGCCGTGGACCGGTTGTATACGAAGTTGCAGCACCGGCTTATGTGGACAGTGAATCTGGAAAGCTTGTTGAGCGTGGATGGCTCAAAGCCCTTCCCAAGAATCCATTGCCGGTACCTGCAGCGGAGAAGGCGAAGCCGGGGCAGAAGCGCAGGGCCACGCATACGGAGGCAGCTAAAAAGCAGAGGAAAGGCCTCAATGGGGATCCTGGTGATTCTCCGCACGAGAAGAAGGTTCATCGGGGTCAGGCGCCTGGCGTTCAACAGGAGCCTGGGGATTCGCCAACCAGGGAGATTCTCGAGGAGGGATCGCGTGGCGGTGCCTGGTCTACGTCTGGTTCACCGGATGCGACGACAGGTGGGCGCGTGCCGAAGACAACGAGTTATAGGCAGTCGCTGCGTGCTGCGGCCAGCAAGCAGATGAACCAGAGAGGCACGCGATGAGTTTTGGTATCGACTTCGGTACGAGTAACTCGGTTGTTGCTCGCTGGAACGGGCACACCACCGAAGTGCTGCCGGTCGACGGCGACAACGTGCCCGCCCAGTGGCGGATGTCGGAGTTCGAGCAGCTCTTCCCCTCCGCGCTGTCCGTCCGCGACCTCCAGCGCACCCTCTGCTTCGGCTGGGAGGCGAAGACTGGCACCAGCGAGCCGCTCGACGCTGTGAAGCGCATGCTCGGCACCCGCTCCGGTGCCGAGAAGGACGGCGACACCGACGGTCTAGAGGTCGCAGCCCAGCTCGAGGAGCACCACGTCTGGGTCGGCTCGGAGAAGTTCCACAGCACGGTCGCGGCCGCCTCCCTCTTCAGCCGGATGAAGGAAGGCGTCTCCGCCCAGCTGCTCGACCTCTCCGACGCGGTCGTCACGGTCCCCGCCAACGCCACGGGTGGCGCCCGCTACCGCACCCGTGCCGCGGCAGCGCTCGGCGGAGTGAAAGTCCGGGCCCTGCTCAACGAGCCCACCGCGGCCGCGATCTCGTACGCCCACGACGTCCCGATCCCCGGCCGCTTCCTCGTCTTCGACTGGGGCGGCGGAACCATCGACGTCACCGTCCTCGAATACGACGACGGCCTCTTCGAGGAGCAGACCTCCCGTGGCATCACCGCCCTCGGAGGCCTGGAGTTCGACAACGCGCTGGCCCAGCTGATCCAGCAGAAGATCGGCCTGACCGCGGACCGGCTCACCAAGGCTGAACGACGCCGGTGGCGCCGGTCGGTCGAGCTGACGAAGATCGCCCTGTCCTCCGTGCCAGTGGACGGCGCGCTCTTCTTCGACCTCCCGATCGGCCTCGCCCCCTCGATCTCGAGGCGTGAGGTCAGGATCACCGCGGCCGAGTACACCGAGGCGATCACTTCGCTCATCACCCGCGCCCTGGAGCCGGTCCAGCAGGCTCTGGAAGATCTGGCCATCACCTCGGACGACATCGACTCCGTCCTGATGATCGGCGGCACCTCGCAGATCCCCCAGGTGCGTCATGCCCTGGGTGAGCTTCTCGGCCACGATCGCATCGTGGACAGCGGCCTGTGCCGACCCATGACCGCCGTTGCCCGAGGCGCGGCCATCTACGCGGCCTCCCTCGACGGCGAACTCGGCGATGACAGAGACTTCTCCTTGGTCACCAGCTACGACCTGGGCACGGCTGTGAGCGCGGGTGAACAGAAGGGTTTTCGCGCCATCATCCGACGCAATGCCACGCTCCCCGCGGAGGGTTCGGGCAACTTCTACCCGGACACGCCGGGCGCTTCCTTCGTGCGCGTGCCGGTGATCGAGGGCGAGGTCGGCTACCCGGCCGACAGCGACCGTGCCTTTCCCCTGGCCAACATCGAGGTGGATCTCCCGGCCCGCGAACAGGACATCCGCCGGAACAAGATCGAGATCAAGTTCCGCTACAACGAGAGCGGCATCCTGCGCTTCACCGCCACCCACGCGGCCACCGGCAAGCAGCTCGCCGAGCGCGAGATCGATTCCTTCGGCCCCGACGGGACCCCACTGCAGGCTGGGCTCGATGATGAACTGACCCGTCTTTTGGCCCACACTGTCCGCCCGTTCGCCGACGGCTCCTCCAACGTCCAACACCTCTCGGCAGCTGAATCAGCCAACGCCCGCCCCGCACCGATCGACATGTCTGTGCGCATGGTGGAGGCCGATACGGCCGTCACGGTCAACGGCGAGCCGCAGGGCGTCGTGACGGGGGGACTTTGACCAGCCTCTGGACTCTGGTGGGTGATTTCCGGGCGCGCCAGTAGCTCGCTCCACTGCTGCGGCAGATAGCGGGGGGCTGGTGGATCCCGTCTATGGCCGCCGCGGGTCTGCACGCCCGCCTCGCCCGGGCCCACGGCTCGAAAACTGGACCACCTCGACCTCCTCCAAGTCCTCTGGCAGCACGAGATGACCGATGAGGCCAGTGGTGGAGAGACGAGATCGATGACGCGATCGCGGCCGCTTCCCTGAACGGCGAACTCGACAGCATCGTCCAGGTGGTCAACTCCCATGCGCTGGGCACGGTGACGACCGAGCGTGGTGGCCGGCGCAGCTTCAGCACCATCATCCCGCGGAACCAGCCGCTTCCACAGATCCGCAAGAAGTCGTACACGCCGACGAAGGACAACCTGGCGTCTCTCCAGGTCGAGGCGTGGGAGGGCGACTCGGACAAGCCGGTCGACCACCCGGACAATGTCCGGCTCACCGTACTCACCCTTGAATACAAGAGACGGTGCTCAGCGCAGGACGGAACGTTCGAACTCGACTACACCTACACCAAGGAAGGGTTGCTCGAAGTCAAGGCGACGCTCGTCAAAACAGGCGAGGTCGTTCTCAACGAACCGATGTCGAGCTTCGGCACGACCGGGGCATCACCCGAGGTCGAGAAAGAGCTGGCTCACCTGATGTCCCTGCGCGGGGCACCCCATCGCAGCGCCCCGCTGCCCACGCATCCTCATCGGACCAAGCCCGACGTCCCCCCGGCGCAGGCAGGCTCGAAGCGCGGCAAGGCCTCCCGGAGGTCCTGGCGCGCCTCGCCGCCACGGCGGACAACCGTCCGCTGGTGGTCGACGGCTCGAACCTCGCCTGGATCTCCAGCGCCAGCCGGGCCGCCGGTGGCCGACCGCGTTTCGCCATCCTGGAACAGGGCGTCGCCGCCCTACAGCGCCGCTATCCCAACCAGGACATTCACGTCGTCGTCGACGCGACGCTCCGCCACGACGTGGCCGAGGAGGAGCGAGTGGCCGTGCAGGCAGCGATCGACGCACGCCAGGTGGTGCAGCCGCCGGCGGGTACCGAGGGACGTGGAGACGCACTGGTCGTCGACATTGCCCACGCCGTGGACGGGGTCATCGTCTCGAACGACAACTTCGCGTCGCTCCAAGCCTCCAACCCCTGGCTGCGAACCTCCGGGCGCATGCTCGGCGCGACGCTCTCCCAAGGGGTCTGGGTGTTCAGCTCACGGATCCCGCCGCTCAACAACATCGCGCGCTACAAGAGATGAACACCTCGGCCGGTGCGGCCCCGGCTGATCGGCAGGGAAGAGGCCCGCTTCACATCAGAGGCGGGTTCTCTGGTACCACGGCTGCATGGGAATCGAACGGTTCATAGGCATCGACCTCGCCTGGGCGCAGGGCGGAGCCCGCACCAAGCCCAATGAAACAGGCGTGGCTACCATCGACGGGCACGGCGTCGTGATCGAATGCGGCTGGACCCGCGGCCTCGACGAGACGATGTCGTGGCTGGCCAGGACAGCCGTCGACGGATCGACCCTGGCATTCGTCGACGCACCGCTGGTCGTCGACAACCTGGCCGGCCAGCGGCCCTGCGAGCGGGAGGTCGGCCGGCGGTACGGCCGTTGGAAGGTGAGCGCGAACAGTACCAATCAGAGCTCTCCCCGACAGGCCGGAGTGCTGCTGCGGGAACGGCTGGAGGAGTCGGGCTGGTCCTACGACGACGGCAGGGGCGGGCCGCCGGCAGGCGGTCTGGTCTTCTCCGAGTGCTATCCGTACACGACCCTGGTCGGAGCCGCCGAGCTGGGCTTCGACCAGGAACGCCCCACGTACAAGCGCCGACCGGCACGAGTTCCGACGGCACAGTGGCGAGCGGTACGGGCGGCGGAGTGCGACACGCTAATCGGGCACATGGCGGGCCTGGCCACCGCCGATCCGCCCCTCCTGCTCTCCTCCCACCCGGTCTCCCGTCAACTGCTCTCCGAGCCCTCACCTCAGAAGGCGGCTGACTACAAGCACCGGGAGGACCTCATCGACGCGCTGCTCTGTGCGTGGACGGCGGCACTGTGGTACCGGCACGGACTGGCGCGCTGCCAAGTGCTCGGAGCGGACAACTCCCTGCCTCCCGGACAGGCTCCCACCATCATCGCGCCTGCCCGCCTTGAGCAGCGGCGTGACGGTGAGACGAGGTCAATCGAGGGAAATCAGCCGCTCGACGTTCCGTCGCCGGTGGCCTCACGGCACTGATCGCTTTCCTTCCCCGTCACGTGTCGAGTGTGAACAGGCGACTGACCAACTCCGGGTAGGTGAGACCTACTTCGGCGAGAATCTTCCTGAGAGCTTCCGGCGGGCCCTTCTGCAGCGGGGCCGGGGAACCGACGCGGCCGGGTACCGCGGAAAGATCGCCGCCGCTGAACCGTGATTCCGGTGTGGCAGGGGGGCGTACCTGGTAGGTGAACCAGACGCGTGCCGGGGGATTCAGCAGGACCAGGTAGGGGTCCGCCCATGCCATGAAGGCCCAGCGGTTCTTGCTGCGAGCTCGCACGAGCACGCCGTCGGCGTGCTGCCGCCCGAGTCGTTCGGCCGCCTTGGCCACGACCGGAAGTGGATTGCCGAAGGAGCCCGTGATCTCCCAGAGCCCGTCCTCGCACGCGACCGACCAGCCGGCCGCGGTGAGCCCCTCTATCGCCTCCGCGTAGGGGTCGTCTTCCTGCGCCAGGGCGATGAGTCTGTCCACCTCGCTCCAGGGCGCGACGCGGGCGAGCGCCCGCTCCGGCGGGATCATCAGGTCCTCCGCCTCGGCGGGCTCGGCACGCGCGATCATCGCCTTGCCGCCGTGCCAGGCGCGGGCCGCGAGTACGTCGTGCTCGCCGCCGCCGGTGAAGGTGGCGTCCTGGACGAGCAGTGTCATCACCACGGCCGCCACCGCGTCCAGCCGTCGCCGGGTCTCGGGCGGCGCATCGTGGTCCGCCTCGCCCGCCAGGTCCTCGGAACGGAGTGCTTCGAGGAGGCGGCTGAGTCCGTCGCGCCAGCTCTGGTCTTGCTCGTCCCAGACTCCGGCGGCCAGGAGCTGGACGTACAGGCTGGCCACGAGCAGCCGGACCGGAACCGGTGCTGCGGCTGAACCGTCAGGGCCCGTGAGCGCGGCGACCCAGCGCTGGGCCCAGGCGCGACAACGGGCACGCTGCTCTGGCGCGACGTACGGGGCGAGCGGCGCGCTCGTGGTGGGGAGGTCCACCTCCTCCGTCTCGTCCTCGTGCTCTTCGTCGTCCTCCTCCCGCACGCCAAGGGTGACCGCCGACACGATCCACCGCGACGAGGGTGCCTGCGGCAGGTCGAGCGGCGAGGTGCCGAACGCCAGATCCGTCAACGGCGCCCCGATCATCCGGCGGCAGTCGGCGAGGTAGGCGTCCCAGCGGTCGACGCCGCTCGATGTCACCGAGCCCGTTGTCGTGTCTCCCGCCGGGCTCACCCGGGGAGCGGACGTTCCGGCGGTGAGTTCGCGCAGGCGCAGCAGATCGGTTTCGAAACGGCGTGCGGCACGCTCGTCGGCGAACAGGGTCTGCGCCGTGTAGTCGTATCTCAGCCGGGGAACGCTGTCGGCGCTGTGGCGCCGTGCGCAGTGCACGGGGCTGTACACGAAGACGACGGCGGATTCGGCTGTGGTGCCGTCAGGACGGGCGCACGTGGCGCGAACCGCCGCACCAGGAACCTCGGGCAGCGGGAAGGAGCAGGCCGCCGCCCCCGCCGGAATGGTTCCGGTCCGTGTCCAGGAACCCGGTGAACCGTCCGGAGACGTGCTGATCACCACGGGCAGGGGCTGGGGGTGCGCCAGAGAGACGTGCAGGCCTTCACTGTCCGTCTTCGCGCCCAGCAGGACGAGCGTGTGACCGGTGGACTGGAAGGGCCGGATGGTGCGGCCCGTTAGGCTCGCGAGTGAGGTGATGCGCCCCTGCTCGGGAAGCAGCGGCGCGGTGTCGGCGGCGAGTACGGCGAGCTCGCAGTTGCCGCCGTCCCGGGTGCTGGTGCACAGCGCGGCGCGGGTGAGATTCGGGCTCCCGGTGAGAGCGTATCGGCGGCCGCCAGCCTGCCACTCGACGAATTTGCCGTGCCGCATCCGAGTCTCCTCGAGGAAACGGATCTGCGCGTCGAAGCCGCCGAGTGCCCTCTTGATCGCTCCGGCGTCGTAGCTCGACCAGCGAGGCTGGAGCCCGAGGATGGTGCGGCGGGGTGTCAGACGGCCGAGCAGCCCGCTGAGGGCATGACCGGCCTCGTCGACGAACGGGGCGTACGCGTGCAGTTCGTCGACAGGACCGAGCGGCAGTTGGTCCAGCAGACTCTCCTGGAGGTTGTGCAGAAGCCGGGCACCGGTTTCCGGTCCGGCCGGGGCGTTGACATGCCGCTCGGTCAGAAGGGCAGCCAGTTCCGCCAGATGACTCGCCGACCAAGGGGCCAGTTCCACGGCGGAGGGCAGTGCGTCCAACCAGTCGGCGAGGTCGGCCAAGAGCGCGTGGGAGTCGTCGTCCTCGGTTTCCACCACCGTCCACAGTTCGTCGTTGGCACCCCAGCCGGACAGCGTCGGGTTACCCGAACCCACTGCGAGCCGGCAGGCGTGTTCTCCGATCAGAAGGACGACCTTGGGGTGGAACGCACGCTGGCAGGAGGCCAGGCCGTGCAGATAACTGCGGCCGGCCATGCGCACATCGACCGGGTCGTACAGCCCTTGGGCCGCATCACCGATCACCGCGGTGCGGGCACCCAGGCCACGGGCGACGGGTATGGCGACCTTCTCCAGGAAGGGGAGATCGACTGTGAAACCGAGGAAGAGTGCTTCGTGCAGCGCCTGCTGCTCGCTGCGTTCGCTCCACTCTCTCAGCAGCGTGACGGGGGATGCGAACCGGGTGTGCTGTGCCGCGCTCATGGGTTTGTCTCCAGGATTCGCCGTCCCTCCGCGGTGACGGTGTGGCAGTTGTCGCGGACCGCGAAAAGCCCCAGCTGCACTGCCAGGGAGCCCAGTTGGGGGATGCGGGTGCCGATGTCGGAGTCTCCTTCGTCACCGGTCTTGAAATAACGCTCGTTGCGAAGGTGCAGACGGGAGAAGATCTTCAGCCCGCCGGTCGCGAGGTCGGTGCGCAGCTTCGCGAGGGCGACTCTGCGGGACTGGGCGAGCATGTCGTCCACCAGCCGAGCGGCCAGGTCGCGGACCGGCCGGTCGGCGTAGTCGTCGATGAGGCCGTCGACCCACGTCGGGTCGAGGAACTCGGCCCAGCGCCGCTGACGGCCCAGGAAGACGGCCCGTACGTCGTCTGGTAGATGACCCTCCCGGGAGCGCAGCGCACCCACCATCAGGAGCAGCAGATTGGTCATCGGGGCATCGGCACCCTGCGTCAGGAGTTGCCGTTCGACCGGCAACAACTGACCTGCCGCGTTCTTGAGCGGAGGCAGGTCGTTCAGGACCCGCCGTACATTCGCATTCGGGGCCTGTTGCGCCAGCCAGCCGCGCAGTTCCTCGGCCGACCGGTCGGCCTCGCCGTCCTTGGAGCCGACACCGGCCACCAGTGCCGCCCACAGCCGACGCCAGGCGCCGACGGAGTAATGGCGCAGCAGCACTCCCCGCCAACCGGCCGTCTCGGGAATCGCCGCCAGAACGGGATCCGTTGTCGCCTCGCCGCCGAAGGCGACCGCGGAGCGCAGCGTCTCCTGATACCCGTGGCCCTCATGACCGTGGAGATCGATCGCCCGGCCGAGGATACGGAGGGTCGCACGCCGAGTGCGGTCGGACGCCTCCCAGTCCCCCTGCGCGTGGGTTCCTCCACCGCGAGTTGCGGTCAGCACGTCCGTCAGCCATTCCCGCTCTGCCGGACTCGGGACGCCAAGAGCCGCCTGCCCCGCTGTCTCCAGGGCGGCGACGGGCACGACGTCCCGCTCCGCGAGAGACAGCAGAGGTGCGAAGAGCTCCTTGACCGCGGGAGGGCACGGGTGCCGGCCGGGTCTGAGCACTCCGGCCCGGACGTCCACGGTGCCGAGCACCGTGGCGGGTCCGCCGTACTGGTCCCAAAAGCCCCAGCGGCGGGGGGAGTACGACTGGCTCAGCTGCTCCTCGTCGGCGGCTCTCGCGAGTTCCAGTTCCTCTGTGCAGAAACGCCGCACCCGATCGACCCCGTGGGCAAGCCACGCCGGTTCTGTCTCCGTGTGGTGCTGGAGCGCCGCCAGCAGGACCTCGCTGCGGCGGACCGCCCGGCGGCACGCGGTGATGTCCCACGCGTTCCGTTCCGCCTGCGCCGCGATCGCCGCATACAGCGAGTGGTAACGGATGTAGCGGGTCACCGTGGACACTCCAGGAACCAGCCGGTCCACCGCCCGCATCACCGGGCCCTCCACCGCCAGGGGATAGCGCCCGGACCGCGCACCCAATCCCTCGAGTGCCCATGCCGGCCCACGGACATCCGCTGTCACTTGCCACCCCTTGTCGGCTGCCGGAGCGTTGCATCGGCAGGAGCTACCAGACCCTGCCTCAGAATAGATGTTGATTTCGGACGAGAGGCCAGTACGGTCGACTGGATTCGGGAAGTTGCCGGGACGCGCCCGATCTCGCCTCAAGGCCGTCCACGACTTGGCTTTCGGCAACCCCCGAGTTGAGTTCGATGCTGACGCAGGCGATCGATTCACGAACCCCATGGGGCAGCGACGACAGACAGCGCATTAACGGGCTCCGCTATGCCGTCTACATCCAGGGCGGTTGCAAGTTCCCGGATCCCAGATGCCCTGCGGGAGCGCTGTGGTGAGGGCGACTCTGAGGCTGCTACGCGGCCGCCGGAGGTCCGCGATCTTTCGCAGCGTGCGATTCCCGCGTGCCCAATGGGTCTCGTCGGCCCGCACCACGAGCCGCCGGTCCCGGCCAGCATTGCAGGTGAGGGGCGCCGTAGCTGCATACACGAGGTTCATGCCGTTCTTGTCGGACGTCATCCGTAGGCTGTTGTTGGAAAACAAGGGGGAGACGATGACTGACGATCGCAAGGCAGTCGTTCCGGTGTGGACGCTGGCGACCGGTGACGTCCGGGTGCCGGCAATGGCCGGAGGCGAGGCGATGACGGCTGAGCGCCTGGCTGAGCTGCGTGGTGTGCTGGCCGCCCTGGCCGCAGCGCCGATCGCCACACTTGAGGTGCATCCGCGGCCCGACAAGCTCGACTGCAGCCGAGGTATCCCACTCGATGCCGCGAGTCCCCTAGCGCAGCACCTGTCACAGTTCATCACGCAATCGACGCGAACTTCCCTTACGGCGGCCAGGGCGACCGCAGCCGGCGAAAACCTGTATCGCATGGTGGTGCCAGCGAAGGTCGCCGCCCAGTTCGGTCAGGGCATCGTTCGCCCGATGGCGTCGAAGGCGGCGGCCGGTGGCATCCACAGTGCACTCATGAACTCGACGGGCATCGCCGCCAATGCGACCTTCGTGCCAGTCGGTAAAGCGGCGGCAGCCGGCGCGGTCGGCGGAGCCGGTGCGACAGCCGGCGTCGCGGCCGCCGGCAGCGCGGCGCTCACGGTGGCCGCGCCGCTCATGCTCATGGCCGTAGCGGTGGGCATGAGCGCGCATGCCGACTACAAGCGCCAGCAGGCTATCGAACACATCACAGAACTGCTGGAGCAGCTGCACGAGCAGAAGCTCGAAGATGAACACAGCGAACTCGACGGCTGCCGCGATGCCATCGACAAAGCCACCGCCGTTCTGCTTGACCAGGGCAAGCTCGGAGTCTCCCTGGGACTGGACTCGGCAGTGCACGCCATCAACACGGCGTTGGGCGCCGCTGACCGCCGCCTTGCCCGGTGGCAGAGCGCACTCGACAAGCTGCCCGAGGGCAAGTCCGTCGAGATCAGCATGCTGGCCAAGTCGTTCCCCGGCGTCGACGAGCATGGCGGCATGTTCCGCGCCCACCTCGAACTCGCTGCCCTGGCCATTGCGCTGAAGAGGCGGGTCGTCGTCCTGCAGGCTGTCGAGCATGCCCAGGACAACCCTGACAACTTGTTCGAGAACTTCACCCGCGAACTCAAGCGCGACCAGCAGCGCCTCGACGAACTGGAGTGGAGCATTGCCGGTGTCCTGGAACGCTTGTCGGCGCTGGAGCTGGCAGGTCCGCAAGGTCTGTGGCCCGTCTTCACGACCGGTGAAGTCGATCGCCTGATGCGAGCGGCAAACCGGATTCGCAAGCTGGGCGACGGCGTCATGGTCAACAGCCGCACGACAGACGTGGCGATTGAGATTGCCCGCAACAAGGACGGCTCGGTGGTCGTGTTCCCTGCGCTGTCCGCGTAGGCGTAGGCGCGCTCGCACTCACGTGCTGCGTGGTGCGGGGCTGCCCGAAACCTCGAACGCGATGGTGGCCCTACGGCCACGCGGTCGACGTAACTGAGGGTGATGTTGGCCTTTCGCGACCGGCCCAGCTTGGTCCAAGGTGCAATCGGGCATGGGACTCTCCAGCTTATGCTGCCTGTGCGGGCTGTGAGACGCAGAGAGTGCGTGCATGTCAAAACAATTGCGTGTGCATATTCTCGGGGGATGATCTTGCGTCTCGCGGGAACCTCAACATCAATTAGCCCTGTTGCGGCTGGTCAAAGGATCTCGTGAACGTCCCACAACCACTGACGACACGATGACGAGGGCCTCAACCTTACGGTTGCGGTCCTTGTTGCGTGTTCGTAGCTGATGATGATGCCCAGGGCTTCGTAGAGCGGGCCTTTCTTGTGAGCGTCGGCCGGAGCGCGTCGCCGGTGAGCGATGCGGACAAGAAGATCGAGAAATTGACGCTCAGCCACCAACTCGCTGTCATGTAGCGGCAGATCGACAGGCCACGGGTCGCCCCGGCGGATCGTGCTTTCCTTGCTGCACTTCTCCACCGGCCGCCCAGGCCCACGCTGCGGCAGCTGGACCTGATCGTCTCGCCGGAGACAGCCCTTCGGTGGCAGCGTGACGTCACGCGCCGTTGCCACTCCGATGCCTCCCCTCGCGCATGGGTCGGCCGACCACCGACCCGCCGCGCCATCCGGGTACTTGGGCCACGGGGCCATGGAATCCGGGTGGCAGCTCCAGTTCCGCCCGGACGCACTTGCCGTCCCGCGTGACGTGGCCGGAGCCTCTTCGCGGTGCTGTCGAAGACCTCGCAGGTGACGTGCGCGGTGCGCGGTGCACTGGCTGAGACCCTGTGTGTGCCTGACCGTGACTATGGTGGCTCAGCGATCGGGCCAACTGCTGTGCGGGTCCGGGCTGGTGGAGTGGATCCGCCTGCAGGGCATGCTCGTCAGCGGTGGCTCGAATGCTCCGCCCATGCGACCTGAATCCTTGGTGGCGCTTTGCCCCACCTGGCTGTGGCCTTACCTGTCGTTGATCTCGGAGAGCCATGCGGTGTCCTCCGGGTCCGGCGCATCGGGGCCGGGTGCGGGCAGCCAGCGGACGTCGCCGGTGCGCAGGGCGACCGTGGCTCGTGGCCGCATCGGCCCGTGGCCTTTGCGTGAGAGCAGGACGAGTTCCCAGACGGTCGCCGTTGTGGCGTCGAGCCGGGCGGCGCAGTCGGCGCTGACTCGCCGCGGATCCCGGGTCCGGCCCAGGGACAGATGCGGGGTGAACTTCTCGGCGGGCCCACGACAGCGCGGGAACCGCTGCTGCAGTACGCGGTGCAGGTCCGTCCACGGCGCCTCGCCGGCTGCTGTCGGGTCGAGCCACACGGTGAAGTACGCCCTGTGCCGGAAGGTGCGTAGCCCGTCCAGCCGGGCGGTGAAGACCGGCGTCCGGGCCATCGCCGCGGCGAGCAGCGGGGCGGCCCGCTCGAAGTCGGGCTCCGGCACGAAGCCGAAGAGCACATTGGCGTGCGGCGGCCAGCGGTGGATCTGCGGATCGTAATCCCGGCGGATGTCCTGGATCGGCGGCCACAGTTCCGCGGGCGGGATCCAGGCCACCGCCGTGTCGGCCGTCGGGGACACGCCGAGGACGCCGACGGGTTCGCCCCCGCCGAAGCCCAGGCCCGCTTGCGGGTCCCGCACCCGGCCGGCGCCCGACGCGTCGATGCGGTCCACACCCGTGGACCGGTCCCAGATCACCTCGCCGTCCGCCTCGATGAACACCACCCGGTGCCAGGGGATGTCGCCCCCGGGCACGAAGGAAGGCAGCGGGATGCGTTGGGTGGCATCCCCGCGCTGTCTGATCCCCAGTACGAACCGGGCCGGGGCGAACCGCGGGTCCCAGCGGACCCGGTGATAGATCTCGTCACTGGTTCGCATCACGCCTCCTCTCCCGCCGTCACACCTTCTCCTCCAGGGTGCCGCTCACCCTGCCCTGGACGGTTGCCCCACTCGTACCGTGACGGATCAGGTGCGGTGCATGACGGAGCCGGTGTTGTATGCCGAGACGGGTCGTCTCGTATCGGCGATCGGAGGCGGCGACGGGTTCAGAGGGCGACCGTGGCGGAAGGGGGCCAGGTTCCTGTGCGTGGAGTCGCGTGGTGTCAGTGGGTCGCGCTTCCCGCGACCCACTCGCTCCACGGCATGTTCCAGTCGCTGAGGCCGTTGTCCGGGGCCAGCTTGGTCTTGTCCGCGGAGTTCTTGATGATCACGACGTCACCGATCATCGAGTGGTCGAAGAACCACGCGGCAGGCTGCTTGCCATCGCCGCCGCCCCTGACGTCCTTCAGCCCCACGCAGCCGTGGCTGGTGTTGACCTTGCCGAAGACCGAGTCGGCACCCCAGTAGTTGCCGTGGATGAACGTGCCCGTGTCGGTCAGGCGCATGGCGTGCGGTACGGCCTTGAGGTCGTACGAGGGCTTGCCGTCCTTCTCCGTGAGGCCGACGGTCGCACCGTTCATATGGATCTGCCTGAACTTCTCGGAGATGACCATCTGACCGTTGTACGTCGGGTGCTCGGGGCTGCCGGACGAGATCGGGATGGTTTTGATCGTCTTGCCGTCCCGTACGACGGTCATCTGCTTCGTCTTGGCGTCGACGGTGCTGATCTGGCCCCGGCCGATCTTGAACGTGACCGTCTTCTGGATGCCGTGGCGGTTGAGCGCGACGGTGACGGTGGAGCCGGACTTCCAGTAGTTCTCGGGGCGGAAGTCCAGGCGGTTGTCGTTGAGCCAGTGACCGACGACCTGCTGGCCGCTGCTGGAGCTGACCTGGATCTCCGACTCCACGGCGGCCTTGTTGCTGATCGCCTTGTCGAAGTTGATCGTCACCGGCATGCCCACGCCGACGGTCGAGCCGGCCTCGGGGGAGAGGTGTCCGATGAAGTTGTTGGCCGGGGAGACCGTGGTGATCGTGGCGTTCCCGGTGACGGAGCGGCTCTGGGCGTCCTCGGCCTCCGCGGTGACCTGATACCTGGTGGCCCGCTCCAGCCGGCCGTCCGGCTGCCAGGACGTCCCGTCCGCGGACACGGTGCCCGGAACCTCGGCACCGGTCGCGACGGCGGTCATGGTCACCTTGGTGAGCTTTCCGTTGCTGACGGTGACTTTGACGGGGTCGTTGATCCCGACGCTGTGGGTGCCTTGCCAGGGCGTGATCTTTATTCGGGCATCGGAAGCGTCCTGGGTGCCCGTCTGATCTGCCTGCGCCTGCGATTTCGGGTCGTTCCCCGGGCCGTTGTCGCTGGTGGCAGCGTTGCTGGTGCCGCCTAGGGCCGTGAGTGCGAGTACGCCGCCGAGTACGCCGGCCGTAGCCATCAGCCCGGTGCGTCGCTTACGTGCCGTGATCAAACGCTTCTCCCATGCCACTGGTCGTTGAATCCCTGGAGCTGGTTACCTGAGGAGTGCAACCAGATCTAAAGAACCACATTTATGCATTCGTCCCTACTTGAGGGAGTAAATTGTGGCGAATTCCACGTGCAGTGAGAACGTCGCCGAGGCTCTGCTCGGCGGCCGGAAGGCGCGTAGTCGATCTGCTCTCGCCGATGGGCGCGGACCATGGCAGTGACGCTGCGACGGGCGTGGTGCCGGTCGCGGGCGACAGCCCGCGGAGCTGGAGGCCGGCGTCGAGGCCAAGGGCATCGCGCGCGTCGTCCGGGAGGGGTGCGCGCACGTCAGCGGCGACATGCGCAAAACCGGTGACTCCGGCGGCGTCATGGTCGGCAACTGCAACATCGGCGGCGTTCCGCAGGGTCAGGATCTGGACGACCTCATGGAGCGGGTTGCCGCGCAGCCGCGGTGTGACGGCGACGTCGGCATGATCGGCATCTCCTGCTTCTGCTGCATGCAGGTGCCTGACTCGGCGACGGTGCTGCGCTGGGGTCTGCCGGGCGGACGGCCTGTCGGCGTGTTCGAACTGTCACAGCTGCCGTCCCGTCCGTCGCCGGCAGCGGAGGCGCTGCTACTTTTCGGTCCGAGTTCGTGTGGGGGTGGGATGGACGTTCTGGGAATCGACGCCTGCGGCAAGCGGGGGTGGGTGGGGATCCGGCTCACGGACGGCGGGTACGCGGGGAGCCTGGTGGCCGTATCCCTCGATACGCTGATCGAGCGTGCCGGTGCGGTACGGGCGATCGCGGTGGACATGCCGCTGGGTGTTGTCGAGAAGGGCTGGCGTGCCGCCGATCTCGCGGCCAGGGCGCTGCTTGGGATACGACGCAGCAGCGTTTTCTTGATCGCGCCCAGGTCGGCATGGCAGGAGCCTGATTATGTGGCGGCCGCAGACCGGTGCCAGGAGCTCACCGGCAGTCGGCTGAGCCGGCAGGCGTGGGCGCTGGCCCCGAAACTTCTCGAGGCCCGGGCGTGCTGGCTCGCCGATGAGCGCATCCACGAGGTGCACCCCGAGGTGTCGTTCCATGCCTTGGCCGGCGGGGTGCCACTGGCGTACGCCAAGAAGACCTGGCGCGGCCAGAACCTGCGCCGCGCACTGCTGGCCGAGGCCGGACTCGTGCTCCCGGACGAGCTCGGAGAGGCTGATCGGATCGCCGTGGACGATGTACTCGACGCCGCTGCCGCTGCCTGGTCGGCGCACCGGATCGCGCTCGGGATCGCAGAGCGGGTTCCCACGGTGCCCGAGCTGGACGCAGCGGGCCGCCTCATCGAGATTCGCTACTGACTGATCGTCGAACAGCGGGCGTCTTCGTCAGGATGCGAGGAAACCGAGTTGCTGGACGACTCGACACATCACTGCGCATGTGCTCGTTTCATGGGCAGCAGGGCGAAGTGGCACCCACCTTCCGGTGGAGCGCGGTGAGGCAGGGAAGCACAGAACTTCGGCGATCTCCTCGGGCTGGGCGACGCGGCCCAGGGGTTGGAACTGCACTACGAGGCGTTCACCGTCAACAGCGCCCCTACCCAGCAGCTCATCGTCTACCAGGCCGAACCTGGCAGCACGTCCTCCGACGCCCTCGCCCCGCTCGGCTCGCTGAGCGCCGGCCCCGTGCCCGCGCAGGACACCATGATGGGCACCGACTGAGACCGCATATGAGCCGGCCCGGTGTTTCCTGGGTGTGCCAGGGCCAGGATCACGACTCCCGGCCCGGGCGGACGCGAAGGAGAATGACGCCATGACCCGGATCGCGATGAGGTGGGGTTCATGAGCGACGGCACTCCTTTGGGAGAGTTCCTCAGGGCACGGCGTGAAGCGCTCAAGCCGCAGGACGTGGGGCTGCCGGAGCACGGCCGCAGGCGGGTACCGGGGTTGCGCCGCGAGGAGGTCGCCATGCTCGCGGGTGTGAGCTCCGACTACTACATGCGCCTGGAACAGGGCCGCGAGACCAGTCCCTCGCCGCAGGTGATCGGCGCGGTCGCCGCCGCCCTCCACCTCGACGACGAGGCACTCGACCACCTGCGCAGACTCACCAGGGCCCCTCAGGAGCGCCGCAGCACCTCCGTCGGTCACGACAGGATCAGCCCCCAGCTCCTCCAACTGCTCGACAACTGGCCCGACATCCCCGCCTTCGTTCTGGGACCCGCCCTGGACGTCCTGGCGCACAACGCGCTCGCCGCGGCCCTGCACAGCGGATTCCAGCGGTTCGACAACCTGGCCCGCATGGTCTTCCTCGACCCGGCCGGGCGCAGCTTCTACCGGGACCGGGGGAGGGCCGTGAACTCCTGCGTCGCAGAAATCCGGGCGGCCTACGGATACGACCCCGATTCCCCGCGGATCGCCGAGGTCGTCGACACGCTCTGCTCGAAGAGCCCGGAATTCGCCGAGCTGTGGGCACGGCACGAGGTGAAGGGCAAGACCCAGCAGGCGAAGAACCTCGCGCATTCCGAGGTCGGTGCTCTGGAGATCCAGTTCTCGGCATTCACGGTCAACGGTGCTCCGTATCAGCAGTTGGTCGTCTACCAGGCCGAGCCCGCCTCTTTCACCGCGGCTGCCTTCGCGGAACTCCGTTCCCGGGCCGTCCGTGGGGACGCGATCGCCGCCGCGACGGACGAGGCCGGGGTGACGACGCTGCGGTAGGTACGCATCGTCTCGCGGCCCTCCGGGTCGGAGATGGGCTCGACGAGTTCGGACTCGGTCACGCCCGGGGAGACGGTGGCCCACACGGCGTGCTTGGAGGCGTTGCGGACGGCCGTGGTCGGGGAGACCTGGTGGGCGCCGATCGAGGCGACGCTGATGAAGTGCCCCTGGCGCTGGGTCTCACCATGACGTCGACGCGGCCGTGCCGGCTGTGGGCGGCGTCGATGAACGCCCGTACCTGTTCGGCATCGAACCGCGTCGGCCGCCGGTCAAGGGGTGAACAAGGTGCGGAGGGCACGGGGACCGAGCGGTGGATCTTGGTCGTGCTCAGGCTCGCCGCCGGTCGCGCTCGTCGCCCTCGCGGTAGAGCACCAGGTGTTCGTGGAAGAGCACGCCGTCGCGCACGTCGCCGGTCGCGGTGAAGCCGGTGTCGTCGACGTAGTCGAGGTGGTTGCCGGTGACGGTGTAGCTGCCGGTGTAGGCGCTCCGGCGGTCGCCGCGGGCCTCGTCGTAGCGGCCGTTCGGCAGCAGTTCCTGGCGGATGAAGCCGTCCGCGGTCACCCACATCCCGACGTACGGGTGTGGGTCACGGGGCGTGTCGTTGCTGGTCATGGCTCTACGGTCCGCCCCGCGGCCGGTGACAACCAGGCAGCCGTCTCCCCAGGTGAGAGCTTCCTGGGTGCCGCGCACCCAGCATCGCGAGCGACGAAGTCCTTCGTGCGGTGCGCCAGCGGCACGGGCCGTCCGAGACCTTCCCATGGCTCCTTCGTCGTACGCGGCGGGACGGATCGTGGGTGCCGGACACCTGGGACAACGGCGGCCTGGTTCCGATTCCACCGTGCAACGAACCTGGTGGTCAGGCAGCCGCTGCAGCCGCCGAACTCTCGCCTCGGACCTCCACCGGCACTCACGACGCTCAGCAGGGACACCGATGAGGCGACTCCACCGAGGAGCATGCAATGAGGAACATGCAATGAGCATCACCCGCACCGTGCACTGGAACCCCGAGGCCCTCGACGAGATCCTCTCGAACGACGAGGGACGTCCCGTCCTGTTCACCAACGCCCGCATCCTGACGATGGACCCGCTGATCGGGACCATGACCGGCGCCGACCTCCTGTTCGTCGGCTCCCTGGTCGTGGGGGTCGGCCCCGCCATCGTCACCGCGGCGGGCGACGACAACGCCATCGTCGTCGACTGCACCGCCATGACCATCGCCCCCGCGGTCGTGGACACCGTCGCGCCGGCCGGCGGCCGTGGCCACCGTTCCGCATACGTCGCCACCCTCACCCCCGGCAACAGCACCGACTTCCTCGTCGTCCCCGACGAGGACGCCACAGACGTGCCCTCCGCCCTGGCCACCCTCTTCACCCGGCCCCAGCAGGTCCGCGCCCTGGTCGCAGCAGGCCGAGGCGTGGAAGGCGATGGGGGAGACCGGCACCACGGTCGCCCTTGCCCCCACGTCCGACACACAGATCGGCCTCGAGACCGCGATACCCGCCGTCGACGAGGCCCTGTCCGTCGGCATCCGCCCCGGCCTGAGCATCGACGTCGAAGTCGCCCTCGCCGGCGACATGTTCACGCAGATGCGGGCCCTGCACGCCATCCAGCGGATGCGCGCGGTCAACGCCGTCCACGGCACCGACCAGCAGCCCTCCCGCATCACCACCCACGACGTCCTCGACTTCGCCACCCTCCAGGGTGCCCGCACCAACGGCCTGGCCGGCGTCACCGGTTCACTCACCCCGGGCAAGAAGGCCGACCTGTTGGTCGTCCAGGCCGAGGACCTCAACAACATGCCCCTCAACGACCCCATCGGCACCCTCGTGCTGGGCTCCGACGCCCGCAACATCACCGCCGTCCTCATCAACGGCGAGCCCCGCAAGTGGGACGGGCAGGTCCTCGACGTCAACCTGGCCGCCCTGCGCAGCGAGGTGTACGCCTCGCGCGAGTACGTGCTGAACACCCCGGCCGCCTGAGCATCGCCGCCCCGTGACCCCTCCGCATGGAACGGGGCATCCACCAACTCCTCTCTGCCCTCCAGGAGATGGCCCTACGTGACGAGCTAGTGTCCTCGCTTGTGACTGAACCCTCCTCGCATCTCGGTGCGACAGCGGATGCCTACGACGCCGTCGCAGTCCGTTACGCCGAACTCTTCCGTCATGACCTCGACGCTCTTCCGCTGGATCGCGCGATGCTCGCCGCGTTCGCCGATCTCGTACGGACCACCGGCGCCGGGCCCGTCGCGGAGCTGGGATGCGGCCCGGGACGCATCACCGCGCACCTGCGGGACCTGGGGTTGGATGTCTTCGGCGTCGACCTGTCGCCGGTGATGATCGATCTTGCCCGCGAGGCCTACCCGGACCTGCGGTTCGAGGTCGGCTCCATGGACGCCCTGGACCTGGCCGACGGCAAGCTGAACGGCATCGTGTCCTACTACTCGGTCATCCACACCCCACCGCAGGAGGTGCCCTCGTACCTCTCCGAGTTCCGGCGGGTACTCGCGCCTGACGGCCACCTCTCGCTCGCGTTCTTCGAGTCGGAGGGTGAGCCGGTCACAGCGTTCGACCACAAAGTGGTGACGGCGTACCGATGGCCGATCGACGACCTCGCGGGGCTCGCGGGCGAGGCCGGGTTCGTCGAGGTCGGCCGGATGCTGCGTGCGCCGCGCGAGGAGGAACGCCAGTTCCGCCAGGGCCATCTGCTGATGCGCGCACCCAAGTAAGTCAGCTGTCGGCACGGGCGGCCATGGCCCTGGGCCAGGGGTCAGGGGCCAGGCGTCAGGGGAGATGGGACGGAATGATCGGGACCGTGTTCCGAAGCGAGGACGTGCCTGCGGAGGACAGGTTCGAGTACTGGCGGGAACTGGTCGGCCGGACACGATCGAGCGACCTGATCAGTGCCCACACGGCCGACTACTGGGCGGAGTACCGGCTGATGGAGCTGGGGCCGGTGACCGTATGGCCGTCGTCGTTCCTGCCGACCCGCTACCGGCGGAGCGGAAAAATGGTGCGTCGGTCCGACCCCGAGTTGTACCACCTGACGCTGCTGCTCGATGGAGGTCTGGCTCTCGAGCACGCCGGACGGACCGACACGTTCGGCCCACGTGACCTGCACATGGTCGACGGCTCGCGGCCGTACGATCTCCGGCCGGCGGACGAGCGGGATCGCCGTGCCGTCAAGGGGGTCGGCGTGGACTTCCCCAAGGCGTTGCTGCCCGTGCCGCCGCACCGCGTCCGGGAGTTGCTGGGCCGGGGGCTGTCGGGGCGGGAGGGTATCGGCGCTCTGCTGACCGAATTCCTCGTCGGTCTGGACCGGCAGGCCGAAACCCTTCAGCCGTCCGACGCGCCACGCCTGGGTACGGTCGTACTCGACCTGGTGTCGGCCTGGTTCGCCCAAGTGCTGGACGCAGAGGCCGCCCTTCCGCAGGAGACCCGCCAGCGGGTCACAGCACAACGCGTCCAGGCGTTCATCCGGCAGAATCTCCACGACCCGGAGCTGACGCCGTCCGCGATCGCCGCCGCGCACCACATCTCCCGCAGCTACCTGTACCGGATCTTTCAGCAGCAGTCGCAGGGCGAAACGGTCGCGGCCTGGATCCGCGGCCGGCGGCTGGAGAACGCGCACCGCGACCTGGCCGACTCCTCGCTGCGCACCACGCCGGTCCACGCCGTCGCCGCCCGCTGGGGCTTTCCCCGCGCCTCCGAATTCACCCGCGCCTTTCGCACCGCGTACGGGCTCTCTCCGAGGGAGTACCGGCTCCAGGCACTGTCCGAGCGGGAGCAGACGCCCACCCGGTCCCCGATGGACTGACCACCTCCCTGCTCAGCCGACGGGCAAGCCGGTGGCGTCGTCGCGGAGATGGTCGCCGACGATCGGGCGGCGTCGGCCGGCCGCCGACCGAGCTTCCTGAGTTCTCCGTCGCAGTCGGTCAAGGCTTCGCCATGTGCCACCGATGGCTGAGCGGGCGGGAGTTACCCCACGTACTGAGGGAGTAAGGAGAACGACCGGCGAAGGGAAACTCCGTGATCCAGCGACGCATCGTCGTCCTCTCTGCCGCAGGGCTCGCCTCGGCGTTCCTTCTGGCGGCGTGCGGCAGCTCGACGGAGAAGGCGTCCACCGGTACGAGCGCCGGCAACGCCGTTCCGGTCGCCACGGCCGCCTCGGAGTCCGCGACCTCTGCTCCGGCCGCCTCGCAACCCACGCCGTCCGCACCGGCCGCCGGCGGTGACTCCGGCAGCGGCAACACGGCCACGACCACCATGGTGATGGCCAAGACGGTAAACGACATCGGCAGCGTGGTGGCCGACGGCGAGGGGATGACCCTCTACCGCTACGACAAGGACGAGGCGAATCCGTCCAAGTGGACGTGCGCCGGCGCGTGTACGAAGACGTGGATCCCCGTCATCGTGCAGGACTCCGTACAGACCATGGGGGTCGAGAAGAGCCTTCTCGGCACGGTCCACCGGAACGGCATGAAACAGCTCACCCTCGGCGGTTGGCCGCTGTACCGGTACGTGGGTGACACACAGGCCGGACAGACGAACGGCCAGGCCAAGGGCAAGACGTGGTACGCCGTTACCCCGTCCGGTACGAAGTCCACCAGCGTGGGCTGAGCCCAGACACATGACCGTGGTCTCGCCGCCCAACCAGCCTTCGCTGTACGTCGTTCACGCAGCGACTCAGCTCCAGGCGTCGCGGCGCGCGGCGGACCACGTACGCCACGGCGCGCCCTCCGCGTTCACGGCGACCGTGCTGTCCACCCCGTCCGCGGACGAGATCGCGTGCCCCGGGATTGCCGGCATGGACGGGTCGGCGGACAGTCCTTCGCGCCGTCGCCGCGGGGAGCGACAACGACGGCCTAGGCTTCGGCCCGGCACCGGACCCGATCCCAGGAGCGCACACCGTGTTCGACCCCGCACCGGAGTATCCGTACCCCGACGTCCACCGATCGGATGAAGCGCCCACCCCGCACGCGCTTCTCGCGCCGGTGATCGGACTCCTGGGTGCCTGGCGCGGGCGGGGTCACGGCGGGTATCCCACGCTCGCCGGGGAGTTCGCGTACGCGCAGGAAGTCACCTTCAGCCATGACGGCCGCCCCTTCCTCCGGTACGAGGCCCGGGCCTGGTTGCTCGACGCCGACGGCACACCGCTGCGCCCGTCGGCTCGGGAGAGCGGCTGGTGGCGGCTCCAGCCCGACGGCCGGGTGGAGGCACTGATCACCCAGCCCACCGGTATCGCCGAGATCGCCGTCGGCCGAGCGGCCGACAACACGGTCGACCTCTCCACCCACGAGGTGGCCCTCACGCCCACGGCCAAGGAGGTCAACGCAACGCGCCGGACCTATGTCCTGACCGACGACGACACGCTCACGTTCGTCCACGAGCTCGCGGCGGTGGGGCAGCCGTTGCAACACCACCTCTCAGCGACGCTGCAGCGCAAGGCATAGGCGCGCGGCTGGCCAGGCCCTGTCCTGCGCCGGCCGCACCCGCAAGGGGCGTCGCCGTCAGTTGTCGGGCGCCTGTGGCGGCGTCGGGCGCAGGCCGTCCAGGGTGAGGTCGAGGAGGCGTTCCGCCTGTTCGCGTTGGCCGGGGCCGGCCGAGGTGAGGGCGATGCCGGCGAGGGCGGCGAACATGTCGGTCGGGCTGATGTCGGTGCGGATCGCGCCGGCGGCGGTGCCGGCGTTCATGAGGGAGGTGAGCGCGGCCTGGATCAGCTCGTGGCTCTCGGCGTAGGGGTTGGTTCCCGAGGCGACGACGGCTCGTAGGGCGTCGGCCATGCCGAGTTTGGCGGTGGCGTAGTCGATGAAGCGACGCGTCCAGGCACGCAGGGCCTCGCGGGGCGGCATCGTCGCCAGGAGCCCGGGAACGGCCTCGCACAGCCGGGCCACCTCGTTGCGGTACGCGGCCTCGATCAGGGCCTCCCGGGTCGGGAAGTTGCGGTAGAGGGTGCCAGTGCCCACGCCCGCTTCCCTGGCGATGCGCTCGAAGTGCGCGTCCAGCCCCTCCTCGGTGAACACGCGTACCGCGGCGGCCAGGATCTTCTCCCGGTTGCGCTGTGCGTCAGCCCTCAGTGGACGTTCTGCCTCGCGGGCCATCGTCGTCGCTCCTCGCTCTCCCGTTGCTAAGTGGCGGCGCCTCCACTTAGGGTGGGGTGAAGTGGCGGCGCCTCCACTTTCACTCTAGGGCATGGGTGTGACCTGTCCTCGTTGCTCCTGCGGAAGGACTGTCGATCATGTCGGGAATCGAAGGCAAGGCAGTGGCGATCACAGGTGCCGGCAGCGGCATCGGTGAGGCGACCGCGCTCCTGCTCGCCGAGCGCGGCGCCCGGGTCGTCCTCGGGGCGCGCCGTGCGGAGCGTCTCGAGGCCGTGGCCGCCCGTATCGAAAAGGCGGGCGGCGAAGCCGCCTGGGTCCGTACGGACGTGACGCGGCGCGAGGATCTGTCCGGCCTCGTACGGCTGGCCCGCGAGCGGTACGGCAAGCTCGACGTCCTCGTCAGCAACGCCGGAGTCGGTCTGATCTCCCCCCTGGACGACCTCCGCGTCGAGGACTGGGAGGAGATGATCGACGTCAACCTCAAAGGCGTGCTGTACGGGATCGCCGAAGCCCTGCCCGTCTTCCGGGAGCAGGGCTTCGGACACTTCGTCAACATCGTGTCCACCGCCGGACTGCGCGTCACTCCGCTCCAGTCGGTGTACGCCGCCACGAAGAACGCCGTCCGTACCCTCTCCGAGGGCCTGCGCCAGGAGGCCGGCGAGGGCCTGCGCGTCACCGTCGTCTCGCCGGGGTTCGTCCGCACGGACTTCGCCGACCGCATGGATTCCGAGGTGAAGGCGCAGATCGTCGAAAAGATGGACAGCATCGCGATTCCGCCGGCCGCGGTGGCCCGCGCCGTCGCCTTCGCCGTCGAGCAGCCGGACGGTGTCGACGTGGGTGACATCGTGGTGCGTCCCACCGCGCAGGACTGAGGTCCGTTCGCCGCCAGGCCATGCCGCGTCATGGCCTGCCGACGCCGCGTTGTGGGGCGCGTACACGTGATCCGAGTCACGTCAGGTTCCCGTCAGTGAAGTGGCCCGTAGCCGTCAGTCCGCTCCGGTCTCATAGGCCCCAGAGCCCCTCTGAGACCCCGCTCCCCGCCCTGTGGGAGCCCCCCACCGAGGAGTGACATGGCTGAGACACTGACCGGAACCGCGAGCGGCGCCGCCGAAGAGATCCCCGAGTTCGTACCGCCCAGGGCGGCCGCCTGCCCGTTCGCGCCGCCGCCGGTCCTCGCGGAGATCCGCGAGGAGAAGCCGATCAGCAAGGTGCGGATCTGGGACGGCAGCACCCCCTGGCTCATCACCCGCCACGAGGACCTGCGGGCCGTCCTCGGTGACCCCCGCGTCAGCGTCGACGACAAGCGGCCCGGCTTTCCGTTCCCGAAGAAGGCCATGGCGGAGAACGCGCACCACCACCCCGACACGCTCTTCAACACGGACGCCCCCGTCCACACCCGGCTCCGCCGGATGCTGACCTCTTCCTTCACCGCCAAGCGGATGGCGGCCCTGCGCCCCGCCATCCAGAAGGTCACCGACGAGCACATCGACGCGATGCTGGCCGGGCCGAAGCCGGCCGACCTGGTCCAGGCGCTGGGTCTGCCCATTCCCACGCTGATGATCTGCGAACTGCTCGGAGTCCCTTACGAGGACCACGAGTTCTTCCAGCACCACGCCACCGTCGCGGTCAGCCAGACGTCATCGGCCGAGCAGGACCGCGAGTCGAGCGTCGCGCTCGGCGACTACCTGGCCCGGCAGATCCATGCCAAGACGGAGAACCCCGCCGAAGACGCCCTGTCCGACCTGGCGGCGCTGGTCAAGGCCGGTGAACTGACCATGGGTGAGGCGTCCCTCATGGCCGTCATCCTGCTCATCGCCGGGCACGAGACCAGCGCGAACATGATCGCGCTGGGCACCCTCGCGCTGCTGGAGCACCCGGAGCAGCTCGCCCTGCTGCGCGAGACGGACGATCCCAAGGTCGTGGCCGCAGCGGTCGAGGAACTGCTGCGCTACCTGACCATCGCCCACACCGGCCAGCGCCGGATCGCCCTGGAGGACATCGAGATCGGCGGCGAGGTCATCCGAGGCGGGGACGGAATCATCGTCTCCCTCCCCGCCGCCAACTGGGACCCGGAGGCCTTCCCGGAGCCCGACCGCCTCGATCTGCTCCGCGACGCCCGCCAGCACAACGCGTTCGCCTTCGGCGTCCACCAGTGCCTGGGCCAACAACTCGCCCGCGTGGAGCTCCAGGTCGTCTACGGCACGCTCTACCGGCGCGTGCCCACGCTGCGACTGGCCACCACGCTGGAGGAGATCGACTTCAAGGAAGACGCGATGGCGTACGGCGTCGTCGCGCTGCCGGTCACTTGGTAGCCCATAGCCCATAGCCCATAGCCCATAGCCCATAGCCCAAAACCCGTAGCCCTTCGACGCCGGCATGACGCAGGAAGGGACATACCGAGGGAGATACGGAGCTTCAGCCGGTGCCCTCCTTCCAGCGCGACGCCTCCCGGTAGGCCTCGAAGACACGGTGGTGATCGGGGCCGAGCAGGCGCGCGCAGTCCTGCCCCAGGCGCTGGCAGAGTGCGGCGGCGCCTCGGGAGTCGCCCGACTCGCCGGTGAGCCTGGCGTGCCGGGCGCGTGCGTCGAGGACGTCCGTGCCCATGGCCCGGGGGCCGTCGGCGTGCAGCTGGATGAACCGTTCCAAGGTCTGGATCTCGGCGATATGGCGCGTGTCGACGTGTGGATCCGCGGAGTCGTCCGAGACGTACGCGATCTGCTGGACCGCCCGGGCCACGGCTCGGGCGTCGGGTGGCCGGTTCCCGGGCGACTTCTCCAGCAGTCTCAGCACGAGGGAGTCGAGAGGCCTGGGGATGCCGGGACGCAGCGCGCCCGGCGGGGCGGGCACTTTCTCCACGTGGTGCCACATGACGGCATAGGGATCCGAGATGTGACCGAAGGGAGACCAGCCGGTGAGCATCTCGTACACGACGCAGCCGAGTGAGTAGAGGTCGCTGAGAGCGCTGCCGGACTCCTCACGGAGCCGTTCGGGGGACGCGTAGTGAACGGTGCCCCACCCTGGACCGTGCGTAGAGGACGCGTCGACGAAGCGGGCGAGGCCGAAGTCGACGACCTTGGCGGATCCGGTGGTGTCGATGACGATGTTGCCGGGTTTGACGTCCCGGTGCACCACGCCCGCCTCGTGGGCGTCGGCGAGGCCGTCACAGATGTGCCTCGTCCAGCGCACGGTCTGTTCCAGGGTGAGGTGCCGACCCTGCCCGGTGTGGGCGGAGAGCGGCCTGCCCTCGATGTACTCCATGACGGAGTACAGGATGTCGCCGTCCTCGCCGTGGTCGTAGATGACGGCGACATGGGGCCGGTTACGGATGCGCGCCATCGCCTGAGCCTCCTTGCGGAATCGCTCGACGCGCCGGTTCAGTTCCTCGGAGTGCTCACCCTGTCCGGGGTGACGGTGCAGTGTGGCCACCTTCACCGCGACCGGCCGGTTCAGGCGGAGGTCGAGTCCGAGCCAGACGGAGCCCTGTGCACCGCGGCCGAGGGGCGACTCCAGCTGGTAGCGCCGGTCGAGGACACGTCCTGATTCCATGATTGCGTCACTTGCCCGTCGGGTCCCAGGCGCACAGCTCGGGCAGCCGCGCGACATGCTCGTTCCATTCGGCGAAGAACTCGATGCGCCGGCTCAGCACATCCTGCAACCGGCGCTGCGCACTGCGCCGCCGCACCACGCCGGCCTCGCGGATCCTGCCGCGCTCGGTCGGTACGCGCGTCACGTCCAACACCCCCCACACCCCGGCGAAGGCGCCGACCAGCAATGCGAGTGCCAAGAAGAAGCCGCCGAGGAGGAAGGGGGCCAGGACGACGGCGGACAGTCCACCGGCGGTGCCCCCTACGCGCCGCGGCAGGTTGCGGTCGACAGCCGCGGCCTCCGCCTCCGTACGTTCGAGCAGTTCGCTCTCCAGCTCGTCGGCCAGGGATTTCCCGTCGACGGACGCGGCGGGGTCGGTCGGCAGCAGAGCGTGCCAGCCGTCGATCGCGATACGGATGCTCGGAGGCCGGTGGCTCAGCGAGGCCACCACCAGCTCCTCGGCGGCGGTGCACAGGTTGGGCAGCATCTGCATGAGGGCGAGGCGGCGCGCGTCGTCTCCGAGTGCGATCTGACTCGGTTTGAAAACGGCGTTGTCGAGGAGCGTCGTGAAGTCCATGACCTCGGCGTCCGCCTCTTGACGCAGCTCGTGCTCCTCCTGTGCCGCCTTCTCGTCGCCCCGGTGCTCGATGAACCGGAGCAGCGCCTCCTTCTTGGTGTGCAGGGCAGCCTCATCGGGTTCGAGATGGCCGATGAGGCGGTCGATGGCCGTCTCGGCGTAGCGGACACGTCCGGAGGCGGACGCCGTGCGGTTCGGGGGCGGGAACTCCTTGCGGAGGTGGGCGAGAGTGCCTGTGGTGACGGTGGCGAGCCGCCAGTGTTCGAGGAGCGCCGGCCAGTCCCCGTCGTACGCCTGGCCCAGGGACTCGAACCGGTCGCCGGGTGAGGCGAGGAGTTTGCGCAGCTGGGGTGTCCACCGCCGCACACTCGCCCTGGCCGCCGTCCCGCCCGCCGCCGCCTCGGTGCCCCAGCGCACCATCACCTGCCGGGCGTAGCTGTGAGCGAGGTCGCCGAGTTCGCGGCTGGCGACGGCGTCGAGGACCACGAGGAAGTCCCTGCCGAGCCGATCCGGGTCGACGGCGTGCTGAAGGTAGCCGTCCATCCAGTTCCCCGCCCGTTCGTGCTCGCCCAGCCTGGCCGCGGCGAGTGAGAAGAACAGGTTGGCTTTGCCGAGGTCGAGCCCCTGCGCCTGCCCCATCGCGGTGAGCCGGACTTCGTCGTCCCCGTCCAGCCGGGCGGCGACCGCCAGGGTTGCGTGGGCGAGCCAGAAGTCGGGGTCGTGGACAAGGTGTTGCTCCACGAAGAGCCGGAGGTTGTCAGTCCTCAGCGCCCCGCTCCTCACGAGCTGCGGGGTCAGCTGTTTGACCAGGCCACGAGCGAGAGAGCGCACCTTTTCCCGGTTGCCGAACCTGCGCTGCCAGTCCTCGGTGATCCGGTCGAGCTCGAACTGCGCGGCGAGGACGGCCTGGTCGCGTTCGTACTGGGACCGGAAGTCCGTGAGTTCGGCCTTGACCTGGCCGAGCTCGGACCGGGTCCGGGACAGCCCCTCCCGCAGCTCTTCGGTGGCGGAACCCACCGATTCGACCTGAAGGGCGAGTTCGTTGGCTCTGCCGCGCAGGGCCTCCATGCCCCCGGACAGTGTGCCGAACCGGTCGTGCAGGGTCTTCAGGTCGCCTTCGCGGCGCTGCTGTGCCTCGCGTATCTCCTTGAGGCCGTCCCTCAACTCGTTGAGACTGGCCTCGGCCTCGGGCTGCTCACTCACACCGCTCCCCGTTCGTCCCGCCGTGCGGTTTCGGTCTTCGGAACAGGTACCTTCTGGCGACGCACCGGAGGAGCGCAAGGGCGCGTAGCGGCGCGCGCGGCGCATGTGTGTCTTCGGACGGGCGCCGGTGCGCGGAGGCAACTGCCTCGGCTCACTCGACTTCGTGAGTGCCGTCGAAATCCTGAAGCGGTAGTGGTCTGATCCGGCCCGCATGCGAACTCGGAAGCGAGGGACCGTCGGCGTCCCGCGGGTCTGCCACCCTTCGACCAGCGGGCGCGCGGCGGCGACCGCCGCCGATGGCTCCTGGACCTTCCTGGACACGCGGCAACCCGGGCGGTGTCATGCACCGCTCCGGCTGCGCTATGATTGATCTTGAGCAGCCCGCCGGAAGAATTCGGCGGTCGGCCTCGCGTTGGTGGTCCAAGGAAAGATGCCCCGCTTCCTGCGGGGAGATGCAGGTGCAAGGCCTGCCCGGCGCTCCACAGCCCCGCCTCCTGTGTTCCGGAGGCGGGGCTTGTTTCGTTTCGCCCCCAGCCTCAACCCCAGCCTCAACCCCAGCCTCCCTGCCGCCCGGGAATGCGCCGACCAGGTCCGCTGTTACAGCACACGTAGCTGACATGCGCGAGTCAAGATCGCGTGATGTGGGCGGAAGGAGGACCTCATGGCACGCAACAGCGCGCGACCCGTCGTCACGCTGAGGTCGACAGCCGGGACCGGTGTCACCTACGTGACACGGAAGAACCGCGGGAACGACCCCGACCGGCTCGTCCTGCGTAAGTACGACTCGGTGGTCGGTGAGCACGTTCCGTTCCGCGAGGAGCGCTGAGCCGAGCCCGGCGACACCGGGCGGAGCGTCACGGGACGGTCGACCGTCACTGGACCGTCGACCGTCACGGAACCGGAACCGTCGGCCGTCACGAAGCCGGAACCGTCGACCGTCACAAGAGAGGGAACCTCATGAAGCCTCGCATCCACCCCGAATCCCGCCCCGTCGTCTTCCGTGACCGGGCTGCGGACATGGCGTTTCTGACCCGTTCGACCGCGCACTCGTCGAAGACGATCGCGTGGGAGGACGGGGTCACCTACCCGCTGATCGACGTCGAGATCTCGTCGGCGAGCCATCCGTTCTACACCGGGACCTCGCGGGTCCTGGACACCGCAGGCCGCGTGGAGCGCTTCGAGCGGCGTTACGGCCGTACGGCCTCGCCGCGGCGCTGACGGCGGGTTCGACAGTTCACAGCACGAGGAGGACAGATCCATGAAGGTGCGCAAGTCCTTGCGTTCGATGAAGTCCAAGCCGGGGGCTCAGGTGGTCCGTCGACGGGGCGTGGTCTTCGTCGTCAACAAGAAGAACCCGCGCTTCAAGGCCCGTCAGGGCTGACGCCGCCCCGGGCAGACGAGCGTCGCACACCACGCCCGTACCGCACGCCCGAAGCCGGCGTGCGGTACGGGCGTGAGCCTTTGCCCCAGGGCCTGTCGTTCGGATCAGGCCTGGGCCGCGGCGTCGCGGCTCAGGCCGTGTCCGTCGGGATGCGGAGCGTCACGCGGTAGCCGCCGTCGGGGGTGGGCCCGGACTCGAACGCCCCGCCCAGGAGCTCGGCGCGCTCCCGGAGACCGACGAGACCCTGCTGTGAGCCGGGCAGGGGCAGGGAGGGGCGGGTGGGGGCGTTGTTGGTCACCGTGACGCCGAAGCGCTCGTCGGAATGCCACAGGCGGACGGTGGCGGCGGCGCCGGGCGCGTGTTTGCGTACGTTGGTCAGGGACTCCTGCACGGTGCGGTAGAGGGCGCGTTGCGCGGGGGTGGCGATGGCGGAGGGGAGTTCACCCGTCAGGATCGTCTCGATGCCGCTGGTCGACACGAGCTTGTGCAGGTCGGCGAGTGTGGGCTGCGGGGTGAGTTCGCCGACGCGGCCCCCGGAGGCCCGCAACAGCGCGACCATGTGACGCAGTTCGTCGAGCGTGTCGACGCTCAGTGAACGGATGGTGCGGGCGCCCTCCTTGAAGTGCGGATCCTTGGTGGCGACCTGAAGGGCACCAGCCTGTACGGCGATCAGGCTCACCTGGTGGGAGACGACGTCGTGCATCTCGCGGGCCAGTTGGGCACGTTCCCGGGCCAGGACGGCCTGCGAGTGCAGCAGCCGCTCGTGTTCGCGGGCCTTCTCGATCTCCGTGAGCCGGTCGGCCAAGTCCCGCCGGGCCTGGACGAGTTGGCCGAGCAGCACGGGGGCGGCGGCCGTGGCCAGGGTGTAGAAGAAGTAGATCAGCGTCCAGGCGCGTTCGTGTGAGCCGACGTTGCCCAGGGGCCAGGGCACGGCGGAGGCGACGGCGAACAGGAAGGCGGCCGTGACCAGGAGCCGACGGTCGCGGGAGTGCTCGGCGAGGGTGAACAGTGCGGCGAACGGGGCGAAGACGATGTCCACCATCAGACTGGCCGGCAGCGTCAGCAGGAACACCGTGAGCGGAAAACGGCGACGCAGGGCGAGCGCGGCACAGGCGACGGCTGTCGCCGCCGTCGCGAGGCGGCTCGAGTCCTCCAGGTTGATCAGGACGTCCACGGCGGCCACGGCGACGACCAGGGCGTCGACGGCCGGATCCGGGATCCGCGCCCACCACGGCCTGCCCCCGTTCATCGCGGGTCCTCCGACCGGTTCCGCCCGTCCAGCAGGCCCGCCCGCTGGGCGAGCAGCGCGGCCCGCACCCGGCTGTTCACGCGCAGCTTGGTCAGGATCGCGCTGACATGGTCCTTGACGGTGCCGGCGCTGAGGTGGACACGACTGCCGATGTCGGCGTTGGACAGCCCCTCCGCGATGAGCACCAGCACTTCGCGCTCCCGCTCGGTGAGCCGTCCGACGCGGGCGGCCTCCTCGTCGTCCGCGGCGGTCGCGCCCGGGTGGCTCTGCCACACGGCACGGGACGCCTTCGGTGACATCACGACACCGCCCGCGCACAAGGTCCTCACCAGTTGCGCGAGTTGGTCCGGCTCGGTGTCCTTGAGCAGAAAGCCGGCCGCCCCCGAGCGCAGCGCGGTGAGGATGTACTCGTCGGCGTCGAACGTCGTCAGCATCGCCACCACGGGCGCGTCCGGCAGCGCCCGCAGGTGCCGCAGCACGGTCAGACCGTCGACGTCCGGCATCCGGATGTCCAGCAGTACGACGTCCGGTCCCTCCCGCCGTACCGCGTCCACGGCCTCCGCGCCCGTCGTGGTCGCGACGACCTCGATGTCGTCGGCCGCGCCGAGGATGAGCTCGAAGCCGGACCGCACCAGGGCCTCGTCGTCCACCACCACTACCCGGATCACGTACGTTCCGCCTCGTCCTTGATGCCATCGATGTCCTCGATGTCGATTGTCGTCACTGTGACCGTAGAACGGGAAACGCCCGGTGCGGCGCTCCGGCGGAACGGCCCGGCCACCCGGCGGGTCGGTTCCAGTCGTCCGGGGGGTGTGGACCGGACGCCTGCCGGATACTGCGCGACCGGCGATTCTCTCGAGCCTGTGAGCCATGACGTACAACGCGCACGACACGGCGCTCCTGGCACCGCCCCGACCGGAGGCGTCCGAAACCACGCAACTCCCCGACATCCGGCTCCCGGTGGGGCGCCTGATCGGCGTGGACCTCGCCCGGGGGCTCGCGGTCTTCGGTATGTACGCGGCCCACGTCGGCCCCGATCCCTCCGAGGGCGGGGCGACCGGCTTCTTCATGGAACTGGCTCACGGCCGGGCCTCCGCGCTCTTCGCCTTCCTGGCCGGCTTCTCGATCGTGCTGATCACCGGCCGCCGTACCCCCAAGACCGGCCGCGCGGGCCGCCAGGCGGTCGCCAAGGTGGTGATCCGAGCCCTCATCCTGTTGGTCCTGGGCACCGCGCTCACCCTGACCGGCACCCCGGTCGAGGTGATCCTCGCCTTCTACGGCGTGTACTTCCTGCTGGTCCTGCCGTTGTACCGGCTCGGCGCCCGACCGCTGGCGGTCATCGCCGTGAGCGGTGCGCTGATCCTGCCTCAGGTCCTGTACGCGGTGCAGCAGGCCCTCAACCCCGGTGGCGGCGACGGCGGTGGCCCGGGCGGGATCTGGGCCTGGCCCGCCCACGCGGACGGCGTCGTCTCGTTGTTCTTCACCGGCGGTTACCCGGCCCTGGCCTGGATCCCGTTCGTCGTCGCCGGCATGGCCGTGGCCCGGCTGGACCTGGCTTCCACCGTCGTCCGCACACGCCTCGCGATCACCGGTGTCTCGCTGGCCGTCGTCGGCTACGGCGGCTCCTTCCTGGCCCTGCGTCTCGTCCCCGGCGCCGCCTCCGCACTCCGGGCCTCCGGCTGGGGCGAGGGAGGCTCGGTCATGGCGGCCTGGTGGTCCGACACCGCGGGCTACCCGACCGGCACCACCCCGGCCTGGCTGCTGGCGGCCTCGCCGCACAGCGAGACGACCCTCTCGGTCGTGGCCAACACCGGCGTGGCCATCGCGGTCCTGGCCGCCTGCCTCGCCGCCACCGACACCCTCCCGCGCTTTCGCCGCCTGGCCGCTCCGGTCATCGCGGTGGGCACGATGTCCCTGACCGCGTACGTCTTCCACATCGTCGCCATCCGCGCCCTGGGCATGGAGGAACTGCCAGGTTTCCCGCTGCACGTGCTGCTCGGCTTCCTCGTGGCCGTGACCGTGTTCGCGACCCTCTGGTCCCGCCACTTCGCGCGCGGCCCGCTGGAGTGGCTGCTCGGCCGGGCCACCAGGATCGCGGAGCGCGTCCGATGAGGGGCCCGTCGAGCGGCCGCTGGGAGCCCTGGCTCCTGACGGCGGCCGCGGCGGCGGCCGTCCTGGGCGTCCTGCGCCCGGACCTGTACGCCGACGCCGTCGACCACGTCGTCACCACGCTGGTCGGACACCCCTGACGGGAGGCCGACTACTCGGGGCCGCCGCCCCGGGCGAGACATTCAGCCCGTCGACGTCGACGCTCAGGCCGCACGGTTCCCGGGAGGCGGGCATGCTGGTGCTCGTCGGGGAACGGGCCGGACGGGCGGAGGTGCGCGATGCGGTGGTGGGCCGGTCGGTCGGTGGTCGCCGGAGTGGTGCTGCTCGCGGCGTGCGGTGGACCGGGAGGCGCGGGACGGGGACCGTCGTCCGGACCCACGCGTGCCTCTACGAGCGCCTCCACGACCGCCTCCGCGAGTGCGTCTACGAGTGCGTCTCCGAGTGGGACGGCGGAGCCGGGGCGAGGGGCACCGTTCGCGTCGGGTCCCGGATCCGCCGCCCCGGTGGCCGGTTGCTTCGCCGGGCGGGTGGAGGTCACCGTCTCGCCGGGGGACGCGGTCGAACGGCGGTTGTGCGTGCGGGCCGGGGCGGAGGTCGCGCTCACCCTGCGGCCGCGTGTCGACGACCGGCGGTGGACGGCCGTCCGGAGTGCGGCGCCCGCGGTGGTGCTGGTCTCCGGATGGCGTGTCGACGCCGACGGGACCGGCCGTGCCACCTTGCGGTGCGCGAGCGTACGGGGCGGGGCGGCCGGGATCACGGTGACGGCGAAGGCTCCGGACGTGGCGGGCGCGGCGCGCACCGCGTTCACGCTCCGGGTGAGTGTGGTCCCGTACGCGAAGGAAGGGTGAACCCGCCGTTTGTGGCGGCGGGTCAACCCCTCCTTCGTGCGTGCGGGTCAGCCGCAGTCGCGCACCTTGATCGTGTAGATGCCGCGGCCGTGGGTGGCCGCGTACAGCGTGCCGCCGTCCGGGCTCAGCTTCAGCTGGAGCACGGCGACCGCCGGGAGCCGGCCGACGCGCTGCCACGCCGTACGGCCCGGGGCGCGGTAGACCACTCCGAGGTCGGTGGCGACGGCGAGGCCTCCGTCGGCCGTGACGACCGCGGAGTTGGCCGGCACGTCGGGGAGATCCGCGGAGATGTCGGTCCAGGTGGTGCCGCCGTCCTTCGACTCGAAGACATGGCCCACGCCCGCGCCGGGGCCCTCGGTCCAGTGCCGGGAGAAACCGTTGACCTCCAGATACACGTGGTCGGCGTTCTTCGGGTCGACGGCGAAGCCGCTGAGGTAGCGGTTGGGCACGGTCGCGTCCACCGGCAGGGTCACGTCGTGCCAGCCCGTGCCGTCCTCGTTGCCGACGGAGATGCCGCGCGCGAAGCCTTGGTTGTTGCAGGGGCCGCACCAGGCCGCGTACACCTTGCCGCCCGACGCGGCGACGGCGGTCGCGGTGCGGCCCGCGCCGAGGTCGTACAGGCTGGTCCACTCGGAGCCGCTGCGGATGGCGTAGCCGTGGGTCTGCACCCACACGTGCCGGCCGCCCGCGATCCAGGTCGCGCTGTTCTTCATGTCGGCGGCGAGCGGGGCGATGAAGCGGGCTTCGCTGGTGGCGTTGTCGGCCGGGGCGACGTTGTACGAGGTGACCTTGCTCGCGTCGTCGACCCAGGAACCGTCGTTGACGGCGCAGTTCTGCGTGATCTGGACGGCGAGGTAGACGTACTCCTCCGCGATGTCGCAGCCGTTGGCCGGGTCGGTGAGCGTGTCCCCGCCGTCACCGCCGAAGTCGGAGCCCATCACCTTGTCGTCGCTGCGCAGGATGGACTGGCCGTTGTCCTGGAGGCCGCCGGTGACCGAGACGCCGCCGTGGGCCAGGTCCTTGCCGATGCCCACCGAGTAGTACTGGAGCGTGTCGATCGTGCCGTCGTTCAGGGACGTCCAGTCGGTGGCGTGGCCGGAGGAGTCCTGGGCGCCGTCGAGCGGCCGCCGGTAGGCTCCGCCGTCGTTGCCGACGTACACGTAACTCCTGCCGTGGTAGCGGCCGATGGCGACCCCGTGCTGGTCGGAGTGGGTCGTCGGGTTGCAGTCGCCGGTCTGCTGGGCGGGGTCGATGCTCCAGCAGGGGAAGCCGAAGTTCCAGTACGGGCCGACGGTGGACCAGGTGCCGCCGCCGTCCTTGGTCTCGTAGACCTCCTCCAGACCCGCGTACACGTGCTGCGCGTCGGCCGGGTCGACGGTCAGGAACTGGTTGTACCAGGCCTGCACGCCTGGCATGTAGCCGCTGGAGGTGAGGGCCGAGCCGTCGGCGGCGAGCTGCTTGTAGTCGGCGATCTTCGTCCAAGGGCCGAAGGGAGAGCCGGACTTGGCGACGTAGATGCCTTCGAGGCCGCTGTCCGGGTTGGTGTTCAGCTGTTCCGGCGACTGGTCGATGGCGTAGTACCGCGAGCCGTCGGCGGACCGGGCGAAGGTGACGTTGCCGACGTTGTCCGCGTCGGACGGCAGATCGCCCAGACCACTGGTGATCCGCGTCCAGGTGCCCCGCACCTTGGTGTAGAAGCCGTTGTAGTCGTCACCGCTGCGCCAGCCGACCGCGAGGACCACCTTGGAGGGGTCCTTCGGGTCGATCGCGATGTCGCCCGCGAGGTTCTTGTACGGGGCGGAGGGGTCGCTCGCCAGCGAACCACCGGGCAGGTAGTCGGGGTTGGGGGCGAACTCCAGCTTCCAGGCGCCGCCGAGCGTCTTCGTGGAGTGGCTCCACACGCCCTCGCTGGTCGCCGCCCACACCTTCCCGCCGCCGAAGCGCAGCTGGTGGATGGTGGTGCTCTCCAGCTCGTCGCCGCCGACCCGGCTGCGCGCGGAGAACGTGCCGTGGTGTGCGTCGGTCAGCACGTACACCCCGCTGCCGAGGTAGGCGTCCGCGTTGGTGTTCGCCTCACCGGTGCCCAGCCACAGCCGCCCGGACCCGTCCAGGGCCAGTGCGCCGGTGGACTGCGAGGACAGCCGGTCGCTGATGGGCTCCCAGTGTCCGCCGCCGGACCGGGAGCGCCAGGCGCCGCCGCCCGCGCTGCCCGCGTAGACGTACCCGTCGTCGTCGGCGGCCATCGCCGCGAGGCGGCCGGTGACGTTGCCCGAACCGCCGCTGGAGTTGGAGTCGAAGTCGCGGTAGCGCGGGTCGTCGGAGTTGTACGGCAGATCGGTGACGTTCCGCCAACTGCCGCCAGTGGAAGGCAAGTTGTTCAGACCGCTCCAGGCGGCGCCGTAGGCTCCCGGCGCGACGACGCCCGGTGAGGTGCGGGCCTCGGCGTACTGGTCGGCCCCCTCGGCTATCTCGCCGGACTCGTTGCCGCCGTCGGAGTCCTGCGCCGTCACCTTCGGGGTGATGCCGCCCGTCGACTGCATTCGGCCTGCGGCGAGTCGGGCGAGCGTGCGGGCCCCGAAGGTGCGGCCCCCGTCCGGGCCGGGCGCGGCGCCGGCGGGCAGGGCGACGAGCGCGGCCGACGTGGTGACGGCGCAGATCGTGAGCCATCGTCTTTTGCGGGTGGTTCCTGACACGTGGTCCTCCCGAATGGCGTAGACACAGCCTTGGGGCAGACAGGACCACGAGGGACGGGTGGGCGTCCCGGGGCTTGCCCAATTCTTGTCCAGAACCTGCCATGAACGAGGTGCTGTGCAACGAGGTGTCGTGCGGCGCGCACCCGGGCACCGGCGCACCCGCGCGGGGGCGCGCCGGGTTCCGGCGGGCCGGGTCGGTCCGCGCCGTTCGCTCCCTTTGCTCAAGGGCGCCGCACCGTGGGCCTGTCGGCCGTCGAGGGCCGGGTGGGACCGTGACCCTGATCAGGCAGTGCGGCCGGCGAAGGAGTCACGCGTGTTCGACAACCTGAAGAACCTCAAGGACAAGGCCGAGGAACTCGCCGAGGCGCACGGCGACACGATCTCCGACGGACTGGAGAAGGCCGGCGACGTCGTCGACGACAAGACGGACGGCAAGTACACCGACAAGATCGAGACCGGTGTGGACAAGGCGCAGGAGTACGTCGAGAAACTGGGCGAGAAGGGCGAGAAGGAGGCCTGACCCCGTGCGGCGTACGCAGGCCCCAGGGCGCCCCCGGGGGCGCCCCTTCCCGGCGGGCTCTCTCAGAAGGGTTCCGGGAGAGGCACCCGGCCCGACCTGCTGCGCACCTGCTCGATGAGCGCGGCGTACGCCGCGATCATCCGGGTGCGGCTGAACCGTTCGCGGCTGAGGGCCAGGGCCGGTGCGAACTCGGCGCCCCGCGCCACCGCCTCGGTCCAGGCCAGGGCGATCGCCTCGGGGACGGGCGGGGTGAGGAAGCCGTGCCCGGCCACGATCGAGGCGCTGTCGCCGACATCGGTGGCGACCGGCACGGCCCCGCACATCATGCCCTCGATCAGGCACAGCGGTGCCGCCTCGCCGCTGGAGGAGGTCAGCGACACCACGTCGGCGGCCGCGTAGACGGTCTCCATGTCGTGCCGTACGCCGAGCAGGGAGAGGCGTTCGGCGAGCGGGGCGTCCTCGCCGAACGCCGTGGCGATGTCCTCACGCAGCCAGCCGTTGTCCCGCGTCATGCCCGCGCCGCACATCAGGACGTGGCCGTCGGGCTGCCGGCGCAACCAGGCGCGGGCCGCCCGGAGGAACAGCGGAACGTTCTTCATCGTGGCGTAGCGCGCCGCGAAGACGATCACGGGCGCACGCTCCGGGATGCCCAGCGACGTCCGCAGCAGAGCGCGTCTGAACGGGTCGGGGCGGAATCGCAGCAGATCCACGCCGTTCGGGATGACGCGCAGCAGTCCGGCCGGGATCCCGGCCGCGGCGTACGCGGCGCGCGTCGACTCGGCACAACAGATCCCGGCGGCGATCCGGCCGTCGGCGACCGCCGTCCGCAGTTCGTCCAGGGCCGCCCCCTGGTTCTCGGGGTCGGAGCGGTGCAGACAGACCACGACGGGCCGCCGGGGCAGGCCTGCCTGGTTGAGCAGGCCGAGCGGCTGCTCCTTGAGGGACAGGATGACGTCGGCGGCGGCCACCGCCCGCGTGGTGGCGGCCAGCTCCGGCCCGGTGAAGGTCTCGGGGCCGCCGGGTGCCGCGGGGGTGCGGCCCAGCGAGGTGACCGGCACGCCCGCCGCGGTCAGTGACCGGTAGCAGACGTCGTCCTCCATCCGCTGCCGGGTCTCCTCCCGATACATTTCGCCATTCACGCTCAGCACCGCGTGCCGCTGGCCACCCTCATGGAGCCCCAGCACCACATCACTGTGCACGATCCGGGCCCCGCCCGAGAAGAATCCTTCATAGATCGACAGCACACGCAGTTCGTCCATCACGCGCACCTCTTGGCCCGTCTCGCAGAAAGGGAGGAAACCTTTTCAACCCCTGTGATCTGCGGGTTCTCCGCTATGGACACAGGGGAAACTTGCGAGCCCGTGAACTCGTCGTTTCAAATTCGGACACGATTGGTTACGGCGTACTGTTCGGTTGATCAGCCGAATGAAGACGCTGAGGTCGCGGGCCGGGCGGCCCTTCTCACACCAATCGGCTGGTAAAAAACAGGCCAGAAATTTCCTGGTCCAGGGACGCGTGACACGTAGAATCCGCGCCGCGGCCGAGACGGGGCGCCGCCACCACTCGGCCGCAGCGGAAGGGTGATTGTCTGGGTATTTCCGGGTTCCGGCGGAGTGGCGCGTGCCAAGCTTGACGCAGGGGGGAAGCGGCACCGGCGACGCGGGGCCACGCGTCTGATTCCCGTACCGCCGCGCAGAATGTGCTCGGGAGGATCGCTGAAGCATCCGCGGTGGCCCGGTTGCTCCGTGACACGGCATCCGGGCGCGGTGGCGCGCTGTTCGTCGTAGGAGAACCGGGCCTGGGACGGACCACCCTGCTCCGCAGGACCCTCACCCTCGACGACACCGTCCGGGCGGTGTGTCTCGCGGGCGCCGCGGCCGAGTCGGGGCTGCGCTACGCGGGTCTGCACCAGGTCGTCCAGGCCTACCGCTGCGATCTGCCACGACTGCCCGCACCCCAGCGCGACCTGCTCGGCCGAGGATTCGCTGCTGGGCGTCGGGCGTACCGCCGGTCGGGATGAGTAGATAGCGCAGCAGCAGGGCCATGTCCGCCCTGCGCCGTTCCTGGCGGACGGCACCGGTGCCCGGATCCTGGACCACGGTGTGGCGGGACGGGCGGTTGCGTGCGCTCGGGTCCTCGGCCACCTCGTACAGGAAGAGTTCGAGGCCGAGCGCTCCATGGCCGCCGCCGCGCTGCTGCCCGACGAGTTCGACGAGCCGCACCCGGGCGTGGGCGTCGGATTCGCGTACCGCCGCGGTCAGAACGTGCACCAGGATGTCGGACACATCGGCGATCACATCGGCACTGCCCACCGCGACCACCCCCTGTGTCTGCCCGGGGGTTCGTACACCGCCCCGGCCGATCACCAGCGAGGTGAGGACGGAGGCCCCCCCGGCTCTTCCGGGAAATCCCTGGGTCCCTCCCTAGGAGGAGCGGGGCGGGCGGAGGAACTGCTCGGCCAGGGCGTCCCGTTCGGGGGTCAGGAGGCCCGGTCGTCCTCGGCGACGAACAGGCGCGAGAGCAGGCCTTCGAGGGTGGACCGCTCGGCGTCGCTGAGTGAGTCGAGGGCTTGGTGGGTGCCGTGCATACCGTCGCGGATGCTTGACACGGCGGCCGCCCCGTCCTCCGACAGGACGACGTTCTTGACCCGCCGGTCGGTGGGGCTGGGCTCGCGGTAGACGAGGCCGCGGGCCTCCAGCCGGTCGATGATCCCGGTCATGTTCGAGGCGTCGCAGCGCAGTGTGCCCGCCAGGGCCCGCATCGGAGCCGGGCCCTGGCGCAGTACGTTGAGCGCCTTGGCCTGGCTGTAGGTGAGGCCGTGCGCGGCGGCGGCGCTGGTGAGATCCGCGTAGAGGCTGACCATCGACGCCCACAGGGTGTCGAGAAGCATGACGTTGGAGACGGTGAGGGGTCCGGTGTCGGACGCCTCGGTGGAGCGGTTCGTTCCAGATGTCGCGGACATGGATTCAGCGTAACCCGAAACTTGACTACCTCAACCTTCGATGCTTACCTCTATCAAGTTACTTGAGGACCTCAAACTTTTATGTTCTACAGCTTTGCGGTCTTCAAGTTTCGCGGCATCACTCTCCGTGATTGCTCGACGTCCTGACCAAACGGAAGAACACCGTGACACCCACAGATCGCGTGGCGCCCGGGCGCCCCACCGGCGACCTCTCACTCGTCCTGGTCCTCGGCCTCGCGGCCATGATCGTCTCGATGATGCAGACCCTCGTCGTACCGATCCTGAGCATCATCCAGAGCGACCTCGGCACCACCACCGCCAACGTCAGCTGGGTCACCACCGCGACCCTGCTGTCCGCCGCGGTCTTCACCCCGCTGCTCGGCCGGTTCGGCGACATGCACGGCAAGAAGCCCACGCTGATCGGGGTTCTGCTGCTGATGATCGCCGGTTCGGTGCTGGCGGCGACCACCACCTCGCTGCTGTGGCTGATCGTCGGCCGGGTGCTCCAGGGCGCGGCCACCGCGATCTTCCCGCTCGCCCTCTCGGTCCTGCGCGAGGAGATACCCCCGGCGAAGCTGCACGGCGCGATGGCGCTGGTGAGCGGCACGCTCGCGGTCGGCAGCGGACTCGCCCTGGTCGCGGCCGGACTGCTCACGAGGGGCTCGGACCCCGACTACCACCGGGTGTTCTGGCTCGCCGTGGGGCTCGCGGCCCTCGCCCTGGTCGGCGTCGTCCTGCGTGTCCCGTCCGCACGCTCGACGACCGGCGGCCGTACCGACTGGCTCGGCGCGGGAACGCTCGCCGCGCTGCTCGTCCTGCTCCTGCTGCCGATCTCGCAGGGACACGAGTGGGGCTGGTCCTCCGCCCGCACCATCGGCCTGTTCGTCGCCGCGGTCGTCATGGCGGGCGTCTGGGTCCTGGTCGAGCGCAAGGTCCGCCAGCCGATGGTGGACATGAGGATGTTCGCCCACCGCCCGGTGCTCTTCACCAACCTCGCCGGCCTCTTCCTCGGCTTCGCGATGTTCTCCCAGTTCATCGGCGTCGCGTACCTGGCGCAGATGCCGAAGGAACTCACCGGGTACGGATTCGGCGCCTCGGTGCTGCGCGCCTCGGTCGAGTACCTGCTGCCGACCACGCTGATCTCGCTGCTCGCCGCACAGTTCGGCGGGATCCTCGTCGGGCGGATCGGGGCGCGGTTCACCCTCGCCGTGGGCGCGGTGTTCGGAGTCGCCGGATTCGCGTGGCTCACCCTGGCGCACGACACCTCCGCGTCGGTCATCCTGGCGGGCCTGCTGATCGGTGTCGCGATCAGCTTCGGCTACGCGGCCATGCCCGCGCTCATCGTGGCGAGCGTGCCGCACCATCAGACGGGCATCGCCAACGGCCTCAACTCCATCTCCCGTTCCGTCGGCAGCGCGATCGCCAGCGCCGTGATCACCTCGCTGCTGGCGTCCAAGACCATCCAGCATCTGCCGGCCGGTGCGCCCGCGCTGCCCGCCGAGAGCCAGTTCACGCTGAGCTTCGCGATCGCCGGGGTCGCGTTCGTGCTGATCGTGGCCGTGGCGCTGGTCGGTCTGACCAGGGGTGCGGCCCAGCAGTACACGGTCGAGAAGAAGGCTGCCGCCACCGACGACGCCGCCACCGACGACGCCGCGGCGGACGAGGCTGTCGTGGAGACGGCGGGCGTCACGTCCTGATCCGTACACGGTCAACGGCTCGCCCCGTCCATCGGGGCGAGCCGTTTTCGTGTCCGCTCCTTGGCCCCTCCTTTTCCCGCCGTCTCCGATCGCCTCCCGCCTTGCCCTTGGGAACCGATCGGTTTACTCTTCCGATGAAGGGAAACCGATCGGTTTCCTCATGGCTTCGGGAGTTCTCATGACATCCATCAATGGTTCGGTCGTCCTGGTCACCGGCGGCAGCCGCGGCATCGGCCGCGCGCTCGTGCAGGCCCTCTATGAGCGCGGCGCGTCGAAGGTGTACGCCACCGCACGCGACCCGCGGACCGTCACACACCCCGACGCGGTGCCGCTGGCGCTGGAAGTGAGCGACCCCGCGTCCGTCGCCGCGGCCGCCGAGCGCGCGCAGGACGTCACCGTCCTGATCAACAACGCGGGCGCGTCCGTGAACGCGAACTTCCTGGACTCTCCCGTCGAGGACGTCCGCCGCGAGTTCGAGACGAACTTCTTCGGCCCCCTCCTCGTCACGCGCGCCTTCGTGCCGATCATCGAGCGCAACGGCGGCGGCCACATCCTCAACGTCCACTCGGTGCTGTCGTGGGTAGGGCTCCTGGGCTCCTACAGCGCCTCCAAGGCGGCCTTCTGGTCGCAGACCAACTCCCTGCGCCTCGACCTGAAGCCGCGCGGCATCGACGTCACGGGACTCCACGTCGGTTACGTCGACACCGACATGGCCGCGAAGGTGGACGCGCCGAAGTCCTCGCCCGAGAGCGTCGCGGCACAGGCCCTCGACGGCATCGAGTCCGGTGCCTTCGAGGTGCTGGCGGACGACCTCACCCGGCAGGTCAAGGCCCAGCTGGCCGAGGATCTGGGCGTGATGTACCCGCAGCTGGTCGCGTAACGGAGGCAGGGGGACGGCGAGGCCGGTCCCGTTCCGCCCGCGGCGGTCAGACCGGCAGCAGTCGGCCGATCAGCCCGCTGAGCTGCCGTACGTTGCGGCACTCGTGCATCTCGACGAGCTCGGCGTACTCGGGCGCCGCCGAGTCGCCCGTACCCCACTGGGAGAGCGGCTCGGGGTTCAACCAGTAGACGCGGCGGGCCCGTTCGGAGAACCGCCGGACGGCCGGCAGATTCGGGTCGCCCATGTTCGTCCGGGCGTCGCCGAGGACGAACACGGTCGTGCGCGGTCCCACCGCGTCGACGTACCGCTCGGCGAACTCGCCGAACGCGACGCCGTAGTCGCTGCTGCCGTGCCAGCCCGTCAGCGTCGCCTCGGAGCGGATGCGGGCACCCAGCCCCTCCGGATCGGCCCTGCCGTGCACGAGCAGGCCGGTCACCTCGTCGATCCGGTTGACGAAGGCGAACACCCGCACCTTGCTGAACTGGTCGTGCAGCGCCTGCACCAACAGCATCGTGAAGTCCGAGAAGCCCGCCACCGAGCCCGACACATCGCACAGCAGCACCAGTTCGGGCCGGACGGGGCGGCGTCTGCGCAGCACCGGCTTCATGGGGACCCCGCCGGTGGACAGGGAACCGCGCAGGGTCCGGCGCAGGTCGATGGTGCCGCGCGCGGCCCGGCGGCGGCGTGCGGCGAGCCGGGTGGCCAGCTTGCGCGCCAGCGGCTGCACCGTCCTGCGCAGCTCGGCGAGCCGGTCCCGCCCCGCGAACAGGAAGTCGACCCGGTCGGCGGTCGGGGCCACCGCCCGCCGCGCCAACTCGTCCCGGCCGCGCCGCTCGGCGACCCGGCGCCGCGCCTCCGTGGCGACCAGCGCGCGGAACACCTCGATACGCCGCCGGATCTCGTCCTCCAGCAGCCGGTCGGCGAACCCCGCCGCTCCCTCCTGCCGTGCCCGGACGCTGTCACGGACGCGCGCCATCAGCGTCTGCGGGCGGAGCCGGTCGAGCGTCTGGTACGACGACCAGCCGTCCGACCCCGGCGAGGAACCGTAGCCCCCGAGGCCGTCCACCGCCTCGATCGCCAGCCGCTCCAGCGTCTCGCGGTCGCCGGCGGCGAGCGCGGCCGCGAGCCGCTCGCGCAGCTCCTCCCGGTCGGCGGCGGGAGCGTCGCTCTCCTGCCCCTCGGACATCGGCGCCCCGACGAGACGCGGGAAGTACAGGTCGAAGACGGGGTCGAACACCCGGCGCTGCCCCGTGCTGTGCAACAGGGTGGCGGCGAGGCCCTCACGCAGCAGTTCCCGGTCGGCCAGGCCGAGCGCCGCCACCGCCTGCGCGGCGTCCACCGTCTCGCCGGTACCGATCCGCACGCCATGCGCGCGCAACGCGCCGACCAGTCCCGTCAGCCGCTCGGCGACGCCCGTCGGCGCGTTCACATGGCGTCCAGGTCGAGCTTGGCGGCCGCCTTGAGGATGTCGTCCTGGTGCTTGAGGAGCACGCCGAGACTGTCACGTACGACGGTCCCGTCGAGGGTCTCGGCGCCCAGCGCGAGCAGGGTGCGCGCCCAGTCGATCGTCTCGGCGACCGAGGGGACCTTCCGCAGGTCCATCTCGCGCAGTGCGCCGACCACCCGCACCACCGACTCCGTCAGCGCCGCGTCCAGACCCGGCACCTTCAGCCGTACGATGCGACGCTCCAGCTCCTCCTCCGGGAAGCCGATGTGGAGGAAGAGGCAACGGCGGCGCAGCGCCTCCGACAGCTCACGGCTCGCGTTCGAGGTGAGGACCACGAAGGGCCGGCTGGTCGCGCTGATCGTGCCGAGCTCCGGGACGGTGACCTGGAAGTCGCTGAGCACTTCCAGCAACAGTCCCTCCACCTCGACGTCGGCCTTGTCGGTCTCGTCGATCAGCAGCACCTTGGGATCGTCGCCGCGGATGGCGGTCAACAGGGGGCGCGCCAGCAGGAACTCCTCGCTGAAGATGTCCGTGCGCGCCTCGTCCCACGTCTCGTCGCGGCCCGCGCTGATGCGCAGCAGCTGCTTGGCGTGGTTCCACTCGTACAGCGCCCGGGACTCATCGACGCCCTCGTAGCACTGAAGCCGGACCAGTCGCGCCCCGGCCACCTGGGCGACGGCCTTGGCGAGTTCGGTCTTGCCGACCCCGGCGGGGCCCTCCACCAGGAGCGGCTTGCCCAGGCGGTCGGCCAGGAAGACCGTGGTCGCGACCGCGGGCGAGGCCAGATAGCCGGTCTCGGCGAGACGCGCGGAGACATCGTCGACGGATGTGAACAGCAACGGGGCCTCCAGCGCGGCACGGCGGGGTGGGACACACGGTCGGAACGTCACTATCCAAGCGCTTGTTCAGTCGCTGTGTCACGTGTGATTGCGCCCACGCGACCTGGGGAGACCGATCGGTTTCCCTGTCTCCTCCCGCGCGGTAACCTGCCTTTATGGCCACAACAGACAAGGCGTCCACGAGGGACCGGTTGCTGGACGCGGCGGCCGACCTCGTCTACCGCGAGGGCGTATCCGTCGGCATCGAGGCGCTGTGCCGGTCGGCCGGTGTCTCGAAGCGGTCGATGTACCAGCTCTTCGAGAGCAAGGACGACGTCCTCGCGGCGAGCCTGGAACGGCGGATTCCGCTGTACGAGAAGCAGCTCGCGCCGGATCCGGAGGACGCCGGGACACCTCGCGAGCGCATCCTGGGCATCTTCGAGCGGCTGGAGGCGGCCTCGGTGCGGCCCGAGTACCGCGGCTGCCCGTTCCTCGCCGCGCTTGTCGAACTCAAGGACCCCGGGCACCCGGCGTCGGTGGTCGCGGGCGGCGCGAAGGGGCATATGAAAGAGGTGTTCCGTGCGCAGGCCGAGCAGGGCGGTGCGCGTGATCCCGAACTTCTCGCCCGGCAGTTGATGCTGGTGTTCGACGGCGCGAGCGCCCGGGCCGGTGCCGGGATCGAGACGCTGGACGGGCTGACCACGACGACGGTGACGGCGCTGCTGGATGCGGGCGGGGTGAAGTAGGCGGGACCTTCAGGCGCTGGGTGCGGTGCCGGGGAACGGCTGGCGGAGCCTGTGGACGACGTGGCCCATGAAGGCGGCGTTCGCGAGGGCGGCGAAGGCGATCCCCGCGAGGTGGAGAGCGGTGAACAGGCCGGTGCTCGTGCCGGAGAGGGTGCCGTCGGGCAGGAGGGTGTACAGCAGGCTCAGTGGGGCGGTCAGCAGTCAGGGCACCACGGAGGCCATGGAGGCGTCGGGGTGGTCGACGAAGAGGGCATCGAAGAGGAAGTAGCCGGTCGTGGCGGTGACGGCGGTCAGATAGACACGCGAGAGCCAGTTGTCCGTGGCCCGGGTGAGCGCGGTACGGGCGCGGCGCGAGATGCTCATGATGTCCTCCGTCGGACGAAGCCGGTGGCGTGGTCCGCCTCTCCGCGGGGGTGCCGGAGGGGCGTGGACATCACGATGGCGGCTGCGTCCGCGAGCGGGCATGAGTACGACCACTCATCCGATCCGACCGATCCACTCACGTGGCATACGGGTGTCACGGCTGCGGTCCGTTCTGGCAGGGTACCGGCGCCGGGGCCGGGACCATGGACGGCCGGCGCGCGGCGGGGACCGGCAGGTGCCGGTGGACCGGCACCGCGGCCGGCCATGACAGGGCGATGGAACCCCAGGTCAGGCCCCCGCCGAAGGCGGTGAGCAGGCTGCGCTCGCCGGGCCGTACGAGGTCACGTGCGGCGGTGTCGGCGAGGGCGAGGGGGATGGAGGCGGCGGCGGTGTTGCCGACCTCCGCGATGTTCCCGAAGCGGTGCGGGGCGCCGATGCCGAGCCGGTCGCCCACGGCGTCGAGGATCCGCTGGTTGGCCTGATGGCCGACGAAGGCACGCACCGACGTCGGCGTCCAGCCGGCCCGCTCCAGCACGAGCCGCGAGGAGGCGGTCATCCGGTGCACCGCGTGCCGGTACACCGTACGGCCCTGCATCCGGAAGTACCGTTGCGAGCGCGGGAGTTCGCCGTCGGCACGGGGACGGCGGGAGCCACCCGCGGCCACCGTGATCAGTTCGCAGCCCGAGCCGTCACTGCCGAGGTCGACGGCGCGCAGCGCACCCGACTCGGTGACCCCACCCTCGCGCAGCACGACCGCCCCGGCCCCGTCGCCGAAGATCACCGCGGTGTCCCGGTCGAGCGGGTCGATGATCGACGTGTACACCTCCGCGCCGATCACGAGCGGGCGGGCGCAGGTCCCGGACGCCACCAGGGATCTCGCCACCGTGAGCGCGTAGACGAATCCCGAGCAGACCGCCGAGACGTCCATCGCCGGTACGTCACCGAGCCCCAGGCGATGCGCCACCTCGGGCGCCGTCGCCGGGCAGGGACGGTCCGGGGTCGTCGTCGCCAGCAGGACGAAGTCGGCGCCGTGCCCCGCGGAGTCCAGCGCGGCCTGTCCCGCGGCCACCGCGAGATCACTGGTACTGGTGCCCGGCTCCACGATCCGGCGCCGTGCGATGCCGGTACGGGAACGGATCCAGGCGTCCGAGGTGTCCAGCCGGGCCGCCAGGTCGTCATTGCTGACGACACGCTCCGGCAGGCACGTGCCGATTCCACCGATCACAGCAGCTGACATCACAACCACCTTTCCCCGCGTCAGCTGCCGGTCAGCAGCATGGTGTTCACCTAACCCGTTGTGGATCAACAGGGACAAGTGCGCTCAGGGGGCGCGCACTTCGGCAAAGAAGCACTCCGCCGTCGTGCCGCGCATCCGATGGACGGAATGCGGAACACCTGACTCCGGGCGCCCGCCGGACACCACACCCGCCCACCGGAGGAGGTGTTTGGCGTGGGTGCGCGGCGACCGCCGGGCGATGTCAGTGCCCCGGTCCATACTCGGTCCCGCGGAGTCACCCGGGCTGCGCGGCGAAGGAGGGGGCCGACATGGCTGAGGTACTGCTGTTCCACCACTCGCACGGACTGACGTCCGGTGTGCACGCGTTCGCCGAGTCGCTCAGGGGAGCCGGACACGCCGTCCACGTGCCGGACCTGTACGAGGGACTGGTCTTCGAGAACCTGGAAGAGGGCGTCGCGCACGCCCAGGGCATCGGGTTCGGCACCCTTGTCGAGCGCGGCAGGGCCGCCGCGGCCGAGCTGCCCGCCGAGCTGGTGTACGCCGGTTTCTCGCTGGGCGTCCTGCCGGCGCAGTACCTCGCCCAGACCCGGACCGGCGCGAAGGGCGCGCTGCTGTTCCACTCCTGCGTCCCGACCTCGGAGTTCGGCGGCGACTGGCCGCGGCAGGTCCCGGTCCAGATCCACGGCATGGAGGCGGACGAGTACTTCGTCGACGAGGGCGACCTCGACGCGGCCCGCGCCCTCGTCGAGTCGGCCCCCGACGCCGCCGAGCTGTTCCTCTACCCCGGCAAGCAGCACCTGTTCGCCGACAACAGCCTGCCCTCGTACGACGAACACGCCGCCACCCTGCTCACCCGGCGCGTGCTCGCCCTCCTCGACGGCATCGAGTAGGGACCCGCCCATGGCAGCGGCACAGTACGGTCCGCACCGATGGTCGGCGGGGGAGTACGACAGCGACCACACGGACGCGTTCCGAGGTGCGCGCTTCGCGGTCGCCGACCTCACCGCGACGACGTTCGTCGACTGCGACCTGAGCCGGGTCAGGATCGTCGACTCGTGGCTCGTCGACGTCGACGTGTCCGGTCACGTCAGCGACTTCGTCGTCAACGGCGTCGACGTCACCGCGTTCGTGGCCGCCGAGCTGGACCGACGACACCCCGAGCGCGTGCAGCTGCGGGGCATGCGGACGGCCGACGACCACCGCGCGATGTGGGACACGATCGAACGGCTCTGGTCGGACGCGGTCGCCCGCGCCGAGCGGCTGCCCGAGGAGGCCCGCCACCAACGGGTCCACGACGAGTGGTCGTTCGTCGAGACCCTGCGCCACCTCGTCTTCGTCACCGACGCCTGGGCGCTTCGTACGGTCCTCGACGAACCGCTGCCGTACCACCCGCTCGGCGTCCCCCAGACCGCGTATCCGCGCGCGGACACGGCCGCCCTCGGCATGGACCTGGCTGCGCGTCCGTCGTTCGCTGAGGTGATGTCGGCGCGCGCCGACCGCATGGCGCTGATACGCGGCCTGGTCGACGCTCTCACCGACGCCGAGCTCGAACGGCCGTGTGCGCGGACGCCCGCGCCCGGCTACCCCGAGGAGACACGCACGGTCGGCAGCTGCCTGGAGGTGGTGATGGACGAGGAGTGCGAGCACCTCCGCTTCGCGGTGCGTGACCTGGCGGCGCTGGAGGCCGGGGGTCGGGACCTGCCCTGACCGGCTCGCGAGCGGGGTGGGACCGGCTCACGCGTCCAGCCCACCCCGCTCGACGAGCTGGCGCACGATCACGTTCCGCTGGATCTCGTTGGTGCCCTCGCCGACGATCATCAGCGGGGCGTCCCGGAAGTAGCGCTCCACGTCGAACTCGGTCGAGTAGCCGTAACCCCCGTGTATGCGCACGGCGTTGAGGGCGATCTGCATGGCGGTCTCGGAGGCGAACAGCTTGGCCATGCCCGCCTCCATGTCCACGCGCCGGCCGGCGTCGGCCTCGCGTGCGGCATGCAGGGTGAGGTGGCGCGCGGCGGAGAGGGACGTGGCCATGTCCGCGAGGTAGTTGCCGATCGACTGGTGCTGCCAGATGGGCTTGCCGAAGGACTCCCGTTGCTGTGCGTACGCGAGCGAGTCCTCCAGGGCCGCCCGGCCGACGCCGAGGGCGCGGGCGGCGACCTGGAGCCGCCCGGTCTCCAGCCCCTTCATCATCTGGGCGAACCCCTGGCCCTCGACTCCGCCCAGGACGGCGTCGGCCGGCGCGTGGTGGTCCTCGAAAGTCACCTCGCAGCTCTCCACGCCCTTGTAGCCGAGCTTCGGAAGATCGCGGGAGACGGTGAGCCCGGGGCCGTGCTCGACCAGGAGGACGGAGATGCCCCGGTGGGCGGGGGTGGCGTCCGGATCGGTCTTGCACAGCAGGGCGATCAGCCCGGACCGCCGCGAGTTGGTGATCCACGTCTTCGAGCCGTTGACCACATAGCCGTCCGGGGTCCTGCGGGCGAGCGTGCGCATCGCCTGGAGGTCGGACCCGCCGCCGGGTTCGGTCAGTGCCATCGTCGCCCGGACCTCGCCGGTTGCCAGCCGCGGCAGCCAGCGGCGCTTCTGCTCCGCGGTGCCGAAGCACAGCAGCAGCTTGGCCACCACGGTGTGGCCGCCCATCGCGCCCGCCAGGCTCATCCAGCCGCGGGCGAGCTCCTCCGTGACGAGCACATAACAGGAGGTGGAGACGGGTGTGCCGCCGTACTCCTCGGGGACGGCGAGCCCGAAGATCCCGAGCTTCTTCATCCGCTCGATCAGGGCTTCGGGATAGGTGTTGGCGTGTTCGAGTTCCCGGACGACCGGCTTGACGTCCTTGTCGACGAACTCGCGCACGGTGGCGACGACGAGCCGCTCGTCCTCGGACAGGACGTCGAGAGGGCTCATGCTGTGCGGCTCCTTGGGGGACGGGCGCGGAAAGGGAGAGGGGAGAAGCGCAGGGCCGGGCATTCAGACGATGCCGTCGGCCCGGAGGGCGGCGATGTCGGCCGCGCCGTGTCCCAGCGCGGCCAGGATCGTGTCGGTGTGCTCGCCGACGGCAGGAACGGCGTCCATACGGGGAGTGACCCCGGCCAGGTCGACGGGCGGCAGCAACGCGGGCACGGCCCCCGCGCCCCCGGGCAGTCGGACGTCCTGCCAGCGGTGGCGCTCCTCGAGTACGGGGTGGGTGAGGAACTCCTCGACCGTGTTCACACCGGAGTTGGCGATCCCCGCCGCGTCCAGCAGCTTCATCGCCTCCTGACTGTCCAGCGCGCGGAACCGCGCGGCCACGATCGCGTTCAGCTCCTCCCGGTGGGACACGCGGTCCGAGCCGGTGGCGAAACGCGGGTCGTCGACGAGGTCCGGGCGCCTGAGGAACCGCTCGCACAGCGCGGCCCATTCGCGCTCGTTCTGGATCGAGAAGAGCACGTCCTTGCCGTCGGCCGCGGGGTAGGCGCCGTACGGGGCGATGGTGGCGTGCTGGGTGCCGAGCCGTGGCGGCTGGGTGCCGCCGTGGCGCGTGTAGTACGCCGGCTGCCCCATCCACTCCGCCAGCGCCTCGAACAGAGAGACCTCCACCGCGCGGGCGACTCCCGTGGTGGCGCGCGTGAACAGGGCGGTGAGGACGCCCGAGTAGGCGTACATCCCGGCAGCGATGTCGGCGATCGACACCCCGGTCCTTGCGGACCCGTGCTCGTTCCCGGTCAGGGAGACCAGCCCGGTCTGGCACTGCACGAGCAGGTCGTACGCCTTGCGATCGGCCCAGGGCCCGCTGGTCCCGTATCCGGAGATGGTGCACGGGATCAAGGACGGGTACCGCTCCCGCAACGCCGGGCCGTCCAGCCCGAGCCGGGTGGCCGCGCCCGGCGCCAGGTTCTGTACGAAGACGTCGGCACCGGCGAGCAGTCGCTCCAGGACGTCCCGGCCCCGGGCCGACTTCAGGTCCAGGGTCAGGGACTCCTTGGAGCGGTTGAGCCACACGAAGTAGCTGGACTCGCCGTGCACGGTGGTGTCGTAGCGACGGGCGAAGTCGCCGCCTCCCGGGCGTTCCACCTTGATCACCCGGGCGCCGAGATCGGCCAGTTGACGGGTGGCGTAGGGCGCCGCCACGGCCTGTTCGACGCTGACGACGGTGATGCCGGAGAGCGGAAGCGCTTCGGAGAGCTCGGTCATGGGGCGACCTCCAGAGGCTGGCCGGGAGACCGCGGCGACGCGGCCGTGATGCCATCATGGTCGCTCATGGAGGCCTCGGTGAATTAGCAAGCCTTGATGGCCTCATACCGGATACGAACGCGGACACGCAGCGTCCCGCGGGCGGCGGAACTGCTGCACTTGGTCCTGCCCGCGGTCACCCGGCAGATCCGCACGCTGGAGGAGGAACTCGGCGTCGCCCTGTTCGAGCGCACCCGCCAGGGCATGCGCCCCACCGAGGCCGGCACCCCCATGGTCGAGCGCGCCCGCCGCGCCCTGAACGAACCGGAGCGGGCCCGCGCCGAGACCCGGCCGACCCCGGGGGCGGTCAACGGCATCGAAACGTGGTCGTGCAGACCCACTCCCTGCGCGTACGGAAGCGGCTGGTCCTGGCCGGCCACGGCTGGACGATCCTGCCGGGTGTGGGCATCGCCGAGGAGGTCGCCGGGGGCACCCTGAGCGCCGCGCCGCTGAGCGAGCCGGACATGTGGCGCTCGATCGTCCTCGGGATGCCGAGGACGGGGCGTACTCCACCGGCCGTCGAGGTCGTCGCCCGCGAGCTGACCCGCCAGGTCCGCACGGCCGTCCACGAGGGCAGCCGGCCCGCCGCGCAGCTGCACGCGCAGGGCGCGGCGACCGAGGGGGAGCGAGGCGAGTGAGGCGAGTGAGCTGGGGGAGCCAGCAGCGCCGAGCGGGCTCTCATACCGCCGGGCTGGGGAGGCATCAGAACCTTCTCTCGCCCAACATCGCCCATCAGCGCACATGATGGAGGAATGCAGCGCACCCCGGGCCCCCTCCAATCCTCCGTGGAGTCGTGGGCCCCCGAAGCGGTGACCGACGTGGACGACCTGCACGCCGCCCCCGTCGCCGCCCTGTCGGCCCTCCTGGACGAGCCCGCACCCGTCGCCACCAACGGCGACCTCCTGCCGCCCCTGTGGCACTGGCTCTACTTCCTGCGCTGGCCGGCCCAGCGGGACCTCGGAGCCGACGGCCACCCCCGGCACGGGCACTTCCTCCCGCCGGTCCCCGACCGGCAGCGGATGGTCGCCGGAGGGCGGTGCACGATCGACGAGCCGCTGCGCCTCGGTGAGCGCGCCGAGCGCGTCAGCAGCCTGGGGGCCGTGACCACCAAGCGGGGCAGGAGCGGCGAACTCCTCTTCGTGACCCAGCGCCACGAACTCCGCCAGCGCGGCCGTACCTGTCTCGTCGAGGAACAGGACATCGTCTACCGTTCCGGCCGCACCTCGACCCCCCACACCCGGGCGGCGCTCGACCCCTCCGCGACTCCCCAGGCGGACGGCCACTGGCGCCTTCCCCTGCACCCCGACCCGCCCCTGCTGTTCCGGTTCAGCGCACTCACCGCGAACGCCCACCGCATCCACTACGACACGCCGTACGCCCGGGACGTCGAGGGCTATCCCGGGCTCGTCGTGCACGGCCCGCTCCTGGCCCTCCTGATGCTGGAACTGGTCCGCCGCGACGCCCCCTCCCGGCAGGTCCGCTCCCTGTCCTACCGGCTGCGCAGCCCCGTCTTCGCCGGCGAACACCTGCTGGCCCGCGGGACACCCCACGACGACCGCGCCGACCTGTCCGTCGCCACCCACCGGGATCCCGCGCACGCCACGGCCGAGGTGACCTTCACGGAGCGCTGAGCCCTCGGGTATCCCGATCAGGGTGTGGTTGGCCCTCGTGGGCGAGCCCAATACTCGGCGCATGGACGGAAAACGACAGCTGGGTGAGTTCCTGCGGGCGCGCCGCTCGCAGCTGCGGCCCGAGGACCTCGGTGTGGTGACGTACGGCGAACGCCGTCGCGTGCCGGGACTGCGGCGCGAGGAACTGGCCCGGCTCGCCGGGGTGAGTGAGTCGTACTACGCGCGGCTGGAGCAGGGGCAGTCCCAGGCCTCCCCGGACGTCCTGGACGCGATCGCCCAGGCACTGCGGCTGAGCGAGGCCGAACGACGGCACCTGCGGGAGCTGTCGGCCGCCGCCCGGCGCCGGCCCCGGACGCGCCGCCCGGCGCCGGAACGGGTCTCACCCGCGGTCGCCCAACTCCTGGGCGTGCTCTCGGAGGTGCCCGTGGTGGTGACGGGCCGGTACAGCGACGTACTGGCGTGGAACCGCGCCGGGCACGCGCTGTACGCCGGACACCTGGACCCGGACGGCCCGGACCGGCCGGCCGTCCGTCCCAACATGGCCCGGCTGGTGTTCCTCGACGCCCACACCCGCGATCTGTACGCGGACTGGCCGGCCAAGGCCAGAGCCGTCGTGGGCACGTTGCGCCTGGCGTCGGGGCAGTACCCCGACGACCCGGCACTCGCCTCCCTCGTCGGTGAACTGACCCTCAACAGCGCCGAGTTCGCAGCGATGTGGGCCGACCACCGAGTCAAGACGAGCGACGTCGCGGTCTACGCGATGCGGCATCCGCTGGTCGGCGCCATGGACGTCACCCAGCAGACGCTGCACACCGAACAGGGACAGTACGTCGTCGTCGCGACCACCCAGGCCGACTCGCCGTCCCGGGCCGCCATGACCCTCCTCATCCACAGCACGGCGGCGGCTGGCCCGTCCGCCGTGCGCCCGAAAACCATCGCGAAGGAAACAGCGAAAGAAGCATGAGAAACAAACTGACCGCACGGAAACTGACCGCACTCGCCTACACGGTCACGGCCGCCGGAATGGCCGCCGTGACCGCCCTCACCGCATCCCCCGCGGCGGCCTCCACCGGGCCACTCGCCAAGCCCCGTATCGCCGCGCACTTCGACCTGGCACGGGGGCAGATGCCCGAGAACATCGCGCTGGAGCCCGACGGTACGGCCGACGTCACCTTCGCTGCCGCCCGGCAGGTGGCCGCCGTCAGCACGGCGGGCGCGACCCGCGTCCTGGCCACCCTGCCGGCCCCGGCCGACGGCGGAGTGCACACCCCGGTCCTCGGCTTCGCCCTCACCACCGGTATCGCCCGGGCCCACGACGGCACGCTGTACTTCCTCTACGCCACCGGCACTTCGGACCTGACCGGACTGTGGCGACTGCGCCCGGGCGGCGCCCCGCAGCGCATCGCCGCCCTCCCCGCGGACGGCCTGCCCAACGGACTGGTGCTGGACGAACACCGCGGCAGGCTCTACGTCGCCGACTCCGTGCTGGGGAAGATCTACACCGTCCCCACGAAGGGCTCGACCGGCAGCGAACCGGCCACCTGGTCCGCCGCCCCGGAACTCGCCGCGGCCGGCTTCCTCGGCGTCAACGGTCTGAAGATCCACGACAACGCGCTGTGGGCGACCAACCTCGACCGGGGCACCGTGCTGCGCATCCCGTTCGGCCCGGGCGGCGGCCCCGGACCCGTCCGGATCCGGGCGACGCATCTCACCGGCATCGACGACTTCGCCTTCACCGGCCGCGGCGACGAGATCCTGGCCGCGCTCAACGGCCCCAACACGGTCGTACGCATACGCCGCGACGGCACCTCGTCGACCGTACTCACCGCCGCCGACGGCCTGCAGAACCCGACCTCCGTCGCGCTGCGCCACGGCACGCTCTACGTGCTCAGCGCCGCCTACACCACGGCCACCGACCCCAACCTCCTGCTGGGCCCCGCGTCGATCGGAAGGAGCCGGAAGTAGTTCGTCCCGCCCGACAAGCTCCCCGGGACTACCGCTCGTCGTCGAAGGTCACGACGACCTTCTCCGCCGCACCCGGCGTCAGCGCGAGTTCGAACGCGTGCTTGGCGTCGCTGAAGGGAACGCGGTGGCTGATGAGTTCGGCGAAGCGCTCGTGGTGCTCGACGAGTTCGGGAGTGACCTCGAAGATCTCGGTGGGGTAGCCCTGCGAGGCGATGAGCGTCAGCTCACTGCGGAGCATCCCGCCGAGATCGACCGCGTCGGACTTCTTCTGCACGGCCACCATGACCAGTTTGGCTCCCCACTTCGCCGACTCGACCGTGGTGTTGATGACGGCGGCGACACCGGCCGCGTCGATGTAGATGTCGGTGTCGGGACGGGGCTGCCCGAGCGCGTTCGCGGCTTGGCCGTGCAGTTCGGTCAGCCGCTCGGTCACGTTCTCCTCGGCGGAGTTGATGACGGCGTCGGCACCCACGGCGAGCGCGGTCTCCAGGCGCTCGGGGATGACGTCCGCGACCGTGACGTGCCGGACGCCCCGAAGCTTCAGCCAGATCGCCGCACCGAGACCGATCGGCCCGGCACCGAAGATCACGACCTTGTCGGCCGGCTCGGCCCCGGACCGGTTGACGCAGTGGCGCGCGACGGCCATGGGCTCATTGAGGGCCGCGACGTCGAAGGGAACGGTCCCGGGGAAGACGGCGACACTCTTGCCGACCTCGGCGTTCTCGATGAGGAGGTACTCGGCGAGGGCGCCGAACCTGCCGCCGCAGCCGATGATGCCGGAGGGGGCGGCCTGGGGGTTGACCACCACACGGTCGCCCACCTTCAGGCCCTCGACCTCGGCGCCGACCTCGACGATCTCACCCGCGGGCTCGTGACCGAGGGGGATGGAGACCATGGAGCCGTCGGGGCCGAAGGGCGCGCCGCCGATGTGCAGGAAGAAGGTGTCGGTTCCACAGATGCCACAGGCGCGGATGCGCATGAGGACGTCCTTGGGACCGGGCACCGGGCGCTCGACCTCGACGATGTCGATGGCGTCGACGGGGCCGGTCTGTACGGACTTCATGGTGGCCATGGAGGGGTTCGCTTTCTGGAGACGCTGTGGCAGTCGCTTGTTTCTGGCTCGGACGAGCCGTGATCGGTGCGCACGGTTCGCGACCCGATCGGATCAGGGGCCGTCGTCAAACGGCACACCAGCCGTGGTCGACGGGCAGGACGGCGACGTGAGATCGGTCCGGACGACCCGTTCCCACTCCTCGTCATCGGTGTCGGCGACGGCCGACAACCGGTCCAGGACACCGGCGTCGTCCACCAGGACGTCCACGCCGCCGAACGTCTCCACGGCCGTCGACACCGTGACGATGACGCCGCGCCCTTCGAGGCCGGTGCCGCTCATGCCGTGCTCCTTCGGTCGGTGTGCGCGGTGGACGTCGACCTCGGTGGGCAGGGGAGAGGTGACGCGGGTCGGTACCCTCGGGCCCGGCGGCGGACGGGTGGAGTGAACCGGCCGCCGGGCCCGGGACTGCGCCGTTCCCCGTCCCCACGGGTTCGGCGCGGCGAGGCCGCCTCCGCCGGAGGGGGCCTCGGCCTGTGTGTCGGCCACCGGCTTACTTGAGTCAGGCAAGCATATGTGAAGTACTTGAGTCAAGCAAATGGTTTCCTAAATTACTTGACTCAGGCAATTAGGCGCTAGACTGGACCCATGTCCACACCGCCGCCCGCAGAGGTTCCCGTCTCGACCGCCATGCAGGAGATCGAGCGCGCCCTGAGTCGCATCACCTACCTGGCCAGAGGGATCCGCCAGCATGATCGGCTGATGGCGCTGGCCGGAGTGGCGCTGGACCGTGCCGCGACGGCGCTGCTGCGGCAGATCGCCGACTCCGAGCCCATGCGCCCCGGCGAGCTGGCGGCCCGGCTGGCCGTGGAGGCGTCCCACATCACCCGGCAGGTGCAGCAGCTGGAGAAGGCCGGTCTCGTGACCCGGGTTCCGGACCCCGACGACCGCCGTGCGCAGCGCATTCAGATCACCCCGGCAGGCGAGGAGGCGGTCCACCGCATCCGCGAGGCGAGCGCGCGGGGTATGGGGATGGCTCTGGCGGACTGGTCGCCGCAGGAGTTGCAGCAGCTCGCCACCCTGTTCCACCGGATGGTGGACGACTTCCTCTCCTACGCCATCGAGGACGAGGAGACCTCCCGGGAGCCGGCCGGGGCCGCCCGCCCGGCCTGATCCAACGGCCCGCTCGGTTCGGCCGGGCCGACGGCCGCCGGGCCGGAGGTGGGGAGGGGCGCGACGGGCCCGGCCGAACGAACGGAAGGGCAGCGCCGAGGGACACCCCCGGGCCGACCGTTCTCCAGCTCGACCGTTCGACCGCGTGGCTCCCGACGTGATCCCAGCTCGACCGTTCGACCGCACTGCTCCCGACGTGATCTCAGCTCGACCGTTCGACCGCACTGCTCCCGACGTGATCCCAGTTCGACGGCTCGACCGCACTGCCCCCGACGTGACCAACAGCCCAGCCGCACGACACCCCGCCCGCCACGACCGCCTGGCAGCCCCCCCGCCCCCGCACACCCCGCCCGGTTCGACCGCGCGGCATCACGCACAGCCAAGCCGCTCGGCGACGACCCGCACAGCCCGCCGCACCGTTCAGCAGCGACCCACGCACCCCGCCGAACCGCCCGCGGCAACCCGCACCACCCCCGGCCCGACCACGCAGAAGTGCCGCCCCTGGAGCCCGCTCGGAAGCGCCGCAGCGCACTCCACGGAGGCGGACGTCCCTTCGGAGACCCGCGGAGGAGTCCCGTGAGTGCACCGTTCCCCTCACCCGCACGCGTCCGAAGCGCCCCCTGTGCCGCACGGCGGACCCGGTGGAGACCTCCGACCGCACCCCTCTCGTTGCTCGGTGCCGCTCCCGCGTGAAGTCCGGCCCTACACGAATGGTCTTTCCATGTACGGATACGTGAGTGAGCGGCGGTCGCCGGTGCGTGGGCAGGGTCAGCATGTCCTCGTAGTCGCCGACAGCTCCGAGATCACCGAACTGCTCTCGACCACACTGGAATTGGCGGACTATCACGTCACCATCGCGGCCGACGGGGCCGAGTTGACGGCCCGGCTCGCCGAGCACCGCTTCGACCTGGTGGTCCTCGACGCGATGATGACGGACCTGGGCGGCGTCCGGCGCAGACACCGGCTCGCGCCCACCGGGCGACCGCCCGTGCTGTTCCTGACCGAGTGCGACTCCCTGGGCAGTCTCATCCCCGATCTGGGCCTGGGTGAGGTGGACTACGTCACCAAGCCCTTCCGGATCGCCGAGGTGCTGGCCCGGGCGCAGGTGCTGCTGCGCGGCAGGGGCGCGGGGCGCGGGGACGGCTCGCCGCGCTACGGCGACCTGGTTCTCGATGACGCGGCCTGTCAGGCGCGGCGCGGACAGCGGGCGCTCGATCTGACCCCCGCCGAGTACCGGCTGTTGCGGCATCTGCTGGTCAACGCGGAACAAGTGTTCTCGAAGAACCAGATCAGCCGGCACGTCTGGGGTGAGGTCCGAGCCGAGAACGCGATCGAGAAGCTCGTGTCCCGCCTTCGACGCAAGGTGAACCAGGAGGAACCGGCCCTCATCCATACCCGCCGGGGCTTCGGCTACTGGTTGGGCCGCGCCACCCTGTGAGGAACCGCAACCGTGTGACCTCGATCACGTCAGCTTGAAGTCAGGGAAAAGGCCGGAGGGCGTCAGCCCGGTTCGGTTGCCTGGGCTCAACCAGGTCCACCACCAGGTCCCCAACCGGGTCTTCAATCACGTTGTTCCGACCTGCGGTTGAGTTCGGACCGCACGACCGAGGAGTGACATGGCCGACACACAAGGGCGTGGTGATCCGGCTGAGGGACGGGCGAGGCGGATTCTGGTCGTCGGCGCCTCGGCCGCCGGGCTCGCGGCGGTGGAGACCCTGCGCGGGGAGGGGTACGACGGCACGCTCACCCTGGTTGGTGAGGAGGCGCACGCGCCGTACGACCGGCCGCCCCTGTCGAAGCAGGTCCTCGGCGCGCGGTGGGAGCCCGAGCGGCTGGCGCTGCGCGGGCAGGCGGAGCTGGACGGGCTCGGTCTTGATCTGCGGCTGGGCGTCGCCGCGACGGCTCTCGACGCGGCCGCTCGTACGGTCCTGCTGGCCGACGGCACGCGACTGTCGTACGACGGTCTGATCGTGGCCACCGGGGTGCGCCCGCGCAGGCTCCCCGGCGAGGGCGCGCACGTACTGCGCACGGTGGACGACGCGCTCACCCTGCGGGAACGGCTGGGGCACGGGCGCCGACTCGTGATCGTCGGTGCCGGGTTCCTCGGTGCGGAGGCAGCCGCCGTGGCACGCGGCATGGGTACGGAGGTCACGCTCCTCGAACCGGCCCCGGTTCCGCTGGCGCACGCGGTGGGCGGGGAGGTCGGGCGGGTGTTCTCGGCGGTCCACCTGGAGCACGGCGTCGATCTGCGGACCGGTGTGACCGTCACCGAGGTGACGGAGGACGGGGTGCGGCTCGCGAGCGGCGAACTCCTGGACGCCGACGAGGTGTTGGTCACGATCGGGTGTGTGCCGAACACCGGGTGGCTCGAGGGCAGCGGCCTCAAGGTGGCCGACGGCCTGGTGTGCGACCAGTTCTGCGCGGCCGGGCCGGGGGTGTACGGGGCGGGGGACGTCGCCCGTTGGTACAACCCGCTGTTCGGTACGTCGATGCGGATCGAGCACCGGACCAATGCCGCCGAGCAGGGCGTGACCGCCGCGTACAACCTGCTCCACCCCGAGGCCCGCAGGCCCTTCGCCCCGATGCCGTACTTCTGGTCGGACCAGTACGACATGAAGGTGCAGGCGTTCGGCCATCTGCGCGGGCACGACGAGATCGTCGTGGTGGAGGGCGAGATGAGTGAGCGCCGGTTCTTGGCCATCTACCGCACCGGTGACCGGCTGGCGGGAGCCCTCGCGGTCGGGATGCCGCCGAAGGCCATGCGTCCCTGGCGGCAGGCCATTGCCACCGGCACCAGCTGGCACGAGGCGATACGGGCGTGGGCATGGGCGACGGACGCCGATGCCAAGGAGATCGTCCACGGCGAACCGTCGTTCTGAGCATCGCCCGGTGGCCTACGGCCTCGTCTCCGCCGCCGTACCCGCCGAGGCGTCCGTGGCAGTGTCCGCGGGCGTGGAGGGCTCCCCGGTCACCGCCGTCGAGGGGGTGCCGGCGAGCGGGCTCCGGCGGGGCAGGCAGGCGGCGAAGCCGCAGGCGACCAGAGCGGCGCCGGAACCGATGGCCATGACCACCCGGAAGGCGTTCTCGGAGGGCAGGGCCACGGAGCTGAACGTGGTGGTCATCCGGGCCAGGGTGACACCCGCGACCGCGCTGGAGACCGACGTGCCGATGGACCGCATGAGTGTGTTGAGGCTGTTGGCCGCGGCGGTCTCGGAGACGGGCACGGCCCCCATGACGAGCGAGGGCATCGCGCCGTAGGCGAGCCCGACGCCGGCCCCGATGATGCTGGAGACGAGGACGAGCTGCCAGAGGGCGGACATCATCGTGACGCCGATGCCGTAGCCGGCGGCTACCACGAGGGCGCCGAGCATCAGCGTGACCTTGGGCCCCTTGGTCCTGGAGATCCGCGCGGACAGCGGTGCCGTGGCCATCATCACCAGGCCGTTGGGCGCCATGACCAGGCCGACGACCATCATCGACTGCCCGAGGCCGTAGCCGGTGGCCTTCGGCAGTTGCAGGAGTTGCGGCAGCACCAGGGCCATCGCGAACATCGAGAAGCCGAACACGGCGGAGGCGAGATTGGTGAACAGCACCTGACGCCGCGCGGTGGTCCGCAGGTCCACCAGCGGCTGTCCCGCACGCAGTTCCCAGCGGCCCCACACCAGCAGCACGGCGACGGCCACCGTGAACAGGGCGAGGGTCGTGGCGCTCGCCCAGCCCCAGTCGGCCCCCTTGGAGATCGCCAGCAGCAGGCACAGCAGCACGGCCGACAGCCCGGCCGCGCCCACCAGGTCGAAGCGTCCGCCGGTGCGCACGGGGGACTCCGGTACGAGTGTCACGACGAGTACGGCCGCCACCACGCCGAAGCCCGCCGCGGTCCAGAACAGCAGATGCCAGTCCGTGTGGTCGGCGAGGAACGCGGCCGCGGGCAGACCGAGCGCGGCGCCGATGCCCAGCGAGGCGCTCATCATCGCGGTCGCCCCGCCGAGCCGCTCGGGCGGCAGTTCGTCGCGCATGATGCTGATCCCGAGCGCGATCACACCGGCCGACAGGCCCTGCAGGGTCCGTCCGACGACCATCGGGGCCAGGCTGTCGCTGAGCGCGCACACGGCGGATCCGGCCACCAGCATGGCGAGGCTCGCCAGGAGCATCCGCCGCTTGCCGTACATGTCACCGAGACGCCCCACCACCGGGGTCGCGACGGCGCCCGCGAGCAGGGTGGCCGTGATCGCCCACGTGGTGTCCGAGGCCGAGGCGCCCAGGTACCCGGGAAGTTCCGGGACCAGGGGGATCACCAGGGTCTGCATCAGCGAGACGACGATGCCGGCGAAGGCCAGCACCGCCACGACGGTGTCCGGCCGTGGCGGACCGCTCGTCCCGGAGTCGGAGGGGTGAGCAAGGGCCTCGGGCATGGCGGAGCCTCCGTCGGGTGCTGCGATGGCCAGACTTTAAAGCAGCTGCTTGACTTAGATTACTGGAGGGGGTTGCCTGATCGTGTGGAGACGGCTGAATCGGAGGGGACCGCTGAATCGGAGGAGACGGAGGAGACCGCGATGGACGTACATGACGACGAGCCGGCGTTGACCTACCCGATCCCCGGCGCGACACCGCTGGGACCCCCCGAGGAGTGGGCGGGACTGAGACAGCGGTGCCCGGTGGCGCGCGTGACCCTGCCCAGCGGCGACGAGGCATCCCTGCTGACCCGCTACGCGGACGTCAGACAGGTGCTGTCCGATCCCCGCTTCAGCCGCCTGCTGAACGCCCAGGACGCCGCCCGGATCTCCGCCACCGCATCGGGCGGGGCCTTCAACGACGAGATGTCCAACGCCATGCCGCAGACCGGCGAGGCCCACCGGCGCTGGCGGCGGATGGTGAGCAAGTGGTTCACCGCCAAGCGCATGACCGCGCTGCGCCCGGGGATGGAGGCGATGGCCGACCGGCTCCTCGACACCATGGTGCAGCACGGCCAACCCGCCGACCTGAAGGCCCACTTGGCCTTTCCGCTGCCGGTATGGGTGATCTGCGATCTGCTCGGCGTCTCCGACGAGGACCGGGACCGGTTCTCCTACTGGTCGGACACCCTGCTCAACCTCACCAGGTACGGGCAGGCGGAAGTCGACGCGGCACAGGCCGAGTTCGTCGCCCGCATGACCGCCCATGTCGCCGCCAAGCGGGCGCACCCGGGCGACGACCTGCTCAGCGACCTCCTCACCGCCACCGACCCGAACGGATACCGGCTCACCGAGCAGGAGGTGGTGTACACGGGGCAGGGCCTGCTGGTCGCCGGGCACGAGACCACGGCTCACATGATCGGGAAGATGGTCGCCATGCTGCTGGCCGACCGGCGGCACTGGGAGCGGCTGCTCGCGGACCCCTCGTTGGTGCGGCCCACGGTCGAGGAGGCGCTGCGCATGGACGCCAACCCGGGACTCGGCATGCCGCGTTACATCGGCGAGGAAACCGAGGTCGGCGACACGGTCCTGCCCAAGGGCACCACCGTGCTGTGCAGCATGGCCGCCGCGAACCGGGACGAGACCGCCTTCGAGGACGCCGGGGAGATGATCATCGACCGTACCCCGAACACCCATCTGGCGTTCGGCGTCGGCCCACACTCCTGCCTGGGACAGACGCTCGCCCGAACCGAGCTGGGGACCGTCCTCGACGTACTGCTGCGTAGGCTTCCCTCGCTCGACCTGGCCGTTCCGGTCGAGGAACTGCGACGGCTCGAGGGACTGGTCGTCGGAGGGCTGCGCGAAGTCCCGGTGAGGTGGTGACCGGCCATGGCGGCCAGAACCGTACGGGCCGAACAGGTCAGTGCGACGCGGGAGTCGATCCTGACCGCGGCGGAGCGGCTGTACGCCGAGCAAGGGGTGTACGCGGTCTCCAACCGCCAGGTCAGCGAGGCCGCGGGGCAGGGCAACAACGCCGCGGTCGGCTATCACTTCGGTACCAAGGCCGATCTGGTGCGGGCGATCGTGCGCAAGCACTTCGTACGGATCGAGCAGGTGCGCCTGCGGCTGCTCGCCGAGATCGACGAGGAGAGCGCCGACATCCGCGACTGGGTGGCCTGCCTGGTGCGCCCCCTCACCGAACATCTGGCCGAGCTCGGCCGGCCCTCCTGGTACGCCCGATTCACCGCGCAGGTGATGACCGATCCGGCGCTGCGCCGGATCGTGATCGACGAGACCCTCAGCTCCCCGTCGATGCGGATGGTCCTCGAACGGCTGCACCGGTGCCTTTCCGGCCTGCCGGTCGAGGTGCACGCCGAGCGCAGTGACATGGCGCGGGAGCTGATGGTGCACATGTGCGCCGAGCGCGAGCGTGCCCTCGCCGACAACACCCCCACACCACGGTCCAGTTGGCACGACACCGGACTCGGCCTGACCGATGCCGTCGTCGCGCTGTGGCGGGCACCGATCACGCCCTGCCCGCGCCGGCAGCGGGGTGAGATCTGCCGCGACTGATCCCGAAGCAGCGCGAGGCTCGGCGAAGGAGTCGCCCCCGGCGCACACGTTCTGGCGACCCGTCGTGAACAGGGCCAGGCGCCTCTTCGTATCGGTCGGCGGAACCGTCCGGCGGCCGCGGGACTCCAGTGCCACGACCCTCAGCCGGAGGGCTGGGGCGTGCGGCGGTGCAGGCCCTTGCGGTCGTAGTAGCGGGTCATGGTGAGGCCGAAGAGGAGGGCGACGGCGGCGCCGACGGCGATCATGATCCAGGAGCGGGTGAGACCGGCGTCGGCGCGGGCGTCGAAGAAGAGGATGGCGCGGACGCCGACGCCGAGTTGCCGCATGGGTTCGAAGAGGCTCAGGAAACGGTAGAAGCCCGGGACGGCTTCGAGGGGGACGGTGGAACCGGAGGAGGGCAGGCCCAGAACGATGAACACGAACATGGAGACGAGCTGGCCGATGCCCCCGAAGGCGGCGTTGATGGCCTGCACGCCCAGGCCGACGGCCAGTGACGCGCAGAAGGAGTAGATCCACAGCAGCGGCAGGTGCGAGGCGTCCATGCCGAGGATCCCGACGGTGGCGATCAGGACCAGTGTGGTGGTCAGAACGGTGATCCCCGCGGTCATGACCATCTTCAGCAGCAGCGTCTGGGTGCGGCTGATGGGCACGGTGGGACGGCGGGCGTGCCAGGGGCCGATCTCGTTGTCGGCGTAACCGAGGGCGGTGTCGACGCCGTTGCTGATGACGTTGCCGCCGAGGAACCCGGCGAGGACGAGGAGCAGGGTGTAGTAGAACGCGCTCAGTCCCAGACCGCTGTGGTCGCCGATCGGGTGGCCGACCTGGGTGGCGACGGCGACGGGGTCGGCGAGCACGAGGCGGGTGGTGGCGTCGGCCCTCGCGGTGGCGGGGGAGTCCATCAGCTGCATGCCGACGGCCAGGGAGGCCTGCTGCGCTGCCTGTTGGGTGATCCGGCTTGCGAGGGAGGAGCCGAGACTGCCCATGCCGGGGTTGGTGAGCACCGTCAGGGTGGGCCGGGTGGTGGCGTTCGCGGTGGTGAGGGCGACGGTGGTGGTCGTGAAGTCGGCGGGGACGACCAGGGCGCCGTAGAGCCTGCCGGAGGCCAGTCCGTCCTGGGCCTCGGCGCCGGTGAGGGGTTGCCAGTCGGCCTTGCCGGAGGTGTCGGCGGTGATGGAGCGGGTGACCTGTGTGCCGAGGTTCGTGGTCTGCCCGGGCAGCGGTCTGCCCTGGTCGGCGTTGACGATGCCGATGGGCAGGTGGTGCAGTTCCCCGTTCGGGTTCAGGATGCCGCCCATGTAGAGCAGGGACAGCAGGAACGCCAGCAGCCCGCACAGTACGGTCGGCACCAGCCACAGCTTCGGCCGGCGCAGAAGCACGGCGGCGCTTGCCCGGACGCGGGTGTCGTCGGCGGGGGGCGTGCTGTCGGCGGCCATGGCTCTCCGTGGGTGGGTGCGGCGCGGGACCTGCGTGGGCGGTTACGGGCGCCCGCACCAGGCCAGGATGGAGGCTGCGGCGGCGCGGCGGTCAGCGACGCGCCGCGCACGGAACGCCGCAGGGACACCGCGCCTCTTGCTCGGCGCCGCGGACCGGCGTTCACGCGCCTGCCCCTTCCGAGCGCGGCCCGCGCGGGATGCCCAGCGCGCACACCGCGCCCACGAGGACGACCGCGACGCCGACCCACACCGCCGGGTGCAGACCGTCGATGAACCGCTGGGGCGTGCCCATGCCGCCGTGGGCGACGAACACCGAGCTGAGGACCGCGATACCGAGGGCGCCGCCGATCTCGCGGACGGTGGTGTTGGCGCCGGAGGCCTTGCCGGCGTGCTCCTTGCTGACCGAGCCGAGGACGACCGCGGCCGTCGGGGCGAACACGAGGCCCATACCTACACCGGCGACGATCATCGGGGCGACGAGGGAGGAGTACGGGGTGTCGATCTCCGCGACCACGTTGATCCAGCCGAGACCCACGCCCTGGAGGAAGAGCCCGAGGGCCATCAGCCTGCCGCCGCCCACCCGGTCGGAGAGCAGTCCGGCGACGGGAGCGACGAACATGGGCATCAGGGTCCAGGCCAGGGTGCGCACTCCGGCCTCGAACGGCGTGCGCTGCGGCACGATCTGGAGGTACTGGGCGAGCAGGAACAGCGAACCGAAGACGCCGAAGTACATCGCCGCGGAGACGACGTTGGTCAGGGTGAAGGCGCGTACCCGGTAGAACGAGAGCGGGAGCATCGGCTCGGGAACCCGCGCCTCCCAGGCCACGAAGACGGCGAGCAGCACCGCGCCCCCCAGGAACGCCCCCAGCACCTTCGCCGACGTCCAGCCGTCCGTGTCGCCGTGCACGATGCCCCACACCACGGCGCACAGTCCGGCGGCGGCCAGCACCATCCCGACCAGGTCGAGGCGGACGCCCGGAAGCGAGCTCTCGCGCAGCGTGAGCAGGATGAGGGGTACGGCCACGACACCCACCGGCACGTTGATCCAGAAGATCCATCGCCAGTCCAGCCCGTCGACCACCGCGCCGCCGACCACCGGGCCCATCGCCACCGCCAGCCCGCTGATGCCCGACCACAGACCGAGAGCGAGGCCGCGCAGCCGCTCCGGCACGGCCTGGGAGAGCAGGGTCAGCGACAGCGGCATCACGGCCGCGGCGCCGAAGCCCTGGACGGCGCGACAGCCGATCAACTGCGCGCTGCTGTCGGCCAGTCCGCAGCCGGCGGAGGCCAGGGTGAAGACGACGATGCCGATCACGAAGACCCGCCGGCGCCCGAACCGGTCGCCCAGGGCGGCACCCGTCATCAGCAGACAGGCGAAGCTGAGCACGTACGCGTTGACGAACCACTGGAGCTGCTGGGTGGACGCCTCCAGGTCCACGGCCAGGGTGCGCAGCGCCGTGGAGACGACGAGGTTGTCCAGCGCGACCATGAACATGGGCACGCTGCACGCGACGATCGCGAGCCACAGCGGCACCTTTCGTCGCTCGCGCGCCGGGTCGACCGAAGGGTCGTCCAGGGCAGGGCTCTGCTCGGACAGTGTCATGACGGTATGTCTCCTTGGGCGACGAAGAGTTGGTCCGGGGGAGGGGGTGGGGGCGAGGAAGGGAGGTGCGGGAGGTGCGGGGAGTGTCAGGCGGTGTCGGGTCCGGTGCCGGAAGGTCCGCGCGCGCCGGTGGCATCGGCGCGCTCCTGCTCGGCGAGCCGTCGCCGGGCGTCCGCCCAGTCGAGGGGGAGTTCCGAGGCCGGGGGCTCCCAGAACGTGAAGACCGAGGCGCTCGTCGTGGACCGCAGGCCGGTCATGATCGAGCGGTGCGGTTCGGACTTCGCGTAGGTGTAAAGGGCCCGCTTGTCCTCCCAGGCCGACAGCGTCCAGAAGGTGCGCTTGAGCGGCTGGGCGACGAGCGTGGCGCCGTACGCGCCGGGCGCGCCCTTCACCTGCTTCCACGCCGCCAGGGACCGCAGGAAGAAACGCGGTACGTCACGGAAGGAACGGACCTCGAAGCGCGAGGCCATGACGAACGCCCGGGAGTCCGGTGCGGGCACGTCGACGGTGGTCCAGGGGAGCGTGGGCACGGTGGCGCCTTCTTCCACAGAGGCAGGGCGGAGGACGGAGGCCCAGGGGCGCGCTCAACGGACGGAGACCCGGGGAGCGCCCTTTGGATACCTCCGCTATCCATGTTAGACAGTGAAGGTATCCAATGACCAGAGCGGAGCCGACCCGATGCGCATGTCCGAGCTGAGCCGCCTCAGTGGCGTCTCCGTCACGACGATCAAGTACTACCTCCGCGAGGGGCTGCTCCCGGCCGGCCGGCAACTGTCGGCGACCCAGGCCGAGTACGACGGGAACCATCTGCGCAGGCTGCGCCTGATCCGCGCGCTGACCGGCGTCCGGGGGCTGTCCGTCGGCACCGTCCGGGAGGTCCTGGGAGCTCTGGTCGGGCACACCGGCGACACTCATCGCCTACTCGGTCTCACCGTCGGTTCGATCGGGCCCGCCGAGGAATCCGCGCAGGACTCCACTGAGCGGGCCGAAGTCGACGCGCTCGTAGAGGAGTTGGGCTGGGACATCCACGAGTCGGCGCCCGCGCGGGCGACTCTGGCCGAGACCCTGGGCTCGCTGCGCGGCCTGGGCGTCCCGCTCGACCGGGGCGCGCTCGTGCCGTACGCCCGGCTGGCCGAACGCACCGCGGCGCTCGACCTCGACCAACTGGACGGAATCGACGACCCGCTGGAACTGGCCGAGCGCGCGCTGCTGCTCACGGTCCTGCTCGAACCCGCGCTGATGGCGCTGCGCCGCATGGCCCAGGAGAACGAGTCGGCGCGGCGCCACGGGGGCGGTCACCGATGAGCGGACGGTCGCCAGGGGGCGGACCGTAAGGTTCGGGTGGCGCTGACCGGGGGCGCCGATCAGGTGGTGGTCGCGATCAGCGCGGGTCTTCCGGGAGGCAGTTGAGAAGTGCGTTCAGGCCGTCATGGTCGAGGACGGAGACGCCCAGGGCCACGGTCATCACGGCCAGCAGATGCACGGCCCCCGGGAGATCCGCGTCGGCGGCGCGGGTCAGGGCCTCCGTGTCGCCCGCCGCCCAGGCCCGGACCGCCTGCCCGAAGGCGAACTCGTAGTGCGGGGGAGCCGCCGTGGCCGCCTGTTCGGCGGCCCGACCCACGTCACGGGCCGCGGGCTGGGCGGTCAGGGTGAGGCGCAGGGTGACGTCCATGACGGCACACAGATAGGTGTACGTGTCGTCGAGGGCGGAATCGTCCAGGGTGTCCAGGGCCGAGGCGACGGTCCGCGCGTCGCCGTCGGTGTACCCGCGCAGCAGGAGCAAAGCGGTGTGCCGGGCGGGGTGGGGGCCGGTGATCCGGTCGTGGGGCGAGGGAACGGAGGGATGGTGCGACACGCGGTGGACTCCTTCGGTGGGCAGCCCGAACTCCGGACGGTCCACCGCTGAGCTGCACCTGACCGTGCTGCACGTGACCGTGGACTCCGGCCGAATCTAGTGAAGCCCGTCGGCCACCGCGTCCAACCGGCGTCCGATCCCGTATACGGAGCTCGGACTACTTCCGATCGCGTACGGCGTCCTCCTTCGGACCTCCGACGCCTCCGTCCGCGGCCGTTTGGTTGACGTCTCCCATGGAGTGACCTAGAGTCAAAGTTGAATGTTCAAGTTAATACCCTGAACCCGCAGGCCGGGGCGCCCTCACTCACGTAAGGACCGGCATGAACTCCCTCCTTGATCCCGAGGTGCCCGCCGGAGCGTACGACCGGTTCCTGATCGACGCGCTGCCGCGAGCCCGGTCCCAGCGCGCGTGGACGCCCGCCGACGGACCGCTTCCCGCTCTGTACCTGAGCCACGGCGCGCCCCCGCTGTTCGACGACGGACCCTGGCTGCGGGAACTGTTCGAGTGGGCCCAGTCCCTGCCGAAGCCGAAGAGCGTCCTGATCGTCTCCGCACACTGGGAGGCGGCACCGCTGAGCCTGTCCGCCCCGGCGGCGCACACCCCGCTCGTCCACGACTTCGGCGGCTTCCATCCGCGTTACTACACGATGACGTACGACACCCCCGACGCGACCGCCCTCGCGCACCGCGTGGCCGGGACCATGCCGGACGGCGAGTCGCTGTACCAGCACCCCTCCCGCGGCCTCGACCACGGAGCCTGGGTGCCGCTGATGGCCATGTACCCCTTGGGTGACATCCCGGTGCTCCAGCTCAGCCTGCCCACCCGCGACCCCGGCCGGCTTCTCGAACTCGGCGCCCGGCTCGGCCCGTTGCGGGAAGAGGGCGTCCTCGTGATCGGCTCGGGCTTCATGACGCACGGGCTGCCCTTCCTCACCCGCGAGATGCTGACGAAGGGCGAAGTGCCGGGCTGGTCCTCGGACTTCGACGCCTGGGTCGCCGACGCGCTCGCCCGCGGCGACGTGGACGAACTCGCGGCCTTCCGGACCAGGGCGCCCGGAATGCCGTACGCCCATCCGACGGTTGACCACTACATCCCGCTGTTCGTCACGCTGGGCGCCGCCCCGAGTGCCGACCGGGCGGTGCGCACCACCGTCGAGGGTTTCATGATGGGCTTCTCCAAGCGGTCCTTCCAGACCGCGGTGTGAACCCTTGAACCCTCCGTACCGACACAAACCGCTGCCACTTCGACGGAGTTGAGACATGAACGACCGTGCCGACCGGACCATCGACGCCCTGCGCGGCGGACACGACTACCTGACCGCCGTGGTGCACGGGCTCGCCACCGCCGACCTCACCCGGCCGTCCGGGGCTTCGGAGTGGGACGTGTCCCAGGTCCTCAGCCACCTGGGCAGCGGCGCGGAGATCGGCCTCGCCTCCCTGGAGGGCGCGCTGCACGGCACCGGGCCCAAGGACGGCGACTTCAACAAGTCGGTGTGGGCGCGCTGGGACGCGATGTCCCCGGTCGAGCGCGCCGAGAGCTTCGTGACCGCCAACGAGGCGCTGGTGCGCGGGTACGAGGCGCTCGACCCGCGGGCCCGTGCCGAACTCCGGGTCGACCTCGGCTTCCTGCCCGCGCCCGTGGACGTCGCGACGGTGGCGGGTCTGCGGCTCGGCGAGTTCACCCACCACACCTGGGACGTCGAGGTGGCCTTCGACCGTACGGCGGTCCTGGCGCCCGCCGCGGTCGAGCCGCTCCTCGACCAGGCCGGACTGCTCATAGGCTTCCTCGGCAAGGTCGAGGCTCTCGACGGGCGGCAGGTTCGGCTCGCGGTCCACACCACCGCTCCCCGGCGCGCGTTCGGGCTCGACCTGGTCGACGCGATCGCGCTCACCGACGAGCCGGCCGAGCCCGACGCCGTCCTGAGCGCACCGGCCGAGTGGTGGCTGCGGCTCGTCACCGGCCGCCACGCCGCCACCCACACCCCGGCCGAGGTGACCCTCAAGGGCGACACCCTCACCCTGGACGACCTGCGACGCGTCTTCCCCGGGTTCTGATCCGCCGGTCCATCCCCTGAGGGGCTACTTCCCCGGCCCCTCGGGGGCCGCATCGCCACCCTCGACCCGCCCGGAGTCCGCACCGGGACACGGCGAGGGTGGCAGCAAGTCATGCAGGGCCTCGTAGCGCTGCGCGCAGGCCGTCTGTGCGATGGCCTGTGAGACGGCGTCGGCCAGCGGGCCCGTGGACTCGCGCAGCAGCCGACGCGCCTTGTCCGTGAGGGCCACCTCGATACCGCGCCGGTCGCCGCACGCCGAGCGCCGTGTGATCAGTCCCGCGTGCTGCAGACACGCCACCTGATAGGTCAGCCGCGTCTTGGGGCGGCCCAGCAGTTCCGCGATCTGAGTCATCCGCAGGCTGGATCCGGGCTGGTCGGCCAGCAGGCACAGCACCAGGAACTCGTCGTGCGAGACGTCGAGGGCGTCTTTGACGCGGGTGCGCAGTTGCTGCTCGATCGCCCCGGCCGCCGCCAGGAGACGCATCCAGGCCCGCAGCGGAGCGGGCAACAGCTCACCGTCGCCCGACGGCTCGCGTTCGGGCAGGTCAGCGGGGGCGGAAGGGTCGGCCATAGTGTCACAGTCTACCGGTTGTCCAAATTTGAAGAACCGGCTAGCGTGGAGTCATCCAAATTTGGATGACTGCATTGTCCCCACAGTCCCCGTGTGCCGCGTGCCCCGTGCGTCGCGCACCCCTGTGCACTGCCCGTAACCGTCTGGAGAACTCTCATGACCGTCGCCGTCGAAACCGGCCTGTGGCAGCTCGACCCCGCCCGTACCACCGTCGCCATCAAGCACAAGACGATGTGGGGCATGGTCACCGTGAAGGGCACCTTCACCGGAGTCGTCGGAGAGGGCGAGGTCCAGCCCGACGGGACCGCCCGCGGCACCATCACCCTGGATGTCGCGTCCCTGGACACGAAGAACGCCAAGCGGGACACGCACCTGCGCTCCGCCGACCTCTTCGACGCCGACCGCCATCCCACGATCACCTTCGCCGTCCGCGACGCCGTCCTCGGTCAGGACGACACCGTGGAGATCAACGGGCAGCTGACCGTGCGCGGCATCAGCCGGCCGCAGCCCGTCACCGGCCGGGTGACCGGGGCGAGCGCCGACACCGTCACGCTCACCGCGGAGTTCACCGTGGACCGCGACCAGTTCGACATGGGCTGGAACCAGATGGGCATGATCCGCGGCCTGACGACCGTCACCGGCACGCTCGTCTTCACCCGCGCCAAGGGCTGAGCCGACGTGGCGCCGGGGCCCGGGCCCTACGGCCCTACCGGCCCCGGCGACCTTGGCGTACGCGCTCAGCGCACCGTGCCGTGGAAGGCCGGGTGGGCGTCGAGCCGACGTACGTAGTCCCGGAGCCGCCCATAGGGGGAGAGGGACTCCGTCGGGCCGAGTTGGGTCAGGGCCACCCAGAGATCGACGTCCGCGGCCGTCAGCTCGTCGCCCAACGCGTAGACGTGCGAGGCGAGTTGCCCGTCCAGCGACTGGAGTGCCGTGGTGCGCGCAAGCGCCCGCGCGGCGAGGGTGACGTCCCGGTCGAGGAGTTCGCGCAAGGCGTCGATGTCCGCGATGAGGGCCGGTGGGTTCAGCCGGGGGAGGCGGGCCTCGCCCTGACAGACCGGCAGTCCGGCGAGGTCACGCAGGATGTCCGGCGTGTGGTTGCTCACGATCCGTCCGCTCCAACGGTCGCACAGCGCGGGCGCGGTGAGCGGACCGTCGTAGTGGTGCCAGGTGGCCTCGTACGCGCCGCGCAGTGCGGCGAACGCCTCGGGTGTCTCGGCGGAAAGCGTCAGCAGCGTGGCGGCGACCGAGTCGTGGAGACCGAGCAGCTCCAGGGTGATCGAGATGCGCAGCGAGCGCGGACAGCCCTCGGCGAGGTACAGCTGATAGCGGTGCGGCGCCGGGTAGAAACCGCCGGCCAGGCCGACGCCGATGCGGCTGCGGATGCGGTGGGGGCGAGGGGCGGCGAGCGAGACTGTCTTGGGCATGACTCTCCAGGCAACGTCGAAGCCCCCGCGACCCGTTGGGCGGCGGTGGCGGAACGGAGTGACTGCGCTGACGTACGAGCCGGTCCGGATCGCGGGACGTGCCTGACCGGACGAAGCGGGTCGGGTGAAGTCCGCTGCGGTGCGGCAGCGCCCTGAAGGGGCGCGGGGAACCGCGCGACCAGCCACGAGGGCGCCGCAGACGATCCACGGCACATCCCGGCACTTCCAGCGGAGCGCTCAGTACGCGCTGGAGACCCGCTGCAGATCGATGTGCAGGCGCCTGGTCAGACCGTTCGTGCTCCTCCTGGCCATTCTCATCGCTCCCGTGTCCGGGGCTCGCGAGAGGCGAGACCACGCTTGCCCCGCCGCGCCGGCGGGACCCGGTCGTCACCCGGGGCACCCCGTCGCGGTGGAAGGGTTGCCTGTCAGCGGGCCGGGGCCGATAACCGCGTCGAACGGGAGGAACCCGCACGACGGGCGCTGACAATCGTGACCGTCCCCGTCAGTCTCGGTGCGGTCCGCTGAGCCGTCAAGAAGGCATATGCGCGGTCTCACCACGTGGTCGTTCCGGCCGGAGCGCGTTGACATTCGTTTGGGGCCGTGCCTAACTTACGCCGCATCGGACCGGATCGATTCCGGTGCGTTCGAGGCCCAGCGGGGCGGAATGGTGACGGTGAACGCGATGTACGCAGCTGACGGGACGACCGCTTCGCGGCGCCACGGCTGCCCAGCCGCCGCACTGTGTCGTAGCTCCCGCGGTGCCCGCTGTCGCTGTCAGGGCTGACCGCTTCCGCCTTCCGCGGCGTTGAACGTCCGCACGGCTCGACCTCCCTCGCCCGCCGCCCCGCCGGCGTGCTGTCGATGAGCCTCTCCTCCCTCCGTACCCCTGACATCCGTCTGTCCCCGCGCGCACCGCCGCCGTACGGGCCGACGGCGGTGTGTCCGCATTCGTTGGAGCCCTCCATGAGTGAATCCCTGGGCTCCGCCGTGCCGTTGAGCACGACGGAGCCCCGCCCGGCCGCGGCACGACGCGTGCTGCCCCTGCGCCACCCCGGCCGCTGGATCGCCTCGGCCGTCGCGCTCGTCGTGGTCGCCCAGATCGTCCACGGGCTGGCGACCAACCCCTTCTTCCAGTGGGACCGGTTCGCGTACTGGTTCCTGCGTCCCACGATCCTCGACGGCCTGCTCATCACCCTCGAAGTGACGCTCTACAGCGCCGTGTTGGGCCTGCTCGGCGGCATCCTGCTCGCCCTGGCCCGACTCTCCAGGAGCCCCGTGCTGCGCGCGGTGAGCTGGGTCTACATCTGGCTGTTCCGCTCGGTGCCGCTCATCGTCGTCCTGCTCTTCCTCTACAACTTCAGCGCGCTCTACAAGACGCTGAGCCTCGGCGTGCCCTTCGGCCCCGCCTTCCTCACCTTCGACGAGTCCCGGCTCGCCACCGACATGGTCGTCGCGGTCGTCGGACTGAGCCTCAACGAGGCGGCGTACGCGGCGGAAGTGGTCCGCGGCGGCATCCTCTCCGTCGACCAGGGCCAGCACGAGGCGGCCTCCGCACTCGGTCTGCCCAAGGGCTACCAGTTCACGAGGATCGTGTTCCCACAGGCGCTGCGCTCCATCACCCCGAACTACGTCAACCAGCTGATCGGCCTGATCAAGGGCACGTCGCTGGTCTTCTACGTCTCGCTGCTCGACCTCTTCGGCTCGGTGCAGAGCATGGGCTCCACCTACCCCGGCGACATCGTGCCGCTGCTGCTGGTCGCCACCGCCTGGTACCTGATCCTCACGAGCGTCGTGTCCGTCGTCCAGTTCTACGTCGAGCGGTACTACTCGCGGGGCGCGCTGCGCTCCCTCCCGCCGACCCCGTTGCAGAAGGTCCGCACCGGTCTGCGTGATCTGCGGGCCCGGGTCCGCAAGGAGGCGGCGACATGACCGGCGAGACGCTCGAGATCCGACCGGCCGCCGTCGAGGTGCGCGATGTCCACAAGTGGTACGGCGCCCAACGCGTGCTGAACGGAGTGGAGTTGACCGTGAGGCCCGGAGAGGTCACCGTGATCCTCGGCCCGTCCGGCTCCGGCAAGTCCACCCTCCTCAGGGTGATCAACCACCTGGAGAAGCCCGAGATCGGCCATGTCAGCCTGAACGGCGAGCTCATCGGCGTACGCCGGCACGGCGACCGAAGGGAGATGGGGGTCCCCCCGGCCGAAGGCTGGGGGAAGCTCAAGGAGCTGAGCGAGCGGGCGATCCTGGCCCAGCGTGGCCGGATCGGGTTCGTCTTCCAGAACTTCAACCTGTTCCCGCATCTGACGGTGCTGGACAACGTGGCGGCCGCGCCGGTGGCGACCCGGCGGCTGAAGCGGCCCGAGGCCAGGGAGCTCGCGCGCACCCTCCTCGACCGTGTCGGTCTGGGCGACAAGGCCGACGCCTATCCACGCCAGTTGTCGGGCGGGCAGCAGCAGCGGGTCGCCATCGCCCGTGCCCTCGCGCTGCGCCCCGGAGTCATCCTCTTCGACGAGCCGACCTCCGCCCTCGACCCCGAGCTGGTCGGCGAGGTGCTCGCCGTCATCAAGGCCCTGGCCACCAGCGGCACCACGCTCGTCATCGTGACCCACGAGATCGGCTTCGCCCGCGAGGTGGCCGACCGGATCGTCTTCCTCGACGAGGGCCGCGTCGTCGAACAGGGCTCGCCCACCGAGGTGTTGGACCACCCGACGCACGCGCGGACCAGGGACTTCCTGAGCAAGGTCCTCTGAACTTCCCGCCCTCCCGCCCCTTCACCCAGCACGCCTTCACCACCTCACGGTTCACTCACGAGCACCGGACAAGGACAGCCATGCGCACCCTCACCCTCCGCGGCAGACTCCTCCGCGGCCTCACCGCCTCCACCGCCGTCGCCGCCCTCGCCGCCGCTCTCGCCGCCTGCGGAGGCGAGAGCGACGCGGCCACCACCTCCGACAGGGCGGCCGCCGGCACCGTCATCGTGGGCGCGCTCTCCAACGGCGCCGCGCGGCAGACCGACCTCAAGGTGTCCGAGGTCAAGTCCATCAGCGCCGAGCTGCCCAAGTCCGTGGCCAAGAGCGGCAAGCTGGTCGTCGGCGTCGGAGCGCTGCCCGCCGGGTTCCCGCCGCTGGCGTACGTCGGTCAGGACCAGAAGACCCTCACCGGTGCCGAACCCGACCTCGGTCGACTGGTCGCCGCGGTCCTCGGGCTGAAGGCGGAGGTGAAGAACTCGACCTGGGAGAACCTGTTCGTCGGCATCGACAGCGGCAAGGTCGACGTCGCCTTCACGAACGTCACGGACACCGAGGAACGCAAGAAGAAGTACGAGTTCGCCTCCTACCGGCAGGACAACCTCGCCTTCGAGGTGCTGAAGAAGAGCACCTGGAACTTCGCCGGCGACTACGAGAACCTGGCCGGCAAGACCGTCTCCGTGGGCGCCGGAACCAACCAGGAGAAGCTCCTGCTGGAGTGGAAGGCGAAGCTCGCGAAGGAGGGCAAGAAGCTCACCGTCAAGTACTTCCAGGACAACAACAGCGTCTATCTGGCGCTGTCCAGCGGGAAGATCGACGCCTACTTCGGGCCCAACCCCGGTATCTCGTACCACGTCACCCAGACGGCGAGGACGCCCGCCCCGACCCGCAACGCGGGCACGTTCTCCGGCGCGGGCGCGACCCTCCAGGGCCTGATCGCGGCCACCGCGAAGAAGGACAGCGGGCTGGCCAAGCCGGTCGCCGACGCGATCAACCACCTCATCAAGGACGGTCAGTACGCCAAGTGGCTCGCCGCCTGGAACCTCTCCAACGAGGCCGTCAGCACCTCGCGGATCAATCCGCCCGGCCTGCCGCTCGACAACTCCTGACCGCTTCCCGGAGGTCCGACGCCCTCCGGGTGCCCAGCAGGAACAGACGGCGTGGGCGGACCGTTGTATTGAAGGGATTCACGATGTCGGCGCGGCCATGGGTCCGCCGGAACACGAAAGCGGAGGTGAGGGACGTGCGAGTCGGGTCCGCTCACCGCGTCATGGCGCTCGTCCCGCGCCGCCGTGTGCACCTGCACTCCCGGCCGCACATCGATCTCCAGCGCGTGGCCGGCGCGCTCTGTCGTCCCTGACCTGTCACCCCGCCGCCGCGCCCTCCGCGTAGAGGGCCGCGCTCTCGTACGGTCGACCAGGAAGGCACCCCTCCGTGTCCGCATCATCTTCGCTGCCCGTTTCCTCCCCCTCGTCCCCCCCTCTGCACCTCGCCGTCGCACTCGACGGCGCCGGCTGGCACCCGGCCGCCTGGCGCGAGCCGGTGGCCCGCCCCCGTGAGCTGCTTACCGCCGGGTACTGGACGGACCTGGTCACCGAGGCCGAGCGCGGTCTCCTCGACTTCGTGACCATCGAGGACGCCCTCGGACTCCAGTCCTCACATCTCACCGAGCCCGACCGCCGCACCGACCAGGTCCGCGGACGCCTGGACGCCGTCCTGATCGCCGCCCGCGTCGCCCCGCTGACCAGCCACATAGGACTGGTCCCGACCGCCGTCGTCACCCACACCGAGCCCTTCCACATCTCCAAGGCGATCGCCACCCTCGACTACGTCAGCACGGGCCGCGCGGGCGTACGGGTGCAGGTGTCGGCCCGCGCGCACGAAGCCGCGCACTTCGGCCGCCGCACGCTCCCGCCGCTGCGCATCGAGGACCTGGACAGCCCGGCCCTGCGAGAGCTGACCACCGGCCTCTTCGACGAGGCCGCGGACTACGTGGAAGCGGTGCGCCGGCTCTGGGACAGCTGGGAGGACGACGCGGAGATCCGGGACGTCGCCACCGGACGCTTCGTCGACCGCGACAAACTGCACTACATCGACTTCGAGGGCGAGCACTTCAGCGTGAAGGGCCCCTCGATCACCCCCCGCCCGCCGCAGGGCCAGCCGATCGTCAGCGCCCTGGCCCACGCGACCGTCCCCTACCGGCTGGTGGCCCGGGCCGCCGACATCGGATACGTCACCCCGCACGACGCAGGCCAGGCCCGTGCCATCGTCGACGAGATCCGCGCCGAGCGGACGGCGACCGGCCGCGCCGACGAACCCCTGCACCTCTTCGGCGACCTCGTGGTGTTCCTGGACGACGACCCGGCCGCCGCGGCGGCCCGCCGCGAGCGTCTCGACGCCCTGGCCGGATACCCGTACACCAGCGATGCCCGGGTCTTCACCGGCACGCCCACTCAACTGGCCGATCTGCTGCAGGAGTTGGCGGAGTCGGGGCTGTCCGGCTTCCGGCTGCGTCCCGCCGTACTCGGCCACGACCTGCCCGCCGTCACCCGGGGCCTCGTGCCCGAACTCCAGCGCCGGGGCGTCTTCCGGCAGTCGTACGAGTCCGACACCCTGCGTGGGCTGCTCGGCCTCTCCCGCCCCGTCAACCGCTACGCCGCCACCGCCTGAGCCGGAGGGACCCACTCATGAGCAGCACGTCACAGGACAAGCCCCGCAAGCAGATCCACCTCGCGGCGCACTTCCCCGGCGTCAACAACACCACCGTGTGGAGCGCCCCCGGGGCCGGCAGCCACATCGAGTTCAGCTCCTTCGCCCACTTCGCGCGCACCGCCGAGCGCGCCAAGTTCGACTTCCTGTTCCTCGCCGAGGGGCTGCGACTGCGCGAACAGGGCGGCAAGGTCTACGACTTGGACGTCGTCGGCCGCCCCGACACCTTCACGATCCTCACCGCGCTCGCCGCCGTCACCGAACACCTCGGCCTGACCGGCACCATCAACTCCACCTTCAACGAGCCCTACGAGGTGGCCCGCCAGTTCGCCAGCCTCGACCACCTCTCCGACGGCCGCGCCGCCTGGAACGTGGTCACCTCCTGGGACGCCTTCACCGGCGAGAACTTCCGCCGCGGCGGCTTCCTCCCGCAGGAGGAGCGCTACTCACGGGCCGAGGAGTTCCTGACCACGGCGAACGAGCTCTTCGACTCCTGGCACGGGGACGAGATCGTCGCCGACCGGCAGACCGGCACCTTCCTGCGCGACGCGAAGGCCGGAGCCTTTGTTCACCAGGGCCAGCACTTCGACATCCAGGGACAGTTCAACGTACCGCGCAGCCCGCAGGGACGCCCGGTGATCTTCCAGGCGGGAGACTCCGACGAGGGGCGCGAGTTCGCCGCCTCCAGCGCCGACGCGATCTTCAGCCGGTACGCCACCCTCAAGGAGGGCCAGGCGTTCTACACGGACGTCAAGGGACGCCTCGCCCGCTACGGCCGTGAGCGCGACCAACTGCTCATCCTGCCCGCCGCGACCTTCGTCCTCGGCGACACGGACGCCGAGGCGGAGGAGATCTCCCGCGAGGTGCGCCGCCAGCAGGTCAGCGGCGCCACCGCGATCAAGCACCTGGAGTTCGTCTGGAACCGCGACCTGTCCGCGTACGACCCGGAAGGACCCCTGCCCGACATCGACCCGGACCTCGGCGAACACACCATCGCCCGGGGCCGCGCCCAGGTCCGGATGTACCGCGACCCGCTCGCCACCGCCCGCGAGTGGCGGGAGCTCGCGGCCGCCAACAAGTGGTCCATCCGCGATCTGGTCATCGAGACCGGCAACCGGCAGGCCTTCGTCGGCTCCCCGGCCACCGTCGCCGAGACCATCGACTCCTTCGTGCAGGCCGACGCCAGTGACGGCTTCATCCTCGTCCCGCACATCACGCCCGGCGGCCTCGACACCTTCGCCGACACCGTGGTCCCGCTGCTCCAGGAGCGCGGCGTGTACCGCACCGAGTACGAGGGCACGACCCTGCGCGACCACCTCGGCCTCGCCCACCCGGACACCGTGCGCGACGAGCGTGCGGCGTCATGAAATTCCTCGCCATCACCCTGATCGTGCACCGGCCGGACCCGATCACCGGCGTGCGCAAGCCCACGCACGACCGATTCCGCGAGGTCCTCGACAACGCCCTGCTCGCCGAGGAGTTGGGCTTCGACGGCTTCGGCGTGGGGGAGCGGCACGAGCGGCCGTTCATCTCGTCCTCGCCGCCCGTCGTGCTCAGCCATGTCGCCGCGCTCACCCAGCGCATCCGGCTGTTCACGGCCGTGACGACGCTCAGCCTGCTCGACCCGGTACGCGCGTACGAGGACTACGCGACCCTCGACCACCTCTCCGACGGTCGCCTGGAGCTGATCATCGGCAAGGGCAACGGCACCGCCCAGCGGGACCTGTTCCAGGTCACCCCCGAGGACCAGTGGGACCGCAACGCCGAGAGCTACGAGGTGTTCCGCAAGATCTGGCGCCAGGAGAAGGTGACCGCCGAGAACCGCTTCCGCCCGGACCTCAAGGACGCGGAGGTGTGGCCCCGGCCGTACCAGCAGCCGATCCGGGTCTGGCACGGCAGCGCGACCAGCAAGGAGTCGGTCGACCTGGCCGCCCGCTACGGCGACCCGCTCTTCTCCGCCAACGTCACCAACCCCATAGAGCCCTACGCCGAGTTGATCCGCTACTACCGCGAGCGCTGGGAGCACTACGGCCACGACCCGGCCGGCATCGCGGTGGGCGCGGGCACGGCGGGCCTCTGCACGGCCCGTACGTCGCAGGAGGCGCTGGCCGCGTACCGCCCGGTGTTCGAGGGGAACCTGGCCTTCCAGAAGAGCCTGGGCCTGGAACCGGTCTTCCCGACGCTGGAGGACTTCGTCGAGCGCAGCTCGGCCCTCATCGGCAGCCCCCAGCAGATCATCGACAAGGTGCACCGCTACCACGAGCGGTTCGGACACACGGTGCTGCATCTGCACGCCGACGCGAGCGGTCTCGGCGACACCCAGCACCGCGACTCCCTCGAGCGCTTCCAGTCGGAGGTCGCTCCGGTACTGCGCCGCGAGATCCCCGACCCGCCGTTCGCGTGGGGGCCGGTGCGCGCGACGCCCGAGGCGGGGCCGGAGCCGGTGCCCGCCCCTGCCTCCGCGCCCGCGTCCGTGCCCGCCGACCGCTGAGGAGCCCCCTCCCATGCCCGACATCCCCCTCGGCGTCCTCGACCTCGTCCCGATCTCCTCCGGCTCCACCGCGACCGAGGCCCTGCACAACTCCATCGACCTGGCCCGGCGGGCGGAGCGGTTCGGGTACGCCCGCTACTGGTTCGCCGAACACCACCTCAACCCGGGAGTCGCCGGTACCTCACCTGCGGTGGTCCTCGCCCTGACCGCCTCCGCCACCTCCACGATCCGGCTCGGCTCGGGCGCCGTACAGCTCGGGCACCGCACCGCGCTCTCCACGGTCGAGGAGTTCGGCCTGATCGACGCCCTGCATCCCGGCCGTCTCGACCTGGGCCTCGGCCGCTCCGGCGGGCGCCCGCCGGGAGCGCCCACCGCCCCGCTGCCGACCGCGACCCCCGTGGTCGACGGCCGCGCCCCGAACGGTCTCCGCATCCCGCCCCGGTTCTCCTTCGAGTACCTGCTCGGCTCACCCCGCGTCGCCCTTCAGCGCACGCTGCTCCAACAGCCGCACGCACGGTCGCAGGACTACGGTGAGCAGATCGACGACATCCTCGCCCTGCTCGCGGGGACGTACCGGTCGGCGGACGGCGTCGAGGCGCATGTCGTCCCGGGCGAGGGCGCGGACGTGCAGGTGTGGATCCTGGGCAGCAGCGGCGGGCAGAGCGCCACGGTCGCCGGCCGCAACGGGCTGCGGTTCGCGGCGAACTACCACGTCAGTCCGGGCACGGTGCTGGAGGCGGCGGAGGGCTACCGCGCCGCCTTCCAGCCGTCCGACGTCCTCGACAAGCCGTACGTCAGCGTGTCCGCGGACGTGGTCGTCGCCGAGGACGACGGGACCGCGCGCGAACTCGCCACCGGATACGGCCTCTGGGTCCGCAGCATCCGTACCGCCGAGGGCGCCGTCGAGTTCCCCACGCCCGAGGAGGCCCGCGCCCACGTGTGGAGCGACACGGACCGGGCGCTGGTCGCGGATCGCGTCGAGACCCGGTTCGTGGGCTCCCCGGGACACGTCGCCGACCAGTTGGAACAGCTCCAGGAGGCCACCGGGGCCGACGAGTTGCTGATCACGACCATCACCCACGGCCATGCGGACCGGGTGCGCTCGTACGAACTGCTGGCCGAGGAGTGGCGACGCAGATAACGGTACTGGCCCTCGGACGGCACGTGGACCCGGACTCCTTTCGCCGACGCTGTCGAGGACGTCGCGTCAGTGGTGGTGGCCGTGTCGGCCGAGGGTCTCCACAGGGGTCGCGCCGGGGCGGGTCCACTGCGGCACGGGTCGGCTGGTCGGGCCCCAGGTGGCGTTCCCGTCCGCGTCCGAGCGCCAGTACCAGCAGGCCTGGCGGGCCCCGGACGGGTGCCCCTCGCGGACATCGCCGATCACAGGCCTGCCCTCGGGGTGGTCCTCCCACGTCTCGCCGCGGCCGTAGGGCGTCATGTCGAGCAGGGCGAGGGATCCGTTGACCGGTTCGTTGCCACGGCCCGTCGTGGAGTAGGTGAGGAACACGCGGTCGCCGGCGCGCAGGAAGCAGGTGAGGTAGCCCATGGGGGCGCCGACCGGCCCGTCCACGTCACGCACCGAGTACCAGGGCTGGGTGTAGCCCATGAACTCGACGTAGGAGGCCACCTCGTCCCACCGGCCCGTGGTCAGGACGGCGAACGAGACACCGCGGGCGTTGAGGTAGACGGCGTCCTTCAGGTGCCAGGCCGTGGTGGTGCAGCCCTCGCACTGTCCCTGGTGCGGTGCGCCGTCGTGCCACATGTGCTTGTAGACGACGAGCTCGTCGCGGCCCTGGAACAGGTCCAGGAACGGGACCGGGCCGTCGGGTCCGACGACCTCGACCGTTCCGTCGAGCTCCACCATCGGCAGCCGGCGGCGGGCCGCGGCGATGGCGTCGCCCTCGCGGGTATGGGCCTTCTCGCGGACCAGCAGCTCGTCACGGGCGGTCTGCCAGGTGGCCAGGTCGACGACGGGCGGGCGGCCGGGCAGCGCGGTGGTCGGGTCACTCGGCGTGGTCGTCATGGTGTCCTCCGTGGTGTCTCGTGCCGGGCAGCGTTGTAAGACGTCCCACAACGCTCACCAGAAGAGACTCGGGCACCGGCCAGAACTCATCGCGGCGGAGCGCCCTCGGTGCTGACAAGTGTCGCGACTGATCAAGGTGTCGGGGTGGGTGTCGCCCAGCAAGGCCGGCGGCAGACAGCCCAGTTCCTCGGCCAGGGCTTCGGCATGGCGGCGCTGCTCCGGACCGGGTGACTTTCCCGGCCCGGGAGCAAGGGTGCACAGCAGGTCCGCGGCGGCCCTCGGGGCCGGCGGGCCCAGCGCCATGGTCGGTGCGACGGAGTGCCTGGAGCATCCGGCGCGCAGCCGTCAGATAGCGTACGAGGCTTTCCGCAGGCGCCGGTACGCCTCTGCGCGCTCTGTCCGGCGAGGCCCGCGGGGTGGAACGATTTCAGTGCTGGTACCGGCAGCGAGTGGAGGCCGGGCCGCGAACCGCGTGTGGCACTACGAGCAGCAAGGGGGCTGGGCATGGCTGTGGTGATGTCGATGCATTGGGCAGGGGTCACGCCGGAGCAGTACGACATGGTGCGGGATGTGGTCGGTTGGGAGGAGATCCCGGCGGCTGGTGGCCAGGTGCACGTGGCCTGGTTCGATGCCCAGGGGTTCCATGTGACCGATGTGTGGGAATCCCAGCAGGCATTCGAGATCTTCTTCGCCGAACGGCTCGCACCCGCGATCCAGAAGGCCGGCATCGCCGGTACACCCGAGACAGGCTTCAGTCCGCTCCACCGGCGTTTCATCGCCGCTGACGTCAGTGGTGCGGCATAGGGACAGGACGAACACCGATTCGGCTGCGAAGCCGTGCCTGCCGCACGCCGGGCTTGGAGCTCCGGCGTGCGGCAGGCAGGCAAGCAGAGGGGGCGGGGCGGGCCGGAGTACGAGACGGTCAAGCCGAAGCGTCGGAGTACGAGACGGTCAAGCCGAAGCGTCGGGCTTGACGATCGTGCTGACGAAGTCGCCGATGGCTCCGAGGGTGCGTCCCATCTGCTCGATCTGCGGGAAGTGCCCGGCGTCGGAGATCGGGGCGAAGTGCCCGTTGGGGAAGGAGTCGGCGTAGCCACGCCCGTACTTCAGGGGCGCTATGCCGTCCTCCTCGCCCCAGACCACCAGCACCGGCACGGTCACCCGGTGCAGTCGGCCACGCAGCTTCGGGTCGTACGTGAACCCCTCGCCCCCGTACACGGCGAGGGTCTTCTGGTTGGCGACCGCCGCGGCCCGCTGCGCCTCGCTGAACGAGGTGAAGTCGGGGCGGAACCGCGCGTTGGCGAAGGACAACTGGCTCACCTCGGCCGGGGCCAGGGTGCGCGGGTCGACGACCCGGTTCTCCTTCATGTGGGCGTGGATGCCCACCGCGTTCAGCAGGGTCAGCGCGCCGATCCGGCCGTGGTTGTCGCGCAGGGCCATCTCGGCGGCGATCCAGCCGCCGATGGAGTTGCCGACCACCATGACGCCCTTCAGGTCCAGGGCGTCGAGCAGATCCAGGTACGCGACGGCCAGGTCGGCGACGGTGTCGAACCGCTCCGGGCGGGGAGTGCCGTCGAAGCCGGGGTGGGTCGGCGTGACGACGTACACGTGCTCGGACAGTGCGGACGAGATGCCGGCCACCGTGCGTGGGCCGGCACCGCCGTGCAGCATCAGCACGCCGGTGCCCTCGGTGTTCTCGCCGTACTCCTCGACATTGACGGACAGTCCGCCGGTCAGCTCGATGGTGCGGGAGGTGGGGACGGAGGCAGGGGTGGTCATGGGGAGGTCCTTGTCATCGCGTGGTGAGAGTTGACTCTCATGAAATTAGAGGGTTCGCTCTCTTCATGCAAGTGAACTCTCATGACGAGACTCCATGAGTGCGGAAGCCCCGACCCTGGCCGCCATCGCTCCCACGCCGTGAGGGCTCGTCGCCTGCTGCATTGGCGTCACTCGCGTCACCGGGTCGAGGGATTGCACCTCCGGCTGGCAAGCCGGACATGCCGGATAAATGCGATTATCGCAGCGCGGTGACATGGCGACTCCGAGCCGTCACCACATCTGGCAGGAGGACCAATCGATGAACCTCACTCTGAAGCGCCTGCTCGGCGTTACGGCGGCGGTGATCACGGGCGCGGCGGGCCTGCTCGGCACCGGCGCCGGCACCGCCGACGCTTACGGCCGCGCGCACTGCGACCGCGCCGAACAGGACATGTGGAGCAGCGCCGGGCCCAGCCGCAACCTGACCGGCCACCACTGCAGCATCCCGAACAACAAGAGGCGCTGGTACACCATCGAGATCGACACCCTCGTACGGACCCACTACAAGAGGGACACTCTGGACGGAGGGGTCGACCGGACCGAGACCCTGCACAACAGAACCATCAGCTGCATGGGCTACACCTCGGGCGACGGCAAGGTGAACTGGTTCGGATGCCCGCCCTCCTGACACACCCGCCGAAGGGTCGGCCCGGGAGGAAACCCCTCCTGAGCCGACCGTCTCTCCGTCCCCGCGGCCGGCTCTTCTCTCTGCTCCCGGCAGGTTCGAATGGCTCTGCCTCCGGCAGGGATTCGAACCAGCGCACCCGCTGCGGGAGTGGGGGGATCAGCTGACGTCGAGGTAGTCCCTCAGGGCCTGGGAGCGGGAGGGGTGGCGCAGTTTGGACATCGTCTTGGACTCGATCTGACGGATGCGCTCACGTGTCACCCCGTACACCTGCCCGATCTCCTCCAGGGTCCGGGCCTGCCCGTCGATGAGGCCGTAGCGCAGGGAGATGATCCCGGCCTCGCGTGCGGTCATGTTCGCGAGGACGGCCTGGATGGCGTCCTTGAGGAGGAGGAAGGTGACCATGTCCGCGGGGGAGATGGTCTCGCTGTCCTCCAGGATGTCACCGAGTTCCGTGCCGCCGTCCTCGCCGAGCGGGGTGTGGAGTGAGACGGGCTGCTTGCTGTAGCCCTCTATCTCGGTGATCTTCTCGACAGGGACGTCCAGCTTGTCCGCGAGTTGTTCCGGTGTGGGTTCGGCCCCGGTGTCCTGGAGTATTTCCCGGCGGACCTTGGCCATGCGGTTGATGACCTCGACCATGTGGACGGGAATACGGATCGTCCGGCTCTGGTCGGCCAGGGCGCGTGAAATCGCCTGCCGGATCCACCAGGTCGCATAGGTCGAGAACTTGAACCCTTTGGTGTAGTCGAATTTCTCCACCGCGCGGATCAGTCCCGTGTTTCCCTCCTGGATCAGATCCAGGAACAGCATTCCCCGTCTGCTGTACCGCTTGGCGATGGAGACGACCAGGCGCAGGTTCGCCTCGACGAGATGGGACTTAGCCACATGTCCGTCCGCGGCGAGAATCTCCAGTTCGCGCTGGAATTCCGGGCTGAGACGCGGCTCCTCCGTCAGCCTTCGCTCGGCGAACAGACCCGCCTCGATCCGCTTCGCCAGCTCCACCTCCTTCTCGGCGTCGAGGAGGGAGACCCGGGCGATCTGCTTGAGGTAGTCGCGCACCTGATCGATCGTGGCGCCGCCGGAGGTGAGCCGGGGGCTGGGCGCGTCGTCTTCCTCGTCCGCGTACGCGGCGGGATGGGGCGACTCCGGTTCCCATGCCTGAGTGTCCGTTTCCATGGCGCTCAACTCCTCTCCAGAAGCGGTCGGAGGAACTGCCCGGTGTAGGACCGAGGCTGGGCCGCCACCTGTTCGGGTGTGCCCTCGGCGATCACTGTGCCGCCGCGGTGGCCGCCTTCGGGACCCATGTCGATGATCCAGTCGGCGGTCTTGATCACGTCAAGGTCGTGCTCGATGACGACGACCGTGTTGCCTTGGTCGACGAGTCGGTGGAGCACGGCCAGCAGTTGGCGGACGTCATCGACATGCAGGCCGGTGGTCGGCTCGTCGAGGACGTAGAGCGTTCTTCCCTTGGTGCGTTTCTGCAGTTCGGCGGCGAGCTTGACGCGCTGTGCCTCGCCGCCGGAGAGCGTCGTGGCGGGCTGGCCGAGTTTCACATGGCCCAGACCCACGTCATGGAGCGTCCTGAGGTGCCGGGAGATGATCGCGTGTTCCGCGAAGAAATCCAGGCCGTCCTCGATGGTCATGCCCAGTACGTCGGCTATGGACCTGCCTTTGAAGTGTACGTCCAGGGTCTCCCGGTTGTACTGCGCTCCGTGACACACCTCACACGGCACGTAGACGTCGGGAAGGAAGTTCATCTCGACCTTGAGGGTGCCGTCGCCGTAGCAGTGCTCGCAGCGGCCGCCCTTGAGGTTGAAGGAGAACCGGCCCGGCTGGTAGCCGCGTACCTTCGCCTCCGGGGTCTGCGCGAACAACTGCCGCAACCGGTCGAAGACTCCTGTGTACGTCGCCGGGTTCGACCGGGGGCTGCGGCCGATCGGGGACTGGTCGACCTGGACCACCTTGTCGATCCCCTCCACGCCGGTGATCGCGCGATGGCGGCCGGGCACCTTGTGGGCGCGGTACAGACGTTTGGCCAGTGCCGTGTAGAGGATGTCGTTGACCAGAGTCGACTTGCCCGAGCCGGACACACCCGTGACGGCGACGAACTGCCCGAGCGGGAAGGAGACCGACACCTCGCGCAGGTTGTGCGCGCCGGCGTCGTGCACCGTGATCGCGCGCCCCTGCGTGCGGGGCCTGCGTGCCGCGGGCAGCGGTATCCGCCGTCGGCCTGACAGATAGGCGCCGGTCAGGGAGGTCGGATGGTCGAGGAGTTCGCGCGTGGTACCCGAGTGCACCACGTGTCCGCCGTGCGTGCCCGCGCCCGGCCCGATGTCCACCACCCAGTCGGCGGCCTTCACGGTCTCCTCGTCGTGCTCGACGACGATCACGGTGTTGCCACGGTCCCGCAGCCGCAGCAGTGTCTCGATGAGCCGTCGGTTGTCGCGCTGGTGCAGCCCGATGCTCGGTTCGTCCAGCACGTACAGCACACCGACCAGACCGGCGCCGATCTGGGTGGCCAGCCGGATCCGCTGCGCCTCGCCGCCGGACAGAGCGGCGGCGGGCCGGTCCAGCGACAGATAGTCCAGGCCGACGTCGAGAAGGAACCGCAGTCGCTCACCGGTCTCCGCGACGACGGCGTCGGCGACTCGCCGCTCCCAGCCCTCCAGCTCCAGGCTCTTTACAAATGAGGCGAGTTGGTCGATGGGAAGTGCCGTCAGCTCGGCGATGGTGCGTCCGGCCACGGTGACGGCGAGCACGGCCGGTTTCAGCCGGGCGCCGCCGCAGGCCGGGCAGGGCACCTCACGCATGTAGCCCGCGAACCGCTCCCGGGAGGCGTCCTCCTGCGCGTAGCGACGGGTGACATGGGGGAGGACGCCCTCGAACCGGGTCAGGTGGGAACGCTCGCCCCCGAGCCGGTTCCGATAGGTGATGTGGACCTGCTCCCGGAACCCGTGGAGCACCACCTTCTGCGCGGCGGCGGGCAGTTGACGCCAGGGGGCGGCGGTGCTGAACCCGGCCGCCGCCACCGCTTCGAGCAGCCGGGTGAAGTACTCGGCGCCGCTGGTGTTCGTCCACGGCGCGACGGCGCCCTCGGACAGCGACTTCTCCTCGTCCGGTACGACGAGTTCGGGGTCGACCTCCATCCGTGAGCCCAGGCCGGTGCACTCGGGGCAGGCACCCCACGGCGCGTTGAAGGAGAACAGCCGCGGTTCCAGCGCCTCCAGGCCGATGTCGTGCGCCCGCGGGCAGGCCATCCGCTCCGAGAACCGCACCTCACGTTCCGGGTCGGAGGCGTCCAGATCCACGAGGTCGACGCAGACGACGCCTCCGGCGAGCCCGAGCGCGGTCTCGACGGACTCGGTCAGTCGCTGTCGCGCACTCGCCTTCACCGCGAGCCGGTCCACGACCACGTCGATCGAGTGCTTCCTGCGCCTGTCCAGCGGCGGCGGCCCGGTGAGCGGATGGACCTCCCCGTCGACCCGCACCCGGCTGAACCCGTCGGCCCGCAACTGCCTGAACACGTCCGCATGCTCGCCCTTGCGGTCCCGGACCACCGGAGCCAGCACCTGGACGCGTACCCCGTCGCCCTTCGCGAGCAGCCGGTCCACGATCTGCTGGGGCGTCTGCCGCTCGACCGGCTCCCCGCACTCGGGGCAGTGCGGGCGTCCGACGCGGGCGTACAGCAGACGCAGGTGGTCGTAGACCTCGGTGAGGGTGCCGACCGTGGAGCGCGGGTTGCGACCGGTCGTCTTCTGGTCGATCGCGATGGCCGGCGACAGGCCCTCGATCACATCGGCATCGGGCTTGTCCAACTGGCCGAGAAACTGCCGGGCGTAGACGGAAAGCGATTCGACGTAACGCCGCCGGCCCTCGGCGAAAATCGTGTCGAAAGCCAGGCTGGATTTACCCGAGCCCGATACTCCGGTGAAAACGATGAGCGCATTCCTGGGCAACTCCACGGAGATGTCACGCAGGTTGTGCTGGCGGGCGCCCTTGATGACGAGTCGGTCTTTCACATGTCCGAACCCTACGACGCGGTAGAGCGTGCGGTTGCCGAATCGTTATCGACTGGTTCGGCTCTCGGTGACGCTCCGCCGGCCGCCGCGCCCTCACGCTTCGACGAGCTCGCGGACGCCGTCCCGCACCAGCTGCTCCTGCTCCAGGACCCGTTCCTGCTCCAGGACCCGTTCCTGCTCCTGCACCCGTTCCTGCTCCTGCACTCGCTCCGTCTCCCGCGCCCGCTCCTGTGCCTGCTCCCGCTCCTCGACCGGGTGGCGGTGGCGGTACAGCCAGGTGATGTCACGGCCGAACGACCAGATGAGCGAGGCGAGCGCGAGGAGCACCGCGGCGGCGTTGCCCTCCACGGGCATGATCCCTGCGCCCGCGACGAGCAGCACGATCCCCTGAAGGGCCGCCACGGTCTTGCGCGCCATGCTGTGCGGCAGGGCCGCGTTCAGCCAGGGCAGCACCCGGGCCGCCGCCACGAACGCGTACCGCATGGTGCCGATCAGCAGCACCCACGGGCCGAGCGACATCGAGACGTACACGCTCAGCACCAGGATGAGGAACGCGTCCACCTCCATGTCGAAGCGGGCGCCCAGCGCGGTCGAGGTACCGGTGTGCCGGGCGACCTTGCCGTCCACCCCGTCGAGGATCAGGGCGACCGCCGTGAGACCGACGAGCAGGCTGACCGGGGGCGAGCTCTCGAAGGAGTCCGCGACCAGGGCGGTGACCCCGCCGACCAGGATGGCCCGGCCGAGCGTCACCCGATTGGCCGGTCCGAAGGAACGGGGCCGTGAGCGACGCAGGGCACGGGTCAGAACCGCCCAGGTGGCGAGCGCGAAGGCCAGACCGGTCAGCCAGCCCGCGGGCCCCATCCCGATCGCCGTGCCCAGCAGAGCCAGCACCAGGAGCTGCAGACCCGCTCCCACCGTGGTCTCCTGCGCCAAGAGCCTCGCGTCGTACGTGTTGTTCAGGGCCACCGCACATCCTCCGGCCGTATGACAGAGTCGATCAACGCCGCGTACAGTGCGCGGCTTGTCACCGCTCCGTACGTGAAGATCTGCTGAATCGTTCAGGGGGACGCTCATGGAACTCACAGCTCGTGCCTTCTGGCTGAGCTCGCCCGGCCACGCCGAGATACGCGAGATCGCCCTGCCGGCCCCCGCCGAGGGGGAGGTACTGGTGCGCACGCTCTACTCGGGAGTGAGCCGGGGAACCGAGACCCTCGTCTTCCGCGGCGGCGTTCCGGAAAGTCAGCATGCTTCGATGCGTGCACCGTTCCAGGACGGGGATTTCCCCGCACCGGTGAAGTACGGCTATTTGAGCGTCGGCCAGGTGGAAGAAGGCCCGGCGGGTCTGCGCGGCCGGACCGTCTTCTGCCTGTATCCGCACCAGACGCGTTACGTCGTGCCGCTGAGCGCGGTGACCGTCGTACCGGATTCCGTCCCCGCCCCGCGCGCCGTGCTCGCCGGGACCGTGGAGACCGCGGTGAACGCCCTGTGGGACGCGGCACCGCTGGTCGGCGACCGGATCGCCGTGGTGGGCGGCGGCATGGTCGGCTGCTCCATCGCCGCGCTCCTCGCCCGCTTCCCGGGCGTACGCGTCCAGCTCGTCGACGCCGACCCCGCGCGCGCCGACATCGCCCGCGCCCTGGGCGTCGATTTCGCGCTCCCCGCGGACGCCGCGGGCGAGTGCGACCTCGTCGTGCACGCCAGCGCCACCGAGGCTGGGCTCACCCGGTCGCTGGAGCTGCTCGCCCAGGAGGGCACCGTCCTGGAGATGAGCTGGTACGGCGACCGGCGGATCAGCCTGCCGCTCGGCGAGGCCTTCCACTCACGGCGCCTGGTCGTGCGCAGCAGCCAGGTGGGTTCCGTTTCCCCGGCGCGGCGCGCCAGTCGGACGTACGCCGATCGGCTGGCACTCGCCCTGGAACTGCTCGCCGAGCCCGCCTTCGACGCGCTCGTCACCGGTGAGTGCGGCTTCGACGAACTGCCCGACGTGATGCCGAAGTTGGCCTCCGGATCGATACCCGGCCTGTGCCATCGCGTCGTCTACGAAGGCGTTTGAGCACTGAACAACCTGCCTGACCTCCAAAAACTGCAAAGAAAGGGGAACAGGAAGCTGAACAAGGAGAACGGGGCAGCCGTACTACACGGCATGGTCCCGGCAGGGGATCAGACGTGCCGCACCTGGAGGGTCGTCCGTTGTTCAGCATCACCGTCCGCGATCACCTGATGATCGCCCACAGCTTCCGTGGCGAGGTCTTCGGGCCCGCGCAGCGCCTGCACGGGGCGACGTTCCTGGTGGACGCCACGTTTCGCCGGGCCGAGCTGGACGACGACAACATCGTCGTCGACATCGGTCTGGCCACGCAGGAGCTCGGCGCCGTCGTGAGCGCGCTGAACTACCGCAACCTCGACAACGAACCGGACTTCAAGAACACCAACACCTCGACGGAGTTCCTGGCCAAGGTCATCGCCGACCGCCTCGCCGAGCGCGTGCACGCCGGGGCCCTCGGCGAGGGCGCCCAAGGCCTCGCGGGCATCACGGTCACCCTGCACGAGTCGCACATCGCCTGGGCGAGTTACGAGCGTGCCCTGTGACCGACACGACCATGGACCAGGCGTCCCCCAAGACCGGTCAGGTGCCCCCGAAAACCGGTCAGGTGTCCGCGAAGACCGGCCCGGCGGCCGTGAGCGGCGACCAGGCCTCCCTGAACTACGTGCCCGTGCAGCACACGGCTCTCAAGAACGCCGAGATCATCCCCATGTCCCTGCGCTCCGTGCACTTCGTGATGCCGGGCGGTGTCGACGACGCGTCCGCGCCCAGCGGCGGCAACGCCTACGACCGGCGGCTCTGCCTCGACCTGCCCGGCTTCGGCTGGCAGGTCCACAAGCACGCCGTCGCGGGCAGCTGGCCCCGGCCGTCGGCCTCCGCCCGCACGGAGCTGGCCCGCACGCTCAGTGAGTTCCCGGACGACTCGGTCGTCCTCCTCGACGGGCTCGTCGCCTGCGGCGTCCCCGAGATCGTCGTCCCCGAGGCCGAACGGCTGCGTCTCGCCGTCCTGGTGCACCTGCCGCTCGGCGACGAGACCGGGCTCGCGCCCGCCGTGGCGGCCGAGCTGGACGCGAAGGAACGGGCGACGCTGCGAGCCGTGTCCGCCGTCGTCGCCACCAGCGACTGGGCCGTCCGCCGGCTGGTCGCCCACCACGGGCTCGCCCCGGAACGGGTCCATGTCGCCGCCCCGGGCGCCGACATCGCGCCCCTCGCCTCCGGCACCGACGGCGTCTCCCGACTGCTGTGCGTCGCCGCGGTCACCCCGCGCAAGGGCCAGCACCGGCTGATCGAGGCCCTCGCCACCGTCACCGACCTGCCCTGGAGCTGTGTCTGTGTCGGCGGACTCACCCAGGACCCGACGTACGTCGCCCAGCTGCGCGGCCTGATCGAGAAGTACGGGCTCGGTGACCGCCTGCACCTCGCGGGACCACGGGCGGGCGCGGAACTCGACGCGAGCTACGCGGCGGCCGACCTCATGGTCCTCACCTCCTACGCCGAGACGTACGGCATGGCCGTGACCGAGGCGCTCGCGCGCGGGATCCCGGTGCTGGCGACCGACGTGGGCGGTCTCCCCGAGGCGGTCGGGCGCGCGCCCGACGGCGGGGTCCCCGGCATCCTCGTACCCCCCGAGAACCCGGCGGCGCTCGCCGCGGAACTGCGCGGCTGGTTCGGCGAGGCCGATGTGCGCCGCCGGCTGAAGGCCGCCGCGCGCAGCCGCCGGGCCGCACTGGACGGCTGGGCGACCACCGCCCGCAGCCTGGCCGGTGTGCTGGGACGTCTTCCGCAGCAGCCTCGGAGGGCGGCATGAGTATGACTGCGACTCCGTCGGGAGTTCCGGAACAGGGCGTGTCGGAGGTGGGCGTGCAGGGTGGTGTGTCCGGGGTTCCGGGGCAGCGCGCGAGCGCGCCCGACGACGACGTGCCCCGCTACGCGCCCCAGTGGCTCCAGCTGCGGGAGCCGGCGGACGCCGCCGCACGGGCGCCCGAACTGCTCGACCCGCTGCGCATCCGGTTGGCGAACCGGCCGGGCCGCGGCGGCGACCTGATCATCCACGACCTCGGCTGCGGCACCGGCTCCATGGGCCGCTGGCTCGCCCCCCGGCTCGACGGCGCCCAGCACTGGATCCTGCACGACCGGGACCCCTATCTGCTGCATTTCGCGACCGTGGGCGCACCGCAGGCGGCCGCCGACGGCAGCCGGGTCACGGTCACCACCCAGCGTGGTGACATCGGCCGGCTGACCGCGGACGCGCTGACCGGGGCGTCACTGGTGACGGCGTCCGCCCTGCTCGACGTGCTGACCAGCGAGGAGATCGACCGGCTCGCGGCGGCCTGCGCGGGCGCCGGGGTGCCGGCCCTGCTCACGCTCTCCGTCGTGGGGCGCGTCGAGTTCACACCGGCCGATCCGCTGGACGCCGAGCTCGCCGAGGCGTTCAACGCCCACCAGCGGCGCGGGGAACTGCTCGGCCCCGACGCGATCACGGCGGCCTGCGAGGCCTTCGACCGGCACGGCGCGACGGTACGCGTGCATCCGAGCCCCTGGCGGCTCGGCGCCGACGAGGCCGACCTCACGGCGGAGTGGCTGCGCGGCTGGGTCGGCGCGGCCGTCGAGGAGCGGCCCGCGCTGGCCGCCCGTGCAGAGTCGTATCTGCAGTCCCGCCTCGCCGCCTGCGCCGCGGGTGAACTGCGCGTACGGGTCCACCACAGCGACGTACTGGCGCTGCCGCGGCCCACCGGGGGTGCGGCGTGAGCGCCGGGGCGGGGACGGCGGAGGCGGTCGGCGTGGGCGCGGACACGTCCCGCCCGCGCGGTGCGGCGACCGCTGTCCGGGGCCACGCCGACGCGGACCTGGTTTCGGTGCGCGGCGAGGTGAGCCCGGCGGACACGGCACCGACCGCCGGCGCCCCGACCCCGGCCCGGCAGGAAGCCGACCCGGCCCCCGCCCGCCGCAAGGGGGGCTCCCTGCGCACGCACATCGGTTCTGTCGTCGGCGTCCTCATCCTCGGTGTGCTGCTCTGGCGGCTCGGTACCGGTGTCTTCCTGGACGGGCTGCGGCGGGTCGACGGCCCGACCCTGCTGGCGGGCCTCGGACTCGGTCTGCTGACCACCGTGTTCAGCGCCTGGCGCTGGTGCCTGGTGGCACGTGGACTGCGGATCCGGCTGCCGCTGGGCGGCGCCGTCGCGGACTACTACCGCGCGCTGTTCCTGAACGCGGCGCTGCCCGGCGGTGTCCTCGGCGATGTGCACCGCGCCGTACGACACGGCCAGAGCACCGGGGACGTCGGCCGCGGCGTACGCGCCGTGGTCCTCGAACGGACCGCGGGCCAGGCGGTCCTGGTGGCCGTCGGCGCGGTGGTCCTGCTCACCTTCCCGTCACCGGTCCTCGCGGACGCCCGCCAACTCGCCCTGATCCTGGCGATCGTCTCGGTGTGCGGAGTCGTCGCGGCGGGCGCGGTCCGCAGGCGCAGAGCCCAGTCCGGTCCGTCCCGGCGCTACGGAGCCGTCCGCGCCGCGGTCACCGAGGCGCGCGGCGCGCTGCTCGCCCGCGGCAACTGGCCGGGCGTGCTCATCTCGTCGGTCGTGGTGCTGGCGGGACATCTCGCGATGTTCCTGCTCGCCGCCCGCGTCGCCGGATCCCACGCCTCCGCCGCCGTACTGCTGCCGCTCGCCCTGCTGGCCCTGCTCGCCATGGGCCTGCCGCTGAACATCGGCGGCTGGGGCCCCAGGGAAGGCGTCATGGCCTGGGCCTTCGGCGCCGCCGGGCTGGGTGCCGGCATGGGCCTGAGCGTCGCGGTGATCTACGGAGTGCTCAGCTTCGCCGCCGCCCTGCCCGGCGTCGCGGTCCTGGTCGTCCGGTGGTTCGCGGCGCTGCGGCGCCCCCGGCAGGAGAACGCAGGAGGGCACGATCAATGCCGAGCGTCAGAGACGGCCGAAGTTCACGCCCCGGAAGTCCCCTTGGCCGGGGCCGCGTCGGAGGCGGAGGGCAGCGTCTTCGCCGTCACCAAGGAGAAGTACGCCCCGAAGGCCTCCGTCAGTCCCGCCAGGAGCTCCTTCCCCTTCTCGGCGGACGCCTTCGATGGACGGCCGATGACGCCGGACTCGGTATAGCCGGCCATTCCGAGGGTGAGCAGATGACGCCGGTCGTCCGCGATGAAGTCGGAGGTCTCGTAACCGGGCCGCACCAATTCAGGATGCGTGTGCAGAAGAATGGAGGTCTCGATTTCACCGGCGTGCATATCGGTGAGCAACGAGGTCTCCACACCTGCTCGTTCCAGCGCGGCTTCCCAGTCCTCCATGGCCGGGAAAAGCGCCATACGCGTACCGGTGCCGACGGATTCCTGAACCACATTGCCGAGCACGTAATTCCCGCCGTGCCCGTTCACCAGCACCAGGGTGTCGACGCCGGAGTGGCGCAGCGATGCGGCTATGTCCCGCACCACCGCGTGCAGCGTGACGGCGGAAATGCTGACGGTACCCAGCCAGGCCGCGTGCTCGTGCGAGCAGGAGATCGTCACCGGAGGAAGGAGATGGACCGGATGAGCGGCGGCGATCCGTTCCGCGACGGCGCACGCGACCAGGGTGTCCGTCGCCAACGGAAGGTAGGCACCGTGCTGTTCGAAACTCCCGACGGGAAGCACGGCGACCTCACGGGCGACACCGGCCCCCCGCTCCCGTACATCCTCCGTGGTGTCCGCCGGCAACAGACCGGATACCGCCGAGCGCGTTCCCGAACCACTCATGTTTCACGGCCTTTCGACGCTGCTTTCGACTCTGCTTAGGAACCAGATCATGACAGATAACTTTGGAGTACTCGCCGGGACCGCACGCCTCACAGGTGTCGAACGAGTCGTGAATGCCCCTTTGCCCACCGTGTACGGCGACTTCCAGGCGGTCGGCTTCCTGGATCACGATCGCGGAGAGGAGCAAGTGGCCCTGGTTTACGGCGAGGTCGGCGACCTCAGCAAGAGCGGGGAAGGCGCCACGAAGGAAGGCGTCCTCACCCGGCTTCATTCGGAGTGCCTCACCGGGGACGCCTTCGGCTCCACCCACTGCGAGTGCGGTGACCAGCTGGCCGCCGCGCTGCGCGCCATCGTCGCGGAGGGTCGTGGCGTCCTCGTCTACCTCCGCGGCCACGAGGGCCGCGGCATCGGCCTGCTCGCGAAGCTCCAGGCGATGAAGCTCCAGTCGGAGGGCCTCGACACCGTCGAGGCGAACGTCGCCCTCGGCCTCCCGGTCGACGCCCGTGACTACCGCGTCGCGGCGGACATCCTGCACGACCTCGGCGTCCGCTCCGTACGCCTGCTCTCGAACAATCCGCGCAAGCGGGAGTCGCTCCAGCGCAACGGCATCAAGGTCGTCGAGCAGGTCCCGCTGCTCATACCGCCGTGCCCGCAGAACATCACCTATCTGCGCACCAAGCGGGAGCGCCTCGACCACTTCTTGCCGCACCTGGACGTGGTGGTCTCCCACTCCTCCTGAGCGCGGGCGCCCGAGGGCGTCACCCGGAGGCGTCGGCTGTGGTGAGAGAGGCGCGCGCGGGGAAAGGTACAAGGAATGACCGACGACGTCCTGTACCTCTCCCGGGACCGGGTGACGGAGCTGTTGGACACCGATGCGGCGATCGCCTCGCAGCGCGCGGCGTTCACCGCGCTCGGTGACGGCACCGCCGAGCTCCCCGGCAAGATCATGCACCCCAGCCGATTCGACGACAGCGTCGTCTTCGCCTACCTCGCCCGGCTGTCCGCCGACACCGGGGCCGTCGCCAAGTTCGGCAGTGTCAACCCGGCCAACACGGCGGCCGGGCTGCCGACGGTGCACGCCGTGATCAACGCGCTCGATCCGGTGACCGGGCAACTCGCCGCCGTCATGGACGGCACGGCGGTCACGACCCTGCGCACCGCCGCGGCGAGCGCCGTCGCCCTCGACGTGCTGGCCACCGCCGACAGTGCGGAGCTGGGCCTTCTCGGCTCCGGCACCCAGGCCCTCGCCCACGCGCGGGCCGTCGCCCGGGTGCGCGACCTCAGGTCCGTACGGGTGTGGAGCCCGGACCCGGCCCGACGGGCGCGGGCGGCGCGGCGCCTCGCGACGGAACTCGGCGTCGCGACCAAGGCCGTCGACACGGCGGAGGAAGCCGTCGCGGGCCTGCCCATGATCGCCGCCTGCACGCTCAGCAGCACACCCGTCGTCCGGGGCGCGTGGCTGACGCCCGGGTGCGCGGTCGTCAGTGTCGGCTCCTTCGAGCCCACCCGCAGCGAGGTCGACACGGAGGTCGTACGACGGGCCGCGGCGGTCGTGGTCGACGACCCGGAGACGGCGGCGGAGCACGCGGGACCGATCGTGGACGCGCTGCGGGAGGGAGTACTCACCCGCGCCGACCTGATCCCGCTCGGCGGTGTCCTCACCGGTAGCCACCCGGCCCGCACCCACCCCGACGACATCGTCTTCTACAACAGCGTCGGGCTCGGCATCCAGGACGCCGCCGCTGCCTGGGCCGTGATCGCGGCCGCTCGTGCCCGGGAGGCGCGCCGATGACCGGGAGCGCGCGGGTCGTCGTCATCGGCGGCGGGGTGATGGGCACGAGCATCGCCTACCACCTGGCCCGTGCCGGTGTACCGGACGTGGTGCTCGTCGAGCGCGACGAACTCGCCTCCGGGTCCACCTCGCGGGCCGCGGGCGGGGTCCGGGCGCAGTTCTCCGACGAGCTGAACATCCAGCTGGGTGCCCGGAGCCTGGAGGCGTTCGCCCGTTTCGGTGAGGAACCGGGCCAGGACATCGGGCTGCGCCGGGTCGGCTATCTGTTCCTGCTGTCCACACCCGAGGAGGTCGCCGCCTTCGAGGACGGCGTACGGCGGCAGAACGCGCTCGGAGTGCCCAGCCGGCTGATCGACCCGGCCGAGGCGCGGCGGCTGTCCCCGCTGATCACCACCGACGGGTTGCTGGCGGCGGCGTTCTCCCCGGACGACGGGCACTGCACGCCCGAATCCGTCGTGCAGGGCTACGCGGCCGGGGCCCGCCGGTATGGCGCGACCGTGCTGCGACACCGCGAGGTCACCGGCATCGAGACCCGCGGCGACGAGATCACCGCGGTCGTCACCAGCCAGGGGCGGATCGCCACCGAATCGGTCGTCTGCGCGGCCGGTGCCTGGTCGCGGGCGGTCGGCGCGATGGTGGGCGTGGACCTGCCGGTGGAACCGCTGCGCCGCCAGATCGCCGTCACCGAAGCCGTCCCGGGCCTGCCGCCCGACCTCCCCATGACCATCGACTTCACTACCAGCCTCTACTTCCACACCGAGGGCCCCGGCCTCCTCCTCGGCATGTCCGACCCCGACGAGATCCCCGGCTTCGCCACCAGCACCCACGACCGCTGGATCCCCCGCCTGTCCGAGGCGATGGAGCGCCGCGCCCCGGCCCTGCTCGACCTGCGCCGGACGGGCGGCTGGGCGGGCCTGTACGAGATCACTCCGGACCACAACGCCCTGATCGGCGAGGCGCGTTCGTGCGCTCGCTTCCTGTACGCGACGGGGTTCTCGGGCCACGGCTTCCTCCAGGGACCGGCGGTCGGCGAGGTGATCCGTGATCTGTACCTGGGCCGCGTACCCTTCGTCGACATCAGCCCCCTGAGCGTCGAACGCTTCACCGCCGACGCCCCGCGCCCGGAGGTCAACCTCGTATGACCGAACTCCACTTGTGGCTGCGCCACGAGACCCGTACGACCGAACGGCGTACCCCGATCGTGCCCTCGGACGCCCGACGGCTCATCGAGAGCGGCGTGACGCTCACGGTCGAGGAGTCGCCGCAGCGGGTCTTTCCCGTCGAGGCGTACGAGGACGCCGGCTGCCGGGTCGCGAAAGCAGGCTCCTGGGTGTCGGCGCCGCCGGACACGGTCGTCGTGGGACTGAAAGAACTCCCGGACGGACCTCCCGAACTGACACACCGCCATGTCTTCTTCGGGCATGCCTACAAGCGGCAGCCGGGGGCGGCGGCGCTGCTGCGCAGGTTCCTCGCCGGGGGCGGGGCCCTGCTGGACATCGAGTACCTGGTGCACGACGACGGGCGCAGACTCGCCGCGTTCGGCTACTGGGCCGGGTACCTGGGCGCCGCCCTGGCGGTGCTGCACCACCGGGGCAGCCTCAAGGCCCCGTTGCGGCCCACCTCCAAGGAGGAGCTCGACGCCGAACTGGCCTCAGAACAAGGGGAGTTGAGCGCCCTCGTCGTCGGCGCGCTCGGTCGCAGCGGCCGGGGTGCCCGCGTGGCGCTGGGCGTGGCCGGGGTCGAGCCCACCTGCTGGGACCTCGCCGAGACCCGTGAGCTGGACCGATCGGCGTTGCTGGCACACGAGTTGATGGTCAACACCGTGCTCACCACCCGGCCGATCCCGCCCTTCCTCACGGACAAGGACCTCGACGAGCCCGGCCGCCGGCTGCGCACCCTGTGCGACGTCACCTGCGACGTCGGCTCCCCCCTGAACGTGCTGCCGGTCTACGACACCACGACGGACTGGACGCACCCCGCCCGCCGCATCCGTGAGCGGCCCGCTCTCGACCTGATCGCCATCGACAATCTGCCGTCGCTGCTGCCGCTGGAGGCGAGCGTCGACTTCTCGGCGGCGCTGCTGCCCCAGCTGCTGGATTTCGGGGTCGGCGGCCCGTGGGGGCGTTGCCTGGACCGCTTCCACGAGGCGTGCCGCACCCTCGAAGCCGAGGAAGCCGAGGAAGCCGAGGAAGCCGAGGAAGGGGAGTCGCGTGATGTCTGAGGTGACGGCCGTGAGCGGCACCGTCCACTGGATCGGCGCGGGCCTGTCCACCGGCAGCGGTCTCGCCGCGACCTGCGACGCCGCCGACCGCGTACGCCTGTGGCACCGCACCGAGGAGCGTGCCGCGCGCAGCCTGGAGGCGCTGGGCCTGACCGGGCGGGCCGAGCCCCGTGCGTACACACAGGAGGCGCTCGCCGCCGAGCTCGCCCCCGGAGACGTCGTCGTCTCCATGCTGCCCGCACCCGAACACGCCCCGCTGCTCGCCGTCTGCGTCGAGCGTGGCGCCCACTTCGCCTGCTCCAGCTATGTGTCGGACGGGGTCCTCGACCAGGTGCCCGCGGCCGAGGCGGCGGGAGTGGTGGTGCTGACCGAGTGCGGGCTCGACCCGGGCATCGACCACCTCTTCGCGCACAGTCTGATCGCCCGCGCCGAGGCCGAGATCGGCGCCGGGTCGGCCGCCGCGTACCGCCTCACCTCGTACTGCGGCGGCATCCCCGCCGTGCCCAACGACTTCAAGTACCGCTTCAGCTGGGCACCCGCGGGCGTGCTCAACGCGCTGCGCTCGCCCGCCCGATATGTCGAGGACGGCACCGAGACCACCGCCGACCGCCCCTGGGAGGCCACCCGCCCGCACCTGATCGACGGCGAGGCCTTCGAGGTCTACCCCAACCGCGACAGCGTGCCCTTCGTCGAGCAGTACGGGCTTCCCGGCACCTGGAAGCCGGAGACCTTCGTGCGCGGCACCCTCCGCCTCGACGGCTGGCTGCGGGCCTGGGACGCGGTCTTCGAGGAGTTGAAGGCGGGCGACGACCGGCGGATCACCGCCCTGGCCCAGGAGCTGGCGAAGACCTATCCGACCACGGACGCGGACCGTGACCGGGTCGTCCTCGCCGTCTCCCTCGACGTGCGCGGAGGCTCCGGCGCTACCTGGTCGGGGCGCTACCTCCTCGACCTCGTGGGCACCGCCGAGGAGAGCGCCATGGCCCGCTGTGTCTCCCGCACGCTCGCCCTCGGGGTCCGCCACATCCTGGACGGTTCGCTCCCGCCGGGCCTCGGCCGCGCCGCGGAGACGGCGCAGCGCTCCGAGCAGTGGCTGGCCGAACTCGCCCGGGAGGGAGTGCCGTTCACTCTGCGCGCGGGGTAGCCGGGCTCAGCCGAGCACCGCCTCGTGCACGAGCCGCTTGAGCTCGGGATAGACCGAGTGGGACGAGGTCGGGCGGACCTGGGTGTAGAACTGCACGGTCAGGTCGTGGCGTGGGTCGACCCAGAAGGTCGTACTGGCGACCCCGCTCCAGCCGAACGCGCCCTCGCTGGACGGCGACCGGGTGATCTCGGGGTCCACCACGACGGAGACCCCGAGCCCGAAGCCGAGCCCCGCGTTGCCGGGTTCGCGGTGCAGCGCGCTGCCGAAGGCGCGGCGGTCGGCGCCGCCCGGGAGGTGGTTGGCGGCCATCGTGTCCACGGTCTCCGGCTTCAGCAGCCGGGCCCCGTCGAGTTCGCCGCGACGGCGGAGCATCTCCATGAAGCGGTGGTAGTCGTACGCGGAGGCCACCATGCCGCCGCTGCCGGAGAGGAAGCGCGGGCGGCCGTGCAGAGGGAGCCCGGCGATCGGGGTGATGCGGCCCTCGGCGTCCTCCCCGTAGAGCTCGGCGAGCCGTCCGGCCTGCTGGTCGGTGACGCAGAACCCGGCGTCCGTCATCCCCAGCGGCCCGAAGATCCGCTCGGCGAGGAACGCGTCGAGGTCCTGCCCCGAGACCACCTCGATCAGGCGGCCCAGCACATTGGTGGAGACCGAGTAGTTCCACTCGGTGCCCGGCTCGAACTGCAGGGGCAGGCCCGCGTACACGTCGCAGGTCCCGGCCAGGTCCGCGCCCGGCGCCACCGACGACTCCAGACCTGCGTCGCGGTAGAGCGCGTCGACGGGGTGGGAGTGGTAGAAGCCGAAGGTCAGACCCGAGGTGTGGGTCAACAGGTGCCGGATCAGGAGGGGTTGCTCGGCCGGGCGGGTCTTCATGTCGGCGCCCGACCCGCTGACGTACACCCGGGGGTCGGCGAAGGCGGGGAGGAAACGGGCGACGGGGTCGTCGAGCCGGAAGCGTCCCTCCTCCAGGAGCATCAGCGCGGCGACCGACGTGACGGGCTTCGTCATCGAGTAGATCCGCCACAAGGTGTCGGTCTCGACGGGGAGTCGGGCCTCGCGGTCGCGGTGGCCGTACGTGGTGAGGTGCGCGACCCGGCCGTGCCGGGACACGGACACGAGGTAGCCGGGCAGCCGGAGGTCGTCGACCAGGTGGGAGAAGTGCTGGTCCAGGCGGGCCAGTGCCTTCGGGTCGAGGCCGGCCTCGCTCGGCTCGACCTCTTGTCGCAGATGTCCCATGGTTCTCCTCCGGACTGCGGCTCTCGGACTCGCTCGTCCTCATCGTCCCGCTCGTCCTCATCGTCTCGTACGGACTTCGCGAGCGGCGTCGCTGGGTGGGTGACCGGCGGGTCGCCGCTCGGCGACCGGTGCGTCGGCGCGGCCCGGGAGCCGCAGCGCCGACAGCGCGCCGACGGCCGTGAGGGCCGCGAGGACGGTCAGCGCGGGGCCCAGATCGACGCCGGTCAGGCCGACCAGCGTGGTCGCGACGGCCACCCCCACCGCCGGTCCGATGTTCATCGCGGTCTGCTGGAGCCCGCCCGCCACCCCGGCCGACCCGGTGGACGCGCCGCGCACGACGACAGCCGTCGCGCTCACCATCACCGCGACGAACCCCGCGCCCATGAGCAGGAATCCGGCGCCGATCGCCAGGTCCGTCGAGGCGCGGTCGAGCCTGGACAGCAGCAGGACGCCGAGCAGGAGCAGCAGCATCGCGGTCCCGGTCGTGCGGCGCGGGCCGTGGCGGCGCAGCAGTACGGCGGAGACCGGCGCGCCCAGCACCATCATCACGGCCAGCGGGAGCGCGCGCAGACTGCTCTGGAACGGGTCGAGGCCGAGCACGTCCTGAAGGTAGTAGGTGCTGACGAAGAGCGTGCCGAACAGCGCCGCGGAGGCGCACACGAGAGTGCCGAGCGCCGCGCCGACCGCGGGGGAGCCGAGCAGGCCGGGCGGCACCAGCGGGCTCGCCGCGCGCCGTTCGTGCCGTACGAACGCGGCTGCCGCGACCGTCGCTACGACCGGCCCGAGCACGGTCTCCGTGAGCCGGCCGGTCTCCGGCAGCACGACGAGCGTGCGCACCAGGGCGACCAGGGCCACCGCGAGCAGCGCCGCGCCGGGCAGGTCGAGTCCGGCCGCCGGGCCGGCGGCCCGGGGGGCGTCTCGGACGGTCAGGGCCAGGGTGGCCATGACGAGCGCGGGGATGACGTTCAGGAAGAAGACGGCCCGCCAGCCCAGCTGGGTGACCAGTGCCCCGCCGATGAGGGGACCCGCGGCCGCGGCGAGACCGATGGCGCTGGTGCGCAGCGCGATGGGCATGCCGAGCCGGTCGGGCGGGTAGGCCGCGCGCAGCATCCCGAGCGTGGCGGGTTGCGACAGCGCGCCGAAGACCCCCTGGGCGACCCGTAGTCCGATCACCCAGCCGATGCCGGGCGCCAGACCGATCCCCGCCGACGCCGCCCCGAACCCCACCGTCCCCACGGCGAACACCAGTTGGTGGCCGTACCGGTCCCCGAGCCGCCCCGCGAACACCAACAGACTGGCCACCGCGATGAGATAACCGGTACTGGTCCACTGCACCTGCGCGAACGACGCGTCCAGGTCGTGCCGCAGCGTGGGCTGAGCGACGGTGAGGACGGTTCCGTCCAGCGCGACGATGACGGCCCCGACGACGCTGTTGGCGAGCGTGAGACGGCGCCGCGCCGAGGGGCTCACCGCTCCTCCGGCCCGAGGTGAGCGTCCAGCGCGGCATCCAGCAGGGGTACGAAGTCGGTGACTCCCGTGGCGAGCTGGAGGCTGCCCCAGCCCCACAGCTGGGCGATCCCGTGCAGGTTCGCCCAGAGGGCGCCCGCGACGAGCGCGGCGTCGGCCTCGGGGCGTGCCCGGCCGACCAGGTCCACCAGGACGCCGAACAGCGGCAGGCTGGTCTCCCGGAGCCCCAACTTCCCACTCTCCAAGAGATCATGACGGAACATCAGCTCGTACATTCCGGGCTGAGCGAAGGCGAAGTCGAGATAGACCCTCCCCAGCGTCGTGAGCTGGGCACGGGGACTCGTCCCTCCGTCGCCCAGCGCCTCCGTCGCCCGGGCACCCAGGTCGGCGAAGCCCCGGCGTGCGATGGCGGAGAGCAGTTCCAGATGGGTCGGGAAGTAGCGGCGCGGGGCGCCGTGGGAGACGCCTGCGCGACGGGCGATCTCCCGCAGGGTCAGAACCTGCGCGCCCTGCGTGGTCACCAGGTCCACGCCCACCTCGATCAACCGGGCCCGCAGGCCCGTGTCCGCTTCATTCATAGACACTGTCTACCAGCCCTCGTAGACGCTGTCTACTAGGCTGGTAGACGGTGTCTACGTGACGGGAATGGCCATGCGTTCCCCGGGGTTGAGCGATACATGACTCAGGACGCGACGCAGGACACACTGCTCAAGCTGCTCTCCGAGTACGACGGGGGAGTGCTGGTCACCCTCAAGAAGGACGGCCGGCCCCAGCTGTCCAACGTGAACCACACCTACGATCCCGACGAGCGGATCGTCCGGGTCTCGGTCACGGACGACCGCGCCAAGACCCGCAATCTGCGCCGGGACCCGCGGGCCTCCTATCACGTGACGGCCGAGGATCGTTGGGCGTACACGGTCGCCGAGGGCACCGCCGAGCTCACTCCCGTCGCCCGGGACCCCCACGACGAGACCGTCGAGGAGCTGGTGCGGCTCTACCGGGCCGTCCGGGGCGAGCACCCCGACTGGGACGACTACCGGGCCGCCATGGTCAGCGACGGCCGGCTCGTCCTACGGCTCCACGTGGAGCGCGCGTACGGCATCCCCCGCGGACGCTGAGCCGAGGGGGCGATGGGATCTCCGCGCACACCGGCCGCCCCTGAACCCGGCCGGGGTGCGCGGAGTGGCACTGTGTGACCGCGCTGTTTCTGTCCGCTCGTTCCGGGCGATGTTCTTGCCGAAAACGCCGGCTGTCAACCGTGCCTCCCCGCCGGGCGGTCAGGCGGTCACGGCCTCGCGCTTCGCGGCGTCCTGGGGCGCCCGCTCGCCCAGCTCCTCCGTCGGCACCGTGTGCGTCTCGCGGGCGGTGAGTGCGGCGAGCACCGGCGGGACGCACAGGGCCGCGGTGAACAGTGCCACGGACGACCAGTCGTCGCCGCCCGGGCCCGCGATCTGCGCGGCGAAGGTGACCGCGAATCCGGCGACGGCGAAGCCGATCTGCGTGCCGATCGCCATACCGGAGAGCCGGACGCGGGTGGAGAACATCTCGCCGTAGAAGGACGGCCAGACACCGTTGGCCGCGCTGTACACGACACCGAAGGTGAGGATGCCGAAGAGCAGGACGAGGGGGTACGAGCCGGTGGATATGGCCCACAGGTAGCCGAACATCAGCACGGCGCTGCCCGCGGCGCCGATCAGAAAGACCGGACGGCGGCCGATGCGGTCGGAGAGCGTGGCCCAGGCGGGGATCGCGCCGAGGGCGACGATGTTGGCGAGCGCACCCACCCACAGCATCTGCGTGCGCGACAGCCCGACGGAGTCGCTCGTGCCGTACGCCAGCGCCCAGACCGTGAAGATCGTGCTGACCGAGGCGATCAGGGCGCCCGCGACGACCCGCAGGACGTCCGCCCAGTGCTCGCGGAGGAGTACGAGGAGCGGCAGTGCGGGAACGCCCTCGCTCGCGGCCTGCTGGGTGAAGGCCGGCGTCTCCTGGAGGGTGCGACGGATGACATAGCCGACCACGGCGACCGCGACGCTCGCCCAGAACGGTACGCGCCAGCCCCAGGAGAGCAGTTGGTCCTCGGGCAGCGCGGCGACCGGCAGGAACACCAGGGTCGCCAGGAGCTGGCCGCCCTGGGTGCCGCTGAGGGTGAAACTGGTGAAGAAGCCCCGGCGGTGGGGCGGCGCGTGTTCCAGCGTCATGGAGTTGGCGCTCGCCTGTTCACCGGCCGCGGAGATGCCCTGGAGGACGCGGCAGAGCACCAGCAGGACCGGGGCGAGGCCGCCGACCTGGGCGCGGGTGGGCAGACAGCCGATGAGGAACGTCGACAGGCCCATCAGGATCAGTGTGAAGACCATGATCTTCTTGCGGCCGACCCGGTCGCCGAAGTGGCCGAGGAAGAGCGCGCCGACCGGGCGGGCCGCGTACGCGACGCCGAACGTGGCCAGCGAGAGGAGGGTCGCGGTGGCCGGGTCCGACTCGTCGAAGAAGACCTTCGGGAAGATCAGGGCCGCGGCGCTGCCGTAGATGAAGAAGTCGTAGTACTCCAGGGCGCTGCCGATCCAGGCGGCCATGGCGGCCTTCCGGGGCTGGCCGGGTGGTGCGTCGAGCGGGACGGCGGGGACAGACACGGCGTGCTCCTTCGAGGGAACTCCGGGGACAGGAGTGGCGGAGGGGGTGAGGTGCCGGGGCCCTGGGGGTGTACGGGTCGGCCGTGCCGGATGCGACGAGTCTGCTTGACGGTGGGAGGTCTGCTCAACGTTGCGCGTCCGGCTAATTAACCCACTGGATAGTTAGTAGCGGATGGCTACGGATGTTGCGCCCACGTTTCCCGGGTGTCAAGAGGTCGTACTGAAGGATCTCTCCCGGCCGTGCCCCGCCCCGGCCCCGGAGCGGGGCACGGGAAGGGGTGACGCTCCTGCCGTTCTCAGTCCTCCGTGCGGTCCGCCGTCAGATAGGCGATGACCATGTCGCCGAGCATGGTCCGGTAGTGCTCCCGCTGGTCGGGGGCGACCAGGTCACGGCCGAAGAGAGCGCCGAAGGTATGCCGGTTGGAGACCCGGAAGAAGCAGAACGAGCTGATCATCGCGTGCAGGTCCACGGCGTCGACGTCGGCTGTGAACAGCCCCGACTCCCGGCCGGTCTCCAGGATCCGGCGGATCACCTCCAGCGCGGGCGAACCGATCTTCCCGAGTTCCTCGGACGCGGCTATGTGCTCCGCCTCGTGGATGTTCTCGATGCTGACCAGCCGGATGAAGTCCGGATGCGCCTCATGGTGGTCGAAGGTCAGCTCGGCGAGCCTGCGGATGGCCGCGACGGGGTCCAAGTGCTCGACGTCCAGCTCCTGTTCGGCCATCCGGATCACGGAGTACGCGCGCTCCAGCACGGCTGTGAACAGCTGCTCCTTGCCGCCGAAGTAGTAATAGATCATCCGCTTGGTGGTGCGGGTGCGGGCGGCGATCTCGTCGACGCGGGCACCGGCGAAGCCGGCGCGCGAGAACTCCTGGGTCGCCACGTCGAGAATCTCGGCCTTGGTCCGGGCGGCGTCGCGGATGCGCCCGACGGGCCGTGCAGGTTCTTCGACGCTGGTCATCGGCTTCCTTCGGGCGAGGGGGTCAGTGTCCGCGATTGTAGAAGCAGGGTCTGCCGCCGTGGTCCCGAGTTCCGGGGCGGGCCTTTCCGTGAGCTCGGGATGCTGATATAGCTAACGTACTAGTTCGTACATTAGTGAACGCTCAGGAGGTCCGCCGTGACCATGGACACGTATCTCGTCGGCCTCATCGGTTCCGGCATCGGTCCCTCGCTCAGCCCCGCGCTGCACGAGCGGGAGGCCGACCGGCAGGGACTGCGCTATCTGTACCGGCTGATCGACATCGACGTGCTCGGCGTCGGGCCGGAGGTGGTGGGCGATCTCGTACGGGCCGCGCGGGACCTCGGCTTCGACGGGCTGAACATCACGCACCCCTGCAAGCAGCTGGTCCTCGACCACCTCGACGAGCTCGCTCCGCAGGCGGCGGCCCTCGGCGCGGTCAACACCGTCGTCTTCGAGGGGGGCCGCGCGGTCGGGCACAACACCGATGTCACCGGGTTCGCGGCGTCCTTCGCACGCGGGCTGCCCGATGTCCCGCTGGAGCGGGTCGTGCAGCTGGGGGCGGGCGGGGCGGGGGCGGCCGTCTCCCACGCCGTGCTGACGCTGGGCGCGGGGCACGTCACCGTCGTGGACGCGATGCCGGACCGGGCGGCGGATCTCGCCGCCGGGCTGAACCGGCACTTCGGTGCGGGGCGGGCGGCGGCCGCGACGCCGGACGCGCTCGGCGGGCTGCTCGGCCGTGCCGACGGGGTGGTGCACGCGACGCCCACCGGGATGGCGGCCCATCCCGGGCTGCCGTTCCCGGCCGAGCTGCTGCATCCCGGTCTGTGGGTCGCCGAGGTGGTGTACCGGCCGCTGGAGACCGAGTTGCTGCGCACGGCCCGGGCGGTGGGGTGCGCGACGCTGGACGGCGGGGGCATGGCTGTGTTCCAGGCGGCGGACGCGTTTCGGCTGTTCACGGGGCGGGAGCCGGATGCCGTTCGAATGCTGGCGGACATTTCTGAGCTGGCGGGTGTGCCAGGTGCGGGTGTCGGTGGCTGAGGGCGCCTTGTGGGTGGGGTGGTTCCGGCTGTGCGGCGGGTGCGGGGTGGTGGGTGCCGGTCGCGCCCAGGCGGCGGAGCCGCCCATGTCACAGCCCGCGCCCCATGCGGGGCCCGCCCGAGCCGGCGGCTCTCGCCGTGCCCCGATGTGGAGCGACAGCTGATGTGGAGCGACAGCCAAGGAGTATCGACGTGCGTACATCCATTGCCACTGTCTCGCTCAGTGGGTCCCTGACCGAGAAGCTCACGGCCGCGGGGCGGGCGGGGTTCGACGGGGTGGAGATCTTCGAGAACGATCTGCTCGCGAGTCCCCTCACACCCGAGGAGATCCGGGCCCGCACCGCGGACCTCGGTCTGAGCATCGACCTGTACCAGCCGATGCGGGACATCGAAGCGGTGCCCGAGGAGGAGTTCGCCCGCAATCTGCGCCGCGCCCGGCACAAGTTCGAACTCATGCGCCGCCTCGGCACCGACACGGTCCTGGTCTGCTCCAGCGTCTCCCCGCTCGCCGTGGACGACGACGCGCTCGCGGCCGACCAGCTGCGCCGGCTCGCGGACCTCGCACAGGACTTCGGCATGCGCGTCGCCTACGAGGCGCTCGCGTGGGGCCGCCATGTGAGTACGTACGACCACGCGTGGAGCATCGTCGAAGCCGCGGACCACCCCGCCCTCGGCACCTGCCTGGACAGCTTCCACATCCTCGCCCGCGGCGGCGACCCCAAGGGCATCGAGGACATCCCCGGCGAGAAGATCTTCTTCCTGCAACTGGCCGACGCCCCCCTCATGGCGATGGACGTCCTGCAGTGGAGCCGCCACTACCGCTGCTTCCCGGGCCAGGGCGGCTTCGACATCGCGGGGTTCCTCGGGCACGTCCTGCGGGCCGGATACCGGGGACCGCTCTCCCTCGAGGTCTTCAACGACGTCTTCCGGCAGGCCGAGGCCGGGCCGACCGCCGTGGACGCGCGTCGCTCCCTCCTCGTCCTCCAGGAGGCCACGGGACTCGCGGCCCCGCCCGCGCCCGTGGTGCCGACCGGTGTCGCGTTCGCCGAGCTCGTCACCCCCGACGCCGAACCCGTCACGGCGCTCCTCGGCGCCCTCGGCTTCACCCGCAGGGCCAGGCACCGTAGCAAGCCCGTCGATCTCTGGCAGCAGGGCGAGGCCCGTGTCCTCGTGAACACCGGACCGGCCGCCCGGCGCGACGGCACCTCCCTCGCCGCCGTGGGCCTGGAGTCCCCGGACCCGGCAGCCGCGGCCCGGCGCGCCGAATCCCTCCTCGCCCCGGTCCTGCCCCGCCGCCGCGCCCCCGAGGACGCGCCGCTGGACGCGGTGGCCGCCCCCGACGGCACCGAACTCTTCTTCTGTGTCACGGATCGCTGCGGGCATCCCGAACCCGCCGGGTGGACGGGCGACTTCGTGCCGGTCCCGCACGAAGGACTCCCGCAGCACGTGGCCCGCATCGACCACCTGGCCCTCACCCAGCCCTGGCACCAGTTCGACGAGGCGGCCCTCTTCCACCGCAGTGTGCTCGGGCTGAGCGCACAGGACAGCGTCGATGTCGCCGACCCGTACGGACTGCACCGCAGCCGCGCGGTCACCAACGCCGACGGCAGCGTCCGTATCGCCCTCGGCGTCGGGCCCGCCCCCACTGACGAGGGCGCCCGCGCCCAGCACATCGCCCTCGCCACGGACGACGTGGTCACCGCGGCCCGCCGCTTCCGCGAGGCCGGCGGCCGACTGCTGGCGATGCCCGCGAACTACTACGACGACCTCGCCGCACGGTATGAGTTCGCCGACGGCGAGCCGGAGACGTACCGCGAACTCGGCATCCTCTACGACCGTGACGCGGAGGGTGAGTTCCGGCACTGCTACACGGAGACGGTCGGCCGTGTCTTCTTCGAACTCGTCCAGCGTGACGGCGGCTACCGGGGCTACGGAGCGCAGAACGCCCCTGTACGGCTGGCCGCACAGCACCTGCCGCACCGACCGGGGCGCTGACGCCTCAGGCGGCGCATATTACCCGCCAGTTGACATTGAAACACCAATGACCACCGCTATCATCACACCACCCGCGGAACACCTCTGCGGAGCGACCGTCGGCCGATGACAGCGGCAGCACGGTATCGCCCCCAGTCTGCTGCCCAGGACGTGGAGCAATCGGCCTCCGGCTCCGAGGCCGGTTTCAGTGCTTCACGTTTTGAGAGGGAGCCCATGCCGGGAGACCGCTTCACCCCCGACTTCGACCCCGACTACGGGGACGCGCCCCTCACCACCGCACGCAAGGACATCGCCAACGGGCGCTGGCAGGGTCTGCGGGATCTGCTGCGGGTGACCGGCCCCGCGTGGTCCGTGCGCGCCCACCGGATCCGGCTGCTCGCGCCTGCGTGCGCGGGCAACTCGGCGGTCGAGTCCTGGCTCGCCGCGGAGCCGCGCAGCGCCGACGCCCTGGTACTGCGGGCCGCGACCGAGGTGGCCAGGGCCTTCACTCTCGCCACCGCCCCGGGCGGGCAGGTACCCGTCGAGCAGCGGCGCGTCGACCGGGCGGTGATGGCCTGTCTGCAGGGCGCCGAGGCCTGCCCCGATGACCCCACACCCTGGATCTGCCTCATCTCCGTCGCCCGGCTCTACGCCGCCGGGGTACGCCGCCAGGAACTCGGCCGCTGGTGGGACGAGTTGCACGCCCGCGACCCCTACACGATCGAGGGGCACCTCCATGTGCTGCGCTACTACTCGGCGCGCTGGCACGGCACCCACGGCCTGATGTACGACTTCGCCCGCGACGCGGCGGCCGTCGCCCCGCCGGGCTGCGCGCTGCCGGTCCTGGTGCAGTTCGCCCGCGTGGAGGAGTACCGCTTTCTCCGGGAGGAGGCGAACGGGCGGCCGGACGTGCCCGTCGACCTCGACGGGCACTGGAACAACGAGGGAGCCGTCGACGACGTACGGCGAACCTGGCAGCGCTGGATCACCGCGCGCCCGGACGGCCAGCCCGCTCCGGAGGAGGTGCGCGACCTCAACTACCTGGCGCACGCCGCCAGCTACGCGGGCCTGCCGGACCTCGCGGCCCCGCTCTTCCGGACCCTGGGAGTGCGCGCCAGCCGGATGCCCTGGTCCCGCACCGGCGACCCGGAGGCGGAGTTCGTGAAGTGGCGCAGGCGCGCCTCGCGCGGCGCCTGAGCCACCTCACGTGTCCCGGCCGTCGAGGTGACACGGCCGGGACCGGTGGGGTACTAGAGGTCGAACTCGTGCGGCGGCAGGTCGAGCGTGAAGCACGCCTCGCGCACGACGGCCTGCTCGGTCTTGTCGAAGTCGCCGTCGGCGCCGCCGATGACGATGCCGATCTGGATGACGGCGCGCGCCTCGGCCGGCTTCTTCTTCGCCTTGGCGATCTCCTGGAGGACGCTGACCTTGCCGAAGGCGAAGTCGGCGGTCAGCTTGTTCAGGTTGTCGTCGAAGCGGCGGCGCAGGTCGTCGGCGTCGAAGTTCTGCAACACCTCGTTCGTGGCGATGAGTTGGGCGACGCGCTGGCGCTCGGAGGGATCGACCGTCCCGTCCGCCGCGGCGACGAGTGCGCACATCGCCATGCTCGCGTCGCGGAAGGCACCGCTCTTCAGATCGTTCTTCTTCGCCACGAGCTGGGTCTGCATCGTCGACGCGGACTCCTTGATGCGGTCCCACAGGGCCATGAGAGCTCCATACGTTGGGAGAGGCCCGGCCCGCTCCGGAGGGCGGACCGTGACCTCATCGATTTCTACAGCAATGTAGAAACTAGCGAACCGCCGCAGAAGTTCCGGTGGCGTTCCACTCGGCGATCACAGGATGCCCGTGCTCGGTGGACAGCCGGCTGACGGTGCCCGTCGCGAGCTGGAACAGCCGCCCGTCCGCGGGGGACAGCCCGAGACGACGGGCCGTCAGCACGCGCAGGAAGTGGCCGTGTGCCACGAGGAGCACGTCGTCGTCGGCGAGCGCCGGCCCGACGCGGGACAGCACGCGGTCGGCGCGCTCTCCCACCTCCGCCGGTGACTCGCCGGGATGGCCGTCGGGGCCGGGCGGCACGCCGTCGTTCCACAGGAACCAGTCGGGCCGGGTGCGATGTATCTCGACGGTCCTGATGCCTTCGTACGCGCCGTAGTCCCACTCGTGCAGATCAGGATCGGCCTCGGCCCCGTACAGGCCCGCGAGTTCCGCCGTGCGCACCGCGCGGCGGAGCGGGCTGGTCAGGGCCAGGGCGAAGGTCCGGCCGGCGAGCAGCGGGGCGAGGGACTTGGCCTGTTCCTCGCCGTGCTGGGTGAGGGGCAGGTCGGTCCAGCTGGTGTGCTGGCCCGACACGCTCCACTCGGTCTCACCGTGGCGGACCAGCAGGAGGTCGCCCATGACCGTTACTTCGCCGACTCGACGGCGTGGCCGCCGAACTGGTTGCGCAGTGCCGCGATCATCTTCATCTGCGGGGAGTCGTCCTGGCGGGAGGCGAACCGGGCGAAGAGGGAGGCGGTGATGGCGGGCAGCGGGACGGCGTTGTCGATGGCCGCCTCGACGGTCCAGCGGCCCTCGCCGGAGTCGTCCGCGTAGCCGCGCAGCTTCTCCAGGTGCTCGTCGTCGTCCAGCGCGTTGACGGCGAGGTCGAGCAGCCAGGAGCGGATCACGGTGCCTTCCTGCCAGGAGCGGAAGACCTCGCGCACGTCGGTGACGGAGTGGACCTTCTCCAGGAGCTCCCAGCCCTCGGCGTAGGCCTGCATCATGGCGTACTCGATGCCGTTGTGGACCATCTTGGAGAAGTGGCCCGCGCCGACCTTGCCGGCGTGCACGAAGCCGGCGTCGCCCTCGGGCTTGAGGGCGTCGAAGACCGGCTGCACCTTGGCGATGTGCTCGGCGTCGCCGCCGACCATCAGCGCGTAGCCGTTCTTGAGACCCCAGACGCCGCCGGAGACGCCCGCGTCGACGAACCCGATGCCCTTGGCGGCCAGCTCCTCCGCGTGCTTCTCGTCGTCCGTCCAGCGGGAGTTGCCGCCGTCGACGACCGTGTCACCGGGCTCCAGGAGCTCGCCGAGCTGGTCGATGGTGGACTGCGTCGCGGCGCCGGCGGGGACCATCACCCAGACCACGCGCGGTCCTTCGAGCGCGCTCACGAGTTCGGTGAGGCTGCTCACGTCCGAGACCTCGGGGTTGCGGTCGTAGCCGACGACCGTGTGGCCCGCGCGGCGGATCCGCTCGCGCATGTTGCCGCCCATCTTGCCGAGGCCGATGAGTCCGAGCTGCATGACAGTCACTTCTTTCGGAGGGTGCGGTACGCGGCCACGAGGGCGGCGGTGGAGGGGTCGAGGCCGGGCACGTCGGCGCCTTCGGTGAGCGCGGGTTCGACGCGCTTGGCGAGGACCTTGCCGAGCTCGACGCCCCACTGGTCGAAGGAGTCGATGTTCCAGATCGCGCCCTGGACGAACACCTTGTGCTCGTAGAGGGCGATGAGCTGGCCGAGGACCGACGGCGTCAGCTCGCTCGCGAGGATCGTCGTCGTCGGGTGGTTGCCCTTGAACGTCTTGTGCGGGACCAGTTCCTCGGGCACGCCCTCGGCGCGCACCTCGTCGGGCGTCTTGCCGAAGGCGAGGGCCTGGGTCTGCGCGAAGAAGTTCGCCATCAACAGGTCGTGCTGGGCGGCGATTTCGGGCTCCAGCTCGTCCACCGGGTTGGCGAAGCCGATGAAGTCGGCCGGGATCAGCTTCGTGCCCTGATGGATGAGCTGGTAGTAGGCGTGCTGCCCGTTGGTGCCGGGCGTGCCCCACACCACCGGACCGGTCTGCCACTCCACCGGGTCACCGTCGCGGTCCACCGACTTGCCGTTGGACTCCATGTCCAACTGCTGCAGATACGCCGTGAACTTGGACAGGTAGTGCGAGTACGGCAGCACGGCGTGCGACTGGGCGTCGAAGAAGTTGCCGTACCAGACACCCAACAGGCCGAGCAGCAAAGGCGCGTTGGCCTCGGCGGGAGCCGTACGGAAGTGCTCGTCGACGAGCCTGAACCCGTCGAGCAGCTCCCGGAACCGGTCCGGGCCGATCGCGATCATCAACGACAGGCCGATCGCCGAGTCGAAGGAGTAGCGTCCGCCGACCCAGTCCCAGAACCCGAACATGTTGGCCGTGTCGATACCGAAGTCCGACACCTTCCCGGCGTTCGTCGACAGCGCCACGAAGTGCTTGGCGACCGCCTTCTCGTCACTGTTCAGCGCGGCGAGCAGCCAGGTCCGTGCCGAGGTGGCGTTGGTGATGGTCTCGATCGTGGTGAACGTCTTCGACGCGATGATGAACAGCGTCTCGGCCGGGTCGAGATCGCGCACGGCCTCGTGCAGGTCGGCGCCGTCCACGTTCGACACGAACCGCACGGTCAGCGAGCGGTCGGTGAAGGCCCGCAGCGCCTCGTACGCCATCGCCGGACCGAGGTCGGAGCCGCCGATACCGATGTTGACGATGTTCTTGATGCGCTTGCCCGTGTGACCGGTCCACTCGCCGGCGCGGACCCGCTCGGCGAAGCCGGCCATCTTGTCGAGCACGGCGTGCACGCCAGGCACGACGTTCTCCCCGTCGACCTCGATCACCGCGTTCCGGGGGGCCCGCAGGGCGGTGTGCAGCACCGCCCTGTCCTCGGTGACGTTGATCCTCTCGCCGCGGAACATCGCGTCCCGCAGCCCGAACACGTCCGTGGCGGTGGCCAGTTCCTGGAGGAGGGCGAGGGTCTCGTCCGTGATCAGGTGCTTGGAGTAGTCGATCCGCAGATCGCCGACCCGCACGACATAGCGCTCGGCGCGGGCGGGATCGGCGGCGAACAGCTCACGCAGCCGCGGGTGGAGCAGACCGTCCGCGCGGTGGTCCTCCAGGGCCACCCACTGCGGACGCCGCGTGAGCTTGGGGGAGTCAGACATGACGGGGGGTCTCCTTGGTGCCGTTCTCGCCCCGCAGGGCGACGGCGTACATCTCGTCCGCGTCGAGCCGGCGCAGCTCCTCGGCGATCAGCTCGGAAGTGCTGCGCACCTTCAGCGCGAGGGTGCGGGAGGGCTGCCCGGGCAGCGACAGCGTGGCCAGCGGTCCCTCGGGCCGGTCGATCACGATCTCGCCGTTCTCCGTGCCGAGCCGCACCGCGGTCACCACCGGACCGGCGGTGACGACCCGCTCGACCGGCACGTCGAGCCGGGCGCCCAGCCAGCGGGCGAGCAGCTCGGCGCTCGGGTTGTCGGCCTCGCTCTCGACGGCGGCCGAGATCACCTTCGTACGGGCCTGGTCGAGCGCGGCGGCCAGCATCGAGCGCCAGGGCGTCAGCCGGGTCCACGCCAGGTCGGTGTCGCCCGGTGCGTACGAGTTGACGCGGGCCTCCAGGGCCGTGAGCGGCGCCTCGACGGCGTACATGTCGGTGATCCTGCGCTGCGCGAGGGCGCCCAGCGGGTCCTTGGCGGGCACCTCGGGGGCGTCCACCGGCCACCAGACGACGACGGGCGCGTCCGGCAGCAGCAGCGGCAGGACCACGGAGTCGGCGTGGTCGGACACCTCGCCGTAGGTCCGCAGCACGACGGTCTCACCGGCACCGGAGTCGGCGCCCACCCGGACCTCGGCGTCGAGACGCGAGTTGGTGCGGTCGCGCGGGGTGCGGGCGTGTCGCTTGATGACGACCAGGGTGCGCGAGGGGTGCTCGCGCGAGGCCTCCTCGGCCGCCTTGATCGAGTCGTACGCGTTCTCCTCGTCGGTGACGATGACCATCGTCAGGACCATGCCCACGGCGGGGGTGCCGATGGCGCGGCGCCCCTGCACGAGCGCCTTGTTGATCTTGCTTGCCGTGGTGTCGGTCAGGTCGATCTTCATGGCCTGCGCCAGCTCCGTCCGTCTCGTGCGAGCATCTCGTCGGCTTCCTTCGGACCCCAGCTGCCCGAGGGGTACTGCGCGGGCCTGCCATGGGTCTCCCAGTACTCCTCGATCGGGTCGAGGACCTTCCAGGACTCTTCCACCTCCTGATGACGGGGGAAGAGATTGGCGTCGCCGAGCAGGACATCCAGAATCAGCCGTTCGTACGCCTCCGGGCTGGACTCGGTGAACGACTCGCCGTAGGCGAAGTCCATCGTGACGTCCCGGATCTCCATCGACGTACCCGGGACCTTCGATCCGAAGCGCACCGTCATGCCCTCGTCGGGCTGGACGCGGATGACGATCGCGTTCTGGCCGAGCTCCTCGGTGGCGGTCGAGTCGAACGGTGAGTGCGGGGCGCGCTGGAAGACCACCGCGATCTCCGTCACCCGCCGGCCGAGGCGCTTGCCGGTGCGCAGGTAGAAGGGGACGCCCGCCCAGCGGCGGTTGTCGACCTCCAGCTTGACGGCCGCGTAGGTGTCGGTCGTCGACTCGGGGTCGATGCCGTCCTCCTGCAGATAGCCGCGCACCTTCTCGCCGCCCTGCCAGGCCGCCGCGTACTGGCCGCGCACGGTGTGTTCGCCCAGGGTCTCCGGCAGCTTCACCGACTTGAGGACCTTGAGCTTCTCGGTCAGCAGCGACTCGGCGTCGAAGGCGATCGGCTCCTCCATGGCGGTCAGCGCCATCAGCTGGAGCAGGTGGTTCTGGATCACGTCACGGGCCGAACCGATGCCGTCGTAGTAGCCCGCCCGGCCGCCGATGCCGATGTCCTCCGCCATGGTGATCTGCACGTGGTCGACGTACGACCGGTTCCAGATCGGCTCGTACATCTGGTTGGCGAAGCGGAGCGCCAGGATGTTCTGGACGGTCTCCTTGCCGAGGTAGTGGTCGATGCGGAAGACCTGCTCCGGGTCGAACACGTCGTGCACGAGCGCGTTCAGCTCGCGCGCGCTCTCGAGGTCGTGGCCGAACGGCTTCTCGATGACCGCGCGCCGCCAGGAACCCTCCGGCGGGGTCGCGAGCCCGTGCTTCTTGAGCTGCTTGACGACCTTCGGGAAGAACTTCGGGGGCACGGAGAGGTAGAACGCGTAGTTGCCGCTGGTGCCCCGGGCCGCGTCCAGCTCCTCGATGGCGGAGCGCAGTTGCTTGAACGCGGTGTCGTCGTCGAAGGTGCCCGGGATGAACCGCATGCCTTCGGCGAGCTGCTGCCAGACCTCCTCCCGGAACGGGGTGCGCGCGTGTTCCTTCACCGAGTCGTGCACGATCTGCGCGAAGTCCTCGTCCTCCCAGTCGCGGCGGGCGAACCCGACGAGCGAGAAGCCCGGCGGCAGCAGACCGCGGTTGGCGAGGTCGTAGACGGCCGGCATCAGCTTCTTGCGGGACAGGTCGCCGGTGACACCGAAGATGACGAGGCCCGAGGGGCCCGCGATACGGGGGAGGCGGCGGTCACGGGGGTCGCGGAGCGGGTTCTCCCATTCCGCCACCGGAACGGGGCCCGAGCTCTTGGCCTCCGCCTTCACCTCGACCGCCGTCACGTCGACCGCCTTCACACCGTCCGGTTCCACGGTCGTGTCACCAGATCCCTCCGGCGTGGTGGCCGCATCCTGCGGGGTACCGTCGGGAAGCGCTTCACTGGAGTCCACCTCACGAGCACGCTCCGGCTGACTCGCCGGACCTGCTTTTCCGGCCGGGGGTGCGGGGGTTGCCCCCCGGGTAGGCACAGTACGCTTCGTCATTCCCCCTCAACTCCCTTGCTGCTCAGCGAGGTCGCGACCGCGTCGAGCAGATCCTCCCAGGCCGCCTCGAACTTCGAGACGCCCTCGTCCTCCAGCTGGTCGACCACCTCGTCGTAGGAGATCCCGAGCCCTTCCACGGCGGCCAGGTCGGCGCGCGCCTGGGCGTAGCCGCCGGTCACCGCGTCGCCGTGGATGTCACCGTGGTCGGCCGTGGCGTTGAGCGTCGCCTCCGGCATGGTGTTGACCGTACCCGGCGCGACCAGCTCGTCGACGTACAGCGTGTCCTTGTACGAGGGGTCCTTGACACCCGTCGAGGCCCACAGCGGGCGCTGCTTGTTGGCGCCGGCCGGGGCGAGCGCGGTCCAGCGGGCGGACGCGAACACCTCTTCGTACGCCTCGTAGGCGAGCCGCGCGTTGGCGAGCGCCGCCCTGCCCTTGAGGGCGAGGGCCTCGTCGGTCCCGACCTTCGTCAGCCGCTTGTCGATCTCGCTGTCGACGCGGGAGACGAAGAAGGAGGCGACGGAGTGGATGGTGGCGAGGTCGATGCCCGCCGCCTTGGCCTTCTCCAGGCCCGCCAGGTAGGCGTCCATCACCTCGCGGTAGCGCTCCAGGGAGAAGATCAGCGTGACGTTGACGCTGATGCCGAGGCCGATGACCTCGGTGATCGCCGGGAGGCCGGCCTTCGTCGCCGGGATCTTGATCATCACGTTCGGGCGGTCGACGAGCCAGGAGAGCTGCTTGGCCTCGGCGACGGTCGCCCCGGTGTTGTGGGCGAGGCGCGGGTCGACCTCGATGGAGACCCGGCCGTCACGTCCGGCGGTCGCCTCGTACACCGGGCGCAGGATGTCGGCGGCGGCGCGGACGTCGGCCGTCGTCATCATCCGGACGGCCTCGTCGACCGTCACGCCGCGCTCGGCCAGGTCGCCGAGCTGCTCCTCGTACCCCTCACCGGAGCCGATGGCGGCCTGGAAGATGGAGGGGTTGGTGGTGACGCCCACCACGTGCCTGGTCGCTACGAGTTCGGCGAGGTTGCCAGAGGAGATGCGCCTCCGGGAGAGGTCGTCCAGCCAGATGGAGACGCCTTCGTCGGAGAGGCGCTTCAGGGTTACCGCGGTCGCGGTTGCTTCGGTCACAGTGATCATCTTCCTTCGTGCGGTCGGATCAACCGCGGGTGGCGGCGAGGCCAGTCGTTGAATTGAGCACGGCCCGGGCGGCGGCGGCGACGTTCTCGGCGGTGAAACCGAACTCGGCGAACAGGGTCTTGGCGTCGGCGGAGGCTCCGAAGTGCTCGAGCGAGACAATGCGTCCGTGGTCACCGACGTACCGGTACCAGGTCAGCCCGATGCCCGCCTCGACCGCCACGCGGGCCTTCACGGACGGCGGCAGGACGCTCGCGCGGTACTCCGGGGACTGCTCCTCGAACCACTCCACGGACGGCATCGACACGACCCGGGTGCCGATTCCCTCGGCCTCCAGCAGCTCACGCGCCTCGACAGCGAGGTGCACCTCGGAGCCGGTGGCGATCAGAACCAGCTCGGGCGTCCCGGTGGAGGAGTCACGCAGCACGTAACCACCCTTGGCGGCCTCGGAGTTGGCCTCGTAGGTGGGCACGCCCTGGCGGGTCAGGGCCAGGCCGTGCGGGGCGCGGCGGGTGGCGTGCCGCTTGAGGATCTCGGCCCAGGCGATCGCGGTCTCGTTGGCGTCGGCGGGGCGGACGATGTTCAGGCCCGGGATGGCGCGCAGCGAGGCCAGGTGTTCGACCGGCTGGTGGGTGGGGCCGTCCTCGCCCAGGCCGATCGAGTCGTGCGTCCACACGTAGGTGACGGGGAGCTGCATCAGCGCGGACAGACGTACGGCGTTGCGCATGTAGTCGGAGAAGACCAGGAAGGTGCCGCCGTAGATGCGGGTGTTGCCGTGCAGCGCGATGCCGTTCATCTCCGCGGCCATGGAGTGCTCGCGGATGCCGAAGTGGACGGTACGGCCGTACGGGTCGGCCTCCGGCAGCGGGTTGCCCTTCGGCAGGAAGGAGGACGTCTTGTCGATGGTGGTGTTGTTCGAGCCGGCCAGGTCGGCGGAGCCGCCCCACAGTTCGGGGATCACCGAGCCGAGCGCTTGCAGGACCTTGCCGGAGGCGGCGCGGGTGGCGACGGACGTACCCGCCTCGAACGCGGGGAGCTTGTCCTGCCAGCCCTCGGGAAGCTGGCCGGCGACGATCCGGTCGAACAGCCTGGCCCGCTCGGGCTGCGCGGTGCGCCACTCGGCGATCCGCTTGTCCCAGGCGGCGTGTGCCTCGGCACCCCGGTCCAGGGCCTGGCGGGCGTGGGCGAGGACCTCGTCGGCGACCTCGAAGGACTTCTCCGGGTCGAAGCCCAGGAGACGCTTGGTGGCGGCGACCTCGTCCGCGCCCAGCGCGGAGCCGTGCGAGGCCTCGGTGTTCCGGGCGTTCGGCGCGGGCCAGGCGATGATCGTGCGCATCGCGATGATCGAGGGCCGTCCGGTCTCGTCCTGCGCCGCCTTCAGCGCCGTGTACAGCGCGCGGACGTCGATGTCGCCGTCGGCCGAGGGCTCGATGCGCTGCACATGCCAGCCGTAGGCCTCGTAGCGCTTCAGCACGTCCTCGGAGAAGGCGGTGGCGGTGTCGCCCTCGATGGAGATGTGGTTGTCGTCGTAGACGAAGACCAGGTTGCCCAGCTTCTGGTGGCCCGCGAGGGAGGAGGCCTCGGCGGAGATGCCCTCCTCCAGGTCGCCGTCCGAGACGATGCCCCAGATGGTGTGGTCGAAGGGCGACTCGCCCTCCGGCGTCTCGGGGTCGAACAGACCGCGCTCGTAGCGGGCGGCCATCGCCATGCCCACCGCGTTCGCGACACCCTGCCCCAGCGGCCCTGTGGTGGTCTCCACGCCCGCGGTGTGCCCGTACTCGGGATGACCCGGCGTCTTCGAACCGTGCGTGCGGAACGCCTTCAGGTCATCAAGGCCGAGTTCGTACCCGGAGAGGAAGAGCTGCGTGTAAAGGGTCAGCGAGGTGTGACCGGGGGACAGGACGAACCGGTCGCGGCCGGTCCACTCCGGGTCGGCGGGGTCGTGTCGCATCACCTTCTGAAAGATCGTGTACGCGGCCGGGGCCAGGCTCATCGCTGTACCCGGGTGGCCGTTTCCGACCTTCTGAACGGCGTCAGCGGCCAGGATGCGCGCGGTGTCGACCGCCCGACGATCCAGCTCGGTCCATTCGAAGCCGTCGGGGCTCTGCGTACTCATCTTCAAGAAGTCCTCACTGGATCGGGAACCACTGGTGGAACGCCTTCAAAACTAAAAGTCTGACTTTTGCCGGGGAAGGTGCCCGTGTGTCAGCCTTCGGTGAAAGTGGGACACGGAGTGCCGGAGCGAGCCGACGCGAGAGGGACATGGCAGACAGAACCACCCAAGGCGGTGCAGGGGGCGAAGGGGAGACCCGGGACGGGATCAGGACCTTCCCCTTCCCGGTCGATCTGAGCCTGTCCGGCGTCGGTATGCAGGTCGGCGCGATGGGGAGCGGGCGCGTCTGGCACGCGGACGCCCCGCTGGAGCGCGTGCACCGCATCGACTTCCACGTCGTGATGCTCTTTCGCGAGGGCCCGGTCAGACACATGATCGACTTCGCCGAGTACGAGGCGTCCCCGGGCGACATCCTGTGGATCCGCCCCGGTCAGGTGCACCGCTTCTCCCGCACCGACCGCTACCGCGGCACCGTCCTGATCATGCAGCCCGGTTTCCTGCCGCGTGCGACCGTCGAGGCGACCGGTCTCTACCGCTATGACCAGCCGCCGCTGCTGCGCCCCGGCGCCGACCAACTGGCCGCCCTGGAGCAATCGCTCACCCAGCTGGAACGCGAGTACGTCGACACCACCACGCTGCCGCTCAGCCTGCACACCTCGGTGCTGCGGCACTCCCTCACCGCGTTCCTGCTGCGCCTCGCCCATCTCGCGGCCAGCTCCGCCGAAGCGGCCCGCGAACAGAGCGACACCACCTTCACGCGCTTCCGGGACGCGGTCGAGAAGGACTTCGCCACCAACCACAGCGTCAGCGCGTACGCCGACGCTCTCGGCTACTCCCGCCGCACCCTGGTCCGCGCGGTGCGCGCGGCCACCGGTGAGACCCCGAAGGGATTCATCGACAAGCGGGTGGTCCTGGAGGCCAAGCGGCTGCTGGCCCACACGGAGATGCCCATCGGCCGCATCGGTGTCGCCGTGGGCTTCCCCGACTCGGCGAACTTCTCCAAGTTCTTCCACCAGCACACGGGCACGAGTCCCGTGGTGTTCCGGGCGGAGCTGCGCTGAGACCGCGCCCAGGAAAAGGGGCGGGCCCGTGGGCCCGCCCCCTCACTCCTCGTGCCGCTCGTCGAGGGACCTCCTCGTCAGTGGCCGAAGTCGAACCAGTTGACGTTCACGAAGTCGGCCGACTGGCCGCTGGTGAAGGTCAGATAGACGTCATGGGTGCCGGTGACGCCGGTGATGTTGGCCGGGACGGTCCGCCAGCTCTGCCAGCCGCCGGTGTTGCCCACCGCGAAACTGCCGATGGGGGTGCTCGTACGGCTGTCGAGGCGCACCTCGACCAGACCGCTGACCCCGCTCGCCGCACCGCTCGCGACCCGCCCGTAGAACTGCGTGGCCGCCGTGGAGCCGAAGTCGACGCCCTTGTAGAGCGCGTAGTCGCCGTTCGCGAGCGAGCCGATGTCCTGGCCGCCGCCGGTGTCCGTGGTGGTCTCGGTGCTGGTGCCCGACTGGCTGTCGTACGACTCGGCCTGGATGGCGCTGTAGGCGTCACGGTTGCCGGTCGGAGGCGGTGTGGTATCGCTCCCACTGGCCTGCAGTACCTGGACGTAGTCCACGACCAGCGGGTGGCCGGGCTCGGTGCCGCTGTCCGGACCGCCGCCGAACGCGTCGGGGAAGCCGCCGCCCATCGCCACGTTCAGGATGACGAAGTAGCCGTGGTTGGTGGCGTTCGCCCAGGTGGTGGCGTCGACCTGGTTCGCCTTGACCGTGTGGAAGTTGACGCCGTCGAGGTAGAAGCGGATCTCCTCGGGGCTCGTCGAGCGGTCCCACTCCATGGCGTACGTGTGGAAGCCGGCCTGACACGTGGTGCCGGCGCACGGGGTGTTGCCGCCGATGCCGCTGGTCTCGTTGCACGGGCCGCCCGGGTTGGTGCCGCAGTGCATGGTGGCCCACTCGGTGTTGAGGCCCTGGACGTTCTCCATGATGTCCAGCTCGCCGACGCTCGGCCAGTTCTGGTAGTTGCCGCGGTAGGGTGCGCCCAGTGTCCAGAAGGCCGGCCAGTAGCCCTTGGCGGCGGCGCCGGTCACGTTCGGCATCTGGAGGCGTGCCTCGACGCGGAGTTTGCCGCCCGCGGGTGGCTGGAAGTCGGTGCGGGTGGTCTCGATACGGCCCGAGGTCCAGTTGCCGGAGGCGTCCCGGCGCGGGGTGATCAGCAGGTTGCCGTTGCCGTCGAGCGCCACGTTGTTGGTGCTGGAGGTCATCGTCTCGACCTCGCCGGTGCCCCAGTTGGCGGCGCCGCCCGGGTAACTGGTGCCGGTGTCGTACTGCCAGTTGGAGGTGTTGACGCCGGAGCCGGCCGCCCCGTTGAAGTCGTCGACGAAGACCTGGGACCAGCCGGCCGGGGGAGTGGGCGCGGACGCGTTCGCGGGGAGGACCGCGGCCACGGCCAGGGTCAGGGTGCCGACCGCGGCCAGCACGACGCGCCGCAGGGGGCCGCGTCTGACAGGTGTGCCGGAGGGTTCACTCATGAATGCCTCTTCGGTACGGAGTGGGGGTGCGCGGGTGCTGCTGAGAGCGCTCTCAGCAAGGTGCGCGGCTAATGTGCTCTCTGTCACTCCGACCGTCAAGAGGTAAAGCCGAGAAACTCCTTTCCCTGTGCGGGAGTTCAGGCATTGAAGAGTGGGATGTGCGGGGCCGTGCCTAGCGGGCGCTCCCCGCCTTCCAGTCCGACCAGGACAGGTTCCAGCCGTTGAGGCCGTTGGACGCCTCGACGGTCTTCTCGCCCGAGTTCCTGACGACGACGACATCCCCGAGCATCGAACCGGCGTAGAACTTGTAGCCCGGCACGGAGCTGTCGTTCGCGCCCTTGGCGTCGTGCAGGCCGACACAACCGTGGCTGGTGTTGGTGGAGCCGAAGACCGAGGTCGAGGCCCAGTAGTTGCCGTGGATGAAGGTGCCGGAGGTGGTCAGGCGCTGGGCGTGCGGGACGTCCGAGATGTCGTACTCGTCGCCGAGCCCGACGGTCGAGGACTCCATCCGGGTCTGCTTGAACCGCTCGCTGATCACCATGATCCCGGACCAGGTGGTGTGGTCGGCGTCGCCGCCGCTCACCGGGTAGGTGGCGAGGGTGGAGCCGTCGCGCTCGACGGTCATGGTCTTCTTCGCCAGGTCGACCGTGCTGATCTGACGGCGGCCGATGTGGAAGGTGACGTCCTTGGACTGGGTGCCGTAGACGCCGGTCGTGCCCTCGACGTCCTTCAGACGCAGGCTCAGCGTGATCTTCGTGCCCGCGGCCCAGTACTCCTCGGGCCGGAAGTCGAGGCGAGTGTCGCTGAACCAGTGGCCGACCACCTCGACCGCGGGCTCCGCCGTCACCGTGATCGCCTTTTCCACGGCGGCCCGGTCCTTCACGGCCTCGGTGAAGTTGATCGACACGGGCATGCCGACACCGGAGGTCGAATTCGCCTCGGGCGTGAAATAACCCACGAACGTTTCCGAGGGCTGCTTCGTGACGAAGCTCGCGCTCCGCGCGGCGGCGCCCTTCGGTGTGACCGTGACCGTGTATTTGGTGCCCGAGTAGGGGTTTTTCGTGGACGTCCATTTCGTACGGGCGTCATTGAAGGATCCGGCCAGGGTGGAGCCGTCGTTTCCGCTGACCTCGACGCTCGCGAGCGTGCCGTCGCTGACGGTGACCTCGACCGGGGTCGTGAAACCGGCCTTCTTCGTGCCGTCGGCCGGGGTGACGGTCACGCTCGGGGTCTTGACCTCGGACTTCGTGCTCGCGCCCGCCTTCGCGTCCGTTCCCTCCGTGGCGTCCGCCGAGCCGCTGCAGCCCGTGAGGACGCCCAGGGCCGGCACGGCGCCGAGGGCGGCCAGCACCCCACGCCGCGACCAGGCCTGCCGCTCGGACCGGTTCGCCGTCCACCGCTCGGACCGGTTCGAATTCTTCGCGAAGCCCACGGCACGCCTTTCCTGGATGACCACCACCACGACTGCTGGTGCATCCTGCGCCGCGTTCCTGGGGCGATTCTTTGAAACCCGGGGCCGCCGCCTGAGATTTACGTGAAGAGGACCTGAGAATCGTCCTGAAGGAACGGCGTACGCGCGGCCGGCCAGGAGGGAAATGCTCGCCCTTGCAGTACTCCCGGGAGCCTCAGGTGCCCGGCTCAGGTCGTGTCTGCGGCTGCCACCCCAGGGCGCGCGAGATCCCCCGCGCCGCCAGCCGTACCGCAGGAATCAACCCCGGTACCTGGGCGCCGTGTTCGGGGACCACGACGGAGACCGCCGCGACCACCGCGCCGCCCGCGCCGCGCACCGGAGCGGCGACCGACAGGGCGTCGTCGGTGACCTGACGGCTGCTCACCGCGACGCCGGTGCGACGGACTTCGGCGAGCGTGCGGCGCAGGCGGGCCCCGTCGGTGAGGGTGTGCGGGGTGAACGCGGCCAACGGCCCTGAGCAGTAGGCCTCTTGGGACGTCGAGTCGCCGTGGGCCAGCAGCGCGAGGCCCACGCCCGTCGCGTGCAGTGGCCAGCGGGCGCCGACCTGGATGCGTACACCGACCGCGGAGCGTCCGGAGATCCACTCGATGTAGACGACCTCGGCGCCGTCGCGGACCGCCATCTGCACGTTCTCGTGCGTGGCCTCGTACAGGTCCTCCAGGTACGGCAGCGCGATCTGGCGGAGGGCGAGGCCACGGGGAGCGAGGGCCGCGATCTCCCAGAGGCGCAGGCCCACGTGGTAGACGCCGTCCGCGTCCCGCTCCAGCGCGCCCCAGTCGGTGAGGGCGCCGACCAGCCGGTGCGCGGTGGTGAGGGTCAGTCCGGCCCGGCGGCTGATTCCCGTCAGGGAGAGCGCCGGGTGCTGGTGGTCGAAGGCGGCGAGCACGGCGAGCAGACGGTCGGGCGCGGACAGCGTGGTCATGAGTTCAGTTCGGCTTCCGCGACCCGTTGCAGGAGCGTGTGCAGGGCGTCCCGCTCGGCGGGGGCGAGCGGCTGGAGCAGGTCGTTCGTGACGCGCAGGCCCGCCTCGTCCGTGTCGCGCAGGAACGCCCGGCCGTCGTCCGTGAGCACGACGATCCGGCTGCGGCGGTCGTCCGGTGAAGGGCGGCGCTCGGCGAAACCGAGCTTCTCGAGGTCGTCGACGAGTCCGACGATCGCGCTCGGGTCGTAGCCGAGCCGCGAGCTCAGCTCCCGCTGGAGCGCACCTTCGGAGGTGGCCAGGAAGCGCAGCAGCGCGTAGTGGCGCAGCCGCAGCCCCGACTCCTGGAGGAAGGTGTTGAACAGCTGCCCCGAGCGAAGGCCCAGCCGGTACAGCAGATAGCCGGTGTCGGCGTGCAGTCCGCGCATCCACGGCTCCTGGGCGTCGATGGGGACGGGGCCGGTGGCCGGGCTGGTGGCGTGCTGCTGGCCTGCGATGACGGGCTCCCTGGGCCGGGCCCCGGGCGGGGCGGTTCATTCGTGCCGGGTACGGCATGCCGTACTGCGTACAGCATCGCGCCCTACTCCGCACAGCATGCCGCACGGATGAGTCGGCAACAACTATTGACGTCAACAATTATTGTCCTTAGCTTCGATCTCGTAGCCGCAGCTCGGCATCGCAACGCCGCGCTCTGGACCCTCAGCGTCGAAGGGACTCCCTCGTGCCCAGCATCGATCTCACCGGCAAGGTGGCCGTCGTCACCGGCAGCGGCCGTGGCCTGGGCCTGGCCTACGCACACGCCCTGGCGGCCGTCGGCGCCTGCGTCGTCGTCAACGACGTCGACGAGGCCGTGGCCGAGCAGGCCGTGAAGTCCATCACCGCCGCGGGCGGCAAGGCCGTGGCCGAGGTGGTCCCGGTCGGCACCACCGAGGCGGCCGACCGGCTCGTCGCCCGTGCGGTGCAGGAGTTCGGACGGCTCGACATCCTGGTCACCAACGCGGGCATCCTGCGCGACAAGGTGCTGTGGAAGATGACCGACGACGACTTCGACGCGGTGATCACCACGCATCTGAAGGGCACCTTCACCTGCGCCCGCGCCGCCGCCGTGCGCATGCGCGAGCAGGGCGAGGGCGGCTCGCTGATCCTGGTCGGCTCGCCGGCCGGGCAGCGCGGGAACTTCGGTCAGACGAACTACGCCGCCGCGAAGGCGGGCATCGCCGCCATGGCCCGTACCTGGTCGATGGAGCTGGGCCGCGCGGGCATCACCGTCAACGCGATCGTGCCGGTCGCCGCCACCGCCATGACCGAGACCATCCCCGCGTTCGCCCCGTACGTCGAGGCCATGAGGAACGGCGAGCCGCTGCCCGACTTCCTCCGCAAGGGCGAGGGCTTCGGCACCCCCGAGGACTGCGCCGCCCTCGTCCCGTTCCTCGCCTCCGACGCCGCCCGCGGTGTCACCGGCCAGGCCATCGGCATCGGCGGTGACAAGGTGGCACTCTGGTCGCACCCGCAGGAGGTCAGGGCGGCGTACGCGGACGGCGGCTGGACCCCCGACACCCTGGCCGACGCCTGGGCCACGTCGGTCGGCGCCGAGCCGCAGACCGTCGGGATCCCCGCGCCGAAGCTTCCGGAGGCGTGATGGACCTGAACGAACTCGTCGCGATCGACGTCCACACCCACGCGGAGGTGTCCTCGAAGGGCCACGCCTCGCTCGACGACGATCTGCACGAAGCCTCCAGCGCGTACTTCAAGGTCGAGGGCAAGCGGAAGCCCACCCTGGAGGAGACGGCCGCCTACTACCGCGAGCGGAAGATGGCCGCCGTGATCTTCACGGTGGACGCCGAGTCCGCCACCGGCACCGCGCCCGTCCCGAACGAGGAGGTCGCCGAGGCCGCCGCCGCGCATCCTGACGTGCTGATCCCCTTCGCCTCCATCGACCCCTTCCGCGGCAGGGCAGGCGTCAAGCAGGCCCGCCGGCTCGTCGAGGAGTACGGGGTCAAGGGCTTCAAGTTCCACCCCAGCATCCAGGGCTTCTTCCCCAACGACAGGTCGGTGGCGTACGACCTGTACGAGGTGATCGAGGAGACCGGCACCATCGCCCTCTTCCACACCGGGCAGACGGGGATCGGGGCCGGGGTACCGGGAGGCGGCGGCATCCGGCTGAAGTACTCCAACCCCCTGCACGTGGACGACGTGGCCGCTGACTTCCCGCACCTCAAGATCATCCTGGCGCACCCCTCCTTCCCCTGGCAGGACGAGGCGCTGGCTGTCGCCACCCACAAGCCGGGTGTGCACATCGACCTGTCCGGCTGGTCGCCCAAGTACTTCCCGCCGCAGCTCGTGCAGTACGCCAACACACTGCTCAAGGACAAGGTGCTCTTCGGCTCCGACTACCCCGTCCTCACCCCCGACCGCTGGCTCGCCGACTTCGACAAGCTGACGATCAAGGACGAGGTCAAGCCGAAGATCCTCAAGGAGAACGCCGCCCGGCTGCTCGGGCTGACACCGTAAGGGGCCACAGATGCGCAATGAGGGACTGGGGTCGTGGCCCGCACGCCGGGCCCGCAAGACCCCGCACCGCACCGCCCTGATCCACGGCGACACCACCGTCAGCTATGCCGAGCTGTACGCCCGCACCACCCGCCTGGCCCACGCACTGCGCGCGCTCGGCCTGCGCCGCGGCGACCGCATCGCCTATCTCGGCCCCAACCACCCCTCCTACCTCGAAACCCTCTTCGCGGCGGGCACGCTCGGCGTGGTCTTCGTGCCGCTCAACCCCCGACTCGCCGGCCCCGAGATCGCCTACCAGCTCAGCGACTCGGGCGCCAAGGCCCTGGTGTACGCGCCCTCGCTGGCCGGACTCGTCGCGGGGCTGCCGGGCAACGCGCACGTCCGGACGTTCGTCGAAGTCGGCTCCGGGTACGAGGAGCTGATCGACCAGGCCGCCGAGGAACCGATCGACCAGCCCGTCACCGCCGAGGACATGTGCATCATCATGTACACCTCGGGCACGACGGGCCGCCCCAAGGGCGCGATGCTCACCCACGGCAATCTGACCTGGAACGCGGTCAACGTCCTCGTCGACCACGACCTGATCGCCGACGAACGCGCCCTGGTCTCGGCCCCGTTGTTCCACACGGCCGGGCTGAACATGCTGACCCTGCCGGTGCTGCTCAAGGGCGGCACCTGTGTCCTGGTCGAGTCCTTCGACCCGGCGGCCACCCTCGACCTGATCGAACGGCACCGGATCACCTTCATGTTCGGGGTGCCGACGATGTTCGACCAGGTGGCCCGGCATCCCCGGTGGGCCGACGCCGACCTGTCCTCGTTGCGCATCCTCACCTGCGGCGGCTCACCCGTACCGACCCCGCTCATCGCCGCCTACCAGGAGCACGGGCTCACTTTCCTCCAGGGCTACGGCATGACCGAGGCGTCGCCCGGCACCCTCTTCCTGGACGCGGAACACGCGGTCGGCAAGGCGGGCTCGGCGGGCGTGCCGCACTTCTTCAGCGATGTGCGGGTCGTACGGCCCGACTTCACGCCGGTCGACATCGGGGAGACGGGTGAGGTGGTCGTCCGCGGGCCGCACGTCATGCCCGGCTACTGGGGGCTGCCCGACGAGACGGCCGCGGTGTTCGCCGACGGCTGGTTCCGCAGCGGGGACGCCGCCCGGGTCGACGAGGACGGCTATGTCTTCATCGTCGACCGCATCAAGGACATGATCATCTCGGGTGGCGAGAACATCTACCCCGCCGAGATCGAGGACCTGCTCCTCGGCCACCCCGGCATCGTCGAGTGCGCCGTCATCGGTGTGGCTGACGACAAGTGGGGCGAGGTGCCGCGCGCGGTCGTCGTCCCCCGCGAGGGCGTCGAACTCGACCCGGACGAGGTCCTCGCCTCGCTCGCCGGACACCTCGCCAAGTACAAGATCCCGAAGTCGGTGGTCGTCGTGGACGAACTCCCGCGCACCGCCTCCGGAAAGCTCCTCAAGGCCCGTGTCCGTACGCGGTACGGCACCACCAACTCATAGGCAGGAAAGTACACATGAGCATCACCGTGAACGGTCTCGACGAGCTCAAGAAGCTCGCCGGCAGGGACCTCGGCACCAGCGAGTGGATCGAGGTCACCCAGGAGCGGATCAACACCTTCGCCGACGCCACCGGCGACCACCAGTGGATCCACGTCGACCCGGAGAAGGCGGCCGGGGGCCCCTTCGGCGCTCCCATCGCGCACGGCTATCTGACCCTCTCCCTCTTCATCCCGCTCTTCACCGGGCTGCTGGAGGTCGAAGGCGTGTCGACGAAGGTCAACTACGGTCTGAACAAGGTGCGTTTCCCCGCCCCGGTGAAGGCCGGCTCGCGCATCCGGCTGGTCGCGAGGCTCGCCTCGGTCGAGGACGTGCCGGGCGGGGTGCAGATCGCCGTCGACGGGACGATAGAGATCGACGGCGGCCAGAAGCCCGCCGCCGTCCTCCAGAGCCTGTCGCGCTTCTACGCCTGACGGTCCACGCCGGACGGCCGCTCTCCCTACCGGCCGCTCACCACGTCGACGAACACGGGGTTCGCGTAGAACCACGTGTCGACCCACGGGTCACCGTTTCCGGGCACGTGCGGAATCGGGCCGTGCGGGTCGATCGAGGCGCCCAGGTAGCCCGTACCGTTGCGGTTGCCGTCGCTGCCGCGCAGCCGGACGTAGAAGGACTCGTCGCCGGCGACCAGCGGGATGCGCAGGGTGTACGTGCCCTTGCGGCCACTCACGTCCACCGTGCGGACGACCTTGGTGTCGGGCGCGCGCCAGTCGTCGCGGTCGGCGGCCGGGCCGCGCACCGCGCCACGGATCACGTCGACGTGCGCCAACTCCGGCAGGATTCCGTGGGGGTTGGCGCGCGAGGCGGTCGTCACGGTGACCGACAGGGTGAGCTTCTCGCCCTTGCGGACGCGGATCCGGCCGCCCATGGTCACACCCGGACCGTGGTCGCAGTCCCGCTTCACCCGGACGTCGAGCCCGTCGAGCAGGTGCCCGTGGTCGAGCCAGACGCGGCCCGCGCGCAGGCCCGCCATCACGGCGCGGTAGCCGTAGCGGGTCACGCCCACGTGGGTGCGGCTGAACTGGCCGGGCCAGAAGTCGCCGCCCGGCTGCTGCGAGTCGGTGCTCACCGGGTCGGGAACGTGCCCGGTGTTGTCGAAGTTCTGCCCGGGTGCCCAGTCGCCGTTCTTCCAGGTGTCGAAGACGACGCGGTGTACGTCGGAGTTGGTGGTGATGGTGAACAGCCTGCCCTCGGCGAGCATCGCGTCCCACATGCCGCCGACGGTCGCCGTCATCCAGTCGAAGCCGCCGTACAGCACGTACGCGTTCTCCGGGTACCCGGCGAAGGAGTCCGCGGACGGCTTGTTGGTGTACTCGCCGCGCTGCTGGCCCGAGCCGACCCAGCCGGGGATGCCGCCGCCCTGGGCGCCGGGCGCTCCCTCCATGCCGATCATGATCTCGGGCGCCGCGTCCCGCCAGTTCCGCATCTCGTGCGGGGAGTCGATGCCCAGGCGCGTGGGGTGGTTGGCGAGGACGAGCACGTCGTCGACGTAACCGGTGCGGCGCTGCTCCGCGAGCCACTTGATGGCCTTGACCGCGTGGGCCTCGTTGCGGGCCGTGTCGGGGCTGGTCGGCGAGCCCGCCGTGTAGCCCAGCAGCTTGCCGTCGTAGGCGAGTTCGAACTTCGTGAGGAGATCCACCTCGTGCCGGCCGGGCGCCGCGAAGACCGTGGCGTGCTCGGCGCCCGGTATGTACCACTCCAGACCCTGGAAGATCAGCTGACGCGGGTTCTCGGCGCGCGCCTTCAGGATCTCCTGGTGCTCCAACTGGGCGCCGAAGGCGGCGTGCCCGAAGTTGGCGTGCTCGTTGAAGACCATCCAGTCCAGGCCGTACGTGGCGCTCGCCTGGGCGAGCTGGGAGAACGTGTACTTCGCGTCGTGGCTGTACACGGAGTGGATGTGGTGGTCGCCGACGAGATAGGCGAGGCGCGGGTCGTCGCCGCCGAGGCGCCGGGAGTCGGCCGCCGCGGGGGTGGCGAGCGCGCCCACCGCGAAGGCAGCCCCGAACAGGCCGGCGCTGCGCAGCAGCCCGCGCCGTGACACGCCCTGCGGGTCCAGCGCGGCGGGGGAGACGGATGGATCGGCCCAGGCGGGCAGTTGCTGCTCGGACATGCGGAACTTCTCCCTCGGGGAGTCGGAAGATCTTCGGGTCACCGGTGGCCGAGACGGCTCAGTGGTTCATGAACTGCGCGACGGGCAGCGCCCGTTCGACGACCCGTACGTCGCCGAGCCGTCCGTGCAGGATCTGGTCGATCTTGCCCGCGTACTCGTAGCCGCCGAGCAGCCAGGGCAGCCCGAGCGAGGTGAGACCGACCGCGACGGTGTGCGGGTTGCGGGCGACCGGGCAGCCCTGGACGTACATCGTGGTGTGCGAGCCGTCGTTGACGACGGCGACGTGCCACCACTGCTCGCGGGCTGTCTCGTCGCCCCAGTTGGTGACGATGCCCTGCTGGTTGAGCGGCCGGACGGCCCACTGCGGGCCGGGCCCGTCGGAGAGGGAGAGCGTGGCGAGCGGCTCGTCCGGATCGTCGGCGGTCTTGCCCGCGCCACCGCCCGTGCCGGTACGGCTGACCAGCGAGGCCCAGGCGTGGTGCGAGGCGTCCCAGTCGGCGGGGAGCTGGTAGAAGGCCTCGATGGTGTAACCACGCTTGAAGGTGGCCGAGTTGAGGGGCGCCCCGTCGACCGTGCGCAGATACGCGCCCTTCAGCGGGGGCTTGCCGCCCTGGAAGAAGAGGCTGCCGTGACCCGGCTGGTCGGGGTGGTGGGCGGAGGACCAGGTGAGGGCACTGTCGCCGACCTTGACCACGGTCAGGTCGTTGCCGTGCCCGGACCGGTCGCGCACCGTGCCCTCGGCCGCCGTACCGTCCGCGTGCCCGTCGAAGCGCCAGTACGCGAGAGTGCCCCGGACCAGCATCTCGGACACCGGGCGCGCCGAGCGGGCGGGCACCGGCGCGAATCCCGCGAAGCGGTCCTCGAAGTCGACGGCGACCGAGAACCGGTCCGCGTCGCCGCTGAGTTCGATCTCCTGCCGCTCCAGCTCGTTGAGGCCCTTGGCCGCCCGGCCCAGGATCCACGGCGAGATGGTCTCGACGTCGATGGTGTTGCGGTCGAGGTCGAAGCGGTAGAGGCGGATCATCGCCGCGCCGCCGTAGTAGCGGTTCTGATAGTTCGTCAGGTGCAGGTGGACGTCGTGTCCGGCGGCGTTGGTGCGGGTGGCACGGGCGGCGGGCCAGTAGTGCCCGTTCAGGGTCAGGAAGATCTGGTCGTGGTCGTGGATCAGCTGGTCCCAGAGCTGCTGCCCGTACGAGGACAGGGTGTCGTCGTCCACGACCAGCTCGTGCGTGGTGAGGATGACCGGCGTCCTGGGGTGCCGGGCGATGACGTCCTTCGCCCACGCGTAGCCCTGCGCCGACAGCCGCCAGTCCAGGGCGAGGACGAGCCACTCCATGCCCGCCGCCCGGAACAGGTGGAAGGTGTTGTAGCCGTCCGGCGAGGCGCCGCCGAAGGTGCGCTTGCTCCGGAAGCGCTGCGGGCCGAAGACGTCCAGATAGGGGGTCGCGCCCCGCTGGTCGTCCGTGGACGACCTGATGTCGTGGTTGCCCGCGAGCACGCTGTAGCCGACGCCGCGCCGGTCCAGCAGCTCGAACGCCTTGCCCGCGGCGGCGAATTCGGGCTGCGCCCCGTTCTGGGTGAGGTCGCCCAGGTGCGAGAGGAAGACGATGTTCTCGTCCTTGCCGTGCTCCAGGAGATAGCGCAGCGAGGCCTCGATCGGCGCGGGGTTGATGCTCGGCCCGTCGAAGAGGTACTGCGTGTCGGGCATGACGGCGAGCGTGAAGCGGCGGCTGTCGGCGTCGGGCCGCCAGTCCGCCTCACGCGTCGCCGCCTGTGCCGTCACCGCGGGCAGGGCGACCGAGGTGGTGGCCGCCGCGCCGATCAGGGCCGTGGCCCGCAGGAAGTTGCGTCTGCCGGCGCCGGCCTGCTCGGCCTCCGTCGCCTGGTCATGCGAAGTACACACGTCTGCTCCATGAAGGTGCGAAAAGGTCAGTGAGAGTTCGAGTCAGGTCGGGCGTCGAGTCACGTCGAACGGGTCGAGCCGGTGGGAGGGGCCGCGCGCCGCGCGCGTGTCAGAGCACGCGCAGCGTCCAGGACCAGCGGTGGGTGCCGGCCGGGACGAGGTAGCCGGGCGAGGTGTCGGGTCCGCACGAGGCCGTGCCCACCCCCCGGTGCACGGCGTCGAGGTGCACTACGCAGCCGGGCCGCGGCACCAGCTCGTCGTGATGGGCGGCGGCCGCCAGATCCGCGGCCCGGTAGCGGGTCACGGTCACCTGGCGCGGCTCGTCGAGCGCGACCGCGAAGCCCGTGGCGTCCGGCGCCGAGAGCGTGAAGCGGCGTACACCGTGCCGTCCGCCGCTCTCCTGCGGACGCAGATAGGGGGTGAACAACTCGTCCACGGGGAGGGAGTGGTGGCCCACCGGCGCGCCGGTGCTCCGGTCCGGGTAGGACTCCCAGGGGCCCTGCCCGAACCACTCCAGGACATCGAGCCCGGCGACCGTCTCGAAGACCGAGCCCACCCGCGGTACGTCGTCGAGCGCGGCCGGCAACTGTGCGGTCTCCTCGATCCGCACCCCGCCCTCGACACGGGTGAACACCTGCTCGTGACGTACGGCGCCCGCCAGGGTCGCGTACTCCGTGACCACGGTGACGCTCGCGTCCTCGCGGCGCACGTCGACGAGCTTGCGCTCCAGCGCGTCGAGCCCCCAGGCCCGCCAGCGCACCGCCATGCCGCCGAGCTCGTCGTTGTCGGTCGGTGTCCGCCACAGCGACAGCACGGGGGCCGCGGTGAGCAGCGGATGGACGAGCAGCCCGTCCTCGCCGACCTCGACAGCGGGGTCCGGAGTGGCGGCAGAGCCCACGGGGGTGGCCGCCCTGAGCCGCACCTGAGGCACACACACCTCCGTGCCGCGCGGTGCCCACGCCTCCTCGTGCGCCGTGGTCACCCGCAGCGTCAGCCAGGCCTCGCCGCCGTCCTCCGGCAGCGTGAACGGCATCGGCACGGCCACCGATTCGCCCGCCCGTACGTCGGGCAGCTCGGCCGCGGCCGTCAGCGTGCCGCCCTCCGCGAGGGACAGCTCCCACTCGGCGGTCAGCCACTCGAGGCCCCGGAAGTGCTGGTGGTTGGTGAGCCGCAGCTCGCCCCCGACGTACGCGAGGCGCACCGGCGCCGCGATCTCCCGGTGCTCGTACATCACCGGCTTGGGCGTGCGGTCGGGGAAGACGACCCCGTCGGCCACGAAGGCGCCGTCGTGGATCGTCTCGCCGAAGTCGCCGCCGTAGGCCCAGCGGTGGCCCGGCGCGGCGACACCGTTGTCATACAGCCCGGCGCCACCGCGTCCGGCCGGTCTTCCGTCGTTCACGCGTTGAAGGATGCCGTGGTCCCAGAACTCCCAGATGAAACCGCCCTGAAGCCCTGGGGTTGACTCGATGGCGGCCCAGTGGTCGGCCAGCGTGCCGTTGCTGTTGCCCATGGCGTGCGAGTACTCGCACTGGATGAGGGGCTTGGTCTGCTCCCCGGAGAGGGCGTGCGCGACACAGTCCTCGAGCGAGGCGTACATGGGGCAGGCGATGTCGGAGGCGACCTTCGGGTCGGCCCAGCCGAGCTTCGCCGCGCCCTCGTACTGGAGGGGCCGGGACGGGTCGTGGCGGCGCAGCCAGCCCGCGGCGGCGTCGTGGTTGGCGCCGTAGTCGGACTCGTTGCCGAGCGACCAGATGATCACCGAGGGGTGGTTCTTGTCGCGCAGGACCATACGGGAGACGCGGTCCACGAAGGCGCCGAGGTAGCGGGGGTCGTCGGCGATCTCGTGCGCGTGGTCGTGAGCCTCGATGTTCGCCTCGTCCACGACGTAGAAGCCGAGCTCGTCCGCGAGGTCGAGCAGGGCCGGGTCGTTCGGATAGTGGGCGGTGCGGATCGCGTTGAAGCCGAAGCGCTTCAGCGTCACCAGATCGGCGCGCATGTCGTCGTACGACACCGTCCGGCCCGTCAGCGGGTGGAAGTCGTGCCGGTTGACGCCCCGGATGTAGACCCGCTCGCCGTTGATGAGCAGGTCCCGGCCGCGGATCTCGACCTCGCGGAAGCCCACGCGGTGGTGCGAGGTGTCGGCGACCGAGCCGTCGGCGCGGTGCAGCCGTACGGTCAGGTCGTACAGCTCGGGCGTCTCGGCGGTCCAGGCGCGGACGCCCTGGACGACCGTGGTGAGACGGGGCTCGCCGAGGAAGTCGGAGACCCGGCCGTCCTCCTCCTTGAACCGCTCGTACGCGGCGTCCTGGGTGAGCACCTGGCCGTCCAGCTCCCCGGTGACGTACCAGCCCTCCGGCAGCGCGCCCCCGGCGTCCCGCACCTGGCAGTCGACCCGCAGGCCGCCGTCGCACCGCGTCCGTACGGTCACGTCGGCCAGTCGCAGCGGATCGGTGGCGTACAGCAGCACCGAGCGGGTGATCCCGGCGTGCCACCACTGGTCCTGGTCCTCGAGGTGCGAGGCGTCCGACCACTTGACGACGGTGAGCCGCAGCGAGGCGCGCTCTCCGGGTCGTACGACGTCGGAGAGGTCGAACTCGGCAGCGAGGTGCGAGTCCTTGGACACGCCGACGGGCCGCCCGTCCACATGGACCAGCAGCACGCTCTCGGCGGCGCCGACCTGGAGCACGATCCGGCGGCCGGCCCACGCGGCGGGGACGTCCACCTCACGCTCGTACACGCCCGTCGGATTCGCGTCCGGCGAGGTGGGCGGGAACTCGCCCCAGGGCATCCGGAAGTTGGTGTACTGCGGCAGGTCGTCCGTGTCCTGGGTGGTCCAGGAGCCGGGCACCTGGAGCGAGGACCAGGCGAGACCGGGGTCCGAGGTGGGCGTGGGAAGCAGTTGGAAGCGCCAGGCGCCGTCCAGTGACAGGGCACCGGCCCGGCGGTCGACGGCGTTCATGGGCAACCGCCCCCAGGAGGTCACCTCAGGTGACTCCCAGGGGCGGAGCGCGAGCAGCGGGTCCTTCATCAGCGGATGGCCCCCTTGCCGAGGTCCGCGATGATCTGCTTGGCGCCGATCGCGAAGACGATCAGCAGGGGGACGAGGGCGAGAAGCGCGCCGGTCATGACCATTCCGTAGTCGGTGGTGCCGTGGACACCGTTCAGCTGGGAGAGCGCGACCTGAAGGGTCACGTTGTCCGGGTTGGTGAGGGCGATCAGCGGCCAGGCGTAGTCGTTCCACTGGCCCATGAAGGTGAAGATGCCGAGGAAGGCGAGGCCCGGCCGGACCACCGGGAGCGCCACGTGCCAGTACTGGCGCAGGAAGCCCGCCCCGTCCAGCTTGGAGGCGTCGATCAGCTCGTCGTGGATCGCGCTCTTCATGTACTGGCGCATCCAGAAGATGCCGAAGGCGTTGGCCGCCGCCGGGACGATCAGGGCGGTCATCGAGCCGATCCAGCCCAGCTTCGCCATGATCACGAACTGGGGGATCGCCTGGAGCTGCGCCGGGACCATGAAGATGACCATCATCAGCGCGAACAGCACCCGGCGGCCCGGGAACTGGAACTTGGCGAACACGAACGCGGCCAGCGAGTCGAAGAACAGGACCAGGACGGTCACCGAGCACGCGACCAGCAGCGAGTTGAACATCGACCCGAAGAAGTCGACGTTGTCGAAGAGGTTGCGGACGTTCTCGAGGAAGTGCGAGCCGGGCAGCAGCTTCGGCGGGTAGGAGAAGATCTCCGTCGACGAGTGCGTCGACATGATCACGGCCCAGTAGAACGGGAAGACCGAGAGCAGCAGACCGATGATCAGGGAGAGGTGGAGGCCGATGCCCCGGCGCCGTGACCCCTTGATGGTCGACGTGCGCCCCGCCCCCTGCACGGAGGCCGATGAACCCTTGAGGATTGCCATGGTGGGGCCTCCCTAGTCTTCGCCCCGGCGCTGCACCAGGCGCCAGTTGATGATCGAGAAGATGATGACGACGAGGAAGATGCCCCAGGCCACGGCGGCGCCGTAACCGAAGTCGTTGTTGTCGAAGGTCTGCTGGAAGAAGTAGAGGACCATGGTCTGGCCGGAGTGGCCGGGGCCGCCCGCGAACGACGAGTTGTTGTCCGTGGTCTGCAGCAGCACCTGCGGTTCGGAGAAGGTCTGCAGGCCCGTGACCGTCGAGATGATGAGCACGAACAGCAGCACCGGACGCATCAGCGGCAGCGTGATCCGGAAGAAGGTCTGGATGGGTCCGGCGCCGTCCACCCGCGCCGCCTCGTACAGCTCGCCCGGGATCGTCTGGAGCCCCGCGAGGAAGATGATCGCGTTGTAGCCGGTCCACTGCCAGGTCATCAGCGTGGCGATGGCGACCTTGATGCCCCACGGAGTGTTCAGCCATGCCACCTGGTCGAGGCCGACCGCCTGGAGCAGGGCGTTGGCCAGACCGAAGTTGGTGGAGAAGACCGATCCGAAGATGATCGCGACCGCGACGATCGAGGTGACGTTCGGCAGGAAGTAGGCGAACCGGTAGAGGTTCTTGAAGCGGACGGCCGAGTTGAGCATCACGGCCGTGACCATCGCCAGGAAGATCATCGGGAAGGTGGCCAGCGCCCAGATGATGATCGTGTTCCCGATCGAGGTCCAGAACTGGGTGTCCGACAGCAGATAGCGGTACTGCGAGAGCCCCGCGAACTCCATCGAGCCGAGGCCGTCCCAGCGGTGGAACGACAGATAGAGCGAGAAGCCGACCGGGATCAGACCGAAGGCGAGGAACAGCAGATAGAAGGGGGAGATCGCGGCGTACAGCCGCCAGTAGCTGAGGATGCCCTTCCTGGGGTGGGTGACGGGGGTCTCGGCGAGGGCCGCGGGGGGCGTGTCGACCACGGGTGCGGTAGCCATCAGTAACTCACCCCCAGGTGGTCCGCGATGCGCCGGCACTTGCTCATGGCGTCCCTCCAGGCCTTGTCCGGGTCCTTGCCGAGGACGGAGAAGTTCCGCAGCTCGTCGTTGATCGGGGTGCTCAGCGCGACGTCGTACGGGCTGTTGAAGGCGACCGGGATGTTCTGCGCCGCCGGACCGAAGACGTCCATGGTGATCTGGTCGCCGAAGAAGGCGTCGGGTTCGCGCAGTTTCTTCATCGCGTAGGACGCCGGGGTCGAGGGGAAGAGCACCGAGTCGACGAAGCCCTGGGCCTGGTTGCTCGCGTCGAGCATCCAGGTGATCATCTCGAAGGCCTTCTCGGGCTCCCGGCACGCCTTGGTGATCGCGAGGAACGAGCCGCCGATGTTCGAGGGACCGCCCGGACACGCGGCCACCCGCCACTTGCCCTTGGTCTTCGGCACGTTGAGCTTGATGTCGCCGGCCGCCCAGGAGGCGTTCAGCTGGCTGGGCAGCAGACCCCGCTCGGTGGCCGAGGTGTTGTCGGCCGTACCGTTGATGATCTTCGAGACCAGTCCGCGACGGGTGGCCTCGACGGAACGGTCCCAGGCGGTGCGCACATGCTCCTGGTCGCCGATGAAGTGCCGGTCCTTGTCGACGAACCGCTTCGTCGTCTGGTTGACCGAGATGCCGAAGACGCTCAGCGCGTCGGTCAGGATGAACGTGCCCGGGAGGCGCTTCTTCAGCTGCTCGCCGGCCGCGAAGAACTGGTCCCAGGTGGCCAGCTCCTTGGAGACGTCCTCGGGCTCGTAGGCCAGCCCGGCCTTCTGGAAGACGGCGGGCTGGTAGTAGTGCGCGACCGGACCGCAGTCGATCGGGAAGCCCACCATCGAACCGTCCGGGGCGATGCCCTGATCCCACTTCCAGGGCAGGTACTGGTCCTTCAGTTTCTCGGCACCGAGCGTGCGCAGGTCCACGAACTGGTCGGAGTTGGGCAGATACGAGGCCATGTCCTCGCCCTTGAGCCCGGCGATGTCCGGGATGTGGGCGCGTCCGGTCATCGTGGTCATCAGCTTCGAGCGGTAGTAGCCGCCGATCTGGATGGCCTGCAGATTCACCGCGCTGTCGTAGCGGGCCTTGGCGTCCTGGACGACCTTCGGGCTCAGCCCGCCGCTCCAGTACCACAGGACCATGTTGCGGCCGGTCGAGCCGGTCGGAACGCCGCAGCCGGTCGCCAGGCCGCCCAGCGCCGTGGCGGCCGTACCGGCCAGGCCGGCGCGCAGCAGGCCCCTTCGTGAGAGCCGCACAGCTCCCACCGCCTTTCGGATCTTTTCGGTCTTCGCGTACGTGGGGTCTTGCAGGGGGTCGTGCGTGGGGTGTTTCGCTTTGCGATGCGTGGGGTCATGCGCGTCGTGCGTGTCATGCGGGGGGTCTTACGGGGTGTTGCGTGTGGGGTCATCGGGGTGCGCCCGGCCGACGCGTGGCGTCGGGCGGGGCCACGGGGGCGGGACGGACGGGAGGGCCCGGGTCCGCCGGGACGCGGTCGGCCAGGAAGCCGTACGCACGTCGCAGTTCACGGTCTTCGAGCGTCTGCCACCAGCGGTGGACGCCGTACCAGCCGGGCGCGGCCAGCGCACCGCCGTGCCGCTGTACGGACAGGCCCGCGGCCAGCACCGCGAAGCGCAGCCGTTCCTCCAGCGGCCAGCCGCCGAGCGAGGCGGTGACGAAGCTCGCGCCGAAGACGTCTCCGGCACCCGTCGCGTCCAGGACGTCGACGGGGAGGGCGGGCACCTCCGCGTACTCGCCCGTCGTCTGGTCCACCGCGACCGCGCCGTCGCCGCCCCGGGTGACCACGGCGACCGGCACCAGCTCGGTCAGCGTGCCGAGCGCCGCGACCGCGCTCTCGGTGCGCGTGTACGCCATCGCCTCCGTCTCGTTCGGGAGGAAGGCGTGGCACAGGGAGAGCTGGTCGAGGAGGTCCCGGGACCACTGTTGTGTGGGGTCCCAGCCGACATCCGCGTAGATCTGCGTGCCGGCCGCGGCGGCCTTGGCGAGCCAGGCGCGCGGTTCGGCCTCGATGTGCACGAGGGCGGTGCGCGCCTCGGGCGGGTCGCCCATCAGCTCGTCCTGCGAGTACGGCGGTTCCTGGCCGTGGGTGACCAGGGCCCGGTCGTTGCCGTGGGCCAGCGAGACGGTGACGGGAGTGTGCCAGCCGTCCGCGGTGCGGGACAGGGAGAGGTCGATGCCCTCCTGGTCGGCGAGGACCTCACGGCAGTACGCGCCGTAGTAGTCGTCGCCGAAGACCGTGGCCAGGGAGGTGCGCAGGCCGAACCGGGAGGCCGCGACCGCCAGGTTGGCGATGCCGCCGGGGCTGACGCCCATTCCCTCGGTCCAGATCTCCTCGCCGGCCGTCGGCGGCTTCCCCAGTCCGGTGAGAACGAGGTCGTAGAAGAGCAGCCCGGTCAGCATCACATCGGGCCGTTCGTCACCCACGAGCACATCCTCTCGTCAAAAGTCTGCAAGCGGTGCACAGGATCGTGCGCGTCTCTCGCCAATTTGGCAAGAGTCGAGCAGAACTGAGCATAGAAATGATTGGGAATGACGAGTACTGTTCACAGGGTGCTGGCAGAGCGACGACATCAACTCATCCTGCGGGCCCTGCGCTCCGGCGGGCCCGCAGCCGTGACCGATCTCTCCGAACAGCTGGGCGTGAGCCCCGCCACGGTCCGCCGTGACCTGCTGAGACTGGAGGAGGAAGGCCTGCTCACGCGGGTGCACGGCGGGGCGGTCGTGGAGGAGGGCGACCAGCCCTTCGCCGAGGTCGCCGAGGTCCGTGTGGCCGAGAAGGACGCCATCGCGGAGCGCGCCGCCTCGATGGTCCAGGACGGCCAGTCCGTCCTGCTGGACATCGGCACCACCGCCTACCGGCTGGCGCGGCAGCTGCACGGCCGCCGGATCACCGTGATCACCAGCAACCTGGTGGTCTACGAGGAGCTGGTGGACGACGAGGGCATAGAGCTGGTGCTGCTCGGCGGCATGGTCCGCCGTGAGTACCGCTCCCTGGTCGGCTTCCTCACCGAGGACAACCTGCGACAACTGCATGCCGACTGGCTGTTCCTCGGTACCAGCGGGGTACGGCCCGGCGGGCAGGTGATGGACACCACCGTCGTCGAGGTGCCGGTCAAGCGGGCCATGATCGAGGCGGGCGACAAGGTCGTCCTGCTCGCCGACCGCGCGAAGTTCCCGGGTACGGGGATGGCGCGGGTCTGTGGCCCCGAGGAGCTGGACGTGGTGGTGACGAACGGCCCGCTGGACCCGGCGACGCGGTCGTCGTTGGAAGAGGCGGGCGTGCAAGTGGTCGTGACAGGAAAGGCGGAAACGGCGTGAAGCTGACGATTCTGGGTGGCGGCGGATTCCGGGTGCCGCTCGTGTACGGGGCACTCCTCGGGGACCGTGCCGAGGGCCGCGTCACCCATGTCGTGCTGCACGACGTGGACGCCGGACGGCTCACGGCCGTGGCCCGGGTGCTGGCCGAGCAGGCGAAGGACCTGCCGGACGCCCCCGAGGTGTCCTTCACCACCGACCTCGACGACGCCCTGCGCGGCGCCGACTTCATCTTCTCCGCGATCCGCGTCGGCGGCCTGGAGGGACGTGCCGACGACGAGCGGGTGGCACTCGCGGAGGGCGTCCTCGGCCAGGAGACGGTCGGCGCCGGCGGTATCGCGTACGGGCTGCGCACGGTTCCCGTGGCCGTGGACATCGCCCGGCGGGTGGCCCGGCTCGCCCCCGACGCCTGGGTCATCAACTTCACCAACCCGGCCGGACTGGTCACCGAGGCCATGTCCCGTCACCTCGGCGACCGCGTCATCGGCATCTGCGACTCGCCGGTCGGCCTCGGCCGCCGCATCGCCACCGTCCTGGGCGCCAACCCCCGCGAGGCCTGGATCGACTATGTCGGCCTCAATCACCTCGGCTGGGTGCGCGGGCTGCGCGTCGCGGGCCGCGACGAGCTGCCGCGGCTGCTCGCCGACCCCGAGCTGCTCGGCTCCTTCGAGGAGGGCAAGCTCTTCGGCGTGGAGTGGCTGCAGTCCCTGGGCGCCGTCCCGAACGAGTACCTGCACTACTACTACTTCAACCGGGAGGCCGTCCGGGCCTACCAGCAGGCGGAGAAGACCCGCGGCGCGTTCCTGCGCGACCAGCAGGAACAGTTCTACGCCGAGATGAAGCGCCCGGACACCGCCGCGCTGAGCGCCTGGGACCGTACGCGGGCCGAACGCGAGGCCACCTACATGGCGGAGAACCGGGACGCGGCGGGCGCGGGCGAACGCGACGCCGACGACCTCTCCGGCGGCTACGAGAAGGTGGCGCTCGCCTTGATGAGGGCCATCGCCCGCGACGAGCGCACCACGCTCATCCTCAACGTCCGCAACCGCGGCACGCTGGGCGTGCTCGACGCGGAGGCCGTCATCGAGGTGCCCTGCCTCGTCGACGCCAACGGCGCCCACCCGGTCGCCGTCGACCCGCTGCCCGACCACGCCAGCGGACTGGTCTGCGCGGTCAAGGCGGTGGAGCGCGAGGTCCTGTCCGCCGCCGAGTCCGGCTCGCGCACGACCGCCGTCAAGGCCTTCGCCCTGCATCCGCTCGTCGACTCCGTGAACGTGGCCCGCCGTCTGGTCGAGGGGTACACCTCGGTCCACCCGGGCCTGGCGTACCTTAAGTAAGCGCTTACCCCCCTTCTTGGCTTCCTGGCTCCTGGAGACCTCACATGCACGACGAACGCCGCCGGATCGAGGAGCGCGTCGCACGCGTCCACGACCAGCGCATCAAGCCCGCGATCTATGCCGCCTCGGTTCCCTTCGAGGTCGAGGCCTGGCAGGCGCCCGGTGAGCCGGTCCCCTTCGAGGAGGCCGCCGCGGCGCCGTACAAGCCCTTCGCGATGGACACCCCCTGGGGCCCGCCGTGGGGCACCACCTGGTTCCGGATGCGCGGCTCGGTTCCCGCGGACTGGACGGGCAAGCGCGTCGAGGCCGTCTTCGACCTCGGCTTCGTGGGCGACTGGCCCGGCAACCAGGCCGAGGCGCTCGTCCACCTGCCGGACGGGGTCCCGCTGAAGGCGGTCAACCCGCAGAACCAGTACGTGCCGATCGCCCACCCGGCCACGGGCGGCGAGGAGATCCACTACCTGGTCGAGGCGGCCTCCAACCCCGACATCCTGGCGAACGACTTTGCGGGCCCGACCCCGCTCGGCGACCGCCTCACGGCCGGTGACAAACCGATCTACACCTTCAAGCGCGCCGACATCGCCGTCCTCGACGAGAACGTCTGGCACCTCGACCTCGACGTCCAGGTGCTGCGCGAACTGATGCTGGAGCTGGGCGAGCTCGATCCGCGCCGACACGAGATCATGATCGCGCTGGACCAGGCGATGGACGCCCTCGACCTGGACGACATCTCCGGGACGGCCGCCGCCGCCCGCGCGGTGCTGGCCCCCACCCTGGCCAAGCCCGCGCACGCCAGCGCCCACACCCTCTCCGCCGCCGGTCACGCGCACATCGACTCCGCCTGGCTGTGGCCGATCCGCGAGACCAAGCGCAAGACCTCCCGCACCTTCTCGAACGTCACCGCGCTCGCCGAGGAGTACGAGGAGCTGGTCTTCGCCTGCTCGCAGGCCCAGCAGTACGAGTGGGTGCGCGACAACTACCCGCACGTGTGGGAGCGCATCAAGAAGGCCGTCGCCGACGGGAACTGGGCGCCGGTCGGCGGCATGTGGGTGGAGGCCGACGGCAACCTGCCCGGCGGCGAGGCGCTGGCCCGCCAGCTCATCCACGGCAAGCGGTTCTTCATCGAGCACTTCGGCATCGAGACCAAGGGCGTCTGGCTGCCGGACTCCTTCGGCTACAACGCGGCCTACCCCCAGCTCGCCAAGCTGGCAGGAAACGACTGGTTCCTGACCCAGAAGCTCTCCTGGAACCAGACCAACAAGCTGCCCCACCACAGCTTCTGGTGGGAGGGCCTCGACGGCACCCGCATCTTCACGCACTTCCCGCCCGTCGACACCTACAACGTCGAGTTCTCCGGCAAGGAGATGGCACACGCCGTCCGCAACTACCAGGACAAGGGCCGCGGCACGACGTCCCTGGCCCCCTTCGGCCACGGTGACGGCGGTGGCGGCCCCACCCGCGAGATGATGGAGCGCGCCCGGCGGCTGGCGAGCCTGGAGGGCTCGGCGAAGGTCCGGGTCGAGCACCCGGACGCCTTCTTCGCCACCGCCCGCGAGGAGATCCCCAAGGACCAGGTCTGGTCCGGTGAGCTGTACTTGGAGCTGCACCGCGCCACCTACACCTCGCAGGCCCGCACCAAGCAGGGCAACCGGCGCAGTGAACACCGCATGCGCGAGGCCGAGTTGTGGGCGACCACCGCCGCACTGAACGCGCCGGGCTACTCCTACCCGTACGAGAAGCTCGACCGGCTCTGGAAGACGGTCCTGCTCCACCAGTTCCACGACATCCTGCCCGGCTCGTCCATCGCCTGGGTGCACCGGGAGGCCGAGGCGGAGTACGCGCGGGTGGCGAAGGAGGTCGAGGCGATCACGGCCGAGGCCGTTGCCGCGCTGGGCACGGGCGAGACCCGGGTGTTCAACACCAGCCCGGTCGACCGCGCCGAGGTGGTCCGCACCTCCGTCGGCATCCCGATGTACGCCGAAGTCCCCGCGAGCGGAAGCGCGTTGCTGGGCACGGGTGAGCCCGCGCAGCCGGTGACCGTCGACGGCCGCGTCCTTGACAACGGCCTGGTCCGCGTCGAGCTGGCCGAGGACGGCACGCTGGCCTCCGTACGCGACCTGACGGCCGACCGCGAGGTCCTCGCCGACAAGGGCAACCTGCTCCGTCTGCACAGCGACCTCCCGAACTACTGGGACGCCTGGGACATCGACAAGCACTACAAGAACCGCTACACGGACCTGCTCGACGCCGAGTCCGTCACGGTCGTCGAGGACGGCCCGCTGCTCGGCGCGCTGAAGGTGGAGCGCGCCTTCGGCAAGGGCTCCCGGATCGTCCAGACGATCACCGTGCGGGCCGGCAGCCGCCGGATCGACGTCGAGACCGAGATCGACTGGCACGAGGCGGAGAAGATCCTCAAGGCGGCCTTCCCGGTCGACATCCGGGCCCCGCACTCCTCCGCGGAGATCCAGTTCGGCCATGTCCAGCGGCCCACGCACACCAACACCAGCTGGGAGTCGGCCCGCTTCGAGGTCTACGGCCACCGCTGGGTGCACATCGCCGAGCCCGGCTACGGCGTCGCGGTCATCAACGATTCGACGTACGGCCACGACGTCTCCCGCACGGTCCGCGAGGACGGCGGTACGACCACGACCGTACGCCTGTCCCTCGTGCGTGCCCCGCGCGTGCCGGACCCCGAGGCCGACCAGGGCAAGCACCGCTTCACCTACGCGCTGCTGCCGGGCGCGAGCATCGAGGACGCGATCGCGGAGGGCTACGCGCTCAACCTGCCGCTGCGGGTGGCGGATTCGGCGGGCCCGGCCGAGCCCGTCGTCTCCGTGGACGGGGAGGGCGTGACCATCGAGGCGGTCAAGCTCGCCGACGACGCCTCGGGCGATGTCGTCGTACGCCTCTACGAGTCCCGCGGCGGTCGCGGCACCGGCACCCTGCGCACCGGCTTCCCGCTGGCGGGGGCCCAGGTGACCGACCTCCTGGAGCGCCCGCTGACCACGGCCGACACGGACGGGAACGCGGTCGCGGTCGCGCTGCGCCCCTTCGAGGTGCAGACGCTGCGGCTGGCCGTGGCGAAGGCGTGAGCCCGTTGTCCCGGGGGAAGTGACGGTACTTCCCATGAAGAATTAAGGAAAGGGTAAAAGGCCAGGTCACGGCGGGCTCCGCGCCCGCCGTGACCACGGCGCTTCTTCTGCGCGACACCTGGAGTTCGCCCTTCCCCCTTGTGATGCGGGGACCAGCGAGAAAGAGGTGTCACGGTGCGAGACCCGCGTATGTCCGCGATCGGCAAGGGACTGAAGCGCCGGGGGAGGCTGATGGCGGAGGCGGTGCGCCCGCCGCGGCGAACCCTCGACGGCCTGCCGTCGCCCCGGAGCCCCGAGGGCGCCGACGGCCTGCCGTACGTCGCCCCGCCCGCCCCGCGGCTGGTGGACTCGCCCGTCTTCGTGCTCTCGTCCGTGCGCTCCGGCTCGACTCTGCTGCGGGTCCTGCTCAACAGCCACAGCCAGATCCGCGCCCCGCACGAGATGCATCTGCGCACCGTCCACGTCCACTTGTCCCGGGACTTCACCGCGGAGGCCATGCGCGCCCTCGAGCTCGACAAGGACGAGCTGGAGCACGCCCTGTGGGACCGGCTGCTGCACCTCGAACTCACCCGCAGCGGCAAGCGGATCATCGTCGACAAGACCCCGCCGAACACCCTCGTCTGGCCCCGTCTGCACCGATGTTGGCCCAGCGCCCGCTACATCGTGCTGCTGCGCCATCCCGGCGCGGTCATCACCTCGCTGACGAACCGCCGCTCGGACCCCGACCACGAGGCCATCCACGAGGAGGTGCTCGGCTACAGCGAGAAGCTGGAGGAGGCCCGGCAGAACCTCGACGCGCACGTGATCACGTACGAGGAGCTCACCGCCGACCCCGAGCGGACCACCCGGGGCCTGTGCGACTACCTCGGTGTCCCCTGGGAGAGCGGCATGCTCGACTACGGCAGCCAGGACCACGGTGCCTTCCGCCCCCAGCTCGGCGACTGGAGCGACACCATCAGGTCGGGCCGGATCCAGCCCGCCAAGGCAGCCGAGGCGACCGTCGAACTCCCGCCCAGGCTCACCGAGTTGGCGCGGGCATGGGGGTACCCGACCGCCTGACGGCCGGATACCCCCACGCCGGGAGCGTCAGCCGGTGAACCCGGCCGTGATGGAGGTGAACTGCCAGTTGTTCTGGCTGATGCCGGAGCAGTTGCTCACCACGCCGCCGCCGGGGCAGGGCCGGTCACGGTTGACCGCCCAGTAGGCGAGACGGGCGATGTGGTGCGAGTTCGCCCAGTCGCGGATCTGGGTCCAGATCGCCGGGGTGGTGTTCTCCTGCTGGTCGGACAGACCGTTCATGCCGGAGATGCCGATGTGGGAGTAGGCCGTGGCGTCGTCCCAGCCGAAGGTGGACTTCAGCTTGGTCTTCAGCCCTTCGGCGGCATTGACGGTGTTGCCGTACATGTCGGAGCCGCCGCCGAAGTCGAACGGCATGATCGTGAAGACGTCGATGCCCGCGTTCAGCGACTGCGCCTGCTCGATGAGCCGGTTGCCGTAGTAGGTCGGTCCGGTCGTCGAGGTGCCGAAGGTGACGATCGTCCTGAGGCCCGGGTTGTTGGCCTTGACGGTCTTCAGCGCGGTCAGGATCTTGGCCTGGACGGCCTCGTTCTCGAACTCGTCCGTGTTCTCGATGTCCATGTCGATCGCCTTGAGACCGTAGGCGTCGATGACCTTCTGGAGCGCACCGGCGAGCGCGCTCGCCGAGGAGCAGTTGGCCCCGAGCTTGCTGCCCTGCCAGCCGCCGAACGACGGGACGACGTCACCGCCGGCGGAGCGGATCTGGTTGATGACGGTCTGGTCGGTGCCGCCGGTGAGCGCCCTGCTGCCGTCCCAGGCGGGATTGCAGCCGCCCGAGTCCAGCATGAACGCCATCGTGAACCACTTGACGCCGGTCGAGCTCATCACCGAGGTCGCGCTCGGCGGGTCGCCCCAGCCGAGGTAGAGGTACGGTGCCGCCTGCTTGAAGCCGGTGCCGCCGCCACCGCCCGCGTCCGTGGTCACGGACACGGAGTTGGAGGCCCCGGAGGTGTTCCCGGCGGCGTCCCGCGCCTTCACCGTGAACGTGTAGGCGGTGCTCGACGAAAGACCGCTGACCGTCGCGCTCGTCCCCGAGACGCTCAGCACCTGGTTCGAGCCGCTGTAGATGTCGTAGGCGGTGACGCCCACGTTGTCGCTCGACGCGCCCCACGACAGGGACACGCTGGAGGAGGTCTTGCCGGTGGAGGTCAGGTTCGTCGGCGCGGTCGGCGCCTGGGTGTCGGAGCCGCCTCCGCCGCCCGGACCGTCCAGGCTGATGTCGTCGGCGTAGTAGGTGCCCTGCGCGTACCAGCCGTGGACGTAGATCTTGGCGGTGGTCTGCGAGGCGCCGGTCGTGAAGGAGACGCTGAGTTGGCTGTACGCCGACGGGGACGTCGTCCACGTCGAGGCACCGCCGTCCACGCCCAGGTAGACGTAACTGCCGCGCACCCACCCCGAGAGGCTGTACGTGGTGTTCGGCTGGACCGAGACGGTCTGGCTGCACTGGGCGTTGTCACTCGAACTCGCCGCCCCGGCCAGGGCCTTGGAGCCACCGTGCACGGGGCTGGAGACGACCGAGCCGAGGTTCCCGGTGCACGACCAGGGGGAGAGGCCGCCCGACTCGAAGCCGGGGTTGGACAGGATGTTGGCGGCCTGGGCCGTGGTGGGCAGTGCGACCGCGCCGGCGAGCGCGAGGGCGGCGGTGCCGAGCAGCGCGAGGACGCGATGTCTGGAGCGCCTGAGGTCTGTTCTGAGGTTGATGCGCACGCGATCTCCCTTGAGGCATGGGGGTGTTCGGGAGTGCTTCGGGAGTGCTGAGAGGTGCGCAACCAAGTTGGTATGGACCAATCCCGCTGTCAAGGCGTTGCGCGGAATTGGTCCAGACCGGTGAGTGGGGGCAGAGGGCGTAAGGCTCAGGCGGGGGCGATGGCCGCCGTGGTCGCGCTGGAGGCCTTGGACGCATGGGCGGGCGCCTCCGACACCGGAGCGGCCTCCGTGGCCGGGGCCGGGGAGGGCACGGCGGGCAGGGTGGACGCGGGCGCGCCGGTGCGCTGCTGCGGCAGCGAGACCGGACGCACCGGACGGGGACCCGCGAGCACGGTGTAGTCCTGCCCGAGCAGCGGTGGCACCATCTCGCCGGGCTCCTCGCCGAGTGCCAACCGCACCGCGGCCCAAGGGGCGTTGATGCCGCACTGCGAGAGCTGGTGCAGACCGCCCGCCGGGCGGGTGTTGACGTCCATGAGAACCGGCTCGTCATCGAGCATCCGGAACTGAATGTTCGTCAGATAGTGCAGTCCGAACGCCTCCGCGAGCAGCCGCGCGGGCTCGATGAACGAAGGGTGCAGCGTGAAACCGCGACGCCGTCCGTTCTTCGTGCGGCCCACCGCCATACGGACCCGGCCGTCCGGCGCCGTGAGGCAGTCGACGGACACCTCGGGCTGCCCCAGAAGCGGCATGACCAGCCAGTCGACGGGCTCGTCCGCCGACCGCACTGCCTCCACGACCAGGTCGAGCGGCACGTACGGGCTCGGAAATCCATTGAGGTGCGCGAGTGAGAAGGGGGCGCGCGTGATGACGCGGAAGCCCACGCCGCCCGCCCCCGCCGCCGGCTTGAAGCAGGCCTTGTGACCCGCGGCTTCCAGGGTCTCGACCGCGGCGACGAGCTCTTCCTCGGTGCGCACCCGCCACCACGGCGGCACCGGCACACCCACCGCCTGCACCGCCTGATACGCGGTGGCCTTGTCCAGGAAGACGGCCACGGCCTCGGAAGGCGGTGCCAGCAGGGCCGTGCCGAGCGCCGCGAACTCGGCGCGGTGCGCCACGAGCGCCGCCTGGTGCAGCACCGGCACGAACACGTCGATGGAGTGGCGCGCGCACTGGTCGAGGGCGTACTCGACGTAGGCGGCGGGGGAGAGGCCCTCCGGCTCCATGGCGGCGGTGTCGGCGGCGGCGAGCACGGGGGAGTCGGGATCGCCGTGGGTGGCATGGATCTCGACCGGGCGGAGCTGCGGATTACTTCGCAGCTGGTCCATGAAGAACACGTTCTCCGCGTACGTGCGGTTGAGCCAGACGCGTACGCGAGAACCCATGCAGGCCGCCTTTCAGGGTTCCGGGCACGGCGGAGCAGGCCGTGCCCGGCCAGGGGAGAGGGAGGAACAGCAAACCGCCATACGCCGAGAAGGGTTCGTGGCGGTTGTGTTGGGGCGATCATAAGGGGAGCGAGCCCGGTGTGACGCTACGGGCGTGTTACGGATTTCCCGAGACCCCGGAATCAGGCTCGACGCGCCGGGGCGCGAGGCCCGGCGCGCGGGCCGTCCTTGTCCCGCGGGGACGAATGTGTTCTTGTGTTTCCAGTCCTTTTCTCGGAGGTGGCAAGGGTGCGGTCGACGGCCGGCGGACACGGAAACCTGCTGGCCATCAGCGACCTGCACATCGGGTACGCGGAGAACCGCGCCCTGGTCGAGAAGATGCGCCCGCACACCGACGACGACTGGCTCCTCGTGGCCGGTGACGTCTCGGAGATCGTGGCCGACATCCACTGGGCCCTCGAAACCCTCAGCGGACGCTTCCGCAAGGTCGTCTGGGTGCCCGGCAACCACGAGCTGTGGACCCACCCCAAGGACACCGTGCAACTGCGCGGTGTCGCCCGCTACGAGCATCTCGTCGCCATGTGCCGGGAGTTGGGTGTCACGACCCCCGAAGACCCCTACCCCGTCTGGGACGGGCCGGGCGGCCCCGCGGTCGTCGCACCGCTCTTCCTGCTCTACGACTACTCGTTCCTGCCGCCGGGTTGCGCGACCAAGGACGAGGGCATGGCGTACGCCGAGGGGACCGGGGTGATCTGCACCGACGAGCACGTCCTGCACCCCGACCCCTACCCGAGCCGCGAGGCCTGGTGCCGGGCCCGGGTCGCCGAGACCGAGCGCAGGCTCGCCGAGCTGCCCGAGGACCTGCCCAGCGTCCTGGTCAACCACTACCCGCTGGACCGTCACCCGACCGACATCCTGCGCTACCCCGAGTTCGCCATGTGGTGCGGTACCCGGCTGACCGCCGACTGGCACCGCCGCTTCCGCGCCCAGGTCATGGTCTACGGCCATCTGCACATCCCGCGGACCACCCACCATGAGGGTGTCCGCTTCGAAGAGGTCTCGGTGGGATACCCCCGGGAGTGGCGGCCCCGCCCCGGCCCGCCGGACACCCTGCGCCACGTACTGCCGATGGAGGTCGGAGCCGGTGATCGAGGAGCTGCTCCCGGAATCGGTCGTGACCGTGGAGACACACGGTGACGACCAGGACTGGGGCGCGCCGCTGTACCCCGGGGAGCAGGAGCTCGTGGCGCGGTCCGTGGAGAAGCGACGCCGTGAGTTCGCCGCCGTGCGTGCCTGTGCCCGCCGGGCCATGGAGAAGCTCGGCGTGCCCGCGCAGGCCGTCCTGCGCGGCGAGCACGGGGCGCCCGTCTGGCCCGCCGGGCTGATCGGCAGCATGACGCACTGCGAGGGCTACTGCGCGGCCTCCCTCGTCCGCGTCACCGACCTGGCCTCGCTGGGCATCGACGCCGAACCCCACGAGGAACTCCCCGACGACGTCATCGTCTCCGTGGCCCTGCCCACGGAGAACGACCGGCTGCGCGAGCTGGCGCGGCGGGACGCCTCCGTGCACTGGGACCGGCTGCTGTTCAGCGCCAAGGAGTCCGTCTACAAGGCGTGGTACCCCCTCACCGGAAAGTGGCTGGACTTCTTCGAGGCGGACATCGAACTGTTCGCGGACGACGGCCCCGCACGCTCCGGCGGCCTGCGCGCCGAACTCCTCGTGCCGGGACCGCTGGTGAACGGGCGACGCATACAGTCGTTCGAAGGACGCTGGACCGTGCGCCGGGGCCTGCTGGCCACGGCCGTCACCGTCCCGCACACCAGGCCCTAGGCAAGGCGGCCTCCGGGCTCCGGGCACCAGCTGTGCAGCAGCCGGAAGAACTCCTCCTCGTTGCCCGCGAGTCCGGCCGCCGCCAGCGCCTGCTCCGCCTCGGCGAGCGCGGCGGGCGGCACCACGGGTGGTCGACACCCGTCCGGCGGACCGTCGAACGCCGCTCGTACGGTCTGGAGGAGACGCAGATAGGCCTGCACGGCGGCGCGTTCGTGGTCGGTCAGTACGGCGGTCGGCATCGGACGGCTCTCCCCGGGTCGGCTGGTCGAAGCGGTACATGGCGGTACGTGCCTCCAGCTTGCCAACCGCCACTGACAATCCGGTTTCGATGCGTGCAGGTTCGCCCGCTTAGCGGAGGTGAAACATCACGGAAATCCCTTGTGGGACAGGGGCTCTAGGGTGGTGAGAAGAGCCGGGAAGCGCCTTCTCGGCGGCAGGGAAGCCGCCTTCACGGCGGCCCGGAACAGGAGGTGAGCCCGTGGTCGACGTACCGCCTCGGCGTCCGCGGCGCAACCCGCGGCTGCGCTCCGTGGGCGACGCGGAGCTGCGTCTGCGGCACCGCGTCGTGCACGGCTACCGTCGTGCCTACCGCGTGGCCGGTGAGGGCCCCGCGCTCGTCCTGATCCACGGCATCGGCGACTCCTCGGCGACCTGGGCGGACCTGATCCCCGACCTCGCACGCTCCCACACGGTGATCGCGCCCGACCTGCTCGGCCACGGCTCCTCCGACAAGCCGCGCGCCGACTACTCGGTGGCCGCATACGCCAACGGGGTCCGCGATCTGCTCACCACGCTCGACATCGAGTCCGCCACCCTGGTCGGGCATTCGCTGGGCGGCGGTGTCGCCATGCAGTTCGCCTACCAGTTCCCGGAGCGCACCGAACGGCTGATCCTGGTCAGCGCGGGCGGCGTCGGCGGCGAGGTCAACCCCGTACTGCGGGCCGTCTCGCTGCCGGGCGCCCACCTCATGCTCTCCGCGCTGCGACTGCCCGGCATGCGCCTCCAAGTCGGCATCTTCCTGCGCCTGATGAGGCTCCTGGACACCGATCTGGGCCAGGACGCACCGGAAATGCTCAACCTCGTCGACGCGCTGCCCGACGCGACCTCCCGCAGCGCGTTCATCCGCACCCTGCGGGCGGTCGTCGACTGGCGCGGGCAGGCGGTGACCATGCTCGACCGCTGCTATCTGACCGAGGGCATGCCCACGATGCTGCTCTGGGGCGACCGGGACAGCGTGGTGCCGGTGCGGCACGCGTACGGCGCGCACCAGGCCATGCCGGGCAGCCGGCTGGAGATCTTCGAGGGCGCGGGCCACTTCCCTTTCCACAGCGACCCGGCCCGTTTCCTCGACCTCGTCGAGGAGTTCACCAGTACCACCAGCCCGGCCGACTGGAGCCGCGAACACTGGCGCGAACTGCTGCGCGCGGGCCGCCCCGGCACCACGGCCGGCCGGCCCGACACCGCCCACAACCGGGCGGTGGAGCGCGATCTGCGCGAGGCGAGCGAACGCAGCGCGACCTGACACCCACCGCCGGCGACGCCCCACCGCCGACGGTGCCGCTGGACGCTCGCTCTCCGCTCAGCGCGCTGCCGGCGTTCCCGACGGCTCCGGGACGCTCAGCACCGCTTCCCGCTCCTCGGCCGTGAGGGGCGGGGCGGTCAGGGGAGGGCGGCGCGGGCCGCGCAGTACGGCGACGGCGACCTTCGGTCCGACCAGCGTGGACAGGGGAGCCGAGAGGGTGATCACGGCCAGGAGCGCCCGGGCCGCCAGGGGGCGTCCTGCCGCCGTGCGCAGGAGCCGGTCGACATAGCGCCCCAGCAACTTCCGCGTGACCCCGGGCTCCTCACCGATCGCGCCCGGGTAGCGGATGTCCGTGGCCGTGGCCAGCTCCCAGGCGATCGTCACCGGAAGGGCCACCGCCCGCTGCACCCGCCGCGCGAGCCCCGGCGCCGCGATCCCGTGCTCGGCGAGCCGGCCGCGCAGCGCCAGCGCGCCCTGGGCGGCCACCGTCATGCCGTGCCCGTAGACCGGGTTGTACGTGGCGACGGCGTCGCCGAGCACGACGAATCCCTCCGGCCAGCCCTTGACCTTCTCGAAGAAACGCCGCCGGTTGATCGTGCTGCGGCTGACGGTGACGTCCGTCAGCGGCTGCGCGTGCGCGATCAGTTCGCCCACCAGGGGGTGCCGCAGGCCGCGCGCGAACGGCTCGAACTCCTCGACGGAGTCCGTCGGCTGTCCGTCGCGGGTGCCCGACAGCGTCACCAGCCAGCGCCCGCCCTCGACGGGCACGATCGTCGCGGAGCGGCCCGGCACGGGCTGTGCCGGGTCGGGCTGTACACCGACCACGGGGTAGTCCTCGGTGCCCGCCGGTGCCCGGAAGATCCGGCTGGCGTAGGTGAGTCCGGAGTCGACCTCGTCCAGCGGCGCCGGTGCGACACCCAGCGCGTCGAGCCAGAGTGAGGAGCGCGAGCCGCGTCCCGAGGCGTCCACCACCAGGTCGGCCGGCAGCACCCGTTGCCCGCCGTCCCGCATCCGCACGCGCACGCCCGTCACCCGGGAGGCGTCGCCCTCCAGAGCGAGCAGCTCCGTGCCGTCCACGACGGTCACCCGGTCCTTCGTGGCGACCTGGTCGCGCAGCACCGAGTCGAGCAGATCACGGGTGCACGAGATCATGAACTCCATCTCGGGCCAGCGCCGCAGCCAGCCCTGCGCCGTCAGCGAGACGAATCCGGTGGGCATCGGGATCCGGCGGGCGCCCGCGGCGAGCCAGGCCGCGGTCACCCCCGGCAGCAGCTCCTCCATCGCGCGGGCGCCGCCCGACAACAGCAGATGGGCGTGCCGGGCCTGCGGGAGGCCCTTGCGCGGCGCGGGCCCGTCCGGCAGGACGTCGCGCTCGACGACGGTGACCTCGGCGTACGGGTCCAGGGCGGCGGCGGCCAGCAGACCGGCCGTCCCCGCGCCGATGACGACGGCCCGACGGGGGGCCGTACCTCTGTCGCCTGCTGCCGCGCTAGCGGGATTGCTCATGGAAGTCGCTCTCTGACCTGGTAGCGGCCCGTCCTCGGACGGCCGCGACGACGGGTGACTGACGCAGGGCCATCGACATCCGTACGAGGTCGCGTGGACCCTCGGCGGAAGCGGCGGGGGCGGTGGCGGCCTCCGCCGCGCTGATGACCCTGCCCTCCGGGTCGGCCGCCCTGGCCCGCACCGCCGCCGTCACCATCGCCGCGTCGGCCTCGGCCTGAGCCTGGGCGGGCTCGGAGCCCGCCGTCACGGCCGCGTCGTAGGCGAGGGAGCGTACCTCGGAGTCGAAGTAGGGGTACAGGCCGAGCATGCCGTCGTGGATGTCGGACTCCCGCTGGGTCACCTGGAGTTCGGCGGAGGACCACCAGGAGATCCGCACCGCGTGGTCCGCGTGCGCCGAGACCGTGCTCAGCTCGCGCCACAGCGGCCCGAGCCGGCGGTACGTCGACCAGGTGGTCCAGCTGTCCCCGATGCGCTGGCAGGCCAGCGGGAGCAGGAAGCCGACCGCGCTGACCTGGGCTCCGACGGAGGCCAGTACAGGAGCCACGTCGGTGCTCAGACCGTCCAGGTTCGCGCCGTTCCAGCGGGCCACGACGGCGATGAACTTGGTCACCGAGTAGGGGACGTTGAAGAGGAAGCCGACCGCGATCGTCAGCAGCCCGGCGCGCAGCCAGCCGTCCACCTGAAGGGCCCAACGCCAGCACATGACGTTCATCGCGACGCCCGCGACGGTCAGCGCCACGAGGTAGAGGACGATCATCTCGCGGATGAACGGGGTGTTCGCGTAGTAGGTGTCGAGGTCCCGCAGGCGCTCCTCGGGGCAGTCCCCGAGCAGGTAGAGCACGACCAGTGCCACGCTGACGACGCCGTACCCGGTGATCCAGCGGCGGGAGAGCCGGCGGGTGACCTCGGGGGGTCCGCCGCGCCAGTGGATGATCAGCACCAGACAGGACGCGCTGAACACGCTCAGCAGGCAGTAGACCAGGGGCGCCGAGACGTTGGGGATACCGGTGAGGTCATTGACCTCGGCGATGGTCGGCGGGGCCGCGAAGAGGAACACCAGGCAGGCCAGCGCCAGCAGGACGCCCACCGACCGCAGCAGCGGGTCGCGCCAGCCGCGGATCAGGGTGGGCGCCTTGACGGCGAGGGCGGCGCCCATGGCGACGGCCGGGACGTAGTAGCTGGATCCGTCCATGTCCGGGAAGGCGCCTCAGCCCTGCGGTCCGCGGTACCCCAGGGACGCCTCGATGCGACCGGCCAGACCGTCCCGGCTCACCGGCCCGCGCAGTGGCGAACCGGCCAGCCAGGTACGGCACTTGCTGGCGAGCAGCAGACCGAAGCTCTCGGCCTCCTTCTCGTCCGCGAGGTCGAAGCGGGTGCGCGCGGCGACCCTCAGGACGGTCGCCTGCAGATCGGCGGTGTCGCTGAGTAAGCGGGCCGCGACGGCGGCGCCCTCGACGTGGTGACTGCAGTGCCCGGCCTTCATGTGCCACAGTTCGTGGCCGAGGATCACCAACTGGTGGTCGGGGGCGGTGCGTTCCTCGATGACGACGAGGTCCTGGTCGGCCATGTCGAGCCACAGTCCGCTGGCGGTGCCGGGCGGGAACGCGGCCGTACGGAACTGGACGGGGCGTCCGCGGCGTCTGCTCATGGCGTCGCACAGGGCGGCGTACAGGTCGCCGGGTTCCGCCGGGGCCGGGAGCGAGAGCTCCGCGACCAGCTCGCCGCACAGGCGGCGCATGTCCCTTCCGATGCCCACAGTTCTCCCCCGGATCACGACTCGGGCCGCTTGACGCTCTCCAAGAGCATGTCCAGCCATTCGGCGACCTTGTCGCGGTGCTGGTCGGTGGGCAACTGCGCGGCCCGCCAGGCGATTCCGCGGACGCCGTGGTCCTGGAGCAGCCGCTCCAGCGGGTCGTCGGCGGCCGCGGCCGCCTCGCGCTCGCGGTCGGCGAGCTGCTGGAGCAGCTCCTGCTCCGAGCGCTGGAGGGCGCCCACGAGCGCCTCGGAGTCCTCGGCCGTCAGGAACCCCGCGTGCACCCGGAAGAAGCGCTGGATGGCGTCGCAGTGCTCCATGGTGGGGCGCCGGTCGCCGTTGATGAGGGCGCCCGCCTGTTGACGCGACATTCCGGCGCCGTCGGCGATCTCCTGTTGGGTGTATTTGCGCCCATTGGGCTTGAGCCGGGTGCGGCGCAACAGGTCCAGGCGCTGGAGGAAGCGGGCCTGGAGATCGGGTTCCCCGGCGGGGCGACCGCCCAGCAGGGCCCGCACCACGGGTTGGGGCACGCCGGACTCGGCCGACAGGCGCTGGACGTCGAAAACCTCGGAGTGCTGCACATCGAGCCGGTCGGCGAGTGCGGTGACCCGGGCCACGACGGCCGGCAGCAGAACCGTCGCCGTGGCGCCCGGAACTTCGAAGCCATCCGTCACCGACTGATCTCCTACGTCTCTCTCAGTCTCGCTCGGGTCTCTCGGGTCTCTCTCACACGGGTCAGGGACCAACGGGAGACTAGCCGTTCGCTCGAACTCACATCCAGCTGTAGCCACAACTGTGGCGCGAATCAGCCGTCAACAAGCGCCAAATGCCACGATAGTTGACATGACTGAGCTCCGGGCAGCAGGATCGGGGCGCCGCGTGAAGGCCGCAGAGGCAAGAGGGGTGACCTCCCGATGGCGTACCAGGCAGGATGGCAGCGGTCCCAGCCGCGACCTGTCCCCGAGAGTCTCGAGGCTCAGGCGTATCTCCAGGACTACGCCGCTCTTCTGGAGGCTGTCGCGTTCCCGTCCGTCGTCTTCGACCACCGCTGGGACGTCGTGTTGTCCAACGCCGCGTTCGAGACACTTTTCGGCGGCGTGGGCCCCCATCCGACCGCCATGCCGGGTGACAACTTCCTCCGGTTCGTCCTGTTTCACCCGGACGCGGCCACGGTCCTCGGCGAGCACGAGTCGAGCTGGTGCCTGCCGATGCTGGCCCACTTCGCCGCGGCGGTGGAGCGCCACGGTCAGGACCGCGGACTCCAGTCGATCCGCCGGGACATCGCCCAGGACCCGATCATGGAGGCCGCCTACCGGCAGGGCCTGCCGCACTGGATCCGCGCCGTCGGCCCGGACGCCGTCGAGCACGACGGCGCTGTACGGCCGCTGGTGCACCCCGATCCCCGCTGGGGCCGCACGGACTGCCGGATCGTCGGCGAGACCCCCAAGGCCCTCCAGGACTTGGGATACACGCGGATGACCCTGGTCCTGCGCGAGGCGCGGCACATGACGGCCGGACCGCGCAGGACACGTAACGGCGCGGCGGAGCTGCGCGTGGTGTGAGCCCGCTCGGCGGTCCAGGGTGTGGGCGGCCCGCTCAGGGGCCCAGTACGACGAGCACGAGGGGCACTCCGTCGCACGGGATCAGCCGCATCCCGTCGCGGCGCACGGTCCGCGCCCCCGCCAGTACGGCCCCGAAGTCCTGGCCCCTGGTGAGCGATCCGGCCAGATGCGCGGGATCGGCGGACGCGGCCACCCGCCCACGTCCGTTCACCAAGTGGGCGGGACCGGGCAGCTGTTGGAGCAGCGGCACGACCGCCGCCTCGAAGTGCCGCAGATACACGTCGGCCGCGGCGACCCCCGCGAACCGGCCCTCCACCTGCACGGGCGCGGACAGCGTCAGGCTGTACTCGTCGGAGCAGAGGTAGTCCACATAGGGGCCGGCGACCGCCCGCTGTCCGGTGTCACGGGGGAGGGCGAACCAGTCCCAGTGCGTGTAGTCGGAGTACGCGGAGTGCGCGGGGTCGAGGTCGAGCAGCAGCGGCCGTACGTCCCCGTCGGAGCCGGTCTGCCACCATTCCAGCCACGCCGGTACGTCACTCAGCAGTCCCGGCGCGGCGACGAATCCGACGCCCGACACCAACTCCTGCCGGGTGAGCCGGAGATGAAGTCCCGGGCGCAGCGCGGCCAGGTCGACGGTCGCGGGTCGACGGCCCTGCGCGGCGACCCCGGTGAGCCGGACCGTGGCGTCGGCGCGGGTATCGGCAACCGCCTCGAAGACGGCCTCGAGGGTGGAGCGGACCTGGGCGGCGACGGCCGCCTCCGGTGTCGCGTCAAGCGTCGCCGTGGCGCCGGCCGGACCGGGGCTCCTGCTCATGGGCGCCCTCCAGCGGACGGGGACCGGACACGGCGCGCGGCATCGCGAGGCGGAGGGCGATGAGCCGTGCCGTCGAGGCCTGGACGCACCGCTCGGCCAGCGCTCTGGCCGATGCGTGGGCTCCATCTTGCACGGCCGAGATTACGGAGCGGTGACGGTCTGCGACTTCTTCACGATATGCGTCGTTCCCGAGCACGAGACAGAGCAGTGCCCCCACTTCCGTCTGGAGCGCGACCTGCTCGCGGGTCAGCCGGGCGGACTGGGCCGCCGCGGCGAGCTCGACGTGAAACCGGCCGTAGACCCGGCTGCGCGCCGCGGCGTCCCCGGCGGACGCCAACTCATCCAGTGTGCGGCGCAATTGCTGCAGGTCGCCCGGCTCCGTGCGCTCCGCGGCCAGTTGGGCAGCCGCGCCCGACAGGGCGGCCCAGTGGTCGCCCAGATCGCGCAGCTCCTCCGTGCTCCAGCCGGCCAGCCGCACCCTGAGTCGCTCCTCGCCGGGGACCTCGGGGAGGGAGACGAAGCTGCCGCCGCCGCGCCCCCTGCGGGTGATGACCAGCCCTTGCTGGCGCAGCGCCATCAGCGCCTCGCGCAGGGTGACCGTGGACACGCCGAGCTGACCGGCCAGCTCCATCTCGCCGGGCAGCTGCTCCCCGTCGGCGAGCAGGCCGAGCTCGATGGCGTCGCTGAGCCTGCGGATGACCGCGTCCACCCGGGCGCGGTTGTCCACGGGGGTGAAGACGGCTCTGCGGGCACCCTCGGCGTTGTTGTTCACGTGCTGCTTCACGGCCACCACCTTGTGCGTTGACTCAACCTTTACTCTAAGGGGGTATTGAGCTTTGAACTATGACTTCATATCTTTCCGGTCAACGCGCCAGTGCACCAGAAAGGTTCCCGCCCATGGAGGCAACAGCGATCCGGCTCCAGGGCCTGCGGAAGGCGTTCGGTGAGACGACCGCCGTGGCCGGAGTGGACCTGGACATCGCCGACGGTGAGTTCTTCTCGATGCTCGGCCCGTCCGGCTCGGGCAAGACGACCGTCCTGCGGATGATCGCCGGCTTCGAGAGCCCGACCGCGGGCCGGATCGAGCTGGCGGGCCAGGAGGTCACCGGGCTGGCCCCCTTCGAGCGGGACGTGCACACCGTCTTCCAGGACTACGCGCTGTTCCCGCACATGACCGTCGAGCAGAACGTCGCGTACGGCCTCAAGGTCCGCAAGGTGCCCAAGGCCAAGCGGCTCCAACAGGCCCGCGAAGCGCTCACGGACGTACGCCTCGAAGGCTTCGGGGCCCGCCGCCCCTCCCAGCTCTCCGGCGGTCAGCGTCAGCGCGTCGCACTCGCCCGCGCCCTCGTCGGGCGCCCCCGGGTGCTGCTGCTCGACGAGCCGCTCGGCGCCCTCGATCTCAAGCTGCGCGAGCAGATGCAGGTCGAACTCAAGGCGATCCAGCGCGAGGTCGGCATCACCTTCGTCTTCGTCACCCACGACCAGGAGGAGGCCCTGACGATGAGTGACCGCATCGCCGTCTTCAACCAGGGCCGCATCGAACAGGTCGGCACCCCGGCCGAGATCTACGAACGCCCCGCCACCCCCTTCGTCGCCGGCTTCGTCGGCACCTCCAACCTGCTCGAAGGCGACTCCGCACAGCAGGTGGTGGGTGCCCCGGGCACGTACAGCATCAGGCCCGAGAAGATCCGCGTCCTCAAGGAGTCCGCCGAGGCCGGCGAGCCGGAGCACTCCACCGCCACGGGCACCGTCGTCGAGGTCGTCTATCTGGGCGACGCCACCCGTTTCCTGGTGGACCTCGACGCGGGCGGACGGCTGACCGCGCTCCAGCAGAACCTGGAGACCTCCTCCGAGGACGTCGCCGCCTATCGCGGCACCCGGGTCCGGCTCCAGTGGCACCACCGTCACACCTTCAAGGTCCCCGCCCCCCGCTGACGACCCCCACGCTCAGTCCCCCATCACGTATGGAGTACGTCGTGCGCCTCAACCGAACCCTCCGAGCCCCTCGTTCTTCGTTCGCCTCCGGGGCGCTTCAGCGCGCCCCTGCGGCTCTCGCGGCCGCCGTCGCGGTGCTCCTCGCCGCAACGGCCTGCGGGTCGTCCGACTCGGGTGCCTCCTCGGCCACCGGCCTCAACCCCCCGGACCTCAAGGCGCAGTCGAAGCTGGGCAAGACCGAGGGCCAGGTCAACCTGGTCGCCTGGGCCGGGTATGTCGAGGACGGCTCCAACGACCCCAAGGTCGACTGGGTCAGCGACTTCGAGAAGCAGACCGGCTGTCAGGTCAACTCCAAGGTCGCCGCCAGCTCCGACGAGATGGTCAAGCTGATGAAGACCGGCCAGTACGACGCCGTCTCCGCGTCCGGCGACGCGTCCCTGCGCCTCATAGCCTCCGGTGACGCGGCCCCGGTCAACACCACCCTCGTGCCGAACTACAAGGACGTCTTCAGCGGCCTGAAGAACGGGGCCTGGAACTCCGTCGACGGCAAGATGTACGGCATCCCGCACGGCCGCGGCGCCAACCTGCTGATGTACAACACGCAGAAGGTCACACCCGCTCCCACCTCCTGGTCCGCGGTCTTCGACGACGCCTCGAAGTACAAGGGGCACGTGACGGCGTACGACTCGCCGATCTACATCGCCGACGCGGCGCTGTATCTGAAGGCGGCCAAGCCGGAGTTGAAGATCAAGGACCCCTACGCGCTGGACCAGAAGCAGTTCGACGCGGCCGTCGCGCTGCTGAAGAAGCAGAGCGTGGACGTGGGGGAGTACTGGAGCGACTATCTCAAGGAGATCTCCGCCTTCAAGAGTGGTGACTCCGTGGTCGGCACCACCTGGCAGGTCATCGCCAACCTCGCGCAGGGCGAGGGCGCCAAGGTGAAGGCCTTCGTGCCCAAGGAAGGCTCCACGGGCTGGTCGGACACCTGGATGATCTCCGCCAAGGCCAAGCACCCCAACTGCGCCTACAAATGGATGGACTGGATCATCTCGCCGAAGGTGAACGCCCAGGTCGCCGAGTACTTCGGTGAGGCCCCGGCCAACTCCAAGGCGTGCACCGAGACCAGCGACAAGTCGTTCTGCGACACCTTCCACGCGGCCGACGAGGGCTACTGGAAGAACATCGCCTTCTGGAACACGCCCATCGAACAGTGCCTGGACGGCCGCACCGACGTGAAGTGCGTGCCGTACGCGAAGTGGGTCCAGGCCTGGACCGAGATCAAGGGCTGAGAGACAACCGATGACCTCCACCGCGCAGGCCGCCGGACGGTCCCCCGTCCGGCGGCTCGCCGGGACCCTGCACCGCCGGCCGCGGCTCAGGCTGTCCCTGCTGCTCACCGCACCGCTGCTGTGGCTGGCCGTGCTCTACCTCGGCTCGCTGGCCGTGCTGTTCGTCTCGGCGTTCTGGACGACCAACTCCTTCACCTCCGAGGTCGTGAAGATCTGGTCGACCGACAACTTCCACGCCCTGTTCATGACGCCTGTCTTCCGGCAGGTGATCCTGCGCAGCATCGGTGTGGCGCTCGCCGTCACCGCGCTGTCCGTGGTGATCGCCTTCCCGGTCGCCTTCTACACCGCCCGCATCGCGAGGCCCAGGTGGCGGCCGTTGCTCGTGGTCGCCATTCTCACGCCGCTGTGGGCGAGTTACCTCGTCAAGGTGTACGCCTGGCGGCTGATCCTCTCCCAGGGAGGTTTCGCCGACTGGATGTTGAAGCCCTTCGGGCTCGGCGGACCCGGGTTCGGACTGTTCGCGGCGATCATCGCGCTGACCTACCTGTGGCTGCCGTACATGATCCTGCCGATCCACACGGCACTGGAGCAGCTGCCCGCCAACTTGCTCGACGCCTCGGCGGACCTGGGCGCCCGCGCCGGACGCACCTTCCGCTCGGTAGTGGTCCCGATGGTGCTGCCGTCCGTGGCGGCCGGCTCGGTCTTCACCTTCTCGCTCAGCCTCGGGGACTACATCACCGTGCAGATCGTCGGCGGCAAGACCCAGCTGATCGGCAACCTCGTCTACTCCAACATCGAACTGAACCTGCCCATGGCCGCCGCGCTCGGCACGGTCCCCGTCGTCGTCATCGTGCTCTATCTGCTCGCGATGCGCCGAACGGGCGCCTTGAGCAGTCTCTGAGGAGCCCGCCGTGCAACTCTCCCGTTCCGCGCGCATCGCGCTCCGCGTCGCCGCCGGGGTCGGCTTCGCGTTCATCTACGTCCCGCTCGCGCTGGTCCTGGTCAACTCCTTCAACCCGGACCGCAGCGCGAGCTGGCCGCCGTCCGCACTCACCTTCCGCTGGTGGTCGGTCGCCTGGGAGAACGAGGGTGCCCGCTCGGCGCTCTGGGTCTCGGTGAAGGCGGGCCTCGGCGCCACGGCCATCGCCCTGGTGCTGGGCACGCTGATCGCCTTCGCCGTGGCCCGGCACCGGTTCTTCGGCCGCGACGCCATCTCGTTCGTGGTCGTCCTGCCGATCGCGCTGCCCGGCATCGTCACGGGCATCGCGCTCAACTCGGCGTTCAGTACGGTACTTGAGCCGCTCGGCGTCGGTCTCGGCCTGTTCACCGTGATCGTCGGTCACGCCACCTTCTGCATCGTGGTCGTCTTCAACAACGTCGTCGCGAGGCTTCGGCGTACCTCGGGCTCGTACGAGGAAGCGGCGATGGATCTGGGCGCGGACACCTTCCGGGCCTTCCTCGACGTCACCTTCCCGCTGGTGCGCTCGGCCCTGCTGGCGGGCGGACTGCTCGCCTTCGCGCTCTCCTTCGACGAGATCGTGGTGACGACGTTCACGGCCGGGCCCGGCATCGAGACCCTGCCGATCTGGATCTTCAACAACATGACGCGGCCCCAGCAGGCACCGGTCGTGAACGTCGTGGCGGCGGTGCTCGTGCTGCTCTCCGTGCTCCCGATCTACGCGGCCCAGCGGCTGTCCGCCGACACGGCGTCCGGGAGCCGGGTGTGAACGGGAGCAGGATGGGCTGCGGGCCGACCGCCCGGCGAACTCCCGTGTCCATGCCTCGACTTCGTCGGCCGAGCGGGGCAGCCAGGCCGAGCTGGAAGCAGCGATCCGGTTCACCCGGGCGGACCGGGTCGTCGGCCGGTGTCCTTCCTGGCGTGAGAAGCATGTGACATAGTACTGGTGTGAGCGAGCGGCTGACCTGTGATGTCGTGATCGTCGGAGCCGGAATGGTCGGCGCGGCCTGCGCGCTGTACACGGCCCGGGCGGGCCTCGACGTCGTTCTGGTGGACCGCGGCCCGGTGGCCGGCGGGACCACCGGCGCGGGTGAGGGCAATCTGCTCGTCTCCGACAAGGAACCCGGGCCCGAACTCGACCTCGCCCTGCTGTCGGGGCGTCTGTGGGCCGACCTCGCGGAGGAGCTGGGCGAGGCCTTCGAGTACGAGGCCAAAGGGGGCGTCGTCGTGGCCGCCACACCCGAGGGGCTCACCGCGCTGGAGACCTTCGCGGCGGGACAACGAGCCGCCGGGATCGAGGCGGTTCCGGTGGCCGCCGACCAACTCGGCACCCTGGAACCCTGCTTGGCACCCGGCCTCGCGGGCGCCGTGCACTATCCGCAGGACACCCAGGTGATGCCGGCACTCGCCGCGGCGCACCTCGTGCGGGCCTCGGGGGCGCGGCTGCTGACGGGGCGGACCGTGACCGAGGTGCTGCGCACGGCGGACGGAGCGGTACGCGGCGTGCGGACCGACCGTGGTGACCTCCACACCCCGGTGGTCGTCAACGCGGCCGGCACCTGGGGCGCCGAAGTGGCCGCGCTCGCGGGCGTCTTCCTGCCCGTCCTGCCCCGACGCGGCTTCGTGCTGGTGACCGAACCACTGCCGCGCCGGGTGCGGCACAAGGTGTACGCCGCGGACTACGTCGCCGACGTGGCCAGCGACTCGGCCGCGCTGGGGACCTCACCCGTCGTGGAGGGCACGGCGGCGGGGCCGGTCCTGATCGGCGCGAGTCGTGAACGGGTCGGCTTCGACCGGTCGTTCTCGCTGCCGGCCGTACGGGCGCTGGCGGCCGGGGCGACGAGGCTGTTCCCGTTCCTCGCCGACGTACGGGCCCTGCGGACGTACCTGGGTTTCCGGCCGTACATGCCCGACCACCTGCCCGCGATCGGCCCTGATCCACGGGTGCCGGGGCTCTTCCACGCCTGCGGGCACGAGGGCGCGGGAATCGGCCTCGCCACCGGCACCGGGCGGCTGATCGCGCAGGCCGTCGCGGGCGGGACGCCCGACCTGGACCTTGCGCCGTTCCGGCCCGACCGCTTCCCGAAGGAGGCCGGGTGAATCCTCTGGAGCTGGTCGGGGCCGAGCCGGGCCCCGCGTTCACCGTCACCCTGGACGGCCGTGAGATCACGGCCCTGCCCGGGCAGACCGTCGCCGCCGCACTGTGGGCGGCGGGCGTCACCTCCTGGCGCGCCACCCGCGGCGCGGGCCGCCCGCGCGGCGTCTTCTGCGGCATCGGAGTCTGCTTCGACTGCCTGGTGACCGTCAACGACCGCCCCAACCAGCGGGCCTGCCTGGTGCCGGTCCGAGCGGGCGACACGATCCGTACGCAGGAGGGGACCGGCCATGGTGACTGAGCGACCGCACCTCGCGGTGATCGGCGCGGGACCGGCGGGGCTGGCCGCGTCCCTGGCCGCCGCGGAGCACGGTGTCCGGGTCACGCTGATCGACTCGGCGGCCGGAGCGGGCGGCCAGTTCTACCGGCGGCCCCCGGCGGAACTCGGGGCCCGGCGCCCGGAGGCGCTGCACCACCGGTGGCGGACCTGGCGGCGCCTCGGGGACGCGCTGGCCGCGCGGGTCGAGGCGGGCACGATCAGGCATCTGGCGGACCATCACGTGTGGTGCGTCGAACCCGTGGAACCCGTGGAACGTGTGGAACTTGTCGTGCACGCGCTGCTCGGCCCCCTCCAGGAGGAGCCCGTCACCGTCCGCGCCGACGCCGTGCTCCTCGCCACCGGTGGATACGAGAAGGTGCTGCCGTTCCCGGGCTGGACCCTCCCCGGGGTCGTCACCGCCGGTGGTGCGCAGGCCATGCTGAAGGGCGGACTCGTCGTCCCCGGGCAGCGGGCGGTCGTGGCGGGGACCGGGCCCCTGCTGCTGCCCGTGGCGACCGGGCTCGCCGCGGCGGGGGTCGAGGTCGCCGCCCTCGTCGAGTCCGCCGACCCGAAGGCGTTCCTGCGGCGGACCGTGGCCCTGGCCGCACAGCCTGGGAAGGTCGCCGAGGGGGTGCGGTACGGCGCCCAACTCCTGTGGCACCACGTCAAGTTGCTCCCTCGGCACACCGTCGTCGCGGCACACGGCGAGCAGCGGCTCGACGCCGTGACCGTCGCCGCGCTCGACACCCACGGACGGGTCGGGCCCGGCACCGAACGGCGCATCGCGTGCGACACGCTCGCCGTCGGTCACGGCATGCTGGCGCACCTCGACCTCGCCGAGTCGCTCGGCTGCCGCATCGACGGCCTGAACGTCGCCGTGGACGACGAGCAGCGCACCGACGTGCCCGGCGTATGGGCCGCGGGCGAGACCACCGGCATCGGTGGCGCGGCGCTGTCGCTCGCCGAGGGGCACATCGCGGGGCGCTCGGCCGCGGCCCGGCTGACGGGGACGCGGCCCGACCCGCACACGTGGGCGCGCGCCGCCAGGTCCCGCAGGAGAGCGCGGGAGTTCTTCGCCGCGCTCGACACCGTCTACGCGCCGCCCGCGCACTGGACGGAGCAGGTCACCGACGACACCGTCGTGTGCCGCTGCGAGGAGGTCACCGCCGGTGCGGTCAGGAACGCCGTCGACGAACTCGGCGCGGGCGACGTACGGACCGTGAAGCTGCTCACCCGCGCGGGGATGGGCTGGTGCCAGGGCCGGATGTGCGAGCCCGCCGTCGCCGGACTCGCCGGATGCGAACAGACGCCCGCGCGGCGGTTGTTGGCGCGCCCGGTACCGCTCGGGGTGCTGGCGAGGGCCGGGGATCCCGAGGACGACTGACCACCTTCGTACCGCCTCGCCCCACCGCTACCGATCATCAGTGAAATGTCACACACTACGGATTCCGCATCACGGATCCCGCACCACGGATCACACGCCACAGATCTCGCACCACAGATCTCACACCACGGAAAGGGAACCGCTCATGACCGCCATCGAGAACCGTCCCTGGCGCGGCGTCCTCGTAGCCACCGCGCTCCCGCTGAACGACGACCTCTCCGTCGACTACGACCGCTACGCGCAGCACTGCGCCTGGCTTGTCGAGAACGGCTGCGACGGGGTCGTACCGAACGGCTCGCTCGGCGAGTACCAGGTGCTCACGCCCGAGGAGCGCGCGAAGGTCGTCGAGACGGCGGTGTCGGCGATCGGCGGCTCCCGGGTGATGCCCGGCGTCGCCGCCTACGGCTCCGCCGAGGCCCGCCGCTGGGCCGAGCAGGCCCGCGACGCGGGCTGCCGGTCCGTGATGCTGCTGCCGCCGAACGCCTACCGCGCCGACGAGCGTTCCGTCCTCGCCCACTACGAGGCGGTCGCCGAGGCGGGCGTCCCGGTCGTCGCGTACAACAACCCCATCGACACCAAGGTCGACCTGGTGCCCGAGCTGCTCGCGAAGCTGCACGCGGAGGGGTACATCCACGGCGTCAAGGAGTTCTCCGGCGATGTCCGCCGCGCCTACCGGATCGCCGAACTCGCGCCCGAGCTGGACCTGTTGATCGGCGCCGACGACGTTCTGCTGGAGCTGGCCGTCGCGGGTGCCAAGGGCTGGGTGGCCGGCTACCCGAACGCGCTGCCCGCCGCGAGCGTCGAGCTGTACCACGCGGCCGTCGGGGGCGACCTCGACACGGCACGGCTGCTCTACCGCCGGCTGCACCCGCTGCTGCGCTGGGACTCCCAGGTCGAGTTCGTCCAGGCCATCAAGCTGTCCATGGACGTCGTGGGCCGGCACGGCGGGCGGGTGCGTCCACCGCGCGTCCCGCTGCTGCCCGAGCAGGAGGCCACGGTCCGCGCCGCCACCGAGAAGGCCCTCGCCGCCGGTCTCGCCTGAGCTCCGCTCCTTGACCGGGCCAAGTCCACCGCGAACAGCGGGAGTTACGGAGATCCCATGCGCAGCAAACTCGTCCTGCACGCCGTCGACTCGCACACCGAGGGCATGCCCACCCGGGTGATCACCGGCGGCATCGGGACCATCCCCGGCGCGACCATGAACGAGCGGCGGCTGTACTTCCGCGAGCACCGCGACGACATCAAGCAACTTCTGATGAACGAGCCGCGCGGCCACTCCGCGATGAGCGGTGCCATCCTCCAGCCGCCCACCCGCCCGGACTGCGACTACGGCGTCCTCTACATCGAGGTGTCGGGCTACCTCCCGATGTGCGGGCACGGCACCATCGGCGTGGCGACCGTCCTGGTGGAGACGGGCATGGTCGAGGTCGTCGAGCCGGTCACCACGATCCGGCTCGACACCCCGGCGGGCCTCGTCGTCGCCGAGGTCGAGGTCGAGGACGGCGCCGCCCGCGCGGTCACGCTCCAGAACGTGCCGTCCTTCTCGGCGGGCCTCGACCGCAAGGCCACCCTGCCCGACGGCCGGACGGTGACGTACGACCTCGCGTACGGCGGCAACTTCTACGCCATCCTGCCGCTGGAGCGGTTCGGCCTGCCCTTCGACCGGTCACGAAAGGAGGAGATCCTCGCCGCCGGACTGTCGCTGATGGCGGCCGTCAACGCCGAGGACGAGCCGGTCCACCCCGAGGACCCGTCCATCCGCGGCTGCCACCACGTCCACCTGTACGCGCCCGGCGCCACCGCCCGTCACTCGCGCCACGCCATGGCGATCCACCCCGGCTGGTTCGACCGCTCGCCCTGCGGTACGGGCACCAGCGCGCGCATGGCGCAACTGCACGCCCGCGGTGAACTCCCCCTGCACACGGAGTTCGTGAACGAGTCCTTCATCGGGACGCAGTTCACGGGACGACTGCTGGGCACGACCGAGGTCGCCGGAATCCCGGCGGTGCTGCCCAGCTTCACCGGCCGCGCCTGGATCACCGGCACCGCCCAGTACCTCCTGGACCCGACCGACCCCTTCCCGGCGGGTTTCGTGCTCTAGCGATACTGATGTCACGTGACATTGCACCATCCGCCGTACGAGGAGTCGACCCATGCCCGCCACGCGCAGCAGCGCACCCTCCGCCGCTCCCGCCGCCCTGCCCGTCCTCGGCGGCAAGAAGAGCAGCTACCGCGAGCGCGTCGCCGACGCCCTGCGGGCCGCGCTGATCGCGGGGGAACTGCGGGCGGGCGAGGTGTACTCCGCGCCGACGCTCGCCGCCCGCTTCGGCGTCTCGGCCACACCGGTGCGCGAGGCCATGCTCGACCTCGCCAAGGAGGGCCTCGTCGACACGGTGCCCAACAAGGGCTTCCGGGTCACCGCGGTCTCCGAGAAGCAACTCGACGAGTACACCCATATCCGCTCGCTGATCGAGATCCCCACCACCGTGCAGCTGGCCACCACCGCGGACGCGGTCTCCCTGGAGGCGCTGCGCCCGGCCGCCCGGGAGATCGTGACCGCGGCGGCGGCCGGTGACCTCATCGCCTACGTCGAGGCGGACATCCGCTTCCATCTCGGTCTGCTCGCCCTCGCGGGCAACGCCCACCTGGTCGAGGTCGTCGACGACCTCCGCAAGCGCTCGCGCCTGTACGGCCTCAACGCCCTGGTCGAGGCGGGCCGTCTCCAGGACTCCGCCGAGGAGCACCTCGAACTCCTCGACGCCCTCGTGGACCGCGACCCCGAGGCCGTACGGAGGGTCATGACCCGGCACCTGGGCCATGTCCGTGGCCTGTGGGCGGCCCATTAGGGCCCACCGGACCGTGTGACTGTTACGCAAGCGGCTTGCATTTCTTGCGCTATTCTTGCGCTCATGACGCGACGACTTGCTCAGGTGGCGAAAAAGGTCGGGGTCAGCGAGGCCACGGTCAGCCGGGTGCTCAACGGGAAGCCCGGCGTCTCCGACTCCACCCGGCAGGCGGTGCTCTCGGCGCTGGACGTGCTCGGCTACGAGCGGCCCACCCAGCTGCGCGGTGAACGCGCGCGGCTCGTGGGGCTCGTCCTGCCCGAGCTGCAGAACCCGATCTTCCCGGCGTTCGCCGAAGTGATCGGCGGGGCGCTCGCACAGCTCGGGCTGACGCCGGTGCTCTGCACCCAGACCAAGGGCGGTGTCTCCGAGGCGGACTATGTGGAGCTGCTGCTCCAACAGCAGGTCTCCGGCGTGGTGTTCGCGGGCGGACTGTACGCGCAGGCCGACGCCCCGCACGAGCACTACCGGCAGCTCGCGGACCGCAACATCCCGGTGGTGCTGGTCAACGCGGCCATCGAGCACCTCGGCTTCCCGGGCGTCTCCTGCGACGACGCCGTGGCGGTCGAGCAGGCCTGGCGCCACCTCGTCTCGCTCGGTCACGAGCGTATCGGTCTGGTGCTCGGGCCCGCCGACCACATGCCCTCGGCGCGGAAGCTGGCGGCGGCCCGCGCACTCGCCCCCGAGCTGCCCGACGCGCACATCGCGCGGGCCATGTTCTCGATCGAGGGCGGCCACGCGGCGGCCGCCCGGCTCATCGACCGCGGGGTCACCGGTTTCATCTGCGCCAGCGACCCGCTCGCCCTCGGTGTCGTACGCGCCGCCCGTCGCAAGGGACTCGGCGTGCCCGCACAGGTGTCCGTCGTCGGCTACGACGACTCCGCGCTGATGAACTGCACCGAGCCGCCCCTGACCACCGTCCGCCAGCCCATCGAGTCGATGGGCCGGGCGGCTGTTGAGCTGCTCAACGCCCAGATCGGCGGGAGCAGCGTCACCGCCGAAGAGCTCTTGTTCGAACCGGAGTTGGTGGTCCGGGGGTCCACCGCGCAAGCACCCCGCCCCTGAGATCCACTCCACTGTCAAATAATTCCAGATTCTGCGCGACATCTTGCGGACCCTTGTCGGCGGTGCTTGAGTGTGCGGCGCCAGCACACGGCGGTGCGCCAGCTCAAGGTGGTGCGCCCCCGTGGGCCTTCCTCGCTCCTGCCCAAAGGGGTCCACCGATGAGAAGCACCGGGTTCCGCCGTACCTTCGTCGTGCTCACGGCGTCCGCCCTCGCGCTCACCGCCACCGCCTGCGGTGGCAGCGACGACGGCTCCGCGGGTGGCAAGACCCGCATCACGGTCAACTGCATGCCTCCGAAGAGCGCCAAGGTCGACCGCTCGTTCTTCGAGGCCGACATCAAGGCGTTCGAGAAGCAGAACCCGGACATCGACGTCGTCGCGCACGACGCGTTCCCCTGCCAGGACCCCAAGACGTTCGACGCCAAGCTCGCCGGCGGCCAGATGGAGGACGTCTTCTACACGTACTTCACCGATTCCAGGCACGTCGTCGACGTCAACCAGGCCGCCGACATCACGTCGTACGTCAAGGACCTCAAGAGCTACGGCACCATCCAGCAGCAACTGCGCGACATCTACACCGTCGACGGCAAGATCTACGGAGTGCCGCGCACCGGCTACTCGATGGGGCTCATCTACAACCGCAAGCTCTTCCAGAAGGCCGGTCTCGACCCCGACAAGCCCCCGGCGACCTGGGAAGAAGTGCGCGCGGACGCCAAGAAGGTAGCCGCGCTCGGCGGCGGCACCGTCGGCTACGCCGACTACAGCGCCCAGAACCAGGGCGGCTGGCACTTCACCGCCGAGATGTACTCGCAGGGCGGCGACGTCGTCACGCCGGACGGTAAGAAGGCCAGCGTCGACACCCCGGAGGGCAAGGCCGTCCTGCAGAACCTGCACGACATGCGCTGGAGCGACAACTCCATGGGCAGCAAGCAGCTCCTCGTCATCAACGACGTCCAGCAGCTGATGGGCTCCGGCAAGCTCGGCATGTACCTCTCCGCGCCCGACAACATCCCGATCCTCGTCAAGGAGAAGGGCGGCAGCTACGACGACCTCGCCCTCGCGCCCATGCCCGGCGGCAAGGGCACGCTCATCGGCGGCGACGGCTACATGTTCAACAAGAAGGACAGCCCCGAGCAGATCAAGGCCGGCCTGAAGTGGCTCGACCACATGTTCCTCACCCCCGGAAAGGGCTTCCTCGGCGACTACGCCCGCGCCAAGCAGAACGACGCCCCCGTCGGCCTCCCCGAGCCCCGGCTCTTCACCGGCGCCGCCGACGCGAAGGACCAGCAGGTCAAGAAGGCCAACGCCAATGTGCCCGTGGAGAACTACCAGGCCTTCCTGGACGGCAACCAGAGCCTGCAGATGAAGATCGAGCCGCCGCAGGCCCAGCAGATCTACTCGGTTCTCGACGGAGCCGTCTCCGCGGTCCTCACCAAGAAGGACGCGAACATCGACCAGCTCCTGAAGGACGCCTCCGGGAAGATCGACTCCATCCTGGCCCGGGGCTGACCAGGCGTATGAAGACCGCATCGAAGCCCGTGGTGCCCCCTCCGGCCGCCGTCGGCGCGCCGGAGGTACCGCGGTCGGCCGGGCGCCGGGCGGGGGGCCCGTGGCGCCGGCGCCTGGCCGACCAGTCCCGCGCGTACGCCTTCCTCGTCGGCGGCCTGCTCTGCTTCGCGCTGTTCTCCTGGTACCCCGCGATCCGCGCGGTCGTGATCGCCTTCCAGAAGTACACGCCGGGCTCATCGCCCCAGTGGGTCGGCACCGCCAACTTCACCCGTGTCTTCCACGACCCGGAGTTCACCGCGGCCTGGCGCAACACGTTCACCTTCACGCTCCTCGCCCTGCTCATCGGCTTCGCCGTCCCGTTCGTGATGGCCCTGGTCCTCAACGAACTCCGGCACGCGAAGGCGTTCTTCAGGGTCGTGGTGTACCTGCCGGTGATGATCCCGCCGGTGGTCAGCGCCCTGCTGTGGAAGTGGTTCTACGATCCCGGAGCGGGCCTCGCCAACGAGGCGCTGCGCTTTCTGCACCTGCCCACCTCGAACTGGTCCAACGGCGCCGACACCGCGCTCGTCTCCCTGGTCATCGTGGCGACCTGGGCCAACATGGGCGGCACGGTCCTGATCTACCTGGCCGCGCTCCAGGGCATCCCGGGGGAGCTGTACGAGGCGGCGGAACTGGACGGCGCGAACATCCTCCAGCGCATCCGGCACGTGACGATCCCGCAGACCCGGTTCATCGTCCTCATGCTGATGCTGCTTCAGATCATCGCCACGATGCAGGTCTTCACCGAGCCCTTCGTCATCACCGGCGGCGGCCCCGAGAACGCCACGGTCACCGTCCTCTACCTCATCTACAAGTACGCGTTCCTCTACAACGACTTCGGCGGCGCGTGCGCGCTGAGCGTCATGCTCCTCGTGCTGCTCGGCCTGTTCTCCGCGGTCTATCTGCGGCTGACCCGCTCGTCGGGGGAGGAGTACTCATGAGCAGCGGCACCCGCACCCTGGTCTCCCCGCTCACCCTCGCCCGCCCCCGCGGCAAGGCCCTCTACTGGACCGTCTTCACGGCCGTCGTCCTGCTCTTCGCGCTCGCCTTCCTCTTCCCGGTCTACTGGATGGTGACCGGCGCGATGAAGTCCCCGGACGAAGTGACGCGGACCCCGCCGACCCTCGTGCCCAAGGCATGGCACCTCAGCGGCTACACCGACGCCTGGGACCTGATGGACCTGCCCACCCACCTGTGGAACACGGTGGTGCAGGCCGCCGGCGCCTGGCTGCTCCAGCTCGTCTTCTGCACGGCGGCCGCGTACGCCCTCTCCAAGCTGAAGCCGGCGTTCGGCAAGGTGATTCTCGGCGGCATCCTCGCCACCCTGATGGTCCCGGCGCAGGCGCTGGTCGTGCCGAAGTACCTGACCGTCGCCGACCTCCCGCTGATCCACACCAGCCTTCTCAACGACCCGCTCGGCATCTGGCTGCCCGCCGTGGCCAACGCCTTCAACCTCTATCTCCTCAAGCGCTTCTTCGACCAGATCCCGCGCGATGTCCTGGAGGCCGCCGAGATCGACGGTGCCGGACGGTTGCGCACCCTCTGGTCCATCGTGCTGCCCATGTCCCGCCCCGTCCTGGGCGTCGTGTCGATCTTCGCCCTGGTCGCCGTCTGGCAGGACTTCCTCTGGCCGCTGATGGTCTTCTCCGACACCGACAAGCAGCCGATCAGCGTGGCCCTCGTCCAGCTGTCGCAGAACATCCAGCTGACCGTGCTCATCGCCGCGATGGTGATCGCCAGTATCCCCATGGTCCTGATGTTCCTGGTGTTCCAGCGGCACATCATCGCCGGGATCAGCGCGGGCAGCACGAAGGGCTGACACCGCCCCCGCAACAGAAAGGCAGGCACCGTGGGACAGCCCACCCATGCCCAGAACTGGTGGCGCTCCGCCGTCATCTACCAGGTGTACGTCCGCAGCTTCGCGGACGGCGACGGCGACGGCACCGGCGACCTCGCGGGCGTCCGCGCCAAACTCCCGTATCTCGCCGAACTCGGCGTGGACGCCCTGTGGGTCAACCCCTGGTACCTGTCCCCGATGAAGGACGGCGGCTACGACGTCGCCGACTACCGGGTCATCGACCCGGCCTTCGGGACGCTCGCCGAGGCGGAGAAACTCATCGCCGAGGCGAAGGAACTGGGCATCCGCACCCTCGTCGACATCGTGCCCAACCACGTCTCCGACCAACACCCCTGGTTCCGGGCCGCCTTGGCCGGAGGGCCCGAACGCGAGCTCTTCCACTTCCGTCCCGGACGCGGCGAACACGGTGAACTCCCGCCCAACGACTGGCCGTCCCAGTTCGCAGGCTCCGCCGAGCCCGTCTGGACCCGGCTGCCCGACGGCACCTGGTATCTCCACCTGTTCACCCCCGAGCAGCCCGACCTCAACTGGGCGCACCCCGCCGTCCGCCAGGAACACGAGGAGATCCTGCGGTTCTGGTTCGAGCGCGGCGTGGCGGGCGTCCGCATCGACTCGGCCGCCCTGCTCGCCAAGGACCCGGACCTCCCCGACTTCGTCGAGGGCCGCGACCCGCATCCGTACGTCGACCGCGACGAGCTCCACGACATCTACCGCTCCTGGCGCTCCGTCGCCGACGCCCACGACGGCATCTTCGTCGGCGAGGTCTGGCTCCCCGACACCGAGCGCTTCGCCCGCTATCTGCGCCCCGACGAGCTGCACACCGCCTTCAACTTCTCCTTCCTGACCTGCCCCTGGGACGCAGGACGCCTGCGGACGTCCATCGACGAGACCCTCGCCGAACACGCCCCGGTCGGCGCGCCCGCCACCTGGGTACTGTGCAACCACGACGTGACCCGCACGGTCACCCGCTACGGCCGCGCCGACACCGGCTTCGACTTCGCCACGAAGGCCTTCGGCACCCCGACCGACCTCGCTCTCGGCACCCGCCGGGCCCGCGCCGGGGCCCTGCTCTCCCTCGCCCTGCCCGGCGCCGTCTACCTCTACCAGGGCGAGGAGCTGGGCCTGCCCGAGGCCGACATACCCGGCGACCGCGTCCAGGACCCGATGCACTTCCGCTCCGGCGGCACCGACCCGGGCCGGGACGGCTGCCGGGTCCCGCTCCCGTGGACGGCCGACGCGCCGCACGCGGGCTTCGGCGGCGAGCCCTGGCTGCCCCAGCCGAGCGGCTGGTCCGCGTACGCCGCCGACCTCCAGGCCGCCGATCCCGGCTCGATGCTCTCCCTCTACCGCGCGGCCCTGACGATCAGGCCGGAGTTCGGCGACGGCCCGCTCACCTGGCTGCCCACGCCCGAAGGCGTACTCGCCTTCGCCCGGACCGGGCAGGAGGGGCGGCTGCTGTGCGTCGTGAACCTCGCCGACGCCCCCGCCGGCCTCCCCGCCCACTCCCGACTCCTGCTCGGCAGCGGTCCCCTGGACCCACAGGGGCGACTGCCGAAGGACACGGCGGTCTGGCTGCGCGGCTGAGACCGCGTCGACAGCGCCGACCGCATACCGCTATCCCCGCACCCCCACCACGAAGGGATCAGCACATGCACAACAGCTTCAGATCTGTCAGGCACATGCCAATGCTCGCCACCGTCACCGCCACCACCGTCGCCCTGGCGGCCGGCATGCTGGTGATGACCGCACCCGCCGCACACGCGGCCGTCGGTGCCGACCTGCCCTTCACCTCGGTCGAGGCGGAGTCCGCCACGAGCACCGGCGCGAAGATCGGGCCCGACTACACCCAGGGCACCCTCGCCTCGGAGGCGTCCGGACGGCAGGCGGTACGGCTCACCGCGGGCCAGCGTGTCGAGTTCACCGTGCCGCGCGCGGCCAACGCGGTGAACGTGTCCTACAACGTTCCCGACGGACAGTCCGGCACCCTCGACGTCTACGTCAACGGCCAGAAGCTCGCCAGGACACTCGCCGTCACCTCCAAGTACTCCTACGTCGACACGAGTTGGATCGCGGGCGCGAAGACCCACCACTTCTTCGACAACGCCCGCCTGCTGCTCGGGCAGAACGTGCAGCCGGGCGACAAGGTGGCCTTCCAGGCGACGTCCACCCAGGTCACCGTGGACGTGGCCGACTTCGAACAGGTGGCCGCCGCCGCGACGCGCCCCGCCGGATCGGTGTCCGTCACCGACAAGGGCGCGGACCCCAGCGGCCAGGGCGACTCGACCCAGGCGTTCCGGGACGCGATCTCGGCCGCGCAAGGGGGAGTGGTGTGGATCCCGCCGGGCGACTACCGCGTCACCTCCTCGCTGAACGGCATCCAGAACGTCACCCTCCAGGGCGCCGGCAGCTGGTACTCCGTCGTCCACACCTCGCGCTTCATCGACCAGACCGGCTCGTCCGGAGGCGTCCACCTCAAGGACTTCGCCGTCATCGGTGAGGTCACCGAGCGAGTCGATTCCAACCCGGACAACTTCGTCAACGGCTCACTGGGCCCGAACTCCAGCGTCTCCGGAATGTGGCTCCAGCACCTCAAGGTCGGCCTCTGGCTGACCGGCAACAACGACAACCTCGTCGTCGAGAACAACCGCATCCTCGACACCACCGCCGACGGCCTCAACCTGAACGGCAACGCGCGCGGGGTCCGGGTGCGGGGCAACTTCCTGCGCAACAACGGTGACGACGCCCTCGCGATGTGGTCGCTGTACTCGCCCGACACCAACAGCAGCTTCGAGAACAACACCATCTCACAGCCGAACCTCGCCAACGGCATCGCGATCTACGGCGGCACCGACCTCGCGGTGACGAACAACCTGGTCGCCGACACCAACGCCCTCGGCAGCGGCATCGCGATCTCCAACCAGAAGTTCCTCGACCCCTTCTCCCCGCTCGCGGGCACGATCACGGTCTCCGGAAACACCCTCGTGCGCGCGGGCGCGATGAACCCCAACTGGAACCACCCGATGGGCGCGCTGCGCGTCGACTCCTACGACAGCGCCATCGAGGCGACCGTCAACATCACCGGTACGACGATCACCGACAGTCCCTACAGCGCCTTCGAGTTCGTGTCGGGCGGCGGCCACGGCTACGCGACCAAGAACATCACGGTGGACGGTGCGACGGTCAGGAACACCGGCACGGTCGTCGTCCAGGCCGAGTCGCAGGGCGCGGCCAGGTTCAGCAATGTGCAGGCCACGGGGGTCGGCGCGGCGGGCATCTACAACTGCCCCTACCCGAACGGTTCCGGCGCCTTCACGCTCACCAACGGCGCCGGCAACTCCGGCTGGGACACCACCTGGGCGGACTGCTCCACCTGGCCCCAGCCCGGCGCCGGGAACCCGGACCCCGACCCGGCCCGCAACCTCGCCAAGGGCCGCCCGGCCACCGCCACCGGGTCGCAGGACGTCTACACCCCCGGCAAGGCGGTCGACGGCGACGCGAACAGCTACTGGGAGTCCACCAACAACGCCTTCCCGCAGGCCTGGACGGTGGACCTCGGCTCGAATCAGCCCGCCCGCCGCCTCGTGCTGAAGCTGCCGCCCGCCGCGGTCTGGCAGGCGCGCACGCAGACCCTGTCGGTTCTGGGCAGCACGGATGGCTCGGCGTACTCGACGGTCGTCGCCTCCAAGGACTACCGCTTCGACCCGGCCACCGGGAACACGGTGACGGTCACCCTGCCCAGCGGCACGAACCTGCGCTATCTCCGGCTCGATGTCACCGCCAACACCGGCTGGCCCGCGGCCCAGTTCAGCGAGGTGGAGGCGTATCTGTCGTGAGACCGAAGGCCGCCCCGCGCTTCGCCGCCTGGATCTGCTCGTACACATGGGTCCGCAGTTCGGCGAAGCGCGGGGCGACCCGGGTGTGCAACTGGTCCCGCTCGTCGGGGAGATCGACCTTCAGTTGCTCCTGTACGACGGTGGGTGAGGCGGAGAGGATCAGAACCCGCTCGCCGAGGTAGACGGCCTCGTCGATGTCGTGCGTGACGAAGAGGATCGTGATGCCGCGTTCCCGCCACAGACCCCGCACCAGGTCCTCCAGATCGGCCCGGGTCTGCGCGTCGACCGCCGCGAACGGCTCGTCCATCAGCAGGACGTCGGGCTCGTAGGCGAGCGCGCGGGCGATCGCGACGCGCTGCTGCATCCCGCCGGACAGCTGCCACGGGTAGGCCCCGGCGGCATCCGTGAGCCCGACCGACTCCAACGCGTCCGTGACCAGCTCCCGGCGCCGCGCCTTGCTCAACGGCTTCTGTTTCAGGGGCAGTTCGACGTTCTCCCGGACCCGCATCCAGGGGAACAGGCTGCGTCCGTACTCCTGGAACACGAACGCCATCCCCGGCGGCGGACCGCTCACCGGGCGGTCGTTCAGCCGTACCTCGCCCGCCGTCGGCGTCAGCAGCCCGCCCACGCACTTCAGGAGCGTGGTCTTGCCGCATCCCGACGGGCCGACCAGACAGACGAGTTCGCCCGCCTCGACGGTGAAGGTGAGGTCCCGTACCGCCTCCACCCGGCGGCCGGAACCCTCGTAGACCTTGTTCAGGCCGGATACGACAAGAGACGCGTGCATGGACCGCCCTTTCGCGAGCTTCACGGAGACCGCCGGGACACCGCGCGCAGACCGTGGTACCAGCCGAGCACCCGGCGCTCGACCAGGTGGAAGACGACCGAGAGAAGGAAACCGAGCAGGCCCAGAACGAGGATTCCGGTCCACATGTCGGGGATCGCGAAGCTCCGCTGGAACTGGACGATGGTGAAGCCGAGGCCGTTGCTGGCCGCGAACATCTCGCTGATGACCATCAGGATGATCCCGATGGACAGGGCCTGGCGCAGGCCCGCGAAGATCTGCGGGCTCGCCGCGCGCAGGACCACGCCGCGCAGCCGGGCCACGCCCGTGATGCCGTACGAACGCGCCGTCTCCGCCATCACCGAGTCGATCGCCCGCACGCCCTCGACCGTGTTGAGCAAGATCGGCCAGACACAGCCGCTCGCGATCACGGCGATCTTCATCGTGTCGCCGATGCCGGCGAACAGCATGATGACGGGGACCAGGACGGGAGGCGGAACCGCGCGCAGGAATTCGAGGACCGGCTCGCACACGGCCCGCACCCGCCGGTACGAGCCGATGACCGTGCCCAGCGCCACGCCCACGACGGCCGCCGCCGCGTAACCGGCGAGCAGACGCAGCACGCTGGGCACGAGGTCGGAGCGCAGCCGCTCGCTCGTCCAGACGTCCGGGAAGGTCTTGAGGATCGTGCGCAGCGGTGGCCAGTAGACGTTCGTACTGCCGTCGGACGCCAGCCACCAGACCGTGACGAGCAGCGCGGGCAGCGCGACGACGAAGAGCAGCCGCATCAGGAAGTCCCTCACACCGCCACCTCCCCGCGCACCGACTGGTGCCAGGCCAGCGCCCGGCGCTCCACCGTACGGGCGCCCACGTTGATGAGCAGCCCGAGCAGACCGGTGACCACCACCAGCGCGTACATGTCGGGGACCGCCTGCGAGGACTCGGCGACCGCGATGCGCGCGCCCAGCCCCGGTGCTCCGATGACGAGTTCGGCGGTCACGGCGAGGATGAGGGCCACCGCGGCGGCGAGCCGGACGCCCGTCATGACGTAGGGGAGGGCCGTGGGCCACAGGACGTGCCGGACGCGTGCCCACGGGCCGAGGCCGTACGAGCGGGCCGTCTCCTCGGCTACCGGGTCGACGTCCTGGACGCCGTACAGGACCTGGACGAGGACCTGCCAGAACGAGGCGTACACGACGAGGAGGAGGACGGAGCGCAGCTCGGTGCCGTAGAGCAGGACAGCGAGGGGGATCAGGGCGACGGAGGGGATCGGGCGCAGGAACTCGATCGTCGAGGCGGTGGCCTCGCGCAGATACGGCACGACCGAGACGAGCAGCCCCACGACGACACCCGCGCCGATCGCGATCGCCAGGCCCAGCGCCCAGCCGGTCAGGGTGTCGCCGAGCGCCGTCCAGAAGGCGTGGTCGGTGACCTCCTGGCCGAGCGCGTCGGCGATGCGGCTGGTCGGCGGGAAGTACGCCTCCTTGACGAGACCGAGCCGCGGCACCGCCTCGCCCAGCGCGAGGAAGGCCGCGAGTCCGGCGGCGCCCAGCGCGGCGTTCGCACCCCTCACGGCAGCAGCTTGTCGAGGTCGGGCGCGGACTTGAAGAGCCCGTCCTGCTCGCCCAGTTTCTCCAGCGCCTCGATCGACGCGCGGTTCGGCTCGGCGGGCCACTTCGGAAGGGTGACCTGGGCCAGCGTCGCCGCCGGGATCTTCGTGTACGTGGTGACGGCCTGGCGGACCTCGTCCGGGTGGGCGTCGGCGTAGGCGAGGGACTCCGCGGTCGCCTCCTGGAACTTCTTCACCACGTCGGGGTTCTTCTGCTCGTACTGCGTCGAGGTGAAGTACATCGCCACGGTGAGGTTCTTGGCGACGTCGACGAGGGACGAGGCGATCTCCGTGGCGCCCTGGCTCTTGACGGTGGCGAGCGCGGGCTCGACCACCATCGCGGCATCGATCCGACCGCTGTCGAGGGCGGCGGGCATCTGGTCGAAGGCCAGCTCGACGAACTTCACCTTGGACGGGTCTCCGCCCGCCTTGCGCACCGACTCGCGCACCGCCGTCTCGTTGATGTTCTTCAGCGTGTTGACCGCGACCTTCTTCCCCTCCAGTTCCTTGGGGGACTTGATCGGGCTGCCCTTCTTCACGGTGATGGCGCCGAAGTCCTTGCCCGCCAGGCCCGTCGAGGCGACCCCGTTGACGACGGCCTTCACGGGCACGTTCTGGCTCTGGGCGATCATCAGCGAGGTCATGTTGCTGAACCCGAACTGGAACTGGCCGCTGACCACTCCCGGCACGATCGCCGCGCCGCCCTGCGCGGTCGTCATGGACAGTTTCAGACCGCGTTTGCTGTAGAAGCCCTTCTGCTGGCCCAGGTAGAGCGGCGCGACATCGACGATGGGGATGACCCCGACCTTGACCGTGGTGGTACCGCCGGACGACGCGTTCTTGTCCGAGGCGCCACCGCCGCCGGACGAACCGCAGGCCGACGCGGCGACCAGAAAGGATCCGACCGCGAGACCGGCGAGCAGACGACGCATGGCTCCTCCTGTGCAGACGACATTGTTCCGACAGGCTGTGCGCGCACCGCAATGGGTACTCAGCGGGAAGGTAGAGCCCTCGTACGGCGGGGTCAATGGTTTTGGCCAACAATATTGTTGACAGTTGGTGGGCCGGGCCCGACCGAGACGGGTCTGCGCCGAGGCGGGCCTCCAGGGCCCCGCGGCTCACAGGTCCAGCACGAGCCGCTTCCCGAGGCACCGGGAGACGCAGATCAGCATGGTCTCGCCCGCCTCCCGCTCGTCGTTCGTGAGCACCGAGTCCCGGTGGTCCGGGGTCCCTTCGAGGACATCCGTCTCGCAGGTCCCGCAGGTGCCCTCCGTGCAGGAGAAGAGCACCTCGACGCCCGCGCCGCGCACGGTGTCGAGCACGGAGACATGCGCGGGGACGGTCAGCGTACGACCGCTGCGCGCGAGCTCCACCTCGAACTCGCCGTCCCCGCCCGTCTCCTGAACCTTCGGCCGGAAACGCTCGACGCGCAGCAGCCCGGCGGGACAGCGCGCCTCCACCGCGTCCAGCAGCGGGCCGGGACCGCAGCAGTAGACGAGCGTGCCCTCGGGGACCCCGGTCAGGACGGAGTCGAGGTCCAGCAGTCCGCACTCGTCCTGCGGAGCGACGGTCACCCGGTCCCCGTACCGTTCCAACTCCCCGGTGAACGCCATGGAGTCGCGTGTCCGCCCGCCGTACAGCAGCGTCCACTCGGCGCCCGCCGCCTGCGCCGCGGCGAGCATCGGCAGGATCGGGGTGATGCCGATGCCGCCCGCGACGAAGCGGTAGCGCGCGGCGGGCGCGAGCGCGAAGTGGTTGCGCGGGCCGCGGACCCGGACCTTGTCGCCCGGGCCCAACTGCTCGTGCACATACGAGGATCCGCCGCGTCCGTCCGGTTCCCGCAGCACCGCGATCCGCCACGCCCGACGGTCCGCGGGATCCCCGCACAGCGAGTACTGCCGCTCGAGGCCGGCCCCGAGCACCACGTCGACGTGGGCGCCGGGGTCCCAGGCGGGGAGTTCCTCGCCGAGCGGGTGGCGCAGAGTGAGGGAGAGCACACCATCGGCGGCGAACTCCCTCTCCTGCACGACGAGTTCGACTTCGTAGGAGCTCATGATCCAAGCCCCCGTGACTCCTGTGGCCGATGTCCTTCGGGGTGGCCGAGCATCCACTCCCACATCTCGATCGGGTCCTGGGCGCTGTGCTCGGCACCGCAGTGACAGGTCCCGTGCAGCACATCGGTGCCCGGGACCCAGTCGATGCGGTAGATCTCGCGGGTCGCGAAGCGGGGAGGCGTGGTCACAGCACCTTCTCCATCGGCTTGTCGCCCTCCTCGACCAGGCGGGCGAGGATGCGGCGGGCCGCGAGACCGCCGGTGTCGATGTTGATGCTCAGCTCCTGGTAGCCCGTCCGCTCGGTGCCGAGGGTCTTCTGCAGCAGGTTGAGCGCGTCGACGTCCTGCATCACCACGGTGTGGTTGAAGTCCCGCAGGAACGTGGTGACTTCCTCGTCGTCCCCGGCGAAGTCCCGGGAGACCGCCCAGAAGTCGTAGACATGGCCGTCGCTCGACGGAGTGATCGCGTAGGTGATCTCGGTGTGGAAGCCGTTCGGGTCGCCGCCGTCCGCCTCGGGCAGCACCCCGACCGGGGCGATCCGGCTGTGCAGCAGATACAGGCACGGCGCGTGGTACTCGATGTCCTGCCAGCGGGTGATCCGGCCCTCGATTCCGGTCGAGCGGGCGTAGAACGGGGGACACTCGGCGTCGTCCATGTGCCGGCTGACCCGCACGATGCCCGCGCCCTCGTCGACCTCCGTGGTGATCGGCGTCTCGGCGACCTCGGGGGTGCCGATGTAACCGCCGTGCAGATACGTCTCGTGCGAGAGGTCGAGCAGATTGTCGACCAGCAGCCCGTAGTCGGCGTCGATGGGCTCCATGCCGCAGACGGTGGTCCAGTCCGGCGAGTCCATGTGCCGGGCGCGGGGGATGCCGTCCGGGTCGGCGAGCGCCGGGTCGCCGATCCAGACCCAGACGAACGAGTCCTGCTCGACGACGGGGTACGAGGCGACCCGGGCCGTGCGCGGTATGCGTTTCTGCCCCGGCACGTACACACAGCTGCCGGTCGTGTCGTACGTGAAGCCGTGGTAGCCGCACACGATCCTGTCGCCGTCGAGCCGGCTCTCCGAGAGCGGGAAGCGGCGGTGCACACACCGGTCCGCCAGCGCGACGGCCGTCCCGTCGTCCTGCGTCCGGTAGAAGACGAGCGGTTCACCGAGGATCGTCCGACCGAGCAACTCCCGCCCGACCTCGTGCGAGTAGGCGGCGACGTACCACTGGTTTCTGGCGAACGCGGTGATGTGCGGCATGCGCGGGGTCCCGTCATCCTCGACGTCGTGTCGGAAACACCATGACGATGTCGCCCACACCCCGGCAATAGGACTTCCGTCGGACGGAAACTTCCTGGTCAGCCGTCTACTGCCTGCAACGTGGTAGTCAGTTCACCTCACCACTCCGGTCGAGGGCAGGGGTGGGTGCCAATCCTGTCCAACACTCGCGGGGTCGAATCGTTGTCGAATCGAGCAGGTTGACCGTTCCACGGGTCAATCCACTCTTGCACCATGATGGTCAGCCGTATCGGGTTGTACCCGCGTGTCCGCGTCGCGGGCGGTGCCCGTGGGGTGGTCACGCAGGCCGGGTCGGTGCTGCTGGTCGAGACCGTCCGCAAGGTGGGCCTGGACACCGCGATATCGACTGCGCTGGTGCCGTGGCGTAAGCCGCGGCCCGTGCACGACCGGGCAAGATCCTGCTGGAGGTGACCCTGGCCGTCGCACTCGGCGGCGGCTGTCTGGCCGACGTCGCCATGCTGCGGGCCGAGCCGGCGGTGTTCGGCCGGGTGGCCTCCGATCCGACCGTCTCCCGCCTTGTCGACGCACTTGCCGCGTCCGGCCCGAAAGCTCTTGCGGCGATCCGTGGCGCACGTTCGGAGAACCGGGGAACCCTTGGACGGATTTGAGCAGGTGAGCGTGATCGATGCGGTCAAACGCTGCCGCCAGGTCGGCGTCCAGCACCCACAGGCGTTTTGCCATCTTGCCTTTCGCGACTCCGAAGATCGCCGCGATGGCGTCATGGCATCCGCGGCCTGGTCTGAATCCATAGGATCGTGGTTCGAACCGGGCCTCCCACTCTGGTTCCAAGGCACTCTTGACGCGTGCTTGGAGGACCCGATCACGCATGACCGGGATGTCGAGTGGTCTCTGCTTTCCATTGCTCTTCGGGATATAGACACGCTTTACGGGCTTGGCCCTCCAGGGTTGTGACCCCCGATGCATTTCGGTTGTCATCCGGGCCCGCGCTCTCGGAGTGAGTGCCCGTTCCCTATCGATGCCTGCCGTCTTGCGGCCACTGCTCTGCTGTGTCACCCGCTTCACGCTCACAAGCGTGTTGCTGTAGCTCCTCAGCATGAGCTTTTGCAGGTTGCGGACTCTCTTTAGGTCCCCTTCCTGTGTTGCCTTAAAGATCCGCTGTCGCAGTCGCCGTACGTTCCCCTCAACTCTGTCCCAGTCGACACTGTTCCAGTCGAAGGTATCGTCCTGTGGTCCGATCCCGTCGGGCACGCAGCCGTCTGGAGTTTCCTCTTGCTGCACGGTCCTCCCTCGGTATCTAACTTGTCCAACAGGTTCTGGCTTCTTGACTCGTGATGCTTTAAAGGCTCACCCGGCTCACGTGGGCTCCCTTTCGGGCCGGGCCACTGAGACCCGTATCCGGCGAGTTATATGCAAGAGGTTCGAAGGTTCCTCCTGCGTTTCCCCTGGCCTTTCGACCTACCGGCATTTGCTTCTTGCGCCATCCTGTTCCCGCTGGGGGATTGGGCCTTCCTTGCGGTTGGCTTACCGGGCCTTGTTTCTCCCGGACCCCAACGGGGTTTCCACGTTCCACACACGCAAGTTGCGACTGGGGTGGGCGCCCCCTCGATCCCGGGACCAGCGGTGTCCTCCTCCCGGTCTCAAATCTCCGGGAGTCGCTTCGCGTCTCTCAACGCGGGGTCCTACAGCCGCTGACTGCAAGCCATCGGGCGGCTTCAAGCTAACGGGACATCAACGGGGGTTCACACAATTCACCCGTCCAGTCTTTCCCTCACCTGTGGCTCCTCGATGGCCGAGACACCCTTGGGTTTGAACGCTCAGCTTCACACCCCGCCGTTGCCGGTGACGCATGTGAGCGCGGGAACGGATCTTGGACACTGATCCGGGGACCAGCTCTTCACTCCTTCCTCCGTGGCTGTTCCCACTTGTCGTGAGCGACTTCGTGTCGCACTTTGAGCTGCTTGTTTCCGCGCCGGGACGGTTGTTCGCCGCGGATCGAGGAGAACTGTTGGGTAGCCGCTTGTCGAAGGCTTTCTTCCCGGCCGGGGTGACGGCGGTGGCGCCTTCCTCGCCCTTGCCGACGTCCAGGCCGAGGAAGGCGCCGATGTCACTGACGTCGATCACGTGCGTCCTTCGGTCGTTCTCGCCCGGCCGCCCCACGGCATCGATCGCCACATCCACATTACGAAGAGCCTCCCGACCTGCGAAGAAGCCGGTCGTCATGCCCCTAATCAGCGGTCTGTCGATGCCTCCGGAGCCGGTGACACCACCCCCCAAGCCATGCGATCGAACAAGGGGAGAAAGCCATGCCAACTCCGAAGGCCGGGCGCCCCGTTGCGGGGCTAACAAGAAGGTAATGGGGGGCGGGGCCGGTCTGCACTCCTGCCTTCGTCCCGCGCGGACCAGCCCGGCATCCCGGCTCGCACACACTCAGCGGCACCGTTGGCTCTCGTGGCCCAAGCTGCTGCCAGGTACCGACCAGATGCCCTCGACCGGGTGGGGTCCGGCGCAGGTACGGCCCGGCGGGACTTCATCCTCGTGTCGATCGGGCAGCCGACGATTCTCCTACTGAAGACGTCCTTGATCGCGGGGTCGTGTGCCCGGCCAGGGACCGCGCCGAGCCGGCGAGTGCGGTGCTGGACTCACTCGGACTGCGCATACACCTGGACGGCGCTCGCCCGGAGGGCCATTAACGCCCTGTTCGCGGTTTGTTAACGGCTTGACCGGGACAGTGAGCCGCGTTCCTAGAGAGCTGGAGGCATGACCATGAGAACCGGTGCGGAGTACCTGGAATCTCTGCGTGACGGGCGTAACGTCTTCATCGACGGTGAGCGCATCGAGGATGTGACCGAGCATCCTCTGACCCGTGGCTATGCCGCGCAGGCCGCGCGCTTCTACGACCTGCACCACGAGGCCGAGAACCAGGCCTCCCTGACCTTCGTAGACGAGGACGGCACGCGACGCGCGGTCGGCTGGTTGTATCCGCGGGACCGGCACGACCTCGAACGCCGGCGCGACTACGCCAACCAGGTGATTCGCGGTTTCGCCGGCGGTGCGTTCGGCCGCCTTCCCCAGAGCAACAACGGCAACTGGTACGCCCTCGTGGACGACACCGCCCCCTGGGCAGATCTGTCCAAGGACACACCCGCGAACGTCGACCTCGCCCGCAACATCGTGGCTGACTTCGAGGCCAACCGCGACGCGGACCTGTGGACGGTCCCCCTGCTCAACGACGTGCAGCGGGACCGCTCGGACCCCGGGGCGGCCGCACGCAACCCGATGCTCCGCGTCAAGGAGCGTAATGACGAAGGCATCGTGGTCGAAGGCTGGAAGGGGGTCTCCACCGCGGTCATATTCGCCGACACGATGCTGCTCGGCAACATCGTGAAGCCTGGGACGGAACCGGAGCACATCATCTGGGCGAGCGTCCCTGTGAGCCACCCGAAGGTCACGCACGTGGCACGACGTTCCAACGCCGCACCCGCCGAGTCCGGTTCTGAGCGGCCGCTGTCGAGCCTCGGTGACGAGCTCGACTCCATGGCGTACTTCGATGACGTCCTCATCCCGTGGGAGCACATCTACCACCTGGGCAACGTCGATCACTCCAGGTTGTACGCGCAGCGTACTTTCGACTTCGAGCACGCCGACACCCTGCACCACATGATCGTCAACGCGGAACTCATGACCGGACTGGCGGTCCTCGTCGCACAGACGACGGGAACGCTGCAGCACCCGGTCGTGGGATCCGACATCGCCGACCTCGTCCGCTTCCACGAGACGCTGCGCGCCTTCACCATCGCATCGGAGACGACCGCGTTCGTGACGCCGCGGGGACTGTGCAAGCCGAACAACGTCTTCTACGACTTCGGCCGCGCGCACTACCTGGAGAACGTGAGCCGGCTGACGGAGAAGATCGTCGAGATGTGCGGCCGCTCCGCGGTGCTGTCGCCGAGCGAGAACGACTTCGAGGTCCCCGAGGTCGGCACCAGGCTTCTGGAGATGTTCCACGGCACGACGATGAGCGCGCACGACAAGGTGCGGCTCTTCAAGTTCGTGCAGGACCGGTTCCTCAGCGACTGGGCCGGACGCTTCAGGTCGTTCGAGCGGTTCCAGGGCACGCCGTTGTTCCTCATCAAGCTGCTGACGATGCAGCGCATCTCGACCGACCCCGGAGGCTCCATCACCGAACTGGCCCGCGAGGCAATCGGTCTCGGTACCTCCGACGAGATGACCGCACGCGCCCTCGCCGAGCGGGAGGAACTGTTCGGCTCGGCGACTCCCGTCGCCACCCGGCCCGCATCCTCTCGGGCCGCCGATGCCAACCAGGGCTTCTCGCTGGACGACAAGGATCAGCCCGACTACATCAAGACCCAGGACGCGTGACCGCCACCGACGCGTTCGGCCCGCAGGATCCCGCGGGCCGAACGCATCGGTAGCGTGCTTCGCCCTTCGGCGATACGCCGTGGAAGTGCTGCGCAGCCGAGGCCAGGACCCGCTCCCTTCCTGATGGCCGGTGAGGCCTTGGACGCCCCTGCAGGCGCGCTCCCGGGCGATCCTGCTTGATCCATCCGAAGCGGATGCGCGCGGCACGGCTTTGTGCGACCCCGCCCGCGGGGTCTTCACCATGATGCGGACCACCGGCCTATCGGTCATGCGGCCTGCGCATCTGCACCTTCGGATCGTCGCCCGGGGATTCCAGGACGTGACCACGATGCTGCGCCCCTCCGACGACCCCTACCTCGACCACGACCCGGCCTTCGGCATGCCGCAGTCACTCGTTGCGGCATACCAGGACCAACCGTCTGGCACCGGCCCGTACAGCACCACGACCCACGATCCGTACATCCTGCTGAGCACACCTTCGTGCTCGAGCCCGCAGGGCCGACTCCGGACCCGCGGCGCATCTCACAGGCGGCACCCCGCCCCTCGCCGGGACTCCCGGCACACGCCGCACCCAGGCCGCGCCTGACCCATCGATGCCACCCGCACGGGACGCCCGGTGCTCGCCGTGGAGCGTCTTTCGCCGGCGCGGGCCAGACCGCACCCCTCTTGGAGGTCCCACATGACTGAAACCCTCGACACGGCCGTCGCGTTCCGGGCCACCATGAGCCGTCTCGCCACCGGCGTCAGCGTCATCACGACCCGGACCGGAGGCACGCCCATCGGCATCACAGCCAGCGCGGTATCCGCCTTGTCGCTGGACCCGCTCCAGCTGATCGTGTGCATCGGCAACCACCTTTTCACCCGCACCGCGATCGCCGAGCATGGACGCTTCGCCGTCAACGTCCTGGGCGAGGACGGCGAGCACCTGGCCCGCGCCTTCGCCGCCTCAGTGCCTGACCGGTTCGCCGGCGTGGCCATCGACGAGAACCACGGTGTGCCGGTCCTCAGGGACGCCATCGCCACGATCGTCTGCGACGTCTCCCAGGCCCTGCCCGGCGGCGACCACACCATCTTCGTGGGCGACGCATGGCATTTCGCACACGAAGCGGAAGGCCGTCCGCTCGTCCACTTCGCGGGTGGATTCGGCGCCATGAGCTAGGGGCTGTGTTGCGTGCGCCGTGAAGTCGCGGGTCGAGGCCCTGGTGTGATGTATGGGACGGCTGCTCGGCTGCGCATGTCCGCGGTGGCGATCGGCTGACGGGCCCGCCGGCGGGGATGTCCGATTGGGCTGCGTGGCTGTCCGGTCTGTCCCTGCGATCCGTCAGTGGTTCGGCCCACTTCGGTGATCGACAGGGTGCTGGGGATGCTGGAGCGGGTTGCGGCCGTGCGGGCCCGGGTGGACGACCTGGCCGAGCAATCGGCACAGCAGCTTGAGCAGGCCGCGGCCGACGCCGCGGCCGCGGCTCGCCCGGCAAGGGCACAGGTGGGTGACCGGGCGGTGCTGCTGGCCCCGCACCGTACGGATGCGGGCGGCGAGGATGCGTTGCCGGATGAGTACCGGACAATTCCGGTCATCGTGCAAGGAGCCGACGGCCCGATGCAGGTCAGTCAGGTCGGTACGGAGCTGGACCTGGACGTCGCGGTGCGCTGCCGTCTGAAGAAGATCGGCTCACCGTGGCGGGCCAGGTGTCACTCGTCACCGAGCCGTGGCTGTCGGCGGCGCAGTCCGTCGGCGGAGACCGTTCGAATGTCAGACGCCCATGTGGCCCTGTCGTGTAGGAGTCCTCTTGTGCGTCGCTGCGACCAGGGGACCTGATGTGGGTCACCACCGACGGCACACATGGGTTCATGAATGAATGTGACGAGCTACCCCGTTGGACCGAGATCAGTCGCCGGATTCCCCAGGCTATCGAAGCGCTCTTCGCGGACGACCGGCGTACACTCCACGCGGAGCACTGAGAAGCGCGGAGGTTGGGCGATGTCGGCACGCATGGCCTGGGGTGCGGGGAGAGGAGTCCGCTCCGCCGGACATCCTCGAAGCTGCTCCGATGGGTGAGTCCGGGCCCGGTCGATCGAGCGGGCTGACGACGACAGGTCGTCAGCATCGCACGATCATCAGGCGGAAACTCGCCATTCCCGAGCCTGCCGAAGAGGTAGTCCACCGCCAGAGGCTCAGCCAAAGCGTACATGCGCTCCTCGAGCGTCACGCGGTGGTGAAAGTCTTTGCGACCGCCGGTGCAGGCAAGACAACCGCGGTGGTTCTGGCTCTGCGTGATCTCGACAGGCCTGTTGCCTGGGTGTCGCTCGACGGGACGGAGCAGGCGGCGGGGCGTCTGCTCGTATATATCGAGGCGGCTGTCGAGGACAAAGTCCACAATGCGACGGATGTCGCCTCGGATGCTCTGAGCAGCAGCCTTCAGATCGGTGAGGCGGCCGGCCTGCTTGCCGAAAGCCTGCAGGGCAGTCGGCTCATCGTGGTCTGCGACAACGTGGAGCGAATCGCTTCCGACGAGACTTGCATGGCGGTGCTGTCGTCCTTCGCCCGCTACCTGCCGTCCGGCGTGAACCTCGTACTGATCTCGCGCGTGGACGTCCAGCTCGACTTGGGCTCGACCAGCGAGCGTGACAGGGGCGGCGAGCTGGTGGAGACCGACCTTGCCTTCGACGTCCGGGAGGCGAGCGCGGCGCTGCGAACAGTGGGTGACGTCGACGTGGATCCCGCGGAGGCAGTGGCCGCGACGGGGGGATGGGTAACCGGCGTCCTGTTCAAGGGGTGGCGCCACGCCCGGTCTCACGAGATGGATCCTGACTCACTGCACTCCTACGTCGCCGCGAACATATTCAACTCGCTTTCCCTGCCTGAGCAAACGTTCCTGCTCCATACGAGCCCGTTGCACGAGATAGGGGTCGACGGAGCCCGGGCACTGGGCCAGGAGAACGCGGCGCACATCATGGCCGACCTCCGGGGCCGATACCTTCCGGTGACATGGTCCGCCGACGCTTCGCGCATGACGCCCCACCCCCTGTTCCGCGACTTCCTCCAGGCGGCTTTCGAACGGGAGGACGCCCAGACGATCGGCGGGGTGCGTCGCAGATACGCAGAACTCCTGATCGCCAACGGCGCGCGCGAGGAAGCCGTCGATGAGCTGCTTCGGCTCGGCGACGTGGAGGCGGCTGGACGGTTGGCCGCCGTCGCCCTCCCGAGCCTGGTTGCGCGGATGGACTTCGCCCTGGCGGCACGTTGGCTCGATGCACTGGGTGTGTCGGTCCGGACCCCGACTCCGGAGATCGGATCCGTCGTCCTGCGCGTTGCCTTTGCGCTGGAGCAATGGGGTCGCGGAGTTGAGTTCCTCGATCGGCACGGCTATGACTGGCTTCCGGAGCTGGGGACTCCCGACTCCGAGGAGGCCCGCGTCCTGGCTTGTTGGTCTCTTTGGCACTCCGGACGGATCGACGAGGCCCGGTCCGTCGGCGATCAGCTGCCACCTGGACGGAACCGGTACATCGCCGACACATTGATCGCGGGCGCAACCGGCGAGGAGCCCCCACCCTTCCCGGAATACTCAACGATGCCCTTCGGCCCACTCGACGGTTTGCTGATGCGCCTGGCCTTCGTCCGCGGTCGCCTTGACGGACTCGACGCCCCCGGCTCGTTCGACCCGTGGCGCACGATCCTCGGGGGACCCTGGGTCGTTGCCGCGTTGCGCGCCACAGGGCGCTTGGACGCCGCCATGGCGATGTACGAGCCTCGTCGCGGTTCGTCGCAGCCGGCTTGGTTGCATGGTGTCGACGCCGTCTTTCTCATGCTGGATCTCGGCCGCGGAGACGAAGCCTGGTCCTTGCTCGAGCAGGGGCGGGACTTCATCGCGTCAACAGGCTCGAAGGTGTACTGGAACATGAGCCTTCTCGCGGAAGCCAAGCTGTGGCTGCGTCTCGAAGGCAATGGGCAACGTGCCGACTGCGTGCTGGCGGCGGCGGCTGCCAACGGCGCCTCGGACTATGCCCTGACGCGTGAGACGTGGCAGCTTTGGACGGGTCTTTCCATGCTGCTGCAAGGCAGGGATGCTGAGGCGCAGGAGCATCTCTCGGCATGCCTGCTGAGTATGCAGAGAGGAGACCGCCAGCTCGATCTCCCGACAGCTGCGGTGTACCTTGCCGAGGCGCAATGGCGGCTCGGTCTCGAGGATGAGTCCGACGCCACGGCGGAGCTCGCCATCGCCTCTGCCTCGGCCCACGGGACTCAGCACTTGCTGCTGACAGCGTTGGCGGACATGCCATCGGTTGCGTCCAGGGCGGCGGACACCAAGTCCGGTCGCGTGTCCCGCTGTCACGAGACCCTCGCCGTGCACTCGGGCCGGCTCCCCGTGCGTGTGAAGGTGAGCGCGCCACGTCTCGTCCTCGAGGAGTTCGGAGAGCCGACTCTCACGGTCGACGGGAATGTGGTCAAGCCCCGCCTGACGAAGAGTGTGGAGCTGCTCAGTTATCTGTTCGGAAGCCCTGACCGGAGGGCCACACGCGATGAGCTTCTCGGCGCGCTCTTCAGCGGCCGCAACGATGCCGCCGGCCGAAGCTACCTGCGCCAGGCCCTCTTTCGGCTTCGCCGGGCGCTCCCCGCGGACCTTGGGCCGTCGCAGGACGGGGATGTCTTCCGTTTGGTCGGCCCGGAGCTGGCGATGGGCTCGGCCCAGCGAGTTGTTGACATCGTTGCGCAAGCCGGAAGGCAGGACGGAGAGGTTCGACTCCGGACGCTTTTGCACGCTCTGAGCAGTGCAGAGAGGGGCGCTTTTCTGGCGACGGGATCGGACACATGGGTCGTGGAGCGTCGCGCGGCTTTGACCGAGGTCCTGTCGTCGGCCAGAGTCGACGCAGCCACGTTGGCTTATCGATTGAACCGCCTTCGCGAGGCGAAGGGTCTGGTCGACCATGTGCTCCGCGACGATCCCTACCGGGAGCAGGCCTGGCAGCTCGCGATCCGGCTTGAGTATGCCAGCGGCAGCGATGACGCAGTGTTGTCGCTTTATCGGCGGTATGTCGCACGGATGAGGGAGCTCGGTGTCGCGCCGTCCGGTGAGGTTCGCGGGCTTGTGACCCAACTGCGCGGATGACGGCCCGCGCAGATGGGCGCGACGGGATACCTCGGTGGGGGAACGGGCAGAGGGCTTGTCGGTCACGGAGTCGCGACGCTCGGTGATCATCGGGAGGCCGGTGCCTGCCCTGTTGCGCGGCTGACCGAAGCCGCTCCTGCCAGGCGTCCGGCCCAGGAACCTCCTTCTGGGCTCACTCGGCAACCCGCGGCCACAGTGTGAGAATCCTGATGGCCGGCCTTGCCGCCTTCGCGCGCCGTCTGCTTCCGCACCACTGTCTGTATTTCGACGATGGAGCCGGGCGGATCGGCACTTTCGTCCGCGGGCCGAACTCGCCATGCTCCGCGCAAGACCCCCTAACCGCTTTATTAACGGCGTCTCTCGGCGCGATTAACACCCCATTAACATCCAACTGTCTACACTCAAAGGAATCAATCGGCGGAGTGAGTGCCCAGTTCGCGGTGAGGTGTGATTTCGCCGCTTCGAATTGAGCAATTCGAAGCGTCAGCCGAATGTGAAGCTGATTTCCCATCGGCTAACACGTGGAGGAGTAGGTTCGCAATCGGGGTCGCGGCAATATTCCCAGTGACGTTCTGTCGAGTGGAATTTGAATGACGACCCGACAGGGACAGTCCATGCCCGATGGTACTCGGTGAAGAAGGTGGCATCTGATGCGAACTGGCGATCAGTACTTGGAGTCGCTCAGGGACGGGCGCGTTGTCTGGGTCGGAGGTGACCGGATCGACGACATCACGACGCACCCGAAGACCATGGCGGCGGCCAAGAGTTTCGCGAAGTTCTACGACCTGCATCACGAGCCCGAGATGCAGGACGCCATGACCTTCGTCGACGACGACGGAGTGCGTCGTTCGAAGATGTGGCTCAAGCACGGGGACGCCGAGGGGCTGCGGCGCAAGCGGATGTATCTGGAGACCGTCGTCCGTGAGCTCGATGGTGGATCGATCGGCCGGACCCCGTGCGCGAACAACTACGGTCTGGTCACCTACGAAGAGGACCCGCAGCCGTGGAGTGACCAGTCAGTGGGTACTGGCGGGCGTGACCTGACCGTGGGTATCCGCAAGTTCCTGGATCTGGTGAAGGAGGGCGACCTCAACTGCGCCTTCGCCTTCATCGACCCTCAGATCGACCGGTCCAGGCAGCACGCGGCCAAGACCGCGCTGCGTGTCGTGGAGACCCGCGACGACGGCATTGTGGTCAACGGCGTCAAAGCCGTGGTCACCGGTGCGCCGTTCGCCGACTACCTTCACATCGGCGTCTTCTACCGCCCGGGAATCGAGAGCGAACAGGTCATCTACGGCGCCTGTCCGGTGAACGCGCCGGGCGTCACGATCACCTCCCGCGAGGCGACGGTACGTAACGACCCCGAGAACCACCCGATTTCTTCGGCCGGCGACGAGCTCGAATGCACCGTCATCTTCGACAACGTGTTCATTCCGTGGGACTTCGTATTCCACATCGGAAGCCCCGAGCACGCTTCGCTGTACCCGCAGCGCATCTTCGACTGGACGCACTACGAGGCGCTCATCCGGCAGATGGTCCGGGCCGAGCTCATGGTCGGACTCGCGATGCTGATGACCGAGCACCTCGGCACCTACCAGATTCCGCCGGTCCAGGCGCGCCTGGCGCGTCTCGTCGAGTTCTACCAGACGATGCGGGCCCACGTGATCGCGTCCGAGACGGAAGGTTTCATCTCGCCGTCGGGGCTCTACAAGCCGAACGTCCTGCTCTTCGACTTCGGCCGGTCGTACTACCTCGAGAGGTACGCGGACATGAGGAACGAGGTGATCGACCTCGCCGGCCGTGCCTCCCTCCTGTTCCCCACCGAGGAGCAGTGGAACAACCCCGAGCTTCACGACTGGCTGGCACCGCTGCAGGAAGGTGCGGTCGGCGAGCCCTACGACCGCCTGCGCATCTCGCGCGTCATCCGCGACCTGTTCCTCTCCGACTTCGGCGACAGGGTGAGCACCTTCGAGCAGTTCAACGGGACCCCGATGCTTGCCACCCGGATGCACACGATGAAGCGCTCGGAGCTGTCACCCTCCGGACCGCTCACACAGCTTGCCCGGAAGGTCTGCGGCCTTCCGGAGCCCAGCGCCCCCGAGGTGACGGCTTACACCGAGCAGGCCGAGTACGCCCGACGCCTTGACGGCGCACGGCTTGAGGGCTCACGGGTCCGCTGACCCGACCGACGGCACGGGGGGCGGCTCGTGGCCGCTGTGGGCCGCGAACCGCCCGCCCTCACCGTTGCCCTGGGCAGAGGCCCGAACAGGACCAGCAGCAACCGGCGAGGGATGCCTGCCCTGGCATCTCTCGCGTATGGACGGAGAGAATGACATGGCTTATTACATTGCGCGTGCGGCGGACCGGAAGTTCGTGGATGTCGAGGGCGTGCCGGGTCTTCGGCAGGCGCTCCTGGTCGGACACGAGCAGGGTGCCTCCCACCTGGAAGTGAGCTTGTACGAGCTGGCTCCCGGGGCGACAACGGGCTGGGCCCGCTGCCCGTTCGAGGAGTCGTGGTTCATCACCGGCGGATCCGGCGAAGCCGCCTTTGCCGGGCTGCGCTACGAACTCGGTTCCGGTGACTACGGTGTGGCGGCCGTCGGTGTCGCCCACTCGCTGACCGCCGGTGATGCGGGACTGACATGGCTCGGGGTGCGCGCACCGAAGCCGCCGACGTTCGACGGGGCCCGCAGCAGCATTGCCGCCAAGCCCGCTCCGGGTGAGAATCTCGGCCGACCGTCCGAGACGGACCCCCGGCATCGCTTCGTCGGGCACTTCGAGGACTCGGACATGGCCCCGTACGCGCAGTTGTCGATGCCTGGCTACCACGGTCCCAACGTCAAGAACATCAGTCTCAGGATGATGGTCGACCAGCTGCTGGGAGCACAGCACCACACCGTCTTCGTGTGCGAGATCGCGCCGAAGTCCGGCCCGGGCAAGGCGGCCAAGGTCCACTACCACCCGTTCGAGGAGATCTACTATTTCACCTCCGGCGGGATGCGAGGGACCCTCGACGGCAACGACGAGGTCATCCAGACCGGTGATCTGGTGTGGGCAGGCACCAACGGGACGCATGGTTTCGTCAACGAACGGGACGAGCCGGCCCGCTGGATCGAAGTGCAGTCGCCGATTCCTCCGACTTCGGACGGGTTCTTCTTCCCGGACGACTGGCGTAATGTCCCGCATGAGCACTGAGGAGCACGGAGGCTCGACGATCGATGGGTGACTCCGATTCCGATCGGCCAGGCGGTTCAAAGGCGCCAGGTCGCCAGCATCGCGCGATCATCAGACGGAAACTGGCCATGCCGGAGCTGGCGGAAGGCGTCGTCGTCCGCGACAGGCTCAGTCGGCGGTTGAGCGGGCTGCTCGACCGTCACAGTGTGGTGAATGTCTTCGCGACGGCCGGGGCCGGCAAGACCACGGCGGTGGCCCTGGCCGTCAGCGACCTCGACAGGCCTGTTGCCTGGCTGTCACTCGACGGTACCGAGCAGGCGGCGGGCCGCCTGCTCGTCTATCTCGAGGCGGCTGTCGAGGGGGTTGTCCCCAGCGCAGCCGATGTGGCGACTGATGCCCTGAGCAGCAGCCTTCACATCGGTGAGGCAGCCGGTCTGCTGGCTGAAAGCCTCCAGGGGAGTCGGCTCATCCTCGTGTGCGACAACGTGGAACGAATCGCCCCCGACGAGACCTGCATCGCCGTGCTGTCGTCCTTCGCCCGCTATCTGCCGTCCGGCGTGAACCTCGTACTGATCTCGCGCGTCGATGTCCGCCTCGACCCGGGTTCGACGAGCGACCGTGACCGGGTGGGTGAGCTGGTCGAGAGCGAGCTCGCCATCGACGCTGAAGAAGCGGGCGCGGCACTTCGAACTGTCGGCCATGTCGACGTAAATCCGGCGCAGGCGGTGGCGGCGACAGGGGGCTGGGTCACTGGCGTCCTGTTCGAGGGCTGGCGTCATGCACGGTCTCGCGAGCTGGATCCCGACGCGCTGCGGTCCTATGTCGCAGCGAACGTCTTCAACTCACTCTCCTCGATGGAGAGGACGTTCCTTCTTCACACCAGTCTGCTGGAGGAGGTATCGGTTGAGGGCGCCCGAGCCCTGGGGCAGGAGAACGCGGCGCGGGTCATGGCGAATCTCCGCGCCCGGCATCTTCCGGTGACGTGGTCCTCGGATGGTTCGCGCATGACGCCGCACCCGGTGTTCCGCGACTTTCTGCACGAGGGGCTGGGACGGGAGGATCCCAAGACGCTCGGAATGGTTCGCCGCAGGCACGCCGAGGTCCTGATCAGCCGCGGGGAGCACGAGGAAGCCGTCGATGAGTTGCTCCGGCTCGGTGACCTGGAGGCGGCCGGGCGGCTCGCTGCGGTAGCCCTCCCCAGTCTCGTCGCGCGGATGGACTTCGCGCCGGCGGCACGGTGGCTCGATGCGCTGGGAGCGTCGGTCCGGACACCGACCCCGGAGATCGGATCTGTCATCCTGCGTGTCGCGTTCGCACTCGAGCAATGTGACCGCGGAGTGGAACTCGTCGATCGCCATGGATACGACTGGCTTCCCAAGGCGGAGACCCCCCACTGCGAGGAGGCCCACGTCCTGGCCTGTTGGTGTCTTTGGCACCACGGACGGATCGAGGAAGCACAGTCCCTTGCCGATCAGCTGCCGCCGGGCCGGAACCGGCTTATCGCGCAGACGCTGATCGCGCTGGCCACCGGCGAGAAGCCGCCACCTTTTCCCGACCACTCGACCACACCGTCCGGCCCACTGGACGGTCTGCTGATGAGGCTCGCCTTCATGCGCGGCCGCCTCGAAGGACTCGACGACCCCGGGTCGTTCGATCCATGGCGGACGATACTCGGCGGCCCTTGGGTCGTTGCCGCGCTGCGCGCCACCGGGCGACTCGATGCCGCGATGGCGATGTTCGAACCCCGCCGTGGTTCATCGCAGCCTGTCTGGTTGCATGCTGTCGACGCCGTCGATCTCATGCTCGACCTCGGCCGCGGAGAGGAAGCCCGCGCATCCATCGAGCGAGGCCGCGAGCTCATCGCATCAACCGGCTCGAAGGTCTACAAGAACATGAGCCTGCTTGTCGAAGCCAAGCTGTGGCTGCGCCTCAAGGGCGACACACAACGTGCTCACCGCGTGCTGGCGGAGGCGGCTGCCAACGGCGCCTCGGAGTACAGCCTCACACGGGAGACATGGCAGATGTGGTCAGGTCTGTCGATGCTCCTGCAGAACAGGGATGCCGAGGGGTACGAGCTCCTCGCGGAATGCCTTCGGAGTATGCAGAAGGGAGACCGCCATCTCGATCTCCCGACGGCAGCCGCGTACCTGGCCGAGGCCCAATGGCGTGTCGGCCTCGAGGACGAGTCCGACGCCACAGCCGACCTCGCGATGATCTCCGCTTCGGCACACGGCACACAGCACCTGCTGCTGACGGCCCTGGCGGATGTGCCGTCGGTTGCGGCCAGAGCCGCGGACACCAAGGCCAGTCGCATGTCGCCCTGGCACGAGATGCTCGCCGTCCTCTCGGGCCAGCATTCCGTGCGCGTGAACGTGAGTACGCCCCGTCTCGTGCTCGAGGAGTTCGGCGAGCCCACCCTCACGGTCGACGGGAGCGTGGCTCAGCCTCGGCTGACCAAGAGTGTCGCGCTCCTCAGCTACCTGCTCGGGACACCCGACCGCAGGGCAACACGCGAAGAGCTTCTCGGGGCGCTCTTTGGCGGCCGCAATGATGCTGCCGGCCGCAGCTATCTGCGGCAGGCGCTCTACCGGCTTCGCGAGACACTGCCTGACGGCTTGGGCCCGGCGCAGGACGGCGATCTCTTTCAACTGGTCGGCCCCGCCCTGGCCATGGGTTCGGCACAACGGGCAGTCGACCTCGTCGCCCAGGCAGGGAGACAGAGCGGAGAGATTCGTCTCCAGACGCTGACGCACGCGCTCAGCATTGCCGAGAGGGGGCCCTACCTTGCGACGGTTTCGAATGAGTGGGTCGCCGAGCGTCGCGTGGTTCTGGCTGAGACCTTCTTGTCGGCGCGAGTCGACGCAGCCCAGCTCGCCTGTCGGATGAACCGTTATCGCGAGGCGAAGGGCCTGGTCGACCACGTGCTTCGCGAGGATCCGTACCGCGAACAGGCCTGGCGGCTCGCCATCAAACTGGCGCATGCCAGCGGCAGCGATGACGCCGTGCTGGCGCTCTACCAACGGTACGTCGCCCGGATGCGGGAGCTCGGCGTGCCGCCGTCAGACGAGGTCCGCCGGCTTGTCATGCAGCTGCGCCGATAGGACCGGGCCGATTTCGCGTCGGTAAACATGCCGTCAGTCACACTCAGGCCACCTGATCACAGGAAACGCTCAAGCCATCTCGTTACAGGCAACGGAGGGCATCATGGGTACATCGACCGCGCAGGACATGGCGGCTACCTATCGAGGAGCAATGGCACGGTTCACGACCGGCGTCACGATCGTGACCACCAGGACTCCGGACGGACCGGCGGGAATGACAGCAAGCGCGGTCGCGTCTGTTTCGCTCGACCCGCTCATGCTGCTGGTGTGCGTCGGAAACACCCTTGCGACGAGGGACGCGATTTCCGGCTCCGGAGTATTCGCCGTCAGCGTCCTTTCACAGGGCCAAGAGCATCACGCGCTTCGGTTCGCGAGCCGATGTGACGACAAGTTCGCCGGCATGGGGCTGCGCACCGGCCACGACCTCGCCGTTGTCGACGGCGCCGTCGCTTATTTCGTCTGCGACGTGAAGGAAGAGGTCGCCGGAGGAGACCACACGATCTTCATCGGCGAGGTGGTCAGCTGTGGCTACTCCGCCGACTCGGACCCCCTTGTGTACTTCGGTGGGAGATTCGGCAGCCTCTGCGATCCCCATTCCCACGCACAGCTCGCATTCGACTGGCACCTCGCCGCATCGATGTAGTGAGACGCCGCCCAGGTGCCCAGGCCGGCACCGCGTGTCATCGCGACGCGTCGGGCTCGGACGAGAACAACAACCCTTTGCGCAAGTCGCGCATCGTGTCCCCAGGAGATGAACGTGAATATAACCGTTCTGGGTCTCGGTCAGATGGGATCCGCCATTGCCGAACGACTCATCAGCGCGGGCCACAAGGTCACTGTGTGGAATCGGTCGAAGGGCAGGGCAGACGGCCTGGTCGCCAAGGGTGCGATCGAGCTGGCCGCCCCCTCTGACGCGTGGGCCCGGTCAGAGGTCTGCATCACGATGGTCGCGGACTCCCATGCCCTGGCCGATGTCGCGCTCGCTCGTGACGGGGGGCTCGCCCGCGCCGCGTCCGGCAAGGGACGGACCCTCATCGACATGAGCACTGTCTCTGCCGAGGTCTCCCGCGACGTGGCCGCCGCCGCCGCGGCCAACGGCGTCCGCTACCTGTGCGCTCCGGTGAGCGGAAACCCGGGTGTTGTGCGTGCCGGGAACCTCACGATCATCACTTCGGGTGAGGACGCCGTCTTCACCTCCATGGAGAGCCTGCTGCGCGATATCGGTCCCCATGTGTTCTACACCGGCGAGGGGGACGCTGCCCGCGTCATCAAGTTGGCCCTCAATCTCATGGTCGCCGGGACGGCCGAGCTCCTTGCCGAGTGCGTCGCGTTGGCCGAGGGCCACGGCGTGCAACGTAACAAGCTTCTGGAGGTCGTCGGCGCCTCGGCGGTCGCGTCGCCGTTGGTGAAGTACAAGATCGGGCCCCTGCTGGCGGACGACTACACATCGACGTTCAGTGCTCGGCTCATGCGCAAGGACTTGGACCTGGCCCTCGAGTCGGCCGCGGCCGGCGGAGTTCCACTGCCGGTCACCGGCGTCGTGCAGCAACTGCTTCAGGCGTGCATCTCGACCGGCTTGGGTGAGCTGGACTTCATGGCCCTCCTCGTCCGGCTGCAGCGTGAGGCCGGTCAGATTCCCGCCTGATGGTGCGGGTGGCTGCGGCACCCCGGCTCGAAGGCCGACGCTGATCCATGCAGGTTGCTGCCGGGTAGTGGGTGAGGGCGAGTCCGGTGCCGGCCCGGCAGCCGTCGGTCAGCCGGCGTCCCGCGCTGCAACAGTGGCCCTGTGCCTTCGACTGTGTTCAAGTCAGCGCAGAATGAGGGCAGTCGCCGGCCGATGGGCCAGTCGTGTGCGGAACGTCAGGGGCAACCGTCGGCAAGCCACGTCCGGTGTCTCCCGCTCTGTGGACCTGACGACGGCTGTCCAACCCGCCGACCAGGGTGGACTGCTGGGCTTCAGCCGTACTCGACGGATCCGAGGACCGGCTCCTCCTCCAACGCGGTGAACGGGCGGTCGGACCACTGGGGGAGTGTGCGCGGCCCTGCGTAGGTTGCACGGACCGCTCACTCGCCCGAAGGCCGGGCCCAAAGTTCCGTTGCCGACACCCTCGGCCGCCGCCACCCGATTGCGCGCGGTTTCCCGACCACAGCAGGTTCCCTGGGCACCGATGAGTCCAAGGCCCTGCGGGCACCGGTTCACGGCAGGACCACGGCTTGCGGTACCTCCCCGCCTCGCCTGACAGCGGGGCGGCCACCATGAGCGACTGTACTGTCCGGGAGCTGCTCGCCGCGCGAGGGAGGGGCCCGGCCGGCCCGTAACAAGGCCGTCGGCGCCGCGGTGGTTGCGCCGTCCTCGGCGACGTACAAGATCGGGCCCTCCTGACGGATGTCGGCGGCGGGTGAACCTGGGTTCTGGATCACTTTCAGTGCTGGGGCCACGGAGGGTCACCGAAACCGCGATCATGAACGGCCGTGGGTGATGTCCTCCTCCAGGACCTGTGGTTCCACCAGGTCGAAGGTGTCGTGATCGAAAACGTCGTGCCTGACGGCGAGTTGGTGGCAGTGCGGGCCAGGGCTGCTGCAGAGCGGGCTGTGTGTCTGGCGTGCGGGACAAGGTCGTCCCGGGTGCACAGCCGATACGTACGTCGGCTCGCCGACAGCGCGGTCGGCGGGCGCCCGGTGCTGATCGAGTTACAGGTGCGGCGTTTCCGCTGTGGTCAACCTGCCTGCAGGCAGGCGACGTTTGCCGAGCAGGTCGACGGACTGACGGTCCGCCACGGCAGACGCAGCACCGGCCTGCAGAGGGTGCTCGAGCGCGTGGCGGTGATGCTGGCCGGCCGCCCCGGCGCCCGCTTGGCCCAGGCTCTGGCGGCTGGGGTGAGCAGGTCGACCCTGCTGCGGTTGATCCGCCACCTGCCTGAGCCCGAGACCTCGACACCGCGGGTGCTCGGGGTGGACGACTTCGCGCTCCGCAAGGGCCACAACTACGGCACGATCCTGATCGACATCGAAACCCGCCAGCCCATCGACCTGCTGCCGGACCGGACGACGTCGACAGTCGCCCGGTGGCTCGCCGAGCATCCCGGCGTCGAGGTGATCTGCAGAGACCGCTCCACGGCCTACGCCGAGGCCGGACGGCTCGGCGCACCGAACGCCATCCACGTCGCGGACCGATGGCACATCTGGTCGAACCTGGCCGAGGCCGTCGAGAAGACGGTCGTCCAGCACCGAGCTCTGCTGCGGGAACCGCACGACCCCTCCACCACCAGGGTCGCCGCTGACATGGAGAACACGAACCTCGAACCGTGCCCTCCCACCGGGCCGCGGACAACCGGCCGGCTCTCCGACCGCGTCCGGGAACAGCACACGGCCGTCCACGCTCTCCTCGGCCAAGGCGTCGGACTGCGCGCGATCGCCCGCCAGCTCGGGCTGGCCCGCAACACGGTCCGCCGCTTCGCAGGCGCCGCGGACCCGGACGAACTCCTGGTGGGCCGGTGGACCGGCCGCACCAGCATCCTCGACCCCTACAAGCACCACCTGCACCAGCGGTGGGCCGAGGGCTGCACCGTCGCCCGCCGCCTGTTCGCGGAAGTCCGCGAGCTCGGCTACACCGGCGGCGAGAGCGTCGTGAAGAAGTACGTGGCCAAGCTCCGCGAGAACTTCCCGCACGACCCGCCCCGCAAAGCACCTTCCGCCCGGGACGTGACCAGCTGGCTCACCCGCCACCCCGACCGCCTCACCGACGACCAGGCCCAGCAGCTCAAAACGATCCTGACCCGCTGCCCCGCGCTCGACCGAACCTCCCACCACGTCCGCGCGTTCGCCGAATTGATGAACGACCGCCAAGGCAAACACCTCGACCAGTGGATCGCCGGCGTCCAGGCCGATGACCTGCCCGCCCTGCACTCCTTCGTCACCGGCCTTGGCCAGGACCTCGACGCCGTCGTCGCCGGCCTCAGCCTCCGCTACAGCTCCGGCGCCGTCGAAGGTCACAACAACAAGATCAAGATGCTGAAGAGACAGATGTTCGGCCGAGCCAACTTCGACCTGCTCCGCAAACGCGTCCTCCTCACCGCGCGAGGCCGTTCATGATCGCGGTTTCGGTGACCCTCCGTGGCCCCAGCACTGAAAGTGATCCAGAACCAGAATTCAGGTGTCGCCGAGAACGGACAACCGCACGTCGGCATTAGGCCCGCGGCTCGTGCGCAGGGGCTCGTCCCGCTGCCGGTATCGGAAGTCGTGCAACATCGGCTTCAGGCGTGCATCTTGACTGGTTTGGGTGAGCTGGACTTCATGGCCTCCCCATCCGGACGCACGGTGAGGCCGGCCAGAACCCTGCCTGACCGGCCTCACTGCCCCGCACGGTGGTCTCAGAGATGGGCTGCCACAGGTGCGGGTGCCTCCGGCATGTCGGGTTCGAAGTCCATGACACGGTGGAAACGTGACAGTGCGTTCCACATGCTGATGCACATGACGAGCTCCACCAGCTCCGGTGCGTCGAACATCCGCTGCAACTCGCCGCGGACGGCCCCCGAGACACCTGCGTGGCCACTTTCCACGGGGACCCTCGGAAGAGAGACCGTCATCTCCTCGGCCAACTGAAGCGCGAGTCGCTCCTGCTCGGTGAAGCCTTCGAGCTCGCCGCTCGCAACGGCTGCGAGCTCGTCGAGCCCCACCCCCTTGGCCAGCGCCGACGTGCAGCGGTGACTCGCCGTGTAGCGGCAGTGGTTGAGCACGGCGACGCGTACGGCGACCAGCTCCTTTATGCGCTGCTCCAACGCGCCCGGGCCATTGAGCTGGCCGAGGAATGGAAGGTACTTGGCGAGCAGGCCGGGGCTGTTCCCGATACCTGCCCAAGTGTTCAGCACGTCTCCGTACATATTCACCCCCATTGCGAGAGCCGGTTGGTCGACGGACGCGAACTGATCGGATGCGAGGATCGGTACCAGTGACACGAGAATTACCTTTCGACGGGTCCTGCCTGGAAGCGGCGAGTTCGGGGGGAGGGTGGGTCGGACTCCGGGAGAGAGGCCGCGTCCGCCGGCGCGGTCCGTGGATGCGGTGCAGCGCCAGGCTTCCGCAGGCCGATCATGATCCCCATCGTGGCGTTGAACCACGGCACGAGGAACGTCAGGGCGACGCGAGCCGCGAGTGCCCACGTGAACGGGGCTTCCCGGACCTGTGAGTACAGGTTGACCATGAACAGAATCGACCCGACGGTCAGGGCGGCCGCGGTCGTCTGCGCCACTGCCCTGCCTCGTACGGCACCGCGCAGCGCCATGCTCCAGGCGACAGGGAGGGTCTTCGCTTGAGGGTCTTCTTCTGGCAGGCTCATTGCGTCCTTCAACTCTGGACGTCACGTCACGATCCACAGCCGGTCCTTGATGAGGCCGATTGAACTTCTGCACTCAATGAGCCGCGGCCGTACCGCGACGGGCCCATGGCCCAAGGGCGGGGCGGAACACATCGTGTGTGGCACGGTGTATTGCCCCCGCCCCGGTCGAGGCCGCAGATCTCATCGAGTGTCCGCGGTAGGAGAGCGCGAGCCTCGTCCGAGACTCTTCGGTCGTTTCCGGGCCGTCGGCGCGGAGATTCCCCAACGCCTGGGCGAGGAGCTGGTGGTGTCCTCGGTGCGGGCCGTCGACGGTGCCGATCGTGCCTCGTGCCGGTGCCGAAACGTACTTTCCAACACGCGGATCAGTACCAGTTGAGCGTAGAGGCTCTCCGGCTTCTGTCACTCTCTACCGTGGCAGAAAATGGATCCAGTTTCAATCGTCAGCCTAGGAATATCTGGCCCAGGGGTGCCAGAATGGATCCGAAGCTGCCTCGGGTGGCGGTGCCGGCACTGTTCCGCCGACCAGGCGAGGCTGCCGGCGGGCGCGTGTGCTGTGTATTTGCGGCAGAGGGTACTGAGTGAAATGCCCACCCCCGAGCGGCGGGCGAGGACCTCGATCGGCGCCTCCCACCCGCGGCCGGCGAAGACCGTCCGGTTGGCTCGCGGGCCAGGTGGACGTTCTCGCGGGCGTCGGCATGCATCGGACGGTCGCCAAGGGCTTCAACGGGCCCATGCACCGCCGGTGTCAGCGTCCCGCCAACCAACACGGAGTTCGAAACTCCGGTTCGCCTTGTACACCCATGACACAGGAGGCCCCCATGAGCGTCTCGACAGAACCCCTCACCTACTCCGATTTCCCCTCGGACTTCCGCGGCGCGGTGCTGCGGCCCGGCGACGACCAGTACGACGTGGCGCGTGCGCTCTACCAAGGCCGTGCTGCCGACGTGGGGCCCGCGCTGATCGCACAGTGCGTCGACGAAAAGGACGTCGCGACCGTCCTGCGCTACGCCTCCGCACGCGCCATACCGGTGGCCGTGCGCGGCGGCGGGCATGGTTCCGACGGCTACGCGATGCCTGGTGGCGCGTTGGTCATCGACCTCTCGGCGATGCGGGCGATCACCGTCGACCCGGAGACCCGGGTGCTTCGGGCCCAACCGGGGGTCAAGCTGGGCGAGATGGACGCCGCCGCACAGCGGCACGGCCTGGCCGTACCCGCCGGGACAGTCAGCAGCACGGGCGTCGCCGGGCTGACTCTGGGCGGCGGCGTCGGCTTCCTGATGCGCCGCCACGGCGCCACCGTCGACAATCTACTGGCCTGCGACATGATCACCGTGGACGGCCGCAAGGTCCGCGCCGACGAGACCGAGAACTCCGAGCTGTTCTGGGCGCTGCGTGGCGGGGGCGGCAACTTCGGGGTCGTCACCTCGTTCGAGTACCGCGCGCACCCGGTCGGCCCCGACGTCGTCGCAGGGCAGCTGATCTTCCCGTTCGACCAGGCCGCCGATGTCCTCGGCAAGCTTTCGGCGCACCTGGCCACCGCACCGCGGGAGTTGGGCCTGCTGGTCGCGATCGCTCCTGCTCCTCCGCTGCCGATGCTGCCCGAAAGCGTGCACGGCGAGCCGGTGCTGGTTCTCGTCGTGGTCCACTCCGGGGAGGCCGTCGCGGCGCATGAGGTCGTCGACTCGCTCGCCGCGCTCGGCCAACCGCTTGCCAACCTGGTCACGGAGACCACGTGGGTGCGGGCGAACAGCATGCTCGACGCCGTCGCTCCCTACGGCATGCGCATGAACCTGCGTGGCGGGTACCTGACGACGCTGTCCGCCGACGCCGTCGATGTGCTGCTGGAGAACGTTGCCGCCGTGCCGTCGAACCCCGGCATCATCTACTCGATCAACATCTCGTTCATGGGCGGCGCGATCTCGGAGGATGCCGACGAGAACGCCATGGCCTTCTCCCGTGAGGGAGCTGCCTGGCTGTGGGAATCCATCTGCAAGTGGGACGCACCCGAGCACGACGCGCAGTACGACCAGTGGGCGACGACTCTCACCGAGGCGATGCGGCCGCACGCACTGACGAACGGGTACGCCAACCTCACCGACGACCTCGGCGAAGAGTGGCGGCGCGGAGTACACGGCAGCGAGGCCAAGCACCGGCGGCTGCGTTCGGTCAAGGCCGCCTGGGACCCCCACAACCTGTTCCGCTTCAACAAGAACATCGCCCCTGAGGCCACTGACTGACCACACACCTGCGGAGCGCCACACGAGGCCCGGTGTGTCGCTCCGCCCCTCGCCCCGTACCAGCGGGGCGCATTGCGCGGTCTCCGCGGCAAAGCGAGGCTGGCCCGGTCGGGCGCTGTGCTGGTGCGGCCGAGGCGGGCTGAAGGCTTCATGGCGGCCGGCGAGGCCTGGGCGCGGATTCCCTGCGGCGACGGCCGGGGCGTGCACCACCCGCTCGCAGCGGCCCCGGCCGGCAACCGCACGCGTGCCTCCCCCTCAGGAGCCAGGTCAGGCTCGTCGCCGAGTCCCGGCCCGGCTGATCGTGAACCGGGACTCGGCGGCGTTGCAAGCCTGATCCACCCCCACCCGGATCACTCGGAGGCACTGGGGGAGACTCGCCCGCTCCTTACGTAGGAACCCCCTTCACGTGCCCTGCTCCACGGAGAGACGTCCGTCGCTCGCGCCCAGGTGGACCAACGGCCGGGGGAGAACCCTCCGGTCAGAGGCTGGCGGCGTCGTTCCGGTCGCTGGACCGGGCCCCGGCGGGCGTGTTCAGATGCGACTGGGAGTCGCGCTGGGTCGACAACGGTCCCGAGACGGTGAAGTAGCGCTGGCCGGCGACGAGAAGCTCCTCCGCCGGGAACTTGGTGATCACCTCGCACCCGTCCGCGGTCACCACGAGCTCCTCCTCGATCCGGGCCGCGCCCCAGCCGTCCTTCGACGGCCAGTAGGTCTCCAGTGCGAACACCATGCCCTCTTCGAGTACCTCGGGGTGTTCGAGGGACACCAGCCTGGAGAACACCGGCTTCTCCCAGATCGACAGCCCGACACCATGGCCGTACTGGAGTGCGAAGGCCGCTTCCTCGTCGGCGAACCCGAACTCCTGCGCCGTCGGCCACACCGACACGATGTCGGCCGTCGTGGCTCCGGGCCGGACGAGGCTGATCGCTTCGTCCATGTACTCACGGCACCGCGTATAGGCGTCGCGTTGGGCGGAGGAGGCACTGCCGACGGCGAACGTGCGGTAGTAGCAGGTCCGATAGCCGTTGTAGCTGTGCAGGATGTCGAAGAACGCGGGATCCCCGGGCCGCACGATGCGGTCCGAGAAGACGTGGGGGTGCGGTGCGCAGCGCTCCCCGGAGATCGCGTTGACGCCTTCGACGAACTCCGAGCCGAGGTCGTAGAGAGTCTTGGCCACCACACCCACGCACTCGTTCTCGCGCACGCCCGGCCGGAGGAACTCGTAGAGGTTCTCGTAGGCGGCGTCGACCATCGAGCAGGCGTGGGTGAGCAGATGGATCTCGTCACGTGTCTTGATGCGCCGGGCCTCCAGGAACACCTGCTGGCCGTCCGCCACCGTGATGCCCGCGTTCTGCAGGGCCATCAGGACCGGGAGCTCGATGACGTCGACGCCGAGCGGCTCGCCCAGGAGGCCGTAGAGCTCGAGCTCGTGCTTGATCTTCTGTGCGACGGAGTCGGCCATCCCGACGAGAGGGTTGATGGCGCCACGCAAGGTCGAGATGCCCGCGCGAGCGCCGCTCGGGTTGCGGGCGTCGGCGCCGTGGTGGGCTCCGTGCGGATCGCCGTCGGAGTGGGCTTTGGAGTAGTCCAGCCAGGGGTTGTACAGCTGGTGGTGCTTGGCGGCCGAACCGAAGTCCCAGACGATCGGCTCGCCTCCCCTGACCAGCAGGGAGAACCGGATCATCTTGTCGATCGCCCATGTGCCGATGTTGGTCGAGGTCATGTACCGGATGTTGGCGAAGTCGAAGGCCAGGACAGCGCCGAGGTCGGACTGCTCCAACGACTCGCGCAGACGGGCCAGCCGCTCGTCGCGGAGCCTGCTCATGTCGATCCGGGTTTCCCAGTCGACTGCGTTCGGTCCAAACGTCGGTATCGCCATCACAAGTCCTTTGCCATGCGGACAGTTGCGGGTAGGGGAGACGCACGCGCACCGTCTGCACTCCGCATGGTGCCGCGTGTTCAGCGTGACTTAACACCTGGAGGGCGGGAGACGTCAACCACCGGTGGCTCGCGGCCCAGTGGTCACGGGTGACCCTCTCGCTGCGCGTCAATGGGGGCCCAGACGGTGGCCGGGCTCTCGGTTCCCGGCGCACCGCCGGCGGCGATCACATGCCACAGGCCGCTCGCCGGCTCGTCGCTCTCGTTCACGTACAAGTGGGGGACCGCGGAGTCGAAGCTGATGGACGAGCCGGGTTCGAGGATGTGGGTCTCGAACCCGAGGCGGACGGTCAGGCGCCCCGACATCAAAAAGCCGTACTCCCGCCCATGGTGACTCATGAGTCCTCCGTTCGTGGAGGAGCTGCTGCCGGGTGGGTAGGTCACGAGCAGTGCGTCGACGAGCGGGTCAGGGCTGGCCGTAAGCCGCTCCCAGGTGACGCCGCTGTCCATGACGAGGACCGCTCGTTTCTCGGGCGTCACAACGGGCGTCACAACAGGTGCCGCAGGGGCGGCCGGTGGGCCGGGACTGTGCTCCACCCCCGGTCCGGCGAGGAGTTGGTCGAACGAGACCGAGAGTTCCGACACGAGGGCGTAGAGGGTGGCCACCGAGGGTTCGCAGTGCCCGTTCTCGATCTGGGACAACATGCTCGGTGAGATGTCGACGCGGCGGCTCAGTTCACGAACGCTGAGCTTGGCCTCGGTGCGAGCGGTGCGCAAGCGAGCGCGTGCTTCGGGTTCCACGGGTCCGTTCCCTCCTCGATCCCCGCATGGGACATGCGGGCAGTCGTTGTAGGCGTCGGACGTTGCCCGAAGCTGCTGTGCAGTAATACTAAACGAGTGGGAGGGCTCGGCCTATGAGGCTCGCTTGACGAACGTCACCTCGACGTGGGTGCCGGTCCGCGCCGTGCTCGTGACCGCGACCGTGCGGTCCTGACAGACTCGAAGCGCGCAAGGGCGGAGGTCGACGTAGCCGAGATAGTGCCCGAGTGCGGGGCGGGCGAACTCGGATGAGATCAGAAGCCGGCCCTCATCGCCGACGACTGCCGGAAGGGCGAGGGAGGCACCCAGCAGGTCAGCGGCCTCTTCGACATCACCGTCGCAGATCAGCCGGCGAATGCGCGTCGATGAGATCGGCTCACCGGCCGGGCCCCGCCTGACGAGCGGGACGACCCGGGTGCTCAGCTCGGGATGCTGATCGAAAGTGGTTGTCGTCCCGGCGCCTCGGGCGCCGAATCGGAAACCCTCGCCGACACTGACGAACTTTGCACCGAGCCGGTCGACAAGGACGCCTTCGACGAAGTCCTCGGCGGAGAGGTGTGACCAGGCGTGGTCGAACGGGACGATCGCCACGCTCCGGATCCCCAAGGCGCCGAGCTTCTCGAGCTTGCGACGGCGATCGCTCAGCAGGCTCGGCACATGGCGTGGCTCGAGTACCCGCATCGGATGAGGGTCGAATGTGAGTACTGTGTCGCACCCGCGGAGGACCTGACGGTGGCCGAGGTGGACGCCGTCGAAGGTCCCGATCGCGACTTTGGCGCGCGAGCCCGCTCCAGCGGTGTGGCGACTGGCGGCGTCCCGTTTCCCACGGGGTATCCCGACGCTGAAGACCTCCATCACTCGCCTCTCTTCTGCCTCGGAACGGATGAGCGCGGACCAGTATCCGCCTCGCACCGTTAACCGTTCGGAAGGTGCGAGGCGGCCCGACAGTTCGCGTGTGAAACCTGCGTTAGCCGTGCTTGCAGCGCCTCGGCGATTCGATCCACTCTCTGGCAGAAGCAACAACGCTCTGACTGGAGGAACCGAACATGGCTGCAGGTTGGAACTTGGAGGGCCGCACGGCTTTCGTGACCGGTGGTAGTCGAGGCCTTGGCTTTGCCATCGCGCAGGCGCTGCTCGAGCGTGGCGCCAAGGTGGCGATCGCAGCCAGGGACGAAGCGGCCGTCAAGGCTGCGGCCGGCCGTCTCACCGTCGGAGCCGGCGCCGCGGACGTACTCCCGATCGTCGCGGATGTCACCGACGCGGATTCCGTCAACAGCGTGCTGGCAGAGGTGCACGCGTGGCAGGGCAGTCTTGACATCCTCGTGAACAACGCAGGGCCGCAGCTCGCGCCGTCCGCCCTGGACAGCGTCGACGAGGCGGTCATCGCATCCGCCTTCGACACGAAGCTGATCGGGTTCCTGCGTGTCTCGCAGGCCTCTCTCCCGTTCCTGAGCCGGAACGGCAGCGGCAACATCGTCAATGTCGTCGGCGCCACTGCCCACGTGGTGATTCCCAACACCGGTCCTACGGCCATCGTGAACGCGGGCGTGGTCGCGCTGACCAGCTACCTGGCGAGCGAGGCGGCTGCCAGCAACATCCGGGTCAACGCGATCTCCCCCGGAATGACGAAGACCGAGGGCTGGCTGACCAAGACCGAGGCCATGGGCAAGCAGCAGGGCAAGAGCGCCGAAGAGGTTCGGGCCGGCATGGCCAAGGGGCTCGGTATTCGCCTCGACCGCTGGGCCGAGCCCGCCGAAATCGGTGCCGCGGCGGCGTTCCTGGCGTCCGACGACGCCTCCTACGTGACTGGTCAGGTGCTGCGCGTCGACGGCGGGTTGTCGAAGCCCGTCGCCTGATCCCGGGCACCCAGGCAAGCGCCGTCCAAGGCCCGCACTTGCCTTGGACGGCGCTCCTGCTTTGCGTACCTGAGGATCCGCCGAGTGCTCTGCAACATCGACAGCCGGGAGTTGTGGGAATGTTGATCGGAATCGTGAGCGAAGCCCGCCGCGGTGAGACGCGCGTTGCCGCGACTCCTGCCACGGTGGTCCAGCTGGTGAAGCTGGGGTACGACGTCGTGGTGGAGCCGGGTGCCGGTGAGTTGTCGAGACTCCCGGACGAGGCGTACGCCGAGGCCGGTGCGAGGATGGGTGACCCGCTGGCAGCGGACGTCGTGCTCGGGGTGAACGCCCTCTCGCCGGAGCAGTTGGACGGGTTGAAGCCGGGTGCGACGGTCGTCGGCATCATGAACCCGGCGTTGAACCCCGCGTTGGTCGAAGACCTGGCGATGCGGCCGATCACGGCGTTGGCGATGGATGCGGTGCCGCGTATCTCGCGGGCGCAGTCATTGGACGTGTTGTCCTCGATGGCGAACATCGCGGGCTACCGGGCGGTGGTCGAGGCGGCTCATGTCTTCGGCCGGTTCTTCACCGGTCAGGTGACGGCGGCGGGCAAGGTGCCACCGGCCAAGGTCCTCGTCTGCGGTGCGGGCGTGGCCGGTCTGGCCGCGATCGGCGCGGCGGGAAGCCTGGGTGCCGTCGTGTACGCCACTGACCCGCGGCCGGAGGTCGCCGACCAGGTCAGGTCGCTGGGCGGCGAGTACCTCTCGGTCGAGCCTGAGGATGCCGGCGAACTGGAGGTGTCGGCGACGGGCTATGCCAAGGAGATGTCGCAGGACTACAACACCCGCGCGGCCCAGCTGTACACGGACCGGATCGCCGAGATGGACATCGTGATCACGACGGCGCAGATCCCGGGCCGGCCGGCGCCGACGCTGATCACCGCGGACATGGTGGCGTCGATGAGGTCCGGCAGCGTGATCGTGGACATGGCCGCCGCGAGCGGCGGCAACGTCGAGGGCATGGTCCGGGACGAGGCGGTGGTCACGGCCAACGGCGTGGCGATCATCGGCTACACCGATCTGCCCGGTCGGTTGCCCGCCCAGGCGTCCCAGCTGTACGGCACCAACCTGGTCAACCTGATCAAGCTGATGACCCCGGACAAGGACGGCCTGCTGGTACTGGACTTCGACGACGTGGTGCAGCGGTCGATGACCGTGGTCCGCGACGGCGAGTCGACCTGGCCGCCGCCGCCGGTCCAGGTGTCCGCCGCTCGAGCAGCCGCTTCCGTCTCCGCACCCTCCGGGGTGAAGCCGGTCGAGCCACGGGCGAGGACGGTGTCGCCCCAGCGGCGGTTCGCCGCGGTCGGGGCCGGCGCCACGGTGCTGTTCCTGATCGCGGCCCTGTCCCCGGCGATGCTGCTGGGACACTTGACGGTGTTCGCGCTGGCGATCGTGATCGGCTACTACGTGATCGGGCACGTGCACCACGCCCTGCACACGCCGCTGATGAGCGTGACCAACGCGATCTCGGGGATCATCGTGGTCGGCGCCGTGATGCAGATCGGGCACGGTGATTCCGCGAACGGCGATGTGGTCACGGTGCTGTCGACGATCGCGATCCTGCTGGCCTCGGTCAATGTCTTCGGTGGCTTCTCGGTGACCCGCCGGATGCTCTCCATGTTCTCGAGAAGCTGAAGGGCCCTGCCATGTCTGATCTGATGACTGTCGAGGCCGCCGCGGCGGGTGCCTACATCGTCGCGGCCCTGCTGTTCATCCTGGCGCTGGCCGGACTGTCCCATCACGAGACCGCCAAGGCCGGCAAGACGTTCGGCATCGCCGGCATGGCGGTGGCCTTGGCCGCGACGATCGCGCTGGCGGTCCACCGTGACATCTCCGGAGTCGGTCTGGCGTTGATGATCGGCGCCATGGCGATCGGTGCCGCGATAGGGCTGTGGCGGGCCCGGGTCGTGGAGATGACCGGGATGCCCGAGCTGATCGCCTTGCTGCACTCCTTCGTGGGACTGGCCGCGGTGCTGGTGGGCTGGAACGGCTACCTGCACGTCGAGGCCACCCTGGGCGGTCCGGTCAGTGTCGAGGCCAAGGTGCTGGAGGCTCAGGAACTGCTCGGGATCCATTCCGCCGAGGTGTTCATCGGTCTGTTCATCGGTGCGGTCACCTTCACCGGCTCGATCGTGGCGTTCCTCAAGCTCTCGGCACGTATCAAGTCGTCCCCGCTGATGCTGCCCGGCAAGAACTACCTCAACCTCGGTGCCCTGGCCGCGTTCGCGGTGCTGACCACGTGGTTCGTGATCGACCCGGCGCTGTGGCTGCTGATAGCGGTCACGATCGTCGCGCTGGCCCTGGGCTGGCACCTGGTCGCCTCGATCGGCGGCGGTGACATGCCGGTCGTGGTCTCGATGCTCAACTCCTACTCCGGCTGGGCAGCCGCGGCATCGGGATTCCTGCTGGAGAACGACCTGCTGATCATCACAGGCGCCCTGGTCGGCTCCTCGGGTGCCTACCTGTCCTCCGTCATGTGCAAGGCGATGAACCGGTCCTTCATATCCGTGATCGCCGGCGGATTCGGCATCGAGGCCGGCCCGGCCGACGACAAGGACTACGGCGAGCACCGCGAGATCACTGCCGAGGGGGTCGCTGAGCTCCTCGGGTCGGCCGACTCGGTGATCATCACCCCCGGCTACGGCATGGCCGTGGCCCAGGCCCAGTACGGCGTCGCCGAGCTGACCCGCAAACTCAGGGACCGGAACGTCGACGTGCGCTTCGGCATCCACCCGGTCGCGGGTCGGCTGCCGGGCCACATGAACGTCCTGCTCGCCGAGGCCAAGGTCCCCTACGACATCGTGCTGGAGATGGACGAGATCAACGGCGACTTCGACGACACCACCGTCGTCCTCGTCATAGGCGCCAACGACACCGTCAATCCCGCCGCCGCCGAGGACCCGGAGTCGCCCATCGCCGGTATGCCCGTCCTGCAGGTCTGGAACGCCGAGAACGTGATCGTCTTCAAACGCTCCATGGCCTCCGGCTACGCCGGCGTCCAGAACCCGCTCTTCTACCGCGAGAACTCCGCCATGCTCTTCGGCGACGCCAAGGACCGCGTCGAAGACATCCTCCGAGTCCTCTGACACCTGGGCGCGGACGCGACTGTGACGCGCCGCTATCGACAAATGGACCGCAACGCAATGAGAGGACTCGGATGATGAATGGCGTGGACAGCGTCTGGAGCGGCGCCGTAGAGCAAGAAATAGCCGGTGCCATCAGCATATTGACCATTCGAAATGGCGAGCGGAACCTGCTCAACCCAGGCATCCTCACCGACATCCGCACCCGGCTGCGGGAGTGTGACGACAACCCGGACATCCGCGCCGTCCTGCTCACCGGCGCAGGTGAGACCTTCTGCGGCGGTCTCGACATCGCTGCCATCAAAGCCGGTGCGGACCCAGTCCTGTTCGGCAGGGCATTGATGGAGACCCTCCGGATCTTTCCTCGTCTGGGTTTGTCCGTCGCGGCTGCCGTCAACGGCGACGCGCTTGCTGGGGGCGCCTCGTTCGTCGCGGCCTGCGACTTCGCCGTCGCGGTGGACAGCGCGCGAATCGGCACGATGGAGGTCAGCGCCGGGATGTGGCCGATGATCGCGCAAGTGCCCATCATTCATAGGATCGGGCCGCGCCTGGCGATGGAAAACATAGGTTCCGGCGAGCCGTTCACCGCCGAGAGGGCCCGCGAGGTCGGTCTCGTGCAAGCCGTGGTCGAGGCAGGCCGAGCCGGTGTGGTCGCCCGGGAGTGGCTCGACAAGGCATTGAGGGCGGCCGGCGCAGGTGCCCCTGGCCGTCGTTCCGTCTACGAGTTCGCATCGATGTCGTACGACGACGCCTTCGACGCGTCGCTGCCACGTTTCGCCGAGCTCTTCGGACGCTGAACTCTGCTCACGCCGGCCGGAACGCTTACCGCGACCTCGTCCGCAAGGGCGAGGTCGCGTGGATTGAGGGCCCATCGTTGCCATCGCGCAGGGAACGAATCATCCTCTACAGGATTCTGAACGCGGCTGACTGCTCGGTCCCGGTCATGCCAGCAGGCATTCTGACCTCGACGGACCGGACCGCTACGGTCGCCTTTTCCAGGCTCCGTCGGCCGCGCGGCGTGAGCCGCGCGGAAAGAACCTTCCCGACGAGGCCTGGTCACGTAGCCCTGCTGCTCCAGTGCCTGGAGCAGCACGTTCATCGACTGCCGTGTCACGAATGCGCCACGCGCGAGTTCGGAGGTCGCAGCACCTCCTCCATGACTGCGCGCACGGCGCTCGAAGCCTCTTTCAGCAGGTAGCCCAGTGATTTGTCCAGGTAGACGCCGACGCCGTTTTGAGCGCACGCCCTCGTCTTGGAGACGAAGCCGATCGCGTTCGCACTGCGCGACGTTGTTCCCGGCACCGATCTCGCATCTGTTGCTCAGCCCGGCATCGGTGCCGCGATCTGGCTCCACGTCACCGACGTCCGGGCCATCCACGATGCTCTCGTCGCCGACGGTCACACCATCGTCTCCGCACCGATTGGCGGCCCCTTCGGCCGGACATTCCGCCGACCCCGACGGCTACCAAGTCACTCTCCACGACCGTGCCTGACAAGCCAATCGCCACCGACGATCACCGTTCCCCCGAAGACCGCCGGTTGCGGCCCGAGGCAACTGGTGCCGTTCCTGCGGTTGTCGACGACCGAGAGGAACTACGGCCCAGACTCCAGGGTTCCGTGACGGGACCAAAATCGTGGCCATGGACGGCTTCACGGGCTTCAAGAAGGCGTCGGCCTGCTCATGGGCCGCCAACACGCCCGACTCGCCGACGTATTCACTGCTGATGAGCACGCTACGGTCGAGGCGACCTGGGGCACCTACCAGCGAATCGTGACTACCCGAGCTAAGCCGACTCGACGGAACGCTGAAACAACGCGCCGCTCACATGCTGGCCCACTTCGACCGACCCGGCACGTCCAACGGCCCGACCGAGGCCATTGACGGCCGACCCGGACACCTCCGCGGCACCGAGGGGCGTGAGTCACGCGTCCCTGCCACCCCGCTGAGCCGACGGCCGATGACGTCGTGACCGGGCAAGGAGCCTGCGGGCAATGCCTGGGCCCCTAGCGCCCGGTTCGAGGAAACCGAGGGTTCCCGTCAACTCTTCCAGACCGTCTTGAGGTTGCAGAACTCTCGGATGCCTTCCGCTGCGAGTTCGCGGCCGATACCGGAGTCCTTGATGCCGCCGAAGGGCAGCTGGGGGTAGGAGACGGTCATACCGTTGACGAACACGGCACCGGCCGCGAGTCGGCTGACCAGGAAGCGCTCCTCGTCCGGGTCGGTGGTCCACACCGACGAGCTCAGGCCGAAGGACGAGTCGTTGGCGAGCTGCACGGCCTGCTCGATGTCGTCGACCCGGTGGACCACTGCCAGCGGGCCGAAGGCCTCCTCCCGGTACACGCGCATCTCGCGGGTGACCTCCTCCAGCACAGCCGGCTCGAAGAACCACCCCTCAGTCCCGACCGCCGACCCACCGCACCGCAGGACGGCGCCCTTCGCGACGGCGTCGTCGACTAGGCCGACGAGCTCGCGCCGGCCGGACTCCGTCGCGATCGGCCCGATCTCGGTGTCCTCGTCGAGCGGGTCGCCGACGGTCAGTGCCTTCGTGCCCGCGACGAAGGCCTCGACGAACTCCTCGTACACCTCCGTGTGGACGAGGAACCGCTTGGCCGCGATGCAGGACTGACCGTTGTTGATCGTACGAGCGGTCACGGCGGTGTGGGCGGCCGCGCCGACATCGGCGGAGGGCAGCACGATGAACGGGTCGGACCCACCGAGCTCCAGCACGACCTTCTTCACCTCGGAGCCGGCGACGGCGGCGACCGACCGGCCGGCCGGCTCCGAACCGGTCAGCGTCGCGGCGGCGACGCGTCGGTCGCGGAGGACTGCTTCGACGTCGGCTGCTCCGATGAGGAGCGTCTGGAACGACCCGGAGGGGAAGCCCGCTCGCTCGAAGAGCGTGTCGAGATACATCGCGGACTGCGGCACGTTCGAGGCATGCTTGAGCAGGCCGACGTTGCCGGCCATCAGCGCAGGCGCGGCGAACCGGATCACCTGCCACATGGGATAGTTCCACGGCATCACGGCGAGGACGACGCCGAGGGGCTCGTAGGACGTGTAGGCAGCCGAGGCTGTGACCGTGCTCGGGTCAGCGAGTGGCTGGTCGGCCAACAGGCTTTCGGCGTTGTCGGCGTAGAACCGCATCGCTTGCGCGCACTTGAGGACCTCTCCGCGGGCCTGCGTGATCGGCTTGCCCATCTCGATCGTGAGCCTTCGCGCCGTGTCGGCTGCCTCGGCCTCGACCAGGGCTGCGGCTGCTCGCATCCACCGGGCGCGAGTGTCGAAGTCGGTGGCCTGCAGCAGCGCGACCGCAGCCTCTGCTCGCGCCAGCCGCTGATCGACCTCTTCCTTCGTGAGTGAAGCGAACTCTTCGATGAGCTCACCGGTAGCGGGGTTGACGGTAGCGATGGGCACGGAGCTCTCCTCGTGGTGTGGGGTGGCTTTCCATGAGCATTGATTGGATCCATCGTAAGGTCCATGGAAATGGCGTGCTAGGGAAAATGCGAGGCGGATCGCCTCCTCCTGCCTCTAGTTGGATACATGTATGGTGTGCGTGTCCAGCTGAGAACAGTTCGCGATGCGCTGAAGGAGCAGGCTGCGTGACTCGGATGCGCAGGGGAGGGACGGCCATGGGAGGGGGCCGGCTGCTCGGCTGTGAGGCGTCGTCGGCTCCGCGATTCGTAGTTCTCGGGGACGACGGCCGAAGGGGACGCTCGTTCGCGCGCCGCGCACCACGGGGCGCTCCGCGTGCGCCTGGTCCGGCATGCTCGAGCGGGGGTTCAGGAAGGAGATTGAGACGGCCGGTCCTGGCGCGGACGCCGTTGCAGGAGTCCGCCCCGCGTCACCGCTTTGCGGCGAAGAGTTCGGAGTGGGCCGTGAGTTCGACCCTCGTGCGGCGGATGTGCCCCGTGAGGTATCGCTCACCGTCCTCAGGATCACGGCGCCGCACGGCATCGAGGATCAGGCGGTGTTCGGCGTTGACGATCGTGGCCCGGTCAGGGTCCGTGAGCACCATGAACGCACGGCGATAGTGCTGGGTGGAGTTCCAGAGCCGCTCTGTCATGGCCAGCAGGTGGTCGCTGGGGCAACCCGCGTAGGTCACCATGTGGAAGTCGCGATCCAGAAGCAGGAACCGATTGACGTCGCTCTGGTTCTCGATCTCGTCCTGGATATGTTCCAGGCGGGCGAGGTGGTGATCGGTGAGATGGGGAAGACTCTCGGCCAGGGTCAGCGGTTCGAGTCGCTCGCGCATCCGGTAGTACGTGTTCACGTCCTCGAGGCTGAGCACGGGAACCCGCGACCCTCGATTGGGGAACGACTCGGCGAGACCCTCGGACTCCAGGATCCGCAGCGCTTCGCGGACCGGGATCCGGCTCGTGCCGAGGCGCTCCGCGAGTTCATCCTGGCGCAGCCAAGTGCCGGGAGTCAGCTCGCCGGCGAGGATCTCCTGGCGGAGGGTGCCGGCGATGCGCTGACTGCTGACACTGTCCGACCCGCGGGGATCGCGAGCCTGCTCAGGACTCAAGAGCGGTCACCTCTGAACTTTGACGGGTCGTGGTCGAAGGCCTTGCCGCCAGGATAAGACACCAGCTCGAACTGCATCCCCCACGGCGAGAGGAAGTAGACCCACCGCTGCCCCGCCGACGGCCCGGAGCTGACGGTCGGGTCGCCCAGCACGGGAACGTTCCTCGCCCTCAGGAACGACACGGCTTCGTCCAGGTCTTCGACGTACAGCGCGACATGGTGACCGCCGACATCACTGTTGCGCGGGACGGCCTTCTGCTGCACCTCCGCTCGGTATTCGAAGACCTCGAACACGGCCTGCTCGCCGCACCGGTAGAAGCGCAGTTGACGCATGACTGCGCGCGCGTCCACGTTCAGGTGCTCCGGCATCCAGTCGTCTGCCGAGCTGAACGGGCCGAGCGAGTACAGGTACTCACAACCCAGGACGTCCACGAGCCACGTGTGCGCCTGGTCGAGGTCCGGCACCGTGAATCCGATGTGATCCAGGCGCATGAGGCCGGGTAGAGGCATGGTCTTCCTCCTTTGGATACAAACAAACCCCATGGTGGCGTCTGTCGCACCAAAAGTCGAGCATGGTCTTGTGATTGGATCCAACTGTGTGACAGGGTCGAGGGCATTCCAGTCGATTGAAGGGGGCTCCCGATGCCTGCGGAACACACACTCGAAGCGAAGGCCGCGTGGTCGGAGTTCGTCGTCACCCAGGACGACTGGGACGCCGCGGCTCCCGACCTGCTGACGGGCATGTTCAGTCAGCTGGTGCTGATCCGGACCTTCGAGGAGTACGTCCTGGAGCTTGCCGCGGACGGGCTCATCCACGGCCCCGCGCACTCCAGCATCGGCCAGGAGGGCGGCGCGGTCGGTGCGTGCTTCGCCCTGACCTCGCAGGACACCGTGAACGGGTCACATCGTGGCCATCACCAGTTCCTCGCCAAGGTGCTCGCCCATCTGTACCCGAAAGGCCTGGATCCCACGAAGCCGTTCCCTGAGGACGTGCGGGCCGTGCTCCTGCGTAGCCTGCGCGAAATCTGCGGACTGGACCAGGGCTTCAGCCACGGTCGAGGCGGCAGCATGCACCTGAAGTGGCACGAGGCCGGCGCCATCGGGACGAACGCGATCGTCGGTGGCGGGGTACCGCTCGCGGCCGGATCCGCGTGGGCCCACAAGAAGGACGGCACTGATGCGGTGACCTTCACGTTCTTCGGCGACGGCGCGATCAACATCGGATCCACGCTGGAGACCTTCAACCTCGCGGCGGCGTGGTCACTGCCCTTGTGCTTCTTCGTCGAGAACAACCTCTACGCCGTCTCCACCCACGTCTCCGAAGTCACTGCCGAGCCACGGCTGTCCGGCCGCGGCCCCGGCTTCGGCATCCGGAGCTGGAAGGTCGACGGCATGGATCCGCTGGCCGTGTACCTCGTGACGCAGCAGGCCCTCGCCCATATGCGCGACGGCGACGGTCCGACGATGATCGAAGCCGATGTGTACCGCTACTTCCACCAGAACGGCCCCTTTCCCGGCTCGGCGTTCCGGTATCGCACCAAGGAAGAGGAAGCGCAGTGGCGCGCCCGCGACCCGATCGACACCATGGTGGAACACCTGGTGCGACGCAGAATCCTCAGCAAGAGGGCGGTTGCGGAAACGATCAAGCGTGCCAAGGCTCTGATGTCCGAACTCGGCGACGTCCTGCTGGAACCTCGGCAGGGCGGCAAGCCAGGTGAGCGACGCATCCGGCCCTCGGAGTGGCCGGACCCGGCATTCGTCGACGAAGGTGTCCGGGGCGACCTGTCGGAGCTGGCCCAGATCGAGTTCACCGACGCCGAGGACTTCGCTGACGGCATGACCGACGTCAAGTTCATCGGCGCCGTCGCCGGCGTGATGGGACGCCGTCTGGAGACCGATCCTCGTGTCGTGGTGATGGGGGAGGACGTGCACCGGCTCAACGGCGGCACCAATGGCGCCACCCGCGGCCTGAGCGAACAGTTCCCCGACCGCGTGATCGGAACCCCGATCTCGGAGAACGCGTTCGCCGGCCTCGGCGGCGGACTGGCCCTGGACGGCCGGTTCCACCCGATCGTCGAGTTCATGTACGCCGACTTCATGTGGGTGGCGGCAGACCAACTCTTCAACCAGATCGGGAAAGCCCGCCACATGTTCGGAGGTGAGGGCAAGGTGCCGTTCGTGCTGCGCAGCAAGGTCGCCACCGGTACCGGCTACGGATCCCAGCACTCGATGGACCCGGCCGGCATCTTCGCGACGGCACCGGGCTGGCGAATAGTCGCTCCGTCGACCCCGTTCGACTACGTCGGCCTGATGAACACCGCCCTGGCCTGCGATGACCCGGTCGTGGTCCTCGAGCACGTGGATCTGTACAACTCCACCGGCCCCGGACTGCCGGAGAACTACGACCACTACCTCCCGGTCGGCAAGGCCGCCGTACGCCGTACGGGCGCGGCCCTGACCATCCTCACGTATCTGTCGACGACACAGGCCGTTCTGGCCGCCGTCGAAGAGACAGGAGTGGACGCCGAAGTCATCGACCTGCGCTGGCTGGACCGGGCCAGCCTGGACTGGGACACCATCACCCAATCGGTGATGAAGACCAACAACGTGCTCATCGCCGAGCAGGGCGCCCTCGGCACCTCCTACGGTGGCTGGCTCGCGGACGAGATCCAGCGCCGGCTGTTCGACTGGCTCGACGCCCCGATCGAGCGCGTGACGGGCGGCGAGGCGTCGCCGAGCATCAGCAAGGTACTGGAGCGTGCCGCGTTCGCTTCCACGGAGGAAATCGTCGCCAAGCTCCTCGAGATCTCGCAGGGGCAGAACAATGGCTGAGATTCTGCGCATGCCCGAGGTCGCCGCCAACACCACAGAGGCGATCCTGGAATCCTGGAACGTCGGCCTGAACACTCCGTATGCGGCCGGCGACACGATCGTCACCGTGGAGACCGAGAAAGCCGCGGTCGACGTGGAAGCCGAGAGCGACGGCGTACTGCTGCGCCTCCTGGTGGAAGCGGGCACGACCGTGGCGGTGGGTACACCGATCGCGGTCTGGGGCGCACCGGAAGAGCCGGCGTCCGAGGTCGACGCCCTGGTGGCTTCGCTGGGTACCGAAGTGACGGCGTTGGCGGCTTCCACGCCCTCGGCGCCGGCGCCGGAAGAGTCGGTGGCGCCGGCAGGCACGGTCGCTCCGGCGCCCGCCGAGGCGGCGCGAGACAGCGAGCGCATCTTCGCCAGCCCGCTGGCGCGACGTGTCGCGAGCGAGCTCGGAGTCGATCTGAACGGTGTGGTGGGGAGCGGCCCGCGCGGACGAATCCGGCGGTCCGACGTCGAGGCACTGGTCGTCAGACGGGCGGAGTCGGAGGCGGCGTTGCCCCTGAGCGCCGGCGCGGACATCCCGCGTACCGGGACGTCGGCGGTCGATTCACGCTTTGTGGATGTGCCCAACACCCGGATGCGGGGGGCCATCGCCCGCCGGCTGACGGAGAGCAAGCAGAACACGCCGCACTTCTATCTGCGCGGCGGTGCACGTGTCGACGCGTTGCTTGAGCTGCGGAAGCAGATCAACGCCGGCGGGGGCGTGAAGGTGTCGATCAACGACTTGCTCATCAAGGCGGTCGCCTCGGCGCACGTGAGCGTTCCCGCGATGAACGTGCAGTGGAACGACACTTCGATCCGACACTTCTCGGATGTCGACATCGCCGTGGCCGTCGCCACCGACGGCGGTCTGCTCACTCCGGTGATCCGCGGCGTGGACTCCCTGTCGATGAGCGGCGTCGCCACGGCGACGAAGGACCTGATCGCCCGCGCGAAGGAGCGCCGGCTGCGGCAGGACGAACTGGAAGGCGGCACGATCTCGATCACCAACCTCGGCATGTACGGAACCGAGGACTTCGCCGCGATCATCAACCCGCCACAGGCCGCGATCCTGGCCGTCGGCGCGGTGCGGCAGGAGGCAGTCGTCGAGGAGGACGCGGTCGTCGTCGCCTCCGTTCTGCGTCTCACCCTCGCCGTCGACCATCGGTCGGTGGACGGCGCCACCGCGGCCGAGTGGATGAAGGCGCTCATGGACGTGCTCGAACACCCGCTCCGGATCCTGCTGTGAGTACCGGCGAACGCGAGGACAAGGAGAACGCACCATGACCGATACCACTTTCGACCTCGTGATCCTCGGCGGCGGATCAGGCGGTTATGCGGCCGCGCTGCGCGGTGCGCAACTGGGGTTCAGCGTTGCCCTCGTCGAAGAGGACAAGCTCGGCGGAACGTGTCTGCACAACGGCTGCATCCCCACCAAGGCTCTGCTGCACGCCGCCGAGGTCGCCGACGTATCGAGACAGGCCGCGTCGATCGGCGTCCGCGCCTCCTTCGAGGGCATCGACCTGCCCAGCTTGTACGCCTATCGCGACGATGTCGTCGACCGTCTGTACAAGGGGCTGCAAGGACTCGTCGTCAGCCGTGACGTGACATTGATCCAGGGACGCGGACGCCTTGTGTCACCGACGGCAGTGCAGGTCGGTGAGGTGACCTATTCCGCGGCGCGAGCCGTGGTCCTGGCCACCGGGTCCGTTGCCCGCAGCCTGCCCGGACTCGAGTTCGGCGGACGAATCCTCTCGTCGACGCAGGCGCTCTCCCTGCCGGAGCTTCCGCGCAGTGCGATCATCCTGGGCGGCGGCGTCATCGGTGTCGAGTTCGCAAGCCTGTGGCGGTCCTTCGGAGTCGACGTCACCATCGTCGAGGCACTGCCGAGCCTGGTCCCGAACGAAGACCGGTCCTGTGGCAAGACCCTGGAACGTGCCTTTCGGCGGCGCGGAGTCACCGTGCGTACCGGAGTTCGGGTCGACAGCGTCGAGCAGAACGCGAGCCGGGTGTCGGTCAGTATCGAGGCGGGTGACCGGCTTGAGGCCGAGATCCTGCTTGTCGCGGTTGGGCGCGGACCCCGCACGACCGGCATGGGCTTCGAGGAGGTCGGTGTGACGTTGGATCGTGGATTCGTCCAGGTCGACGACTGCCTCCGCACCCAGGTACCCGGAGTCTTCGCCGTCGGGGACATCGTCGATGGGCTCCAGCTCGCGCATCGTGGTTTCCAGCACGGCATTTTCGTCGCGGAGGAGGTCGCAGGTCTTGCCCCGGCACCGGTCGCCGACAGCTACATCCCCCGCGTCATCTACTGCGACCCGGAGGTCGCGTCTGTCGGCCTCACGGAAGCGCAGGCCAAGGAGAAGTTCGGTGCCGACGGGGTGGAGAGCGTCGAGTACAACCTGGCCGGCAACGGCAAGAGCCAGATCATCGGTACGTCCGGCTTCGTGAAATTGGTTCGTGACAAGGACGGTCCGGTAGTGGGGGCCCACATGGTCGGTGCGAGGGTGGGCGAACTCATCGCGGAGGCTCAGCTCGTGGTCGCCTGGGAGGCTCGTCCAGGTGATGTCGCCCCCCTCGTGCACGCGCATCCGAGCCAGAACGAGGCATTGGGGGAGGCGTTCCTCGCTCTCGCGGGCAAGTCGTTGCACACGCACGGATGAAGCCCGGGATCCGGTAGCGATCAGGCGGATGCCGTGGTGTCCGGGACGTCGGCGGGGGTGGGGACGGCGCGAGCGCGCGGGACGCCGCCACCGGCCGGCGGTGTCGCGGGCGGCGTCCGCGCCGACCTCGACCGAGCAAGGGTTTTGCCGGCGCCACGTCGAGCGTCTCCCGCCGGAGAACGACCGCCCCATCCACGGATGTCCGCGCCGCGCCGGCGGTTGGGCTGTCCGGTGACCGCGGCGCCGACGGGCTGGGGGAGAGAAGCGGTGTGGCGTGCCGGCATGTGGTGCCGGCGGGTCAGGATGTGGTGGAGGTGAGGGCGAGGAATTCGCCGCGGGAGCGGGCGTCGGAGCGGAGCACGCCGAGCAGGGCCGAGGTCATGGTGGTGGAGCCGGTTGCCTGGACGCCGCGCAGGGTCATGCAGGAGTGCTCGGCTTCCATGACCACGCCGACGCCCTTGGGTTCGAGGTGGGACTGGAGCCAGTCGGCGACCTGTTTGGTGAGGCGTTCCTGGACCTGGGCGAGGCAGGCGAAGTACTCGACGATGCGGTCGAAGGCAGGGCTGCCTGGCACACGGCTATCGCAGCACCTTGAGCCGGCCTTACAGGTTCGTAGCCTTCCGGCACGGGATCTCACCCCGAAGTACACGGTGCCCGGCATCGAGCGCGAGGCGCCGGGCAGCAGATGCACGGCCATGGGGAACCAGTCCCGCATGATCGAGGAGAAGGTCTCGCTGATCGGTGTGCTCCGGCTTCGCCTGCACGCGCTCAACGATCTGCACCTGACGCTCAAGCACCTGCACTGGAACGTGGTGGGGCCGCACTTCATCGCCGTCCACGAGATGATCGACCCGCAGGTGGAGCGGGTCCGGGACATGGCCGACGACGTCGCGGAGCGCATCGCCGCGCTCGGCGGTGTCGCGCTGGGAACACCGGGAGCCCTGGTCACCGACCGTACCTGGGATGACTACTCCATCGGCCGCGCCGATGCGATCGCCCACCTCAGCGCGCTCGATCTCGTTTACACCGGAGTGATCGAGGCCGTCCGCGCCGCGATCAAGGAAGCGGAGGACATCGACACCGCCACCGAGGACCTGCTCATCGAGCAACTGCGCGACCTGGCGGTGTTCTCGAAGTTCTCAAGCCACCCCTCCTCCAGGAGCTCGCTGCCCGGATAGTCGAGGGTGCGCACGCCTCCCTGACCCGGCTGGGCACCGACTACATCGACCTCTACCAGATCCACCGCTTCGACGACGACGTACCGGTCGAGGAGACGATGGAAGCACTGCACGACATCGTCAAGGCCGGAAAGGTCCGCTACCTCGGCGCATCGTCGATGTACGCCTGGCAGTTCGCCAAGCTCCAGCACGCCGCCGCCCTCGGCGGTTGGACCCGCTTCGTGTCCATGCAGAACCAGTACAACCTCCTGCGCCGCCAGGACGAGCCGGAACTCATGGCCATGTGCGGCGACATGGGCGTGGGGCTGGTGCCCTACTCCCCGAACGGCAAGGGCCGCCTCGCGCGCCCCGTCGGTGAGCAGAGCACCCGCTCCTCCACCGACCACGTCGTGCAGGCCTTCGACAGTGAGTACGACGAGCCGGTCATCCACGCCGTGCGGCAGCTCGCCGAAGCCTGCGGCGTCCCCATGGCCCAGATCGCTCTCGCCTGGGTGCTGCGCAACCCGCTGGTCTCGGCGCCCATCGTCGGAGCCACCAAGCCGCACCACCTCCAGCAGGCCGTGGACGCGCTCGCTTTTCAGCTCTCGGACGAGGAAGCGGCAGCGCTGCAGACGCCGTACACCAACGTCGGGCCTTCCTGGTTCTGACCACGGGACCAAGGGACCACGGGACTACGGGACCGCGGGACTGCGGGACCCCGGCCGAACTCCTCAGCCCGTCGCTCGGACCGACCCTCACTCGCAACAGAAAGGCTGGGAAAGCCATGCAGTACCGCAGCCTCGGCAACTCCGGTCTCGCCGTGTCCGAGCCGGCGGTCGACACGAATGTACTTCGGCGGCGAGAACACCGAGGAGGAGGCGTTCACGCTGCTCGACACCTTCACCGAGGCCGGCGGCGCCCTGGTCGGGCGGACGGGCTTCCGCAGATCGGTTGTTCGGGTCAGCTCGGTCGGTGGGGGAGCAGGGTGGCCCTCAGGTCGTTCTCGGTGATCTGGTCGGCGGGGCGGTGGAGTGTCCAGCGGTGGGCCTCGCCGTCCATCGGCACCACGGCGACGACGGTCTCCCGCGGTGGGCGGCCGGGTTCGCTGCGGGTGAGTTCGCGGATGATGACGGCGGTGTCGTTGTCCAGGCCGAGCAGGGCGCGCACGGCGTCCTTCAGTTCGCGCAGGTGCGGGCTCGGCCCGGCGGTTCCTGGGCGCGGTTCCAGGTACATGGGGATACTCCTTGGTTCTGGGCCATCCCGAGCGGCTTGGCCGTGGTGGTTCAGTTGGTGGCCCGCTCTCGGACGGATGTCCTGACGGGTGTGCGGGCAGCGCGGTGTTGTCTCGTCACGGTCACCTGCCAGACCGCGAGGAGCAGCAGTGTGCCGATTTCGGTGAGGAGGCTGAGGAGGGCCTGTGGGGCGGGCTGCAGGCCGTGTTCGGTGAATCCGAAGACGCCGACCGTGCGTGAGGCGGTGAAACCGGCGAGGGCGCCGAGCGTGACGCCGGCCGCGGCGGCCCTCAGGAGCAGGGGTGGTGTGCCCATCAGCAGCAGGACGGCGAGGGCGAAGGAGGCGCTCGCCTGGAGCAGGAACAGGGGGCCGATGATGTGGATGAAGCGGTACTCGTCGAGGTAGAGCTGGGCGTGTATGTATCCGCCGGCGGCGAGGGTGACGGCGCTCGCCGATCGCAGGGTGGGGGCGAGGAGTCTTTGGGCGTTCATGCCAGTCTCTGATCCTTGATGGCCAGCTCGCGGTCGCCCTGGCGGTAGCCGACGGTGCGGATGCCGAGTGCGTCCTTGAGCTGCCGGGCGGGGACGACCTGCGGAGTGGGGGCGGGGGCACGGCCCGGTTTGGGCAGGGGGTAGGCGGTGGTGGTGGCGGAGTGGAAGGTGATGTTGCCGTCTGTCTTGGTGAACAGCTGGTGGACGTGCCCGTTGAGACAGGTGACGGAGGAGAAGCGGCGCAGCAGGGCGATGACCTTGAGGGCGTCATCGGTGCTCCAGCCCCACTTCGGGTACATGGCGAACAGCGGGATGTGGCTGAAGACCACGATGGGGGTGTCCGACGACAGTCCGGCGATGTCCTTGCGGACGAAGTCGATCTGGTCGTTGCCGAGATGGCCGAGCTTCTCCAGGCTCAGGGTGTTGACCAGGGCGATGAAGTGCACGCCGTGGGTGTCGAAGCTGTACCAGCCATCGCCGAGCGTGCCCATGCCGAAGGTCTTCCGGTAGGCGCGGCCCGCGTCGCCGATGGAGTCGTGCTCGCCCGGTACGGTGAAGACACGGTCTGTCTGCATACCGGTCAGCATCTGCTTGACCTGGTCGAACTGGCCGGCCGTGGACAGGTGGGTCAGGTCGCCGCTGTGCATGACGAAGTCAGGCCTGAATCCGAGCGAGTTGACCTGATTGATCGCTTCGGTGAATGAGCCGACCACGTCCGTGTTCGCCGGGCCATGGAACCCGATATGGCTGTCGGAGACCTGCACGAACCGCAGCGAGCTGTTCGCCGCCGCGGTGGCGCCGGCGGCGGTCATGGAGTCGGGTTCCCGGGAGTCGGCGATGTGGCTGATCACCTCTCCACTGGCCACGGTCAGCACCACGGCGCCGCCGAACCACCCCGCGTGGCGGATGAGTTGGCGTCGGGACATGCCGTGCTCCGTGGCGGGCTGCTCGGCATCGTCGGCCGATGCGCTGTTGGGACGGTCGTAGTAGCCGGTCATCGGGTCACCTCCACGGTGGCGGTCATGAACGGATGGATGGTGCAGAGGTAGGAGTAGGTGCCGGGCTTGGTGAACGTGTAGCTGTAGGTCGCGTGGGTGTTCAGGGCTGCCGAACGCAGCGGGCCGCCCGATCCCGCGCTGGTGACCGTGTGGGCATCGGTGTCCTGATTGGTCCAGGTCACCGTCGTGCCCACCTTGACCTTGAGCGTGGCCGGGGAGAACGCGAAGTTCTTGATCGCCACGGCGTCACCGGCCACCGGCGCGGCAGCCGCACCCGTGCTCGGGGGACTCATGGGCATGCTCATGCTGGGCATCGGCGAGGTGCCGGGAGCGGAGCCCGCCGTGTTCCCCGGTCCGGTGGCACCGGGCATCCCTGCTATCTGGTGCTGACCTGGACCGGGCTTGATGGCGCCGGCTCCGGTGGACGAGGGATGCGACGACTGGCCGCATGCGCTGAGGAGCCCCAACGCGACGGCGGTGGCGACGGCCGACCCGGCCGCGACGCGTGATCGACGGCCTGGTGTACGAAGGTTCAGGTGCATGGTGTTCGTTCCTCACTGGTCAAGGCAGGGATGGGGCATGTGCCGACTGAGCCCACGCAACGCCGTGATGTGTGGTGGATGCCGTGTCGCGGCCGCGTGCCCCTGACGGAACCCGTGAGCGCTGGTGCTGCCCCTGTGGCGCCCGGCCGCCTCGGCATGCCCCGCGCTGTGCATCCGCATTTGCGTGCCGTGAAGTCGCAGGGGGCGGGCGGCAGTTCCGCATCCGGGGCCGCGAGCGGCGCGTCGTACGCGTCGAACACTCCGTAGGACCGTTGTCGTGGTGTGCGCGGGGCGAGTGCGGCCGGCGCCGTGGGCGAGTGCGCCGCGTCGTGTCTCTCGGTCACCTCTGATCCGTCCTTGCCGTGTGGGGAATGGAGGAGGAGCGCCGCGAAAGTCGGCTCTTGTATGGCTCCACGGGCGGCGAGGGCGCTCGGTTCGGTAGATATGCACTTTTTATGACGCTTCTTGGTGATCGCCGTAGAACGGTCGACCCCCGGGTGCTCCGCTCGCGGAGCGTCACCATTGCCGCGCCGTGCGTTACACGACAAAGCGATACATATGCGCGATGATCGACTTATGCCCTGGAGTTCCCGAAAACGTGATCAAAAGACCGATCCGGATGACTCCGCGCACCGTGTCTCTGGTAAAGGGACCCTTTCGACCGCAGACGAGGAACTGCTGCGCACTCTGTACGCGGAGCACGCGGGACCCCTGTTCCACTACGTGCTGCGACTGACCTCAGGAGACTGGCAATGGGCGGAGGATGTCGTGCAGGAGACGCTGCTGCGGGCGTGGCAGCATCCCGCCGCGTTCGACCCGGCACGCGGCCCGGCCCGGGCATGGCTGTGTACGGTCGCCCGGCACCTGGTCATCGACGCCCACCGGGCCCGGCGGGCCAGACCGGCCGAGGTCGGCGGCGAGGCGCTGGAGCGAGCCGCCGAGCAGACACCGGGCGAGGACGAGATCGAGCAGGCACTGCAGAGCTGGGCGGTGGCCGACGCCGTCCGGTCACTGTCCCCGGACCACCGCGTCGTCCTGCTGGAGACCTACTACCGGGGCGGGACCATGACGGAGGCCGCCCGGGTGCTGGGCATCCCGCTGGGCACCGTGAAGTCGCGGACGTACTACGCCCTGCACGCCCTGCGGCTGGCGCTGCAGGAACGGGGCATCGAGCCATGACCGTGGCATGCAGGAGGTGGCGACCATGAGCATGAGCGCGGAGCACGACGCCCTCCGGCAGGCGCTGGGGGGATACGTCCTGGGCACGCTGCCCCCGGCGGAAATGGAACAGGTGCGCGTCCACCTCGCGGAATGCGCCGAGTGCCAGGCGGAACACGTCAAGCTGGCGGGACTGCCCGCGCTGCTGGCGACGGTGACCGCGGCCGAAGCTGCGGGCCGGACCGCGCCGGTGGCCGACGAAGACCTGGCCGACCGGCTGGTGGCGCGGGCGGCCCAGAGCGCTCAGGGCTCCTCGCCAGTACGGCCCACCGTGTCCGCGGTGCCGCAGGCGGGTGTGCTGGAGAGGCTGCTCCAGCAGGCCGCGGCCCGGCGCCGCAGGACCTGGCGTCTGCAACTGGCCGGTGCCGCCGCCTCCCTGACGTTCATCGCGGCAGCGGCCGGCGGCACATGGCTGGCGACCACCGGATCGGTGGGCAGTCTGGCGACGCGGCCCGGGCCGACCGCGCCGACCGCCTGGCGCACCTTCTCGGGAAGTGATCCCGCCACCGGCGTCACCGCCTCGGTCAAGGTCTCGCCCTCTGCCTGGGGCAGTGTCCTCCAGGTCTCCGCCAGGGGAGCGCCTGCCGGAATCACCTGCCGGCTGCAGGCGGTCGGGCCCGGCGGGGTCAGGGCGGACGGCGCTACCTGGCGGGCGGGCGAGTACCCTCCCGGCACCACGATCCCAGGAGCGGTTGCCATGTCTCCGGGAGCCATCGAGCACTTTGAGATCGTCGCAGGCAACGGTCAGAAGCTGGTCACGATGCAGGCGTGAGCGGTGGGGAGCCCGCCCGACGATGCGTCGGGCGGGCTCCCCGCGTATCCGGCCGACTCCTCACGGCGCGCCTGGAGGAAAGGCGCGCCGGCTGCGTGTGCGGGTGGGCACAGTTGTGCGGGGGCCTGTGGCGTTCACCTCAACCTCCGCCGGAGGAGGCCGAAGGCGGCGCCCCGGACCCACTCGGGACGCGCCCGACGGCCGAGGTGCTGCCCGTGCCCTGCTCGTCGGGTTCGGCATCGAGCTCCTGCGGAGGCGAGTGAGCTCGGCCCGGTCAACGGCATTGACCTGAGCCGCAAGAAATTGAGCAAAAGGCGTGAACAACCCGAACCGTTCGGCATGTGCCGCCCGTGGAACTGAATGAGCGCTCCCCTACAGGATCCGGCCCACCGACCGCCCCCCCGAAGTCCTTGGCGGTCCTCCACTTTCCGGTCTCCGCACATCCACGGAAGAGCCAGATGACCATGTTTGTCACCGATTCCCCCCGTCCGAGCTCGCTGCTCACCCGGCACTGCAGTCACCAGGCGCTGCTCACCCTGCCCGCGCAGGAGGCGCACGTCTCCGCCGTTCGTCACTTCGCGGCCGATCTGCTGGAGACCTGGAGTGTTCCCGCGAGCGAACGGGACTCCGCCGTTCTCATCGTCGACGAACTCGCCGCCAACGCCGCCCAGTACGGACGCGAGCGCATGACCCTGCTGCTCGTCCTCGAGCACGGCACCCTGCACATAGTGGTCAGTGACTCCGGAATGGTCGTGGAGCACCTTCGCCCCGACATCGCCCCGGACGAACACGGCCGCGGCACCGGCATCGTCCGGCACCTCGCACAGTCCACCGAGGTCCACCAGACGGGCGACGGCCGCGAGGTCCGCGCCTGTCTGAGGTGCTCGGCATGACCGGCCCCGGATCCCCCGATGCCTCTACCGACCGGGCCTTCGCTACCCACAAGCCGTGCCCCATCGACCGCTGCCCGGGCCCGGCGCAGGTGCTCGTGCCCTCCCCGGCGAACCTGTCGGTCCTCGACCACGGCGACCCCGACCATGACACGGTGCTCTGCAAACGCTGCGGCCTCGGTGTAACGGCGGAGGTGTGAGCATGAGGGTCACCCCGAATACCGCCGAGGCCATCGACGCGCCGCCTCCGCACGTGGCGTACGCGAACGCCCCCGACCTGCGCCGCGAGATGCACCGAGTGCTTGCCCTCGGAGCCGAACGCGACGGCCGCCGCGTCCGGACCGTCACCGGCCCGCCGGTCGACGCGACGGCCGCCGAACGCGCCTGGCTGCTGCGCAGGGCTGCTCTCATGGACCGGATGGCCCTGGACGGCCCGGGCCCCGGCCCGGACGGCGCCGCCGCACAGACCGCCGAACAGCTCTTGCTGTACGACCGCCGCCATCCCGGCCTGGTGGCCGGCCCGCACCACCCCGACGCGATCACGGTCGACCCCGGCCGTCGGCCCTATGTGCGCCAGGAGTACGCCGCATGGACGGCCGCCGGGCGCCCCGGCACGCACCAGGAGGAGCGGCGCGTGCCCGACCTCCGGTACCGGGCGGGCGCGTGAGTACGACCAGTACCGGGCGGGCGTGTGAGTACGACATCGCTCGGGGAGCCCGGCCGCACCTTCGGCCACGGAGAATCCTCCCGCGTGCTTCAGGCCGATACGCCTACGGCCCCACATGGATGTACGGCGCCCACAGGCTCGGGTTCAGGCGGTAGCCCTCGTCGGCGTCGCGGAGGGCGCGTACCGCGGTGTGCAGGGCGCGTGCCGTCCGGCCGGGGAAGGGGTGTCGGGGCGCGAAGGCCGAGTAGAAGTGGTCGGCCAGTTCTCGGGAGGTGTCGTCGTCGACGCCCCAGAGGGTGCCGATGACGTGGGTGAAGCCGGCCATGTGGAAGGCGCCGGTGATGTGCAGCGCCTCGTCGGCGTACTCGCCGCGGCCGCGAGTGGTCTCGCACGCCGAGAGGTACGCCAGCTCCGCGGCCGGGAGCCGGAGCCGGGCGATGTCGGTGAGGGTGAGCGGGGCCGTGTCGTGGTCGTGCAGCAGGACCTGGCCGGTCGCGACCCCGTCGTCGGCGGCGACGGCGTGGCAGGCGAAGTGCACCCAGGGGTGGTGGGGGAGTGCGTCGAGCACGGTCCGGCGTAGCGCCTGCTCGTCCAGGAGCAGACGGGCGCCCGGTCGCGCGGCCAGCAGGGCGGCCTCCGCCCGCGCGCCCTCCAGTGGCACGAGCCCCGCGCCCGGCGGCGCCGGCACGGCGACCACCAGGGGGGCCGTGGGGGCGGTCGGCCGCCGGTCCTGTCGTGCGCTCTGGCGGCGCCGGGCGTGGACGAGACTGTTGACGGTCGGGGCGTACGAGCTGACGGCACGGTCGAGCAGGTTGTCCCGGTCGTTCTCGTGGCGCCCGGCCGCGTGCAGGGGCAGGGCGGTCAGGGGGCCGGTGGGGATCCACCACATCCGTCCCGGGGACTCCCCGCCGGGCCCGTCGTCGGCGTGGCGCCCGAGCGCGTCCAGGACCGGTTCGGCCACCGCCGTCCACAGCCAGGCGAGCGCCTCCCGGATCTCGGACTGGGCGTCGCGCTGGCGGGACAACGGCCGGCCGGCGTCGCCCGCCGTACGGACGGCGACGAGGAAGGCGTCGGCCCGGCGGACCACCTCCGCATGGCTGAGCGCCGTCAGCGGTACGCACCGCACCCGTCCCTCGCGCAGGACGAGCGCGTCGCAGCGCAGCGGGCTGATGTTGACCATCACCACCGGGCCCTCGTCACCGAGTCCGGCGAGCATCTCGGCGGTGCGGGGGAGCCGTAGGAAGTCCCCGAAGCCCGGCTCGCGTCGGATCGCCGCCACGAGCCGGTCCCATCGTTCGGCGAGGGCGTGCCGGTCCTCGCCCGCGAGTGGGGTGCCAGGGGCCGGGTGGCCGGGGCCGGTCCCGGCCGGCCCGGACGAGATGAAGGAGGCGGCTTCGGGGCGGTCCAGCTGGGGGATCAACCGGGCGTACTCGGCGGCGAGTTCGTCCGGCAGACGGCTCAGCAGGTCCGTGGTGTCCGTGCGGGCGCCGAGGGCTTGGGCGAGCAGCACGCCACGGCCCTGCTCCAGGAGCCGCAGCGCGAGTTCGGGGTCGGCCAGCTCCAGCGCGCAGGCCGCCGCGTCCTGCGCGAGACCCGCGAACTTGCCCAACTGGCGTGCGCGGTCCATGCGTCCGATGCGGTACGACGCCGTGCGCGGCAGCAGTTCGACCGCGAGCCGGAACGGTTCCATGGCCGCGGCGTGGTCGTCGGGCGAGCCGCTCTCGCCGCCGCCGATGACGCTCAGCGCCCACAGGTGTGCGCAGCCCACCCGGACGCTGACGTCCATGGTCGGGTCGGACGCGGCCTTCCGGTACAGGTCGATCGCCGCCGCACGGGCCTGCGGATCGCCCTCGGTCACCGCCCGCATGCCCAGGGCGGAACCGTGGTTCAGCAGGGCGAGCCCGCGCAGCGCGTGCCCTTCGGGGGTCGTGGCGTACGCCTCGGCGGTGGCCCGGACCCATGCGCGTAAGGCCCGCCGTTCGCGGCGCGTCGAACGGCGTCCGCCGCCACCGTCGACGACCCCGGGTGCGGGCGCGGCGACATCTGCCGCGCCGATCAGTTCCAGACGCCGTACGGTCGCCAGCACCGCGTTGCGCTGCACCAGGTTGGGATGGCCCGCCGGGGTCGCGGCGACCGCCCGGCGGGCGGCCCTGGCGGCCTCGCGCAGGTCGGCGGGGTCCGCCCGGGCCTGATGGCGCTCGGCCAGGATCGAGGCGAGGTTCGACAGGAACCGCGGATACAGCCGATGGCGCCGCGGGACTGCGGCGAGGACCGCCCGCGCCAGCAGAGCCGCCTCGTCGAGCGCCTCCGGGGCGCCGTCGGGGGACTGGTGGTGATGCAGACGCAGCGCCTCGGCGAGGTTGGAGCGGGCCCAGGTCTGCTCCTCCGTGCCCGGCTCGGCGCAGGCCACCGCCGCCCGGAAGGTTTCGACGGCCTCCGCGAGCGCGGCGGAGTCGCCGTGCAGGTGATGGAGGCTCAGCAGCGCGTCGCCCAGGCTGTTCAGACGGTTGGAGCGTCGCACCGGGGTCGAGTCGAGGGCTGTCCGGATCGCGTCGACGGAGGCGGTCAGGTCCCGGGCGTCGTGCGTACGCAGCCACCGCAGCCGCAGCGCGCCGGAGAGGTTCGTCCAATAGGAGGGCGTGGCGACGGTGACCTCCGCCCCGTACGGGGCCAGGGCCTCGCGGAACAGGGTGATGGCCCCGTCCAGGTCGGCCGGTTCGCCGAACCGTTCGTAGCGGGACCACAGGACCGTGCCGACCCCGTTCATGGCGGCGCCGCGGAGGTCGATGTTCTGCGTCCTGTCGAGCACGGCGTCGAAGAGGACCAGGGACCGTTCCAGGTCCGGGAGCCGGCCGGTGCGCTCGTACCGGGTGTGCGAGTCCTCGGCGGCGCCGAGCACCGCGAGCAACTGCTCGTACCCGGGTGCGCCGAACAGGTCGTACGGGGCGGACATCAGGAACCGTGCTGCCCAGGGGAGCCCGGAGCGTCACGCTCGTCGCGCTTTTCGCGGATGCGTCGGGCCATCGCTTCGCCCAACGGCCCGTTCCGGTCGAACCATGCGGCGGCCTCGTCGTCGCGCCCCAGCGAGAGCAGGGTCAGGGCGAGATTGGCGGTGGCGTCCTGGCTGCCCTGTTCCGCCGCCCCGGTGAGTACTTCGACGGCCTCATCGAGGCGCCCGTCGAGCCGCAGCTTGATGCCGTACTGGTTCAGGGCCTGCGGGGAGCCCGTCTCGGCCGCCCGGCGCAGCTCGGCCTCCGAGGGCATCACCTTGAACGTGAACCGCGGTCCGTCCGATCCGTCCTGCTCCGCTCTCCGTGCCCGCGTGCGTCGACGCCAGAACATCGGCATCACCCCCCGTGACCGTCGGTGATCGCCCAGTATCCTCTCAACTCGGTTGCCATGTAAGGAGGTTGCAAGGATGGCGGAAATCCGCACCGGCGACGGGGACGGGGACGGCGAGTCGAGGGCGGTGCGGTCGGTCGTCTGCGCCCGGCTGGACGAGATCAGGGGCTTGGTGCCGGCCGAGCGCCGGCCGGAGCTGGAGGAGATCCTCGGGGCGCTGCGGGGGAACGGCGACCCGGCGGGTCCACAGGCCGCGCTCCACCGGCTCCTGCGCCGCTGCGGGGTGGCGGCCGGGTTGCGCGCGTTCACCCGGGGCGCGGGCATCGGCGGGCTTCCGGCGGCCGTGGAAGGGCACCCGGTGGTGGAGGCGTACGTCTGCCCGGGGGACCGCTGCGACCGCCGGACCCCGGCCCGGAACCAACCGGTGCCGGAGACCTGCCGTCTGTACGGCGAGCCGATGCGCCGCCGCAGGTTGTCATGAACGCCGTGCTCGCCGAGTTGGGCAAGAACCTGGCCGCGCGCTGGCTCACCCACCTCGTCCCCTCGGGGCTGCTGTTCCTCGCGGTCGCCGGGGCGGGGCGGCTGCTGGGCCAGGCGCACTGGTACGACGTCGGCCGGGTCACCCGCGCGCTCGACGACCTGGCCGGGCATCCGGCGAGCCGGTCGACCGGCGGTGTGGTGCTGGCGGCGTCCGCGACGGTGATCGCCTCGGCCGGGCTCGGCCTCCTCGCCCAGGCGCTCGGCGGGGCGGTGGAGCGGCTCTGGACGGGGGACTGGCCCGCACCGGCACGGCCGCTCGGCGGGCGGCTGACCGAGCGTCGGCGAGGGAGGTGGCGGGCGGCCGAGGACGCCTACGCGCGGGTGGACGCGCGAGCCGTCGCACAGGGGCCGCCCCTCGACCCCGGCACGCTCCGAGAGCTCGCGCGACTGGCCGCGGTGCGCAACCGGATCTCCCTGGTGGAGCCCGCCCACCCCTGCTGGACCGGCGATCGCGTCCGCGCCCTCGACCTGCGCGTCCACCAGGCCTACCGGCTCGACCTCGACTCCGCCTGGTCCCGGCTCTGGCTCGTCCTGTCCGCCGACACCCGCACCGAACTGCGCACCGCGCGGGAGGTCTACGACGACGCCGTCCGCCTCGCCGCCTGGAGCCCGCCGTACCTGCTGGTCGCCGTCTGGTGGTGGCCGTCCGCCCTGATCGCGCTGGGCCTGGCGATGCTCGGGGCGCGCCGGGGCCGGTCGGCGATGGACGCCTTCGCCGAGCTGGTCGAGTCCGCGGTGGACCTCCACGGCCGTGACCTGGCCCTCGCGCTGGGCGTGGACTGCCCGGGCAGGCTGGACCGGGAAACCGGCCTGGAGATCACCGCCCTGCTCCGCAAGGGCGTCTGAATCCGTGACCCGGGCCGCCCTGCTCCGCAAGGGCGTCTGAGACCGCGCATCGGCGCGGACGGCACGCGCGCTGGTGTTCGCATCGCAGACCCCTGTGCGTCACACCGGCGCCACGGGGTCTTCCCCGACATTCGTTCCTCTTGGAACACTCCCCCCGCGCAGGTCCCATCCACAGCACCACGTCAGGACAAGAGGTCACCCAGTCATGCCTCAAGTGAACCGACGCCGCTTCCTCCAACTCGCCGGTGGTACCGCGGCGTTCACCGCGCTGTCGAACAGCATCGAGCGCGCCGCCGCCCTGCCCGCGCACCATGGGTCCGGCACGATCGACGACGTCGAGCACATCGTCGTGCTGATGCAGGAGAACCGGTCCTTCGACCACTACTTCGGCTCGCTCAGAGGCGTCCGCGGTTTCGGTGACCCCCGCCCGTCCACGCTGCCCAGCGGCAAGTCGGTCTGGCACCAGTCGGACGGCACCAAGGAGGTGCTGCCCTTCCGGCCCGCCGCCGACAACCTGGGCCTGCAGTTCATCCAGGACCTCCCGCACGGCTGGAGCGACGGGCACACCGCGTTCAACGCGGGCAAGTACGACAAGTGGGTGCCCGCCAAGTCGTCGACGACGATGGCGTACCTGACGCGCGAGGACATACCGTTCCACTACGCGCTCGCCGACGCGTTCACCATCTGCGACGCGTACCACTGCTCGTTCATCGGCTCCACGGACCCGAACCGCTACTACATGTGGACGGGGTACACGGGCAACGACGGCAAGGGCGGCGGCCCGGTCCTCGGCAACGACGAGGTGGGCTACGACTGGACGACGTACCCGGAGCGGCTGGAGGCCGCCGGGGTCTCCTGGAAGATCTACCAGGACGTCGGTGACGGCCTCGACGCGAACGGCTCCTGGGGCTGGATCCCGGACGCCTACCGCGGCAACTACGGTGACAACTCGCTGCTGTACTTCAACCAGTATCGCAACGCCAAGCCCGGTGACGCGCTCTACGACAAGGCCCGCACCGGCACCGACGCCCGCAAGGGCGAGGGCTTCTTCGACCAGCTGAAGGCCGACGTCAAGGGTAAGAAGCTGCCCAAGGTCTCGTGGATCGTCGCGCCCGAGGCCTTCACCGAGCACCCCAACTGGCCTGCCAACTATGGTGCTTGGTACATCTCCCAGGTCCTGGACGCGCTGACCTCCAACCCCGAGGTGTGGGCGAAGACGGCCCTGTTCATCACCTACGACGAGAACGACGGCTTCTTCGACCACCTCGTGCCGCCGTTCCCGCCCCAGTCGGACGCGCAGGGCAAGTCCACGGTCGACGTCGGCCCGGACCTCTACAAGGGAGACGCCGGCCGTGCCGCCGGACCGTACGGACTCGGCCAGCGGGTGCCGATGCTCGTCGTCTCGCCCTGGAGCAAGGGCGGTTTCGTCTGCTCCGAGACCCTCGACCACACCTCGATCATCCGGTTCATGGAGCGCCGCTTCGGCGTGCACGAGCCGAACATCTCGCCCTGGCGGCGCGCGATCAGCGGCGACCTCACCGCCGCCTTCGACTTCTCGTGCAAGGACACCAAGCCGGTCGCGCTGCCGGACACCGACGGTTACCAGCCGCCGGACCACGACCGGCACCCCGACTATGTGCCGACCCCGCCCGCGAACCCCGTGCTGCCCCGGCAGGAGCGTGGCTCGCGCCCGGCCCGCCCGCTCAAGTACGCGCCCCTCGTGGACGGTTCGGCGGACACGGCGGCCGGGAAGTTCACGCTCGCCTTCGGTTCGGGTGCCAAGGCCGGCGCCGCCTTCTTCGTCACCTCCGGCAACCGCACCGACGGCCCCTGGACGTACACCACCGAGGCCGGCAAGACCGTCTCCGACACCTGGAACTCGGCGTACTCCGGCGGCTCGTACGACCTGACGGTGCACGGTCCCAACGGCTTCCTGCGCGTCTTCAAGGGCCCCGGCAAGACCGCGGGACCCGAGGTCACCGCGCGCCACGTCGGCGAGAACGTGGAGCTGACCTTCACCAACAAGGGCTCCGGCACGGTCGAGCTCAAGCTCACAGGCGGCTACGGAGGGCGGCCGAGTTCGTTCAAGGTGCGGGCGGGCGCGACCGTGCGGCACACGGTGGACCTGCGGGCGAGCCGGCGCTGGTACGACCTGACCGTCGTGTCCACGGCGGACGCGGGGTTCCTGAGGCGGTTCGCCGGACATGTCGAGAACGGTCACGCGGGTGTGAGCGACCCGGCGATCGTCACCTTCTGATGGATATCTCGGCTCTGGTCAATTTCCGGCCGGCTCACGGTAGTGTGCCCCGGTGACCACGCATTCGAACACTCCTGCAGGCTGGTACCCGGATCCGCACGGGGCGCCCCAGACGTTGCGTTACTGGGACGGCTCGCAGTGGACCGAGCACACCAATGTGGACCAGGCGGCCCCGGCGGGGCCGACGGTTCCGCAGCAGGCCCAGCAGCCGTACGGACAGCCGGCGGCCGGTCCCGACCCTCGCGTGCAGCAGCAGGTGCAGCGGCAGGCGGGTGTCGCGGGCGGCGGCGCCGGGGGTGGCACGCTGTTCACCGAGCCGGTCCTGGTGGTGAACCAGAAGGCCAAGCTGATCGAGCTGACCAACGAGTACAAGGTCATGGACCAGCAGGGCAACCAGCTCGGCGCGGTCGTCGAGGTCGGTCAGAGCGGTCTGAAGAAGGCAATCCGCTTCGTCTCCAGCCTCGACCAGTACATGACGCACAAGCTGGAGATCCGTGACGCCCACGGGCAGCCGGTGCTGCGGCTCACGCGTCCCGCGAAGTTCATCAAGTCGCGGGTGGTCGTGGAGCGTCCGGACGGACAGCCCGTCGGCGAGATCGTGCAGCAGAACATGATCGGGAAGATCAACTTCGCGATCAACGTCAACGGCCAGCAGGTCGGCGCGATCAAGGCGGAGAACTGGCGCGCCTGGAACTTCGCCATCGTCGACCACACGGACAACGAGGTCGCCCGGATCACCAAGACCTGGGAAGGCCTCGCCAAGACGATGTTCACCACGGCGGACAACTACGTCCTCCAGATCCACTACCAGCTTCCCGAGCCCCTGCTGAGCCTCGTCATCGCGACGGCGCTCACCGTCGACACGGCGCTCAAGCAGGACGCCCGCGGGCTGGGCTGAACCAGCACACGACAAGAAGGGTGGCCGCGGAACTCTCCGCGGCCACCCTTCTTGTCGTACGTGCTCCTGGAGCCTTCCCAGAGCCCTGCGGGAGCCCTACAGGGGCGTCAGCTGACCCGAGCCGGGCTGTTTCGGCAGCATCGAGGGTTCGTACGCCGCCGATCCGGGCTCCAGCGCCAGCACCGCGGCGACGGGGTGCTCGTCCCCGGCGTCCACCAGAGGTTCGGGCCGCGCCGGCTCCGGCACCGAGCGGGACAGCGTCACCACACCCCACGCCGCCACGCCCGCGCCCAGGGTCGCCAGCAGCAGGCCGGCCGGGCCGCCCTGCAACTGCTCCCCGAGCAGGAAGAGGCCTATCGCCGCGGCGGCGACCGGGTTGGCGAGCGTCACGACGGCGAGCGGGGCGCCGAGACCACCCCGGTAGGCGATCTGTGACAGGAGCAGTCCGCCCGCCGCGAAGACGGCGACGAGCAGGGCCACCACGATCACCTGGGCGCTGAGCAGTGGTCCGGAGCGGTCCGTCACGGCCACGGTCACCGTCTGCGTGAGAGCGGAGGCGACACCCGAGGCGAACCCGGAGGCGGTCGCGTGCCGCAGCCCCGGCCGGGTGCCGGGCCGCGACAGGATGCCGATCAGGGCGGCCGTCGCGGCGGCCACGCCCAGCGCCTGCGGCACGCTCAGAACGTCGTCGGGCGCGGGCCCGGACGCCGTGACCAGCAGCGCGGACAGTCCGATCAGGGTGAGCGCGGTACCGCGCCACTCGACCGGGCTGACCCGCCGTCCGGCGACCCGTGCGCCGAGCGGTACCGCGGCCACCAGGGTGAGCGCGCCGAGCGGCTGTACGAGCGTGAGCGTGCCGTACTTCAGCGCGGCGACGTGCAGCAGCGCGGCGGAGGCGTTCAGTACGACGGTCCACCACCAGGCCCCGCTGCCCAGGAGCCGCAGCATGCCCGAGTCGGTCGTCCGGGAGGCCAGCCGCTCCTGGGCCACGGCCGCGGCGGCGTACGCCACGGCCGAGAAGAGCGAGAGGACCACGGCGGCGAGTGTGGCGTTCATCGTCTTGCCCCCACGAGCTCCGGTACGGATTCCTTTTCGCCAGCACCGCCGGCCCCGCCGGAATTCCCGGCTCCGCCGTCGGCTTCGTCAGATGCCTCGTCATCGGCGGCAAGGCCGTGCGCCTCGGTCGCCGCGGCTCCGCGCGGCAGACGGATCACGGCCAGCGCGATGCCGAGCAGCGCGGTCGCCACGATCGCGTCGAGCCAGTAGTGGTTCGCCGTACCGACGATCACGAGCAGGGTGAGCAGCGGATGCAGCAGCCACAGCCAGCGCAGGCGGGAGCGGGTCGCGGCGATCAGGCCGATCGCCACCATCAGGGCCCAGCCGAAGTGCAGCGAGGGCATCGCCGCGAACTGGTTCGCCATCTCGTCGGTCGCCGGGTGCGCCCCGTAGACGGTGGGCCCGTACACCTGTCCGGTGTCCACCAGACCCGCCGCGGTCAGCAGCCGGGGCGGGGCGAGCGGGAAGGTGAGGTGCAGCGCCAGGGCGGCGGCGGTGACCACGGCCAGGACCCGGCGGGCCCACACGTAGTGGACCGGGCGCCGCAGGTACATCCAGACCAGGAAGGCCACGGTGGCCGGGAAGTGCACGGTCGCGTAGTAGGTGTTCGCGAGGTGCACCAGGGTGTCGCTGTGCAGCAGCGCGCCCTGTACGGAGCCTTCGCCCGGCAGGTGGAGCGTCCGCTCCCAGTCCCACACGCGGTTCGCGTTGCGGAAGGCCTCGGCGGTGTGGCCGTCGGCCAGCTGCCTGCCGACCTTGTAGACGAGGAAGAGTCCTACGACGAGCAGGAGCTCACGTACGAGAGGCGGCCGTGCCGCGGTGTCGTGCGGCGACGGCCGCCGTATCGCCGCGGCCGGCTCTGGTTCTGCTTCCGCAGGCTCGGTTCGGGATTCCATCCCCCGGCCCCTTTGCTGACGGTGTTGCTTGGGGTGGTGCGCGGTGAGCCCAGGACAGCATCCACTCGATCACTCGAGATTCACTCGACAGCGGAGTGGGTCCTGTCCAAGGCTCATCGATACGGAAGTGTACCGATACGAAGGTGTTCCGATACGCCACTGTACCGATACGGACGCGTACCGGTACAGTGGCGTATCGATATACACTGTGTGAAGCGGAACACCAGGCGAGCCACCCACATGAGCGAGGAGATGAGCCATGACGTCGCAGGCCGCGGACGGACCGGAGACGGTCGTCGCCTCGCGCCGCTCCAAGATCACGCCCGAGCGTGAGCAGGAGTTCTACGACGCCGTGCTCGAGCAGATCCGCGAGTGCGGCTATGACTCGCTCACCATGGAGGGCGTGGCCGCGAGCACCCGGTGCAGCAAGTCCACGCTGTATCGCCAGTGGAAGACGAAGCCGCAGTTCGTGGCTGCGGCCCTGCGGGCCAACAGCTGTCCGCGCTTCTCGGGCATCGACACCGGCACGCTCGCCGGGGACCTGCGCGCGATGGCGCAGGCCGCGGGGAACTGGTCGGGCCGCGACAGCCAGCTGCACCAGGCGCTGGGCCACGCCGTGTTCCAGGACAAGGAACTGCAGGAGGCGTTGCGCGACGCGCTGGTCGAGCCCGAGATCGGCGCGGTCAAGGAGATCCTCGCCCGCGGGGTCGCCCGCGGCGAGGTCGCCGCGGACCACCCGGCGCTGGAGTTCATCCCGGCGCAGCTCTTCGGTGTGGTGCGGGTTCGTCCCGTGCTGGAAGGGCGGAACGCCGATGCGGCGTATCTCACACAATTCGTCGAGGCTGTCGTGATTCCGGCGCTCGGCCTGACCTGAGACCCAGGTCGCCGTCCGCGGGATGACCGGACGTCGGCCTGCACGCGCCGCACCGTGGGGACGGGGGCGGCGCGCACCCCCGGCCGGGTGGGGTTCCTCTTGAGCGGAGGGGCACCCCACCCGGCCGATCCATGTCCGGGGGACGGTTTTACGGGCTACACGGTCTTACGGGCTACACGTTCTGCCCGTTGCCGCTGACTCCCGACGCCACCTTGATGCCCTTGGTGATGTCATCGATGACGGACTCCTTGGGCGCCTTGGAGCTGACGTCGATGCCGAAGCGGACGACGATCAGTGACTTGGAGTCGGCGGGGGACGGGAAGACGAGCGACTCGACGTAACCGTCGTCACCCTTGCTGGTGACGACCTTCCAGCGGACGAGGTAGCCCTTCTCGCCGGCCACGGTGACCGCCTTGGAGGCGAGCTCCGTGTGCGAGGTGATCGTGCCGTAGCCCTTGCCGTACGACTCGGTGGCGTTCTTGGAGATGTCCTCCTTGGCCGCCGCCTCCGCCGTGGTGGACTTCAGTTTCTGCGCTGCGGCGGTTGCCGAGTACGCGCCGCCCCGCTGGCACTCCTGCGCGGTGTCGCCGGGGCACTTGTAGGTGTCCTTCGTCGACAGCACGGCACCCGTCGTGGTGCTGCCGCCGGTCCAGTTGTCGGGCACCGGCACGCTGATGCCGCTGATCAGGTCGGTGGCGTAGCCGTCCTCGAGCTGCGGCTGCCCGGACTGGCCCGGTGCCGGGGTCTGGCCCCCGGAACCGCCCGAGCCTCCGGAGCCGCCGCCCGGTCCGCCCTCGAGGCCCCCGTTGCCGCCGCCCTGGCCGCCGAATCCGCCCTGGCCGCCGTTCTGTCCGCCGGAGTCCGGGGAAGTGGCGCTGTTCCCACCGTTGCCGTCGCTCTTGGTCAGGGCGTACACGCCGCCCCCGATGCCCGCGAGGACCGCGATCGCCGCGGCGACGGCTATGCCGGTACGCAGTCCGCGCCGCGGGGCGCCCGGAGCGGGCGCCGGATACGGTCCGGCGGCCGGCGGGTGCGTCGGGGGACCCCATGCGGCGGCGGACCCGACGGGGCGGGTCTGGTCCGTCCATGTCTTGCCGTCCCACCAGCGTTCGGTGGCGGGACTGTCACTTGTCTGCCCCGGGTCGGGATACCAGCCGGGAGGAGTCACCTGCGTCATGGACCCACCGTATGAGCCGTGGGTGAAAGGCGGATGAGAGGGATCCGGAAGATTCGTTTCAAGAACGCCTCGCAAGCGCCGCCGGGTGCCTCGTCAAGACCAACGAGTGCCTCGTCAAGACCAGCGGGTGTCAGGCTACGACCAGTGGGTTTCATGCCAGGACCAGTCGCACCGGCGCCGCTCCCGCCCTCGGCGGCAGCCGCAGCCCGCCGCGCCCCGGCGTGATCGAGCCGAGCACACTCGGATGCCGGGCCCCGGTGCTCACCGGATCGGTGCCCGTGAGCCCGTGCAGGGTCAGGAAACCCAGCACGGCGAAGGCGTACGCCTCCTTGGCCGCCGCCGGCAGACCCAGAGCGTCGGACGTGCGTACGGGCACTCCCGGCAGCTCCGCGCCCAGCATCGCCATCAGCGCCGGATTGCGGGTGCCGCCACCGGACGCGATCACCTCCGTGGCACCTACCGAGCGCACCGCGTCGGCGACCGTACGGGCGGTGAGCCGGGTGAGGGTGGCGATGACGTCCTCGGCGGTGAGGGTGCCGAACCCGGTCAGCGCGTCGCGCAGATGGCCGAGGTGGAAGAGCTCCTTGCCGGTGGTCTTGGGCGCGGGCAGCGCGTAGTACGGCTCCGCGAGCAGCCGGTCCAGCAACGGTTCGTCCACGGTGCCGCGGGCGGCGAGGGCGCCGTCCACGTCGTAGTGCAGACGTCCCCCGGTCAACCCTTGCACGGCCACGTCGACGAGGGCGCACCCGGGCCCGGAGTCGAAGGCGGTGCCGTCCGGCGCGGTGAGGTTGGCGATGCCGCCGAGGTTCAGCGCCACCGGAGTCCCCGCCCTGCCGCGCAGCCACAGCAGGTCGACCAGGCTCACCAGGGGCGCGCCCTGGCCGCCGGCGGCGATGTCCCGGGGGCGGAAGTCGGAGACCACCGGCAGCCCGGTCGCCTCGGCGATCCAGGCGGGCTGACCGAGCTGGAGCGTGCCGTGCGCCCGGCCGTCCTCGACCCAGTGGTAGACGGTCTGCCCGTGCGAGGCGACCAACTCGGCATCGCCGCCGCACAGTTCGCGGTCGGCCCGGACCGCCGCCGCGGCGAACGCCTGCCCGATCAGGGTGTCCAGGCGGCACACCTCGGCCAGCGTGGTGGCCGCCGGGGGCAGCGCCGCCGCGAGCGCCTCGCGCAGCGCGCCGTCGTACGCCTCACCCACCATCCCGAGCGGCCGCAGAGTGAGGTCCTCACCTTCGAGGGTCAGCTCGGCCGCCGCCGCGTCGATCGCGTCGTACGACGTCCCGGACATCAGGCCGATCACCCGCACCTGCTCAACTCCCTCGGTTGTCGGGGAGCGTGGCCAGGGCGAGCGCACTGACGGCGCACGTCGCCGCCGCGTAGTACGCGGGGATGTCCACGCTTCCGGTCCGCTTCATCATCTCGGTGATGATGAGGCCCGCGCAGCCCGAGAACACGGCATTGGACAGGGCGTAGGCGAGTCCCAGGCCGGTGTGGCGGACGCTCGTGGGGAACATCTCGGAGAGCATGGCGGGTCCGGGTCCCGCCATCAACCCGACGACGGCACCCGCCCCGCACACGGCGAGACCCTTCACGGCGTGCGAAGTCCCCGTGTCCTGAAGGAGGTCGATCAGCGGGACGGAAAGGACCACGACCAGGCCGGCGCCGGTGAGCAGCACGGGGCGCCGCCCGATCCGGTCGCTGAGCAGACCCGCCGGGACGATCGTGGCCGCGAAGCCGAGGTTGGCGAGGACCGTGGCGAGCAGCGCCTGCCGGAAGCCGGTGTGGAGGGTGTTCTGGAGGTATGAGGGGAGCACGACCAGGAACGTGTATCCGGCCGCCGACCAGCCCATCACGCGTCCCGCTCCGAGGGCGACGGTCCGCGCGACCTCGTGCCCGGGCGGGCGCTCCCGTCTCCTCTCGTGCCGGAAGGCGGGCGTCTCCTCCAGTCGCAGCCGCAGCCGGAGCGCGACCAGCCCCAGCGGAAGCGTCAGCAGGAACGGCAGCCGCCAGCCCCAGTCGCTCAACTGCCCCTCGGTCAGCACCGTCGCCAGCAGCGTCGCCACACCCGCACCACCGAGCAGCCCCAGAGCCACCGTGAACGACTGCCACGACCCGTACAGCCCTCGTCTGCCCGGCGGCGCGAACTCCGTCATGATCGAGACCGCGCCGCCGAACTCCCCGCCGGCGGACAGCCCTTGGACCACCCGGAGGAAGGTCAGCAGCCACGGCGCGAGGGCACCGACCGTGGCGTAGGCCGGCAGCACGCCGATGAGCGTCGTGGCGCCCGTCATCAACGCGACCACCATGATCAGGACCGGGCGGCGCCCGATCCGGTCGCCGAGCCGTCCGAACAGCGCCGCGCCGACCGGCCGGAAGAAGAACGCCAGCGCGAAGGACGCGTAGGTCCTCACCAGCCCCTCGGTCTCGCTGCCGCCCTCCGGGGTGAAGAACCGGGCCGCGATGACGGTCGCGAAGTAGCCGTAGACCCCGAACTCGTACCACTCGACGAAGTTGCCGACCGAGCCCGCCAGCAGGGCCCCGTGCCGTTCGCGCGGGGGACCGGTGGTGTGCGGGACGGAGTCGTGCACGCGGGGGCCACTCATGGGTCCCTCCTCCTCGCTGTTCCTTGGAAAAGCAGCGCCATTTTCAGGTCTTTTGACTGTCGATAACTTTCACCACGGCTGGTCGGCGCCCCACCGCGTCGCCTGCGGACACCTCCCGTTACCCGTCTCGGCAACAGGTGCACCGACCCACCTCCACATCGGCTTCCGGACGGCTAGGCTCGATGTCTGTACGTCGTACGGGCGACCTGGGGAGGTAGCGGCATGACGGAGGCACGGCCGGGACCGGCCGCCTCGTCCTCCCTGTGGGAGCGCGAGGCGGAGATCGCCGACGTGGTCGAGGCCGTCAAGACCCTGCGCGCGGACGCCTCGTCCTCCGGCAGTCTGCTGGTGTTCAGTGGCGAGGCGGGCATCGGCAAGACCGCGCTGCTCGCCGAGGCGCGCCGGATCGCGGAAGCCCACGGCTGCACGGTGTGGTCGGCCCGCGGCGGCGAGACCGTCACCTCCGTTCCCTTCAACGTCATACGGCAACTCCTCCAGCCCGCCATCGTCTCGCTGATGCCCGAAGAGGCCCGCGAATACCTGGGCGACTGGTACGACATCGCCGGACCCGCGCTCGGCATCGCCGAACCGGGCGAGCGCCAGGCCGACCCGCAGGGCGTGTGCGACGGACTGGTCGCGGCGGTCAGGCGGCTGGCCAAGCGCGAGTGGCCCCTGGTCCTGATCCTCGACGACGCGCACTGGGCCGACCAGGAGACCCTGCAGTGGCTGGTCGCGTTCGCCGAGCGCCTCGACGACCTGCCCGTCCTCGTCGTGGTCGCCCGCAGGCCGGGTGACGTCAGCGGTGAGCGGGCCCGCCAGCTGGAGGCCGTCGCCGCCGCGGCCCGACCGATCCTCACGCTCAGCGCGCTGACACCCGACGCCACCGCCGGACTGACCCGCGCCACGCTCGGAGAGCACGCGGACGCCCCGTTCTGCCGCGAGGTGTGGGCGGTCACCGGCGGCAACCCGTACGAGACCGTCGAACTGCTCGCCAAGGTGCAGGACAGCGAGCTGGAACCGGTCGAGGCCTCGGCCGCCGAACTGCGCGCCCTGAACCGCTCGGCACGCGGTCGCGGACTCGTCGCCCGCCTCGAAGGACTCGGCATCGATGCCACCCGCTTCGCCTGGGCGGCGGCGATCCTCGGCACCGGGATCTCTCTCGACCTCGCCGCCCAGCTCGCCGGGATGCAGCGCGACGAGGCCGTGCGCTGCGCCGAACTGCTCGGCGCGGCCCGCATCCTCACCCCGACCGAACCCGTGAGCCGCGAACTGACCGGCGGTGACCTGGAGTTCGTACATCCCCTCATCGCCAGCGCCGTCTACCGCTCGATCCCCGACGCGCTGCGCACCGCGATGCACGGCCAGGCCGCCTGGGCGGTCACCGAATCGGGCCGCGGATCCGCTGCCGCCTCCCGCCACCTCCTCGAAGTACACCCGGACGACGACCCCGAACTCGTCGAGCAGATGCGCGAGGCCGCCCGCGAACACCTCGCCGTCGGCGCGCCCGACGCGGCCAGGCGCTGCCTGGAGCGCGCCCTGGCGGAACCCCCGCTTCCGGAGGTCCAGGCGCGCGTGCTCTACGAACTGGGCTGTGCCACCCTCCTGACCGCTCCCGCCACCACGATCAGCCATCTGCGCACCGCGCTCGACCAGTCCGGCCTCGACGGCGATCTGCGGGTGGACGCCGTCTTCCGCCTCTCCCAGGCCCTGGTTCACAACGACCAGCTGGACGAGGCCGTCCGCACGGTCGACGCGGAGGCCGCCCGGCTCGACGTGGGCCCCGCCCGGATGCGGCTTCAGGCCGTCCACTACATGTGGGAGGGCATCCACGCGGGCGAGGACCACGTTCCGGGACGCTCACGAAACCTCGCCGAACTCGTCGAGACCTGCAGCGGACGCGACAACTCCGAGCGCGCCCTGCTGATACTGCGCGGTTTCGACGCGATGACCCGCGGCGAGAGCGCGGAGGAGGTCGTGGAACTCTGCGACCGCGCCCTCGTCAACGGCCGCCTCGCGCCCGGACTCGGCTGGACCGACACCGAGTGGGGCATCGAACTCCTCATGATGCTGGGCAGTTCGTACGCCTATGCGGACCGGCTCGACCGGGCTGAGAGCCTCTTCTCCGAGGCGCTGCGCTCCTACACGAGCGCCGGATGGAGCGGCGGCCACCTCGCCCTGGCGCACGCCTTCCTCGGTCTCGCCTACCGCAGGCGGGGCCGCCTCAGGGACGCCGAGACCACCCTGCGCGAGTCGCTGCGCATCGCCGAGCGGGTCGGACGCGGGCTGCCCCTGTACTGGTCCGCCACCTGCGGCCTCGTCGACACCCTGCTCGCCCGCGGCGACGTCCAGGAGGCCTGGGCGATCGCCGAGCAGTACGGCTTCGCACCGCCGTACCCGTCCACCATCGTGCTGCCCGACACCCGTTCCGTACGCGGACGGCTGCTGCTCGCCGTCGGCCGTGTCAAGGACGGCATCAACGAACTCGAGGCTGCCGAGAAGGCCGCCGCCGCGCGCGGCCACCACAACACGGTGATGGCGCCCTGGGCGCTCGACCTCGCTCGCGCGCTCGCCTCGGACGACCCGGCCCGCGCCGCCGTACTGGCCACCGACGCCCGCCGCCAGGCCGAGCGCTTCGGCACGGACACCGCGATCGGTGAGGCACTGCGCTGCGCGGCGGCCCTCGAATCGGGCCAGCGTGCGGTCCGCCTGGCCGCCCAGGCCGTCACCTACCTGGAGGCCTCGCCCTGCCAGTACGAACACGCGGCGGCCCGCGTCGAGTACGGCATCGCGGCGCGCTCGGTCTCGGAGCTCGGCAAGGGCCTGACGCTGGCGCGCTCGTGCGGGGCGGACGGGCTGGTGGCGAGGGCGGAGGAGGTCCTGTCGACAGGGAGAGGGCTGAGGTAGCCGCCGGGCCGGGCGCGAGGACGAGGTGTCCGGAGCGGACGGGCAGGGTCACCCTGTGCTGTCGTCGCCCTCCTCCTCGGCGAGCACCCGCTGAGCCGTCGCGAACGCCGAGTTCGCCGCCGGGACACCGCAGTACACGGCCGTCTGCAGCAGTACGGCGCCGATCTCCTCCGGGGTGAGCCCGTTGCGGCGTGCCGCCCGGACGTGCATGGCCAGCTCGTCGTAGTGACCGTGTGCGACCAGCGCCGTCAGGGTGATCATGCTGCGTTCGCGGCGCGAGAGCGTCGGGTCGGTCCAGATCTCGCCCCAGGCGTAGCGCGAGATGAAGTCCTGGAAGCGGGCGGTGAAGGGGGTCTGCCGGGCCTGTGCCCGGTCCACATGGGCGTCACCCAGTACCTCACGCCGCACCTCCATGCCCCGCACGGCACCCCCGTCGAAGTGGGCCCGCAGCGCCGTCAGGACCGCCACCGGACACTGCGCGGGCGCCAGGTGCGAGGCTCCCTGGAGCTCGACGAGCGTGGCGCTCGCCACCGCGTCGGCGATCTCCCGCAGATGGGCGGGCGGCGTCGCCGGGTCCTGGCGGCCCGCGATCAGCAGGGTGGGCACGGAGATGTCGGGGAGCCGGTCGCGCAGGTCGAAGGCGGCCAGCGCGTCACAACAGGCGGCGTACGCCTCCGGGTCCGCGTTCCGGTGGTCCTCGATCAACCGCGGCACGGTGAAACCGGGCGTGAACCAACGGGAGTTCGCGTTCGTGGCGAGCGCGGCCAGCCCCTCCCCGCGTACCAGCTCCGCACGCTCCTCCCACGGCTTGGAGCCGTTGAAGTGCGCCGAGGAGCAGATGACGGCGAGGGACGACACACGCTCCGGGTGGTGAACGGCGAGGTGCAGACCGACCGCGCCGCCGAGCGAGACGCCCGCGTAGGCGAAGCGTTCGATGCCGAGCGAGTCGGCGAGGGCGAGGACCAGGGCGGCGAGGTCGCCGACGGTGGCCCCCGGCCCGATCAGGTCCGGTGCCGACTCTCCGTGTCCCGGAAGATCCCAGCGAACCACCCGGTGGGTGACGGACAGCTCGGGCGCGACCTTGTCCCACAGGGCATGGGAGGTGCCGAGCGAGGGGCCTAGGAGCAAGGGGGGAGCGGTCTCGGGGCCCTCGGCGCGGTGGTTGAGCAGGGTGCGGTTCACGTTCGCTCCAGAGCACGGTCGATGAGGGCTTTCGCGGAGCCCGTGTAGCGGGTGGGGTCGGTGAGTTCCGCGAGGTCGAGCTCCTTGAGCTCCGGCTCCTCGCCGAGTACGTCCACGAGGGGCCGTCTCTCGGCGACGGCCCGCCCGGCGGCCCGGGTCAGCAGCTCCTTGGCGCGGGCCCGCCCGAGCACCGTAGCGAGTTCGACGGCCAGGCGCTCGGAGACGATCAACCCATGGGTGAGAGCGAGGTGATCGCGCATGGCGCCCGCGTTCACCCGAAGCCCCTCGACCAGCTCGGCGGCGTTGCGGGCGGCGCCTGCGACCAGCCTCAGCAGTTCGCGCAACGGCTCCCACTCGGCGTGCCAGGCACCGGCCGGCCGCTCGTCCTCGGCGACCATCGACCCGTAGAGCGTGGCGGCGAGCCCCGGCGCGCGGCGCGCGGAGGCGGCGATCACGGTGGCCGCCACCGGGTTGGCCTTGTGCGGCATCGCGGACGATCCGCCACCGCTCCCCTCCGCGACCTCGGCGACCTCCGTGCGGGAGAGGGTCAGCACATCGGCCGCCATCTTGCCGAGGGCCCCGGCCGTCAAGGCCAGGCCGCCGGCCAGGTCGGCGATCGGTGTCCGCAGGGTGTGCCAGGGCAACGCCGGTTCCGCGAGCCCGAGTTCACCGGCGTACGCCGCCACCAGCGCGCCCGGATCCTCGGCGCCGAAGGCCGTGAAGGCGGCCAACGTCCCTGCGGCTCCGCCCAGTTGGGCGGGAAGCCGGACACCCGTGAGCCGGTCCCGCGCGTCCAGCGCCAGCGACCGCCACCCCGCCGCCTTCAGCCCGAAGGTCGTCGGTACGGCGTGCTGTGTGAGGGTCCGCCCCGGCATCACCGTGTCCCGGTGCGCGGCGGCGAGTCGGGCCAGGGCCCGCGCCGTCCGCTCGAGATCCGCCAGGACCAGGTCCAGTGTGCGACGGGCGACCAGCATCAGCGCCGTGTCCAGGATGTCCTGGCTGGTCGCGCCGCGGTGGACGTAGGGCCCGTACTCCTTGCCGACCGCCGCTGTCAGATCCGCGACCAGCGCAATCACCGGATTGCCGCCGCCTCGGGCGCGCAGCGCGATCGACCTGACGTCGAGGTCCGCCGCGGCCACGGCGGACACCGCCGACGCCGCCGCGTCCGGCGCGAGCCCGAGTCCCGCCTGCGCGCGGGTCAGTGCCGCCTCCGCGTCGAGGAGCGCCCCCAGAAGCGCGCCGTCCGAGGTCGCGGACGCCGCCGGGGAGCCCGCCCACCCGGGGGCGAGCAGCCCGATATCGGCATCGGACTCGGAACGGACGGGGCCGGCAGCAGTCACTGGAACTCCAGGAAGACCGTTTCGCCTTCGCCCTGAAGGCGGATGTCGAAACGGTACGTCCGGTTCGCGCCCTCGGTCGCGATCAGCGTGGCGCGCCGGTCGGCAGGGAGCGAGTCGAGCAGCGGGTCGGCGCCGTCGGCGAGGTACGCGCGGGTGAAGAGGTGGTGCACCAGACCGCGCGCGAACACACACACGCTGATGTACGGAAGCCCGGCGTTGCCCGGCGGCAGGGTGTGCAGCGCGTACCGACCGTCGGCGTCCGTGGCGACCCGGCCGAAGCCCGTGAAGTCGACGCCGCGCCGGCCGAGGAAGCCGCCCGTCGACGGGTCGCGCCGCATCGAACCGGGGGCACCCTTGAGGGAGCCGTCGGGAGCCGCCTGCCAGAAGTCCAGCAGGGCGTCCGGGATCACCTCGCCCGCGCCGTCGCGCACGTACCCGTGCAGGGTGATCGCCTCGGGGTGGCCCTGCGGCGCGACCTGACCTCCGTCGGGAAAGGGCAGCGCGTAGCCGTAGAAGGGGCCGATGGTGTGGGACGGGGTGGGGAGCAACCGCTCGGTCATGGTCAACGGCCGTCCTCGATCCAGGTGGCGGAGGGACCGTCGAGGACGATGTCCCACTCGTAACCCATGGAGAACTCGGGCTGGGAGAGATCGTGCCGGTAGGTGGCGATCAGACGGTCCCGGGCCGCCTGGTCCGTCACGGACTGCAGGATCGGGTCGTAGCGGAACAGCGGGTCGCTCGGGAAGTACATCTGGGTGATCAGCCGCTGGGTGAACGCCGTACCGAAGACCGAGAAGTGGATGTGCGCGGGCCGCCACGCGTTCGTGTGGTTGCCCCACGGGTAGGGGCCCGGCTTGATCGTGGTGAACCTGTACCGTCCCTGATCATCCGTCAGGGTCCGTCCGACACCGGTGAAGTGGGGGTCCAGCGGCGCCGGGTGCTGCTCGCGCAGATGGGCGTAACGACCGGCGGCGTTGGCCTGCCAGATCTCGATGAGCTGACCGCGCACGGGACGCCCCTCGCGGTCGAGCAGCCGGCCCGAGACGGTCATGCGTTCGCCGATCGGCTCGCCCCGGTGCTGGATGGTCAGGTCGCTGTCGTGCTCGGTGATGTCGGTGACGCCGAACACCGGACCCGACAGCTCGACCGTCTCCGGGTCACCGTCGACGGCGACCAGCGGCTGCACGGGGTGGCGCAGCAGGGAGCTGCGGTACGGGGGGTAGTCGCGCGACGGGTGGTTTCGAACCGGCGCTCCGCCGGCGACCGCCTTGTCGTACGCGTCCTGGAGATCCTTGATCTCGACGTCGATGTCCGACTGAGTGAGGGCCATGGTCGACTTCCTATCGTTCGAGGACGAGGGCGAGGCCCTGGCCGACGCCGATGCAGAGGGTGGCGATGCCGGTGCCGGTGCCCTTGCGGGCGAGTTGGTGGGCGACGGTGCCGGCGAGGCGGGCGCCGGAGGCGCCGAGGGGGTGACCGAGGGCGATCGCGCCGCCCTGCGGGTTGAGGACCTGGGGGTCGAACTCGGGCCATTCGGCGAGACAGCCGAGGACCTGGGCGGCGAAGGCCTCGTTCAGCTCGAGCACATCGAGATCGGCGAAGGTCTTGCCCGCCTTGGCCAGGGCGCGGTTGACGGCTTCGACGGGGGCGAGGCCGAAGTACTGGGGGTCGGTCGCGGAGACACCGGTGGCTCGGATGCGGGCGAGAGGTTCACGGCCGGTGGCCTTGAGGCCTTCCTCGTCGGTCAGGAGCAGGGCGGCGGCGCCGTCGTTGAGGGGGGAGGCGTTCCCGGCCGTCACGGTGCCGTCGGTGGTGCGGAAGGACGGTTTGAGCCTGGCCATGGCGGTGGGGGAGGTGTCGGGGCGGACGGATTCGTCGGCGGCGAAGAGCACCGGGTCGCCCTTGCGCTGGGGGATCGGCACCGGGGTGATCTCGCGGTCGAACAGGCCCTCCTGCTGGGCGCCCGCGGCCTTGCGGTGGCTGCCGAGGGCGTATTCGTCCTGCTGCTCGCGGCTGATCTTGTGTTTGTCGGCGATGAGTTCGGCGGACTCGCCGAGCGGGATGGTCCACTGGGGGGCCATCTTCGGGTTGACCATGCGCCAGCCGAGGGTGGTGGAGTACAGCTCGGTGTGTCCGGCGGGGAAGGGCCGGTCGTTCTTGGGCAGGACGTAG
>NZ_JBVKBU010000002.1:1090768-1149910 GCF_055638955.1 Streptomyces sp. NPDC111507 | reverse complement strand
AGGGGGGACCCTGTGGGAGAGTAGGACGCCGCCGAACTAATTGTAGGGAGAACCCCCGTACCGGGAAATCGGTACGGGGGTTTTCTGCGTTCGGGGGTCTAGTGTTTTGTCATGCGCTATGACTTGGTGATCTTCGACAATGACGGCGTCCTCGTGGACAGTGAGCCGATCTCCAACACGATCCTGGCCGCCTATCTCACCGAACTCGGGCACCCGACCTCGTACGAGGAGTCCATCCGGGACTACATGGGGTCTGCCATGCACCGCATCCACGAGCTCGTCCAGGAGCGGAGTGGGCAGCGGCTGCCGGAGGAGTTCGACGACGTCTTTCACGGGCGGGTGTTCGCCGCCTTCGAGCGGGAGCTGCAACCCGTTCCCGGTGCCGTGCAGTTGCTGGAGAAGCTGGCCGCGGACGAGGTCCCGTACTGCGTGGCCTCCTCCGGGAGCCATGAGCGGATCCGGGTGGGGCATCGGAAGACCGGGCTCGACCGATGGTTCGACGAGGGGCGTGTCTTCAGTTCGCAGGATGTGGGGCGGGGCAAGCCGGCCCCCGATCTGTTCCTTTACGCGGCGGAGCGGATGGGTGTGGCGCCGGAGCGGTGTGTCGTCGTGGAGGACAGTCCGCTCGGGGTGCGGGCGGCGAACGCCGCGGGGATGGACGTGTACGGGTTCACGGCGATGACGCCGGCCGCCAAGCTCACCGGTGCCACTCAACTCTTCTCCGAGCTGGGCGAGTTGGCTGACCTGCTCGTATGACGGCACCCATCGCGCGGCACTGACATTTGTCACGCCGAGCTCCGGACGATCGTTTCTGTTGGCGAGTGGGGTCCGACCGCGAAGCTGAGTACATCGGAACGGGACGTACACAGCGACGACGGAGGGACCCGATCATGAGCATCACGGCCATCGAGACCAGCACGGGAGCGACCACGGTCGAGGCGCCGGCCGCCACGAGCGCCGATGCCGCCGCCAGGCCCAGTTTCCTGCCGCTGATCCTCGACGTGGCGGTGCCCGTCGGGTCGTACTACCTCCTCAAGAACGGGTTCGGCATGAGCACCATGGCGGCCCTCGGCTGGAGCAGTGTGGTGCCGGCGGTGCGGACCGTGTGGGGCGCGGTGAAGGAGCGCAAGGCCAACGCTCTGGCCGGGCTGATTCTGGTCGTCAACGTCGTCGGGCTGGCCCTCAGCCTCGTCGCCGGTGACCCGCGGCTGATGCTGGCCAAGGACAGCGGAGTCAGCAGCGTGATCGGCATCGGCATCCTGGTCTCCGTGAAGCTCGGCAGGCCGATGATGACGGCGGGCATGAAGCCGTTCCTCATCAAGGGCGACGCGGCCAAGAACGCCGCGTGGGACCGGCTGGCGGCCGGCTCCGAGCGCTTCCGGAAGGCCGAGCGGTCCTTCTCCCTGGTCTGGGGCGTGGTGCTGCTCGCGGAGTGTGTCGCGAGGGTCGTGGGCGCGTACACCCTGCCGGTCGACACGATGGTCTGGCTGGGCACGGTCGTGATGGTCGGTGCGATCGCGGTGGCCATCCTGGTCAGTGGGCGGCTGGCGGTCGTTCCGATGGAGAAGCTGCTGGAGAACGAGGCCGCCGGGACCGTCCAGCCGAAGAGTTGAGCAGAATTCATCTTCGGTTGGATCTACCCACCGGTAAGCCAGGGCCCTACGCTCGCCGCCATGACAGATGTGCTGCGGCGCGGTAGGGCCTCTTTGGCGTTCAGCTTCTTCGCTCAGGGCGCCACCTTCGCTCTGCTCGTGACGCGCATTCCGGCCATCCAGGACCGGTACGGCGTCTCCGACGCGCTGCTGCCCGCGTTCCTGGCCGCCGTGCCGATCCTCGCCGGGGTCGGCAGCGTGACGACCGAGCAGCTGGTGAAGCGAATACGGCCCAGTCGGCTGCTGCGCTGGTCCCAGCCCGTTGTGCTCCTGGCGCTGCTCGGGGTCGGGTCGGGGAACCGGCTGGTCGAACTGGCGGTCGCGCTCGGCGCCTTCGGGCTCGCGGTCGGTGCGCTCGATGCGTCCATGAACATGCTCGGGGTGAGCCTCCAGCGGACGTACGGGCGCAGCATCATGCTCGGTTTCCACGCCACGTACAGCCTGGGCGGGATCGTGGGCGCCTCGCTCGCGTGGGTGGGGGCGCACTGGCATCTCTCGCTCTTCGTGTCCTATCTGCCGGTGGTGCTCGTGCTGCTGCCGGCGGCGTTCGTGGGGAGTCGGTGGTACGTCGACGGGGGCGCCGCCTCTGGTCTTGAAGCCGGTGTCGATGCCGGTGTCGATGCCGATACCGGTGTCGATGCCGATGCCGTGGCCGGGAAAGGGCAGGGAGAGAGCGGGGCCCTGGTCTTCAGGCTGCTGTTGCCGCTGTGCCTGGTGATGACGTTCGCGTATATCGGGGACTCGACGGTTTCAAACTGGAGTGCGAAGTATCTGCAGGATGTGCTGGGCAGTTCGGAGCAGTTGGCGACCGTTCCCTACAACGTCTACATGGTGATGACGCTGGTGGGGCGGGCCGTCGGGGACTTCGGGGTGCGGCGGTTCGGGGCGGTGGCCGTCGTACGGCTGGGGGCGGTCGTGGCGGCGCTGGGGTTCGCGGTGGTGGCGGTGGCGCCGGGGGCGTGGGTGGGGATGCTCGGGTTCACGTTGCTGGGGCTGGGGTTGTGTGTGCTGGTGCCGCAGACGTTCGCGGCGGCCGGACGGTTGTTTCCCGGGGCTTCGGACGCTGCCATCGCACGGCTGAACATCTTCAATTACGTCGGGTTCTTGATCGGTTCGCCGTTGGTGGGGGCGTTGGGCGACGCCTGGAACTACCGGGGCGCCATGCTTGTTCCGATGGTGTTGGTCCTGGCGACCTTGGGGTACGCCCGCTCGTTCGCCCCCGAACCGGACCGATACGGTGACGGACATGAGCGGCCGCGCACAGCTGATGTGGGACGAGGCAGTAACGGGCTATGACTTCGGCCCGGACCATCCGATGGATCCGGTCCGACTGGCGCTGACCCGGCGACTGGTCGATGCCTTCGGGCTCGATCGGGAGGTGGATGTCGTCGCGGCGAAGCCGGCCGGGGAGTCGACGTTGCGGCTCGTGCATCGTGAGGACTATGTCGAGGCGGTCAAGGCCGCGTCGGTGGATCCGGGGGCCGCGGACGCCTCGTACGGGCTCGGGACCATGGACGATCCCGCCTTCGCGGGAATGCACGAGGTGTCGGCGATGATCGCCGGGCAGTCGGTCGGGGCGGCGGAGGCGGTGTGGCACGGGGACGCGCTGCACGCGGTGAACTTCGCGGGTGGGCTGCACCATGCGATGCCGGGTGGGGCGTCCGGGTTCTGCATCTACAACGACGCCTCGCTCGCGATCGCGCGGCTGCTGGAGCTGGGGGCCGAGCGGGTCGCGTACGTGGATGTCGATGTGCACCACGGGGACGGGGTGCAGACGGCGTTCTGGGAGGACCCCCGGGTTCTGACGATCTCGCTGCACGAGCATCCGCGGACGCTGTTCCCGCAGACCGGGTGGCCGGAGGAGACGGGGGCCTCCTCGGCGGAGGGCTCCGCCGTCAATGTCGCGCTGCCGGCCGGGACCGGGGACGCGGGGTGGCTGCGGGCGTTCCACTCCGTGGTGCCTGAGCTCGTCGCCGAGTTCCGGCCGCAGGTGCTTGTCACCCAGCATGGTGCCGACACCCACTTCGAGGACCCGCTCGCTCATCTCGCCGTCTCGCTCGACGCGCAGCGGGCCGTGCAGGTCGCCTGTCACGACCTGGCGCACGAGTACGCCGACGGGCGGTGGGTCGCGTTGGGCGGGGGCGGGTACGCGGTCGTGGACGTCGTGCCGCGGTCGTGGACGCATCTGGTCGCGGTTGCGGCGGGGCGGCCCATCGATCCCGAGACGGTGATTCCCGAGAGCTGGCGGCAGGAGGTCTTCGCTCGTACGCGGCAGTTGGCGCCCGTGCGGATGACGGACGGGCGGTGGCCCGTGTCCTGGCAGGGGTGGGAGTCCGGGTACGACCCGGCCGACCGTCTCGACCAGGCGATCGTTGCGACGCGCCGCGCGGTGTTCCCCCTACGGGGCCTCCTGCCCTGACCTTTCTTCGCCCCCGCCGCCCCTACCCGACCCATCCCCAGGGACTCCGCCCCTTCGCCCCCGCCGGGGCTGTGCCCCTGCACCCCCTGGGGGCTGCGCCCCTGGATCCCCGCCGGGGTTGCGCCCCTTTGCCCCCTGGGGCTGCGCCCCTGGATCCCCGCCGGGGTTGCGCCCCTTTGCCCCCTGGGGGCTGCACCCCGAATCCCCGCCGGGGCTCCGCCCCTGCACCCCCTGGGGCTGCGCCCCTGGATCCCCGCTGGGGCTGCGCCCCTGCACCCCCAGGGGGCTCCGCCCCCGAATCCCCGGCGAGGCTCCGCCCCTTCCCCCCTGCGGGGCTGCCCCCCCCCCGCACCCCCCAGCCCCGCCGACGGCGTGCTCCAGTGGTCCGTCTGGGGCTGTGCCTGAGGGTTGTCGGGGGATAGGGGGCAGAGTGTGCATTACGCCAACTGTGGGGCGTTTTCGGGAAATTCGGGGTGAAGAGGGGGCATGTGCGTCAGCATCGCTGTCGTGTTGAGCACCGGAGCATTACGTGCGCACCTGCTGGCGGCCCGGTTGGCCGGGCCCGTTGCCACCTCGCGTGAGGAGAGTCTGCGGAGTTATCGGCTCTTCGCGGCCCGCGATCCCCGGGTACTGCTCGGGCTCGATCCCGAGTGGACGTGGGAGCAGCGGGATCTGATCGAGTTGATGGCCGACAAGTGTGGCGTTTCGGCCGATCCGGCGTACATGAGTGGGCATGATGTGATCGACCCTGAGCGGACTCTGGTCGCGCTCGATTCCTTCGCGGCGCGGCTCGGAACGGCGGCCCGCAAGCGCGAACCGGTACTCCTCGGAACCGGTCACCCGCACCGTCTGCTCGGTTTCTACGCCGCCCTTGCGGACGCCCTGTCGGCGGCGGGATGTACCGTCCTCACCCCCGCGCAGGGTAGCTCTGTCGACATAACGACCCGGTTCGGCCTACGCACGTACAACCTTGACTACGTACAAGGTGTCGCGCTGGTACGCGAACCCCGGGCGCAAGCCCCCGGTGGTGCGACCGGCGCACATACCCACTCACCGCTGCCGGTTCGGACCGTTCTGGCGGCCGCCGCGGAGGGTGGCGGACCGCTCCCGGAACTCGTCATCGGGGACCACGGCTGGGTCTGCGGAGCAGGTCAGCTGGGGTTCGAGGCCATGGGTCTTGCCGATACGGACGATCCTGCGCTCTTCGTCGGAGAGGCAGAGGGGCAGGTGTCCGTCGTCGTTCCGCTTGATGACGCTGTGCGGTCTGATTACTACCGACCGCTTACTCGCTATGTACTCAATCGAGCGTGTCTGTCACAGTAGGCGGCCGATGCCATCTCCTCTTCCCCACTCGCATCACCCGCCCCTACATTGGGGAGTGAGCACGCAACGACGAAGAGTCACCGGAAGGGGAAGCCGGTGGCCGTCGAGTGCGGAAGGTTCAGGTGTGTCATGGCTGCAGCTGGCGAGAGGCCTCTGAACGAGGTTCAGTTCCTTACCGTGGCGGAAGTCGCCTCGGTGATGCGAGTGTCGAAGATGACCGTGTACCGCTTGGTGCACAGCGGTCATCTGCCGGCGATCCGGGTGGGGAGGTCCTTCCGGGTGCCGGAGCAAGCGGTTCACGAGTACCTCCGCGAGAGCTATGTGGGGGTGGAGACAGCCTGACGGTTGCTTCGAGGGGTTCCCGAGAGGCCCTTGTGGTCGCCTCGGGAATCCACTCGGATCCCCTCGATTACGACCTCAGCGCTCGGACGGGTAGGCTGGCCCCTCATAGGTCGTGTGGGCCCATGCAGCCCAGCACCGAGTAAAGAGAAGTGAGCGAGGGTAGTCGTGGGCTCTGTTATCAAGAAGCGGCGCAAGCGGATGGCCAAGAAGAAGCACCGCAAGCTGCTCAAGCGCACTCGCGTTCAGCGTCGCAACAAGAAGTAAGACCGTGCCCCGCATCGCCGGGGCTCGTCCTTACGCTTGTGCGAGCGCTGCGAACGGCGCGCTCTGTGGCCCCCCACCGGCCGGTGGGGGGCCATAGCCGTTTTCCGGCCAGGATCTCGGCGTACCGGCCTCCGCCGTCGCGGCGGCTTTCGCCCAGAGCGGGTACTTTCCGTGGGGAGCGGCGCGCGTCTCCTGCGCGGGGGGCCTGGAGGGCGATGCTGTGCATACGCCCATGTGCCGTGTGGCTTGGTCTGATCGTATGTTCGTGGCTGTCGTCACTTCGTGCATCGGGTGGTCATCACAGCGCAACATCAACCCGCTAGGTTGGCGGCACACGGGGAACACGGCAGGGTACGAGCAGAGCTACGTCGGCTCACGTCCAGAACGGGAAGAGAGGCGCTGATCTTGGGGAAGGTCGTGCTCGTCACCGGAGTGGCCCGTCAGCTGGGAGGCCGGTTCGTACGACGGATCCAGCGTGACCCTCAGGTGGACCGGGTGATCGCCGTGGACGCGGTGCTGCCCGAGCATCATCTGGGCGAGGCCGAGTTCGTCCAGGCCGACATCCGCCAGCCCACGATCGCCCGCGTGCTCGCCGAGCACTCCGTCGACACGGTCGTCCACATGGACGTGACGGGCATCGCGCTGGGCGGCGGCAGCCGGACGACGGTCAAGGAGACCAACGTCATCGGCACCATGCAGGTGCTGGGCGCCTGCCAGAAGTCCCCGTCGGTCAAGCGGCTCGTCGTGAAGTCCAGTACGAACGTCTACGGGTCCGCGCCGCGAGATCCGGCCGTGTTCACCGAGACCACCCCGCCCAAGTCGCTGCCCAGCGGCGGCTTCGCGAAGGACACGGTGGAGGTCGAGGGGTATGTGCGTGGCTTCGCGCGGCGGCGGCCCGACGTCGCCGTGTGTGTGTTGCGGTTCGCGAACATCCTCGGGCCGAGCGCCGACTCGCCGCTCGCCTCGTACTTCGCGCTGCCGGTGCTACCGACCGTCTTCGGTTACGACCCGCGGCTGCAGTTCGTGCACGAGGACGACGTGATCGAGGTCCTGCGGCTCGCCTCGCACGATCCGCAGCGCGGCACGCTCAACAGCGGCACCTTCAACATCGCCGGAGACGGCGTCCTGTTGCTCTCGCAGTGCGCTCGACGCCTGGGCCGCCCCACGGTGCCGCTGTTGCTGCCGGCGCTCAGCTGGGCGGGCACGGCGGTGCGTACCCTGGGCGTGACGGACTTCTCGCCGGAGCAGCTGCGGCTGCTCACCCACGGCAGGGTCGTGTCGACGAACCAGATGCGCGAGACGCTGGGTTACAAACCGAGATACTCGACCGCGGAGACCTTCGCGGACTTCGCACGCAGCCGGGGGCCCGGACTCCTGCCCCCCGAGGCCCTCGCGGGGGCCGTCGACCGGATCGCCGCGCTGCGTTACGTGGGCGGCGGCCACCCCCCGACACTGAGCGCCAACTGAGGAGCGCATCGACGATGGCGGACGCCAAGGTCATTCCGTTCGACGACGACCGGTCGCGCGGGGGTGCTGTGCAGCGCCCGCCGCGGCGGCGGGCCGCGGGGAGCCGGCGCAAGGGCGACCCCGTGGTGGTACGTGAGGTCCAGCCCCTGCCCGGCCGGACCTTCCCGCAGGATGATGTTCCTGTGACGCGTGAGGAACAGCCGTCTCAGCCGTCGACGCCGGACAACGCGCCGTCGACATCACAGGCGCGGGTGGGCGGCGGGCTGGAACGGCGTGTCGCCGGTGGCCTCGCCTTCCTGCGCCGGCGCCTCACCGGTGACTACGAGATCGACGACTTCGGGTACGACCAGGAGCTCACCGAGCAGGTCCTGATGTCCCTGATCCGGCCGCTGTACGAGAAGTACTTCCGGGTCGAGGTGAAGGGCATCGAGAACATCCCGACCGACGGCGGCGCGCTGATCGTCGCCAACCACTCGGGCACCCTCCCGCTGGACGGCCTGATGATGCAGGTCGCCGTCCACGACAACCACCCCGAGAGCCGCCATCTGCGCCTTCTCGCGGCCGACCTGGTCTTCATGCTGCCGGTGGTCAACGAGCTGGCCCGCAAGGCCGGGCACACCCTGGCGTGCGCCGAGGACGCCGAACGGCTCCTGGAGCGCGGCGAGCTGGTCGGTGTGATGCCGGAGGGCTTCAAGGGCATCGGCAAGCCGTTCGGCGAGCGCTACAAGCTCCAGCGCTTCGGCCGGGGCGGGTTCGTGTCGACGGCTCTGCGGCAGGGCGCCCCGATCATTCCGTGCTCGATCGTCGGCGCGGAGGAGATCTACCCGATGATCGGCAACGCGAAGACGTTGGCGCGGCTGCTGGGTTTCCCGTACTTCCCGATCACGCCGACCTTCCCGTGGCTGGGTCCGCTGGGCGCCGTCCCGCTTCCCACGAAGTGGACGATCCAGTTCGGCGAGCCGATCCCGACGGACGGCTATCCGCCGGAGGCCGCCGAGGACCCGATGCTGATGTTCAACCTGACGGACCAGGTCAGGGAGCAGATCCAGCACACGCTGTACAAGCTGCTGGTGCAGCGCCGGTCGGTCTTCTTCTGACGGATGTTCCGCCGGACATTCCGCCGGCGATGGACGTACGTGGCTGGGGGCGCCCTTCCTGAGAAGGGCGCCCCCAGCCACGTAGCGCGGAATTACCTGCTGTCCTCGCTGTCGATGCCCAGGCCCGGCAGGAGACCGGGCAGCAGCGGGGGCAGGGTGACGTCCGGCGCGCCGCTCGTCGGGCTGGACTTGCCGGCCGACGGGGACGAGCTGGTGGTGTCCTTGGGCGGGTCCAGGAGACCGCCCGTGGTGCCGCCGAGCAGGCCCTCGCCGGTGCTGCTGGAGCTGGACGGATTCGGCTTGCCGCTGCTGTGGCTGCCGGTGGTGGAGCCGCTGCTGGCGCTGGGCGCCGGACGGCCTGTACCGGACGACGAGCCGGGGGCGTCCGAACTGGCACCCCGGTGACGGCCCGTGCCCTCCTTCGCCGGAGCCCCCGGGAGCAGCGGGTCGACCTCTTCGTCTATGGCGGCGAACACCGACGAGACCTGCTGACTGACGTCGCCGAGCTGGACGGGCAGCCGGTCGCGCAGTGCGCCCCAGGCCTCGCGGTGCGACTGGGCGAAGGCGGACAGGGCCTGGATGGGGCCCAGTGAACCGTCCCGCTCGTATGCCTCGTACAGCAGGCGGTGGCCCTCGGAGGCGTCGTGCTGCATGCCCGACAGGGCGCGGCGGATCTCGCCCAGGGACTCGTGGTCGAGGTCGCCCGAGCGGCCGCGCTCCATCAGCCGGCGTGCCTCGCTCAAGCGTGTGGACGCCTGGTCGAGGTAGAGCTCGCCGCGGTCGCTGTCGCCGTGGGCCAGGCCCAGTTTGATGTCCTCCATGCCTCGTTTGAGCCCGTAGAGCGAGTCGCCGGGCAGGGCGTCGGAGCTGGCGGCCGCCACGCCGCCGAAGGCTCCCGCGGCCACGCCCACGGTGAGCCCGCCCGCGGCCAGGCCCTTGGACAAACGCGAACGCGGTCGCAGCTTCCCCAATCCGGTCGCCCGGTGTGCGCCCCGTGCCCGGTGCGAGCGCTGCTCGGGCACGGAACGGTCCGGGCCTTCGCCCCCCGCGGCGGTGCCTTCCAGCAGCATGGCCTCCATCGCTGCCACGAGCTGTGCTCGCTGCACGACCTTGACCTCGGGGTCCAGCTCCGGTTTGGGCAGCTCGCCGAGACCGGTGGCGAGGGCCAACAGCAGGCCCTGCTCGGTCTGTTCCGACGCAGCCTGGGACGGTGCCGATCCATCGGGCTGCTCGGCCGCCGTGCCCTGGTCGGACTGCTCCTCCAGGGCCTGGGCGAAGGCGTTCGCCCGCCGGTGTGCCGATACGTTCGCGATCACTGGCGGCACCTCCTCTCGTCAAGACGGTCGACTCCCCAGGGGGTCCTGAGGGTTGCACGCCCCGAGCACATCCACACGATCGAGTGATCGGCGATGGCCGGGTCGTGACCACAGGGAGCCTGTATCCCGCACAACGAGCGTCGCGGCACTTGGGTTACGGACGACGGATGATCGGACCGTGAAGTCAACGGACTTTCACGGAAGGTGAGTTGAGCGTCGCTGAGTGTGTGGGATCACGGGGGTGTTCGTACGGGCCGGTGTTCGTACGGGTTTCAGCGGGCGTCGTCCGGGAGGAGCCGTGCCAGGGTACGGACGGCTCGGTACTGGAGAGTTTTGATCGCGCCCTCGTTCTTGCCCATCACCCGGGCGGTCTCGGCGACCGAGAGCCCTTGCAGGAAGCGCAGGGTGACGCACTCCTGCTGCTGGGGGTTGAGCCGTCGTACGGCGTCGAGCAGGGCCGCGTTCGACAGTGACTCCAGGACGGAGTCCTCGGGGCTTCGCTCGACCTCGTTCGCGTCGAGCATTTCGCCGGTGGTCACTTCGAGTCGGAATCGGCTCGATTTGAAGTGGTCCGCGACCAGGTTGCGGGCGATGGTGACCAACCAGGCGCCGAAGTCGCGGCCCTGCCAGGTGAACGTTCCGATGCGGCGCAGGGCGCGCAGGAACGTCTCACTGGTGAGGTCCTCGGCGGTCGCCTTGCCGCCGACGCGGTAGTAGATGTAGCGGTACACGGTGTCGCTGTACTGGTCGTAGAGGCGGCCGAAGGCGTCGGCCTCGCCGGCCTGGGCGCGCTCGACCAGATCCATCATCCGGGCGCTGTCGCTGTCTGCGGCCGGGCGGCGTGCGGTGGGCGTGGCGGCCGAGCCCGAGCGGCCTCGTCTGCCGACCGCCGCGCTGCCCTCGGCCAGGGCGTAGCAAGGGCCGAGGGGCGCGGGGACGGCGGCGAGGGCGGGGACGGCGTACGCGGTGGGGACGAAGCCGCGCAAGCGGTCCAGGACCGTTGCGCGCAGCGTAGCCAGGCCCGAGGCGTCAACCCCGACGTGTGAGTACACGGGACTCCCAGAGGCAGAGCTTCCATCACGTGCAGTGCGGGACCGTTCACCCGTCGTAGCGACGGAGGGGTACCGGTTTGCGTCTGAGGAGAATAACGCTTCGTACAGGCAGCGCTACACCGAGTTGCTCAAATCATCGATTACGTCGCTTCTGTAACCGATTGACGCCTGATCAAGTGCCGGACAGTGACCGGTTGTTGATCGGATGGGTTCGGGTTCCGTCTGGGTGCGGGGCGTGTTGTGGCCGTGTGGGGGGTGGCGTGACTGGGTGGGGGGTCACGGGGGTAGGACAGGGGATTGGCCGGCTTCCGGTGGGGTGTCCTGGGCTGCTTTTCTCGCCCCCGCCGCCCCTACCCGTCCCATCCCTGGGGGCTCCGCCCCCAGACCCCCGGGTGGGCTTGTTGACTGCGGGTGGGTGGGGGCTTGGCGCGCAGTTCCCCGCGCCCCTGGGGGGCGGGGCTGCGCCCCAGCCCCCACCGGCCGACGGCCGAAGAGTGTCGGGCGGGCGGGGGATCCGGGGCGCAGCCCCGCTTTAGGGGTGCGGGGAACTGCGCGCCAAGCCCCCACCGGCCGGTGGCCGAAGGGTGTCGGGTGGCGGGGATCCGGGCGCAGCCCCGCTTTAGGGGTGTGGGGAACTGTGCACCGAGCCCCCGCTGACCCCGGGGGTCAGCGGCGGCGGCGGTGGAGGGCGATGGCGGCGGCTGTGCCGCCGGCCACGGCGCCGACTCCGGCCGCGGCGGGGATGCCGACCTTCGCGGCCTTGCGGGCCGTGCGGTAGTCGCGCAGACGCCACTCGAACGTACGAGCGTGTTTGCGGAGTTTCGTGTCCGGGTTGATCGCGTAGGGGTGGCCGACCAGCGACAGCATGGGGATGTCGTTGTGGGAGTCGCTGTAGGCGGCGCAGCGGGACAGGTCCAGGCCCTCGGCGGTGGCCAGCGCGCGGACCGCCTCCGCCTTCGCCGGGCCGTGCAGGGGCTCGCCCACCAGCTTGCCCGTGTAGACGCCGTCCACCGACTCCGCGACCGTGCCCAGCGCACCGGTCAGGCCCAGCCGGCGGGCGATCACCGTGGCGATCTCCACGGGGGCCGCCGTGACCAGCCAGACCTTCTGGCCCGCGTCCAGGTGGGCCTGGGCGAGGGCGCGCGTACCGGGCCAGATGCGTTCGGCCATGTACTCGTCGTAGATCTCCTCGCCGATCGACATCAGCTCCGCGACCCGGTGGCCCTTGACGATCGACAGTGCCGAGTCACGGGCGTCCTGCATGTGTTCGGGGTCCTCGACGCCGGCCAGCCTGAACCACGCCTGCTGCCAGGCGAATCGGGCGAGGTCGCGGGTCTCGAAGAACTTCCGTTTGTACAGGCCCCGGCCGAAGTGGAAGAGGGCGGCGCCTTGCATCACGGTGTTGTCGAGGTCGAAGAAGGCCGCGGCCTTCTCGTCGCCGAGGACCGGGAACTCCGGTTCCTGGTCGGGCGCGTCGGCGTCGGGCGCGGCGTCGTGGGCTAGTTCCTCCAGTTCCTGGGAGGACTTGCGCGCTGCCTCCGCCGAGGCCTCGCCTGCCAACACGCTCCGCGCGGTGGCGGAGCGCCTACGGGGAGTGAGCCATCCGAGAGCGGCCATGTCGTGAGCATAGCCAGTTTGTTCGGAGCTTCCGGAGTCGAGAGGATGCGAGGCTGTGAACTCTCCGCGACCGAGCCGTTAAAGAAGTCGTCCGACCGGCATCTCCGGGCCGCGCGGGTGGCGGGAGAATGACCCGTATGAGTTCCATGTTCCGGCGCGGTGGGCGCCGTACGACGCAGAAGGCACCCTCGGAGCGGCTGGTCACGCTCATCAGGAAGCCTGGTTGTCATCTGTGTGATGACGCACAAGAAGTGGTGGAGAAGGTGTGTGGGGATCTCGGGGTCCCCTGGGAGCACAAGGACATCACCGAGGATGAAGGGCTTCACCGTGCCTACTGGGAGCAGATCCCCGTGGTGCTGGTGGACGGGGCGCAGCACACCTTCTGGCGCGTGGACGAGGCGCGGCTGCGCAAAGCCCTCGCTCCGTAGCGGCCCGGTGTGGCGCGGCCTTGGAGGGCGGGGCGCGGCGTGGTGTTCCGTCCGGATTGTGTCGTGATCGGGTCCGGACCCCGTCCTGACCGGTGAGTCCAACGGGTCCGGAAAGTCGCCTAGGATCGACGGCGATTGGTCTCGGGGGCGGGATTCGTTGAGGAGAGTGTGCGGTTTTGCCCCCTTCAGGAGCGGAACGAAGTGGTGCGCGCGCCGGTTCCATACCGGTGCGCCGGGAGTGCGTGACCCCCGTCACGTTGCCCGGGCAAATCGGACACCATCTTTGTGCACGCGTTCACAAAGACATAGCCTGCATTCGACGGGGCGGTCTAGGTACGTGTGACCGCCTGCAGCCCCGCGCTACCCGCAGGAGCACCGTGGCAACTGGCCGAACTCACCGACCGGCGACCCGCAGCCGAGGGATTCCCGAGGCCACTGTCGCCCGGCTTCCGCTGTACCTCCGAGCCCTCACCGCACTGTCGGAGCGCTCGGTACCCACGGTCTCCTCCGAGGAGCTCGCGGCCGCGGCGGGGGTCAACTCCGCGAAGCTGCGCAAGGACTTCTCCTACCTCGGCTCCTACGGGACGCGTGGTGTGGGGTACGACGTCGAGTATCTCGTGTACCAGATCTCCCGTGAGCTGGGTCTGACCCAGGACTGGCCGGTAGTGATCGTCGGTATCGGTAACCTCGGCGCCGCGCTGGCCAACTACGGCGGGTTCGCCTCCCGTGGTTTCCGGGTCGCCGCGCTGATCGACGCCGATCCGGAGATGGCCGGAAAGCAGGTCGCCGGGATCGCCGTGCAGCACAGCGACGGCCTCGAGAAGATCATCGACGAGAACGGCGTCTCCATCGGCGTCATCACCACCCCTCCGGGCGTGGCCCAGCAGGTCTGCGACCGCCTGGTCGCCGCCGGAGTCACCTCCATCCTCAACTTCGCGCCGACCGTCCTGTCCGTCCCGGACGGCGTCGACGTGCGCAAGGTCGACCTCTCCATCGAGCTGCAGATCCTCGCCTTCCACGAGCAGCGCAAGGCCGGCGAGGAGGCCGAGGCCCAGGCCGGTGCCGCCGCCGTGGCCCAGGCCGCCCAGGAGGACGACGGCAAAGGTCCTGACGGGGACGTCCCCGCCGTGATGCCGGCATGAGTCTCCTCGTCGTCGGGCTGAGCCACCGCAGCGCCCCGGTCAGCGTCCTGGAGCGGGCCACGCTGAACACGGACGCCCAGATCAAGCTGCTGCAGGACACGGTCGCCGCCGAACCGGCCGCCGAGGCCACACTGCTCGCCACCTGCAACCGCATTGAGCTGTACGCCGACGTGGACAAGTTCCACGCGGGCGTCGCCGAGCTGTCCACGCTGCTCGCCCAGCACAGCGGGGTCGGCCTCGACGAGCTCACCCCCCACCTCTACGTGCACTACGAGGACCGGGCCGTCCACCACCTCTTCTCGGTGGCCTGCGGGCTCGACTCGATGGTCGTGGGCGAGGGCCAGATCCTCGGCCAGATCAAGGACGCGCTCGCCACCGCGCAGGAGCTGCACACCGCGGGCCGGCTGCTGAACGACCTGTTCCAGCAGTCGCTGCGGGTCGGCAAGCGCGCGCACTCCGAGACCGGCATCGACCGCGCCGGGCAGTCCCTCGTCACCTTCGGCCTCCAGCAGCTGTCGGCCGGCGCCGCCGTCGACGCCTGGGCCAAGGGCAAGAAGGCCCTCGTCATCGGCGCGGGCTCGATGTCCTCGCTGGCCGCGGCGACGCTCGCGCGCGCCGGAGTCTCCGAGATCGTCATTGCCAACCGCACGCCGGAACGCTCGGAGCGGCTCGCCCAGATCCTCAACGAGAACGAGGGCGGCGACACGGACGTGCTGGCCCGCGCGGTACCGATGGATTCGGTGCCGGTCGAGCTGACACGTGCCGACATCGCCATCTCGTGCACCGGCGCCACCGGGCTCGTCCTGACGGCCGAGTCGGTCGTGGCGGCCGTGGAGGGACGTACGGGAGAGTCCGTGGTCACGGTGAAGCCTGCCGCGCGGGGTGCCGACCTCGGCCGTACGGCGTCGTCGACGGCCGTGGGCGCCCCGGTGCAGCTCGCTCCCACCAGCGTCGGCAGCGACGACGACTGTCCGCTCGACCTGTCCGCCGTGCAGGGCACGGCCGGCTTCTCCGTGCTCGGCGAGGCCGCCGTCGCCGGAATGGCCGCCGCCGAGCTGGAGCAGCACGCGGCCTGGGTGGACAAGGGCGATGTCGCGGCCCGTGCCCCGCGCGGGACGGCCGTACTCGACCCGGAGGCCGACGCCGACGCCATCGCCGCGCTCGTCCTGGCCGTCGCCACCGTCGGCCGGGTGCCCGAGCGCCGCAGGCCCGAGCCGGTCGCCGAGGCCCCCCGGCCCGCGCCCGTGCTCGCGCTGCTCGACCTCGCCATGCCCCGTGACATCGACGCGGCCGTGCACCGGCTGCTCGGCGTGCGGCTCGTCGACATCGAGTCGCTGGCCGAGGCGTCCGCGGACGCGCCGATGGCGGCGGACGTGGACCAGGTGCGGAGGATCGTTTCCGACGAGGTGGCCGCCTTCAGCGCCGCCCAGCGGGCCGCCCACATCACCCCCACCGTCGTGGCGCTGCGCACCATGGCCGCCGACCTCGTCGCGAGTGAGATCGCGCGGCTCGACGGGCGGCTGCCGGACCTCGACGACAAGGAGCGGGGCGAGATCACGCAGACCGTGCGGCGTGTCGTCGACAAGCTGCTGCACGCGCCGACCGTACGGGTCAAGCAACTCGCCGCCGAACCCGGTGGAGCCGGGTACGCGGACGCGCTGCGAACCCTGTTCGACCTGGACCCCGAGACGGTCGCCTCCGTCTCGCGGGCCGAGAACAACAACGAGAACGCCAAGAACCGAGGGCGAGCATGAGTGAGCCACGTGAGCCACGTGCGCCGCAGGGGCAGGCTGGAGCGCCCCAAGGGCGACCAGATGAGAAGGCGGCACTGAGGCTGGGGACCAGGCGCAGCAAGCTCGCCATGGCCCAGTCCGGGCTGGTGGCGCAGGCCGTGAGCCAGGTGACCGGCAGGCCCGTCGAGCTCGTGGAGATCACGACGTACGGCGACACCTCCCGTGAGCACCTCGCCCAGATCGGCGGCACGGGCGTCTTCGTCACCGCGCTGCGCGAGGCGCTGCTGCTCGGCGAGGTCGACTTCGCCGTGCACTCTCTGAAGGACCTGCCGACCGGGCAGCCCGACGAGCTCGCGCTGGCCGCCGTGCCGCTGCGCGAGGACCCGCGTGACGTGCTCGTCGCCCGCGACGGGCTGCGCTTCGAGGAGCTTCCGGACGGCGCGCGCGTCGGCACCGGTTCGCCGCGCCGGATGGCCCAGCTGAACGCGTACGCCCGTAACCACGGGATGACGATCGAGACGGTCCCGATCCGTGGGAACGTCGACACGCGGATCGGATACGTACGCAGCGGGGAGCTCGACGCCGTCGTGCTCGCCGCAGCCGGCCTGGGCCGCCTCGGGCGGATAGAGGACGTGACGGACTTCCTGTCCGTCGACACCGTTTTGCCCGCCCCCGGCCAGGGGGCACTGGCGATCGAGTGTGCCGCGGACAACGCGGATCTCGTCGCCGCGCTCGGAGAACTCGACGACCCGTTCACCCGGGCCGCCGTGACCGCCGAGCGGTCCCTGCTCGCCGCCCTGGAGGCCGGCTGCAGCGCACCCGTGGGTGCTCTCGCCGACCTTTTGGCCGACGGGCAGATTGTCAAGGAGATGCGCCTGCGCGGCGTCGTCGGCACGACCGACGGCACGACGCTGGTGCAGCTGTCCACCACCGGTCCCGTGCCCGAGACACATGACCAAGCAATGGCGCTCGGCCGTGAACTCGCCGCCGAGATGCTTGCCAAGGGCGCGGCCGGTCTGATGGGGGAGCGAGCACATTGAGCCCCACCAACCTTCCCGCCGGTCCCGAACACGGGCACGTCACCTTCCTCGGTGCCGGACCCGGAGATCCGGGACTACTGACACTGCGCGCCGTCGAGGCGCTGGCGAACGCGGATGTTCTCGTCGCCGAGTACGAGGTACTCGACATGGTCCGCGTCCATGCCAGACAAGGCGTCGCCGTACTGAGTACGAATGCGGACGGGGGGACGCCTTTGGGCACGTCTTCCAGTACGTATCCGGGCACAGGCACGCCTCAACTAGCGGTTGTTGACGCTGTGTCAACGACCGCTGGTGACCCCGCGTTGAGGGACGCTGCCAATCTTGTCATGGAGGCCGCGCGGGGCGGCAAGCGGGTCGTGCGTGCGGTGTCCGGTGACCCCGGGCTCGACACGTACGCCGCCGAGGAGATGCTGGCCTGCGCCGCCGCGGGCGTGCCGTTCGAGGTCGTGCCGGGTGTCGCCGCGGCCGTGGGCGTGCCGGCATACGCCGGTGTGCCGCTGCGCGACGCGCAGGGCGCCGACGTGCGGTTCGTCGACGGACGTACGGCGTCCGACCGGTGCTGGGCCGAGGTCGGGGCGTCGGACGGGACGGTCGTCGTCTCGTCGACGCTGGACTCCGTGGCCGCCGCCGCGGGCGAGCTGGTCGCGGCGGGTCGCAAGCCGGACACGCCGATGACGGTGACGATCGCCGGTACGACGACGCGTCAGCGGACCTGGTCGGCCACGCTCGGGACGATCGCCCAGACCCTGAAGCAGGCGAAGGTGCTGCCGTCCCCGGACGGGGGGCGCCCGGTGATAGCCGTGGTCGGTGAGCGTTCCGCCGCGGCTCAGCGTGAGCAGCTCTCGTGGTTCGAGTCCAAGCCGCTGTTCGGCTGGAAGGTGCTCGTCCCGCGGACGAAGGAGCAGGCGGCCTCGCTCTCCGACCAACTGCGGTCCTACGGAGCCGTGCCGCACGAGGTGCCGACGATCGCCGTCGAGCCGCCGCGGACGCCGCAGCAGATGGAGCGTGCGGTCAAGGGCCTGGTGACGGGCCGCTACGAGTGGATCGCCTTCACCTCCGTGAACGCGGTCAAGGCCGTGCGGGAGAAGTTCGAGGAGTACGGGCTCGACGCGCGGGCCTTCGCCGGGATCAAGGTCGCGGCGGTGGGCGAGCAGACGACGAAGGCACTGGTCGCCTTCGGCGTGAAGCCGGATCTGGTGCCGAGCGGTGAGCAGTCGGCCGCGGGCCTTCTGGAGGACTGGCCGCCGTACGACCCGGTGTTCGACCCGATCGACCGGGTGTTCCTGCCGCGGGCCGACATCGCCACCGAGACGCTGGTCGCGGGGCTCATCGACCTGGGCTGGGAGGTCGACGACGTCACGGCCTACCGGACCGTACGGGCCTCGCCGCCGCCGGCGGACACGCGGGAGGCGATCAAGGGAGGCGGTTTCGACGCCGTGCTCTTCACGTCGTCCTCGACCGTACGCAATCTCGTAGGCATCGCGGGCAAGCCGCACAACGTGACGGTGATCGCCTGTATCGGTCCGGCCACCGCCAAGACGGCGGAGGAACACGGGCTGCGGGTCGATGTCATGGCTCCGGAGCCGTCCGTGCACAAGCTGGCCGAGGCGTTGGCGGACTTCGGTCTCCGGCGGAGGGCTGCCGCCGCGGAGGCGGGGGATCCGGTTACTCGGCCGAGTGAGCGGAGGCCGGGGGCGCGGAGGCGTCGTACGACGTAAGGGCGCGTAGGGGTGCGTAGGGGGTATGAGGGCTTCGCCCCTCATACCCCCGGTGTTATTTCGGCTGCGGGTGGGTGGGGGCTGGTCGCGCAGTTCCCCGCGCCCCTGGGGCACCGGCCGTCAGCCGAGCGAACCGGGTACCGGCACGGTGTCGGCAAGGGGGGTCGTGAGGCGGGCGTAGCGTAGAGGGCATGACGAAGTACGGATCCTTCCCCGGTACGCGGCCGCGGCGGCTGCGTACGACGCCGGTCATGCGGCGCATGGTCGCCGAGACCCGGCTGCACCCCGCCGACTTCATCCTCCCCGCGTTCGTACGGGAGGGGGTGAGCGAGCCGGTTCCCATCGCGACGATGCCCGGCGTCGTGCAGCACACGCGCGACAGCCTGAAGAAGGCCGCGCTGGAGGCCGTGGAGGCCGGGGTCTCCGGGATCATGCTCTTCGGCGTGCCGGAGGACGCGAAGAAGGACGCCGTCGGAACCCCCGGGACCGACCCGGAGGGGATTTTGCAGGTCGCCCTCCGTGACGTGCGCGCCGAGGTCGGCGACGAACTGATCGTCATGTCCGATCTGTGTCTCGACGAGACCACCGACCACGGGCACTGCGGAGTGCTCGACGCGGAAGGCCGCGTCGACAACGACGCGACCCTGGAGCGGTACGCCGAGATGGCCCAGGTCCAGGCCGACGCCGGGGCCCACGTGGTGGGGCCCAGCGGGATGATGGACGGTCAGATCGGGGTCGTCCGGGACGCCCTGGACCAGATCGGGCGCGAGGACGTCGCGATCCTCGCCTACACCGCGAAGTACGCCTCCGCCTTCTACGGGCCCTTCCGGGAGGCCGTGGCCTCCTCGCTGAAGGGCGACCGCAAGACGTACCAGCAGGACCCCGCCAACGCGCGGGAGTCCCTGCGGGAGTTGGCCCTCGATCTGGAGGAGGGGGCCGACATGGTGATGGTGAAGCCGGCGGGACCGTATCTGGACGTCCTGGCGCGGGTCGCGGACTCCGTCGACGTCCCTGTGGCCGCCTACCAGATCTCCGGCGAGTACTCGATGATCGAGGCGGCGGCCGAGAAGGGCTGGATCGACCGCGACAAGGCGATCCTGGAGACGCTGACCGGCATCAAGCGGGCCGGCGCCCAGAACATCCTCACCTACTGGGCCACCGAGGCCGCGCAGAAGCTCCGGCAGGGCCTGGCAGCCGGTCAGTAGGCCAGCGCGTCGTCCAGGCTCTGCTGCCAGTACGTCACCGTGAGCTTGTCGTCCACGTACACGCCCTTGGACGGGAGCGCCGGGGTCGCGCTGCGGCCCTTGGCGAAGCCGACGACGAGGGTCTTGGCCGTGTAGCCGTTGTCGCCGCTGCCGTCGGCGGCCGAGAGCAGGACGCCCGCGTAGCCGGACTCGCCCGGGGCCAGTGTGACGACCGCCTGGGGGTGGGTCGACTCGGCGACCGGCGGGACCGACTGGGCCTCGCCGAAGCGGGCGATCGGGTAGCCGGTCAGATCGCAGTTCCTCGCACCGATGTTGGTGACGCTGAGGAGCATGTGGTTGAGGGGGCGGGAGACCTCGGTCGCGGTGGTCTTGGTGTTGGCGCCGTTGCAGGCCGGGTTCCGCGTGGTCGTGGTGCCTCCGCCGTTCTTGCCCGCGGAGCCGGAGCCGCCGTTGCCGCCCGTCGTGTTGGTGCCCGGAGTGGCGGTGCTTTTGGGGACGGCCGTCGAGCCCCCGGTCTCACCCGCCGGCTTCGCCGTCGTACCGCCGTCGGCCGTGGAGCCGGTCGGCTGCGACGAGGAAGACGAGGAAGACGAGGAATTGGACGCGGCGGACGGACCCTCGTCACGTACGCCCTTTCCGTTGTCGCACGCCGTGAGGGCGAGCGCGGCGAGCGCGACCGTCGTGGCGGCGAGGAGACGGGTGCGGGCGGTGCGTGCGGACATGGGTGAGCCCCCTGTGGGTGTGGCTGGTCGGTGGCCGCTCGACCGGTCGAGGGGAGCGGCGTGCTTGGATGACCACAGCTTGTCGGTTGATCCGTCCCGGGCGCCACGGTTGCCGGGAGATGCGGGACGCCGGAACGTTCGTAGGGGGTCTGACCAGGGGGAATACCGGCCCCCTGGAACGGGGACCGGGACGCGGGGGATGGAGGAACGGTGGACGGGGACGAGTTCGCGGGGCTGCTGCGGGAGCTGAAGGAGCGGTCCGGACTCAGTTATGGGGTGCTCGCGAGGCGGCTGCACGTGAGTACGTCCACGCTGCATCGGTACGTCAACGGGGACGCCGTACCGACGGACTACGCACCCGTGGAGCGGCTCGCGCGTGTGTGCGGGGCGACTCCCGAGGAGCTGGTGGAGCTGCATCGGCGGTGGGTGCGGGCGGATGTACTGCGGGGGCAGAAGGGGGCGTCCGCGGCGCCCGTGACGGATGCGGCGCCTGTGACAGATGTGGTGCCTGTGGCGGATATGGAGTCCGTGGCGGACATGGAGTCCGTGACGGGTGCGGCGGTCGTGACGCCGGTGGGGGCGGAGGGCTCCTCCGGGGAGCCGGGTGTGGCGTCGGAGGGCGTCGGCGGGCCCTCGGATGAGGCTTCGAGCAGGGGGCGGCGACGGCGTACGGTCCTCCTCGCCTCGGTCGCCGTCGTCGCGGTGCTCGCGTCCGCCGCGCTCGCGGTGCGGTTCGTGCCGGGCGGCAAGAGTGACGGGAGCGGGGGGCGGGAGGTCCTGGGGGCCGCCGCGTCGTCCGGTCCCGGGGAGAGTCCGCGGGGGACGGCGTCGGCCGGCGGCAAGCACCGGGAGCCGTCCGCCTCGGTCAGCGCCTCCGTCTCCGCCTCGCACGTCGCTGAGCCCGGGGCGTCCGTCGCGACGGCGGCTTCGGGTGGCAGTACGGGCCAGGACATCGCCGACGGCGCCACCGCGCCCCTCGTGGCCGCCAACCCGTACAAGTGGGACGGCCCGTGCAGCCAGCACTACCTGGTGAACCGGAAGGCCGAGCAGGTGCCCCCGCCGCCGAACGAGTCGGACGCGCGCGGGTGGGTCACGGCGCTCGGCGGGGTCGCCGGTCAGGAGCAGATGCTCGCGCTGACCGTGCAGGGGACCGGGAAGGCCACCGTGGTCCTGGACGGGCTGCACGTGCGGGTGGTGGGGAAGAACGCGCCGCTCGCCTGGAACGACTACGCGATGGGCGTCGGCTGCGGCGGCGGCGTGGAGACGAAGTCCTTCGCCGTGGATCTCGACGCGGGGCGGCCCGTGACCACCCCGAAGGCCGGGCAGCGGGACTTCCCCTACAAGGTCAGCGAGTCCGATCCCGAGGTCTTCTACGTCTTCGCGGACGCGCGGGCGCACGACGTGAGCTGGTACCTGGAGCTCGACTGGTCCAGCGGAGCGCGCAGCGGCACGGTGCGTATCGACGACAACGGGAAGCCGTTCCGGACGAGCGGGAATGTGGGGCGGCCCGCGTACGACTACCCGCTGGGCGGCAGCGAGTGGGGGACGGCCGCGACAGGTTAGCCAGGAGACGGGCACTATCAAGTCCCCCTAGGAGTTAGGTTGTTGCCCGTTGAATGACGCGACTCTCCAGGGAGAGGCTTTATGCCCGGTGATGCTCTCAGCCAGGACCCCGCCGAGCTGAGAAGGAGGATCGACACCACCAAGGCGCACCCGGCGCGCGTCTACGACGTGTTCCTCGGGGGCAAGGACAACTACCCGGTCGACCGGTCCGCGGCCGCCGCGGCGATCGCGGCCAATCCGCGCGGGTACCTCGATGTCCGGCACAACCGGGACTTCCTGCGCAGGGCGGTCAACACGCTGACCCAGGAAGCGGGTGTCCGCCAGTTCCTGGACATCGGTACCGGCTTGCCGACGCAGGAGAACGTCCACCAGATCGCGCAGCGGATCACTCCGGAGTCGCGGGTCGTGTACGTCGACAACGACCCCGTTGTGCTCGCACACGCGCGTGCGTTGCTCACCAGCGGGCCGGAGGGGCAGACGGACTACATCGACGCGGACCTCGAGGAGCCCGGGCGGATACTCGAAGAGGCCGCGAAGACCCTCGACTTCGAGCAGCCGATCGCGCTCGTGCTGGTGGCGATCCTGCACTTCATCGAGGACGAGGCGGCCTATCCGATCGTGCGTGAGCTCGTGGAGGCGTTGCCTTCGGGCAGCCGGCTCGTGCTCAGCCACCTCACCGAGGACCTCAACGCGGAGAACATCCGGGCGGTTCAGCGGACGTTCACCGAGCGGGGGTTCACGTTCGTGCTGCGCTCCAGGGCCGAGGTGGAGCGGTTCTTCACGGAGAACGGGCTCGAGGTGGAGGAGCCGGGTGTCGTGCCCGTGCACCGCTGGCGGCCCGACGGTGCGGCTCCGCTGCCCGAGAAGGCGGATCCCGCGTACCTTGCCACCCTCGACGAGATCGAGAAGGTCCGCTATCGCGACATCAATGACGTGACGGACGCGGACATCAATGTGTACGCGGTGACGGGCATCAAGCCCTGACTCCCGGGTGCGTTCGCCGCCTGCGGGCGGGTGGGGGCGTGGGGGCGCGGTTCCCCGCGCCCCAAAGACCGGCCGTCCTTCTACGCTTCGGTGGACGAGGGACCGGTCAGTCCCACCAGAAGGACCACACCCGCCTGCCGAGCACCTCGTCCGCCGCGTACGCGCGCAGCGTCTCGCTCTCGCCCTGCGTGATGTTGTCCGGGCAGAAGGCGAAGTGCTCGGCGGCCACCGCCTCGGCCTCGGCCGCCGTCGTGGGCGGGGCCGCCACCGACAGGACCAGCTGGTCGAAGGTGAGGGCCACGACCCGTATGCCGAAGCGGTCCTCCCAGGAGCGCAGGACCGCGCACAGGCGGGCCACGTCGCCCTCGTAGTTCACCGGACCGGACCAGCCGATCGCCGCCGGGATGTCCGCGCTGCGACGCGCCGGGACCAGGGCGAGGCGCGGCTCCTTCAGCCAGGAGCCGCCGCCCGCGAGGGAGTCGGCTACCTCGGTGGCCCGGTCGTCCGCGTCCGCCTCGGGCGCGGTGGCCGGTGCCAGGCCGGGCCACTGCACGCCGTGCGGCGCGATCGTCTCGGTGAACTCCTTCGCCTCTCCGAAGAGTTCGGTGACCGCTTCCTTGCCGGGGTAGTCCGCGTCGGCTTCGAGCTCGTCCTGCGCGTACTCCTCCCAGTACCCCGCCAGTACTTCTTCGGCGTCGTGATCCCCCGGATACGAAGTCTCCTCGGGCATCAACTCCCATTCCTCCGGGCCGCCCTGGCTGCCGCCGACGTCTATGAGGAGCGGGAGCAGGCCGGCCGTGCGCGGGGCAAAACCCAGTGTGGCCCAGTCTCCGGGAGCGGCCGGCGCCTCGGCGTGCCACAGCAACGGCTCGTGCCAGGGGCCCTCGTTTGTCGCGTCGATCAGTTTCCCGGGCGGGAGTTCGAGGCCGAGCGCGCGCCCGCTCGGATCTGCCGCCAGCGAGGGCAGCGGGTTCGGAAGTGTCGCCATGCCGGTGACTTTAGGGCCCGCCACTGACAACGCGCCTCGGGGTCCGCCCACGAGGTCCTGGACGGCCGGGGCACACGTGCGCGGCGTGCCACAGGTGGTTCGTGGCACGCCGCGCGAAGAGGGTCAGGCGCGGGTCGGGGAAGGCGCAGTCCGTGCGCCGGTCCCGACCCGCCAGGGGTCAGCGGTGGCCGTGGCCCGGACCGCGACCGTCGTGCCCGCGACCGTCGTCGCCGTGCCCGCGACCGTCGTCGCCGTGGTGCCTGGCGTCCCAGGAGATGGTGTCGACCACGCGACGGTGGTCGTTGCGGAGCGTGGCGGTGTCCTTGCGGTCGTCCCAGACGAAGTTGCGGCGGTCCTGGTAGACGTCGCGGTAGGTGTCACGGCCGACGCCGGTGTGGACGCGGACGGTGGAGTGTCCGTTCAGGCGCAGGTGGTGGAACGTGTAGACGCGGCCCTGACGGTTGGACAGCGTCCAGTCGTCCAGGTTCACACTCTCGCGCCCGCTGTTGGTGATCTGCACCCACTCCTCGTTCAGCGAGCGGTTGGACCTGGAGCCGTGTCCCGGGGCGTCGTACTGGACCTTGCTGATCTCCACCTGCGAACCGCGCGGCGCGGCTCCGTCGGCTGCCGCCGGCAGGGCTGCTGCCCCCACCAGCGCGGCGGCGGACAGAGCGGCGGCGGCCAGGCGACGGGCCGTGAAGGTCTGCGAAGCGGTCATGGGTGCCCCCTTGGGGTACTGGCGGGCCATGGCGACAGGATCGTGCCGTCGGCCCGCTGTTCGTGCACCCGGCCTGCTGGCCGGACACCGCATAGCTTGCCGACTGAAGTGCTCCGCTACGTCCCGGAATCGGAGGGCGTTGCTGATCAACGACATTGTCGTGATAGTCGCCTGTAGTGTGCACGTTTTGTGAAGGTGTGTCGGGTTGACGCCCCTTCGGGGGGTGTGGCCGCATCAGTACTGGCCTGCGCCACTTCTTCGCCATGCCGCGCCACCCGTCCACGACCTGCGCTGTCACCCGAAAGTGAGTAACAGTCCAGGGCGGGCAGGGGTACCCGCTCGGGTGATCGTGCGTACGCGCGTCCGGGTGCGGAAACGCCTGATCCCGCAGGCGCGTCAGCGGCCTACGGGATCAGGTTCTACGGGATCGGGCGCTATCGGGCCGGACACGCCGGGCCGGGCGCCCTGCGGGAGATCAGAGACGCTCGGGCGTCCTGATGCCCAGCAGGGCCATGCCCTGGTGGAGCGTGCGGGCGGTGAGGTCGCACAGGAAGAGGCGGCTCTCCGCGACCTCCTGTGCGGGAGCCGGCTTGATGACCGGGCACTGGTCGTAGAACGTCGTGTAGAGCGACGCCAGCTGGTACAGGTACGCCGCCAGCTTGTGCGGGGCGTACTCGCCGGCGGCCTCGTCCAGCGTCTCCCCGAACCGGTCCAGGTGCAGACCCAACGCCCGCTCCGCCGGGGCCAGTTCGAGCTCCGGGTGGGCCAGCGGCGTACGGTCGCCGGCCTTGCCGAAGATCGACCGGATACGGGCGTACGCGTACTGGAGGTACACGGACGTGTCGCCGTTCAGCGAGACCATCTGGTCCAGGTCGAACTTGTAGTCCCGGACGGCGGAGGTGGAGAGGTCCGCGTACTTCACGGCGCCGACACCGACGTACCGGCCGTTCTCCTCGATCTCCTGCTCGCTCAGGCCCACCTTCTCGGCCTTCTCCCGCACGACGGCGGTGGCCCGCTCGATCGCCTCGTCCAGGAGATCCACCAGCCGGACCGTCTCGCCCTCACGCGTCTTGAACGGCTTGCCGTCCTTGCCCAGCACCGTGCCGAAGGCCAGCTGCTGCGCCTGCACGTCGTCGCCCAGCCAGCCCGCCCTGCGCGCGGTCTCGAAGACCATCTTGAAGTGCAGGGACTGACGGGCGTCGACCACGTAGACGAGGGTGTTCGCCTTGAGGTTGAAGACACGGTCCCTGATCGCCGAGAGGTCGGTCGCCGCGTAGCCGTACCCGCCGTCCGACTTCTTCACGATCAGCGGGACCGGGTTGCCGTCCGGGCCCTTCACATCGTCGAAGAACACACAGAGCGCGCCGTCGGACCGGACCGCCACGCCCGACTCCTCCAGGAGGTGGCAGGTCTCGTCCAGCATGTCGTTGTAGCCCGACTCGCCGACCACGTCCGGGTCCCGGATCTCCATGTCCAGCTTGTCGAAGACCGAGTAGAAGTAGATTTTCGACTCGTCCACGAACTTCTGCCACATGGCGAGGGTCTCGGGCTCGCCCGCCTGGAGGTCGACCACCCGGCGCCGCGCCCGCGTCTTGAACTCCTCGTCGGAGTCGAAGAGCGTCCGCGCCGCCTTGTAGAGCCGGTTCAGGTTCGACATGGCCTCCTCGCCGGAGACCTCCGCCGCACCCTTGTGGTCCAGCTCGTGCGGGTGCTCGATCAGGTACTGGATGAGCATGCCGAACTGGGTGCCCCAGTCGCCGATGTGATGGCGCCGGACCACGCTCTCGCCGGTGAACTCCAGGATCTGGACCACCGCGTCGCCGATGACCGCCGAACGCAGGTGACCGACGTGCATCTCCTTCGCCACGTTCGGCTGCGCGTAGTCGATGACCGTGGTGCCCGGGTTCTCGGCCGGCGGCACACCGAGGCGCTCGCCGTCCTCGTACCGCGCGGCCAGGTTCTCGGTGATGGCCTTGTCGGTGATCGTGATGTTCAGGAACCCGGGCCCGGAGACCTCGATGTCCTTGATCACGTCACCCGACTCGACCCGCGCCACGACCTGCGTCGCCAGCTCTCTCGGGTTCGCCTTCGCCTTCTTCGCGAGGGCCAGGATCCCGTTGGCCTGGAAGTCGGCCCGGTCGCTTCGTCGCAGCAGCGGGTCCGCGGAACCGGCCTCCGGCAGGGCTGCCGAGAGGGCGTCCGCGAGGCGCTGGTGGACGGAGGCGGTGAGGGACGTGACCGAGGCCATGGAGTGGCTGCCGTTCTGCTCGGGTTCCAGGAGTTTCTGAGTACAGGAAAGCCAGTATCCCATGCGGTGAAAAGCCGTTTTCGCGGTTCACGCCCGAGCTGGGAGAATGGTGGCGTCAGCCGTACTGGCGTATGAGAAAGAAGGACGTGCCGATCGTGGCTCAGAGCACCGAGACCACCGACTGGGTCTCCCGTTTCGCGGATGAGGTCATCGAGGAATCGGAGCGTCGGGCCCCGGGCAAACCTGTGGTCGTCGCGTCCGGCCTCTCCCCCTCAGGCCCGATCCACCTCGGCAACCTCCGCGAGGTCATGACCCCGCACCTGGTCGCCGACGAGATCCGCCGCCGCGGGCACACCGTGCGCCACCTGCTCTCCTGGGACGACTACGACCGCTACCGCAAGGTCCCGGCCGGCGTCCCCGGCATCGACGAGTCCTGGGCCGAGCACATCGGCAAGCCGCTGACCTCCGTCCCGGCCCCGAAGGGCTCGGAGCACCCGAACTGGGCCGAGCACTTCAAGGCCGTCATGGTCGAGGCGCTGGCCGAGCTCGGCGTCGAGTACGACGGGATCAGCCAGACCGAGCAGTACACCTCCGGTGTCTACCGCGACCAGGTGCTGTTCGCGATGAAGCACCGCGGTGACATCGACGCGATCCTCGACCAGTACCGGACCAAGAAGGGCCCCGCGAAGAAGCAGCAGGGCCAGAAGCCGGTCGACGAGGCCGAGCTCGAAGCCGCCGAAGGCTCCGGCGCCGCCGCCGAGGACGACGGCAGCTCGGCCGCCGGGTACTACCCGTACAAGCCCTACTGCGGCCGGTGCGAGAAGGACCTCACCACCGTCACCTCGTACGACGACGAGACCACCGAGCTGGCCTACACCTGCTCCGCCTGCGGCTTCTCCGAGACCGTCCGGCTGAACGAGTTCAACCGCGGCAAGCTGGTCTGGAAGGTCGACTGGCCCATGCGCTGGGCCTACGAGGGCGTCATCTTCGAACCGAGCGGGGTCGACCACTCCTCTCCGGGGTCCTCCTTCCAGGTGGGCGGCCAGATCGTGGGCATCTTCGGCGGCAAGCAGCCGATCGGTCCCATGTACGCGTTCGTCGGCATCTCCGGCATGGCCAAGATGTCCAGCAGCAAGGGCGGGGTGCCCACCCCGGCCGACGCGCTCCAGATCATGGAACCGCAGCTGCTGCGCTGGCTGTACGCCCGCCGCCGTCCCAACCAGTCGTTCAAGATCGCCTTCGACCAGGAGATCCAGCGGCTGTACGACGAGTGGGACAAGCTCGCGGGCAAGGTCGCCGACGGCTCGGTCCTCCCGGCCGACGCCGCCGCGTACGCGCGCGCGGTCGGCACCGCCGTCGGAGAGCTGCCCAGGACCCCCCGCCCGATGCCGTACCGCACCCTTGCTTCTGTCGCCGACATCACCGCCGGCGCCGAGGACCAGACCCTGCGGATCCTGAGCGAGCTCGACCCCGAGAACCCGCTCGCCTCCCTGGACGAGGCCCGGCCCCGGCTCGACAAGGCCGAGACCTGGATCAACACCCAGGTGCCGGCCGAGGAGCGCACCGTCGTGCGCGACGAGCCCGACGTCGAACTGCTCAAGTCGCTCGACGACCAGGGCCGCGAGTCGCTGCGGCTGCTCCTCGACGGACTGGAGCAGAACTGGTCCCTGGACGGCCTGACCCACCTCGTCTACGGCGTCCCCAAGGTCCAGGCAGGCTTCCCCGCCGACGCGACCGCCAAGGAGCTCCCGCCGGAGATCAAGGTCGCCCAGCGCACGTTCTTCGCGCTGCTGTACCACCTGCTGGTCGGGCGTGACACCGGTCCGCGCCTGCCCACGCTGCTGCTCGCGGTCGGACAGGACCGGGTGCGCAAGCTGCTCGGCGCGTAGGGCCCGCGGCGGTACGAGGAAGGGGGCGCCCGGTGAACACTGGGCGCCCCCTTCTCGTGCACGCTGACGTGCCTACGCGATGTGGTCTTCCTGGAGTTCCGCGGTGTGGCGGTTGGTGAAGCGGTTGACCATGCGGTCGGCCTCGCGCTGCGGGAGCGTGGTGCCGTACGTCGCCTCCACGTCGCCCCTGAACTGGCCCGAGGTCGGATAGCTGCCGTCTATCGACTTCTTGAAGACCAGGTAGTAGTCCTCCTCGGTCGGCTCCGAGCCGCCGCCCGCGCCCAGCTCACGGGTACGGCCCGGGCCGGACGGGATCGGGAAGGTACCGGTGTCCTCCGGAGAGGGCTCCGGGGCGGGGGCGGGCTGCTCCTCGTACCGCTGCTGCGGGAACGTCTGCTGCTCGAACCGCTGCTGTTCTTCGAACTGCTGCCGAGCCCGGAACCGCTGCTGCTCCTCGAACTGCTCGGCCTGCTGCTGCTCCTCGTACCACTGCCGGTACGCGACATCCGGGTCGTACGTCGGGTCGTAGCCGCCCTGATACGCGATGGACTGGGGGTCCCGCGCCTGAAGCCACTGGCTCTGCGGCTCGGCGTAGTCCTCCGGCTGCTCGGGGGGCTCGTTCGCCTCGGCGGCGGGAAGCTGTTCCCGGACGGGCGCCGCGTTGCTCTGTACGACGGATGCCGTCGGTTCCGGCTCGCGCGCCGCCTCCAACTGCGGTGCGGGGGGCAGCAGCGCCGGATCGATGCCCGCGGCCGCCAGGCCGGAGGGGGCGGTCTCGGCGAGCGGCACGCCGTAGCGGGCCAGGCGCAGGGGCATCAACGACTCCACCGGGGCCTTGCGGCGCCAGGCGCGGCCGAAGCGGGAGTGGAGGCGGGCCTGGTAGACGAGACGGTCCTGCTCCAGCTTGATGACCTGCTCGTAGGAGCGCAGCTCCCACAGCTTCATCCGGCGCCACAGGAGGAAGGTCGGGACCGGAGAGAGCAGCCAGCGGGTGAGGCGGACGCCCTCCATGTGCTTGTCGGCGGTGATGTCCGCGATCCGGCCGATCGCGTGCCGGGCCGCCTCGACGGAGACCACGAACAGGACCGGGATGACGGCGTGCATACCGACGCCCAGCGGGTCGGGCCAGGCCGCCGCGCCGTTGAAGGCGATCGTCGCGACCGTCAGCAGCCACGCCGTCTGGCGCAGCAGCGGGAAGGGGATGCGGATCCAGGTCAGCAGGAGGTCCAGGGCGAGCAGGACGCAGATGCCCGCGTCGATGCCTATCGGGAAGACGTACGCGAAGTTCCCGAAGCCCTTCTTGAGGGCCAGCTCGCGCACGGCCGCGTACGAACCGGCGAAGCCGATACCCGCGATGACGAGCGCACCGGCGACGACCACACCGATGAGAATCCGGTGCATTCGTGTGAGCTGGATTGGCGCGGCCACCTGTACTCCCCTCTCCTTGCGTGTTGTTGCGCGCAACAGGGTGGCACATGTGTACGGCGCACGGGTGGCCGGTATGGCAGGAGCCCGGCCCGCGAGGTGGCCGGGCTCCGTCAAATGCCCTGCTGGGCAGTCGAGTTGCGCGCCGACGCCCGTTGAATGTCCGTACTTCTCGAATGTCAGTTCTTCTTGGTGGCCGACGCCGAGGGCTTGGAGCTGGCCGACGCCGACGGGGAAGCCGACTTCGAGGGGCTCGCGGACTTGGAGGGGGAGGCCGACTGCGACGGGGCGGTGGTCGCCCGGCTGCCGTCCTGGTTCGTGGAGGCCACCGCGGCCACCGCCTCCTTGGCGGCCTTCTCCGCGGCCTTCGTCAGGTCGTCCGCGCTGGGGGCCTTGTCGCCGGCGAGACCGGCGCCGTTGTAGTCGAGCGTGATGACGACGTTCTCGACGCGCGTCACGACCGTCTGCTGCTTGAAGGAGCCTTCCTTCTTCTTCAGGCCGTAGCGCACCGCCGTCGACGCGTCGCCGATCCCGGAGACCGGCTCCGACCGGGCGCCCGTCGCGCCGGTCACCGTCTGCGCGTCCTTGACCTGCTTGTCGTAGTAGGCCTGCGCGAGCTGGTTGCCCTCACCGCGGGTCGCGTCCGAGTCGAAGCGCAGCAGGGAGACGTTCAGCCAGCGGAACTGGGAACCCTTGACGCCCTTGTTGTCGAGGCTGTTCCAGGAGCAGCTGCTGCGATCCTTCGCGTCGTCCGACTTGCCCGACTTGGCGGACTTCAGGCCCTTCGGTACGAGTTCACCCAGCGTCTTCTTCGAGAACACCGAGCAAGGGGACGGCAGCGTCGCGTACGCGGCCGGCTTGACGGCGTCCGCGGAACTGCTCGGGGACGCGGACGAGGCCGCGGCCGTGCCCTTCTGGGCGGCGTTGTCGGCGCTCGAACCCGATCCCGAGCCGGAGCCGGAGTCCGAGGAACAACCGGCGGCGGCGAGCACCACCGGGACGGCGGCTGCGCTGACAAGGATGCGGGTGAGTCGCGGGGCTCGGCCTACTCGCTGTGCTGGTCGGTGCATGGTTCCTTCACTCGTGGCGCTCGTGGTGCGACCGCACGTGGCTGGTGCGGCCGGTCGGGTCCGAGGGGCCACGGTACGCGGTGAGGCAGCCATGCGTTTCCTGTTCGAGGGGTTGGCACGGGGTGCCCCCGCGCCCCGGCGGACCCGCTAGCCGTTGAACCGGTCGACCAGCTTCTGTGCCAGATTCCGGGCCTTGTCCTGCATTTCTTCGCTGTCCGGGGTGCCTGTGGAAGCGGTCGGCTGCTCGGCGTACTCGATCCTCACGATCACGTTGGACGTGCGGAACACCACAGTCACGGTGCGCTGCTGAGCCGTCGCGGAGCCGGGGTTGAGTTTGTCGTCGAGGAACGCCTCGTCGCCCAGACTGCTGAGTTTGCGGGGCTGGAGGTCGGCGGGGGTCTCGCTCGGGCCGGCCGAGGTCGAGGCGGAGGCGGAGGAGGTCGAGGAGGCGGACGTGGAGGAGGTCGCCGAGGGGGTGGCGGTGGCGGAAGCGGTGTCGGACGGCGTGGCCGAAGCGGAGGCCTCGGGGAGGTTCGCCGCGGTCTCCTCGGTCGCGTAGATGTCCTGGGCGCGGGATTCGTCGCTCACCGCGTTGTCGTACGAGACCACGCGCTCGAAGTCGACGCCGAGATGGTCGGTGGCGTCCGTGGACTCCACCTTCCAGCCGCAGCCGACGCGGCGGTCGGTGTCGTAGGTGAGGGTGGCCTGGCCCTCGTACGCCGTGTCGCGCTGGTCCTGGTCGGTGATCTGCTTGATGCCGGGCAGCAGGGAGTCCAGGCTGTCGTGGCTCACCGCGGCGCAGGCCTCCGGGAGCGTGCGGTACTTGCCCGGCTGGGCGGCCGGGGTGTTCACGCTGACGTCGCCCGGCTTGGGGTCGGCCGCCGTGCCGTTGCTTGCCGAACCTCCGGTGCAGCCGGCCAGCAGAGCCGCGAGGAGCGCGGCGATGCCGGGAACGTACGCCTTCCGCTGCACGGTCGGGCTCCTCTCGACGGCTCCCGGAGCCTGTGGCCGGGATGCTCTGTGGTGCTGTCCTGTGGTTATTGGGTTGCCGCACGGGGGCGGCCCCTGGAGACAATGTGTATCGCACGCACAGCCGTGGACGCCGGTCCGTTGTCCCATACGTCGACCTTGGCGCGGGTTTTGCGTTCTATGACTTTTGTCGTTTGTCGGGGGAATGAGGATGTTATGTCGTACGTAGAGATATCGGGCGCGAAGGTGCCCATCCGCATGTGGACGGACCCGGCGTCGGTCGAGGACGTGGCCCTGCGCCAGCTCCAGAACGTGGCCACGCTCCCGTGGATCAAGGGGCTCGCCGTCATGCCGGACGTCCACTACGGCAAGGGCGCGACGGTCGGCTCGGTCATCGCCATGCGCGACGCGGTGTGTCCGGCGGCGGTGGGGGTCGATATCGGCTGCGGGATGTCCGCGGTCAAGACGTCGCTCACGGCCAATGATCTGCCGGGGGATCTTTCGCGGCTTCGGTCGAAGATCGAGGAGGCGATTCCGGTGGGACGGGGGATGCATGACTCCCCGGTCGAGCCGGGCGGCTTCCATGGGCTGGCGACGAGTGGGTGGGACGACTTCTGGGGGCGGTTCGACGGGGTTGCGGAGGCGGTCAAGTTCCGTGAGGAGCGTGCCACCAAGCAGATGGGCACGCTAGGCGGGGGCAACCACTTCATTGAAATCTGTACGGACACGACCGGTGCCGTCTGGCTGATGCTGCACTCCGGGTCGCGCAACATCGGCAAGGAGCTGGCCGAGTACCACATCGGCGTCGCCCAGAAGCTCCCGCACAACCAGGGGCTGGTCGACCGTGACCTTGCGGTCTTCGTGGCGGACACTCCGCAGATGGCGGCGTACCGCAACGACCTGTTCTGGGCGCAGGAGTACGCGAAGTACAACCGCACCCTGATGATGGCGCTCCTGAAGGACGTGATCCGCAAGGAGTTCAAGAAGGCGAAGCCGATCTTCGAGCCGGAGGTCAGCTGCCACCACAATTACGTCAACATCGAGCGCTACGAGGGTATGGACCTGCTCGTCACGCGCAAGGGGGCCATCAGCGCCCGGGCCGGGGAATTCGGCATCATTCCGGGTTCGATGGGGACAGGCTCGTACATCGTGAAGGGTCTCGGGAACGAGAAGGCATTCAACTCGGCCTCCCATGGCGCGGGCCGGCGGATGAGCCGCAACGCGGCGAAGCGTCGGTTCTCGACGCGGGACCTGGAGGAGCAGACGCAGGGCGTCGAGTGCCGTAAGGACTCCGGCATCGTGGACGAGATCCCGGGCGCGTACAAGCCGATCGAGCAGGTCATCGAGCAGCAGCGCGACCTCGTGGAGGTCGTGGCGAAGCTGAAGCAGGTCGTCTGCGTCAAGGGCTGACGCGCGGAGGTGGAGGCAGCCGGAAAGGAGGCCCCGGACACGTCGGTCTGTCCGGGGCTTCTGCTTGGTTCATGGCTGCTGTCAGGCGTGTTCGAGTGCGCCCTGTGGGTGATCTGTGCGGTTCACCCTTGTGAGTCAGCGGAGGTGCTTCTCCAGGAGGGTCACCGCGTACGGGGTGCCCAGGCCGCCGTCCTTGGCGGTCTGTTCGCCCACGACCGTGTAGCCCGCCGCTTGGTAATACTCCCGCAGGCGGGGGTTGGTGGAGAGGCAGTCCAGGCGGCAGAGGGTGCGGCCGGAGGCGGCGATGCGGCGTTCCGCTTCCGCGAGCAGGTGGCGGCCGGTGCCGGGCGGGGCCACGCGGCGGTCGGTCATCAGGCGGTGGATGTAGGCGGCGGTGGGGGGTTGGGGACCCCAGGCGGCCGGGTCGTCCCACCAGAGTTCCCAGGCGCCCGCCACCTGGTCGTTCAGGAGGGACAGCCAGACTTCGCCCTCCGTCAGGCGGGTGCGGAAGTGGGGTTCGGTGAGTTGGCCGGGCTTCCACTGGTCGATGCCGTGGGTGATCTGCCAGTGGGCCGCTTCGTCCCGGAGGCGGACCAGGGTGGGGATGTCGGTCTCGGTCGCGCGGCGGAAGGTGAGGGGAGAGGCCGGTTCGAGGAGGGTCGCGCGGAGGGCCGAGATGAAGGCCGTGTCCAGGCCCAGGGTCTCCGTGACATACGACTGGACCGAGCCGTAGCGGGAGTTCATCGTCGCCAGGAACCGGGTCATGATCTCGGCGGGGGCCGTGCCGTAGGCCGGCCACAGCAGTTCACGGTCGGGGTTGTCGGTGCGCCAGTCCGCCACCAGGAGGGGCGTGGCCCGTTCCGTGAGGGTGAAGTCCTCGACGATCGTCTGGTCCGGGACGCCCAGGAGGGACAGGACCAGGGCCGCCACCAGGCCCGTGCGGTCCTTGCCCGAGGCGCAGTGGAAGGCGAGGGGCGTGTCCGACTCGGCCGCCCGCGCGATCAGTTGCAGCGTCTCGCGGATTTCCTTCGTGCCGTCCTCGGCGACCTCCGCGAAGCGCTCGGCCAGATACGGGCCGGGAGCCACCTCCGGCCCCAACGCCGCCTGGTCGTACGGGCGGTGCTCGATGCTCTGGTTGTGGTACGTGAGGGAGGGGTGCTCGGGGACGCGGCCCTTCGACTCGATCTCCCAGGGGTAGCGGAGGTCCACGACCGTGCGGACACCGAGGGAGAGGAAGAGCTCCCAGTCCGCCGTCCCGGGGGTCAGTCTGCCGAGCGAGTCCGCGCGGTACAGGCGGGACCGGCGGACCGTTCGGCCGTCCTCGGTCGCGTATCCCCCGAGGTCGCGGAAGTTGCGCAGACGCGCGAAAGGTATGTGTCGGTTCACGACCAGGGACCCTACGCGTCACGACCAGCGACCCCGGGTGGCTACTTCGCGTGCGTCACCGCGTAGATCATCACGAACGCCACGATGTGGATGCCGAAGAGGAAGTACGCGAGGTACCACCAGACATAACGCTGGTTCTTCTTCTCCGCGGCGAGGTGGCGGCGCTCCGCGGAGGGCGCGTCCGACGTCTCGTCCGGCGCCTCGATCGGCGCCTCGATCGGCATCCCGTCCGGCATCCCGTGCGGCATCAGAGTTCCCGGTGGACCTTGGTGTTCGACGCCTGGGCGCGGGGGCGGACGACGAGGAGGTCGATGTTGACGTGGCTGGGGCGGGTGACGGCCCAGGTGATGGTGTCGGCGACGTCGTCGGCGGTCAGTGGCTCGGCCACACCCGCGTAGACCTTGGCCGCCTTCTCCGTGTCGCCGCCGAAGCGGGTCAGCGCGAACTCGTCCGTCTTGACCATGCCGGGCGCGACCTCGATGACCCGGACCGGCGTTCCGACGATCTCCAGGCGGAGGGTCTCGGCGAGGACGTGTTCGGCGTGCTTGGCGGCGACATAGCCCGCGCCGCCCTCGTACGTGCCGTGCCCCGCCGTCGACGACAGCACGACGACCGTGCCGTCGCCGCTCGCGGTGAGCGCCGGGAGCAGGGCCTGGGTGATGTTCAGTGTGCCGATGACGTTCGTCTCGTACATCTGGCGCCACTCGGCCGGGTCGCCGGTCGCGACCGGGTCGGCGCCCAGCGCGCCGCCCGCGTTGTTGACCAGGACACCGATGGTCTTGAAGGCGCCGGCGAACTCGTCGACCGCGGCGCGGTCCGTGACGTCCAGCGCGTACGCGGTCGCCTGGTGGCCCGTGGCGTTGATCTCCTCGGCCAGCGCCTCGATGCGGTCCTTGCGGCGGGCGGTCAGCACGACGCGGTAGCCGGCCGCGGCCAGCTGCCGGGCCGTCGCCGCGCCGATGCCGCTGCTCGCGCCGGTGACGACGGCGATACGGGAGGAGGCGGAGGGCACGGCGGACGTCATGGGCTGCTCCTAGGACGTGACTAACTGGCTGTACGTGGTGTGGTCGGTCCTCGTCAGGATAGGCAGGCGGTCGGCGTCCGCGAGGTCGCGGGCTCAGTTGCCGCCGCGCGGCGCGTACATGATCACGGCCATTCCGGCGAGGCAGATGAGGGCGCCGGTCACGTCCCAGCGGTCGGGGCGGTAGCCGTCCGCGACCATGCCCCAGAGGAGGGAGCCGGCCACGAACACTCCGCCGTACGCGGCGAGGACGCGGCCGAACTCGGCGTCCGGCTGGAGTGTCGCCACGAAGCCGTAGACGCCGAGCGCCATGACGCCCGCGCCGATCCAGAGCCAGCCGCGGTGCTCGCGCACGCCTTGCCAGACCAGCCAGGCGCCGCCGATCTCGAAGAGCGCGGCGATGACGAAGAGGGCGACGGAGCGGACGATCAGCATGCCGCCACTCTCGCACGGGCCCCATCCGCCGCTCCCGTCACCTGATGGACGGCGCCTGTCGACGGTCTGGAGTGGCATACAACGGGTGATCACGTGAGCGTGAGCGTGTGCGGGCCCCGAGCGACGGAAGCGACGTCCTACGGATGATCGGCGGGTGCGGGGGTGGCCCTGACGCTGGGCGGCGGCTGGTACGCGCTCTTCGACGAGTTGGCGGACGACGAACTGGCCCTGATCATCGCAGATGCGTCGCACGGTGGACCTGAGCGCGCGGCGGATCGCCCGCCTGCGGGACGGGGACCTTTCAGGAGGCCGACGAGGACCGTCCGGAGCCCGCAGAGCCCGCGGAGTCTTCGGACGAGGCGTCGCCGTCGTAACGCTCCCGCGCCTCGTTGACCTCCTCGATGTGCAGTTCCGCCCAGTCCTTCACGGCGGAGAGCAGTCCGGCGAGGCTGGTGCCCAGAGGGGTCAGTGCGTAGTCGACGCGGACGGGTACGGACGGTGTCACCGTGCGGACCAGGATGCCGTCGCGCTCCAGTGACCGCAGCGTCTGCGTCAGCATCTTGGGGCTGATCCCCGCGAGCTTGCGGCCCAGGTCGCTGTAGCGCATCGACGCCTCGTCCGCCTGGGCGAGCGCGCTGACGACCAGGCTGACCCACTTGTCGCTGATGCGGTCGAGGAGCTGGTTGGTGGGGCAGCTGCGGATGAACGCGTCGTACTCGATCCGCGCCTGCGCGCGCCGCTGCGCCGCGGTCGTGGTCTTAACTCTTCCTAGGGTTGTTGCAACGGGAGAAAAACCCGGATGAATCAGGTGATTCGACGCGCCAGGCGTAGGAAACAGGGAGAGCTGACATGCGGGCAGTGGTCGTGACGGAGTTCGGTGGGCCGGAAGCGGTGGAGATCGCGGAGGTCGAGGTGCCGGAGCCGGGTGCCCGGCAGATACGGATCAAGGTGGCGGCCGCCGCGCTCAATCCGGTCGACGCCGGGGTGCGCGCGGGCGGCTTCGGGGGCGCGGGGCGGCGGCTCGGACTGGGCTGGGACGTGGCCGGGACGGTGGACGCGGTGGGCGCGGACGCGGGGTGGAGGGTCGGCGACGAGGTGGTGGCGCTGTCGTACGGGGCGGTCAAGTCCCTCGGCACACACGCCGATCACGTGGTCGTGGACGCGGACGCGGTGGCCGGGGCGCCGAGCTCGGTGGACGCCGTTCACGCGGCCACCCTGCCCCTGAACGCCCTCACCGCGGACCGGGCCCTGGACCTGCTGGCCCTGGCGCCCGGGCAGAGCCTGGCGGTGACGGGTGCGGCGGGGGCGGTCGGCGGGTACGCCGTCCAACTCGCCGCCCACCGAGGTCTCGTGGTGACGGGGGTGGCCCGCGAGGGCGACGAGGAGCTCGTACGGTCGCTGGGGGCGGCCCACTTCGCGCCGGGCGGCGTGGAGGGCGTGGACGGGGTGCTGGACGCGGCGATTCTCGGCGCGGCGGCGTTGGAGTGGGTGCGGGACGGCGGGGTGTTCGTGGGCGTCATCCCGGGGGCGCATCCGGCGTCCGTACGGGGGGTGCGGACGGACGCGGTGGAGGTGGGCGCCGACGGGGCGCGCCTCGCGGAGCTGGTGGCGCTCGTCGACGAGGGGGTGCTCACGACCCGGGTCGCCGACACGTACGGGCTGGAGGAGGCGGGGAAGGCCCACGCGCGGCTGGCCGAGGGCGGGCTGCGGGGGCGGCTGGTCCTGATCCCCTGAGTCCGCGGGGTGCCCGAAGGGGCCATGGGGTGATCTCGAAGTCCTGGGCGCTTCCGCCCGTCACCCGTTCGGCTCAACGCTGGCGGGGTGATGCCGAGCTGTCGTCCGTGCCCGGGGCGGGAGGGTGAATGCCGCGTGCAGGAACTCGGTCACCCGCCTGACCGCGGCCTCGCCTTCGTCGAGCATCGCGGCGAAAGCCTGGAACAGGTGCGGGACGCCCGGGGTGACCTCGAGTGTGACCGGGACGTCGTCCGCGGCCGCGCGCGCCGCGAGCCTGACCGCGTCGTCGAGCAGCAACTCGTTCGACCCGGCTTGGATCAGCAGCGGCGGCAGGCCACGCAGGTTCGCGAACACCGGGCTGATCAGCGGATCCGCGGGGTCCGCGGCACCTGTGTAGTCCTTGGCCCGGACCGCGATGGCCTCGGGGGTGAACGACGGGTCGACCGCGATCCTGGTCGTCATGCTCGCGCCGCTCAGCGTCAGGTCCGCGTACGGCGAGAAGAGCACGCCGGCGGCCGGCATCGGCAGGTTCTGCTCACGCGCACGCAGCAGCAGGGCCCCGGCGAGGCCGGCACCGGCCGACTCACCGACCACGGCGATCCGCGCCGGGTCGCCGCTTCCGGTCTCGCCGAGCAGGGCGCGGTAGGCGGCCAGGGCGTCGTCCGGCGCGGCCGGGAACGGGTGCTCGGGCGCCAGCCGGTAGTCGACCAGGATCACCCTCGTCCGGATCCGGCGGGCGACGTTCGAGGCCAGACCTGCCGAGGTGCGTGCCGAACCGAACACATAGAAGCCGCCGTGGAACCACAACAGCGTGCCTTCCGGGTTGACGCCGTCGATGCCGATCTCCAGGACGGGGACCCCGCCCAGTCTGCCGGGGGTGAGCACCACGTCCTCGGGCAGCGGCCGGGAGGTGAGCATCCGGGTGAAGATCTCGCGCTGCTGTACATGGTCGCCGCCGATGTCGAGCGGGCCGTTGCGGAAGAGGGTGTCGAGCGCTTCGCGCTGTTCTTTGCTCATGCCCTCAGCGTTCTGCATCCGGGGACTATGCGGCAATGCCATATGTTGCATACCGTGTATGCGTGCCGCGTATAGATTCGGTGGACCTGAACCTGCTGGCGCCGCTGCACGCGCTGCTCGAGGAGCGGCACGTCTCCCGCGCGGCGGACCGGCTGCACATGAGCCAGCCCTCGATGAGCCGGGCTCTCCAGCGCCTGCGTGCCACCCTCGGCGACGAACTGCTCGTGCGCGGGCCGGGCGGATACCGGCTCACCCCGCGTGCCGAGCGGATCCAGGCCGAACTGGAGCACGCGCTGCCAAGACTCGAACACGTCTTCTCCGGCGAGGCGTTCGACCCTGCGACAGCGGCACGTTCGTTCCGCCTGGCCGGAACCGACTACACGGTCTCCGTACTCAGCGGGGCGCTGCTCGCCCGGGTGTTCGAGCAATCGCCGGGCTCGACCGTGCTCTTCTCGCGCTGGCACCATGCCGTTTTCAACGACGCGGAGCACGGCATGGTGGACCTGCTCGTCCACGGCGGTTCGGCTCCGCCGCCGCTGCGCTCACAGGTGCTGTTCGAGGAGGACTACGCCTGCCTGGTCTCCAGCCGGCACCCGCTCGCACAACGCCCCGCCATGTCGCTGCGGGACTATCTGGAGTGCGCGCACATCGTGGTGGACGTCGCTGACGGACGGCAGGGGCACGTCGACCGGTGTCTCGAACTGCTGGGCAGCCCGAGGCGGGCGAGCGTGACCGTGCCCTACCACGCGGCGGCGGCCGCCGCGGTGCCGGGAACCTCGCTGATGGCCACTCTGCCGAGGCGCTTCGCGATCCGGCACGCGTCGCCAGGGACCACCACCGTCATCCCGGCACCGAGCGAGATCGGCCCGATCAGCTGTGCGATGTCCTGGCATCCCCGCCTGGACGACGACGCCGCGCAACGCTGGCTCCGCGACACGATCACCACCACCACTCGGTGATGCCGCCGGGCTCCGCCTCCAGACCCCACCGGCCGGCGGCCGAGCCCCGGACCACCCGCGATGGCCATCGGAGTCGGGTCAGTGGGTGGTCGTCGCGTAGGTGGTGGGGGGTACTCCCACCGTCGCTGTGAAGTCGCGGACGAGATGGGCCTGGTCGGCGTAGCCGAGGTCGGCGGCGAGGGCGGCCCAGTCGACCGGGCCGGAGGCCTCCGCGCGGGACAGGGCCTCGTGGATCCGGTAGCGCAGGATGATCCACTTCGGGCCGACGCCGACGTATGCGGCGAAGAGCCGTTGCAGGGCCCGTACGGTCATCCCCTCGGCGCGTGCGAAGTCGCCGACGTGCCGGATGGCGCGGTCGCCCCGGATGCGGTCCACCAGGGCCATGGCGAGGTCGGCCTGGGGATCCGGGCGCGGACCGAGGTCCAGGAGGAACGCGTCGAGCGCGGCCACGCGCGCGTCCTCGTCGGCGGGATCGAGGACGGAGGGGACCGTGGCGGCGTCCAGCGTGCGAAACACCGTGTGGAGTGGGATTCGCTGGCCCGTGAGTGACGTCAGGGCTAGTCCCGGCGCGAAGGGGCGGAAGCCCCCCGGGCGGAACTGGATCCCGCACACCCGTCCCCGGCCCTCCAGCTTCTGTGTGAACAGGTCGAGGCCGATGCCGGCCACCTCGCCGAATTCGACGGGGCCCTGACCCGCGTACCTCTGGAAGACGACGTTCACGGACGGGTGCGGAACCACGTGGGAGGCGTACGGCTCGGGCAGGTCCCAGTCGATCAGCCAGTAGTGCTCGAGGTAGGGGCGGAGCGGCTCGGCGGGTTCACGGCGGCGGAAGCGGACGCGCGCGAAGAGCTCCGCGGCGTCGACGATGCCTCGGGTGTCACGGCGTGGGGCGGCCATGACGGGATCGTAGGGCGGGGCACTGACAGTCGGGGCAGGGGCAGGGGCAGGGGCAGGGGCAGGGGCAGGGGCGAGGGGTCGGAGGGTGGGTGGTGCGCGGAATAGCGACGGGGGGTGGATCGTTTGGGGGTATAGTTGAATCGTAAACAACCTGGAGGGTGAGCGACCATGCAGTTCGGAATCTTCAGCGTCGGCGATGTCACGGCGGACCCGACGACCGGCCGTACGCCGACCGAGGCCGAGCGGATCAAGGCCATGGTCGCCATCGCGCAGAAGGCGGAGGAGGTGGGCCTGGATGTGTTCGCGACGGGTGAGCACCACAACCCGCCGTTCGTGCCGTCGTCGCCGACCACGATGCTCGGCTATGTCGCGGCGCGGACCGAGCGGCTGATCCTGTCGACGTCGACCACGCTGATCACCACCAACGACCCGGTGAAGATCGCGGAGGACTTCGCGATGCTGCAGCACCTGGCCGACGGGCGGGTGGATCTGATGATGGGGCGCGGGAACACCGGGCCCGTGTATCCCTGGTTCGGGCAGGACATCCGCCAGGGCATCAACCTGGCCGTGGAGAACTACGCGCTGCTGCGCCGCCTGTGGCGTGAGGACGTGGTGACGTGGGAGGGCAAGTTCCGCACGCCGCTGCAGTCGTTCACCTCGACGCCGCGTCCGCTGGACGGGGTGCCCCCGTTCGTGTGGCACGGCTCGATCCGGTCGCCGGAGATAGCCGAGCAGGCCGCGTACTACGGTGACGGCTTCTTCCACAACAACATCTTCTGGCCGGCCGACCACACCAGGCAGATGGTCGAGCTGTACCGGGAGCGGTACGCGCACTACGGGCACGGCACGCCCGAGCAGGCGATCGTCGGTCTCGGCGGGCAGGTGTTCATGCGGAAGAACTCCCAGGACGCCGTGCGCGAGTTCCGGCCGTACTTCGACAACGCGCCGGTCTACGGGCACGGACCCTCCCTGGAGGAGTTCACCGACCAGACCCCGCTGACCGTCGGCTCCCCGCAGGAGGTCATCGAGAAGACCCTGGCGTTCCGTGAGTACGCCGGTGACTACCAGCGCCAGCTGTTCCTGGTGGACCACGCCGGGCTGCCGCTGAAGACGGTCCTCGAGCAGCTCGACCTGCTCGGCGAGGAGGTCGTCCCGGTGCTGCGCGAGGAGTTCGCCAAGGGGCGTCCGGCGGATGTGCCGGACGCGCCGACCCACCAGTCCCTGCTCAAGGCTCAGGAAGTGAGCGTCGCATGAAGCTCGTCGTCGTCTCGGCGGGGCTGAGCGTCCCCTCGTCGACCCGGCTGCTGGCCGACCGGCTGGCCGCTGCCACCGGCCGGTACACGTCCGTCGACATCCAGGTCGTCGAACTGCGCGACCTGGCCGTGGAGATCGCCCACAACTTCACCAGCGGCTTTCCCGGGCGGGCCCTGTCCGCGGCCCTGGAGTCGGTGACGGAGGCGGACGGGCTGATCGTGGTCACGCCGGTGTTCTCCGCCTCCTACAGCGGCCTGTTCAAGTCCTTCTTCGACGTACTGGACCAGGACGCGCTCACCGGCAAGCCGGTCCTGATCGCCGCGACCGGCGGCTCCGCCCGCCACTCCCTCGTCCTCGAACACGCCCTGCGCCCCCTCTTCGCCTACCTGCGCGCCGTGGTCGTACCGACCGCGGTCTACGCGGCCTCGGAGGACTGGGGTGCGGAAGGCCTGGCCGAGCGGATCGACCGCGCGGCGGGCGAACTGGCGAGGCTCATGGAGGGCCTGGGCTCCGGGGCCGGGGCTGTGCGAAGGGCCGATGCGGCGGACACGGCGGATGCGGCTGACATGGCGGATGAGGCGGTCGCGTCGGTGGCCGTGGACACCGACACCGCCGCCGCCATCGCGCCGCGCTCGCTCGACGGGGCTCTCGCCTCCGCCCACAGGTTCACTGTCATCCCCTTCGAGCAGCAGCTCGCCGCGCTGCGGCCGTAGGGCGAACAGGGCGAACAGGGCGAACAGGGCGAACAGGGAGAGCAGGGCGAACGGGCCGTGATGGCCGTGCGGGCCGGAAGAGGGGGTGGGCCGCCACCGTCCTGCGCTTCCGGCCCACCCCCTCCGTACCGGCCGGACCCCTGCCGGGGGATTCGGGGGTCCGCCCGTCCTGACATACGGGACAGACTGACCAGGCGAGGTAAGGGGCTCGCGGGAGAAGGGGTGAGAGGCGGGTAAGAAGCCCACCCTCACCACCGCCCACCAGGTGGTACCCGGCCGGCGGCTTGGCAGACTGGTGGGGTGCCCCAAAATGTGCTGCTCGCCGAGGACGACCGTGCCATCCGCCATGCCCTGGAAAGGGCGCTGACGCTGGAGGGCTACGCGGTGACGGCCGTCGCCGACGGCGTAGAGGCGCTGGCCCAGGCCCACCGCACGCCACCGGACGTCCTCGTCCTGGACGTGATGATGCCCGGTATCGACGGACTGCAGGTGTGCCGCGTGCTGCGAGCAGAGGGAGACCGTACGCCGATCCTGATGCTCACCGCACTGGTCGAGACGGCCGACCGCATCGCGGGCCTGGACGCCGGGGCCGACGACTACGTGGTCAAGCCGTTCGACGTGGAGGAGGTCTTCGCCCGGCTGCGGGCCCTGCTCCGCCGGACCGGTCCGGTGAACGGCACCCCCGCCGGCGTAACGGCGCCGTCGCCGTCGGTGTCCGCGTCGAAGGAGGCGTCGGGCCAGATCTCCGCGGCCGGGCTGCGCATGGACATCCAGGCGCGCCGTGCCTGGCGCGGACAGCGCGAGCTGGAGCTCACCCGCACCGAGTTCGAGCTGCTCGAACTGCTCGTCCGCAACGCGGGCATCGTCCTCGACCACGCCACGATCTACGACCGCATCTGGGGCTACGACTTCGGTCCCGGCTCCAAGAACCTCGCCGTGTACGTGGGATATCTGCGGCGCAAGCTCGACGAGCCGGGAGCACCGGCGCTGATCCACACCGTCCGGGGCGTGGGGTATGTGCTGAGGGAGGACTGAGTGCCCCCTCGATGGCTCACGGGGCTGCGGCCCCGGCGGGTGTCCTCCCTGCGGGCCACCCTCACCCTGTCCTTCGCCGCCGTGGCCGCCGTGGTCACCGTCCTCGTCGGGTTCCTGAGTTACGACGCCGCCGCCCGGCTGGTGCGGGTGGACCAGCAGACCGTCTTCTCCGGGGTCGTGCAGGACCTGCGGGTCCAGGTGCGCGAGACGGCGTTGGACCCGGGCGATTTCTCCTCGTCCGACCCCGATCACGACGGACCGCTGGACGACATCATCCGGCCCGCCCGTACGGATGTGCAGGTGCTCGGGCGCGGCGGGGTGATCTCGGACCGCGGGAACCCGGCGCTGCCCGTGACCGCCGCCGACCGGCGGACAGCCGCGTCCGCGACCGCGGGCAAGTGGGTGGAGCACGGGGAGGTCGACGTCGCCGGCGACCGCTACCGGGTGGCGACCGTCGCGCTCGGCGGCGGGCGGGGCGCGGTGCAGGTGGCCCAGCAGTTCAGTGACACGGAGGATCTGCTGCGGGAGCTGCAACAGCGGACCGTGCTGCTGGTGGGGGCGGTGGTGATCGCGTCGGGGCTGTTCGGCTGGTGGCTGGCCCGGCGCATCACCCGGCGGCTCGTGCGGCTGGCCGGGGCCGCGGAGGACGTGGCGCGCACCGGGCGGCTCGGCATCCAGGTGCCGGTGGCGGGATACGACGAGGTGGCCCGCCTCGGCCGCTCCTTCGACCGGATGCTCGGCCGGCTCGCCCAGTCCGAGGAGGACCAGCGGCGGCTGGTCCAGGACGCGGGCCATGAACTCCGTACGCCGCTGACCTCGCTGCGTACGAACATCTCCATGCTGCGCCGCATCGACGAGCTGCCGCCCGACGCCCGCGAGGAGCTGGTCGCCGACCTGGCGCAGGAGTCACGTGAGCTGACCGACCTCGTCAACGAGCTGGTGGCGCTCGCGGCCGGGCGGTCCGACACCGAGCCCGTGCAGCGGATCGACCTGGCCGATCTCGCCGAGGACGTGGCGATCGCCTCGCGGCGCCGCACCGGGCGGGACATCCTCGTCCGGGTGGGCGGTGACACGACGGCCGACGGCCGTCCCACGGCGCTTCAGCGGGCGATATCCAACCTGGTGGAGAACGCGGCCAAGTTCGACCGCGAGGGCAAGGCGCCGATCGAGATCGCGGTCACCGGTCCGGTGCGCCCCGGCGTCGGGGTGGGCGGCGGTCTTCCGGGCAGCGTCCGGATCGAGGTCCTCGACCGGGGTCCGGGCGTGGTCGAGGGCGATCTCGTCCGGGTCTTCGACCGTTTCTACCGCGCTGCCGACGCCCGCAGCCTGCCCGGTTCCGGGCTCGGTCTGTCCATCGTCCGTGAGGTGGCCACCGGCCACGGCGGAGCGCCGTTCGCCTTCCGGCGGGAGGGGGGAGGCGCGGTCATCGGGTTCACGGTGAGCGCGGACTACCCGACGGAAGAGGACTGACGGGCGGACGGGCGGGGTGCTGTCACCGTGGCTAGCCGACGTGTACGCGCGGGCGGCGGGAGCGGTCCGGTTCGGCCTCGCGCAGGACCTCTCGGGTGACGGGGGCGACCTCGCCCTGGCCGAAGAGGAAGAAGCGCAGGAAGTTGGTGAAGGGGTCGCCCTCGGTCCACTCGAAGTAGATGTGCGGGGTGCAGCCGGTGCGGTCGCGGACGTACAGGAGCAGGGCGGCCAGGGCGTTGGGGATGGAGGAGGACTCCAGGGTCAGGACGCGGTAGCGGCCGTGGAGCACCTCGCCGCGTACGGTCAGGCCCGCCTCGAACTCCGAGGGGTCCAGGACGGTGACCTCGACGAAGACGAAGTCCTCCTGGGCCGGGAGGTCGTTGTCGGCGCGGATCTGCTCGATCTTCTCGCGGTACTCGGCCTTGTCGCGGTTGTCGGGTTCGTTGGCGATGAACCGGATCCGGCGGCTGGCTATGTCGCGGACGAACCGGTCCGCCATGTCGTCCAGGCTCACGCTGGTCACCCGCAGTTCGAAGGCGCGGGCCAGCCGGGAGAGCAGCGAGACGAGGATGATGCCGGCGATGAAGCAGGCGCCGATCTTGACGCCGTCGGGGCGTTCGATGACGTTCACGACGGTCGTGTAGAGGAAGACCGCGGAGATGACGGCGAAGGCGATGGTCCAGTTGCGCTGGCCGGCCTTCCGCGCGGCGATGGTCACGGCGATCGCGGCGGAGCTGATGAGGACGAGGACACCGGTGGCGTAGGCGCCGCCCTGCGCGTCGACGTCGGCGTCGAAGATCCAGGTGACCAGGAACGCGACCAGGGTGAAGACGATCACCATGGGGCGGACGGCGCGTGCCCAGTGCGGGGCCATGCCGTAGCGGGGGAGGTAGCGGGGCATGAGGTTGAGCAGTCCGGCCATCGCGGAGGCGCCCGCGAACCACAGGATGGCGATGGTCGACACGTCGTAGACCGTGCCGAAGGCGCCGCCGAGGTATTCGTGCGCGAGATAGGCGAGGGCGCGGCCGTTGGCCTGGCCGCCGGACTTGAACTCCTGCTCCGGGATGAGGAGCGTGGTGATGAAGCTGGTGAAGATGAGGAAGACGCTCATGATCACGGCGGCGGTGGTCAGCAGCTTCTTGGTGTCCCGGATGCGGCCGGCCGGCTTCTCGTCGGTGTCGGTGGCGTCGCCCTGGACGTGCGGCATGACGGCCACGCCGGTCTCGAAGCCGGAGAGGCCGAGGGCCAGTTTGGGGAAGACCAGGAGGGCGACCCCGACCATCGCGAAGACGTTTCCGTGTTCGGTGGTCAGGGCGCTGGTCCAGTCGGTGATCACATGCTCGGCCGTCGCCACGTGCCACAGGCCCACGATCACGACCACGACGTTGAGCGCGAGATAGATCCCCACCAGGACGACGGCGACGCCGATCGCCTCCAGGAAGCCCTTGAGGAACACCGCGCCGAGCAGGGCCACCAGGATGAGCGTGATCAGCATCTGCTGGTTGTGCAGCGTGCTGGTGAGATGGGGGTTCTCGACCAGGTGGGTGGAGGCGTCGGCCGCCGACAGGGTGATGGTGATCAGGAAGTCGGTGGCGGCGAAGCCCAGCAGGGTCAGGACGAACAGCTTGCCCTTCCAGAACGACAGCAGTCGCTCCAGCATCGCGATCGAGCCCTCGCCGCGCGGGCTCTCCTCGGCCACCCGCCGGTAGACGGGCAGTGCGCCCGCCAGGGTGACGATGACGAGCACGATGGTCGCGACGGGCGAGAGGAGTCCGGCGGCCAGGGCCGCGATGCCGGGCTGGTAACCCAGTGTCGAGAAGTAGTCGACGCCGGTCAGGCACATCACCCGCCACCAGCGCTGTCCCTGGTGCACGGGCTCCGGCACGGCGTGCGTGCTCTGCGGGGTCTTGCCCATGTCGGACAGTCCCTGGAGCATCCACGCGCGCAGCCGGCTCGTACCCGTCGTACCGCTGGTACGAGCGTGGTCGGTGGTGGCCATCGGGGTGCTCCTGACTTGCTGCCCGGCGTGGTGCCCATGGTGATCCGATTCTGGGCAATGGGGGAGAAAACGGCAGGGCGGGTGGACATTGCGGCGAACGGGGGACGGCGGTGCGGTCGCAGGGGTGGCAGCCCCCGGTCCGGCACCGCGGTCCGGCACTCCGGTCCGGCGCTCGGTCCGCCCCCGACCACGAGAATGCCGTGCTTTTCGCACACGTGGTCGGCCGACGGCGTCAAGGCCGCGTCAAAGTCGTCCGGTGCGCCATCAGGGGCCCATCAAGGTCCGGTGCGGGTGAGGTGAAGCGGTCGCAGACTGGGCGCGGCACGGGGGACACGGACGAGCGTCTGTGGCGTGCCGAGGGAGGGGCTCGTGGCTGTCACGGCCGGTACCACGCACAGTCCCGCGGCGCGAGCCGCGACCACGCACAGTCCGACGCGAGCCGGGACCCTCGCAGCGCCACCGCGCGGGGCGAGCGCCCCCTCCGGGGGTGGGCACCAGCCTCGGCCCAGACGTGGGGGACCGCGATCGAGACGCCCCCGACGCGCCGGGCGGCCCCGAAGTCCCAGGCTCCCTCTGCGCCTCGCACCCCGAAGAGCCGCCACCGCCCTGCACCGCCGCTTCTGGGCGACCCTGCCCGCACGACTGCGGCTGCTGCGGACCGGCACCCTCCTGCTGACCGTCGCCCTCGCCCTGCTGCTCGGGCTGGCCGGACTCGCCGCCACCGGTACCTGGGACACGGTCGAGGGCCGCGACGCACCCCGCACCACCAGCGCCGCCGACCTGAACCTCGCCCTCAACGACATGGACGCGCAGGCCGCCAACCTCCTGCTGGCCGGCGGCGACGGGGGCAAAGGGCGCCTGGCGACGCCGTACGAGAAGGCGGCCGGCTTCTACGGGGACGCGCGCCGCGCGATCGGCCACGACCTGCGCACGCTCGCCGTCGCCGCCCAGGGAGACCACACCGACGAGCACACCGTCGAGTCGCTCACCGACGACTTCGCCGAGTACCAGGAGCTGATCGGCCGCGCGCTGGAGAACGACGACCGCGCCGGCGGCGGACCGGCCGCCCTCGTCGACTACCGCGAGGCCACCGATCTCCTCCAGGCCCAGCTCCTGCCGAGCGCGAGGACGCTGGTGGACTCCAACAACAGCGCCTTCGACCGGCAGTACGACCAGGCCCGTTCGGTCCTCGCGGCCCAGCTCGCCGCCGTCCTCGTGCTCGGCGTGCTGCTGCTCGCCGCCCTCGGCGTCCTCCACTGGTACCTGGCCCGCCGCTTCCACCGGATCCTCAACCCCGGCGTGCTGGCCGCCACCGTCTGCGCGCTGCTCGCCGTGCTCCTCGGCGGCCAGGCGCTCTCCGCCTCCGCCGACCGGCTGCACAGCGCCCGCCGCGACGCCTTCGACTCCGTCGTCGCCCTCTCCCGCGCCCGCGCGATCGCCTACGACGCGAACGCCGACGAGAGCCGCTCTCTGCTGGACCCCGAGCGCCGCGCGCAGTACGCGCAGGCGTTCCTCGCCAAGTCGCAGCAGCTGTACGGGGTGAAGGGCGCGACCCTCGACTCGTACGACTTCGGGCTCGCCACGACCTGGAAGGAGTACCGCGCCGACCACCACACCCTCGACTTCGGCGGCGAGTTCGCGCGTGAGCTCGCCAACCTCACCTTCCCCGGCGAACGGGCCGCGGCGGAGCGGACGGTGGACGCGTACGCCGTCTACCAGCGCGACGACCGGCGGATCCGGGCCCTGGTCGCGCAGGGCAAGGAGGGTGAGGCCGTCGCGTTCTGCATGGGCTGGGAGCCGGGCACGTCCAACGCCCACTTCGGGGCCTGGATGACGGCCCTGGACCAGGTGACGGACATCAACCGGCGGCACTTCACGGCGGCGGTCCGCGCGGGCCGCTTCGAGGCCACCGGACTGCTCCCGTGGACGTGCGGTCTGCTGCTCGGCGCGGGTGCGCTGATCCTGCTGGGGCTGCGACCGAGGCTCGCCGAGTTCCGTTGAACCGGGGTCTGCTGAACGGGGTTGTGCTGAGAGGGGGGAGAGGGGGCTGAGAGGGGAGTGCGCCGCGCCGGGTTCCGCCGTGGGCGCGTCACCGGCGCCGGGTGCCCGCCCGGGGCGCAGGCCCCTGCGGTTCCCCCCGCCGGAAGGACCCCGGCGCCCTGGCCGTGGGCCGGTCGGCGTGGGCCGAGGACGTCAGCTGCCACGGCACACTCGTGACCATGACCCCCGGGGTGAACAGGAGCCGGTTCTTCAGCCACAGCGCCGACTGGTTGTGCAGAAGGTTCTCCCACCAGTGTCCGACGACGTACTCGGGGATGAAGACGGCGACGATGTCCCGCGGGCTCTCGCGGCGGATCGAGCGGACGTACTCCACGACCGGCCGGGTCACCTCGCGGTACGGCGAGTCGATGATCTTCAGCGGGACGTCGATGCCGTACTCCTCCCAGCGCCTGAGCAGCGCCGCCGCCTCGTCCCGGTCGACGGAGACCGTCAGGGCCTCCAGCCGGTCGGGGCGGAAGGCGCGCGCGTAGGCGAGGGCACGGAGGGTCGGCTTGTGCAGGGTGGAGACCAGTACGATCCCCAACACGCGTGAGGGGAGGGTGAGTTCGCCCTTCGGGTCGGCCACCGCCAGTTCCGCCGAGGTGGCGTCGTAGTGGCGCCGGATGCCGCGCATCATCACCCACAGCACGATCGCCGCGAGTACGGCGAGCCACGCGCCCTCCGTGAACTTGGTGGCCAGCACGATCACCAGGACCAGGCCGGTGACGACCGAGCCGAGTGCGTTGATCACGCGGGCCGTGTGGTGGCGGCGCCGCGGGGCCGGGTCGCGTTCCGTGCGCAGCTCGCTGTTCCAGTGCCGGACCATGCCCAGCTGGGAGAGCGTGAAGGCGGTGAACACGCCCAGGATGTAGAGGTGGATGAGGCTGGTGACATTCGCCTTGAAGCCCCACAGCAGCAGCGCCGCGACGACCGCGAGCGCCAGGATGCCGTTGGAGAAGGCGAGCCGGTCGCCACGGTTGTGCAACTGGTGGGGCAGATAACGGTGTTGGGCCAGGATGGACGCGAGCAGGGGAAAGCCGTTGAAGGCCGTGTTCGCCGCCAGGATCAGGACCAGCGCGGTCGCCGCCTGGATGACGTAGAAGCCGACGCTGTGCTCGCCGCCGAAGACCGCCGCCGCGATCTGCGCGATCACCGTGCGCTGGGTGTACGAGCCGCAGTCGCCGGTGAGTCCGGTCAGCCGGCACGCGTTGTCCGTGATGTGCACCTTGGTGATCAGCGCCAGCGCGGTGACGCCCACGAACATGACGATCGCGAGGGCGCCCATCGCGGTCAGTGTCTCGGCCGCGTTCCTCGACTTGGGCTTGCGGAAGGCCGGTACGCCGTTGGAGATGGCCTCCACCCCGGTCAGCGCCGTACAGCCGGAGGAGAACGCGCGCAGCACCAGCATCAGCAGGGCGAGACCCGTCAGGTTCGCGTCCGAGGGGTCCGGCGTGACGCCGTAGCCGGCGCTCTCGGCGACCGGCGCGTCCCCGAGGGCGTAGCGGATCAGGCCTGTGACCACCATGACGAGCACACCGCTGATGAACAGGTACGTCGGTGCGGCGAAGGCGCGTCCCGACTCCCGGACGCCCCGCAGGTTCATCGCCGTCAGGACCGCCACGAAGCCGATCGCCATCAGAACGCGGTGGTCGGCGAGGCGTGGGACGGCGGAGATGATGTTGTCGACGCCCGAGGCGACCGAGACGGCCACCGTCATGACGTAGTCGACGAGGAGCGAGGCGGCGACGACCAGTCCGGCGGTCGGACCGAGGTTCGTCGACACCACCTCGTACGAGCCGCCGCCGCTCGGGTAGGCGTGCACCACCTGGCGGTACGACAGCACCACGACCGTCATCAGCGCCACGACCGCGGCCGCGATCCACGGGGTGAAGTGCAGGTAGGCAAGGCCGCCCAGGGTGAGGACCAGCAGGATCTCCTGGGTCGCGTACGCCACCGAGGACAGCGGGTCCGAGGCGAAGATCGGCAGGGCGAGCCGCTTGGGCAGCAGCGTCTCGTGCAGCTCTTCGCTGCGCATGGCCCGGCCGATCACCAGCCGCTTGAGGATCCCCGTGACGTTGAACACGGGCGGAGGGTAAGCCGGAGGAGGGGCCGGGAGGGGGCCCGACACTCACTCCGGCCCGCTCCTCCCTCGGAGGTCGCGCTCCCGCGGGCGCCCGCTCCCGCCGCCGGGGGCGACCAGGCCGGTCTCCGCGCGACCCCTCGCTCACTCCAGCCCCGACACCCTGAAGACCGTCAGTGCCGTCTCGCGGTCGATCCGCTCCGAGACGCGGTGCAGCGCGGTCTGCCCGCACGAGAGCGTGGAGCGCAGGGCGGACAGGCGCGCGTCCTCGTCGAGGCGGCGCCACAGGGGCGGATTGGCGACCAGGACCCGGGGGTCGATCTCGACGCGCGCGCCGAACGTGTCCCGCAGCACGAGCCGCTGGCCGACTCCGTCCAGGCAGCGCACCGACACCAGGTGGTCGGTGCGCACCAGCCGCGAGCGCAGCAGTCCGCGCGAGACCAGCCAGCCCTCGCCCGCGGAGACCCGGGTGGGGTACAGCACGAGAAACAGCAGCAGCGCGAGCGCGGCCCACAGGATGGCGCGCGGCGCGGAGAGGGTGCCGACTCCCCAGTCGATGAGGAGGAGAAGGGCGAGGAGCACGGTCGCGCAGCGGATCGAACTGCGTACGTCCTGGGCCCAGAGGTGGTCGCGCGCGACTTCCGCGGAGAGTGGGGCGGGTGCGTCGACCGCGGTGCGCGCGTTGTTGCGGCGGTTGCGGCGTTCCATACGACCGACGGTAGAGACCGGGGAGGCCGCAGGCAGCATGCCTTGACGGGTCTCTGATGACCTGGGCGTCAAGGATGCGACAAGAGGCCTCGGCCTGCCGCTACGCGGTCCGGGAGGCACAGGGTCTGGCCGGCCGTGGCGGAGGTGGCCGGACAGGTCACAGACGGCTCCAGGGCCGCCGTCGCAGCTCGCGGCGGCGTGGCCGTCCCGGTCGACCGCCGTACGGACCACGGCGTCGAAGAGGGTCTCGCCCCCTTGTGGGTGAAGCCGCCGGAGGCCGCGCTCATCTCGTCCGGGCTTGCGAACAGCTCGGCGATGGCCCGTGCGACGGCCTCCAGCACCGCCATCCGCTGACTGCACGAGCCCCGCCCGAGCGCCGGCGTCCGCGAGGTGCTGCGCAGGTCGTCCACGGAGTACACCAGGCGTACCTCACGCGCGATGATCCCGTGTGCCACGCGCAGTGAGTCGCGGGCGGTGTCTTCGGTGGGGGGCCGCTCGACGAGGGCGGTGACGTCCGGGTGGGGCCAGTCGAGGGTCGGGGTGGGGCGCGTGGAGCCGGGTACGGGTTCGGTCCCTGGGGCGACCGGGTCGCCTCCCGCACGTCGGCACGGCATCAGCGAACGACTCGTCATGGCCCGCCCCTGTCCCCCGTTCTCACTCGGCCCACGCCTCGACGACGACCGGTTCAGCCGAAGGGCAGGGCGGTGTGTTCGGACCTGTCCTGGTCGAGGTGATGCGGGCCGTGATGGTGCGCGATGCCGACCACCTCGAGGAGGTCGTGCAGGTCGCGGGTGGCGGCGACGGTCGACATCATGGTGAGGATGAGGCACGCCGTCGTGACGAGGGCGAGCCCCGGACGGCGGGTGAGCGGCGGGGCGAGGAGGGCGGCGACCCGGCGGGGGACCGGGCCCGCGCCGGCGAGCGGTCCCCGTCGGCCGAGGACGCCGCGGAAGCCGAGGGTGGAGAGGCGGGGGGCGGGGGCGTTGTGGGCGGCCAGGGCCGCCTTGCCGACCGCGCGGGCGACCCGGCGGCGGTCGCCGGTGGCGCGGGCGGCTTGTTCGTCGGCCCAGCGTTCGACGGTGTAGGTGACGGCGGTGGCGAAGGGCCGCAGGAGGGGGTTGGCGGCGGCGCCCAGGCCGGCCAGGGCCACGAACAGATAGTGGTGGGCGGCGAGATGGGCGCGCTCGTGGGCGAGCAGGATGTCGTGCTCGGTCTCGTCCAGGGTGCGCAGCATGCCGGTGGAGACGACGACCCGCCCCGGCAGCCCCGGCAGCGCGTACGCGTCCGGCGCCTCGTCCTCGACGATGACGAGTCCGTCCGGCGTGGGCATGCACGCGGCGTCCCAGATGGCGGAGGCGAGGGAGCGGGCCCGGCGCCACAGCATCCGCGCCGCGGTCAGCAGCGCGCCGCCGAGCAGGAGGCCGGCGAGGAGCGCGACCGGCGGTTCGGCGGGGTCGTTGATCTGCGCGGTGCGGGCCGACCAGTGGCCGAGGCCGGCGAGGAACGGGACGCCTATCAGACCGGTGATCGCCAGTAGTCCCAGCGAGACGGTGGTCGCCACGCCCAGGATCAGCGCGGAGGCGGTGAGCAGCCAGGTGGCCAGGCGCGGTTCGCAGCGTTCGGAGAGCGGGCGGGCGCCGAGAGGCGCGATCACGGACAGCAGCAGCGGCAGATAGACGGCGATACGCATCCGGGCGGGCTCCTTGTCCTACCGGTCGGGGTCCGCGTCGGGTCCCAGCAGGTGGCGCAGCAGGTCCGCGTCGGTGTCGGACAGGCTGTCGGCGAAGCGGGCGAGCACCGCCTCGCGGTCGGGGCGCTCCTCGAGCACGGTGCGCATCCGGCGGGCGGCAAACCCGGGGTCGTCGGTCACGGGCGCGTAGGCGTACGCCCGTCCGCGCCGGGTGCGGGTGAGCAGCTGCTTGGTGTGCATCCGGGTGAGGATCGTGACCACGCTGCTGTACGTCAGCTCGCCCCCGAGCCGTTCGGCGACCTCGCCCGGGGTGAGCGCGGCCTCGGCCTGCTGGAGTACGCCGAGGATCTCGGACTCCCGCTCGCCGTTGGCCCGCTTGGAGCCTCGAGCCTGTGAATCGCGTGAATCGCGGCCCATGGGTTTGTCGTTCACCCGTCCATCTTCTACAGTCCTGTAAAACTTGAACTTCTACGGCGGTGTAAATGCTGCCGTGGTCCGAGTCTGCCATGTCTCGCCGTGCGCCCGTGCCCCGGGGGACACGTGCTCGCCCTGTTCACCGCAGAGATGGATCCCATGAGTGCTATCAGCGTCGGCCAAGCCGCCGTACTCGGAGTCGTCGAGGGAGTGACCGAGTTCCTCCCGGTCTCCTCCACCGGCCACCTCAAGATCACCGAGGGGCTGATGAACATCCCGGTCGACGACACGGCCGTCGTCGGCTTCACCGCCGTCATCCAGGTCGGCGCGATCGCCGCCGTACTCGTGTACTTCTTCAAGGACATCGTGCGGATCGTCTCCGCGTGGGGCCGGGGGCTGCGCGACCGCGAGCAACGGCAGCACCACGACTACAAGTTCGCCTGGTGGGTCATCTACGCCACCATCCCGATCGTGATCGTGGGCCTCGCCGCCAAGCCGCTCATCGACGGGGCGCTCGGCTCCCTGTGGGTGGTCGCCGTCTCGCTGATCGTCGGCAGTGGCGCGATGTGGGCGGCGGACCAGATGGGGCGCCACAAGCGCGGCGAGGACGACACCACCTTCAAGGACGCGATGCTGGTGGGCTGTTCACAGATCCTCGCCCTGCTCTTCCCGGGCTTCTCGCGCTCCGGCGCCACGATGTCCACCGCGCTCGTCCTCGACCTGGACCGGGTCGCCGCCACCCGGCTCTCCTTCTTCCTCGGCATCCCCGCCCTGACCGGCGCCGGTCTGTACGAGTTGAAGGACGCCGTCGGTGCGGGAGTGGGCGTCGTGCCGCTGGCCGTCGGCACCGCCGTCTCCTTCGTCGTCGCCTACGCGTCGATCGCCTGGCTGCTGAAGTTCGTCGCCAAGCACTCCTTCAACGCCTTCGTGATCTACAGGATTGTCGTCGGCGTGCTGCTTCTCGGGCTGCTGGGTGCGGGAGCGCTCAACGCCTGAGGGTTCAACGCCTGAGCGCTCAGCACCTCACCGCCGAGTCGGTGACGTCCCCCGTCATGCCCTCACCACTCTGGAGGCTGATCCGCTGTGCCCCACTCCGACAGTCCCACCCGCATCACCGTCATCTCCGCGAGCATGGGGGCCGGGCACGACGGCGCCGCCACCGAACTCACCCGCCACCTCACGGCGGCGGGCTTCCTGGTCGACCGCCACGACTTCCTCGACCTGCTGCCCGCCCGCATCGGAAAGCTGCTCTCCGGCGCCTACCTCCGGCTGCTGACCTGGGCCCCCGCGGGCTACCAGCGCATCTACGCCGCCACCGAGCACGAACGACGCCCCAACCCCGCCGTACGGGCCCTGCTGCGCGGCGCCGAACGCCACACCCTCGCCACCGTCACCCCCGACACCCGCGCGGTCGTCTCGACCTACCCCGGAGCGAGCCAGGTCCTCGGCGCCCTGCGGCTGCGCGGCCGGCTCGCGATACCGGCCCTGACCTACCTCACCGACTTCTCCGTCCACTCCCTGTGGGTGGCGCCCGGCATCGACGCCCACCTCGCCGCCCACGCGATACCCGCCGCCCAGGCGCACGAGCAGGGCGCGGCGGGCGTCACCGTGACCGGCCCGATGACCGACCCGCGCTTCACCCCCGCCGACGAGGACGAACGGCGTGCCGCCCGCACCCGTTTCGGCCTTCCCCCGGACACACCGCTCGCCCTGCTGGTCGCGGGCTCGTGGGGGGTCGGGCCCGTCCGGGAGGCCGCCGCGGAGATCCTCGGCACCGGGGTCGCGCTGCCGGTCGTCGTCTGCGGACGCAATCACGCGCTGGCCGAACGGCTGCGCGCGGACGGCATCCCCCACGTGCACGGCTGGGTGGACGACATGCCCGGCCTGATGCACGCGTGCGACGTCCTCGTCCAGAACGCGGGCGGGCTCACCTCGCTGGAGGCGCTCGCGGGCGGACTCCCGGTCGTCAGCTACCGCTGCATACCCGGGCACGGCCAGACCAACGCCGCCGCGCTCGACGAGGCGGGCCTCGCTCCCTGGATCCGCGAGCCCGACCAGTTGGCGCCGACCCTGACCGAACTCCTCCACGGCCCGCGCGGCCGGGCGCAGCGCGAGGCGGGCCTGGCCCTGTTCGCCACGGCCCCCGGCCCCGTACCGGCCGTCACAGCGATGACCCGCGGCCCGCTGCCCGCCGCCACCATTCCGTCCCAGCGCCGCCCGGCCGACGCCCGCGCCGGGACTCCCGGACCTCGGGCCGGAGTTCGGGCCGGCGGACGGCTCGGGCTGCCCGCGAGGCCTGGGCGGCCGGTCGCCGCGCGGGCCGCCGTCGACTTCGAGACGTCCCGACTCCCGACCGCCGTACCGGCCGACGCGCCGCGGCGCCCCGTTGCCGCGCGGTTCGCCGTCAGGTCACGGCAGGCCCGGCGCCGTACGGTCCTCATGGTCGCCGCCGTCACCGCCACCCTCTCCCTCGGTATCGGCGCCCCGCTCGCCTACGCCTACGGGGAGTCCCCCGGCCACCGCTTCGATGCGCTCACCCACTACCTGGAGGACGACGACCGATGAGGTCAGGCCCGGGCCGGTCGGCCCGTACCGTTCGGCGGGCCGGGGCGATCGCCCTGCCCGTGCTCGCCGCCGCGCACGCCGGGCCGGTGATCTCCACCTTCGGCCCGCTGCGCAACCGGACCATGCCCCGCCTCGCCGGCCGTGGCCGCCCCGACCACGTCGCGCTCACCTTCGACGACGGGCCCGACCACCTCTCCACCCCGCACTTCCTGCGGCTGCTGGACGCCCGGGGCATCCGGGCGACCTTCTTCCTGCTGGGCTCGATGCTGGCCCGCTCGCCCCGTCTGGCCGAGGAGATGGCCGCCGCCGGGCACGAGATCGGCATCCACGGCTGGCACCACCGCCCCCTGCTGCTGCGCGGCCCCCGCGCCACGTACGACGACCTCGCCCGGGCCCGCGACGCCGTCGCCGAGGTCACCGGCCGCCCGCCCACGCTGTTCCGGCCGCCGTACGGAGTGATGAACACCGCCGCCCACCTCACCTGCCGCCGCCTCGGGCTGACCCCGACGCTGTGGACGGCCTGGGGCGAGGACTGGCGCAAACGGGCCACCCCGGACTCCGTCCACCGCACCGTCACCCGCGATCTGTCCGGCGGCGGCACCATTTTGCTTCACGACTCCGACTGCACCTCGGCCCCGGACTCCTGGCGCACCACCCTCGCCGCCCTGCCCCGCGTCCTGGACACCTGCGAGACGCACGGCTGGCGCGTCGGGCCCCTGCGCGAACACGGAGTCCCTGGCCTCTGACACGTCACGGGCCGTGGTCAGACGAGGTGGGCGAAGACCACCAGGTTCTCGGTGTAGTCCTTCGCCGAATGGTCGTAGTCGCCGGCGCAGGTGATCAGCCGGACCTCGGCGTCGCGGGTGTCGGCGTACACGCGCTTGTCGGGGAAGTCGTCCTTCGGATACGTGTCGGCGTTGTCGACCACGAAGGTGGCCTCGCGCCCGTCGGCCCTCTTCACGGTGAACCGGTCGCCCTTCCCCAGCTCCCTGAGGTCGGCGAAGACGGCCGGGGAGGTCGTCGTGTCGACATGACCGGCGATGATCGCGGCGCCCGGCTCACCGGGAGACACGCCCTTGGCGTACCAGCCGACCAGGTTGGTGTCGTCGGCCGTCGGAGGCTGGAGCTTGCCCTCGTCGTCGATGGCCAGTTCGGTGAACGGGGCGTCCACGTCGATCTTCGGGATGAGCAGCCGCGTCGGCTCGGACCGTGGCAGATGCTTGCCCAGCGGCCGGGCCGAGGACGACGGTGCCAGCGCCGCGGCATGGGGCTTGGCCGAGGGGGCGAAGGGGTCGGAGGGCTTGCCGTGGCCGCCGAACAGGCTCAGCGCCAGGACCAGGATTCCGGCGCACCACACGTACAACGGCACGCCGGACCGAGCGCCCTGGAGCGGCGTCACGGAATGGGGCTCGACAGGGGAGGACAACCGGGATGCCATCGGGCACCACCTCACTGGAACACGTACGGGACAACTCACTGGATTACGGCGGCGGAGCCGGCGCGGACGGGGGACAACCAGCCGGGCCGCCACGCTGTGCGCAGGAGGCGGCCCGGGCTGCTATGTCGTCAGGCATGGATCAGGACAGGCCGTCCGCCGCACGCTTGCGGCGCACCACGTAGACGCCCGCACCGGCGAGAGCCAGGACCGCCAGCCCACCGGCCGTCGTACCCGGCATGGCGAGCGCACCGCCACCCGTGTGCATGCCGCCGCGGGGCTTGTCGCGCTCCGAGTCCGAGTCGTCCTTGCCGCCGCGGTCGGAACCCGAGTCGTCCTTGCTACGGCCTGAACTCGACTCGTCGTCGCCCTTGTCGCCCTTGTTGCCCTTGTCGCCTTTGTCCTTGTAGGTCTCCGGGTCGAACTTCTCGTCGTCCTTGTTCCAGTCGTCACTGCGTACGGTGCTGAGGGCACCGCCGCCGGTGTGCA
>NZ_JBVKBU010000002.1:604041-1090668 GCF_055638955.1 Streptomyces sp. NPDC111507 | reverse complement strand
TGCCGCCGCGGGGTCCGCCGCGCTCGGAGCCGCCCTTCTTGCCGTGTTCGGAGCCGGAGTCGTCGCTCTTGCCACGGTCGGAGCCGGAGCCGGAGCCGGAGTCGTCGCTCTTGCCGCGGTCGGAGCCGGAGTCGTCCTTGCCCGAGTCCTCGCCGCGTACGGTGCTGAGGGCACCGCCGCCGGTGTGCATGCCGCCGCGGGGTCCGCCGCGCTCGGAGCCGCCCTTCTTGCCGTGTTCGGAGCCGGAGTCGTCGCTCTTGCCACGGTCGGAGCCGGAGCCGGAGTCGTCGCTCTTGCCGCGGTCGGAGCCGGAGTCGTCCTTGCCCGAGTCCTCGCCGCGCACGGCGGTAAGAGCACCGCCACCCGTGTGCATCCCTCCGTTCGGCTTGCCGTGCTTGCCCTCCTTGTCTTGCTCCTTGCTGTAGGAAGAGTCATCGTGGCTCCCGTCACCCGCCGTGGCGGCGAGGGCGCCTGGTGCGCCGATCGCGAGAGCGGCCGTGGCCGTCGCGGCGGCGAGGAGCATGCGGGCAGATCGCATCTTCGAAGTCCTTCCGTCGCAGCCAGGCAGCTGACACTGCGTCAGCTCGTGAGAACCCGACCCCGACGTGATCCACCGTCAATCCGCCGGGCTCCGCGCACCACTCGAGCCGCTCACCTGGCGCACCCCCAGGACACGCCCACGCAGGCCCGTTCGACCGGCCGATGGCGCGTCAGACTGCACTGACCTGCTGTTTCGTCAGGGGTGAGCGGGCGTGCCCCCACCCGCACCGCGCTTCGGGTACTACCCGATCGGCGGCAACACGACTGCGCGTCCCGCGCCTTCGGTCCTGGCGCGTCCTTGCCCCGCCACACCGCACCGAGCCGGTCACACTGACCTCAGACACCCCCACCACCGCGAGGTCCCCATGGCGTACGGCCTGGCCCGCCGCGAACTGCGGCCGAGAGTTCCGCTGCGGCACGGGGAGGGCGAGAAGTACCACCTGACGAGCGTCGAGGGGCTCGCCGCACTCTCCCTGGACGCGCTGAGCTCGGTGGCGTACGGCCCCGAGGCGATCGTGCTCGTACTGATCGCCGCCGGGACGGGCGCGCTGTCCGCCACGTTGCCGGTGACGCTCGTCATCGCCGGACTGCTGGCGGTGCTCGTCGTGTCGTACGGACAGGTGATCGCCGTGCATCCGGACGGCGGCGGCGCGTACGCGGTGGGGAAGAAGGATCTCGGACCGACCGTCAGCCTGCTCGCGGCGGCCAGCCTGGTCGTGGACTACGTGCTGACGGTGACGGTCAGTCTGGCGGCCGGCGCGGCCAGCCTCGCCTCCGCGTTCCCGGTGCTCGGCTCGCACCTGCTCGTGGTCTGCCTGATTGGGCTCGCCCTGCTCACGGCCGTGAACCTGCGCGGTGTGGCCGAGAGCGCGCGGGTGCTGATGCTGCCCACCGTGCTGTTCATCGTGAGCATCCTCGGCATCGTCGTGCTCGGTCTGGTGCGGGGCCATCCCGTGGCGGCCGTCGGCACCGTCCAGCCCGTCCACGCCACCGAGGCATTGAGCGTCCTGCTGCTCCTCAAGGCGTTCTCCTCCGGCTGCTCCGCGCTCACCGGAGTCGAGGCCATCGCCAACGGCGTGCCCTCCTTCCGCGAGCCGCGCGTCAAACGCGCCCAGCGCACGGAGCTGATGCTCGGCGCACTCCTCGGTCTGATGCTCATCGGCATGGCCCTGCTGATCCGCCGCGACGATGTCGCCCCGCGCGGCGGCGTGACCGTACTCGCGCAGCTGACGGCGGGCGCGTACGGGACGGGATGGCCGTACTACGCGACCAATCTCATCGTCACCCTGGCCCTCGCGTTCGCCGCGAACACCAGCTTCGGCGGTCTGCCCGTCCTGATGAGTCTGCTCGCCAAGGACCACCGGCTGCCGCACCTCTTCGGGCTGCGCACGGAACGGCCGGTGTACCGCTGGGGCGTGGTGACCCTCGCGCTGCTCGCGGCCGTTCTCCTGATCGCCGTGAACGCCGACACCCACCGCATGATCCCGCTCTTCGCGATCGGCGTGTTCATCGGCTTCACCATCAGTCAGATCGGTCTTGTGCGGCACTGGGCGGGGCAGCGACCGCACGGCTGGCTGCGGCGCGCGGCCCTCAACGGGGTCGGCGCGGTACTGACCGCCGTGGCGGGCGTCGTCCTGCTCACCACCAAGTTCCTGGAAGGAGCCTGGGTGGTGGTCGTCGCCATCCCGCTGCTGATGCTGCTGTTCGCCCGCATCCAGCGCTACTACACGACCGTCGGCCGGGAACTCGGACTCGGCGAGGTCCCGCCGCCCGTGCGCGTCGGCGACTCCCTCGTCATCGTGCCGGTCGGCGAGGTCAGCAGACTCACCCAGCACGCGCTGTCCGCCGCCGGCGCCCTCGGCCACGAGGTGGTCGCCGTCGCCGTACACGCCGACCCGGCCAAGGTCCGCGCCCTCAGGGAGAGTTGGGACCGCTGGAACCCGGGCGTACGCCTGGACGTCGTCGACAGCCCGCAGCGCTCCCTGGTGGAACCGATCGTCGACTACGTCCGCAGGGCGGAGGAGGGAGGACGGCAGATCGCCGTCCTCATCCCCGAGGTGGAGCCCCTCCACCGCCGCTATCAGATCCTGCAGAACCAGCGCGGTCTGCTCCTCGCCGCCGCGCTGCGGGCCCGTACGGACGTGGTCGTCTGCGTGGTGCCCTACCGGCTCAGCCTCTGAACCGGCCGCCGGGCCAGGGCCTGATCCCGAAAAGGGGCGTGACACCCCCGGGTCGCTCAGGACCTGTCCTCGGTCAGCTCCCGTGCGTCGAGCGGCAGCCACAGGCGGATGCGGCGGTGCACCGAGGCGAGCTCGCGGGACAGGGGCGAGGGCGGCAGGGCCAGCACCGGGCAGACGGCGTGCGCGAGGCAGTACCGGGCGACGGACGGGAACAGCCACCGGTGCAGCCTTCCCCGGCACCCCGGGCCGACCACCAGCAGGTCGTCGGCCCGGTCCGCGGTCTCGACCAGCGCCCGCCCCGGTGTGCCCCGTATCACAAGACCCCGGTACGGGACCCCGGGCCCCGCGGCGCCGAAGGCGGTGTCCAGCGCGGCGAGCAGCCGCCGGCACGCGTCCAGCCGCAGCGTGGCCGTCGGCAGTGGACCGAGCGCACTGCGGTGGGCGAAGTCACCGCCGGGCGGCTCCCAGGCGCTCACGACCAGCAGCTCGGCTCCGCCGCGCCGGGCCTCGGCGGCGGCCCGGCGCAGGGCCGCCAGGCTCCCCGGCGAACCGCTCACTCCCGCGACCACGCGCGGTCCCCGCTCGTCCTCACTCATCGCTCGCGCTCCTCGATGTCGGTCCACACACGTACCCATCGGCCATCGAAGAGCCGCAGGACGGCGGCGGACCGCAGCGTTGGCGCGAGCCTGACGGCGCGGACGTGATTCATGACGCCCTCCTGACACCACGACGCCGGGCGAGGGCGCACGCTCGAACCGGGCTCTGACGTCGGTCTTACCCCCTGCTGGCACACTGGCCGTCCATTCCGGGAAATCCGGGGAAGGAGCACCGCATGTCGATGGTCGGCAACCTGCGCAAAGTCGCCCGTCTGGCACGCGGCGGACGCCGGGTGGACCTGAGTCACCCCGCCCGCTCCCCGCTCGGCTCCGCCGTCGTCAACTGCGTCATCTACCGCGACGGTGTCCGCCAGGAGGCCGCGCCCAGCGCCGAGGAGTCCCTCGCACGGGTCCGCAAACGCGGCGGCCAGGGCTTCGTCTGGCTGGGGCTGCACGAGCCGGCCGAGACGGAGTTCGCCCGGGTCGCCGAACTGTTCGGGCTGCACCCGCTCGCCGTCGAGGACGCGGTCCACGCCCACCAGCGCCCCAAGGTCGAGCAGTACGGCGACGTCCTGTTCGCCATCTTCAAGACGGTCTCCTACGTCGAACACGCCGAACTGACCGCCACCAGCGAGGTCGTGAACACCGGCGAGATCATGGTCTTCGCGGGTCCCGACTTCGTGGTGACCGTGCGGCACGGACGGCACGGCTCCCTCGGCCCTCTGCGCGAGGACCTGGAAGCCGAGCCGGAGCAGCTGGCCAAGGGCCCGGCCGCGGTGCTGCACGCCATCGCCGACCACGTCGTGGACGACTACCTGACCGTCACGGACGCCGTCCAGGTCGACATCGACCAGGTGGAGACCTCCGTCTTCTCACCCCGCGGTGCCAGGGGCGCCGACGCCGGCCGCATGTACCAGCTCAAGCGCGAACTCCTCGAATTCAAACGCGCGGTGGTTCCCCTCGGCCGCCCTCTGCACATCCTGGCGACCGAGCCGATGCGCCTCGTCGCCCCCGAGGTCCAGGCGTACTTCCGTGACGTCGCCGACCACCTGTCCCGGGTCACCGAACAGATCACCGCCTTCGACGGCCTCCTCGACTCCATCCTCCAGGCCCACCTCGCCCAGGTCTCCGTCGCCCAGAACGAGGACATGCGCAAGATCACGGCGTGGGCCGCGATCATCGCCGTACCGACGATGGTGTGCGGCGTCTACGGCATGAACTTCGACCACATGCCCGAACTCCACTGGCGCTTCGGCTACCCCCTGGCCCTCACGGTGATCGCCGTGTCGTGCTTCGTCATCCACCGGGGGTTCAAGCGCAACGGCTGGCTGTGACCGCGGCTGTGCCCAGGCCCTAGGGACGCGGTTCCTCGTAGGGGATGCGGCTCAGGTGCAGGACCTCTCCCAGCGTGCCCCACTCGTCGCCGCCGAGCTTGGTGAGCGGGAGCAGGTGTGCGGAGTCGGGGCGGCCCTCGACGATGTGGTCCGCGTGCACCGCCGCGAGGAGCACCCGTCCGAAGACGAGGGTGGAGTTTCCCATCCGCAGGGTGGTGTGCGAACGGCACTCGAGGACGACGGGGGAGGCCGCCACTCGGGGTGGTCGTACCCGCAGGCTCGGTTCGCGGTCGATTCCCGCGAAGTCGAATTCACTGACCGACCGGGGGAAGTCGGTGGCAGTGGCGTTGATCAGGTGCAGCAGCGGTTCCGAGGAGAAGTTGACGACGAACTCCCCGGTGTCCTCGACATTGCGCAGGGAGTCCTTGCGGCCGGTCGAGGTGAACTGCACGACCGGCGGGTCGGTACTGGCGATGCTGAAAAAGGAGTGCGGGGCGAGGTTCTCGGTCGAGCCGTCCGGCGTGACGGTGGAGATCCACGCGATCGGACGAGGGATGACGACCGAGGTGAGGAACCTGTAGAAGTCGTCCCCGCGCATGGCCTCCGGGTCGAAATCGACGCGCATGCAATTCAGTATCCGCCGGTCCCGCCCGGTGTGCCCGTCATGCGGGCCATGTCCGTCATGCCCGTTGTGCGGGCCGTTCCCGGGCGGGACCCGAAGGCCTCGCCCGTGTCACGGAGAACCGGAGATCAGGGCCACACCAGGCAGTACGGCTGATGGCCCGCCTCGTGCAGGCGGTGGCTGAAATCCTGCCATTCGTGGAGGAGCTGGTACACGTTGAAAGCGTCCCGCGGGCCTCCGCGGTCCGGGACCGTCGACCAGATGAAGGCCGCCGCGCCGACCGCCTCCTCGCCGATGCCCCGCAGGGGGTCGACGACGGTCATGGGGAGCTTCACGACGGCGTAGTCGGGGTGGAGGACGACCAGCTCCAGGGGCGGGACCTTGTGGAGAGGGACGCCCTCGATGCCGGTGAGGACCATCGCGGCCATGGTCTCCGGCTTGATCTTGGTGAACATGCCGTTCATGCCGAGCTCGTCGCCGCCGAGTTCCTCGGGGCGCATCGAGATCGGCACGCGGGCCGCCGTCGCGCCGTCCGGCGCGCCGAAGTATTTGTAGGTCACCCCCACCCGGCCACCATTCCCGCTTCCTGCCCTGAGCCGGTCTGCCCCGCGGTCCGTGTAGTCCATACCGTCCATACGGCCCGACGAGTCGATCCGCTCAGGATCGTTCTGTGATCCTTGCGACCCGGGTGATCCGGGTGATCCGGGAGAGCCCGGCGACCCCTGCGTCTGTCGTGCTTCGGCCGCTTCCTCCGCCTCGCGCCGGTGCTTTCCTCGCCGGGCACGCCGAGGACCGAGGTCATCGGTCCCCTCGCCCAGTCCGCCACCGCGATGCATATCTCCACCCGACTGCTTTTCTAAGGCGCGCGACCCCCGCCACGCAACCCGATCATCGTGACAGTGACCTCCCCCACGGCCGCACGCCGAAACGTACGCTGAAACACCTGTCCGCAGGATCTTCGCAGCCTCTGACACCATGGCCCGTGTGAGCTATCCGTACGAAGCCCCAGTTTCGCAGACTCTTTTCGACCGTGCGGCTGCCGTCACGCCCGGCGGCGTGAACTCTCCGGTGCGTGCGTTCCGCGCCGTGGGCGGTACGCCCCGCTTCATGGTGTCCGGAAACGGTCCATACCTGACCGATGCCGACGGGAGGGAATACGTCGACCTCGTGTGTTCATGGGGGCCGATGATCCTCGGGCACGCGCATCCCGACGTCATCGGCGCCGTCCAGGAGGCCGTCGCGCGCGGCACCTCCTTCGGCACTCCCGGTGAGGGCGAGGTCGCGCTCGCCGAGGAGATCGTCGCCCGCGTCGAGCCCGTCGAGCAGGTCCGGCTCGTCTCCAGCGGGACCGAGGCGACCATGTCCGCCATCCGGCTCGCCCGCGGCTTCACCCGGCGGTCGAAGGTGATCAAGTTCGCCGGGTGCTATCACGGGCATGTCGACTCGCTGCTGGCGTCGGCGGGGAGCGGGGTGGCGACCTTCGCGCTGCCCGACACCCCCGGTGTCACCGGCGCCCAGGCCGCCGACACGATCGTCCTGCCCTACAACGACCTCGAAGCCGTGAACGAGGCCTTCCACGCGCACCCCGGTGAGATCGCCTGTGTGATCACCGAGGCCTCGCCGGGCAACATGGGCGTCGTACCGCCCCGGCCCGGCTTCAACCAGGGACTCAAGGACGCCTGCGCGCGCAACGGCGCCCTGTTCATCTCCGACGAGGTCATGACCGGATTCCGCACCAGCAAGGCCGGTTGGTACGGGATCGACGGGGTACGCCCCGATCTCATGACCTTCGGCAAGGTCATGGGCGGAGGATTTCCCGCCGCCGCCTTCGGTGGCCGCAAGGACATCATGGAGCACCTGGCTCCCGCGGGGCCCGTCTACCAGGCCGGCACGCTCTCCGGTAACCCCGTCGCGACCGCCGCCGGGCTCGCCCAGCTGCGGCTGCTCGACGACGCCGCGTACGACAAGGTCGACGCCGTCTCCGAGCAGATCCGCGGGCTGGTCACGGAGGCGCTGAGCAAGGAGGGCGTGGCGCACCGGCTGCAGAACGCCTCCAACATGTTCTCGGTGTTCTTCACCGGGCGTGAGGTGCGCGACTACGAGGGCGCGAAGGCGCAGGAGTCCTTCCGGTTCACCGCGTTCTTCCACTCGATGCTGGCGCAGGGCGTCTATCTGCCCCCGTCGTCCTTCGAGTCGTGGTTCGTGTCCACGGCCCACGACGAGCGGGCCATTCAGCGGATCGCCGACGCCCTTCCGGCGGCGGCCCGGGCAGCGGCGGAGGCCACGGCATGAGCCAGGATCAGACGCAGGATCAGACGCAGGGCCGGGATCAGGACATCACTGTCGTGCATCTCATGCGGCACGGCGAGGTCGCCAACCCGGACGGGGTGCTGTACGGGCGGCTGCCCGGCTATCACCTGTCCGAGCTCGGGCGGCAGATGGCCGAGCGGGTCGCCGAGCACCTGGCCCCGCGGGACGTCACGTATGTCGTCGCCTCCCCGCTCGAGCGGGCGCAGGAGACCGCGACGCCCATCGCGAAGGCGCACGGTCTCGACCTCGACACCGACGGGCGGTTGATCGAGGCCGAGAACGTGTTCCAGGGGAAGACCTTCGGCGTGGGGGACGGGGCGCTGCGGCGGCCCGAGAACTGGAAGCACCTCGTCAACCCGTTCAAGCCGTCCTGGGGAGAGCCGTACGTCGATCAGGTCGTACGGATGATGGGGGCGCTGGACGCCGCCAAGGACGCGGCCCGTGGGCATGAAGCGGTGCTGGTCAGCCACCAGTTGCCGATCTGGATCGTGCGGTCCTTCGTGGAGAAGCGGCGGTTGTGGCACGACCCGCGCAAGCGGCAGTGCACGCTGGCGTCCCTGACATCCTTCACCTACCGCGGCGACAAGATCGTGTCCGTGGGGTACAGCGAGCCCGCCCGGGATCTCGTTCCCGCCCATCTCCTCGCGGGCGCCAAGCCGGTGAAGGGGAAGAGCAAGGCGTTCGGGGCGTAGCGCGTCCATTTCCGTACATGTTGGCGCAATGTGTTCGTATGCGTCGCTACCCGAACTGTTCTTCGTAAAATACGATCAATGTTGCGCGTTCGAAGGAACCTATCTGCTTGTCGTGCCCTCTCATTGTGTGTCAGCTGGGAGCCAGTTGAGAGGGCGCGATGAGATGGGGACCGAATGCGGGACATCAGCCGGAGGGGAATGATCGGCCTCGGGGCGGGTGCCGCGGCGGCGATGGGACTCGCGGCGTGCGGCACCGACCAACAGGACGGTCATGGCGGGGGCGGTGGTTCCCGGTCGGGCAAGCCCGGTGCGTCCGGCAAGCCCAGCGACTCCGCGCACCCCGCCCGCCTGATAGGCGACGGCTCCACCTCGTTCACGGGCAAGCAGCCGAACCAGCCCGCGAAGCCGGTTCCTCTGGAGCCCGGCCAGACCCCTCCGCAGTTCGTGGTCTTCTCCTGGGACGGCGCGGGTGAGGTCGGGACCGGTCTCTTCTCCCGCTTCCTGCGGCTCGCCCGCGAGCACGAGGCGCACATGACGTTCTTCCTCTCCGGGCTGTACCTCCTGCCCGAGTCGAAGAAGCGCAAGTACCTGCCGCCGAACAACCCCCGGGGCGCCTCCGACATCGGCTATCTCTCCGACGACCACGTCAAGTCGACGCTCGGGCTCGTCCGGCAGGCCTGGCTCGACGGCCACGAGATAGGCACGCACTTCAACGGCCACTTCTGCTCCGGCCACGGCACCGTCGGCAACTGGACGCCGGCGCAGTGGCGCAGTGAGATCGCCCAGGCCAAGTCCTTCGTCAAGGAGTGGCGGACCAACACGGGCTGGACCGATCTGCCCCCGCTGCCCTTCGACTACGAGAAGGAACTCGTCGGCGCGCGCACCCCCTGTCTGCTCGGCCAGGACAACCTGCTGCCCACCGCCAAGGAGCTCGGCTGGCGCTACGACGCCTCCTCGCCCGGCGGCCGCCAGGTCTGGCCGCAGAAGCGGCACGGACTGTGGGACCTGCCCCTCCAGGCGATCCCCTTCCCGGGGCGCAGCTTCGAAGTGCTCTCCATGGACTACAACATGCTGGCCAACCAGTCGATCAACTCGACGAAGGCGCCCGCGCACAACTACCCGGCGTGGCGGCAGCAGGCGGGCGAGGCGTACGTCGCCGGATTCCGGCGGGCCTACGAGAGCAACCGGGCGCCCTTTTTCATCGGCAACCACTTCGAGCACTGGAACGGCGGCATCTACATGGACGCCGTCGAGTACGCCTTCAAGCAGATCGCCCAGGAGAAGGAGAAGGGCGAGGACGTCCGCCTCGTCTCCTTCCGGCAGTACGTGGACTGGATGGACGTACAGAAGCCCGAGATCCTGGCCAAGCTGCGGACGTTGGACGTGGGACAGCGGCCCACGGGTGGCTGGAAGACGTTCCTCGGTGACACCGGCAAGGGGACCGGTACGAGCACCGGCACCGGCACGGGTACGGGTTCCGGGACGGCCACATCCAAGGGGTCCGGGGACGCCGCCTGAAATGGTGTTTTCCGCCCGCAAGGGGGGTGCGGAAGATCCTCGAAACGGGCATGCGAAACTTTTCACATGAGTGCCGCCTGCCGCGCCCAACAGCGCTCGAACCGCACCCGTAGCCGCGCCGCCCTGCTCACCACCGGGGCCGCCGTCGCCGCGCTTGTCCTGTCCGCGTGCGGTTCGGGAGGGACCTCCGGGGGCTCGGGCAACAGCAACTTCGTGGCGGGCAAGGACGGCATCTCGACCGTCGCCAAGGGCTCCCGGGCCGAGGCCCCGGACCTCTCCGGCCCGACCGTGGACGGCAAGCAGCTCGACGTCAAGGACTACAAGGGCAAGATCGTCGTCGTGAACGTGTGGGGCTCCTGGTGCCCGCCGTGCCGCGCCGAGGCGCCGAACTTCGTCAAGGTCGCCAAGGACACCGCGGCGAAGGGCGTGCAGTTCGTCGGCATCAACACCCGTGACGCCAACATCAGTCTGGCCCAGGCGTTCGAGAAGCAGCAGCGCGTCACCTACCCCAGCCTCTACGACCCGACGAGCAAGCTGCTGCTCCGCTTCAAGAAGGGCACGCTGAACCTGCAGACGATCCCCTCCACGATCGTCATCGACCGGGACGGGAAGATCGCGGCCCGTACGCTCCAGGCCCTCAGCGAGGACAAGCTCCGCGAGATGCTCGACCCCGTACTCGCGGAGAAGTGACCTGACGTGTCCCTTCTCGCCGCGTCCACGAACCTCGCCGCGTCGTCCGACACCGTCGTCAGCGGTGCCCTGGTGCTCGCCCTGCCGATCGCCGTCCTCGGCGGCCTCGTCTCCTTCTTCTCACCGTGCGTGCTGCCGCTCGTCCCCGGTTATCTGTCGTACGTGACCGGTGTCACCGGCACGGATCTGGCGGAGGCCAGACGGGGGCGGATGGTCGCGGGCGCCAGCCTGTTCGTGGTGGGCTTCACCGCCGTGTTCGTCTCCGGCGGGGCGCTGTTCGGCTACTTCGGATCGACCCTTCAGGAGTACCAGAGCACGCTCAGCAAGATCCTCGGCGTGCTGATGATCGCGATGGGCGTGTTCTTCATGGGGATGATGCCCTGGCTCACGCAGCGCGAGTTCCGCTTCCACAAGCGGCCGGTGACCGGGCTGGTGGGCGCTCCGATACTCGGTGCGCTCTTCGGCATCGGCTGGACGCCCTGCCTGGGACCGACGCTCTCCTCCATCAATTTTCTTTCCATGAACCAGGCGAGCGCGGGCCGCGGCGCCATACTGACCGTCGCGTACTGCGTCGGTCTGGGCGTGCCCTTCGTCCTCGCCGCCGTCGCCTTCCGCAAGGCGCTCGGCGCCTTCGCCTGGGTCAAGCGGCACTACGCATGGGTGATGCGGATCGGCGGCGGCATGATGATCGTGACCGGCCTGCTCCTGCTCACCGGCGCCTGGGACAGCATCGTGCAGCAGATGCAGACCTGGTCCAACGGCTTCACGGTAGGGATCTGATCGATGAGCACGACCGACACCGACCCGGGCACGGGCGGGACCAAGGGCCCGGCGACCGCCAAGCGGCACATCGGAGTGAGCGCCGACGGCGAACTCGGCGAGGCCGGATCCCAGCTGTCCACCGCGCCGGTCGACACGGCCGTGCCCGGCTCCTTCGGCGGGTCCCGCGCACCCGGCGCCCTGGGCTGGCTGACCTGGACCGGCCGTGAGGTCGTCGGCTGGGCCCGCTGGTTCTGGCGGCAGCTGACGTCGATGCGGGTCGCCCTGATCCTGCTCTTCCTGCTGTCGCTCGGGGCGATCCCCGGCTCGCTGATCCCGCAGTCCGGGACCGACGCCCAGAAGGTGGCGGCCTTCAAGGACGCGCACAGCATCCTCGGGTCCGTCTACGACAAGCTCGGCCTGTTCCACGTCTACAGCTCGGTGTGGTTCTCCGCGATCTACATCCTGCTGTTCGTCTCGCTCATCGGCTGCATCGTCCCGCGCACCTGGCAGTTCGTCGGGCAGCTGCGCGGCCGTCCGCCGGGCGCCCCCAAGCGGCTGAACCGGCTGCCCGCGTACGCGACCTGGCGCACCGCGGCCGAGCCCGAGCAGGTCCGCGAGGCCGCCCTCGAGATCCTCAAGCGGCGACGGTTCAGGGCGCACATCGAGAAGGACGCCGTCGCCGCCGAGAAGGGTTACCTCCGCGAGACCGGCAACCTGCTCTTCCACATCGCGCTGATCGTGATGCTGGTGGCCTTCGCCTGGGGCCAGCTCTTCAAGTCCGAGGGCAACAAGCTGATCGTCGAGGGCGACGGCTTCTCCAACACGATCTCGCAGTACGACGACTTCAAGTCCGGCAACCTCTTCAGCACCGACGACCTCACGCCGTTCAGCTTCAACCTCAAGAAGTTCACCGGCACCTACGAGCGGACCGGCCCCAACAAGGGCACCCCTCGCACGTACCAGGCGGACATCACGTACAGCGTCGGTGCGTACGGCAAGGAGAAGAAGACCACCGTCAAGGTCAACGAGCCGCTGAAGATCGGCGAGTCGAAGGTCTATCTCACCGCCCACGGCTACGCGCCCGTCGTCACCGTCCGGGACGGCAAGGGCAACGTCGTCTACCACGACGCCGTGCCGATGCTGCCGCTCGACTCGAACGTCACCTCGCAGGGCGCGATCAAGGTCATGGACGGCTACAAGAACGCGCAGGGGACGAGCGAACAGCTCGGATTCTCCGCCTTCTTCGTGCCGACCTTCGCGGGTGCGGGCAAGGGCGACATGTTCTCCCAGTTCCCCGCGCTCGACTTCCCCGTGCTCGCGCTGTCCGGATTCCACGGCAGCCTGGGGGTCGACGCGGGCATCCCGCAGAACGTGTACCAGCTCGACACCTCGAAGATGAAGCAGTTCAAGGACGCGAAGGGCAACATCGTCAAGGCGCGCCTGCTGCCCGGCGAGACGATGAAGCTGCCGAACGGCGCCGGCTCCATCACCTTCGACAAGGGCATCGAGGAATGGGCGAACTTCCAGGTCACCCAGCAGCCCGGTAGTGACTGGGCGCTGGTCGGTGCCTTCACCGCGATCTTCGGTCTCGCCGGTTCGCTCTTCATCCAGCGTCGCCGCGTGTGGGTGCGGGCGTCCACCGGGGCCGACGGCGTCACCGTCGTCGAGATGGCGGGCCTCGGCCGCAGCGAGTCCGCGAAGCTCCCCGAAGAACTGGGGGACCTGGCCGCCCTTGTGCACGAACGGGCCCCCACCAAGCCCGACACAGACGAAGCCGAAGCCGCAGTCGAAACCGACCCCGACGCCGAACCCTCCGTACCTGCCGCCGAAGGGGCTGAGAAATGACTCTCGCCACCGCAACCGACCTGGGTGCCGTGACCGATCTGGCCACGGCCACGAACGAACACCTCGCCAACATCAGCAACACGCTGATCTACTCCGCGATGGCCGTCTACACCCTGGCCTTCTTCGCGTACATCGCCGAATGGATCTTCGGCAGCCGCAGCAAGGTCGCCCGTACGGCCGCCGCGCTCACCAGCACCGAGAAGGCGAAGGCCCCGGCGGTCACCGTGCAGTCGGCGGGCGGTACGGCCGTCCTGGAGCGGCCCAAGGTCGTCACCCGTTCGGCGGCGGGGGCGCGTGACGTGCCCGACGGGCCCGGCGCGCACGGCGGGGACGAGCAGGGCGACCTGTACGGCCGGATCGCGGTGTCCCTCACCGTGCTCGCCTGGGCCGTCGAGGCGGCCGGTGTCCTCGCCCGAGCCCTGTCGGTGCAGCGGGCGCCGTGGGGCAACATGTACGAGTTCAGCGTCACCTTCTCCACGGTCGCCGTCACCGTGTACCTGGTGATGCTCGCGCTGAAGAAGAACATCCGCTGGCTGGGCCTGCCCCTGGTCACCACCGTCCTCCTCGACCTCGGCCTCGCCGTCACGGTCCTGTACACCGCGAGCGACCAGCTGGTGCCCGCGCTCCACTCGTACTGGCTGTACATCCACGTCTCGACCGCGATCCTCTGCGGCGCCATCTTCTACGTGGGCGCGGTCGGCACCCTGATGTACCTCTTCAAGGACTCGTACGAGAACAAGCTCGCCACCGGCGGCCGGCCGGGCCGTTTCGCCACCTCCGTCATGGAGCGGCTGCCCTCCTCGGCCTCCCTCGACAAGTTCTCCTACCGCATCAACGCCGCCGTCTTCCCGCTGTGGACCTTCACGATCATCGCGGGCGCCATCTGGGCGGGCGACGCGTGGGGCCGCTACTGGGGCTGGGACCCGAAGGAGACGTGGGCGTTCATCACCTGGGTCGCCTACGCCTGCTACCTCCACGCCCGCGCCACGGCCGGCTGGAAGGGCCGCAAGGCCGCGTACATCGCCCTGATCGCCTTCGCCTGCTTCCTCTTCAACTACTACGGAGTCAACATCTTCGTCTCCGGCAAGCACTCCTACGCGGGCGTCTAGCCCGCGGCGCAACACGTGCGGAACCTCCCGCCCCGGGCCACGCTGGTGTCATGACCGGAGTGACCCGAGCCATCGAAGAGGGCGCCACCGAGACCCGGGAGGACGGCACCCGCGTCCTGCACTGCCTGGTGCGTTTTCCCCAGCCTGTGGAGAACGTCTGGAAGGCGGTGGCCACGTCCGAGGGCCTGCGGACGTGGTGGGCCGAGGCCGAGGTCTTCGAGCCGCGACTGGGCGGCGCGGTCACGCTGCGCGGGCTGGGCAGCGGTCGTGTCACGGCGTGGGACGTCGAGCGGATCGCCGAGTACACGGTCGAAGGACGGGGCCGGGTCCGGTTCCACCTGGAACCGGACCGCCCGTCAGGCACGACGATCCGCTTCACCCACGAGAGCGCCGAAGGCAAAGACCCGGGCTGGCGCTTGCGCTTCGAAAGACTGATTGCCCACGTGGCAGGCGCCCCGGACACGAGCGCCTCTTAGGGGCGCGGGGAACTGCGCGACCAGCTACATACGACCCGCACCCGCCCGATCACGGAACTCCGACGGCGCCCCCCTCAAGCCGGCGGCAGACACTCCGTGGAGGGCGGCTTCCCCTCGGGCCACGCGATCTTCACAAAGCGAGCCCGTGACTCGGGCGTCAGCTGCACGATCGGCACCGCCTTGTCGTACGGATTGCCGTGGGCGTCCAGACAGACCCACCCGCTCGCCCCGTTCACCCGCAGTTCCTTGCCCTTGACCTGCGGCCACTGGAGCCCGACATCCGCGAGGGCCGGGATCTTCCCCGTCGGCGACGCCCCGCGGATGCCGCGCACGGCGAGCCGCATGGCGTCGTACGCGATGATCAGCTGGCCGTCGTCGAGGGCGATCGGCCCGAGGGGCCCGACCGGCTCCTTCCCGGCACTCCCCAGAAGCGACTGCAGCACCTTCGCGTCGGTCGCGCTGCCGCCCGTCTTCGCGCTGTCCTTCAGCCAGGCGTCCGGGTGGGCCAGGGACGTGTAGCGGACGGTCAGCAGCGGGTCCTTGAGGGCGGCCGGGTCGAGGTCCTTGTCCCCGGCGAGGTAGGAGCCCTCGTCGCCGGTGAGCACGGTGAACCGGCGGTCGTGGCAGCCGCGCTGGCCCAGCATGTTGATGAACTGCCGCAGCTGGGTGTGCCGCCCCGCGAACAGGATGGTGTTCGTGGTGGTCGGCGTGTTGCAGAGGATGTTGGTGATCTGCATGAAGACGTTGGAGGTGCTGCCCTCCTTGCTGCGGTCGGCGGGCGGCGTGAACGGCTGGGCCTCGTAGCGCGAGCCCTTGAGCATCTTCTCGAAGGAGGCCTGGAGCGTGCGCGTGTACGGGTCGCCGGTGCGGTCGTAGACGAGGAAGGCGTTGGCGGCGGAGACCTTGGCGAAGGAGGCGAGGGCGCGGGCCTCGTCGGTGTTGGTGGGGGAGACCCGCGCGAGCCCGGGGAACGGGTCCTTGCCGTTCTGCCCGTTGGCCAGGTCGTCGGCGGTGATCGAACTCCCTATCACCGGGATGCCCCGGCTGGTCAGCTCCTTGACGGCCTTCTTGTTGTTGTCGGTGCTCAGACCGACCCCGGTCACCGCGCGCAGCCGGTCGGAGCCTCCCGTCATGCCCGCCAGCTGGTCGGCCGTGTGCTGCCAGTAGGTGCCGGTGGAGCCGGGGTTGGCCAGCACCAGGCGGATCTTCGGCTTCAGGTCGGTGGTGTCGTGGTTGGCCTGGTACTGGGCCAGATAGGCGCCCTGGAGCTCGTGCAGCACATCGCCCAGGTTGTCGGCGTCGGTGGCGGTGAAGGGTTCGAGGAGTGCGACGGTGACGTAACTGCCGGGCGCCAGGCGGGCGTTCTCGCGATGGATGGCCCGTACGGTGTCGGCGAACTGCGCCCGCCCGAAGGCGTACGTCGTCCACGAGACGCCGACACACTCGTCGCTGCCCTTCGGCTGGACGACGCCGGGTGCGCAGGAGCGATTCTCCTTGGTGGCCGTCATACCGCCCCAGACGCCGAGGCCCGCGAGCACCGCCGCGAGGGTCAGCGCGACATACCTGCGGAAACGAATCTCCCAGACGTCCTCGCGCAGCCAGGTCCACAAGCGCGCCATCACAGGTCCCCGTTCACGTTGTCGTCGTCGTCACCAGGGATGCGCAGAGGGCGGCCGGCGAGCGCGTCGGACGGCCACTCCCGCGAGGCCCGCCACAGCAGCGGGTTGCCCGCGGGCCGCAGGTTCGACAGCTGCTCCAGCTCGAAACGGAGCCGGTCGGACACCTTCGGGTCCGGCAGCACCAGCGGATCGGTGAGCTGCCAGACCGCGTGCAGCAGCCGTCGTATCCGCAGATGCAGTACGGCGTCCACGCTGTCCGGAGGCTGCTGGGCGGCGTCGGTGCGGCCGAGCGCGACGGCCGCCCGGTCGTCGTGACCGCCGTGGCCGCCGAAGTCGTGGCCGTCCGGGTCGTGTGCGTGGTAGTAGGGCGCGGACGCGATGAAGACGAGCGAGGACAGCCAGGTCCCGGTGTCGGCGCGCGGGAAGGTGTCGCGCAGGTGCGCCACCGCGAAGTCGGCCTTGCCGAGCGCGAGTTCGTGGTGCAGCCGATAGCGCGCGCTGTCCGGCTGGTCGCCGTCGCCGTAGTGGTCGATGAGGGCGCGGTGCACGGACTGCCAGCGTGCGTGGTCGGGGTCGTCGTGGTGCAGCCGCAGCAGGAGCAGCGCGCGCAGGAACGGATCGCCCACGAACTGCCCGGCGGCGCTCGGCCGGCCCTCCTCGGCGAGCCGCTCCTCCAGCGCGAGGACCCCCGACGCGCCGAAGTCGTCGGAGAGCTGGACCTCCGCGAGCACGCAGGCCGAGTCGCGGTCGTGGGCCGCGGCGAGCACGGTGAGCTCGTCGAGCCGGCCACCGGGTACGAGCCGGTCGAGCAGCTCCTGATAGGTGGGCCGGCCGTCGTTGTCCTCGTGGACGGCGACGTCGGAGGTGAGCAACTCACCCAGGGACTTGGCCCCTTGGGGGAGGTTCTGGCGGGCGGACTCCGCGAGAAGGGTGACGCCGAGCGGGCTGCCGCCGGACAGCCGGTGGGTGGCGTGCGGGAGTTGAGGGGGGACGGCGAGGCCCTGCGAGACGCCGCCCACGAGGTGCAGGGTGTCGTCCGGGGTCAGCGGCGGCAGCGCGACGAGCAGCGCCCGCGAGGACGGCGAGGTGCCCGGCTCCCAGCCGGTGTGCCGGGCGACCTCGGGGAGGGTGCGGCGGCCGGCGTTGCGCAGCGCTCCATGGGTGTATCCGCGCAGGGCGGCGAAGAAGACGACGTGGTCGGCGATGCCGTCGGCGCGGTCGCGCAGCACCGGTTCCAGCAGGCCGAGGCCCGCCCGTTCCTGCACGTTGTCGATCAGCACGACCGGGCGGCCCAGCCGGTGCGAGCGCTGCATGACCCCCGCGTACGCGTCGTCGAGGTCGGCCAGCAGGGCCCGTACGAGATAGCGCTCGGCGTGGGTGCGGGAGTCGCCGCCCGCCCGGAAGTGCGAGGAGAGCAGGATCAGGCCGAGCTTGGGGTTGCCGCCCGCGTTCGGATAGTCGCGGTACCAGGTGGCGGCCCTGCGCAGCCGGCGGGGAGCGGGGCCGATCCCCTCGGCGAACGCCTCCAGGGTGGCTTCGATGATCGGCGCTATCACGGGACCCGTACCGCTGAGCGAGGCGATGAGCTTGGAGACGACCTTGCTCACCCAGCGGCCCGCGAACCCCGAGAGCCATGAACCGGTCTCGTTCAGCAGCAGGATCCGCTCCGCCTCCTGCCGGATGCGGGGCACGTCACGGTCGCTCCAGCCGCCCGCCGCGACGGCCAGCAGCCCGGACGTCAGGCGTGGAAAGCCGATCCGCCCGGCGCCGGTGACCGGCTCCGCGAGCTGCTCGGCGATGGTGGTGAGCGCCGCTCCCACCGGCGACCAGGACTCCGCGGGCCGCTCGGCGGGTGGCCCGGCGAACTGCCGTTCCTCGCCGTCGATCAGCGCGACCGGTGTGTGCCCGCGGTAGGCGTCGTGCAGCTCCCGCAGTACGGCGCTCTTGCCGAGCCCCCGCCCGCCCGCGAACACCACGAAGGGCAGTTCCTTCGGGTGTTCGTACGGGTTCGCGCGCAGCTGGTACGGGCGCAGGCCGACGAGCCGTGATGCAAGACCGGGCGGATCGGTGTCGAACAACGCTCCGCGTCCGTGCAGCCCTCTGTGCACCGCATCTCCCCCTGGCGCGGTCCGGTCCTGCTCTGTGCTGCTGTGAGGTCTATCAACACCAGTGTAAAAAGGGGGAGTTGATTCGGACTAGGGCATGGGATGTCCGTTTGGTTACGAAAATTGGCCGCGCCTTTTCGCCCGCCTATCCCACGGTGATCGAATCCAGCTTTTCGCGCAGATAAACATGGGAGTCGACGGGCGGGTACGCGACGCGGCCCACCGGCGCGGGGACCGACTCCACCACCGTCCCCGGCGTGCACTCGCCGAAGTAGACCAGCGACATCAGCTCCTCGGCCGGCGCGTCGGCGGGCGGAGGCAGCACACGGTGCCGGCCCGAGCGCCACCGGTCACCCGTCCAGCGGGCCATCAGGTCGCCGATGTTGATCGTGAACGCCGCCGGGTCGAAGGGCGCGTCCTCCCAGCCGCCCTCGTCGGTGAAGACCTGGAGTCCGCCCTGTCCGGCTTGCCGGTCCAGGATCGTCACCGTCCCGAAGTCCGTGTGCGGACCGATGCGGAACTGGCCGGGCTCGGGCTCGCCGACGACATCCGTGCCCGGATACCAGTTGACGTTGAAGCCGTACGTGGGACGGCCCATGTGCCGGGTGAAGAAGTCCGGCTCCAGGCCGAGCGCCTCGCCGAGGAGAGCGAGGAGGTGGTTCTCCAGTTCACCCATGCGCGCCAGGTACTCCTCGCACAGCTTCTGGAGTTCCGGGGCCTCGGCGGGCCAGACGTTCGGCGCGTACCACTCCGCGTTGGTCTCCGGGTCCTCGAAGGGCTCGTGCGTCGCGAAGGTCAGCGACTCCTTGAGGTCGGGAGGCGTCCGCGTACCCTCCGAGTAGCCGTTGGCCTCGGCACCCGGGCCGAGCCAGCCGCGCCCGCCGACCTGGGCGGCGTACGGCTGCTTGGTTTCCGTGGGCAGGGTGAAGAAGGTGCGCGCGGCCTCGCGGATGCGGGTGCGCAGGGCCGGGTCCACGCCATGGCCGGTGACGAGGAGGAAACCGGCGCTCCGGAGGGCCTCGTCGACGGTGCGGGCGATGCGGGCACGGGTCTCGGGGTCGCCGTCCAGCCAGGGCCGCAGGTCGATGGTCGGGATGCGGGGCTCAGACACCGATGTCCTCATTCCACAGGGCCGGGTTCTTCTCGATGAAGTCGCGCATGAGGGCCGCGCACTCGGGGTCGTCCAGGAGCACGATCTCCACGCCGTGCTCGGCCAGCCAGTCGTGGCCGCCGTGGAAGGTCTCCGCCTCGCCCACCACGACCCGCGAGATGCCGAACTGGCGCACCAGGCCGGAGCAGTACCAGCACGGCGACAGGGTCGTCACCATGGTCGTACCGCGGTACGAACGCTGTCGTCCCGCGTCACGGAACGCGGACGTCTCCGCGTGCAGGGACGGGTCGTCGTCCTGGACCCGCCGGTTGTGGCCGCGGCCCAGAAGCGTGCCGTCCGCGCCGTACAGCGCGGCGCCGATGGGGATGCCGCCCTCCGCCAGCCCGGCGCGGGCCTCCGCGACGGCGGTCGACAACCACACCCGTGCCTGTGCCTGATCGATGCGCTCCATGACACCACTCTCCTGTGGCCGGAACACGAGGGCAACGTGCGGAAAATACCCTCCGGCCCGACCTGCCCCGATCCGATCCGGTCCGACCCCGCCGTCAGCAGGGGTGTGCGCGGGCCCGTGCGTACTGCCGGGCCAGCGCGCGGAAGGACTCCTTCGGCTCCCAGTGCCATCCGCCGCGGCGGTCCTCGATCGTCTTCACGATGCCGTAGCTCGCCATGTCGAGATCGTGGCGGGGGTCGCGGGGGCGGTGCGGGGCGTCGGGGGTGATGAAGGTGTACGCCATCGCCGAGTACAGGCCCATCGACTCGAACACCGACAGCACGTCCGTCAGATACGCGGCCTGGGTGCGCTCACTGCGGACGAGACCGCCCTTGATCTCCGGCGGCTCCTTTCCGTGGTCGACGACGTCCCAGCCCATGCCGCCCTTCTCCGGCGCGCCCTCGAAGGTGCAGCAGCCGAACTCCATGACGGCGACGGGCTTCCCGAAACGCCGCAGCGCGGCGAGGTCGCGGACGTAGGCGTTCCGGTCCGGGAAGTAGCCGTAGTAGTCGACACCGACGAGGTCGAAGAGGCCCCAGTCGACGTCCTCGTCCTGAGCGGCGGCGTAGGTGAGCCGCCCGCGGAAGACGGTCCTGCCCACGGACGCCGCCTTCGCCGTGAACTGGTGCAGGCGCCGTGCCATCAGTACGGGATCGAAGTCGCCCTTGAGCAGATGCTCGACGCGCTCCTGGGCGTTGGCGCCGGGCACGATCCCGGGCACGTACAGCACGAACTCGCAGCCGACGCTGAGATGCACTCCCGCGCCTTGTCGCCGCAGCCGCTCGGCGAACCGGCCCGTCTCCGCGAGGTGGTCGAGGATCTCGCGTTCCGGTACGTCGCCCAGGGCCGGCTCCAGCCAGACGTTCAGACCGAGCTCCGCCGCCTCGGCCGCGGTGGCGGTGAGCCGTTCGACGCCGTCGCCGGTGATCTTCACGGAGTCGGCGTGCAGGTCGTGCGCGATGGCGCGCAGGTCGCGGCGCATGCGCCCGGGGCTCCACCCGGTCCTCGGCGTCTCCCCGTCCGTCACCTCGTACACCACACCCCGGTACGTCAGCCCTGGCCGACGCCCCGTCGCCCCGGCCCGCCCGACCGGCAGCACCACCGCGCCCCCGGCCCCCGCGGCCATCCCCATGAACCGTGCCCGAGTGATCCCCCGCATCGCGCCTCCCCGTGTCCGTCCCGCGAACCCCAGTCTGGGAAACGGCCCCGCACCCCGCAGTCCACCGATGGTCTACGGACGACCGACGAAAGTACCGACGGGCCCCGAGCGCACGTCACATCTCGGACACCGCCTCGCGTCAGTGTCAGGCCGGCGATTCCGGCTTGCGGGCCAGGACGAACGCCTGCGGGGTCTTCTCGTGGGCGTCGGCCTCGCGGACGAGGCGGGCGACCTCCACCAGCCCCGCCTCGCGCAGCAGCTCGGCGACGCGCTCGGGTGGGAAGCGGTAGACGTCGAGGTCCAGGTCATGGCCGTACGCGTGATCGAGGTGCACGCGCTCGTCGCCCACCTTGAAGGCGATCAGCAGATGACCGCCCGGCGCCAGGACTCGGTGGAACTCCTTGAAGAACAGGGGGAGTTCGTCCAACGGCGTGTGCACGGTGGAGTACCAGACGAGGGCGCCGGCGAGTGCGGCGTCCTCGATGCCGAGGTCCGTCATCGTGCCCACCTCGAAGCGGAGGTGCGGATGGCTGCGACGGGCCACGGCGACCATCTGCGGCGACAGATCGATCCCGTACGCGTCCAGCCCGAGACCCTCCAGGTGGATCGTCACCCGCCCCGGCCCGCACCCGAGGTCCGCGACCTGCCCGCCCCCGCCGTCCCGCACCTTCTCCGCGAAGGCGGCGAGCATGGCCCGGTCGAAGGGCTTGTGCTCCAACTCGGCCTTGAGGAGCTCGTTGTACTCGACGGCGACGGTGTCGTACGACGCCCTGGTGGCGTCCGGGCGGGAGGTCATGGGGTGGGAGGTCATGGCGAGGGAGACTAGCCGGGTGGACTGACAGTCCTGATGAGTTCTCGTCACGCGACGGCGGAGTCCCCGGCCGTGCCGTGGGCGCGCAGCAACAGCTTTCCCGTGCTTGTCCGTGTTCCCATCAGCCGGTGTGCCTCCGCCGCGTCCGGCAGGGCGAACTCCGCCGTCACCGGCAGGGCCACCACCCCGTCGACCACCGTGCGGAAGGCGCGTTCGGTGAGGGCGCGCAGTGCGGCCGGGGACGTCTGGGCCAGGGTGAGGATGGAGAAGCCGGAGACCGAGAGGGCCAGGGGGTAGAGGTCCGGCTGGCCCACCTGCCACGGCTGCGCCCCGCTCGCGTTGCCGAAGGAGACCAGGCGGCCGAAGGGGGCGAGGGAGTCGAGGCAGGCCCGGAGGGTTTCGCCGCCGACCGGGTCGAGGGCCAGGTCGACCCCGCGACCGTCCGTCGCCTCGCGCACCTCCTTGGCGAAGGAGGGGGTGGAGTCGGAGGAGGCGACGAAGACCTCGTCGTAACCGTGCTCCCGCGCGTACTCGGCCTTCGCCGCGCTCGACACCACCCCGTAGACCGCCCCGGCCCCCGCCGCGCTCGCCAGCTGCCCCAGCACCGTGCCCACCCCGCCCGCCGCGCCCTGCACGAGCACCGTCTCGCCGGGCTGGAGCCGGCCCACGGTGTGGATCAGGGCGTACGCGGTGGGCAGCACGGTGGGGAGGGTCGCGCCGGTGCGCAGGTCCACGCCGGGCGGCAGCGGGAAGACGGTCACCGCGTCGGCGACGACGACGTCCGCGTACGCGCCCCCCTGTGTCAGGGCCGCCACCTCCTGCCCCACGGCGAGGCCGGTGACCCCCGCGCCGAGGGCCCGGACACGGCCCGAGGCCTCCAGGCCGGGGACGAAGGGCAGGGCGGGCACCCGGTAGCCCTCGGCCCGCGCCTTGAGGTCGGCGAAGTTCACGCCGGTGTACGCCACGTCGATGCTCACCTGCCCCGGACCCGGCGCGGGCACCTCCGCCTCGACGACCCTCAGTACCTCGGGACCGCCGTACTCCTGGATCTCGACCGCGCGCATGGCACACCTCTCACGAGAACTCGTCCGCTCGACTGTTCAATGAAAACCGAACACCCGGGAGTGTATGGTTTCCATCGAACACTCGGCAAGGTGTGAAAGATCTGAGGGGAGTCGGGCGTGGTGGAACGAGCGAGTCACCGGGCCGCCCCGGAGCACACCCATCCCGACGACGTTCCGGTCCAGACCGCCCTCGCCGCGCTCGCCGACCCCGTACGCGTCACCCTCGTGAGGGAGTTGGCCGACTCGGCGGAGTGGACGCGCAGTTGCGGCAGCTTTGACGTGCCCGTCGGCAAGGCGGCCCTCAGCCACCACTTCGCGGTGCTGCGCGGGGCGGGTCTGGTGGAGCAGCGCGACGAGGGCCCCAAGCGCGTCAACCGCCTGCGCCGCGCGGAGTTCGAGGCCCGCTTCCCCGGACTCCTCGACCTGGTTCTGCGCGAGGACTCGACGCACTGAACCGATTCGCCGCCTCCCGCGTCAAAGGGGCATGAAGAAGCGTGTGAGGGGTCGGACGGCCACCGGTGTCACCGTGACCGGTGCCGTCGTGCTGCTGGGGGCGCTGCTCCAGGGATCGAGCGCCGTCGCGCAGGCCGAGCCCGCGCACGCCGCGCCCGTCACCGCCACCTGCGTCGGCACGCGCCCGGCCGGGAGCCTTCCCGACCGCGGCGCCGAGGACTTCACCCCGCTGGACCGCACCCTGGCCCACGTCGGCAGGATGGGGGAGTCCGCCCGCTACGCCGCCGTCTACACGGGCATGTCGGTCGACGAGGAGGACCGGGCCACGGACGTGTACCGCATGCCGTCCGCCTCCTTCGACGCCGACCTCTGCGGCGCCGCCGAGAAGGGCGTCACGGTGCGGCTGCACGACACCGATGCCAACCGGACCGACCTGGAGGCCCTCGCCGACCGGATCGCCGAGGACATGACCCGCTGGAACGGCACCTTCGACCTGCGCGAAGTCGGCGTGGACGAGGCCGGGTTCGTGTTCGTGGGTGTCGACGACCCCACCGCCGCCGCGCCCCTCGTCAAGAAGGCCTTCGGCGCACGGCACATCGAGGTGGGGTACGCCGAACAGGCCTCGCTGCTGAGCACCACCGGCTGACCGCTCAGCCCGCGCGGGGCACCCGCCGCACGGTCGCGACCTTCTCGAAGGTGACGAGCGGCCGTAGCTCCATCAGCTCTCGGACTCCTCGCCGGCCTCGCGCCGCCGCAGCTCCTCCTCGCGGCGCCGCAGGTTGGCCTCCCAGTCCTTCAGGAGTGCCTCGTCCTTGACGTTCTTGGAGGGGGCGGGCTCCGCGCCGAGGGAGTTCAGGAACTCGGGGTTGTCGTCGGGGGCGACGTACTGCGGGCGCTGGTCGCGGTGCCACTCGGAGGGCGTGACGCCTCGGGTCGGGCCCCGGCCGACCTTGCCCGCGACGAGCCAGGCGATCGGTCCGACCAGTACCTCGCCGAAGAGCAGGATGATGATCACCCACACCACCTTGGGCAGGCTTCGGACCTCTTCCTCCGGGGTGTTCAAGCAGTCGATGAACGCGTAGATCCACAGCGCCAGGACCAGCAGGAACGGCAGATACCTGAGCATGGCGGAACGGTCCCCCAGTGGACGGTGGCGGGGCGGTGCGGGGCCCCGGTGACGCGCACAGGGTAGCGGCTGACTTCAACGGGGGGGATGACACTTTCCCCGCACCCCTGAAAGCCTCGGCCCGGTCGGCCCTCATCACTCAGCCCGTCCGGCGTTCGAGGACGCGGCCGTTCAGGCCGGCAGGGGGTCTGGGGGCGTAGCCCCCGGCGGGGTGGAAGGGGCGGCGCCCCTGGGACGGGACGGGTAGGGGCGGCGGGGCGAGAGGGGTGGTGCCGCTTGCGGCGGTGGGGCGCACGTCGGTGTCGGGTGGGCCTCAGCGATACTTGGACGCATGGCTTACGACGATCTTCGATCCCTGCTGAGGGCGCTGGAGCGCGAGGGCGACCTCAAGCGCATCAAGGCCGAGGTGGACCCGTATCTGGAGGTCGGGGAGATCGTCGACCGGGTGCAGAAGGCGGGTGGACCGGCGCTGCTCTTCGAGAACGTGCGCGGGTCCGCCATGCCGCTCGCCATGAATGTCTTCGGCACCGACCGGCGGCTGCTGAAGGCCCTCGGCCTGAAGTCGTACGGCGAGATCAGCGAGAAGATCGGCGGCTTGCTCAGGCCCGAGCTCCCGCACGGCTTCGTCGGCGTACGCGAGGCCTTCGGCAAGCTCGGCGCGATGACCCACGTACCGCCGAAGAAGGTGAAGTCCGACAACGCGCCCGTGCAGGAGGTCGTGCTGCACGGTGAGGACGTCGACCTGGACGCCCTCCCCGCACTCTTCACCTGGCCCCAGGACGGCGGCTCCTTCTTCAACCTCGGGCTCACCCACACCAAGGACCCGGAGAGCGGAATCCGCAACCTCGGGCTCTACCGCCTCCAGCGCCACGACAAGCGCACCATCGGCATGCACTGGCAGATCCACAAGGACAGCCGCAACCACTACCAGGTGGCGGCGAGGAGGGGAGAGCGACTGCCGGTCGCGATCGCCTTCGGGTGTCCCCCCGCCGTGACCTACGCCTCCACCGCCCCCCTGCCCGGTGACATCGACGAGTACCTCTTCGCCGGCTTCATCCAGGGCAAGCGGATCGAGATGGTGGACTGCAAGACCGTGCCGCTGCAGGTGCCCGCGAACGCGGAGGTCGTGCTCGAAGGGTGGCTGGAGCCGGGGGAGATGCTCCCGGAGGGGCCCTTCGGTGACCACACCGGGTTCTACACGCCCCAGGAGCCCTTCCCGGCGCTGACCATCGACTGCGTCACCATGCGCAAGCGGCCGCTGCTCCAGTCGATTGTCGTGGGGCGGCCCCCGACGGAGGACGGTCCTCTCGGGCGGGCGACCGAGCGCTTCTTCCTCCCCCTGCTGAAGATCATCGTGCCGGACATCGTGGACTACCACCTCCCCGAGGCCGGCGGTTTCCACAACTGCGCGATCGTCGCGATCGACAAGAAATACCCCAAGCACGCACAAAAGGTGATGCATGCCGTCTGGGGGGCACACATGATGTCCCTCACGAAGCTCATCGTGGTCGTGGACTCGGACTGCGACGTCCACGATCTGCACGAGGTCGCGTGGCGGGCCCTCGGCAACACCGACTACGCCCGCGACCTCACCGTCGTCGAAGGCCCCGTCGATCATCTCGACCACGCCTCCTACCAGCAGTTCTGGGGCGGCAAGGCGGGCATCGACGCGACGAGGAAGTGGCCCGAGGAGGGCTACACCCGGGACGGGGGATGGCCGGAAATGGTTCTCTCCGACCCGGAGACGGCGGCGACGGTCGACCGCCGCTGGAAGGAGTACGGCCTGTGAGGTCCATCAACAGCACGAGGGCGGCCGGCCGGTGACCAGCGCATCCGCCGCGCTCCCGCAGCAGCCGGGGCGCACCAAGGCCTTCCTCCGGCTCGTCATGATCGAGCACTCCGTCTTCGCGCTGCCCTTCGCCTACACCGCCGCGCTGACCGCGATGTTCGAGTGGGACAGGAACATCCACTGGGGCAGGCTGCTGCTCGTCACGATCGCGATGGTCGGGCTGCGCACGTTCGCGATGGCGGCGAACCGGATCATCGACCGCGAGATCGACGCCCGCAACCCGCGCACGGCCCACCGTGAGCTGGTCACCGGCGCGATGAGCGTGAAGCACGCGTGGACGGGCGCGCTGGTCGCGCTGGTCTTCTTCCTGGGCGCCGCGGCTCTCCTGAACCCCCTGTGCCTGGCCCTCGCCCCCATCGCGGTGATCCCGATGGTGGTGTACCCGTACGGCAAGCGGTTCACGAACTTCCCGCAGGCCATCCTGGGTCTGGCCCAGGCGATGGGCCCGATCGGCGGCTGGCTGGCGATCTCCGGCGAGTGGTCGTGGGACGCCGTCATCCTGGGGCTCGCGGTCGGGATCTGGATCGGCGGCTTCGACCTGATCTACGCCTGCCAGGACGTCGACACGGACCGCGAGATCGGGGTCATGTCGGTACCGGCGCGCTTCGGTATCCCCGCCGCGATCTGGGGCGCGCGCGGCTGCCACGCCGTCACCACCGCGCTGTTCGCCTGGTACGCCGTCGCCACCGACGCGGGCGCGTTCTTCTGGTTCGGCCTGCTGATCGTCGCGGGCGCTTTCCTCTACGAGCACTCCATCGTGAAGCCGCACGACCTGTCCCGTCTGAACCGCGCGTTCTTCCAAGTCAACGGATTCATCGGCATCGCCCTGTTCGTGTGTGCCCTGCTCGATCTGCTGGTCCGCGGGCTCACGGTCTGAACCCCGACAGCCGCCGGATACCCTCGACATCATGAAGCCAGGACAGACGCAGCGCCGGCCTTGGATCGTGGGGGTGTCGGGTGCCTCCGGTACGCCCTACGCCGCCTCCGTGCTGCGGGCGCTCCTGGCGGCGGGGGAGAGCGTCGACCTGGTGGTCTCGCGCGCCTCGCGGCTCACGCTGCTCGACGAGACCGGCCTCCCCTTCCGGGATGCCCACTGGCAGGACGACCTGCGGGAATGGCTGGCGCGTGGCGCGGACGGCAAGCCCGGCACCTTTGACGTGCGCATCGAGGACGTACGGCACTGGAGCGCCGGTGACCTGGCGGCGGGGCCGTCCTCGGGCTCGTACCCCTCGAAGGGCATGCTGATCGTGCCGGCCTCGACGGCCTGTGTGGCCGGAGTCGCCCTGGGGCTGTCGAAGGATCTGCTGCAGCGCGCGGCGAGTGTGACGCTCAAGGAGGGGCGCAAGCTCGTCGTCGCCGTCCGCGAGACCCCGTTGAACGGGCAGACGCTGCGCCATCTGGTCTCCCTGGACGACGCGGGCGCCACCGTGCTGCCCGCCTCGCCGGCGTTCTACGCGGGAGCCACTCACATCCAGGACCTGGTGGACTTCGTCGCCGGGCGGGTGCTGGACGCGGCGGGTGTCGAACACGGGCTGTACCGCCGGTGGGAGGGCGAACTCGGCGGCGGTTCCCGGGCGACCTGAGCGGCCACGGCCGAGCACCTGTGAAGCGAAGCACGTACGACCGGAACACGTACGACCGGAACACGCACGACCCGAGCACCACTGAGCAACATCGCACCACTCACGACTCACACACTTCAGCGGAAGGCTAGCGATCGCATGGACGCGGTGGACAGGCAGCTCATCCAGGCCCTGAGAGAGAACGGCCGGGCCTCCTACGCGGAGCTGGGGCGCCTCGTCGGTCTGTCGGGACCCAGCGTCACCGACCGCATCAACCGGCTGGAGGCGGCCGGGGTCATCACCGGTTACCGCGCCACCGTCGACTCCGCCTCGCTCGGTCTCGGCGTCACCGCCCTGATCGGCATCTCGCTCTCCGACGCCGCCGACCACGAGGACGTGGCCCGGCGGATGCGGGACCTCGGCGAGATCGAGGACTGCTGGTTCATCGCGGGCGACGACTCGTTCATGCTCAAGGTGCGGGCGAGTGATGTCGACGGGCTGGAGAAGACCATCCGACGGCTCTCGGGGACGAAGGGTGTCTCCCGGACCCGTACGACGATCGTGCTCTCCACGAAGTGGGAGAACCGGGTCGGAGAGCTGCCCGAGGAGAGCTAGGGCACGAAGTGCCTGATGGGGGCCCCTCTCGCCCGGAGGGCGGGGGAGTACGGTTTACGAAGTCTGTCTGAGGAAGAGGTAGTGCCATGGACGTCGGGCTCAAGCGCGAGCTGGAGCAGAAGGTTCGAGCCGGTGAGCGGCTGTCCCGCGAGGACGGCATCGCGCTGTACGAGTCGGACGACCTGGCCTGGCTGGGCGGGCTCGCCCACGAGGTGCGCACGCGCAAGAACGGCGACGTCGTCCACTTCAACGTCAACCGCCACCTCAACATGACGAACGTGTGCACCGCGTCCTGCGCGTACTGCTCGTTCCAGCGCAAGCCGGGCGAGAAGGACGCGTACACGATGCGCATCGAGGAGGCCGTCCGCCTCGCCAAGGCGATGGAGAACGACAACCTCACCGAGCTGCACATCGTCAACGGCCTGCACCCGAACCTGCCGTGGCGCTACTACCCGCGGTCGCTGAGCGAGCTGAAGAAGGCGCTCCCGAACGTCTCCCTGAAGGCCTTCACGGCGACGGAGATCCACCACTTCGAGACCATCTCCGGGCTGTCGGCGTCGGAGATCCTCGACGAGCTGATCGAGGCGGGCCTCGAGTCCCTCACCGGTGGCGGCGCGGAGATCTTCGACTGGGAGGTCCGCCAGCACATCGTGGACCACCGCACGCACTGGGAGGACTGGTCGCGCATCCACCGGCTCGCGCACGAGAAGGGTCTGAAGACCCCGTGCACGATGCTGTACGGACACATCGAGGAGCCCCGCCACCGCGTCGACCACGTCCTCAGGCTCCGCGAGCTCCAGGACGAGACCGGCGGCTTCCAGGTCTTCATCCCGCTGCGCTACCAGCACGACTTCGTGGACATGAAGGACGGCAAGGTCCGCAACCGGCTCCAGGCGCGCACCCAGATGGCGACCGGCGCCGAGGCCCTGAAGACCTTCGCGGTCTCCCGTCTCCTCTTCGACAACGTGCCGCACGTCAAGGTCTTCTGGGTGATGCACGGCGTGCAGACCGCGCAGCTCGCCCTCCAGCACGGTGCCGACGACATGGACGGCTCGGTCGTCGAGTACAAGATCACGCACGACGCGGACAACTACGGCACGCCGAACAAGCTGACCCGCGAGGACCTGCTCGACCTGATCCGCGACGCGGGCTTCCAGCCGGTCGAGCGCAACACCCGTTACGAGATCATCCGCGAGTACGACGGCCCGGACCCGGCGCGCCGCGAGTCGCCGCAGCCGATGCGCCTCTGACGTTCCGCCGTCCGGTCGTACGCCCATGACGGCCCCTGGGCCGGTTCCCTCCTCGCGGAGGGGGCCGGCCTTTCGCTTCGTGCGACGACTGCGCCGTCGTGTTCCGGAAGTCCAACCGGGCGTGGACGGGCGACATCCGCAGTTGGTCCACTCCGACCTCGGTGTTCTACGCTCGGTGGCCGTGCCACTGACCTTCACCCTGTTCACCCGTGACGCGAAGCCGCCCCGCCCCCTGCCCGACCAGCTGCTCACCCTCTGGACGGATGTCACCAACGCGGGCGGTGCGGTCGGCTTCGTGCCGCCGGTGACCGCCGTCGACATACGCCCCCGCGCCGAGGCCCACCTCACCGCGATAGCCGAGGGCCGCACCCGGCTCCTCGCCGGGTTCACCGCCGACGGCCGACTCGCCGCCACCGCGTTCCTCGCGCTCAACGACCACCCCCTCATGCGCCACTGGGCCTGGCTGTACACCGTCATGGTCGACCCGGGCCTCCAGGGCCGCGGCTACGGCGCCGACCTGCTCCGCGAGGCCGAGGACCGGGCCCGCGCGCTCGGCCTGGAGGGACTGCGCCTCACCTGCCGGGGCGGGGAGGGACTGGAACGCTTCTACGCGTCCTGTGGCTACAAGGAGATCGGCCGGGCGCCCGACGCGCTGCGTGTCGCGCCGGGCGACGACCGCGACGAGATCACGATGCTGCTGCCTCTCCCGCGCACCGACTGAGGCCCCCCTGCGCGCCGGGAACGCCGGGCGTGCTTCACTGGACGGTGCCCTTTGGGAACGTTCGAAACGGTTCGGAACGGAAGAGTGGATTGACATGGGCCGCTACACACTGATGCGCCTCGGCGTCTTCGCCGGCTGCCTCGTGGTCGTCTGGGGCCTCGTCTACCTGGGCATCGCCCCGCGCGGCCTGGGTGACTCCAACTACATGTGGATCGTCCTGCTCGCGCTGGTGATCTCCGCGCCCATCAGTTTCGTCGTGCTGCGCAAGGAGCGCGACCGCGCCTCCGCCCAGGTCGTCGCGCGCGTGGATCGCATGAAGACCAACCTGGAGCAGAACCGCAGCCAGGAGGACGGCGTGGACGACGCCACCCGCGGCGGCGTGCAGGGCCAGACCTCGTAACGCTGTACCGGGCCGACGGCGGCCGATCGTACGCTTGCCCATATGGGTGCTGTGAAGAACAAGCGGATGCCGCGCGCGGTACGTGAACAGCAGATGCTGGACGCCGCCGTGCGGACCTTCGGGCAGTTGGGGTACCAATCCGCTTCGATGGACGAGATCGCCGATCTGGCGGGCGTGTCCAAGCCGTTGGTGTATCTGTACCTGAACTCCAAGGAAGACCTCTTCACCGCCTGCATCCGCCGCGAGGCGGCCGCACTGACCACGGCGGTACGCGCGGGCGTCCAGCCCGGTCTGCCCGCCGACCGTCAACTCTGGGCAGGCCTGCGGGCGTTCTTCACGCACACGGCGGAGAATCCGGACGGCTGGGCGGTCCTGCACCGTCAGGCGCGCACGCACGGCGAGCCGTTCGCGGCCGAGGTCGCGGCGATGCGCGAGGAACTCGTCGCGTTCGTCACCCAGCTGATCGTGGTCGCCGCGCGCGAGGCCCACCGTGACCCGTCCCTGCCCGAACGGGAGGTCGCCGGACTCGCCGAGGCCCTCGTCGGCGCCGCCGAGTCCCTCGCCGCCTGGGCCAACGCCACGCCGGGCGTCTCCGCGAAGCAGGCCGCGGCGACCCTGATGAACTTCGCCTGGGCGGGCCTGGGCGACCTGATGGAGAACCGCCCGTGGACGCCCCCGCAGGACTGACCCCTTCACCGTACGGGCTGTAGGTCGCCCGTCAGATGCAGGCGTCCGGAGTCCGTGCCGCGGAGCTCGAACGCGGGGCCGTCGGCGGCGTAGGTGACCGTGCCCGGGAGGAGGACGGGGGCCTTGAAGTCGGCACGCAGACGTACCGCGTCCTGAGGACCCTGTTCCGCGAGACAACGGGCCACCGTCCACATGCCGTGCGCGATGGCGCGGGGAAAGCCGAACAGGCGGGCGGTGAGGGGGTGCAGGTGAATGGGGTTGCGGTCCCCCGAGGCGGCACCGTACCGCCGCCCCACGTCACCACCGAGCCGCCACTCGGCACGGACGGGGAGGGGCTTGCCGTCGCCCGGCTCCCGCGGGGGCGTGGACGTCGGCTCCCCGGCCGTCCGGTGCCGCGCGAGATAGACACTCCTCGACTCCCACACCACCTCGCCGCCGACGCTCGCCTCGGTCACGACGCAGGCCTGCGTCCCACGGCGATGGGGTTCCAACCCCGCGACGCGCACGCCGAGTTCGTACGCCTCTGAGGCCGCCAGTGCCTTGCGCTGGGTGATCTGGATCGAGGTGTGGACGAGCCCGAGCAGCGGCAGGGGGAACGAGCGGCTCGCCATGATCCGCATGGCGAGCGGAAACCCGAGGACGTGCGGATACGTCACCGGCAGCGCGTCCGCCCCCGTGGCGAACCCGCAGACCCGCTCGTACGTGGTGAGCCGGGCGAGATCGATACGGACGTCCGGGAGAACGAGGCGGGTCGGCGGGACGTGGGCGTCCGGGCGGGGTCGCTTGAAGGGCGAGAGGAAGGCGCCCTGGGCGAGGAGAGGGGTCAGGTAGCGGTCGGCCATGGTCCAACTCCAGGCTCGGGTGTATTTACTCCGGAGTCAGGTTACCCACGGTAAGGCAACGTCAATACCTGCCGGGGCAGAGAGCCACCACTGCCGGAGTGGCCGCCGTGTCACCCGCTGCCGTGTACCCGGACGCGACTTCGAACTCCGCCCACTACGCCTGCACATCGAGGTGAGGGGCGGTGGACGGTGAGGGAGGGCGGGGTCTGGTCGTCGTGGCCTGCTCGCCTCCGTCCGGGGCATCACGGACCGCCCCGTCGGCAAGACGGTATGGGCCGAACTTCCCTTGGAGAATTAACATTTACCCGGGGTAACTCGCACCCCGCCCGCCCCAAACACGCACAAACCCCACACCCCGACCCCGTACGATCCCGGTCACCCCTGCCTTGTTGAAACTCGCATGAACCCCCCACGCCCCAGGCACGTATGAGGCGTTGCGCCCCCAACCCGCCTCATACCGACCGGGTCCTGGTAGCCAAGGAGCCACTCCATGTCCACCCAGCCCAGCCCGTACGACTCCCCGCCCTCCCTCGTGGAGCCCGAGATCAGGCGGCTGGACGGAGTGGTGCGCGAGGTGTCCATGCCGCCGCTCGTCGGTCAGGTGACCCACGGCTCGCTCGCGGACATCCCGTTCGACAACGCGACCGTGGCCCCGAACGCGGCGGTCCTCAGCAGGAAGAACGCCGACGGCGCCTGGGAGGACGTGACCGCCACCGAGTTCGCCGCGCAGGTACTGGCGGTGGCGAAGGGCCTGATCGCCGAGGGCCTGGCGCCCGGCGACCGTATCGCGATCATGGCGCGGACGACGTACGAGTGGACGCTCCTGGACTTCGCGGCCTGGGCGGCCGGCCTGGTCACCGTCCCCGTCTACCCCACCTCCTCCGTCTTCCAGGTCCGCTGGATCCTCCAGGACTCGGGAGCTGTCGCCCTCGCCACGGAGACGGTGGCGCAGGCGTCCGCGCTCGGCCCGGAGCGCGACCGGATCCCCGACCTGCGGCACATGTGGGTCTTCGAGAAGGGACACCTGGAGCGGCTGGCCGAGCTGGGCCAGGACATCCCGGACCAGGAGGTCGCCGTGCGCCGTGGGGTGCTCGGCCCCGCCACCCTCGCGACCCTCATCTACACCTCGGGCACCACCGGCCGCCCCAAGGGCTGCGCACTCACCCACGGCAACTTCTTCGCCGAGATCGACAACGCGATCGAACTGCTCTACCCGATCTTCAAGGCGACGACCTCGGACGCCGCGTCGATGCTCCTCTTCCTCCCTCTCTCCCATGTCTTCGGGCGGATGGTCGCGGTCGCCTGTCTGCGTGCCCGGGTGCGCCTGGGCCATGCGCCGAGCCTGGATACCGAGGACCTGCTCGCGGACCTGGCGAGCTTCCGGCCCACCTTCCTGCTGGCCATCCCTTATGTCCTGGAGAAGGTGTTCAACACCGGCCGGGCCACGGCCGAGAAGATGGGCCGCGGGTCCTCCTTCGACCGCGCCGCGCGCATCGCGTGCAGCTACGGCGAGGCGGTCGAGGCCAAGCAGCACGGCACCGGGCCGGGCCCCTCGCGCTCCCTGCGCGCCGCCCGCGCCCTCTATGACCCCCTCGTCTACCGCCGTATCCGCAACGCGCTGGGCGGCAAGGTCCGCTACGCGATCTGCGGCGGCTCCCCGCTGGGCCGCCGACTCGCCGCGTTCTACGCGGGGGCCGGCATCGAGATCTTCGAGGGGTACGGCCTGACGGAGGCCACCGCCGCCGCGACCGTCACGCCTCCGCTCAAACCCCGACTGGGCACGGTGGGCTGGCCGCTGCCGGGCACTCGGGTACGGATAGCCGGGGACGGCGAGATCCTGCTGGGCGGCGAACAGATCTTCCGCGGCTACTGGGACCCGAACGCGGGCGGCGTCGTCGACGCGGCGCCCGACGGCTGGTTCGCGACCGGTGACATCGGCGAACTGGACGACGGGGGCTACCTCACCATCACGGGCCGCAAGAAGGAGATCCTGATCACCGCGGGCGGCAAGAGCGTGGCCCCCGCGCCTCTGGAGAACTGGCTCCGCTCGCATCCGCTGATCGCCCAGTGCATCGTCCTCGGCGACCGCCGCCCCTTCGTCACCGCCCTCATCACGCTGGACCAGGACGGCGTCACCCACTGGCGCCAGATGATCGGCAAGCACCCCGTCCCGCCGGAGCTCCTCATGGACGACCCGGAGCTGAACGTCATCCTCCAGCGCGCGATCGACGAGGCCAACAAACTCGTCTCCCGCCCCGAGTCCATCCGCCGCTTCGCCGTCCTTCCGGGAGACTTCACGGAACTGGCGGGCCACGTGACCCCCACCATGAAGCTGAAGCGGGCGGCGATCGAACGTGACTTCAGCGAGAAGATCGAGGAGCTGTACGTGCGGTAGGGACGCCACCGCCGACAGGAGAGGACAGACGAGGACAAGGCAGGAGCCCCGCGACCGGCTGGCGCGGGGCTCCTTGGGTACTGCGATCCGTTCCGGATCAAAGCATTGGGCTCATGAAGCCCGCAGACTTAGATCGGGGTGACGTTCTCCGCCTGCGGGCCCTTCGGACCCTGCGTGACGTCGAAGGAAACCGACTGGTTCTCTTCGAGAGAGCGGAATCCGCTCGCGTTGATCGCGGAGTAGTGGACGAAGACGTCCGGGCCGCCGCCTTCCTGGGCGATGAAACCAAAGCCCTTTTCGGCGTTGAACCACTTCACGGTTCCGGTAGCCATAAGCCCTCCTTGGGCCCAAAGGGTTGCCCTGCTCCAGAACCTGCGATTGTGTAAACAACTGCATTCGTCTGAAAACGACGAGAGCCCGCGGTCACATGCTCCGCAGGCTCTGTACTGCAAGGGAAACCAAACTGCAACTTGCGGCGAGCCTAGCACGCAGGCAGCCGAAAGCAATAGGGGGCAAGATCACGTCACCCGGATGTTTGACCCGCATGGCGGATGGGTTGACGTGATGGTGTCGACTCGCTGTCGCAAGGGTTGACACAAGAGGGTGGAAGGGTTTCGGAAACCACGCGGGGACCCTGGAGACTGCACGGTACTCCATGGGGTCTAGCCTCGCGATGTGGACAATTACCGCACCCGGCCGCGCGTCGGCCACATCCAGTTCCTGAACTGCCTGCCCCTCTACTGGGGGCTCGCGAGAACGGGCACGCTCCTCGACTTCGAGCTCACCAAGGACACCCCGGAGAAGCTCAGCGAGAAGCTGGTACAGGGCGACCTCGACATCGGGCCCATCACGCTCGTCGAGTTCCTCAAGCACGCCGACGAGCTGGTCGCCTTCCCGGACATCGCGGTCGGCTGCGACGGTCCGGTGATGTCCTGCGTGATCGTCTCGCAGGTCCCGCTGGACCAGCTGGACGGCGCCCGCGTCGCCCTCGGCTCCACCTCCCGTACGTCCGTTCGGCTTGCGCAGCTGCTGCTGGCCGAGAGCGTGGGCGTCCAGCCGTCCTACTACACGTGCCCGCCCGACCTCAGCCTGATGATGCAGGAGGCCGACGCCGCCGTCCTCATCGGCGACGCGGCACTGCGGGCCAACCTCCTCGACGGGCCGAAGTTCGGTCTGGAGGTGCACGACCTCGGCACGCTGTGGAAGGAGTGGACGGGCCTGCCGTTCGTCTTCGCCGTGTGGGCGGCCCGCCGCGACTACCTGGAGCGCGAGCCCGTCGTCACCCGCAAGGTGCACGAGGCCTTCCTCGCCTCCCGGGACCTCTCGCTGGACGAGGTCTCCAAGGTCGCCGAGCAGGCGGCCCGCTGGGAGGCCTTCGACGAGCGGATCCTGGAGCAGTACTTCACCACGCTCGACTTCCGCTTCGGCGGCCCGCAGCTCGCGGCCGTACGGGAGTTCGCCCGGCGGGTCGGCTCGACCACCGGCTTCCCGACGGACGTGAAGGTCGAACTGCTGACTCCCTGAGATCGCGGGGACGTCTCCCTGGGATCGCGCGGATGTTCTGAACCCGCGGGGGCGTTGGCGACCCCGCGGGGGCGTACGGAACTACGCTGCTGGGCAGTGCGTCCGTGCGTACGGGGGAGGTGGGAGCGCCATGCAGCCGCTCGGAGTGGATGAGCCCACGGTCGTGGGGCCCTACCGGCTGCTCGGCCGGCTGGGCTCCGGCGGCATGGGGCGGGTGTACCTGGGCCGCAGCGCGGGCGGGCGGACGGTCGCGGTCAAGATCGTGCACCCGCACTTCGCGCTCGACGAGGAGTTCCGCGCCCGCTTCCGCCGCGAGGTCGAGGCCGCGCGACGGGTGGGCGGCGCGTGGACGGCCCCGGTCCTCGACGCGGACCCCGAGGCGTCCGTGCCGTGGGTCGCGACCGGCTACGCGGCCGGTCCCTCGCTCGCCGCGGCGGTCGCGGACGCGGGTGGTCCGCTTCCGGCGCATTCGGTACGGGTGCTGGGCGCGGGCCTGGCCGAGGCGCTCACGGCGGTCCACGCACTGGGCCTCGTCCACCGTGACGTCAAGCCCTCCAACGTCCTGCTCACCCTCGACGGCCCCCTCCTCATCGACTTCGGCATCGCCCGGGCCACCGACGGCACCGCCTCGCTCACCTCGACGGGCGTCTCCGTCGGCTCCCCCGGCTACATGTCTCCCGAGCAGATCCTCGGCAAGGGGGTCACGGGCGCGGCGGACGTCTTCTCCCTGGGTGCGGTGCTGGTGTACGCGGCGACGGGCGAGTCCCCGTTCCCCGGCGACTCCTCGGCCGCCCTCCTCTACAAGGTGGTGCACGAGGAACCCCGGCTCGGATCCCTGGAGGGGGAGCTACGGGAACTCGTGGCCGCCTGCCTCGCCAAGGACCCGGCCGGCAGGCCGACCCCGGGTGAGGTGGCCGGACGCCTGGCCCCCGAGGGGGCGGCCCGGCTGGTGACCGCCGGCTGGCTGCCGGGGCCCCTGGTGGAGCAGGTCAGCCGCAGCGCGGTGCAGCTGCTGAACCTGGAGGCGGCGGAGGTGACGCCGTCCGGGCCGGTGGGGTTCAGCAGCCCTTCGGTGGGCACGGACTCCGGGACCGGGGCGCCGCCGCCCGACGGGGTGTTCGGTCCGCCGCCGACCATGCCGCCGTACGCCGTGCCGACGTACGTTCCGGGGCAGCGCGATGTCCGGGACGCGGTCGCGGCGCCGACCGTCCACCCGGGCACGCCCGCGGCCGGCCCCGGCCACCAGGATCACCCGGGCAAGCTCTCCGTCAGCATGGCCGCGACCTCGGCCCCCGGTGCGAACGGTCGTGGCCGCAGGGTGAGTTGTACGCTCGCGCTGGCCGTGGCGGGAGCGCTGGCCGCGGTGACCGTGGGCTCGGTGTTCATGTTCCACCTGCTCCCGGGCGGCGGTGACGACAACTCGGCTTCCAGCGGCTCCGATTCCGCTGCCACCCCTCCGGCCTCGACACCGAGCGTCCCCGGCCCGGCCGGCGCGACGCTCGCCTCCGTGCCCGCGCACTACCTCGGGACCTGGTCGGGCGACGCCTACGCGCTGAACGGGAAGCTGCCCGCGGGCACGTTCCGGGTCACCCTCCACCAGGCTGCCGTGGGCAAGGAGTTGGGCACCTTCCGGTCGACCGACCTGATCGGCGGCAACTGTGACGACGTACTCGTCCTGAAGAAGGTCACGGACACACAGCTCACCGCGACGAGCACCGCCAAGACGTCCAATCCCGGCACCTGCACGACCGGCAGCCACGAGGTGCGGCTGACCCCCGCCGGGGGCGACCTCAAGTACGAGACGGACAACGCGGACGCGGGCGATCCGGTGGCGCGGATGTCGAAGGCCGAGTAGCCGTGGACCTCGAACTCTGGTCCGTCCGGCCGCTGTGGCTGACCGTCCTCGCCGCCCTCTGGGGCGCGGCGGCGGGACTGCTGGTGCCGCGGGCCGCCTACCGGTTCGCGGTGGAGCCGGACGAGGCGTGGCGGACCCGGTGCCCGGACGGACACGTCCTCACCGGCGCCGCGGGCGGCTGGCTCGGCCTCGCCCGCTGCCTCGACTGCGCCCAGGACCTTCGTGGCCTGCGTGACCTTCGTACGTCCTGGTCGGGGCCCGGCGACGCCCCGACGGCGTACCGCTACGGCCCCGGCACCCCGCTCGTCGCCCTCGCCACCGCGGGGGCCTGCGCCGGTCTCGCCCTCGCCACCGGCGCCCGCCCCGAACTGGCCGTCTGGCTGCTGCTCGCGCCGCTCGGCGTGCTGCTCGCGGTCGTGGACTTCCGGGTGCAGCGCCTGCCGGACATCCTGACCCTCCCGCTCGCCGGCCTGGCGCTCGTACTGCTGGGCGTGATGGCCCTCGTACCGGAGCACGCGGGGCAGTGGCCGGCCGCGCTGTTCGGGTCGCTCGTGCTGGGTGGCGCGTACTTCCTCCTCTTCCTCGTCAACCCGAACGGCATGGGCTTCGGCGATGTGAAGCTCGCGCTGGGAATCGGGGCCGTGCTCGGCTGGTACGGATGGGGGACCGTGGTGCTCGGTACCTTCGCCGGGTTCCTGTTCGGCGGCCTGTACGGGCTGGGACTGGTACTGATGCGACGCGCGGGGCGCAAGACGTCCATCCCCTTCGGCCCGTTCCTGATCGCGGGGGCGTACGTCGGGCTGCTGATCGGGGCGTACGCGGCCTGACGTCGGGACGCGGGAGGGGCTGGCGTAGGCTGGCCGGGTCCGTCCAGAACCCTTACGAAAGGGACGCTCCGGTGACCGAGAAGGCCGACCTCACGTCTTTTGATGTCACAGCCGTCCTCGACCGTGCTGCCGCGGGTGGGCGGATCACTCCCGAAGAGGCGCTCGTCCTCTACCGCGACGCCCCGCTGCACGCCCTGGGCGCCGCCGCGGACGCGGTACGCCGCCGCCGGTACGCGGGGACCGAGCACATCGCCACGTACATCATCGAGCGCAACATCAACTACACGAACGTGTGCGTCACGGCGTGCAAGTTCTGCGCCTTCTACGCGGCTCCCAAGGACACCGCCAAGGGCTGGACGCGCGACCTCGACGACATCCTGCACCGCTGCGCGGAGACCGTCGAACTCGGCGGCACGCAGATCATGTTCCAGGGCGGACACCACCCGGACTACGGCGTCGAGTACTACGAGAGGCACTTCGCCGCGATCAAGGCCGCCTACCCGCAGCTGGTCATCCACTCCCTCGGCGCCTCCGAGGTCGAGCACATGGCCCGCATCTCCAAGGTGAGCGTGGAGGAGGCCATCCAGCGGATCCACACCGCCGGCCTCGACTCCTTCGCGGGCGCCGGTGCCGAACTCCTCCCGGCCCGCCCCCGCAAGGCGATCGCCCCCCTCAAGGAGTCCGGCGAGCGCTGGCTGGAGATCATGGAGACCGCGCACGGGCTGGGCGTCGAGTCGACGTCCACCATGCTCATGGGCACCGGCGAGACCAACGCCGAGCGCATCGAGCACCTGCGGATGATCCGTGACGTACAGGACCGCACGGGTGGCTTCCGCGCCTTCATCCCGTACACCTACCAGCCCGAGAACAACCACCTGAAGGGCCGCACGCAGGCGACGCTCTTCGAGTACCTGCGGATGATCGCGATCGCCCGACTGTTCATGGACAACATCGCCCACATCCAGGGCTCCTGGCTCACCACCGGCAAGGAGGTCGGCCAGCTCTCCCTGCACTACGGCGCGGACGACCTCGGCTCGATCATGCTGGAGGAGAACGTCGTCTCCTCCGCCGGCGCCAAGCACCGCTCCAACCGCATGGAGATCATCGACCTGATCCGCAAGGCCGGCCGCGTGCCCGCCCAGCGGACCACGACGTACGAGCACATCGTCGTCCACGACGACCCGGCGAACGACCCGGTCGACGAGCGCGTCATGTCCCACATCTCGTCCACCGCGATCGAGGGCGGCACGGCGCACCCCGAGCTGAAGCTGCTCGCCTCCAACTAGCCCCGCCGTGCTGACGATCCACACCGCCGACGAGCTGCGCGTCAGCTGGGACGCGGACCCGCTGAAGGACGGCGCGGTCGCCGTGGAGGGCGACCGGGTCGCGGGCACCGGCCCGCTGGACGCGCTGCTGGAGCGCTTTCCAGGGGCGCGGGTCCGCAGCTGGCCCGGGGTCCTCGGGCCGGCGCTCGTCCACGAGGGCCCACTGCCCGACGCGCCGTCGCCACGGGAACGTGTTCACGCGGTGCTGAAGTCGGGTGCGGTGGCGGTTCTTCAGGAGCACGTCGACACACCGGAACTCCTGGCCGCGGCCCAGCGAAACGACGTCGTGGTCCTGGCCCGCACCCGGCCTACGGCGATCGTGGCCCTGGGCCGGGCCGACTTGGCGGTGTTCGACGCGGACGGCACGTGCTTGGCGACGGTATGCGCGGGCCGCCTGGTACACAGACGCCGCTGAGTTCTGGAGCCGCGTGCACTGGAGCGCGCTCTTCAGGGGCGCGGGGAACTGCGCGACCAGCCCCCACCGGCCCGCAGATCAGATATGCGCCGTCACCCAGCGAACGCCTCCGCAAACGCCCCCGAACTCTGCGAAACCCCACTGCAATTGGTGGCCGCATTGTCCGAAGAAGCGTCATCACTCGAACACTGCTGATCCCGGAACGTCGACCACATCGACACCCAAGCGATCTTCTTCGACTCGGCGAACGCACGGACCTGCGCCGCGTCCGAGAGGCTGAACGTCTCATTGGCCACGTCGTTGTCCCCGATCATCGACGTCAACGCGAGCCCCTGCCAGGCCCCCGCACTCGACAGCCCGAACACATCCTGCAGTTGATCGTGGGTCGCCTTGGCGGAGGTCTCGGCGTAGTCGCCCATGTCCCCGGAGTACGAACTCCCGTAGTTCATCGTCATGATGTTGACCGTGGAGACCGTCACGGAGTTGTCGTTGGCGGACTCCAGCAGCGCCAGACTGTCCGAATCCAGCCCGGACGGCATGACCGGCAGCGTGAAGGACACCTTCAGGTCACCGCGCTCCTTCTGGAGCAGCGCGATCGCCTTGGACCGCAGCGCCACCGACGCGGAGTCGGTCAGTGCGTCCCCCTCGATGTCGAAGTCGGCCTGGGTGGACCCGGCGGCGTCGAGCGCCGCCCCGTACGCCGCCGCGAGCGCGCTCGCGCTGCCGCAGACCTCCGCCAGCTCCTTGCCGGACGCCCCGCCGAACGAGACGCGCACACTCGCGCCGGACTCCTTCAGCGCCGAGATCCGCGACGTCACGGCGGCCTTGTCGAGGGCGTCCGTGCCGTTCCACTTGGCCGTGCAGTGGGTGCCGTCGGAGATCACGAAGGCCAGGTTGTACGTGGTCGGAGACCCCGTCGAGTCCGTCGCGGAAGCCTCCGTGGCGCTCACGTAGGGCGCGTACGAGGTGCTGGACGAGGTGCCGGAGGAGGACGCGCTCGCGGAGGGCGCCGCACTCGTCCGCGGGGCCCGGGAGGTCTGCGCGGGCGCCGCGTCCGTGGTGCCCGTACCGCCGGAAGAGCACCCCGCCACCGCCAGAGCAAACAGGCAGGTGAGCCCGGCAGCCGGCCTCAGATAACCCCTCATTGCGTATGCACCCGCTCTCGTGATTTCTGTCTCAGGACCGAAACAAAGTGCGATTCGGGAGTTCCAAGGTGGCACATCCGAGGGTGATTCCCGAATACAGGAAGCGCATGGGTTACCCATGAGTAGCGGTGCGCGAATCGGGCAAGCCGGGTCGCGAATCGGTGCACAAGGTAGATATGCATCGACCCTGAGCTGCGCGGATGTTCAAGGATTCTCTCAGGGAATGGACAGCTTGGGCCAAGTTTCATGGGCGCCTCACATGAGAACCAGAGAATTGGCCACATAAAGGAGCCCTAATATCCGGGGAATGCAATCCGAGTCAGCCATCGAAAACCACAGTCAAGGGCGCGGCCGCCGCCGTAAACGCGGCAACGCGTCCGAAGACGGTCCCGTGTTCGTTGACAACTCCGGGCGCAGAGCACGTCTGCTGCGCAGGTTCGGCATGCTCGTCGGCGCCGTCTGCTTCGGTTACGCGGTCGTCCTCGGGATGGCCTTCATGGGCTGGGGCACCTCGCTGACCCCGTCCTCGCTCTTCCCCTTCAGCGGCGGCCAGGCCGGCTCCGCACCCGGGGGCGACCTTCGGCCGCAGGGCGGCGTGGCCCCCACCGGCAGGCCGACCGGCACCCCGCCGTCGGGCCTGCGCACGGGCACGGCCCCCTCCTCGGCCGCTTCCCCGGCCGTATCCGCGTCCGCTTCCGCCGGCGCCAACTGACCGGAACGGACCCACCTCCATGACTTCGACGACGCCTTCACGCGGCCGCCGGCGCGCCCCCACCAAGATGGAGCGGGCGGCCGGCAAGGCCGCGGCGCTGCAGAAACCGCGTGTGATCCTGGCCCTGCTGCTCCTGCTGGGGCTCACCAGCGTGATGCTGCTCGACGGCTATCTGCGTTCCGAGATCGGCAACGACGCGCGGGTGCGCGACGGCGCGGCTTACGACAAGGTGCCGCAGAAGATCCTCGACGGCGGTCCGCTCCTGACGTTCACGGGTGGCACGGCCAAGACCCAGTCCGTTCCGAAGAGGACCATCGTGCTCACCTTCGACGACGGTCCGACCCCGACCTGGACTCCCCAGATCCTCAAGGTGCTCGAGGACAACAACATCGAGGCCACCTTCTTCATGGTCGGCTCGATGGTCTCCCGCTATCCGGGCGTCGTGAAGGACCTCGTGGACCAGGGCAACGAGGTCGGCATCCACACCTTCACCCACGTCGACCTCTCCTACCAGGGCACGGGCCGGCTCCAGCGCGAGCTGAAGCAGACCCAGCTCGCGCTCGCGGGTGCGGCCGGGATCACGACGACGCTGTTCCGGGCCCCGTACTCCTCGGAGATCAACGCCGTCGACAACTACAGCTGGCCCGTCTACAAGGAGATCGGCAACCTCGGCTACACCAGCGTCTTCGTCGACACCGACAGCGACGACTGGAAGAAGCCGGGTGTCTCGAAGATCGTCCAGTGGGCCACGCCGAAGAACAACGAGGGTGCCGTCGTCCTCATGCACGACGCGGGCGGCGACCGCTCGGAGACGGTCAAGGCGCTCGACACGTACATCAAGAAGATGAAGGCGAAGGGGTACTCCTTCACCACCGTCAGCGGCGCGATGGCGAAGCTGAACGGGGCGCCGAACGGTGCCGGCCGCACCGGCACCGCCGGTTCCGGATCCGGACAGGCCGTCGAGGCCGGGGTCGGACAGACCGGTGCGGGTGCCGGTACGGGTACGGGTGCCGGTAGCGGCGCGTCGGGCGGGCAGCCGGGCGGCACGCAGTCCGCGCCCGGTGCGGGCTCCACCGACAACTCCTCCAACAGCTCCTCCAACAAGGTGAACATCGAGCAGTCCGGCCAGCAGAAGGCCACCGGCTCGACCCTCTACGAGGGCAAGGCCCTCATCTACGCGGTCGCGGTCGCCGAATGGGTCCTGCCGCTGCTCTCCTGGCTGCTGCTGGTCGTCGGCATCTCCGTCATGGGCCGATTCGGGATGATGCTGATCCTCGCCCGCCGTCACTACAGACAGCGCAACAGGAAACGCGGCAAGGGCGGCAAGTTCAGCTGGGGGCCGACGGTCACCAGGCCCGTGACGGTGATCGTGCCCGCGTACAACGAGAAGGAGTGCATCGCCAACACGCTCCACTCGCTGGCGCAGAGCACCCATCCGATCGAGATCATCGTCGTCGACGACGGCTCCACGGACGGCACCAAGGAGATCGCCGAGTCGCTGGGCCTGCCCAACGTCCGGGTCATCCGCCAGGAGAACGCGGGCAAACCGGCCGCCCTCAACAACGGCGTCCGCAACGCCAGTTACGACATCGTCGTGATGATGGACGGCGACACCGTCTTCGAGCCGGACGCCGTGCACCAGCTCGTCCAGCCCTTCGCGGACCCGGGCATCGGCGCGGTCGCGGGCAACGCCAAGGTCGGCAACCGCAACACCGTCATCGGCGCCTGGCAGCACATCGAGTACGTGATGGGCTTCAACCTCGACCGCCGCATGTACGACCTGCTGCGCTGCATGCCCACCATCCCGGGCGCGATCGGCGCGTTCCGCCGCGACGCGGTCCTCGAGGTCGGCGGCATGAGCGAGGACACGCTCGCCGAGGACACCGACATCACCATCGCGATGCACCGTGCGGGCTGGCGGGTCGTCTACCAGGAGCACGCCAGGGCCTGGACGGAGGCGCCGAGTTCGCTGAAGCAGCTGTGGTCGCAGCGCTACCGCTGGTCGTACGGCACCATGCAGGCGCTGTGGAAGCACCGCAAGTCCCTGACGGACAAGGGCCCGTCGGGCCGCTTCGGTCGCATCGGCATGCCGCTCGTCGTGATCTTCCAGATCATCACGCCGGTCCTCGCCCCGCTCATCGACGTGTTCACCGTCTACTCGATGATCTTCGTGGACTTCTGGGCCTCACTGCTGGCCTGGCTGGCGGTGCTGGTCGTCCAACTCGTCTGCGCCGCCTACGCGTTCCGCCTCGACCGCGAGAAGTACCGCTACCTCGCGATGCTGCCGCTGCAGCAGCTCGCATACCGCCAGATGATGTACCTCGTCCTGATCCACTCCTCCGTGACCGCCCTGACCGGCGGCCGCCTCCGCTGGCAGAAGCTCAAGCGCACGGGTGAGGTCGGGACCCCGGCAGGAGTGAGCTGACATGAGCTGGGGCTCGGAACAACAGGAGCAGCAGGGGTACGGCTACGGGTACGGGCAGCAGGTGCCGCCGCAGCCGTACGGACAGGGATACCCCCAGTACGACCAGGGATACGGGCCGCCCGCGCAGCCCGTCCAGTACGAGCAGCCCTGGCAGTACGTTGCCGAAGAGCCGCAAGCGGCGGCCTCGAACACCATCCAGATGGACCCCGTCCAGGCGGAGTCCCGGACGGCACCGGAACCGGCACCGGCACCGGAACCGGAACCGAGGTCGGTGTCAGAACCAGAACCCGAACCGGATGCCGGGCCCAAGCCGAAGGGCGGCGGACGCGACCGCTACTTCGACGCGCTGCGCGCCGTCGCGCTGGTCCGTGTCGTGGCGTACCACACCTTCGGCTGGGCCTGGGCCGGCCTGGTCTTCCCGTCGATGGGCGTGATGTTCGCGCTCGCCGGCTCGCTGATGGCCAAGTCCCTGGAGCGCCCCGCGCTCAAGGTGGTCAAGAGCCGGATGCGACGGCTGCTGCCGCCCTTCTGGTTCTGGGGCTTCTTCGTCGTGGTGGCGATGCTGATCCACGACTGGATGCCGGGCTGGCAGATCGTCTTCTGGATCGTGCCGGTCGGCGACCCGCCGGGCAACCAGTGGGGCATCCAGGCCTGGGAGATCCTCTGGTACCTCAGGACGTACCTCTGGTTCGTCCTGATGTCCCCGCTGCTCCTCAAGGTCTTCCGCAAGGCCCCCCTCCCGGTCCTGCTCCTCTCGCTCGCCCCGATCCTGGTCTTCCAGTACGCCTGGGAGCCCCCGTACAACCGCTTCGGCAGCGGCCTGACGGACTTCGCCACCTTCCTGTTCTGCTGGCTGGTCGGCTTCGCGCACCGCGAGGGCGTCCTCCAGCGGCTCAAGCCCGCCCTGGTGATCCTGGCGTCGCTCGCCCTCCTGGCGTACGGCGGCTGGTACACCTTCGCGCACCAGGCGGAGTTCGGTACGTACGACCTGGACGAGGTCCCCGTCGCGCAGACCTTCTGGTCGGCCGGCTTCGTGACGCTGCTGATGTACTTCAAGGCGTACTACAACGTCGACTTCGCCTGGCTCGCCCGCCTCAAGCGGCTCGACCGGATCGTGACGATCTTCAACGGGCGGGCGGTGACGATCTACCTCTGGCACGAGATCGCCCTCGTGCTCGCGGTCCCGCTGATCGACCAGTTCTGGAAGGTGCCCGCCTTCGAGAAGTGGCTGCCGCTGGAGAGCCAGTGGTTCATGTTCGGCATCGGCTGGGTGCTGATCTGGGTCGCCATCCCGCTGGTCGGCTGGGTCGAGGACGTGGCCGCCAAGAAGAAGCCGAAGCTGCTCCCCTGAAGGGGGCACGTGAGACCGGCGTACGGGCCGGGCGCCGCAGAGTCGCCCGGTCCGTGCTGCCACAATGGGGGAGTGACCCGCGCATCCCTGGACAAGCAGCCGCACGAAGTCGCCTCGATGTTCGACGACGTGGCGGAACGGTACGACCTGACGAACGACGTGCTGTCGCTCGGCCAGGACCGGGTGTGGCGCAGGGAGGTCGCGAAGGCGGTCGACGCGCGCCCCGCGCAGAAGATCCTGGACCTGGCCGCCGGTACGGCGACCTCGTCCCTGCCCTTCGCCCGCACCGGCGCGTACGTCGTGCCCTGCGACTTCTCCCTCGGCATGCTCCGGGTTGGCAAGAAGAACCACCCCTGGCTGCCGCTGACCGCGGGCGACGCGACGAAGCTGCCCTTCAAGGACGACACCTTCGACGCGGTGACGATCTCCTTCGGCCTGCGCAACGTCCAGGAGACCGACACGGCGCTGAGCGAGCTGTACCGGGTGACCAAGCCCGGCGGCCGGGTCGTGATCTGCGAGTTCTCGCACCCCACCTGGGCGCCGTTCCGCACGGTCTACACCGAGTACCTGATGCGCGCGCTGCCGCCGGTCGCTCGTGCCGTGTCCTCCAACCCCGACGCGTACGTCTATCTCGCCGAGTCCATCCGCGCCTGGCCGAACCAGCCCGAGCTCGCCGAGAAGCTGCGCAAGGCCGGCTGGTCGAAGGTGGCCTGGCGGAACCTGACGGGCGGCGTGGTGGCACTGCACCGAGGCTTCAAGGCCCCCTGACGCCTCCTCCGGGCGGCCTGCCGCTCTCGGTTCCGGAGAGCGGCGGTCTCACCTGAGCACCTCGAACGGGTCCCCGGGCTCGTCGAGCTCACGTTGCATGCCACCCGACGGCGGACCCGGCAGCCGCGGCTCCCGCACCCCCGCGCCGCCGTCCGCGTCACCGAGGTCGAACCACACGGTGACCACGGCCCCGCGCGGCACCTCGGAGCCGGGCGGCGGATATTGGCGTACGACGTAGTCGACGACGGTGAGATGGAAGTCGGGCCGGTCGGGCGCGGCGAGCAGCACACCTCGCGCGTCGGCCGTCTCGCGTGCGTCCACGGCCATCAGGCCGATGAGCCGCGGCACGCGCACTTCGGGTGTCTTGGGTGTCTGGCGCACGGACGTCACCCCCAGCGGTATCGGAAGGGTAAGCCAGGGCCCGGCCCTTCCGGAAGCCGTCGGGTGGCTGCCGGAAACCGTTCGGATGGCCGCCAGAAACTGTGGGGCGGCCTTCCGGAAGCCGTCAGAGGGCGAGGCGGTAGCAGTGCGCGGGTTCGGCCGTCGCGGGATGGGTGAAGACCTCGGCCAGTTCCATGCCGACGCGTCGGGTCACGGCGATGGAGCGCTCGTTGCCCGCTCTGACGATGGCGACGACATCCGGGACGCCCGCCGCGCGCACCCGCTGCAGGGTGGTGAGCGCGGCGGCGGTGACGTACCCCTTGCCCCAATGCGCCCTGCCGAGCCGCCACCCGATCTCGATCTTCCCCTTCGGCCCCCACTCGCGCGGCCACGGCTGCGCCCCGGTGAAGCCCAGCACCTCACCCTCCGCGTCGACCAGGGTCCACAGACAGAAACCGAGTTCGGCGTCGTGCCGGCGCTGCCGTGCGGTGAGCTCTTCGTACACCGACAGTTCGGCCGTCTTCCCACCGTGGAACTCCATGACCTCGGGGTCGGCGAAGATCCGGTGCCAGGCGAACGCGTCCTCGTCGGTGGGGACACGCAGCCGTACGTCAGGGAGAGCTCGGTTCACGGGGCAACCCTTCAGCCAGGTGATCAGTACCGCTGCATAGACTGCCCATGTCCAGTGCCCGTCAGCACGCAGATTTCGAGTCTTGGGGAGACCCCGCCGTGACCGAGCCCCAACCCCTCTCCGAAAACACCGCAGATGTGATCGTCGTCGGGGCTGGACCAGCCGGTTCCACGACCGCGTACTACCTGGCGAAGGCCGGACTCGACGTCCTGCTCCTGGAGAAGACCGCGTTCCCGAGGGAGAAGGTCTGCGGTGACGGCCTGACCCCGCGCGCCACCAAGCAGCTCGTCTCCATGGGGATCGACATCTCCGAGGAGGCCGGCTGGCTGCGCAACAAGGGCCTGCGCATCATCGGCGGCGGCGTCCGCCTCCAGCTGGACTGGCCGGATCTCGCCTCCTACCCGGACTACGGACTCGTCCGCAAGCGCGACGACTTCGACGAGCAGCTGGCCCGGCAGGCGCAGAAGGCGGGCGCGCGGCTGTACGAGCGCTGCAACGTCGGCGCCCCCATCATCGACGACCGCACCGGCCGCATCACGGGCGTGCACGCGAAGCTGGGCGACGCGGGCGAGAAGCGCGAGGTCACCTTCCACGCGCCGCTGGTCGTCGCCGCCGACGGCAACTCCACCCGCCTGTCCCTGGCGATGGGCCTGCACCGCCGCGAGGACCGCCCGATGGGTGTCGCGGTCCGTACGTACTTCACGTCCCCGCGCCACGAGGACGACTACCTGGAGTCCTGGCTGGAGCTGTGGGACCGCCGGGGCGCCGAGGACCGTCTGCTGCCCGGCTACGGCTGGATCTTCGGCATGGGCGACGGCACCTCGAACGTCGGCCTCGGCGTGCTCAACACCTCCGACTCCTTCAAGGAGCTGGACTGGCGCGAGGTCCTGAAGGCCTGGTGCGCGTCCATGCCGGAGGACTGGGGCTACACGCCGGAGAACATGACCGGCCCGATCCGCGGCGCCGCCCTCCCCATGGCCTTCAACCGCCAACCGCACTACACCAAGGGTCTGCTCCTGGTCGGCGACGCCGGCGGCCTGGTCAACCCCTTCAACGGCGAGGGCATCGCCTACGCCATGGAGTCCGGCCAGATCGCCGCGGACGTCATCGTGCAGGCCCACGCCCGCGCGACGCCCACCCAGCGAGAACTGGCACTCCAGCGCTACCCCCGTGTCCTCAAGGACACCTACGGCGGCTACTACACGCTCGGCCGCGCCTTCGTGAAGCTCATCGGCAACCCGAAGGTCATGAAGATCGCGGCCCAGCGCGGCCTGACCCACCCGCTCCTGATGAAGTTCACCCTCAAGATGCTCGCGAACCTCACGGACCCGACGGGCGGCGACGCGATGGACCGCATCATCAACGGTCTCTCGAAGGTGGCACCGAAGGCCTGACGCCATCACGGGGCCGCCCGGGGACCCGGGCGGCCTCCGGGGGCGCTCCCGCCCCCTCGGGACAGCACGACGAGGCCGCCACCCATCGGGTGGCGGCCTTCACGCCGTATGACTCACAAAGTCCCGCGGCTCAGAGAACGCGGACCGCGCCGGTGGCCGGGTAGCCCGAAAGGTTCTGAATCACCACACCCTTGGAGGGGTTGGCCGCGTCCAGGTACTGGCCGTTACCGATGTACACACCCACGTGGTACGCCGAACCGGCCGAACCCCAGTACAGGATGTCGCCGACCTGGATGTTGGACAGCGAGACCGGCGTACCGGACGTCGACTGGTCCTGCGAGACGCGCGGCAGGTCGACACCGACCTGCCGGAACGCGGCCTGCACGAGGCCGGAGCAGTCCCAGGCGTTGGGGCCCGTACCGCCCATCACGTACGCGTCGCCGACCTGAGCCTTGAGGAACGCGATGACGGTGGCGACGCTGCCGCTGGCCGGGGCGGAGACGGTCGAACTCGAGGAGCCCGAGGAGCCCGCGGAGCTGGACAGGACGGTCCGCGTGGACGACCGGGAGGCGGCCTGTTCGGCCGCGGCCTTCCGTGCGTCCTCGGCCTTCTTCTTGGCCTCGGCCTTCTTCTTGGCGTCCGCGAGGTCCGCCTTGGCCTGCTTCGCGGCCTTTGCGGCGGCTGCGTCGCGCTCGGCCTGCAGCTCGTAGTTCGCAGCTGCCTGCTGAGTGGCATCCGCGGACTGCGCCAGCTGGGTGGCCAGGTCGGCCGTCAGGGTGGGCAGTTCGAGGGTCTGGGTCACGGGCTCGGCCGCGTTCGCCGAACCAGCTGCACCGGCCACGGCCAAGGTGCTGAGAACGCCACCGGCAACTCCGGCGCGCATCGCTAGCGTCGACGCGTTGCGGCGGGGCTTCCGGTGGTTGCGTATGTGAGCGGTGTGGGACATGGGTACAACCGGTATCAGGGACTCCCTCATACCTTCAAGAAACGTGTGGTGCGCCACAGTTGTTCAATCCGCGGCTGAATCCGGCGCGCGTCACTCTTTATTGACGCCGTAACGGGCATTCTGGACAGAGGTGATCAAGCCTGTGATCATGCTGTTTCCGCATTACGTCCGAATTGCCCTCTGCCTACCACTGGTTGCAGCCTGTGGCCAAGGCCGGCTTATCTGACCCATAGATCGATGTGACGCAGGTCACGGAACGGTCGCCGGGCCGGCGGCGTCTCGCGCGCACCTCTCGACTGCCCCGCGCTCGTGAACGCATGCACGCGCCGACGCTTGTCCACATCCGTCCACACCCCTCCCCCGATGTGTGAACGCGCTCCTCTACCAAGCCCCCGCGTCCAGCACCAATTTGCATGCGTCGGAAGTCTCTTGATATGGAGACGCCGCCCCGGACCTGTGGTGACGAGCGGAAATGTCACATCTGGTGATCGCGCGGACGCTTCGCGTATGAAGATCACTGCTCATCCGACTTCATGATCCTTCGTCAGGTGGTGGAGATCACAAAGCTTGTGCAATACCCCGTGTCGCAGATCACAGACCGGCGGGCATAAGATGCGAGGCAGTTGGGCTTGTGACCTGCTTCACATGTACGCGATCTTCGTCGGGACGCACGGGGTTCGTGGGACAGGTGGGGCGGAAGTGCTTGCCTGACGCAACCGCCAGCAGTCAGTGCCGACTGAGAGGAGCGAGGAGCGTGAACGCGTATGCGCCGATCCTCGTACTGGGAGCCCTCGGGGCAGGCTTTGCGATCTTCTCCGTGGTCATGGCCACGCTTATCGGTCCAAAGCGATACAACCGGGCCAAGCTCGAGGCCTACGAGTGCGGTATCGAGCCGACCCCCACGCCGGCCGGCGGCGGGCGCTTCCCCATCAAGTACTACCTGACGGCGATGCTCTTCATCGTCTTCGACATCGAGATCGTCTTCCTCTACCCCTGGGCCGTCACCTTCGACGCCCTGGGTGTTTTCGGGCTCGTGGAGATGCTGCTCTTCGTGCTCACCGTCTTCGTCGCGTACGCGTACGTATGGCGGCGCGGCGGCCTGGAATGGGACTGAGGGGCCTTTAAGACATGGGACTCGAAGAAAAGCTGCCGAGCGGATTCCTGCTGACCACCGTCGAGCAGGCCGCGGGCTGGGTGCGCAAGGCGTCCGTCTTCCCCGCCACGTTCGGACTCGCCTGCTGCGCCATCGAGATGATGACGACCGGCGCGGGCCGCTACGACCTTGCGCGCTTCGGCATGGAGGTCTTCCGCGGCTCGCCGCGCCAGGCCGACCTCATGATCGTCGCCGGCCGCGTCAGCCAGAAGATGGCGCCGGTGCTGCGGCAGGTCTATGACCAGATGCCCAACCCCAAGTGGGTGATCTCCATGGGGGTCTGTGCCTCATCGGGCGGAATGTTCAATAACTACGCCATTGTGCAGGGCGTCGACCACATCGTCCCGGTTGATATCTATTTGCCCGGCTGTCCGCCGCGCCCCGAGATGCTGATGGACGCGATCCTCAAGCTCCACCAGAAGATCCAGACCTCCAAGCTCGGCGTGAATGCCGAGGAGGCGGCCCGCGAGGCGGAGGAAGCGGCGCTCAAGGCGCTTCCCACCATCGAGATGAAGGGCCTGCTGCGGTGAGCGACGCGAACGGCAACGGGGTGAACCCCGAGAAGGACCTCGGCGCCTCGAACCTCCCCGGCCAGCGCGGCGAGGGCGGCGAGGAGATCCGCGTCCAGCGCGGCATGTTCGGCGCCAACAACGGGGGCGACACCACCGGCTACGGAGGCCTGGTCCGCTCCGTCCGGCTGCCCGGCCCGGCCACTCGCCCCTACGGCGGCTGGTTCGACGAGGTCGCCGACGAGCTGGAAGGCGCCTTGGAGGAACAGGGACTCGTCCCCGACAACGCCATCGAGAAGACGATCGTCGACCGCGACGAGCTCACCTTCCACATCGAACGCGAGTACCTGCTCCGGGTCGCCCAGACCCTCCGCGACGACCCGGCCCTGCGCTTCGAACTGTGCACGGGCGTGAGCGGAGTGCACTACCCCAGCGACAAGGGCCGGGAGCTGCACGCCGTCTACCACCTGCGCTCGATCACCCACAACCGGCTGATCCGCGTCGAAGTCAGCGCTCCCGACGCCGACCCGCACGTCCCCTCGCTCGTCTCCGTCTACCCGACGAACGACTGGCACGAGCGCGAGACGTACGACTTCTTCGGCCTGATCTTCGACGGCCACCCGGCACTGACGCGGATCATGATGCCGGACGACTGGCAGGGCCACCCGCAGCGCAAGGACTACCCCCTCGGTGGCATCCCCATCGAGTACAAGGGCGCCCAGATCCCTGCTCCGGACCAGCGGAGGTCGTACTCATGAGCACGCAGACCCCTTCTTCCGGCGCGTCCGCCGCGGCGGCGCGGGAGACGACCGAGGGCACCGTATATACGGTCACCGGTGGCGACTGGGACGAGATCGCCCAGTCCGCGGCGAAGTCCGACGACGAACGCATCATCGTCAACATGGGCCCGCAGCATCCGTCCACCCACGGCGTGCTCCGGCTCATCCTGGAGATCGACGGTGAGACGGTCACCGAGGCCCGCTGCGGCATCGGCTACCTCCACACCGGCATCGAGAAGAACCTCGAGTTCCGCACGTGGACCCAGGGCACCACGTTCGTGACGCGCATGGACTATCTGACGCCGTTCTTCAACGAGACGGCCTACTGTCTCGCCGTCGAGAAGCTCCTCGGCATCAAGGACCAGATCCCCGACCGCGCCTCGATCATCCGCGTCCTCCTGATGGAGCTGAACCGACTCTCCTCCCACCTGGTGTGCATCGCCACCGGAGGCATGGAACTCGGCGCCACCACGATCATGATCTACGGGTTCCGCGATCGTGAACTCATCCTCGACATCTACGAGCTGATCACCGGCCTGCGGATGAACCACGCGTACATCCGCCCCGGCGGACTCGCCCAGGATCTGCCGCCCGGCGCGGTGGACCAGATCCGCGAGTTCGTGAAGAAGATGCACAAGAACCTTCCCGAGTACGACAAGCTCGCCACCGGGAACCCCATCTTCAAGGCACGTATGCAGGACGTCGGCTACCTCGACCTGGCCGGCTGCATGGCCCTCGGCGCCACCGGCCCCGTCCTGCGCTCCGCGGGCCTGCCGCACGACCTGCGCAAGGCCCAGCCGTACTGCGGCTACGAGACGTACGACTTCGAGATCCCGACCGCCGACACCTGCGACTCCTACGGGCGCTTCCTGATCCGCCTGGAGGAAATGCGCCAGTCGCTGCACATCGTCGAGCAGTGCCTGGACCGGCTGCAGCCCGGCCCGGTCATGGTCGCCGACAAGAAGATCGCCTGGCCCGCCCAGCTCGCACTGGGCCCCGACGGTCTCGGCAACTCCCTCGACCACATCAAGAAGATCATGGGCACCTCCATGGAGGCCCTGATCCACCACTTCAAGCTGGTGACCGAGGGCTTCCGCGTCCCGCCGGGACAGGCGTACGCGGCGGTCGAGTCGCCCAAGGGCGAGCTCGGGGTGCACGCCGTGTCCGACGGAGGCACCCGCCCCTACCGGGTCCACTTCCGCGACCCGTCCTTCACCAATCTGCAGGCCATGGCGGCGATGTGCGAGGGCGGCCAGGTCGCCGACGTCATCGTCGCCGTCGCGTCCATCGACCCCGTGATGGGAGGCGTCGACCGGTGACCACCACCCCCGAGGGCGTCAGCCTGGGCATGCCCCAACTGCCCGCGCCCGACTATCCGGACGACGTCCGGGCCCGGCTCGAGGCGGACGCGCGCGAGATCGTCGCCCGCTACCCGGACTCCCGTTCGGCGCTCCTTCCGTTGCTGCATCTCGTGCAGTCGGAGGAGGGCCATGTCACGCGCACGGGGCAGCGGTTCTGCGCGGACGTACTGAACCTGACCACGGCCGAGGTCACCGCTGTCGCGACCTTCTACTCGATGTACCGGCGCAAGCCGAGCGGTGACTACCAGGTGGGTGTGTGCACCAACACCCTGTGCGCGGTCATGGGCGGCGACGCGATCTTCGAGGCCCTGCAGGACCACCTGGGCGTCGGCAACGGCGAGACCACCGACGACGGCAAGGTCACGTTGGAGCACATTGAGTGCAACGCGGCCTGCGACTTCGCACCGGTCGTGATGGTCAACTGGGAGTTCTTCGACAACCAGACCGTGGCCTCCGCGAAGCGCCTCGTGGACGATCTGCGCACGGGAGCACAGGTCGCACCCACCCGCGGCGCCCCCTTGTGCACCTTCAAGGACACCGCGCGGATCCTGGCGGGCTTCCCCGACGAGCGCGAGGGAGCCGTGGAGGCGGGCGGCAGCGCGGGCCCCGCCTCACTGATCGGTCTCCGCCTGGCCAAGGGGGAGAGCGTCCACGCGCGCGTGGTCCACCCACGAGGTGGCGGGGCACCGCAGGACCAGCCGCCGGCCGAGCACCTGAGCTCGCACGACGCGCCGCAGGACACATCGGCCTCCGATCCGTCGCGCCCGGCGGGTCCCGCAGCCGAGGAGGGGGAGTGATGACGTTGGCACCCGAGATCGACGAGACCAGCCCGGAGAAGCTGCTCGCACCCGTGCTGTCGGCCTTCTGGGACGAGGAGAAGGCCTGGACGCTGGACGTCTATCGGAGGCACGAGGGATACGAGGGGCTGCGCAAGGCGCTGGCCATGTCGCCAGACGACCTGATCGCGTACGTCAAGGACTCCGGTCTGCGCGGCCGGGGCGGCGCGGGATTCCCCACCGGAATGAAGTGGCAGTTCATTCCTCAGGGCGATGGCAAACCTCACTATCTAGTTGTCAACGCCGACGAATCGGAACCGGGAACCTGCAAGGACATCCCGCTCCTCTTCGCGAACCCGCACAGCCTCATCGAGGGCATCGTGATCGCGTGTTATGCCATCCGGTCTTCGCATGCGTTCATCTATCTCCGCGGTGAAGTCGTCCCCGTGTTGCGGCGGTTGCACGAGGCCGTTCGAGAGGCCTACGCGGCGGGCTACCTGGGCGAGAACATCCTCGGCAGCGGACTCGACCTCAAGCTCACCGTGCACGCGGGCGCAGGCGCGTACATCTGCGGTGAGGAGACCGCACTGCTCGACTCGCTCGAAGGCCGCCGTGGTCAACCGCGGCTCCGTCCCCCCTTCCCAGCCGTCGCGGGCCTCTACGCGTGCCCGACTGTGGTGAATAACGTCGAGTCGATCGCGTCAGTTCCCGCAATCCTCCGAAAAGGCAAGGAATGGTTCAGGTCGATGGGCAGCGAGAAGTCCCCGGGCTTCACGCTGTACTCGCTCAGCGGCCACGTCGCCAGCCCCGGCCAGTACGAGGCTCCGCTCGGCATCACACTCCGTCAACTCCTCGAGATGAGCGGCGGGATGCGCCCCGGCCACCGGTTGAAGTTCTGGACGCCGGGCGGCTCCTCGACCCCGATGTTCACCGACGAGCACCTCGACGTCCCTCTTGATTACGAAGGAGTGGGTGCCGCGGGTTCCATGCTCGGCACAAAAGCACTCCAGTGCTTCGACGAGACGACCTGCGTCGTGCGGGCGGTCACCCGGTGGACCGAGTTCTACGCCCACGAGTCCTGCGGCAAGTGCACGCCCTGCCGCGAAGGGACGTACTGGCTCGTGCAGTTGCTGCGCGACATCGAGGCCGGCAAGGGCGTCATGTCGGACCTCGACAAGCTCAACGACATCGCCGACAACATCAACGGCAAGTCGTTCTGCGCCCTCGGCGACGGCGCCGCATCGCCGATCTTCTCCTCGCTCAAGTACTTCCGCGAGGAGTACGAGGAGCACATCACGGGCCGCGGCTGCCCCTTTGACCCGGCCAAGTCCACGGCTTGGGCCGACCGCACGGAGGTGAACGCATGACGGTGACCACCAGCGCTCCCTCGGGAGGGGGAGAGGCGGCGGTTCCGCCGGAGGATCTCGTCTCGCTGACGATCGACGGAGCCGAGATCAGCGTGCCCAAGGGCACCCTGGTCATCCGGGCCGCCGAACAGCTCGGCATCGAGATCCCCCGATTCTGCGACCATCCGCTGCTCGACCCGGCCGGCGCCTGCCGCCAGTGCATCGTCGAGGTCGAGGGCCAGCGCAAGCCCATGGCGTCCTGCACGATCACGTGTACGGACGGAATGGTGGTGAAGACTCACCTCACCTCGCCCGCCGCCGAAAAGGCCCAGCACGGTGTGATGGAGCTGCTGCTCATCAACCACCCGCTGGACTGCCCGGTCTGCGACAAGGGCGGCGAGTGCCCGCTGCAGAACCAGGCGATGTCGCACGGCAACGCCGAATCCCGCTTCGAGGGCAAGAAGCGGACCTACGAGAAGCCGGTCCCGATCTCCACGCAGGTACTGCTCGACCGCGAGCGGTGCGTGCTGTGCGCCCGCTGCACCCGCTTCTCCAACCAGATCGCGGGCGACCCGATGATCGAGCTGATCGAGCGGGGCGCGCTCCAGCAGGTCGGCACCGGCGAGGGCGACCCGTTCGAGTCGTACTTCTCCGGGAACACCATCCAGATCTGCCCGGTGGGCGCGCTGACCTCGGCGGCGTATCGCTTCCGCTCGCGTCCGTTCGACCTCGTCTCCTCGCACTCGGTGTGCGAGCACTGCGCGGGCGGCTGCGCGACCCGCACCGACCACCGTCGCGGCAAGGTCATGCGGCGCCTGGCCTCCCCCGACCCCGAGGTCAACGAGGAGTGGCTCTGCGACAAGGGGCGGTTCGGGTTCCGGTACGCGCAGCAGCGGGACCGGCTCGAGGCACCCCTTGTACGGGGTGAGTCGGGTGAACTGGAGCCCGCTTCCTGGCCCGAAGCCCTGGAGGCGGCGGCCCGGGGACTGTCGGCGGCCCGCGGCCGGACCGGCGTCCTGACCGGTGGCCGTCTCACCGTCGAGGACGCCTACGCCTACAGCAAGTTCGCGCGCGTGGCCCTCGACACGAACGACATCGACTTCCGCGCGCGCGTGCACAGCGCCGAGGAGGCCGACTTCCTGGCCTCCCGGGTCGCCGGACACGGACGGGACCTCGACGGTACGGGCCTCACGTACACCTCTTTGGAGAAGGCGCCCGCCGTCCTGCTCGTCGGCTTCGAGTCCGAGGAGGAGGCGCCCGGAGTCTTCCTGCGGCTGCGCAAGGCCTGGCGCGGACACGGACAGAAGACGTTCTCGCTCGCCACGTACGCGACACGCGGCCTGGACAAGGCGGGCGGCACGTTGCTGCCCGCCGCGCCCGGCACCGAGACCGAGTGGCTGGACGCCCTCGCGAGCGGCGTCGGCCTGGAGGGCGACGGTGCCAAGGCCGCCGAGGCGCTGCGCACCGAGGGTGCGGTGATCGTCGTCGGCGAGCGGCTCGCGGGCGTGGCGGGCGGGCTCACCGCCGCCGTACGGGCGGCGTCCGCGACCGGCGCCACGCTGGTGTGGATCCCGCGCCGGGCCGGCGAGCGCGGCGCGATCGAGGCGGGCGCGCTGCCGTCGCTGCTGCCGGGCGGGCGTCCGGCCACCGATCCGCGCGCGCGGGAGGAGGTCGCTGCCGCCTGGGGCGTCTCCGCACTTCCGCACCGCTACGGGCGCGACACCGGCCAGATCGTCGAGGCCGCCATCGGCGGGGAGCTGCGGGCCCTGGTGGTGGCGGGCGTGGAGGTCGCCGACCTTCCCGACCCGGCACGCGCGCGTGCGGCCCTTTCCGAAGTCGGCTTCCTGGTGTCGCTCGAACTGCGGCCCGGTGAGGTCACCGAGCACGCGGATGTCGTCCTCCCGGTGGCCGCGGTAGTCGAGAAGGCGGGCACCTTCCTGAACTGGGAGGGCAGGGTGCGCTTCTTCGAGGCCGCGCTCAAGCCCGACCAGATGACCCGCCGCCTGGCACCCACCGACGCGCGTGTCCTGCAGATGCTCGCCGACGCCATGGACGTACACCTGGGTCTGCCGGATCTGCGCACCACGCGCGGGGAGCTGGACCGGCTCGGTCCCTGGGGCGGCCTGCGGGCCACCGGGCCCGTGGAGATCGCGGCATCGCTGCCGCGTCCCGCCGCGGGGGAGGCCGTGCTCGCGGGCCACCGGCTGCTGCTCGACCAGGGCCGCCTCCAGGAGGGCGACGACGCGCTCGCCGGGACCCGGCATGCCGCACGCGCGCGGGTGTCGGCCGCCACGGCCGCCGAGGCGGGCGTCAAGGAAGGCGACCTCCTCGCGGTCACCAGTAGCGCCGGAACCGTCGAACTCCCGCTGCAGATCACCGAGATGCCCGACCGCGTGGTCTGGCTCCCGTTGAACTCCACCGGAGGGGGCGTCGCCTCCGACACGGGGGCGCTGCCCGGCGCACTCGTCCGCATCGGCCCGGCGACACTCGCCACCGAGGCCCCCAAGGAGGTGGAGGCATGACGCCGTACCTCGCCGCTGAAGACCTCTCCATGTTCGGCCGCGACCCCTGGTGGCTGGTCGTCGTCAAGGCGGTCTTCTGCTTCGCCTTCCTGATGGTGACCGTGCTCTTCTCCATCGTGTGGGAGCGCAAGGTCGTCGCCTGGATGCAGCTGCGCATCGGACCCAACCGGCACGGCCCCTGGGGCATGCTCCAGTCGCTCGCCGACGGCGTCAAACTGATGCTCAAGGAAGACGTCATCGTCAAACGCGCGGACAAGGTGGTCTACATCCTCGCGCCGATCGTCGCGGCCATCCCGGCCTTCATGGCGATCGCGGTGATCCCCTTCGGACCCGCGGGCAATGAGATCTCGATCTTCGGCCACCGCACCACGATGCAGCTCACGGACCTGCCGATCGCGATGCTCTACATCCTCGCGGTCGCCTCGGTGGGCATCTACGGGATCGTGCTGGCGGGTTGGAGTTCTGGATCCACCTACCCGCTGCTGGGCGGTCTGCGGTCCTGCGCGCAGATGATCTCGTACGAGATCGCCATGGGCGCCGCTTTCGCCTCGGTGTTCCTCTACTCCGGGTCGATGTCGACCTCGACGATCGTGGAACAGCAGCACGACCGCTGGTACATCATCCTGCTGCCGGTCTCGTTCCTGATCTACATCATCACGATGGTCGGCGAGACCAACCGCGCCCCCTTCGACATGCCGGAGTCCGAGGGCGACCTCGTCGGCGGTTTCAACACCGAGTACTCGTCCATCAAGTTCGCGCTGTTCATGCTCGCCGAGTACGTGAACATGGTGACGGTCTCGGCCGTGTCGACCACGCTCTTCCTGGGCGGCTGGCGGGCCCCGTGGCCCATCAGCACCTTCTGGGAGGGTGCCAACCACGGCTGGTGGCCGATGCTCTGGTTCGTGGTGAAGGTGCAGCTGCTGCTGTTCTTCTTCATCTGGCTGCGCGGCACGCTGCCGCGCGTCCGCTACGACCAGCTGATGAAGCTCGGCTGGAAGGTCCTCATCCCGGTCTCCGTGGTCTGGCTGATGCTCGTCGCGACCGTACGGACCCTCAGGAACGAGAACTACGACTTCGCCGACATCGCCCTGTACGTCGGCGGCGGTGTCCTCGTCCTGCTGCTGCTCTCGTTCGCCGCGGACATCTTCCGCGACAAGCAGGGCGCCCAGGAAGCGCCCGCCGAGCCCGCCGCCTTCGACCCGATGGCCGGTGGATTCCCGGTGCCGCCACTGCCGGGACAGGAGCTGCCACCCGTGCCGCGGCGCCGCCCGCGCCGCGAGCGCGAGTTGATTGTCAGTGGTGGATCCGATACTGCGAGTGACGGATCGAATGGCGGAACTCGTGACGGAAAGGAGGGGTCCGATGGCTGAGGAGCCGAAGGAGACCAAGCCCGGTTTCCAGAACCCCGTCGCCGGCTTCGGCGTGACCTTCAAGGCCATGTTCAAGAAGCGCCTGACGGAGCAGTACCCGGAGCAGCAGAAGACCACCGCCCCGCGGTTCCACGGCCGGCACCAGCTCAACCGCCATCCGGACGGTCTGGAGAAGTGCATCGGCTGCGAGCTGTGCGCCTGGGCCTGCCCCGCGGACGCCATCTATGTGGAGGGCGCGGACAACACCGACGAGGAGCGCTACTCGCCGGGCGAGCGGTACGGCCGCGTCTACCAGATCAACTACGCCCGCTGCATCCTGTGCGGCCTGTGCATCGAGGCGTGCCCCACCCGCGCGCTCACGATGACGAACGAGTTCGAGCTCGCCGACTCCAGCCGCGCCAACCTCATCTACACCAAGGAGCAGCTGCTCGCCGGGCTCGACGAGGGCATGGTCGACACACCGCACTCGATCTTCCCCGGCACGGACGAGCAGGACTACTACCGGGGTCTGGTGACCGAGGCGGCGCCGGGCACGGAGCGCCAAGTCGCCGTCTCCAAGGGCGAGAAGCCCACGGAAGAGGGGGTGGGGGCATGACCGGCCTGGCCGCCTACTCCACCTCCACCGGAGAGGCCTTCCAGTTCTGGGTCCTCGGCACGGTCGCCGTGATCGGCGCCCTGTGCACCGTCTTCATGAAGAAGGCCGTGCACAGCGCGCTCTGTCTCGCCGGAACCATGATCGTCCTGGCGGTTTTCTACCTCGCCAACGGCGCCTACTTCCTGGGCGTCGTGCAGATCGTCGTCTACACCGGCGCGATCATGATGCTGTTCCTCTTCGTGGTCATGCTCGTCGGTGTCACCGCGGCGGACTCCCTGAAAGAGACCATCAAGGGACAGCGCTGGCTGGCCCTGCTGTGCGGACTCGGCTTCGGCGTCCTGCTGATCGCGGGCATCGGCAACGCGTCCCTGAAGGACTTCAACGGCCTGAGCAAGGCCAACGCCAACGGGAACGTGGAGGGCCTCGCCGCCCTCATCTTCACGAAGTACGTGTTCGCCTTCGAAATCACCGGCGCCCTGCTCATCACGGCCGCCGTCGGCGCCATGGTGCTCACGCACCGCGAGCGCACCGAGCGCGCCAAGACCCAGCGCGAGCTGTCCGAGCAGCGCGTACGGGAAGGCAAGCACGTACCGCCGCTGCCGGCCCCCGGTGTCTACGCCCGGCACAACGCGGTGGACATCGCCGGCCTCCTCCCGGACGGCACCCCGTCCGAGCTGACCGTCAGCAAGACGCTGCGGGACCGCGGCCAGATCCGTGACGTGTCCACCGAGGCGCTGAGCGATCTGAAGGCGCTGGAGCAGCGGGCCGAAGAACGCCTGGAGCGCACGAAGACGGAGGAGGCGTCCAAGTGAACCCGGTCAACTACCTCTATCTCGCCGCCCTGTTGTTCACGATCGGCGCCACCGGCGTGCTGATCAGACGCAACGCGATCGTGGTGTTCATGTGCGTCGAGCTCATGCTCAACGCCTGCAACCTCGCGTTCGTCGTCTTCTCCCGCATGCACGGCAATCTCGACGGCCAGATCATCGCCTTCTTCACGATGGTCGTCGCCGCCGCGGAGGTCGTGGTCGGGCTCGCGATCATCGTGTCGCTCTTCCGTTCCCGCCACTCGGCCTCGGTCGACGACGCCAGCCTGATGAAGCTGTAAGGGGTCGCTGAATCGTGGAGAACCTGATTGCGCTGCTGGTAGCGGCGCCTCTGCTCGGAGCGGCCGTACTGCTGTGCGGCGGCCGGCGGCTCGATGCCGTCGGCCACTGGATCGGCACGGCGCTCGCGGCCGCGTCCTTCGTGATCGGCGCGATCCTCTTCGCCGACATGCTGGGCAAGAGCGCGGACCACCGGGCCATGAGCCAGTACCTGTTCAGCTGGGTCCCCGTCGAGGGCTTCCAGGCGGACGTCTCCTTCCAGCTCGACCAGCTGTCGATGACGTTCGTCCTGCTGATCACCGGCGTCGGCTCACTGATCCACCTGTACTCGATCGGCTACATGGAGCACGACGAGCGGCGCCGCCGCTTCTTCGGCTACCTGAACCTGTTCCTCGCGGCGATGCTGCTGCTCGTCCTCGCCGACAACTACCTGCTGCTGTACGTCGGCTGGGAGGGCGTCGGCCTCGCCTCGTACCTGCTGATCGGCTTCTGGCAGCACAAGCCCAGCGCCGCCACCGCCGCGAAGAAGGCCTTCCTGGTCAACCGCGTCGGCGACATGGGCCTGTCGATCGCCATCATGCTGATGTTCACCACCTTCGGTTCCTTCGCCTTCGGGCCGGTGCTCGGTACCGAGGGACACCCGGGGCTCGTCGGTGGCGCGACCGAGGGCAAGCTCACCGCCGTCGCCCTGATGCTGCTGCTCGCCGCCTGCGGCAAGTCCGCCCAGGTGCCGCTGCAGTCCTGGCTCGGGGACGCGATGGAGGGCCCGACCCCGGTCTCAGCCCTCATCCACGCCGCGACCATGGTGACCGCGGGTGTCTACCTGATCGTCCGCTCCGCCGCGATCTTCAACGCCGCGCCCGACGCCCAGCTCGTCGTCACCGTGGTCGGCGCCGTCACGCTCCTGTTCGGTGCGATCGTCGGTTGTGCGAAGGACGACATCAAGAAGGCGCTCGCCGGATCGACGATGTCGCAGATCGGCTACATGGTGCTGGCCGCGGGCCTCGGCCCCATCGGTTACGTCTTCGCGATCATGCACCTGGTGACGCACGGCTTCTTCAAGGCCGGACTGTTCCTCGGCGCCGGCTCGGTCATGCACGGCATGAACGACGAGGTCGACATGCGCAAGTACGGCGGCCTGCGCACATACATGCCGATCACCTTCGTCACCTTCGGCCTCGGCTACCTCGCCATCATCGGCTTCCCGGGCCTGTCCGGCTTCTTCTCCAAGGACAAGATCATCGAGGCGGCCTTCGCGAAGGGCGGCACCGAGGGCTGGATCCTCGGCGGCGCGGCCCTGCTGGGCGCGGCCATCACGGCGTACTACATGACCCGCGTGATGATCATGACGTTCTTCGGGGAGAAGCGCTGGCAGCCGGACGCCGAAGGTCATGAGCCGCACCCGCACGAGTCCCCGAGGTCCATGACGATCCCCATGATCGTACTGGCCTTCGGATCGGTCTTCGCGGGCGGTTTCTTCAGTATCGGCGACCGCTTCCTCAACTGGCTGGAGCCGGTCACCGGGCACTCGGAGGGCAACTCGCCCGTCAGCGCCCTCACGGTCACGCTGGCCACCATGGTGCTGCTCGTCGTCGGCGCCGGAATCGCGTACGCCCAGTACGGGCGCAGCCCCGTCCCGGTCGTCGCCCCGCGCGGTTCCCTGCTCACCCGGGCCGCCCGGCGCGACCTGCTCCAGGACGACTTCAACCACGTCGTGCTGGTGCGCGGCGGGGAGCACCTCACACGCTCCCTGGTGTACGTCGACCACACCCTGGTCGACGGGGTCGTCAACGGCACCGCGGCCTCCATGGGCGGCCTCTCCGGGCGGCTGCGCAAACTGCAGAACGGCTATGCGCGCAGTTACGCGGTCTCGATGTTCGGCGGTGTGGCGATCCTCGTCGCCGCGACCCTGCTGATGAGGGCGGTCTGATACCGATGTCCTTTCCTCTGCTGACAGCGACGGCGGCGCTCCCGGCGATCGGGGCGATCGCCACGGCCGCCGTGCCGGCCGCGCAACGCGTCGCCGCCAAGTGGCTGGCGCTGCTCGTCTCGCTCGCCACGCTCGTCCTGGCCGCGATCGTGCTCGTACGTTTCGACCCCGGCGGCGACCGCTACCAGCTCACCGAATCCCACGCCTGGATCAAGGACTTCGGAGTGCGGTACGAGCTGGGCGTGGACGGCATCGGGGTGGCGCTCGTCGCGCTGACCGCGCTGCTGATCCCGTTCGTGATCCTGGCGGGCTGGCACGATGCCGACCCGCAGGAGACAGGAAGCAGTCGCTGGCGGCCGACCCAAGGCTTCTTCGCCCTGATCCTGGCCGTCGAGGCGATGGTGATCATCTCTTTCGAGGCCACCGACGTCTTCCTCTTCTACATCTTCTTCGAAGCCATGCTGATCCCGATGTACTTCCTCATCGGCGGCTTCGGGGACCGTGCCCACGAGCACGGGGACGACGCGGCGGCGACTCAACGCTCTTACGCCGCGGTGAAGTTCCTCCTCTACAACCTGGTCGGCGGTCTGATCATGCTGGCCGCCGTCATCGGCCTCTACGTAGTGGCCGGAAACTTCTCGCTCCAGGAGATCGTGCAGGCCCGCGCCAACGGCTCGCTGCACATGGCGACCAGCACGGAGCGGTGGCTGTTCCTCGGCTTCTTCTTCGCGTTCGCGGTGAAGGCGCCCCTGTGGCCGCTGCACACCTGGCTGCCCAACGCCATGGGAGAGGCCACGGCCCCGGTCGCGGTACTGATCACGGCGGTGGTCGACAAGGTCGGTACCTTCGCGATGCTCCGCTTCTGCCTCCAGCTCTTCCCGGAGGCGAGCAAGTGGGCGACGCCGGTCATCCTCGTCCTCGCCCTCATCAGCATCATCTACGGGGCGCTGCTCGCGGTCGGCCAGCGGGACATCAAACGGCTGGTGGCGTACGCGTCGATCTCGCACTTCGGGTTCATCATCCTGGGCATCTTCGCGATGACCAGCCAGGGCCAGTCGGGCGCGACGCTCTACATGGTCAACCACGGGATCTCGACCGCTGCCCTGATGCTGGTGGCGGGCTTCCTGATCTCGCGGCGCGGCTCGCGTCTGATCGCCGACTACGGAGGGGTGCAGAAAGTCGCCCCGGTGCTCGCGGGCACCTTCCTGATCGGCGGCCTGGCGACCCTCTCGCTCCCCGGGCTCGCGCCCTTCGTGAGTGAATTCCTGGTCCTGGTCGGCGCGTTCGAGCGCTACCCGGCCGTCGGCATCGTCGCCACCTTCGGCATCGTCCTCGCCGCGCTCTACACACTCGTCCTCTACCAGCGGACGATGACGGGCCCGGTGAAGGCGGAGGTCGCCGAGATGCCCGACCTCAGGGTGCGTGAGCTTCTGGTGGTCGCCCCGCTGATCGCCCTGCTGATCTTCCTGGGCGTCTATCCGAAGCCGGTCACCGACATCGTCAACCCGGCGGTCCAGCAGACCATGTCCGACGTCCATAAGACGGACCCCAAGCCCGAGGTGGAGGCGGCCAAGTGAGCACAGCAGCTGTCCACAGCCTGTGGACAACCGCGGCCGAACCGATCTCCAAGATCGGCGCGCCGAAGATCGAATACGGGCAATTGTCGCCCACCCTGATCGTGATCGGGGCGGCGCTCGTAGGGGTGCTCGTCGAGGCCTTCGTGCCGCGCAAGTCCCGCTACTACGCGCAGGTCTTCCTGTCCGTCGTCGCGCTCGCCGCCGCCTTCGCCGCGGTGATCGCACTGGCGGCGGGCGGATACGGCACCACGAAGGCGCACATCGCGGCCATGGGCGCGATCGCCGTCGACGGACCGTCCCTGTTCCTGCAGGGCACGATCCTGCTGGCGGGCATCCTCGGTGTCTTCACCTTCGCCGAGCGACGGCTCGACCCGGAGGCGCACGGCAACCGCGTCGACTCGTTCGCCGCACAGGCCGCCTCTGTGCCCGGCAGCGACAGCGAGAAGGCCGCGGTGAAGGCCGGGTTCACCACCACCGAGGTGTTCCCGCTGCTGCTCTTCGCGATCGGCGGCATGCTGGTCTTCCCGTCGGCCAACGACCTGCTGACCCTGTTCATCGCGCTGGAAGTCTTCTCGCTGCCCCTCTACCTGCTGTGCGCCGTGGCTCGCCGCAAGCGGCTCATGTCGCAGGAGGCCGCGGTCAAGTACTTCCTGCTCGGCGCCTTCGCCTCCGCGTTCACCCTCTTCGGCATCGCCCTGCTCTACGGCTACGCGGGCTCCGTGTCGTACGCGACGATCGCGCAGGTCGTGGACGGCACGGTCCCGAACGTCGACCCGGCGCTCGCCGGCACCATGGGCAACGACGTGCTGCTGCTCATCGGCGCCGCGATGGTCGTCATGGGCCTGCTCTTCAAGGTCGGCGCGGTGCCGTTCCACATGTGGACCCCCGACGTCTACCAGGGCGCGCCGACACCGGTCACCGGCTTCATGGCCGCGGCGACGAAGGTGGCCGCCTTCGGGGCGCTGCTGCGGCTGCTGTACGTCGTCCTTCCGGGCCTGCGCTGGGACTGGCGGCCGGTCATGTGGGCCGTCGCGATCGTCACCATGTTGGGCGGTGCGATCGTCGCGATCACCCAGACCGACATCAAGCGGCTCCTGGCGTACTCGTCCATCGCGCACGCCGGATTCATCCTCGCGGGCGTCATCGCGACCTCGCCGGACGGCGTCTCGTCGGTCCTCTTCTACCTGGGTGCGTACTCGTTCGTGACGATCGGGGCCTTCGCGGTCGTGACCCTGGTCCGCGACGCGGGCGGCGAGGCCACGCACCTGTCCAAGTGGGCGGGCCTCGGACGCAGGTCACCGCTGGTGGCGGCCGTCTTCGCGGTCTTCCTGCTGGCGTTCGCGGGTATTCCGCTGACCTCCGGCTTCGCCGGGAAGTTCGCCGTCTTCAAGGCGGCGGCGGAGGGCGGCGCGGGCGCGCTGGTCGTGGTCGGTGTGATCTCGTCGGCGATCGCGGCGTTCTTCTACATCCGCGTGATCGTGCTCATGTTCTTCAGCGAGCCCCGGCCGGAGGGACCGACGGTCGCCGTGCCCTCGCCGCTGACCATGACGGCGATCGGGTTCGGCGTGGCGGTCACGCTGGTGCTCGGTGTGGCGCCGCAGTACTTCCTGAACCTGGCGAGCCAGGCGGGAGTCTTCGTCCGCTGAACCACGCACGGCCCGGGCCCCGCTCCCTCTTCGTGAGGCAGCGGGGCCCGAGCCGTGATCAGCGCATCGCGTGCCCCGTCTGCCCCCTCTTCCCCGCCCGAACAGCATGTCCCCGGCTCGAAAGACGTCGCCATGCGAGTGGGGCCAACGGATGGAACGCGCGCAGGGCGCGCCGTGCAGGGGACTGAGACCGGCCGGACGCGAGTGCGTAGGGAAGCCGATCGGTCGCAGCCTGTGGATAACTCTCGGGCTGTCGGCGCGGACCCCTATCGTGGACGCAGTGGTCGAGGCGCGACGTACGGGGGACAGGACGATGGGCGGGACGGGTGTGATGACCGAAGCGGACGCGACGGAGACGCTGGGAGGGAGCGAGGCACTGGCCACGCTCCACCGGGTCTTCGGGTACGACGCCTTCCGCGGCGAGCAGGAAGCGATCATCGAGCACGTGGTGGCGGGCGGTGACGCTGTCGTCCTGATGCCGACGGGTGGCGGCAAGTCGCTCTGCTACCAGATTCCGGCCCTGGTCAGACCGGGTACGGGAGTCGTGGTCTCCCCCCTCATCGCGCTGATGCAGGATCAGGTGGACGCGTTGCGCGCGCTGGGCGTGCGTGCCGGGTTCATGAACTCCACGCAGGACTTCGACGAGCGGCGCGTGGTGGAGGCCGAGTTCCTGTCAGGGGAGCTCGACGTGCTCTACCTGGCTCCGGAGCGGCTTCGCCTGGAGACCACGCTGGACCTGCTGTCACGCGGGAAGATCTCCGTCTTCGCGATCGACGAGGCGCACTGCGTGGCCCAGTGGGGCCACGACTTCCGTCCCGACTATCTGGCGCTCTCACTGCTCGGCGAGCGCTGGCCGGACGTCCCGCGCATCGCATTGACGGCCACGGCCACCCGCGCGACGCACAAGGAGATCACCCAGCGCCTGGCCATGCCGACCGCCCGCCATTTCGAGGCGAGCTTCGACCGTCCCAACATCCAGTACCGGATCGTCCCGAAGGCCGATCCCAAGAAGCAGCTGCTGTCCTTTCTGCGTGACGAGCACGCGGGCGATGCGGGCATCGTGTACTGCCTCTCGCGCAACTCGGTGGAGAAGACAGCCGAGTTCCTCTCCCGCAACGGCGTCGAGGCGGTGCCGTACCACGCGGGTCTGGACGCGGGCACTCGCGCCACCCACCAGTCGCGCTTCCTGCGCGAAGAGGGCCTGGTCGTGGTCGCCACCATCGCCTTCGGCATGGGTATCGACAAGCCGGACGTGCGGTTCGTGGCCCACCTCGACCTGCCCAAGTCGGTCGAGGGCTACTACCAGGAGACGGGACGCGCGGGCCGTGACGGACTGCCGTCCACGGCATGGATGGCGTACGGGCTCCAGGACGTCGTCCAGCAGCGCAAGATGATCCAGGGCTCGGAGGGCGACGAGGCGTTCCGCCGCCGGGCCGCCTCCCACCTGGACTCGATGCTGGCCCTGTGCGAGACAGTCCAGTGCCGGCGCTCCCAGCTCCTCGCCTACTTCGGCCAGGACCCGCACACCCCGGCATGCGGCAACTGCGACACATGCCTCGCACCGCCTGAGACCTCGGACGGCACGGTCGTGGCACAGAAGCTGCTGTCCACGGTGGTGAGGCTGCAGCGCGAGCGCGGACAGAAGTTCGGCGCCGGACAGATCATCGACATCCTGCTGGGGCGGCGCACCGCCAAGGTGATCCAGTTCGATCACGACCAGCTGTCCGTGTTCGGCATCGGTGAGGACCTCGCCGAGTCCGAATGGCGTGGTGTGGTGCGGCAGTTGCTGGCACAAGGCCTGCTCGCGGTCGAGGGCGAATACGGGACGCTGGTGCTGACCGAGGAGAGCGGGACGGTGCTGCGGCGCGAGCGCGAGGTGCCGCTCCGCAAGGAGCCGCCGAAGCCCACCGTCTCCCGCTCGTCCTCCTCCTCGCGGGGCGATCGCAAGGCCAAGGCCGCGACGGCCGACCTGCCCCAGGAGCTCGTCCCCGCCTTCGAGGCCCTGCGCTCCTGGCGTGCCGAACAGGCCAAGGAACAGGGCGTCCCGGCGTACGTCATCTTCCACGACGCCACGCTCCGGGAGATCGCCACGGTGTGGCCCACCTCGGTCGAAGGCCTCGGCGGCATCAGCGGGGTGGGCGAGAAGAAGCTCGCGACATACGGAGAGGGCGTGATCGGAGTGCTCGCCTCCCTGGGCGGCGGCGCCCCCGGAGCAGCACCGGCCGCCGCGGCCGGTGAGGCACCGGACCCGGACTGGCCCGAGATGGACGCGGAACCGGAGCCGGAGGACTGGATATAGGGCGCCCCGGCCCTCTGCCCAGCTCTCTGCTCAGCCCTGTGGTCACAGGGCCCGTGACGCGTACGCCCTGACGTCCGCGTCGGAGTCCGCCGTGGCCGTGGCCAGGGCCGCGCGGGCGGCCTCGTCGATCGCGGAATGCCGCACGAGGGCCAGGACCGTCGCCTTGCGGACGTCGGCGTTCGGGTCTTCTAGGGCCCGGGCGAGCGCCGGGACGGCGACCCGGGCCTCCGCGGCGGACAGCGCGGTCGCGGCGCCGGAGCGGACCTGCCAGGCGGCGTCGGCCTGGGCGGCGACGGCACGCGCGGCCAGGGACGTCGAGCAGCCGGTGACGGCCAGCGTCGCGAAGGCCGCTGCCCGGACCAGGGCGTCCGGGTCGGTCGTGAGCCGGTCGAGGGTGTCCGCGACGAGCTTTCCCGGGGTCACGTTGGCGAGAGCCTTGGCCACTGTGACGCGGACCTCGCGGGACGGGTCGGCCGCGGCCCGGCTCAGGGGCTCCGCGGCGTCGACGGAGACCAGGGCGCGCACGGCCTCGACGCGGACGGCGGTTTCGGGATCGACGAGGACGTCGGCGAACAGTTCGGCGTCGCCCAGGCGCAGCGCGCGCAGGACGTCCAGGGCGGCGGTGCGCACGACGGGATCGTCCTCGGTGAGGGCGGCGGTGAGGGCCTCGCGCAGGTCCGGCTCGGCCGGCAGGGTCTCCACCAGCTCGCGCAGCGAGGCCGCGGCGGTGGCCCGTACGTCGCCGTGCGGGTCCCGGAGTGCGGCGGCGAGGGCGGGACCGGTGCCGGGCGGCACGGTCTCGGTGAGGACGTCGACGGCCGAGCGTCGGACAGCGGGGGACGGGTCGTCCAAGTAGGGCAGCAGTGCGGTGAGTTCGGGTTCCTGTTCCGTGAGGGTGAGGAGTTCGAGGAGGCGGGGCGAGGTGCCGGCGCCGGTGTGGTCGAGTCCGCTGCGGTCGGGATCGGTGACGGGGACCGTGCCGGAAGGGGGCACCGAGGCCACCGGCGCGGCATCCCGTGCCCCCGCTGTGGCGACCGCCTCCGGGTGGACCTCGCCGAGGTGTCGGGAGGCGCCGCCCGTCGGGGCGAAGTCGGGAACCGGGACGAGATAGGGGGCCACGGGACGGGCCGTGAACTCCATGGAGCCGGAGGAGGACTTGTGCAGGTCGAGGTGGTGGAACCAGGAGTCGTCGTCGCGCGCGGGATGGTCCGTGCGGTCGTGGTACAGGCCCCAGCGGGACTCCGTGCGGGCCAGGGAGGCGCGGGCCGCCATCTCCGCGCAGTCGCGGATGAACGTGACCTCGGCGCACCGCATCAGCTCGTGCGGAGTGCGGGCACCCATCTCCGCGATGTCCGCGCGCATCCGCTCGAACGCCTCCAGGGCGAGGGAGAGCCGGGCGCCGGACTTCGGCGGCGCCACGTAGTCGTTCACGAAGCGGCGGAGTTTGTACTCGACCTGGGACTGCGGGGGCCCGTCCGGGTGGTGCAGCGGGCGGTAGACCAGTTCGTGTGCGTCGCGCAGCTGGTCCTGCGGCAACTCGCCCTCGTAGGGCTTGTACTGGGCGGCGTCCGCTCCCGCGAGGTCGCCGAAGACGAACGCGCCGATCATGTAGTTGTGGGGGACACAGGCCAGGTCCCCGGCGGCGTACAGACGGGGCACGGTCGTACGGGCGTGGTCGTCGACCCGTACGCCCGAAGCGGAGTGGCCGCCGCACAGGCCGATCTCGGAGATGTGCATCTCGATGTCATGGGTGCGGTAGTCGTGGCCGCGACCGGCGTGGAAGGTACCGCGCGTGGGGCGTTCGGTGGTGTGCAGAATGGACTCGAGGGCGCTGATCGACTCCTCGGGGAGGTGGCTGAGCTTGAGGTACACCGGGCCCCGGTCCGAGGCGATCTCGGCGGCGAACTCGGCCATCATCCGGCCCGACCAGTAGTCGGAGTCGACGAAGCGTTCGCCGTGCCGGTTGACCTGGTAGCCGCCGAAGGGGTTGGCGACGTAGGCGCAGGCGGGACCGTTGTAGTCCTTGATCAGCGGGTTGATCTGGAAGCACTCGATACCGGTGAGTTCGGCGCCGGCGTGGTAGGCCATGGCGTAGCCGTCACCGGCGTTGGTGGGGTTCTCGTACGTGCCGTAGAGGTAGCCGGAGGCGGGCAGGCCGAGGCGGCCGCAGGCGCCGGTCGCGAGGATCACCGACCCGGCACGTACGGAGACGAACCGCCCGGTGCGGGTGTTGAAGCCCGCGGCACCCACCGCGCGCCCCTCCGCCGTGAGGACCCGTACCGGCATCACCCGGTTCTCGATGCGGATGCGCTCGCGCATCTCGCGGCGCCGCAACTGCCGGTAGAGGACCTTCTTGACGTCCTTGCCCTCGGGCATCGGCAACACGTACGAGCCGGAGCGGTGCACCTGGCGGACCGCGTACTCACCGTGCTCGTCCTTCTCGAACTTCACGCCGTACGACTCCAGGCGCCGCACCATCGCGAAGCCGCGGGTCGCGGTCTGGCGGACGGTGGACTGGTCGACGATGCCGTCGTTGGCGCGGGTGATCTCGGCGACGTAGTCGTCGGGTTCGGCGCGGCCGGGGATGACCGCGTTGTTGACGCCGTCCATGCCCATGGCGAGAGCGCCGGAGTGGCGGACGTGCGCCTTCTCCAGGAGGAGGACATCGGCCCCGTGCTCGGCGGCGGTGAGTGCCGCCATGGTGCCGGCCGTGCCGCCGCCGATGACGAGGACGTCGCAGGACAGCTCTTCGGCGTCCGCGAGCGCGGGGATCTCCACGAGGGTGTCCACGGAGGTGTCCACGAGGGTGCCTTTCAGGTGCTGAGGGACGTGAGGACCTCGCGACGCAGGGCGAGCCGCGCCGGGTTGTCGAGTGCGGATCGATCACGCGGTCGCGGTACTTCACGTACGGCGAGCAGTCGGCCGGGGCTGCCGGGACCGCCGTCGTCGGCCGGCTGCCCGGAGCCGAGGAGCGCGACCCGGTCGCCCAGGAACAACGCCTCGTCCACGTCGTGGGTGACGAAGACGACGGTCGCTCCGGTGCCGTGCAGCACCTCGACGAGGAGATCCTGCATGCCGGCGCGGGTCTGGGCGTCGAGGGCGCCGAAGGGTTCGTCCATGAGGACGGCGCGGGGTGCTCCGGCGAGGGCGCGGGCGAGCTGGACGCGCTGGCGCTGGCCGCCGGAGACGCGGTGCGGCAACTGCCGTTCGCGGTCGGCGAGTCCGACGCGGGCGAGCCAGCCCGAGGCCTGCGCGCGCCGCTCGGTGCGGGACGAGCCCTTGATGGCCAGCGGGAGTTCGACGTTGGCGCGCAGGGTGCGCCAGGGAAGAAGGGCATCCTCCTGGAAGACGAGCGCCCGGTCGGCACCGGGGCCCACCAGGGGGCGGCCGTCCTGGGTGACGGTTCCGGCGAGGGCGGGCAGCAGCCCGGCAAGGGTGCGCAGGAGGGTCGACTTGCCGCAGCCAGAGGGGCCGACGACGGTGAGGATCTCGCCGGGGGCGATGTCCAGGACGACGCCTTCGAGGACCAGGGCGCCGGGTCGGCCGAGCGAGGCGTGGGTGAGGGACAGCCGGGTGCCGCGCGCGGCGACGGGCGTCCCGGTCTCAGACGAGGTGCTCATCGCGCACCCCCTCCTCGCGGACAGGCTCCGGGACGGACGAGGCCGGGGCGGGGGTCCTGCGTACGCGCGCCCCGGCGACGTACTCGGTGCGCGGCAGCCATCGGGTGAGCCATCGCCCCACGCGCTCGACGGCCGTGGAGGTGACCCAGCCCAGCACACCGATCGTGACCATGCCGACGAAGACACCGGGATAGTCGACGACGGTGTAGTCCTGCCAGGTGCGGTAGCCGACGCCGTACTGGCCGGAGATCATCTCGGCGGAGATCACACAGATCCACGAGACGCCGATGCCGACCGAGAGACCGCCGAAGATCCCGGGGAGGGCACCGGGCAGGACGACCGAGCCGAGGATCCGCCATCGGCCGCCGCCCATGGTGCGCACGACCTCCTCCCACGCGGGGGCCAGGGCCCGAACCGCGTGCCGGGTGGAGACCAGGACCGGGAAGAGGGCGGCGGCGCAGGTGATGAAGACGATGCCCTGTTCGTTGCTGGGGAAGAGGAGGATCGCCACCGGGACGAGCGCGATCGCGGGGATCGGCCTGAGCACCTCCACCAGCGGGCCGAGCAGGTCCTCGGCGAGGCGCGAGCGGGCCACGAGCACGCCCGTGGCCACCCCCAGGACGGCCGCCAGCAGGAAACCGGTGAGGATCCGGGTGAGGCTGTCGGTGAGGTCCGTCCAGTAGTCGTGGCCGCCGAGGCGGTCACCGAAGGCACGAGCCACGTCGGCGACGGTGGGGAACTGCGAGAAGCGCAGCCAGAGGTCGACGTTCAGGCTGGTCAGCAGCTGCCAGGTGGTCAGGGCCGCGGCGAGCGACGCGGCCCTGACGAGATACCGGGTCATGACGCCCGCTCCAGCGCGGAGGCGTACGAGATGGTGCGCGCGCCCTGGTGCCCGTCGAGGTACGCCTGGGCTGTCGCCGCCGTGATGAAGGGGCGCAGGTCGCTGCCGTCGGCCACCCACACCGCCCGGTCGGCGAACCACAGGGTGCCGGTCGTGGCGTCGGGGACGTACGCGGCGCGGACGGTGCCGCGGTGGGAGGACACGTAGTGGAGGAGAGCGGAAGGCGAGGCGAAGGTACGGGTCGAGGAGGCGCCCTTGGGCCACACCTCGCTCGCGGCCGGTGGAGGTGACGCGGCGAGCTGATCGGCGTACGCGGTCGGGCCGAGGGCGCGTTTCACGTACTGGTCGTCGACGAAGGCGTCCACGTCGACGTCGCCCACGAGCTTCGCCGACTTCAGGACGGAAGCGTCCTTCTTCAGCGCGGAGATCAGCTGGGGCCTGAGGGCCGGGTCGAAGGTGGCGATGCCGTGAGCGCCGTTGTAGAGGTAGACGACCTCGGCGGGTAGATCGGTCGCCTTCGCGACCTTCTGGGCGGCGGCCAGCGGGTGGTCGTGCAGATAGGTCGTCGCCTCCGACTGGGCCCGGAGGAAGGCCTCCAGCACGGCCGGGCGCTTCTTCGCGAAGTCCTCGCGGGCGGTGACGCCGTGGAAGGTCGGCAGATCGAGTGCGGCGCCGTCGTAAAGGGCCTTGGCCTTGCCCTGGAAGGCGAGCAGGCCGGGCCAGGCGACGAACTGCGAGAGCGCGTCGGTGCTGCCCGCGGAGAGGGCCGAAGCGCCCACCGCGGGCTGTTGGTTGAGCTTCTGGATGCCCTTGTCCGGGTCGATTCCGGCGCGCTGCAGGGCTCGTACGAGGGTGCCGTCGGCCGCCGAACCGATGCTGGTCGACACTTTCTTGCCGCGCAGGTCGTCGAGGGTGGCGAGTTTCGAGTCCGGTGCCGTGACGATGGTGTTGAGGCCGCCTCGGAGGTTGTAGCCGGTGACGGAGACGAGGCGGGTGGGGCGGCCGAGCTGTTTGCCGCGGGCCGCGTTGATCAGCAGCGGGAAGTCGCCCATCGAGCCGATGTCGATCTTCCCGGCGGTCATCTGGGCGGTGATCGGGGCGCCGGTCGCGTAGTCCTGCCAGTTCACCTTGTACGTCGTGCCGTCCCTCAGGGAGTTCAACTCCTTCTCGAAGGAGCCGAGGGAACGAAGCAGGGTTCCCGCGGTGACGGTGTTGATGGTCTTGGACTGGTAGCCGACCGTGATGATGACCGTGGAGCCGGAACCGGTCGTGGTGCCGTTGCCGCAGGCGGTGAGAGGAAGTACGAGGGCGGCCGTGGCCAGGGCGGCGAATGCCTTGAGTTTCATGGAGTTCGGTCCTCTCACCGGAGGAGGTAGGGCATGTTGACCGTGACGGCCCCGGTGGGGCAGCGGGCCGCGCAGGGGCCGCAGTACCAGCACTCGTCGACGTGCATGTACGCCTTGTCGTTGCTCTCGTCGATGGCGAGGGAGTCCAGCGGGCACATGTCCACGCAGAGCGTGCAGCCGTCGATGCACTTCGACTCGTCGATGGTCACGGGCACGTCGGCCCGCTGGGGCGCCAAGGGCATGGCTGTCTCCAGAAAAGTCGTGCGTGGGATGAACCGGAAGGGCCCTTCGAAACGATGAAGGGGTGGAGGGGCGCGGTGGTGAGGGGCGCGGTGATGAAAGGGAGCTGTGGTGAGGGGCGCGGTGCGGAAGGGAGGTGACGGTGGCGTGGTGACGAGAGGCTTCAGAGCGCGCGGCGGAGCTGGCCGCTCATTGTGATGCGGTCGCCGCGGAAGCGGATGAACTCCAGGTCCACGGGGCGGCCGTCGGCGAGGTGAGTGAGCCGCTCCAGCATGAGGACGGCCGCACCGCGGGGCGCTTGCAGGACGGCCGCCGAGTGTGCGTCGGAGTTGACCGCCTCCAGGGTGATCTCGGCGTGCCCCAGAGGCTGGCCGGCGATGGCTTCCAGGAGACGGAAGACATCGGTGTTCTCCAGGTCGGCGCCTAGCAGGGCGGTGCCGAGGTCGAGCGGGATGTAGGTGAGGTCGAGGGAGAGGGGGAGTCCGTCGAGGCGGCGGAGGCGTTCGATGTAGAGGACGTCAGCGCCGGGGGCGATACGGAGGCGGTCGGCCACGGGAGTGGGTGCGGCCACGGGGCCGACCGTGCGGACCTCGTTGGTGACCTGGCCGTGTTCGCGCAGGGTCTCCGCGAGTCCCATCAGCCGGTCGAGTCCGTGCGGGTACTTCTGGGCGACGACGACGGTGCCGACGCCGGGGAGGCGTTCCACCAGGCCCTCCGCGCGGAGCAGGTCCAGGGCCTGGCGGATGGTGTTGCGCGAGGCGCCGTAGTCGGTGCCGAGGGCGGCTTCGTGCGGCAGGGTGCCGTCCGGGAAACCGCCCGTCAGCACCTGGTGGCGGAGCAGGTCGGCGAGTTGCCTCGCCCGGTCCGCGCGCAGCCGGCGACGGTGGGCGGCGACGGTGGTCGCGCCGGGGCCGGCGTGCTCTCGGGCGCGTTCGGTGGGCATGCGACGGACCATACCGACGGGGTGCGGGTGGTGGTGTTGCTGGAGTGTTGCGCCACCTGTCGATGGTGGGGGTCGGGGGTTGGCCTGCGGTTTTGGTCGGGAGGAGGGGAGATCTGCCACCCGTGGGGGCGGGGTGTCTTGGGGGTGCGGGGGTGCGGGGGCGTGGGGCCGACGGGGTAGGGGTCTTCGCCCCCGCCGCCGCTACCCGTCCCCTCCCAGGGGCTCCGCCCCTTCGACCCCCTGGGCTCCCCTCACCGGGGGGAGGGGAGCCCACCGCGGGGCTTCGCCCCTGCATCCCGGCGGGGCTGCGTGCTCGGGTCGTCACGCGGGGCTTTACCTTTCCACCCCACCGGGGTTAGCGCCCCCGGAACGGCACGGGCCTATTGCCCTCGGACCCAGCCGGGCCTATTGCCCTTGGCCCCCGCCGGGCCTGTTGCCCTTGCACCCCGCGGGCCTACTGCCCTTGGCCCCAGCCGGGGCTGTCGCCCTTGCACCCTGCCGGGCCTACTGCCATTGGCCCCAGCCGGACCTATCGCCCTTGCACCCCGCAGGGGCCGTCGCCCCAGACCCCGTCGGGCCTGTTGCTCCGGACCCCGCCGGGGTCAGGAGGGGTTGGGGGCCGGGGTGATGCGGCCGCTCACCTCGCCCAGTCCCACTCGCGTGCCGCCGGGGCCCGGGGCCCAGGCCGTCAGGGTGACCTCGTCGCCGTCCTCCAGGAAGGCCCGCTTGCCGTCGGGGAGGTCGAGGGTGTCGCGGCCGTTCCAGGTGAGTTCCAGGAGGGAGCCGCGCTCGTGCTCGGAGGGGCCGCTGACCGTTCCCGAGCCGTACAGGTCGCCGGTGCGCAGGGAGGCTCCGTTGACCGTCATGTGGGCCAGTTGCTGGGCGGCCGTCCAGTACATGGTGGAGAAGGGGGGTTCGGAGACGACGTGACCGTTGATGGCGACGGAGATACGGAGGTCGTAGCCGCCGGGCTCGTCCTCGGAGTCGTCCAGGTAGGGGAGGAGGGGGTGCGTGCGGGCCGGGGGCGCGACCCGTGCGTCGTCCAGCGCGTCGAGCGGGGTGATCCAGGCCGACACCGAGGTGGCGAAGGACTTGCCGAGGAAGGGGCCGAGAGGGACGTACTCCCAGGCCTGGATGTCCCGCGCCGACCAGTCGTTGAGGAGGCAGAGGCCGAAGACGTGGTCGCGGAAGGAGGAGAGAGGGACGGGCGTGCCCATGATCGAGGGTGCGCCGACCACGAAGCCGACCTCCGCCTCGATGTCGAGCCGGACGGAGGGGCCGAAGACGGGGGCGGTGTCGGAAGGGGCCTTGCGCTGGCCCGAGGGGCGGACCACCTCCGTGCCCGACACCACGACCGTGCCGGAGCGGCCGTGGTAACCGATCGGCAGATGCTTCCAGTTGGGGGTGAGGGAGTCGGTGGCGTCGGGGCGGAAGATCTGTCCGACGTTCCGGGCGTGGTTCTCGGAGGCGTAGAAGTCGACGTAGTCCGCGACCTCGAAGGGGAGGTGCAGGGTCACCTCGGAGAGGGGGTGCAGAAGGGGTGCGATGGTCTCCCGGTGGGCCGGGACCGTCACCCAGGCGGTGAGTGCGCGGCGTACGTCGGACCATGCCGTGCGGCCGGCGGCGAGCAGCGGGTTCAGGGTGGGCCGCGCGAGCAGTTCGGCGTACGGGGAGCCGAGTGCACGAGCCGTCGCTCCCGCGTCGAGGACGTGGTCGCCGAGCCGGACGCCGACGCTCCGCTCGGACGCTCCGGCCCGGGAGAAGACGCCGTAGGGGAGGTTGTGCGGGCCGAAGGGATCGCCCTCGGGGACATCGAAGGGGGGCATCGGGTGGTGCCTCGCTTTCGTGGTCGTGCGCGCTGTGTGATGCGTGTGACTGTGTTGGCCGTGTGATCCGCGCGGTGCATGTGTGGGTGTTGCACGTGCTCCGGGTGGTCGCGGCACAGATTACGGGGGGAGTGACGTGCTGTGGCAGTGCCCAAAGAGTTGCCATGAGTTGCCGCGAGTTGTCGTGAGGCGCCGTGGCAGTACCCGAAGAGTTGCCTGGACAGTGCCTAAAGAGTTCGCAATGTCCGAATAGGCCTTGTCGGACGCGGTAGTTCCGGCTTAGCGTCCTTTGGGGACACGGACGGGGTGGGTCCGGTCCGTAGGGGGGACACGTGGGGGGACCCGTGGCCAGGAGCGTCAGCGGAGTGCCGTTCGACGCCGATCGGAACGTTCCGGGCCTGATCGTGAAGTTTGGCGACTATCCGCTGCACCACGGCGGTGTGGGCGCCATCCGAAGTCTGGGCCGTCTCGGCATACCGATGTATGCGATCACCGAGGACCGTTACACGCCTGCCGCGGCCTCACGCTATCTGCGCCGTGCCTTCGTCTGGCCGACGACGGGGACGGAGGAGCCGGAGCGTCTCGTCGAGGGGCTGCTGCGGATCGGGGCCCGCATCGGGCGGCCGACGGTGCTCGTCCCGACGGACGAGGAGGCGGCCGTCCTGATCGCCGAGCACCAGGAGGAGCTGGGGGAGCGGTTCCTCTTCCCCCGGGTCGACGCCAAACTGCCCCGGCGCCTCGCCAGCAAGCAGGGCCTGCACGAACTCTGTGTGGAACACGGCATCCCCAGCCCGGCGGCGGCCTTTCCGCAGTCGTACGAGGAGATCGTGGCGTTCGCCGAGAGCGCTCGGTTTCCGATCGTCGCCAAGAACCGGGAGGCGTTCGTACGCCGCAGCCAGCCGGCGGTGAACGGGACGACGAGGATCGCGACCCGGGAGGGGCTGCTGTCACTCGCCCGGGACTGGGGTGATCAGCCGGGCGTGATCCTCCAGGAGTACCTGCCCAGGGAGGAGGCGGAGGACTGGATCGTGCACGCGTACTTCGACGCGGACTCGACGCCGCTCGCGATGTTCACGGGCGTGAAGGTCCGCTCCTGGCCGCCGCACGCGGGAATGACGGCGAACGCGTACGTCGTCGACAATCCGGAACTCGCGGACCTCGCCGCGCGTTTCATCAAACAGATCGGCTTCAGCGGCGTCATCGACCTCGACCTGCGCTTCGACCGGCGCGACGGTCGGTACAAACTCCTCGACTTCAACCCCCGGATGGGCGCGCAATTCCGGCTCTTCGAGAACGAGTCGGGGATCGACGTCGTCCGGGCCATGCATCTCGACCTGACCGGGCGCACCGTTCCCGAAGGGGAACAGCGGGCCGGTCACCGGTACATCGTGGAGAACATCGACCTGCCGGCCCTGCTCGCCTACCGGCGCAGCGGCTACACGACCCCGCACGCGCCGGCTCGCGCGAGCGGTACGGAGCTGGCCTGGCTCGCGGGTGACGACCTGCGGCCGTTCTTCACGATGCTCGCGCGCTTCGTGCGGCCGGGCGCGAGGCATCTTTATCAGCTGTGGCGGACCAACCGCCGTGGCAGCAGCACCAGTACGACCACGAAGTGACGAACGTACGTCCTGGGGAGGGACTTCGTGATTCATCCGGTAGCAGTCATCGGTGCCGGCCCGTTCGGCCTGTCCACCGCCGCCCATCTGAGGGCGCGTGGCATCCCGGTGCGCGTGTTCGGCGAGCCCATGGTGAGCTGGCGTGACCATATGCCCGAGGGGATGCTTCTCAAATCGACCCCGGTTGCGTCCAGCCTCGATGCCCCGCAGCCCGGCCACACGATCGCCGACTACTGCGACGCGGCGGGGATCCGCCGGCTTGTCACGGACGAGGACATCATTCCGGTCGAGACGTTCATCGCGTACGGCGAGTGGTTCCAGCAGAAGCTGGTGCCCGAGCTGGAGCGGGTGCGGGTGGTGTCCGTCGACCGCCGGGGCGGCGAGGGCTTCGAACTCAAGCTGGACTCGGGGGAGTCGTTCACGGCGCGGGCGGTCGTCGTGGCCACGGGACTGTACGGACTCGCGCATCTGCCGCCCGAGCTCGGCGGCGCGGCGGCGGACGGACCCACGCCCACCGGCCCCGTCTCGCACAGCTCCCAGCACCACGACCTCGCCCGGTTCTCCGGCAAGGAACTGATCGTCGTCGGCGCGGGCCAGTCCGCGCTGGAGACGGCGGCGCTCGCGGCGGAGGCGGGCGCGCAGGTCCGGGTGGTGTCCCGGGGACGGGGCAGGGTCGCCTTCGGCGCACCGCCCTGGAAACAGCCGAAGCTGCGTCCCGAGTCGCCCTTCGGGCGCGCCTGGTCCCTGTGGGCGCTCAGCTACTACCCGCACCCCTACCGCTATCTGCCCGCCGACGCCCGGCACTACCTGGTCCGCCGGGTGCTCGGCCCCCTCGGGGCGTGGTGGCTGCGCGACCGCTTCGAGGGCAAGGTCGAGGTCAGCGAGGTCTCCGGGATCGTTCGCGCTGACGTCTCCGACGGGCGTCCGGTCCTCTCCGTGCGGACCCTGGGCGGTCGGGGCGAGGAACTCTCCGCCGACCATGTCATCGCAGCGACCGGATATCGCGTCGACATCGCCGCGATGGACTTCCTGGGACACGAGTTGCGTACGGCGCTCGCGGTGAGCCGCGGCACTCCCAAGCTCGGTGCGGGGTATTGCTCCTCGGTGCCCGGGCTGTACTTCACGGGGTTGCCGGCGGCGGCTTCGTACGGGCCGGTGATGCGGTTCGTGTGCGGTACGGAGTTCGCTTCGCCGCGGCTGGCCAAGCACTTGGCGGGCGCGCACGGGTGAGGTGGCCGGGGTCCGTACGGCCGGAGGGGACGGTGACTGGTGGGCCACGCCGTGGGCGGGGCCCAACCCGTCGCGTCGGAGCTTGTGTTGGGCTCAGGCGGCCACAGTCACCGCAGCCGCGTCATCCTCTGGAGTGACATTCCGCTCGGAGTCTTTTCGTACCGCCCGCTCGGTGGGCGGGGGCGGAAGTGCACTCTGTACGCCCGGTACGCCCCGTACGGTGAACGGCGTTGCTGACGGGATACCGGACGTCGTCCGGTTCACGCCGGGCCGATGAGTCGTTCGATCCGTATTCTTCGGATCATGGCCGCTCCGACTGCATATTCACTTATCGCCACTGACCTGGACGGAACGCTGCTCCGCGGCGACGACACCCTCTCCGACCGGTCCCGGGCCGCGTTGGAGAGGGTGGCCGAGGCGGGCGCCCGACACCTGGTCGTGACGGGGCGCCCGGCGCCGAGAGTACGACCTCTGCTCGACGAACTCGGCGGCACGGGACTGGCGGTGTGCGGGCAGGGGGCGCAGCTGTACGACGCGGCGACGGACCGACTGCTGTGGTCGGTGACCCTGGACAGGGAACTCGCGGAGACCGCGCTCGGCAAGATCGAGGCGGAGGTCGGGCTGCTCTACGCCGCGGTGGACCAGGACGGCGTGGACGGGCTGACGCTCATCGAGCCGGGGTACGTGATGCCGCATCCGACGCTTCCGGCGGTACGGGTGCATCACCGCGACGACCTGTGGACGGAGCCGATCAGCAAGGTGTTGCTCCGCCACCCGTCGCTGTCCGACGACGAGTTGGCCTCGGCGGCCCGGGGCGTGGTGGGTTCGCTGGCCACCGTCACCATGTCGGGGCCCGGGACCGTCGAACTCCAGCCATGCGGCGTGACCAAGGCAACCGGTCTGGCGCTCGCCGCCGCCCACCTCGGTCTCACTCCCGCCGCCACCATCGCCTTCGGCGACATGCCCAACGACATCCCCATGTTCGACTGGGCCGACAGGGGGGTCGCCATGGCCAACGCCCATCCGGAGCTGAAGGCGGTGGCCGACGAGGTGACGTTGTCGAACGAGGACGACGGGATCGCGGTGGTGCTGGAGCGGCTGTTCCCGTACCGGTCGGACCGGTTCCGGGAGTCCGGAGAGCCCGGTGGGTCCCGGCAGCTCTCCGAGTCTCTCCGACCTCACTAGCCATATCGGTTACATCGGGCATATGGGCTATATCGGTCGTGTTGGCCGCATCAGCCCCGGCAGTCGTACCAGCCCTACCGGCCCCGCCAGCCCCGCCAGTCCTGTCAGTAGGCTCCGTTGACGTTGTCGATCGAGCCGTACTTCGCCGCCGCGTAGTTGCAGGCGGCCGTGATGTTCGCGACCGGGTCGTAGGGGTTCATCGACGTGCCGGGCACGTGGTAGGCCTTGAACGTGGGGTCGATGACCTGGAGCAGGCCCTTGGAGGGGATGCCGGCCTTGGCGTTGGAGTCCCAGTTGTTGATGGCCAGGGGGTTTCCGGAGGACTCGCGCATGACGTTGCGGTGGATGCCGTTGTAGGTGCCGGGGATCTTGGCGCGGGCCATGATGTCCAGCGAGTGCTTGATCCAACCGTCGAGGTTGTTCGCGTACGTCTTCGAGTTGGTGGGCGCCGTCTTCGCCGGGGTCTTCTTGGTGGTGGTTTGGACGGTTTTGGTGCCCACGGTCAGGGTGAGGCCCGGACGAAGCGTCGTCGGGTCGGGGCCTATGACCGCGCGGTTGGCGGTGTACAGCTTCGCCGGGCCGCCGCTCGTGGGGTACTTCTTCGCGATCGTGGCCAGGGTGTCGCCCGCGACCACCTTGTAGGTGATGAGCTGGACATCGGTGCTGGTGGCCGTGGCGGCCTGCGCGCAGGTCGCGCTCACGAGCGGAAGGGCGAGTGCGACTCCGCCCATTCCTGCGGCGAGGATGCCCCGAGTGAGCATGCCCTGGATCTTGAAGTTGCGGTGCTTGCCTCGTGCGGACATGGCGAATTCCTCTCCGGCGCCTGCGAAGTGAGCTGTCGGGTTCGGGCGGGAGCTGCCCGGCCGCACGGTGTGTGCGACTTCACCCCTAGCCGTTCCGGTGTCCGGATCGGCGGCTTACCTGGGTCCCCCGCTCCTGCCGTGCGTCTGTGTGGGTGGGTGGGGTATTCCGGTCGGCGGCAGGATTGGGCGGTCCGTCCGGATCGACGTGAACGTATGCGAGAGCACATGTCCGGAACAAGCCCTCATTTCCCGGTGTAGATCGCTTTCACCTGGGTGATACGAGGGAGAAAATGCCCGATTAATCCGGAACGCGACGCTCAACTTGCCTTATGCAAAGGGGGAGTCGTCAAGAGGGGATAAAGGGCCCACTTCGCATGGGAGTGACCCAATTCACGCGACCAAGCAGAAATAAAGCGGCACTGGCGGCAAATCGGACATCGCGCTTCGAGTGTCCAGGCCGGTGAGCCCGCGGGCGGAGCCGGGCGGACCTCCCATACGGACAGGTCCGTGTCGGGGTCGTCGTCGGGCAGCCGGCCGGCATTGGGCTTGAAGTAGAGGCCGTAGGCCCAGTATTCGGGGAGTTCGTGGCACATCAGGTCCGGGTGGGGACCGAACTCCTGCCCCGCGTAAGCCCTGTTGATCCTCGCCACCGCCTCGGCCCGGGGGATTCCGAAACGCGTGACCATCTCGTCGGCCATCTCGCGGAAGTACGCGAGCATCCCCTCGTCCAGGGCCATCAGGAACTCACCGGTCCGCGCCATGCTCTTCAGGGTTGCCCATGCCGTGGCCGGGTCTCCAGTCCGCCGTCCGGGGGATTCTTCTCTCCCACGTCCGATGGAAGACCACCTCGTTGCCGTCCTTGCAGATCGGCTCGTTCGAGGCAGATCGGCTCGTTCGAGGTGATGAACTCCCGGTCGTCGCAGCTGAGTTCGGAGCGTGTCTCGACCCGGGCGTCCCGGGGCAGCTCCGGGCGGTGCAGACGGATCGACCTCGTCGAGCGGGTACGGGCGGAGAGCGGGTCCGACTCGTGGATGGTGTACGTGTCCCGGGCGTCCTCCGTGCATTCGAGGCCGTCCGGGTGGACACGGGTGCCGTCGTGGCGAAGGTCGACCTCCAGTCGCCACTCGCCCCTCGCCACGTAACGGGCGACCAGGCGCGCGGGGCGGGCTCGTCAAAGGTGACCGGGGATGTCACTCCTGGGGGTTCGGACTGCTCCGGCTCCTCGAAGGTGATCCTCAGGTCCGACTCCCTCGCTCGCACCGGAAGTTCGAGGGAACTGCCCGCCGGGTCCAGGACGAACCCCGCCGCCGAGCCCGGCTGGGGCCAGATCCACGGCCAGGAGGCGGTGGACAGGGAGAGCCGGATGCGGTGGCCGGGCGGGAATGCGTAGCCGATGGCGGCCAGGTCGAAAACCACGTCCTCCGTAGAGCCCGGTTTCCAGGAGACCGCCTGGTCGGGGTCATAGCGCGCTGTCAGGTTCGGGTCACCCCGGGTCACCGGCGTCGAGGAACCGTCGGCAGCGACGTCGCACACCCGGGCGATCGCCTGGCCTCAGGGGGAGTGGGACGTCAGGCGGAGGCGGACCCTGGGGCGCCCCAGGATCCAGGTCTCCCCCCGGGACCTCGAACTCGAGGCAGGCCGATTTCGCGTCCTCCTCCCGCTGGTTCGGCGGCAGGTCCGCGTCGTTCCCGACGGGGCGGAAACGGCCCGCGTCCACGCCCGTGTGCTGAGGGGAGCGCACCGGCACCGGTGCGCCCCGCAGCGCGTACGCGATCGGGGTCACGGAGGGGGAGAGCCAGGCGGTGTCGCCCACCCAGTGGCCGGGAAGGGACGGGTACGTCGTCGCCGGGGGGCGCGGCCATGACGTAGGAGCGCAGGAGGGGCTCCGTCATGACGCCACGGTTGCTCACGCCGGGGTCCGGATCGCCGTCCACGCCGAGCCCTGGATCGTCGTTCGCGCCGGGCCCTGGATCGCCGTCCACGCCAGGGCCCGGATCGGCGGTCGCACCGGGGTCAGGAACGTCATCCACGCCGAGGCCGGGATTGTTGATCACGCCGAGGCCAGGACGGCCGATCGCGTCGGGGCCAGGGCCAGGGCCAGGGCCAGGGCCAGGGCCGCGGTCGCGGTCGGGGCAGGCCCGGGCTCGGTGACGCTCGTACCGGTCGGTCTGAGCCAGTGGTCCCACCACATCGGCGTCTCCTGGAGGAAACCGATCGCCGGGCCCGGCGGCAGGCCCCGGTCCGGGTACTGGTGGCACCAGGGGCCGATCCGGCCGCGCACACGGTCGGCGGGAAGGCTCTCGACCAGCCGCAACACCGTGTCGCGGCACGGGTCGTACCGGCCGCCCACCGCGAGCACGGCGGCCCGGATCCCGCCGTATCCCCCGTCCTCGCGCACACCGGCGTGGCGCCAGTACGCGTCCCGGTTCGGGTGGGACGGCCACGTATGGATGAACGGCTCCACCGTCTCCAGGCGCTTCACCCACATGTCGCGCCACATCGCCCGGCCCACGTGCGCCGGATTCCGGCGGACGGGCGACGTCGGCGAGCGCCGTCGCCGCCCGGGCGTGCGTCTCGACGGCGAGGACGGAACCTCCCATGCGGTGCCCGTCGTTGTCATAGGGATCGTCGGTCGCACAGACCGTGACGATCGCCTTGAGCGGTTCGGGCGCGAGGGTCGCGATCCGGAGGGAGGTGAAGCCGCCCCGGGAGATGCCGAACATGCCCACCGCGCCGTTGCACCAGGGCCGGTCCGCCAGCCAGTGGATCACTTCCACCCCGTCGGCCCGCTCACTCTCCCCGTACGGGTCCGTCGGCACGCCCTCCGAGTTGCCGTAACCGTGGGCATCCACCCGGACGGAGGCGTGGCCGTGGCCCGCCTACCAGGGGTGGCGCTGCCAGTCGCGTGGCGCGGTCCGGTCGGTGAGCCGGTCCGGGAGATATTCGAGGAGCGCGGGGACGGGCGCGTCGGTCAGCGGGCGCCACACGCGCGTGCAGGCGGGTGCCGTCCGGGAGAGGGATCCACAGATCCTCGTGAGTCGTCTCGTGCGAGAAGGACGTACGGATGTGCATGCTCATCACGGTGTCCTGGGTGTCCATGGTGCCCAGGGGTCGTCCTCGGTGCCCCGGTCGTCTTCGGCGGTCGGTCCTCAACCACGTCCGATCAGTCAATACGTCTCATATCCGGTCGTATCGACTGATCAAGAACATGTCGCCCGTGATCCCGTACCGCCCGGGTGTGGGACTGTCTGCCGCTCGGGGGACATCGGGTGGCGGGGGAGAGGGAAGTCGGGAGGAAGTCGGCAGTGGGGACGGTGGGCGCTCGTGGTGATCGAAACGTGACCGGATACGCTGACTTGAGTGATGGCAGCGACACATCGACAAACCGTGTCATCGACCGAATGATCGACCGAGTTCGCCATGTGATCGTCAGCAGACAGGAGAACCTCTCGTGACCGTCGTCGGGCCGTTCGGGCTGAGCGTGCGGGACCAGGCTCTCGAAGCCGATGTCCAGGCCGGATTGACGGCTGTGGAGGAGGGCTTGCTCGAAGTCACCAAGAGCGAGGTCCCCTTCATCACAGAGGCCGCGCAGCACCTGCTGCGCGCCGGCGGGAAGCGGTTCCGTCCGCTGCTCGTGATGCTCGCCGCGCAGTTCGGTGACCCCTACGCGCCGGGTGTCGTGCCCTCGGCCGTGGTCGTCGAACTGACCCATCTCGCCACCCTGTACCACGACGACGTGATGGACGAGGCCGACGCGCGGCGCGGCGTGCCCAGCGCGAACACCCGCTGGGGCAACTCGGTCGCCGTGCTCACCGGCGACTTCCTCTTCGCGCGCGCGTCCCACACCCTGGCCGACCTCGGGCCCGAGGCCGTCCGTATCCAGGCGGAGGCGTTCGAGCGGCTCGTCACCGGACAGATCCTGGAGACGGCGGGACCGCGCGACGGGCGCGACCCGGTCGACCACTACCTCGACGTGCTCGGCGGCAAGACCGGCTCGCTGGTCGCCGTTGCGTGCCGGTTCGGCGCGATGATGTCGGGCGCCGACGAGACGGTCGTGGACGTGCTGACGCAGTACGGGGAGCGGCTGGGCGTCGCCTTCCAGCTCGCGGACGATGTGCTGGACATCGCCTCCGACTCGCACGAGTCCGGGAAGACGCCCGGTACGGACCTGCGCGAGGGCATCGCCACGCTGCCGGTGCTGCGGCTGCGTGAGCGGGCGGAGCGGCTCGGTCTCGCCGAGGACATCGCGCTGTGCGAGCTGCTTGCCTCCGACCTCACGGACGACGACCGGCACGCGGAGGCGCTGGCCCTGCTGCGGACGCATCCCGCGCTGGAGCAGGCCCGCCGTGACACCGTGCGCTACGCGGAGGAGGCCCGCGCCGCGCTCGTTCCGCTCCCCGAGTGCGATGCGAAGGCGGCGCTCATGGAGCTGGTGGACGCGGTGGTGCACCGGGCCGGATAGGTGCCCGGAGCGAGCCGCTGACGTACGCCCTCCCCGGGGCGGGTGAAGAGGCCCTCCCTCCTGTGGCGCACGTCACATTGTTGGATTGAGTCCAGGGTAGGAATCGGTCCGTACTCCCGTACAGAAGCTGACGCAGGGGGCGTCGGCTGCATTACGGGGAGAAAAAAGAATCATGGAATCGAACGCCACGTTCAACGCCATGTCGGACATGCGTCGCAAGGGCCTGATCATGGCCGGTGTCGCGGTGGCAGCCGCAGCTGGTGTCGCCGCCGCCGTCATCCCGGCGGTCGCCGCCGGCGGCAGCCACCACAGTGGCCAGGGCGGCATGAGCCACTCGACGCACGGCGACCAGACCATCGTCGCGCAGAGCGGAGTCGTCGGCGGCAGCGGCGGCACCCTCTTCGCCACCAGCCTCCGTGGCGCCAACGAGGTGCCCGTCCAGGGCGGCCCCGCCGTCGGCGACAAGGACGGCGCGGCCCTGGAGTTCATCAAGGTCAAGGGGGACAAGGTGTCCGTCGCCGTGACCTGGCGCGGCACCGGCAGGCCGACCATGCTCCACATCCACCAGGGCGCCAAGGGCACCAACGGCGGCGTCAAGATCGACTTCAGTGGGCTGCTCGGCAGGATCAAGGGCCACCACGTGGTCGGCACCGTGAAGGTGAAGGATGCCGCCCTGCTGGAGCGGTTGAAGAACGATCCGGGGGCGTTCTACGCCAATCTGCACACCGCCGAGTTCCCGGGTGGAGCCGTCCGCGGCCAGCTCCACAAGGTCACCGGCTCCTTCGACTTCCGTAACGCCCTCGGCAACTTCCAGGCGTCCGTGGTCAAGGGCAAGCAGATCTACGAGTGCAAGCCTGCCGAGGGCGGTGGCTACGCCTTCGCTCAGCGTGACGTCGCAGCGCTGCTCGGTGGCGACATCGTGCACACGTTCGTGAAGCCCAACTCCGGTACGCCGCAATGGGTCGCGCCCGACCGCAGCGCGGTCACCGGAGCGGTGATCTCCAAGACTCCGAACGGCGACAAGAACATCGCCGAGCTGGACCTCAAGGCCACCAGTTCCGGCAAGCACCGCGGTCTGCTGGCCGACACGCAGGAAATCCTGCGGCTCAACACCGTGGGCGGCGTCGCCCCGGCCGGCTCCTGCTCGCCGGGCACGATCGTGGGCGTGCCCTACCAGGCGGACTACGTGTTCGTGCAGCGCTGACGGGTACCGGGGCGCTGTGAGGCTCAGGCGGTGGTTTCCCCAACCCCTACGGGTCGGGGGAGCCACCGCCTCCTCACGTCATACCGCAGGACTACGTGGAGTTGAGTCCGGGGTCTGACGCTTCTCGTCGGACGATTTGGTCAGATTGAGAACACCACTCCTCACCGGTTCGGGTGAGAATGGCGGCTATAGGGGTGGAGAAGTGAGGACGGTAGGCCGCCGCCGACGACGGAGGTAAGGCACACATGGCACCGTACGAATCCGACAGGACCGCCGGGGCGGAAGGGCTGCCCGACGAGGCCGACGACGTCCGCGCAGGCCGGCGCAAGGCGGCTCGTTACGTCGTTCCGGTCGCAGTGGTGGGGGTGGCGGCCGCGACCATCGGGCTCGTCCCGGCGCTCGCCGACTCCGGCGACCCCAGCCTGCCGAAGATCACCGCAGAGCAGCTCATCGAGAAGATCGCCAAGTCGGACGTCCAGCAGCTGTCCGGCACGGTCAAGGTCAGCACCGATCTTGGACTGCCCAGCCTGGGCGGCCTGGAGAGCGGCATGCTGTCCGGCGCCACCAAGGGGTCCGGCGGCTCCTCCGCCGACCCGCAGTCCAAGCTCATGGAGCTGGCCTCCGGCACGCACACGGTGCGCGTCGCGGCCGACGGCCCGGACAAGGCCAAGGTCTCCGTCCTGGAGAACGCCGCCGAGTACAGCATCATCCACAACGGCAACGACGTGTGGGCGTACGACAGCAAGTCGAACGAGGTGTACCACTCGACGGCCCCCGAAGCCGAAAAGGGCCAGGAGAAGGCGCCGAAGAACGTCCCGACGACGCCCAAGGAGCTCGCCGACGAGGCCCTGAAGTCGGTCGACGACACGACCTCCGTGACGGTCGACGGCACGGCGCAGGTCGCGGGCCGTGACGCCTACAAGCTGCTCATCAAGCCGAAGCAGTCCGGTTCCACGGTCGGCGCGATCACCGTCGCGGTGGACGCGAAGACCGGGGTGCCGCTGAAGTTCACGCTGGTCCCGACGGGTGGCGGCGCGGCCGTTGTGGACGCCGGGTTCACCCAGGTCGCCTTCGCCAAGCCGGCCGCCTCGACCTTCGACTTCACCCCGCCGAAGGGTGCGAAGGTCACCGAGGGCGAGGATGGCAAGGACACCAAGGCCCCGGAGTCCGCTCCGAACCGTGGTGACCTCGGCAAGGGACTCGACGGTCTGAAGACCACCGGCAAGGGCTGGAACACCATCGCGGAGTTCGACACGGGCGGCCAGGGCATGCCCTCAGGCTCCTCGTCCGAGGGCGGCAACGTCTCCGGGTTCCTGAACTCCCTCGGTGACCACGTCAAGGGCAAGTTCGGCTCGGGCACGGTCTTCTCGACCCGCCTGGTCAACGCGCTGATCACGGACGACGGCAAGGTGTACGCCGGTGCGGTCACCAAGGACGCGCTGGTGAAGGCGGCCAACGCGGCCCACTGAGTACCGTACGTACGGAACTGACGTACGGAACCGACGTACGGACGAAGCCGAAACGAGGGAGCCCATGGAGGAGCGGTCCGACGAGGGCACGGTGATCGCCACCCGCGCGCTCACCAAGCGCTTCCGCGGCGGACAGCTCGCCGTGGACGGCCTCGATCTGACCGTCCCGGCGGGCAGCGTCTTCGGCTTCCTCGGACCCAACGGCTCGGGCAAGACCACCACCATCCGCATGCTGATGGGCCTGATCGAGCCGACCTCGGGCACGGCGCGTGTGCTGGGGCAGCCCATGCCCCGCGCCACCCGCGCCGTGCTCCCGCACGTGGGCGCCCTCATCGAGGGCCCCGCGTTGTACGGCTTCCTCTCCGGACGCGACAACCTCCTCCGGTACGACGCCGCCGACCCGACCGCCGACCCGCGCACCCGGCGTACCCGCGTCGGGGCCGCCCTCGACCGGGTGGGACTCACCGCGGCCGCGGGCAAGAAGGCGAAGGCGTACTCGCTCGGCATGAAGCAGCGGCTCGGGCTCGCGGCCGCGCTGCTCCAGCCCCGCCGCCTGCTCGTCCTGGACGAGCCGACCAACGGCCTCGACCCCCAGGGCATGCGCGAGATCCGTTCCCTCGTGAGGGAGCTGGCCTCGGACGGCACGACCGTCTTCCTCTCCTCACACCTGCTCGACGAGATCGAGCAGGTGTGCACGCACGCCGCCGTGATGGCACAGGGGCGGCTGATCACCCAGGGTCCGGTGGCGGAGCTCGCGGCGGGGGCGCGGGGGCGGCTGGTCGTGACCACCCCGGACCCCGGGGACGCGGCGCGTGTACTGAAGGAACAAGGGGTCACGGATCTCGTCGTGACGGAGACGGGCGTGAGTGCCGAACCTCCGGACCGCGAACTCGCCGAGCTGAACGCCGCGTTGGTCACGGCGGGCGTCCGCGTCCGTGGCTTCGGCGTCGAACGGGCCTCACTGGAGGACGCGTTCGTGGCGCTGACAGGGGAGGGGTTCGATGTCGCGGGCTGAGGCGGTACGCGTCGGGGACACGGAGGTACGGAAACCGAGCCCCCTGTGGACCTTCGGACTCTTCCGCAGCGAGCTCCTCACCACCTTCCGGCGCTGGCGGACCATCGCGCTGCTCGCCGTGCTCGCGGCCGTGCCGATCCTCATCGGCATCGCGATCAAGATAGAGACGCGCGACGGCTCGACGGCGGGCGGTGGCGGCGGCGAAGGACCGGCGTTCATCTCGCAGATCACCAACAACGGCCTGTTCCTGGTGTTCACGGCGCTCGCCGCGACCCTCCCCTTCTTCCTGCCGATGGCCATCGGCGTCATCGCGGGCGACGCGATCGCGGGCGAGGCGAACGCGGGGACGCTGCGCTACCTGCTGGTCGCGCCCGCCGGCCGTACCCGCCTGCTTGTCGCCAAGTACGCGACCACCATGACGTTCTGCCTGGTCGCGACCCTGGTGGTGGCGCTCTCGGCGCTCACGGTCGGCGCGCTGCTCTTCCCCCTGGGCGAGCTGATGACGATCTCCGGGACCCGGATCAGCTTCACCGAGGGGCTCGGGCGGGCGTTTCTCATCGCGCTGGTCGTCGCCGCGTCACTGATCGGCGTCGCGGCCCTCGGCCTGTTCGTCTCGACGCTGACCAACAGCGGCATCGCGGCGATGGCGACGACGGTCGGCCTTCTCATCACCATCCAGATCCTCGACCAGATCCCCCAGCTCCACGCCCTCCAGCCGTACTTCTTCTCCCACTACTGGCTGTCCTTCGCCGACCTCATGCGCGACCCGGTGTACTGGGACGACCTCGTCCGCAATCTCGGACTCCAGGGCCTGTACGCGGCGGTGTTCGGCTCGGCGGCGTGGGCGCGGTTCACGGCGAAGGACATCACCGCGTAGCCGCTAAGCGCTCCGCTGGAAGTGCGGGGAGGTGCCGTCGATCGTCTGCGGCTCCATCGTGGCCGGTCGCGCAGTTTTTCGCGCCCCTTCAGGGCGCCGCCGAACCGCAGCGGACTTCGCCCGACCCGCTTAGCACGCGGCGGCTGCCATGCCCTGCGTGTCGTGCGTCTCGTAGGGGTAGCGGGCGAGTGGTGCCTCCCGTGCGAAGAACGTCTTCGCATGTGCCAGCGCGGCAGCGTCCTTCAGCACGTCACCGGGCCTGCTGCCGTTGCCGAGCAGGACCCCGCCGAAACGCATGCCCAGGTACGCGGCCGAGTGGTTGAGAGTGCCGATCAGCGGGTCTGCGACCTCTTCCTCCTCGTGCGCCAGCGCGGTGACGCCCCAGAGGGTGCGCCCCGCCATCCTGGCCTTGAAGTCGACGCCGGGCGTGCGCAGCCAGCCCGACCAGTAGTCCAGGTAGCGCTTGGTGAGGCCGGACACCGAGTACCAGTACAGCGGCGAGGCGATCACGATGTCGGTGGCCGCCAGGGTGGCGTCGAGCAGCAGCGCCGGATTGCTCCCCGCGGCCGGGTGTACGTGGTCGCTGTCGCGCCGCAGGTCCACGAAGTCGGGCAGCGTGTGCTCGGCGAGGCTCAGCCAGCGCTGTTCGACATCCGCGGGCAACTGTTCGGCGGCCCGGCGGGCCAGCAGCTCGGTGTTGCCGTCGGGACGGCTGCTGCCGAGCAGGAACAGGAAGTGACGGCTCATGGCTCCCCCAGGGTGCGCGTGCGACGGGCCGCGGAACGCCACGACCGCAACTGCATGCGTACACAATATATGCATACGCATGTGACGTCCATGCCGGGAGACGGGGACGGCGGATACCGGACGCCGACCACCGGCATCCGGTCCGTCCGGGTTCTGTCAGGTTCTGTCAGGTTCTGCCGGGGTCTGCCGGGGTCTGCCGGGGTCAGGGCAGGCGCGCGGCGCCCGTCAGGCGGGCCAGCGCGGCCGTCTCGCGGGGCAACGCCGAGGTGAGGTCACCGATGCGCCACGCCGGGATCCACGGCACCTGATACACGTCGATCAGCGAATCGATCACCTTGACGCGCTGGGCGAGCGGGCGGGGCAGCCGTCCGGGCGCGTCCGCGACCAGCACCACGGCGTCGAGGTCGAGCCCCGGGGGCGCCTCGCCCCGGCGGAAGGTGTCGAGCGTGTGCGAGACGGCGTCCAGTCCCGCCGCGTGCGTACGCCCGACGAGGAGCACCGACCCCGGTTCTCCCTGGTCGGGCCGGGGCCAGTTCCGCCCGGCGTCATGGCCGCCGAAGACCGCGGCGAGCGTGGTGGTGCCGGCCCCGCCGTGCGTCGCGACCCAGGCGAACCGCCGTGGGCCGACGGCGTGGCCGGGTTCGCCCCCGCCGGGTTCGGGCCACAGAATGGGTTCCACTGTGGCGGCGACCGGCCCGCGGAGCCAGATCTCGGGTCCCTCCGCCTCCTGCCGCATGCTCCCCTGCATCACCCTGGCCACTCTCCTCGGTCGTTGTCGGCGTAATCGGCCACTCTTACGAGGCTGTGACGCCGTAGTGACGCATGCAGCGGTGGTGAGCCGAGAGACTTGACTGTATGTACCTGACGGGATCTTGAGGCAAGGTCGACGCATGGAAGTACGACCCGAGTGAGGGAATCGATGTCTCGACTCAGCCGCGAACAGAAGCGGGAATCCAAGCGGCAGCGCTCGGCGGTCGGCCCCGGTGCCGGCCCGTTGGAGGTGTGGGTCACCGCGCCCGCAGGGGAAAGCGAGGGCGGTGTCACGGTCAGCGGTGTGCCGGTCGGCGTCGTGCGCGGCGAGACCGTCCAGGCCGCCGTCCTGAACCACCTCCACCGACTCGCCCTCGCCGCCGGTCACTCCGTCCTCGCCACCATCCACGACGAACGGATCGGCTTCGTCGTACCGCTGGAGGTGTACGGGGACGGGTCGAGCCGGTACACGGGCGAGCCGGTACGGGTGGGGCCGCCGGCCGAGGTGCCCGGGGTGCCCGCAGCCCCTCCCGCGACGCCTGCGGCCCCTCCCGCGATGCCGGCGGCCCCACCAGCGCCGCCGCGGGTGCCGCTCTCGGAGCCTCGGCCGCTGCCCGGGGCCGCGGCGACGCATGTGCTGCGGGCGCTGCCGGAGCCGACGCGGGACGCGGCCCCCGGCGTCGCGGTGGCTCCGACGGGCGAGTTCGGCCCGCCGCCCGTGGGGCTGACGCCTGAGCGTCCGGCCCCCGCGATGGTGGCCATGTCCGTCATGGATCCCGAGCCGGAGCCGGAACCGAAGCCCACTCCCGCGCGCGGCTTCGACGCCGTCGCCGAGTCCGTGCTGGCACCGGTTCAGGAGACGGAGGGCGCGGCGTTCCTCGTGGAGCCCGTGGCGCGGATCAACGAGGCCGTGAAGATGGGCCGGATCGAAGAGGCCACGGGGATGGCGGAGCGGGTCGGCGCGGACGCGTCGCGGTCGCTGGGCCCCGAGCACCCGGAGGTGCTGCGGCTGCGCGAGCTGACCTCGTACATCGCCTATCTGGCCGGTGACCCGCTCCGGGCGTTCCACCTGTCCCTCGACCTCGCCCGGGTCCGCAGGCGGCACCAGGACCCCGAGGCCGCGTACGGCAACGTACAGAGCGCCGCCTCGGCCTGGCGCGCCGTGCGCGACCCCGTGCAGGGGCTGAACCTGGGGCAGGACCTGATCACGCTGTGGGCCGAGCTCGTGGCCGACGGCGGCCCCGCCGCCGACGACCTCGAACAGCTCGAGTCGGCCCGCACCCGCATGACCCGCCTCGCGGAGCGGGCCCGGGCCCGCTCCCTGGCGGACAACCCGTACACCCCCTAGGAGGGCAGGGAGGACGAGGAGCTCCAGTGGGTTCCAGGAGCTCCAGCGGGCCCCAGTCGGCCCCAGGAGCCCAGGAATCCCAGGAGCCCAGGAATCCTAGGAGGACAGCGTCCACACGGCGTACGCCAGTGCGTCCGCGTTCCGGTTCAGCGCCGTGTCGTCGATGTTGGACGCCGTGTCGCAGGAGGCGTGGTAGCAGCGGTCGAAGGCCTGGCCGGAGGTGCCGCCCCACTTGGCGGCCTGGGCGGCCGTCTTGATGTAGTCGGCGCCGCTGAAGAGACCGCCGACCGGGATGCCCACGTTCTTGAAGGGGGAGTGGTCCGAGCGGCCGTCGCCCTCGGTCTCCGGCTCCGTGGCGATGCCGACGCCCGCGAAGTAGTCCTTGAAGGTCTTCTCGATCGTGGGGTCGTCGTCGTAGACGAAGTAGCCGGGGTTCGGTGAGCCGATCATGTCGAAGTTCAGATAGTCGCTGATCTTCGCCCGGTTCGCGGAGGACAGGCTGTTCACGTAGTACTTGGAGCCGACCATCCCCAACTCCTCCGCGCCCCACCAGGCGAACCGCAGGTGCTTGGTGGGCTGGTACTGGGCCCGGGAGACGGCGAGTGCGGTCTCCAGGATCGCGGCGGACCCGGATCCGTTGTCGTTGATGCCGGGTCCCGCGGTCACGCTGTCGAGGTGGGAGCCCGCCATGACGACCTGGTTGGCGTCGCCGCCGGGCCAGTCGGCGATCAGGTTGTACCCGGTGCGGCCGGAGGACGTGAACTGCTGGAGGGTCGTGGTGAATCCGGCCGCGTCCAGCTTCGCCTTCACATAGTCGATGGAGGCCTTGTAGCCGGTGCGGCCGTGTGCGCGATTGCCGCCGTTGGCGGTGGCGATGGACTGCAGCTGTGCGAGATGGGCCTTGACGTTGGCCACGGGAATGTCGGGTGCGGCTGCCGCGGCGGTGGGGGCCGGCGCCGCGCCGGTTATCGCGCCGGTGGTGAGGAGCGTGACGGCCGCGACGACGACGGCGCCGGTGGCACGCCCGGGAACGGAGAGCTTCATGTGGGGGGCTCCGGATTCCTTGTGGGAATGAGGTGCCCGATGGTGTTTCTGAGGCTGACGTTCCGTCAAGAGCGCAATCCGGTCAGGGTGGTTCGCATAGCGAACCCGGGTCGCCGGGGCGGGCGACGCTCATTGCACGCACGCTCCCGCTACGACTTGGCGTCCATGGCGGCGGCACCCGGCACGCCGGCGACGGTACCCGCGAGCGTCCCGGCCCTGAGCGCCCGAGCCGCCCGCCGCGCGGTCCGCAGCGCGTCGAAGGTGAGCAGCGACAGCGCGAGCCAGACCAGCGCGAACCCGGCCCACCGCTCCGGCGGCATGGCCTCGTGGAAGTAGAGGATGCCGAGCAGGAACTGGAACACCGGGGCGAGGTACTGCAGCAGTCCCAGCGTGGACAACGGCACCCGTATCGCGGCCGCGCCGAAGCACACCAGCGGAAGTGCGGTCACCACGCCCGTCGCCGCGAGCAACGTCGCGTGCCCCGCGCCCTCCGTGCCGAAGGTCGCGCCCCCGCTCGAACCCAGCCACAGCAGATAGGCGAGCGCGGGCAGGAACTGGATCGCCGTCTCGGCGGCGAGTGACTCGATCCCGCCGAGGTTGACCTTCTTCTTCACCAGCCCGTACGTGGCGAAGGAGAAGGCGAGGGTGAGGGAGATCCACGGTGGCCGCCCGTACCCGATGGTGAGGACGAGCACCGCGGAGAAGCCGACACCGACCGCCGTCCACTGCAGGGGGCGCAGCCGTTCCTTCAGCAGCAGGACGCCCATGGCGATGGTGACGAGCGGGTTGATGAAGTAGCCCAGGGACGCCTCGACGACGTGCTCGCTGTTCACGGCCCAGATGTAGACGCCCCAGTTGACCGTGATCACGGCCGCCGCGACGCTGATCAGCGCCAGCCTGCGCGGCTGTCGCAGCAGCTCGCCGAGCCAGGCCCAGCGCCGCATCACCAGCAGGGCGATGCCGACCACGGCGAGGGACCACACCATCCGGTGGGCGAGGATCTCGAGGGCTCCGGCCGGCTTCAGCAGCGGCCAGAAGAGCGGAACGAGCCCCCACATGCCGTACGCGGCGAAGCCGTTCAACAGGCCGACGCGCTGCTCGGCCCTGGATATCTGGGGACCCGTCGAGCCAGCGGGGCCAGCGGAACCCGCGGAGCCGACGGGGCCCCCGGAACCAGTGGAGCCGGCCGTACCCATCGAATTCTTCGCCTGCTGCACGGCCACCGGCCCTCCCTCTCGAACAGCTGCTCCCGTGCAGCCTCCAAGAAGGTAGCGTCGAGCACCCCCGCCTGTCATGCCCGTATCGCCATACGGTCATGACAGGCGGGGGTTCGGAGGGCGACGGTGCTAGGGCCCCGAGGGGGAGTCAGCCCTTCAGCGCCGCCGCGATCGACTCGGCGACCGGCGTGGTCGGGCGGCCGGTCAGCCGGGACAGGTCACCGCTGGTGCCCGCGAGCTCGCCCTTCTCGATGGACGCGTCGACGCCCGCCAGGATCGCGGCGAGGGGGCCGGGCAGTCCGGCGCCGGTCAGGATGCCGGTGAGCGCCTCGACGGAGACGGCGTTGTAGACGATCTCCTTGCCGGACCCCTCGGCCACCAGGGCGGCGTACTCGGCGAAGCTCCACGCGGTGTCGCCGCTCAGCTCGTACGTCTTGTTCTCGTGGCCCTCGCCGCTCAGTACGGCCACGGCGGCGGCCGCGTAGTCCGCGCGGGAGGCGGAGGCGACCTTGCCGTCGCCGGCGGCCTGGGTGACGGCGCCGTACTCGAGGACCGGGGCGAGGTTCTCGGTGTAGTTCTCGTTGTACCAGCCGTTGCGCAGCAGGGCGTAGGGCACACCCGACTCCAGGATCGCCTTCTCGGTGCCCTTGTGGTCGTCGGCGAGGGCGGCGGTGAGGGTGCCCGGCGCGCTGGTGTACGCGAGGAGCGAGACCCCGGCGGCCTTGGCGGCGTCCAGGACGACCTGGTGCTGGGCCACGCGGCCCTTGTCGAACTCGTTGCCGGAGATGAGCAGTACCTTGTCGCCGGCGGCGAAGAGGGTTCCGAAGGTCTCGGGCTCGTTGTAGTCGGCGACCGCGATCTTCACGCCGCGGGCCGCGAAGCCGGCGGCCTTCTCCGTGTCGCGGACGACGGCGGTGATCTGGTCGGCCGGAACCTTCTCCAGCAGTCCCTCGATGACGTGGCGGCCGAGGTGTCCGGTGGCTCCGGTGACGACGATGCTCATGGCTTGGCTCCTTGTGGGGTAGGTCTGTCACTAACCCTAGGATGTGCGCTAACTCTGCGAAAGTACCCACTTTGAAGTAAGGTACTGGCATGGGAGTAAGTGCAGAGGCATCCACCGACACCCCGGCCGCGTCCAAGCCTGCGGCCGTCTCCAAGTACGACACGGGCGAGGCGATGTGCCCGTATCGCCTCGTCCTGGAGCACGTCACCAGCCGCTGGGGGGTGCTCGTACTGATCGAACTCCTCGACCGCCCCTACCGCTTCAGCGAGCTGCGCCGGGCGATCGGCCGGGTCAGCGAGAAGATGCTCACCCAGACCCTCCAGACCCTGGAGCGCGACGGTCTCGTGCACCGTGACGCGCAGCCCGTGATCCCGCCCCGCGTCGACTACTCGCTCACCGAACTGGGCCGCGAGGCCGCCGAGCAGGTGCGCGCCCTGGCCGTCTGGACCAAGGACCGGATGGACGACGTGGAGAAGTCCCGCCACGCGTACGACGAGGCCCGGGTGTCAGCCACCCGGGCCCGTGGAACTTCTTGAACGCCTCGACGAACGCCTTGAGGAACGCCTCGAACGGTCGGCTCGCTCAGCCGACGACCGTCCAGGTGTCCCCGCCCGCGAGGAGCGTCGCGAGGTCGCCCTTGCCGTTCTGTTCGATGGCCGTGTCGAGCTGGTCGGCCATCTGGGTGTCGTAGACCGGCCGCTCCACGGAGCGCAGGACGCCGATCGGGGTGTGGTGCAGGGTGTCCGGGTCGGCCAGCCGGGAGAGCGCGAAGGCCGTGGTCGGGGACGCGGAGTGGGCGTCGTGGACCAGGATCTGTGCCTCGTTCTCCGGGGTGACGGTGACGACCTTCAGGTCACCGGTCAGCTGATCCCGTACGACACCCTTGTCGCGGTCCGCGCCGAAGCGGATCTGCTGCCCGTGTTCGAGCCGGATCACCGCCTCTTCGGCCTGCTGCTTGTCCTTGAGGGCCTCGAAGGCGCCGTCGTTGAAGATGTTGCAGTTCTGGTAGATCTCCACCAGCGCCGTGCCCGGGTGGGCGGCGGCCTGCCGCAGTACGTCGGTGAGGTGCTTGCGGTCGGAGTCCACGGTCCGGGCCACGAAGGACGCCTCCGCGCCGATGGCCAGGGACACCGGGTTGAAGGGCGCGTCCAGCGAGCCCATCGGCGTCGACTTGGTGATCTTGCCGACCTCGGAGGTCGGCGAGTACTGCCCCTTGGTGAGGCCGTAGATCCGGTTGTTGAACAGCAGGATCTTCAGGTTCACGTTGCGGCGCAGGGCGTGGATCAGATGGTTGCCGCCGATGGAGAGGGCGTCCCCGTCACCGGTCACCACCCACACGCTCAGATCCCGCCTGCTGGAGGCGAGGCCCGTCGCGATGGCGGGCGCGCGGCCGTGGATGGAGTGCATGCCGTACGTGTCCATGTAGTACGGGAAGCGGGACGAGCAGCCGATGCCCGACACGAAGACGATGTTCTCCTTGGCGAGGCCGAGCTCGGGCATGAAGCCCTGTACGGCGGCCAGGATCGCGTAGTCACCGCAACCGGGGCACCAGCGCACTTCCTGATCGGACTTGAAGTCCTTCATGGACTGCCTGGCCTCGGCCTTGGGCACCAGACTGAGGGCTTCGATCGTGTCCGCGCTTCCTGTGGTCGTCTCAGCCATCGATGGCCTCCTTGAGCGCCGTGGCGAGCTGTTCGGCCTTGAACGGCATGCCGTTGACCTGGTTGTAGGAGTGCGCGTCGACCAGGTACTTCGCCCGGACGAGCGTGGCGAGCTGGCCGAGGTTCATCTCGGGGATCACCACCTTCTCGTAACGCCCCAGCACCGCTCCGAGATTCCGGGGGAAGGGGTTGAGGTGGCGCAGATGGGCCTGCGCGATGTTCTCCCCGGCCGCCCGCAGCCGCCGTACCGCCGCGGTGATGGGTCCGTACGTCGAACCCCAGCCCAGAACGAGGGTGTCGGCCTCGCCGGAGGGGTCGTCGACCTCGATGTCCGGGACGTCGATGCCGTCGATCTTCGCCTGGCGGGTGCGGACCATGAAGTCGTGGTTGGCGGGGTCGTAGGAGATGTTGCCCGTGCCGTCCTGCTTCTCGATGCCGCCGATGCGGTGCTCGAGTCCCGGTGTGCCCGGGATCGCCCACGGGCGGGCCAGGGTCCCCGGGTCGCGCTTGTAGGGCCAGAACACCTCGGTGCCGTCGTCCAGGGTGTGGTTCGGACCTTGCGCGAACTGCACCCGCAGGTCCGGAAGCTCGTCGACCTCCGGGATACGCCACGGCTCCGAGCCGTTGGCCAGGTAGCCGTCGGAGAGGAGGAGGACGGGGGTGCGGTAGGTGAGGGCGATCCGGGCCGCCTCCAGGGCGGCGTCGAAGCAGTCGGCCGGCGTGCACGGGGCGACCACCGGGACCGGGGCCTCTCCGTTGCGCCCGTACATCGCCTGGAGCAGGTCCGCCTGCTCCGTCTTCGTCGGCAGCCCCGTGGAAGGCCCGCCGCGCTGGATGTCGATGACCAGCAGTGGCAGTTCGAGGGAGACCGCGAGCCCGATGGTCTCCGACTTCAGCGCCACGCCCGGCCCGGAGGTCGTGGTGACGGCGAGAGAGCCGCCGAAGGCCGCGCCCAGGGCCGCGCCGATGCCCGCGATCTCGTCCTCGGCCTGGAAGGTGCGCACGCCGAAGTTCTTGTGCCGGCTCAGCTCGTGCAGGATGTCGGAGGCCGGGGTGATCGGGTAGGAGCCCAGGTAGAGGGGCAGGTCCGCCTGTTTGGAGGCGGCGATCAGGCCGTACGACAGGGCCAGGTTCCCGGAGATGTTGCGGTAGGTGCCGGTCGGGAAGGTCTTGGCGGCCGGGGCGACCTCGTAGGAGACCGCGAAGTCCTCGGTCGTCTCGCCGAAGTTCCAGCCCGCCCGGAACGCGGCGATGTTGGCGGCGGCGATCTCGGGCTTCTTCGCGAACTTGTTCCGCAGGAACTTCTCGGTGCCCTCGGTGGGCCGGTGGTACATCCAGGACAGCAGGCCCAGCGCGAACATGTTCTTGCTGCGCTCGGCCTCCTTGCGGGACAGCTCGAACTCCTTGAGCGCCTCGACCGTCATCGTCGTCAGCGGGACCGGATGGACGGCGTACCCGTCCAGCGAACCGTCCTCCAGCGGGCTGGCCGCGTAACCGACCTTCGCCATCGCCCGCTTCGTGAACTCGTCCGTGTTGACGATGATCTCCGCGCCGCGCGGCACATCACCGATGTTCGCCTTGAGCGCCGCCGGATTCATGGCCACCAGCACATTCGGCGCGTCACCGGGCGTAAGGATGTCATGGTCAGCGAAATGCAGCTGAAATGAAGAAACGCCCGGCAGGGTGCCTGCGGGCGCTCGGATTTCGGCGGGGAAGTTCGGCAGCGTCGAAAGATCGTTGCCGAAGGACGCCGTCTCGGAGGTGAAGCGGTCGCCGGTGAGTTGCATTCCATCACCGGAGTCACCCGCGAACCGGATGATCACCCGGTCGAGCCGGCGTGTTTCCTTTACTCTCGCCGGTTTGCGCTGTTCTCCTACGACGGCTCCGTCGGCATGCTCCGCTGGGCTACTGACCTGGCTGGTCACTTAACTGGACCTCCTTCGAGGCGGCTGTCTGGGAGCGGCCTTCCCGCAGGCCTTCCCGGGATCAACCCTACGTCTGTAAGGGTCGCCTTCCCTCGGCCGTTCGCATGATGGACACCATTTTGAGATGGTTCGACGCCCTGACTTGTCATGACTTACTCGCCCCCGACGCTCCTCTGGAAGACGCTTCTACCTCATCCTTTGGTTCTCGTGCCGGTCTCGCGCCGCTCTGGTGCCGTGTCGGGCCCTCTGTCCTTCGAGGGCGAATCCGTTCGGCCGACGCAGTGCGTTCGGCTGCCCCAGTGTCAGTCCCTCAGGAGTTCAGATAGGTGAGGACCGCGAGAACACGCCGGTGATCACCGTCGCTCGGGGAAAGCCCGAGTTTCAGGAAGATATTGCTGACGTGTTTCTCGACCGCTCCGTCACTCACCACGAGCTGCCGCGCGATCGCCGAGTTCGTGCGTCCCTCGGCCATAAGTCCTAGGACCTCCCGCTCCCGCGGGGTGAGCCCGGCAAGTACGTCCTGCTTACGACTGCGCCCGAGCAGTTGCGCGACCACCTCCGGGTCCAGAGCGGTACCCCCCTGGGCCACCCGCACCACCGCGTCCACGAACTCGCGCACCTCCGCGACGCGGTCCTTGAGCAGGTAGCCGACGCCGCGGCTCGAACCGGCCAGCAGTTCGGTGGCGTAGCGCTCCTCCACGTACTGCGACAGCACCAGCACCCCCACCCCCGGGTGCTGCTTGCGCAGCTGCACGGCCGCCTTCACGCCCTCGTCGGTGTGTGTCGGCGGCATCCGTACGTCGGCGACCACGACGTCCGGCAGGGCGTCCTGGGCCGCGAGGTCGGTGATGGTCTTGATCAGCGCGTCGCCGTCTCCGACGCCGGCCACGACGTCGTGCCCGCGGTCGGTCAACAACCGGGTCAGGCCCTCCCTGAGCAGCACTGAATCCTCGGCGATGACCACCCGCACCCTGTCCTCCACGATTCTCGGCCCCCCACACCATTCCCCGACCCAAGCCGGCCGCGTCCCCGCCCATACATCAGCCCACAGCATCCCAGCATTCGAACCCACCTGCCCACGAGCAACGGGAATCAAGGGGAATCGGGGGGAGGGGGAAGGGGGAATTCGGGGGGCGCACTTTGGCTCCGGGGTGGGGTTTAGGGGGTGGGGGGAGGAGGGGGCCTCTTGGCGGGGCGGAGCCCTGTCGAGGTCGGGGGCCGAGCCCTGCGGGGGGCTGGGGGTTATGCGCGTGGTGGGGTTCGGGGCGGAGTCCGCGAGGTTCGGGGCCGAGGCCGATCGGGTTTGGCGCTGAGTCCGGTCGGGGTTTGGGGCCGCGCCCTGGTGGGGGTGCGGGGGCGGAGCCCCGCGGGGGTGAGAGGCGCCGCCTGCGGTGGGGGGGGGTGCGGGGGCCGGCTCCGCGCCGGCCAGAGGTGCCGCCTGTGGTGGGGCGCGGGCGCCGTCCCGTGGGGGTCAGAGGTGACGCTTGTGGTGGGGTGCGCGGCAGCTGCCCCGCGGGGGCCAGGGGCGGCGCCCGTGGGGTGCAGGGGCGGAGCCCCGCCGGGGGGTCGGGGGCGGAGCCCCCGGGGATGGGACGGGTAGGGGCGGCGGGGGCGAGAAACGCCCCACCCCCCGCCCCCGCTCACCCCCGCCAGGGCAACTCCGCAGTAATCCGACTGGGCCCACCCACAGGAGAGTCCACCACCAAAACCCCGTCCACCGCATCGAGCCGCTCCGCGAGCCCCGCAAGCCCGGACCCACCAGAAACATCGGCCCCGCCCACACCATCGTCGACAACCTGAAGCATCAACCGGTTCTCGACCCGCCACACGTCGACCGTGGCCCGCGTCGCCCGCGCATGCTTACTGACGTTCTGCAGCAGCTCGGAGACGGTGAAGTACGCGATCCCCTCGATCGCCGGCGCCGGCCGAGCGGGAAGATCCACCTCCACCTGCACCGGCACGGTGCACCGCGAGGCCACGGAAGACAGCGCCGCATCCAGCCCACGATCGGTCAGCACGGCCGGATGAATCCCCCGCGCCAGATCCCGCAGCTCCTGCAACGCCGTCTTCACCTCACCGTGCGCCTCGTCCACCATCCGCGCCGCGGCCTGCGGATCCTCGGTGAGCTTCTCCTTGGCCAGACCGAGCCCCATCGCGAGATTGACGAGCCGCGCCTGCGCTCCGTCGTGCAGGTCCCGCTCGATGCGCCGCAGGTCCGCCGCGGCCGTGTCGACCACGACCCCCCGGTCCGACTCCAGCTCGACCACCCGGCTCGCCAGCCGCGACGGCCCGAGCAGCCCCGCCACCATCACCCGGTCCACCGTGGTCAGCGCCCGCACGATCCACGGCGTGGCCATCGTGATCAGCAGCCCCAGCAGCGCGGTGACGGTGATCTCGAAGGGGTTGTCCAGGTAGATGCTGTGCGTGCCGTCGCCGTAGAGCTGGAGGCCGCCCTGCCCGCCGTACACCGGGAAGAGCCAGAACCACAGCGGATACGTCAGCATCGCCCAGCCGTACGCCCAGAAGGTCAGCGCCACCACGAACGAGAACACCGACCACGGGAACTGCACCACCGAGTACAGCAGATGCCGCCACGCCGAACCGTTCTTGAGGATCGCCCCCATCCATGCCAGCGCCCCGTGCTTGCGCACCCGCAGGGGCTCCGGCGCGGCCACCTCGATCCCGAGCAACCCGCGCGCCCGCGCCCGCTCCAGCGCGCCGAACCCGAGGACACCGGCGAGGGCCGCGGCGAGCACCGGGATCCCCAGGAAGGTGATCAGCAGGCCCATGCCGAGCGAGAACATCGTGACGGCGAACGTGAACATGAGGATGCCGACCGGCAGGCCGGACATCACGTAACCGAACTCGCGCCAGCTGCGCGCCTCGATCGGCGCCCGCAGCGGTGTCGGGAGACGGTGCCGCCGCTCCTCGGCACCCGCCTCGTGGAATCCGGGCCCGCTCGGGTACCCGTACCCCTGTCCGTACTCCGTCGCCATCGGTCTCGTCCGTTCTGCTCGTCCTGCTCGTCGGTTCGTACCCCCACCCTGCTGTTCTCGGCCCTTGCCGACCATGGAGCGGGTCGGCGTCTTGGGACGGGGGTTTTCCCTACCTCGGAGCCCGACGGAAGCCGCATACCGACGGCCCCGTTCAAGGCGGACGAGCCAAGGCGGCCCCGGTCAAGGCGGCCCCGGTCAAGGCGGCCCCCGTCAAGGCGGACGCGCCAAGGCCGACCCGTCGAGGCGGACCCGCACAAGTCACCCCGTAGGCTGGCCTCGTCAGCCCTGCCCGTCCCGCCCGTCCCCCCGGTCCCGCCAAGGCAGTTCCGCCGTGATGGTCGTCGGGCCGCCGGGCGGTGAGTCGATGATGAACAGCCCGTCCACCGCGCCCAGCCGGTCCGCGAGCCCCGCCATACCCGTACCGCCGTCGAGGGCGGCCCCACCGCGCCCGTCGTCCTGGACCTGTATGAGCAGCCGCTCGTCCGTCCGCCACACGTCGACGGACGCGGAGCGCGCCCCGCTGTGCTTGCTGACGTTCTGCAGCAGCTCGGACACGGTGAAGTAGGCGATGCCCTCGATGGCGGCGGCCGGTCTCGTCGGGAGGTCGGCCGTCACCTTCACCGGCACGGTGCAGCGTGAGGCGACCGACGACAGCGCCGCGTCGAGGCCCCGGTCGGTGAGGACCGCGGGGTGGATGCCGCGGGCCAGATCGCGCAGCTCCTGCAGGGCCAGTTTCACCTCGCCGTGCGCCTCGTCGACCATGGCCGCGACGGTCTCGTCGGCCTGCCCCTCGAGGATCTTCTCCTTGGCCAGACCGAGCCCCATCGCGAGGTTGACGAGCCGCGCCTGCGCCCCGTCGTGCAGGTCCCGTTCGATGCGCCGCAGGTCCGCCGCGGCCGTGTCGACCACGACCCCCCGGTCCGACTCCAGCTCGGCGATGCGCCGCTCCAACTCGTCCGAGGGCGACAGCAGCCCGCGCACCATGGCCCGGTCGACGTTCGTCAGCCCCCGCGCGAGGAACGGCAGCACCGGCCACAGCAGGAACAACGACATCAGCGTGACCGTGAACGTGACGATGCCCCACGGCAGCCGGATGAAGTCGTACAGCACCGTCCGCCAGGCCACCGAGTCCCGCAGACTCGACCACAACCAGGAGAAGAAGCCCGTCCCGCGCACCGGCATCGGGCTCGGCTCGTCGATCCGCACGCCGAGCAGCTTGCGCGCCCGCGCCCGCTCCATCCGGCCCAGCAGCCGCGCGCCCCGCAGGCCGCCCGCGAGCAGGGGCAGCCCGATCGCGGTCACGGCCAGCCCCGCACCCGTGGAGACGAGCGTCACGACGTACACGAAGCCGAGGATCGAGACCGGCAGATTGGACAGGAGGTGCGCGATCTCCTTCCACGTCTGCCGCCCGAGTGCGAAGCGTGGGGGAGGCAGCCGATCGCTGTCGGCCGCCTCGTCCGGTACATCTTGTGCGTCTGGTACACCCGGTACGCCCGGTATGTCCGGGGCTTGCGGCGTGTCTGACGGGCCGAGGGGGCCGACAGGGATGATGCGTTCGGTCATATTGGCTAGCCTGCCCGGCGGCGAGCCGCCGCGCCATGAGGTCGACCGCCGCGATCCACTGGGGAAAACCCCACCCCTTGAGGTGAAAGCCAAGGCCGCCGCACGGTGTACCTGGATGTGCTCACGAGGTGAAATGGGAAGTAACCGCGAGGTGCGGACGGGAACCCGGTGACATCTGAGCCGGGCGAGTGCGCGAACCCGGCGGCGGGCGAGGCGGACGAGTCCCTGACATGTCCCCGATAGCCAATGCGTGACGGGCTGCTTACCGTCTCTTTAGCAGGCCCTAGACTCCCGTCCGTACAGATCGTCGAACGGGGCGCATCACAGCGTGCGCGACGGGGCGCGCGCCGGGCGCAACGAGGTCAGGGAGTGAGGGGCTGACGTGCCGGAACCGACCGTTGTCACGGCAACCGGGGCCTTCGTCGCGGCGGGCTACTTCCAGTCGTACTCGGTCGTCGGACTGCTCGCCGTGGTCGGCGTGCTCTTCGTCGCCGTCGCCTTCGGGGCGGGCCGTCTGCTGCGGCCGGTGATCCCGACCCCCGAGAAACTCCTGACGTACGAGTGCGGCGTCGACCCCGTCGGCGAGGGCTGGGCCCACACCCAGGTCCGCTACTACGTCTACGCCTTCCTCTACGTCATCTTCGCCGTCGACTCGATCTTCCTCTTCCCCTGGGCGACCGTCTTCGCCGCGCCCGGCTACGGCGCGGCCACCCTCGTGGAGATGTTCATCTTCCTCGGCTTCCTGGCCGTGGGCCTGCTGTACGCATACAAGAAGGGCGTCCTGACATGGACGTGACCCCCTCGGACCTGACCCCCTCGGACGTGACCCCCGCGCTCTCCGAGCCGGTGCTGCTTCCCGAGCCGCAGCGGCTCGGCGTGCTCTCCCGGCTGGCCCCGGAGCCGATGAAGGTGGTCCTGAACTGGGGCCGCCGCTACTCGCTCTGGGTCTTCAACTTCGGCCTCGCCTGCTGCGCGATCGAGTTCATCGCCGCGTCGATGGCCCGCCACGACTTCATCCGGCTCGGCGTGATCCCGTTCGCACCGGGTCCGCGCCAGGCCGACCTGATGGTCGTCTCCGGCACGGTCACGGACAAGATGGCCCCGGCCGTCAAGCGCCTCTACGAGCAGATGCCCGAGCCGAAGTACGTCATCTCCTTCGGCGCGTGCTCCAACTGCGGCGGCCCGTACTGGGACTCCTACTCCGTCACCAAGGGCGTCGACCAGATCATCCCGGTGGACGTCTACGTCCCCGGGTGCCCGCCCCGCCCCGAAGCGCTGCTGCAGGGCATCCTCAAGCTCCAGGAGAAGATCGCCCGGGAGTCGCTGGGGGAGCGCTACAGCTCCTCGCCGCGTCCGTCGGCCGCCGCCCTCCAGAGCGACCTGGTGCGTCCGCCCGCCGTGGGGGAGGACCGATGACCGTCGGCTGGCTTCCCGCCCCTGTCGAAGAGCTCTTCGGCCCGGAGGCCACGGCCGAGGAGTCGTACGAGGTCCTGACGGTCGACGTACCGCCGACTGCCTGGCTCTCTGCCCTGGAGACCGCGCGCGACTCGCTGGGCTGCACCTACTTCGACTGGCTGAGCGCCGTCGACGAACCAGGCACGGGCTTCCGCGTCGCCGCGCACGTGGTGGCCCTGTCTCCCGTACGCCGCCTCCTCGTCCGTACGACCGTCCCGCACTCGGCACCCGTCCTGGCCACGGCGGTCTCCGTGTACGCCGGCGCCGGCTGGCACGAGCGCGAGACCCACGAGATGTTCGGCGTCACCTTCGAGGGCCACCCGGGCCTCGATCCCCTTCTTCTCCCCGAGGGCTTCGAAGGCCACCCCCTCCGCAAGGACTTCGTCCTCGCCGCCCGCGTCGCCAAGGCCTGGCCCGGGGCGAAGGAGCCGGGGGAGTCCGATCACGGTGGCCCCAAGCGCCGCCAGATGCTTCCGCCCGGTGTGCCCGACCCCAACGAATGGGGTCCCCTGAAGGGCCAACTCCCCCCGGCCCCCGCCCGCCCGGCGCGCGGAGCGGCCCGAGCCGCCGGCGACCGCCCGGTACGGCGGGCCCGCACGGCGGGCGAGGGCTCAGCAAGCCAGACCACCACCGGCGACACGGGAACCGGTCCCGCCGCCAGTGCCACCACTGCTGCCGCTGCCGCTGCCGCTGCCGCTGCCGCTGCCGCTGCCGGTGCGCAGGCGCCGACGCCCGCTCGCCGGGCGCGCAGCGCCAGCCAGGGCTCGGCCAGCCAGCAGACCGAGACCCCAGCTGCCGAGGAACAGGCGACTTCGACAGCCGCCCCCGCGGCCCCGGAGGCCGCCGAGCCGACGCCTCCCGCCGGCCCCCGCCGTACGCGCAGCGCGAGCCAGGGCTCGGCGACACAAAGGACACAGGGCACCGAGCAGCCGCCCGCCGCCGCGGCCCCGCGCAGCTCCGACGCCCCTTGGCACCACGCCCGCCCCGCGTTCGACGAGCCGCAGCAGGAGTCGAAGCAGGAGCAGCAGCAGGCGCAGGAGCCGAAGCCGGAGTCCAGGTCGGAGTCGGAGCCGGGAGCCACCCCGGAGCCCGCGGCTGCCTCGAGCCCGGACCCCGAGGCCACCGCGAAACCCCCGGTATCCCCCGAGCCGGACTCTGAGCCGGACCCCGGCTCGCACCCCGACTCCACCCCCGCTCCCGAAGACCCCGCTCCCGAAGACCCCACCCCCAGAACCCCCAGAAACCCAGCCGGAGGCACGCAGTGAACGACGCTCTCGACGTCGCCCTACGCCTCGTCGTCGTCTTCGTCGTGTTCCTGACGTTCCCCCTGATCGTCGGTCAGACCGAGCACAAGGTGATGGCCCACATGCAGGGCCGCCTCGGCCCGATGTACGCCGGCGGCTTCCACGGCTGGGCCCAACTCGTCGCGGACGGCGTGAAGTTCGCGCAGAAGGAAGACATCGTCCCCGCGGGTGCGGACCGCCGTATCTTCCAGCTCGCCCCCGCCGTCGCCCTGCTCCCGTACCTTCTCGTCCTCCTCGCCATCCCGATCGGCCCGGGTGAGGGCGCCGTCGGCCAGCTCGTCGACGCGGGCATCTTCTTCGTTCTCGCCGTGATGGGCGTGGGTGTCCTCGGCTCGCTCATGGCGGGCTGGGCCTCGGCCAACAAGTTCTCCCTCCTCGGAGGCCTGCGCACCGCCGCGCAGCTCCTCGCGTACGAACTCCCGATGCTGCTGACCGCCGCCTCCGTCGCGATGGCGGCGGGCACGGTCTCCCTGCCCGGCATCGTCGCCGCCTTCGAGTGGTGGTGGGTGCCCTGGCAGATCGTGGGCGCGGTCGTCTTCTTCGTGGCGGGCCTCGCCGAACTCCAGCGACCGCCCTTCGACATGCCCGTCGCCGACTCGGAGATCATCTTCGGCGCGTACACCGAGTACACCGGCCTCCGCTTCGCACTCTTCCTTCTCGCCGAGTACGCCGGAATCGTCGTCCTGTGCGGTCTGACCACCGTCCTCTTCCTGGGCGGCTGGCACGGCCCGTGGGGTGCCGACGGCCTCGGCTGGGTCTGGACCCTTCTGAAGACGGCCCTCCTCGCCTTCGTCGTGATCTGGCTGCGCGTCACCTACCCCCGCCTGCGCGAGGACCAGCTCCAGAAACTCTCCTGGACCCTCCTCGTCCCCCTCTCTCTCGCCCAGATCGCCCTCACCGGCATCGTCAAGGTGGTGATCTCGTAACCATGGCTGAGCCTCTCCCGCCCACCCGTCCCCGCATTCCTGGCTCCGGACTCGCCAAGGGCCTGGCCGTCACCCTCCGCACGATGACGAAGAAGACCGTCACCGCGCAGTACCCGGACGCCCAGCCCGAACTCCCGCCCCGCTCCCGCGGCGTCATCGGCCTGTTCGAGGAGAACTGCACGGTCTGCATGCTGTGTGCCCGCGAGTGCCCGGACTGGTGCATCTACATCGACTCCCACAAGGAGACGGTCCCGGCGGCCGCCCCCGGTGGCCGCGAACGCAGCCGCAACGTCCTCGACCGCTTCGCCATCGACTTCTCCCTGTGCATGTACTGCGGTATCTGCATCGAGGTCTGTCCTTTCGACGCGCTGTTCTGGTCCCCGGAGTTCGAGTACGCGGAGACCGACATCCACGAACTCACCCACGAGCGCGACAAGCTCCGTGAGTGGATGTGGACGGTTCCGGCCCCGCCCGCCCTCGACCCCGGCGCGGAGGAACCGAAGGAACTGGCCGCCGCCCGCAAAACCGCCGACAAGCTCGCCGCCGAGGCAGCCGCAGCAGCCGAACTCGCGGCGCAGACAGCCCAGCAGGCTGCCCAGCCCGAACCCCCGGCCAGCGGCACGACCACGGACGCGACCACAGGCACGACCACGGACGCGGTCACAGACACGACCACAGGCACGACCTCAGGCACGCCCGAGCCCTCCAAGCCCTCCGACCCGCAGGACGGTGCGTCGTGAGCCTCGCAGCAGCCACGGCCGCCGCGGCGCGGGCCACGACCACCGCCGCCGAAAGCCACGGCTTCCTCTCTCCGACGGGCGTCGAGATCGCCTTCCTCCTCGTCGGCCTGGTCACCTTCGGCGCCGCGATCGTCACCGTCACCACCAAGCAACTGGTGCACGCCGCCCTGTGGCTGGTGATGACGCTCGGCGGCCTCGCCGTCGAGTACCTCCTGCTCACGGCCGAGTTCATCGCCTGGGTGCAGGTCCTCATCTACGTCGGTTCCGTCGTCGTCCTCCTTCTGTTCGGTCTGATGCTCACCAAGGCGCCGATCGGCCGCTCCCCGGACGCCGACTCCGGCAATCGCTGGGCCGCCCTCACCGTGGCCGTCGCCGCGGCCGCCGCCCTCGTCTGGGTGGTCGTGGACGCCTTCCGCACCACTTGGGTCGACCTGAAGGGCCCCGCCGCCGGCTCCACCGAGGTCACCGGAGCGAGCCTCTTCCAGAACTGGGTCCTCCCCTTCGAGGCCCTTTCCGTCCTTCTCCTCGCCGCACTGGTCGGCGCGATCGTCCTCTCCCGCAAGGCGAAGGCTGACGCCACCACCACGGCGGACGGGGCCACCCCCGCGGGTGCCCAGAGCCGCCGGAGCGAGAAGGAAGGGACCCGCTGATGCACCTCGCCTATCCCGCCGTGCTCTCCGCCCTCCTCTTCTGCACGGGCCTGTACGGAGTCCTCGCGCGCCGCAACGCGATCCTGGTCCTGATGTCCGTCGAGCTCATGCTCAACGCCGTCAACCTGAACCTCGTCGCCTTCGACGTCTGGCTCTCCAGGACCGCCCGCGACACGCTCCACTCCGGCCAGGCCCTGACCCTGTTCACCATCGCCATCGCGGCCGCCGAGATCGGCATCGGCCTGGCGATCGTCCTCGCCGTCTACCGGGGCCGCGGCACCTCGGACATCGACAAGCTCCGCGACACCGCCGAGGGCCCCGCCCCGGACGGCTCCCACGGCGACGGCACCGAAGAAGCCCCCGTCACGGGAGACGAGAAGGCTGAGGCCACCGCGTGACCACGACCACCCTCGCCGTCCTCGTCCCCCTCCTTCCGTTCCTGGGCGCCGCGGCCGGACTCCTCCTCGGCCGCACGGCGCCCGGCTACGTCCGCCCCCTCGCGGTACTCCCGTCCCTCACCTCGCTCGTCCTCGCCGTACTGGTCGCCGTGCGCCAGGGCGGCGGCCAAGCCATCAACGCGGCCACCGAACTGACGCCCACCGGCTCGGTCCCGATCGAACTCGCCCTGCACATCGACGGCTTCGCCGCCCTCGTCGCCGTACTCGTCGGCGTCGTCGCCTCCTGCGTGCAGATCTACTCGACGGGCTACCTGCGCGACGACCCGCGCTACCCCTCCTACGCCGCTCTCGTCTCCCTGTTCACCTCCGCGATGCTGCTCGTCGTCTACTCCGGCGACCTGATCGTGCTCCTGGTCGGCTGGGAGGTCATGGGTATCTGCTCGTACTTCCTGGTCGGCCACTACTGGGAGACCCCCGAGGCCCGCGCCGCCTCGATCAAGGCCTTCCTGGTCACCAAACTCGGCGACGTCCCCTTCCTCATCGGTCTGTTCGCCCTGGGCACCGACGCCGGGTCCTTCCGCATCACCACGGTCCTCGGCACCGTCGCGAGCGGCGGACTGCACCATCCGACGCTGATCGCCCTGCTGCTCCTCGCCGGCGTGGCGGGCAAGTCGGCGCTGTTCCCGCTGCACACCTGGCTGCCCGACGCGATGGCGGGCCCGACACCCGTCTCCGCCCTGATCCACGCGGCGACGATGGTCGCCGCCGGTATCTATTTCGTCGCCCGGCTCCTCCCCGTCTTCCAGGCCTCCTCGGCCGCGATGGTGGTCCTCGCCGTCATGGCCGCCGTCACGATGGCGGGTTCGGCACTCGCCGCACTCGCCCAGGACGACATCAAGCGCGTCCTCGCGTACTCGACCATCGGTCAGCTCGGATACATGGCCGGCGCCCTCGCCGTCGGCGACCGTGGTGCCGCCGTCTTCCACCTCCTGTCCCACGGCGCCTTCAAGGCGCTGCTGTTCCTCGCCGCCGGCGTGATCATCCACGCCTCCGGCACCAATTCGCTGGCCGTCATGTCCCGCATGACGGGCCTGCGATCCCGCGTCCCCGACGCCTACTGGACGATGACCGTGGCGCTCCTGGCGCTCGCCGCGATCCCGCCCTTCAGCGGCTTCTTCTCCAAGGAGGCCGTCCTCGGCGCGGCTGAGCACGTCGCCACCGGCCACACCGAGCACGCCCCCGGCTCCGCGGGCTGGATCGTCCTCGTCGCCGGTCTGGTCACCGCCGTACTCACCGCCGCGTACGCGACCCGGCTGTGGCTGCTGGCCTTCCACGGCCGGGGCGTCGAAGCCCCCGACCACGGCAAGGAGCCGCGCAGCATGACCTTCGTGCTGTGGGTGCTCGCCGTCCCTTCCCTCGCTTTCGGGCTCGCGTACGGCCCACTGCCCGACTGGTTCGACGGCCGCGACCTGACACCGGTCCTCACCACCTCCGTCCTCGGCACGGGGCTCGCCCTGGTCGGCGGGATCGTCACCTACGGTGCCTGGCGGCACACCACCGCGCTGGCTCCCCGCGTGCCGATGGGTGCGGTCGCGGCCCACCCCGACGCCGAGCCCGCGCGGGTCGAGGCGGAGGCGATCGCCAGCCACGCACCCGCGTTCGGAGACGTGGCCTACGCCCCCGACCCGGCGGATCCCGGACGGCTGCTGCTCGGCCCACTGCACCGGCACGCGGCCGTCGGATTCCACCTCGACGCCGTGTACAACGTGCTGTTCGTCCGCCCCGTCCAGGCCGGAGCCGCACTCGTCCGGTTCCTCGACCGTGAGGTCGTCGACACCTACGTACACGGTGCCGCCGCCCTACCCCGCCTGCTCGGCGCCGCCGTACGGCGCGCGCAGACCGGCAATGTGCAGACCTATGTGAGCGCGCTGCTCGCCGGCACCGTCGTCCTGGTGGTCGCCGCCCTCCTCGTCGCCACGGGAGCGTGAGCAGGCGTGATCGATATCAGTGAATCCGTGATGCAGATTCTTCTCGCGTTGATCGTCGTCGGGCCGCTCATCGGGGCCGCCGCCGCTCTCCTGCCCGCGCCGCCCGGACTGAAGGGGAAGTCACCGGACCAGGCCGTGCTGCGGCACGGGGTGATCGTCACCGGCGTGGTGCTCATCGCCGCGATCGTCCTCGCGCTCGGCTTCGACCACGACCACCCGTCGAAGATGCAGGCCACGACGGACATCAGCTGGATCCCCGCACTCGACGTGCGGATCCACCTCGGCATCGACGGCATTTCCCTCCCCCTTCTGGTCCTGACCGCGCTGCTGACCTTCCTCTGCGCGCTCTACAGCTACTTCAAGATGCCGGCGGGGCCGACCCCGAAGGCCTTCGTCGCACTGCTGCTCGTCCTCGAGTCCGGCACCCTCGCGACCTTCGCCGTCCTCGATCTGCTGCTGTTCTTCCTCGCGTTCGAGATGGTGCTCATCCCGATGTACTTCCTCATCGCCCGGTGGGGCGGTGCGCAGCGCCAGGCCGCGGCCTGGAAGTTCATCCTCTTCACACTGCTCGGTTCGGTCGTCATGCTGCTGGGCCTGCTCCTGATCGGAATCAAGGCGGGCACATTCGACATGGTGGCACTCGCCACTGACAACGGCCGGTCGCTGAGCACATCCGTGCAGGTCATCGCCGTTTTGTCGATCGGAATCGGGCTCGCGGTCAAGACGCCGATGTGGCCGTTGCACAGCTGGCTGCCGGACGCCCACACCGCCGCGCCCACCGTCGGCTCGGTCCTGCTGGCCGGTGTACTACTGAAGATGGGTACGTACGGTTTCGTCAGGATTCTGCTGCCGATCGCGCCGGGCGGGATGCACACCTTCGCCCCCTACCTCGCCGCCTTCGCCGTGGTCGGGATCATCTACGGATCCCTGGCCTGCCTGGCCCTCGCGAAACAGGGCGCGAAGGGCGATCTCAAGCGGCTCATCGCGTACTCGTCCGTCGGTCACATGGGATTCGTCCTGCTCGGCATCGCGACGATGACTCCGACCGGCGTGAACGGCGCGCTGTTCGCCAACATCGCCCACGGTCTCATCACCGGGCTCCTCTTCTTCCTCGTCGGGGCGCTGAAGGACCGCACGGGCACCACCGACCTCGACACCCTCGCCGAGGAGACCGGCGCCGCGCTCTACGGCAAGGCTCCGCGGCTCGGCGGACTCCTCGCCTTCGCCGCCGTCGCCTCGCTCGGGCTCCCGGGCCTCGCCGGATTCTGGGGCGAGATGCTGGCTCTGTTCGGCGCGTTCAAACCCGCCGCCGACCTCAACCGTCCCGCGTATCTGACGTTCATGGCGATCGCCGCCTTCGGCACGCTGCTCACGGCCGCGTACATGCTCGTCGTCGTGCGCCGTGTGTGCATGGGCGAGACCCCGGGGCAGGAGGCGCCGAAGCTCGCAGACGTCCAGAGCTACGAGTTCGCGGCCTGGACGCCGCTCGTCGCCCTCACCGTCGTCGCCGGTCTGTGGCCCAAGGCCCTCCTCGGCCTGACCGACCCGGCCGTTCAGCAGCTCCTCGCAGGAGGCACCCGATGAGCTCCCTGGTCCAGTCCGTCGACTGGCTCGCGATCGCGCCGCCCACCCTCGCCGCGGTCGTCGGACTCGTCGTGCTCGTCGCCGACCTCTTCATCGGAGAGGAGAAGAAGGCGGTACTCGGCTGGGTGTCGGTGGCGGGGCTCGCCGTGTCCGCGCTCATGCTGCTGCCCCTCCGGGACGGCGACCGCGCCACCTTCTGTCTGACGGGCGACGCGCACGCCTGCAGCTACACGGCGGACCGCTTCACCCTCGTCATCCAGTTCCTGGTCCTCGGCGGCGCGCTCCTGGCGGCACTGCTGTCGGTCACGGCCCTCAAGGACGCCAACAAAGACCTCCCCGAAGGGGAGTTCTGGTTCCTGTTGCTCTCCTCCGCTGCGGGCGCGGCCCTGTTGCCCGCCTCCCGCGACCTCGCGACGCTCATCGTCGCCCTCGAAGTCGCCTCACTGCCCGCCTTCGCGCTCGTCGGCATCAAACGCGGCGACAAGAAGTCCTCCGAGGCGGCCCTGAAGTTCTTCCTGTCCTCCGTCACCGCGACCGCCGTCAGTCTCATGGGCGTCAGCTTCGTCTACGCGACGACCGGCAGCCTCTACCTGACCCAGATCGCGGACAAGATCCAGCACGTCGACGGACAGTTCCACACTCTCGCCCAGGCGGGCGTCGTACTCACCCTTGTCGGCTTCGCCTTCAAGACGGCCGCCGTGCCCTTCCACTTCTGGGTGCCCGACACCTACGTAGGGGCGCCTTTGCCGATCGCCGCCTACTTGTCGGTCGTCGGCAAGGCGGTCGGCTTCTCCGGCCTGATCCTCGTCACCGTCGTCGCCCTCCCCTCGTACGGGAACGTCTGGGGCCCGGCGCTCGCCGCGCTGGCCGCCCTCACCATGACCGTCGGCAACGTCGGCGCCCTGCGCCAGCAGGCCACACGCGCGTACAGCGCGGTCCGTCTGCTCGCTTGGTCCTCCGTCGGCCAGGCCGGCTACCTCCTGGTCCCGATCGCGTCCGCCGCCTACTCCAAGGACGCCGAGAAGGCCATCGGCTCCACCGTCGCGTACGCCCTGATGTACGCGGTGGTGAACCTCGGCGCCTTCGCCGTCGCCGCCCTCGTCGCCCGTACGAGCCCCCTGAACCGCATCAGCGACTACCGGGGCCTGTACGCGAGGAGCCCCCTGTCCGCGCTGATCCTCGGCTTCTTCCTGCTCTGCCTCGCTGGACTGCCGCCGGGCATCATCGGGCTCTTCGCCAAGGTCACCGTCTTCGCGGCGGCCGTCGACGCGGGGCTCGGCTGGCTGGCCGTGGTCATGGCCGTCAACGTCGTGATCGCGCTCTTCTACTACCTCCAGTGGACGACCCTGCTCTTCCGGGCCCCCGAGGGGGAGCCCGAGAAGCACCGCGTCCCGGCCCCGCTGACCGCCGCGATCGCCCTGACGGCCGTCCTGGGCATCGCCCTCTCCGGCGCACCCCAGCTGGTCCTGCGCTTCTCCGCGACCGGCCTGTTCTGAGGTCGTCACTCGGACCGTCACCCGGACGGTCCACGTGCGCTGTCGCGCGCACAAGGGAACTAGTGCTCCCCGCCTGGCGTTGACCAGTGCGGGAGGTTCCACTGAAAAGTGGAGCAACGTATCAGCAAGCAAAGGGTTCCCCTGCCGCACCACTTGGAGGGCGTACCGTGCACCGCCGGCACAATGGGCTCAGGACCGCCGTACTCCTCGGGGGACTGTCCGCACTCATCATCGTCATCGGCAGCTTCTTCGGGCGTACAGGCCTCGTCGTCGCGCTGTTCATCGCGATCGGGACGAACGCGTACGCGTACTGGAACAGCGACAAACTGGCTCTACGCGCGATGCGCGCACGCCCGGTGAGCGAATTCGAGGCCCCGGCCCTGTATCGCATCGTCCGGGAGCTCTCGACCCAGGCCCGCCAGCCCATGCCGCGCCTGTACATCTCACCGACCGAAGCGCCGAACGCGTTCGCGACGGGGCGCAACCCGCGCAACGCGGCGGTGTGCTGCACCGAGGGAATCCTGCGCATCCTGGACGAGCGCGAGCTGCGCGGTGTCATCGGCCACGAGCTCAGCCATGTCTACAACCGCGACATCCTGATCTCGTCGGTCGCGGGCGCCCTTGCCTCCGTGATCATGTTCTTGGTGAATTTCGCCTGGCTGATCCCGATCGGCCGTTCGAACGACGACGAGGGCCCCGGCATCCTCGGCATGCTGCTGATCATGATCCTGGGTCCGCTCGCCGCTTCCCTCATCCAGCTGGCCATCAGCCGCTCCAGGGAGTACGAGGCGGACGCGTCCGGCGCCCAGCTCACCGGCGACCCCCTCGCCCTTGCCAGTGCCCTGCGCAAGCTCGACGCCGGCACCAAACAACTGCCGCTGCCCCCCGAGCCGCGCATCGAGACCGCGAGCCACATGATGATCGCCAACCCCTTCCGCCCGGGTCAGGGAATGTCGAAGATGTTCTCCACGCACCCGCCGATGGCGGAGCGCATTGCCCGGCTCGAGCAGATGGCAGGTCGCCAGCAATGAAGACAATCGTCAACTGCACCGGGACTGAAGTCCCGGGCTTGCACAACGGGCATCACTGGCGGTGACGCTGGGTTTGCGTCCAGTCCCACTCCGCCGGTGCGGGGGTGGGGCAGGGGCTGTTGACTCGGCCCCGCGTCGCCATAACTCCCACGCGCGGGCACGGATGTTGTGGGAGCGGTTCCGGTCCGCGTGATCAACGAATCCGCAGAACCGGCATGCGAACCAGGCCTGCGAGACCCGGTTCGCCTGGTCGATGTGTCCGCACTCGGCGCAGGTGCGGGAGGTGCCCGCCGGATCGACGTACACCACCGGCACTCCCGCTCGGCGGACCTTGTACGCGATGAACTGCCCCAGCTGGTGGAAGGTCCAGCTGGAGTGGGTGGCCCGTTGGGGCCTGCGAAGCCGTACCCGTTCACGGTGCCCGTCAGGTCTTCCAGGGCGATTCCGCGACCGGTGCTCTCCCACTGCCTAAAGGACGTGGGAGGTACCCCCCGGCCTCGGCCACCACATGTTTCGTGATCTTGTGGTTGATGTCCCTCGCCCGCCGGGCTTCCTTGCACCGCCGCTTCTTGGCGCGGCGTTTGGCGGACGGGGTGTTCTTCTTCTGCAGTTCGGTGCGCAGCTTCCGCTCCCGCAGCCGCGTGCGGTTGAGCTGGCGTCCGGCCATGATCTTGCCGTCCGAGGTGGTGGCGATGTTCACGATGCCCAGGTCGGTCCCGAGGAAGTCCACCGGAGTCGGGTTCAAGGGTGCTTCGGGTACCTCGCAGGTCGCCAGCAGGAACCACATGCCGTCCAGGCACACGAGATCGGACTCGCCCTTGCGGTACAGGGTCAGCGTGGCCAGCTGCTCCGGGGCGACGGTGAACGCCACGTCCCTGACCCGGCCCGCCACCGTCCAGATCGAGATCCGCTGCTCGGCAATCCGCCAGGACAGCATGCGGTCGTCGTAGGGCTGCGCGCCCTGTGGCCGGAAGGCGATCGGTTTCTGCGTGGCCCGGCGGTAGCGCTTCGAGCCCGGCCTGCCCAGGTTCCCGGCCTTCAGGTTGGCCTTCAGCGTGGCGTACGCGTCGCACGTCTTTCTGATCACGTGCTGGGCGGCCTGCGCCTCAGCCCCCACCGGGCCCTGATCTCGTCGTACACGTGCTCGCGCAGCGCGAAGTTGCGCTTCACGTCCTTCTCGAAGGTGACCTGCCCGGCCCAGGTGGCGGCCTCGTTGCACGCGTGCAGAGTCGCCTCAAGTGCCGTCGCCCGCACGGGTGTGGGCAGCAGTTTCACCTGCACGGTCAGCTTCACGATCACCGTACGTACACGCCCGTACGGGACACCACCACACGTTCGGGGCGGGTCATCCGATCGAGGGAAGCGAACCGTCGCATCCTCGCTGTCTTTGCCGGCCGGGCACCCCGGCCGCTCCGCGGCCGATCACACCGTGACGACGCTGCGGCACTGCGTCGTGGGAGCGTTCCGCAGTGATGCGGCGGCGCTGCTCAGGATGCGATTCCTCCCCCGGGGGGGCGTTAGGCGGCGACATCTAGGAGAGGCGCGCAAGGCAGGCCCTTCGCTCCCGGGGCTTCGGTGTGGCGCGTGCCAAGGTCAGCGGCCACCGAACCTCTGATCGGTCGGAACCACCTCACGGCCCAGCGGCATCAACGAGACGGGGATGAGCTTCAAGTTGGCCCACCCGAACGGGATGCCAATGATCGACAGGAACAGCGGGATGCTGGTGATCAGGTGCCCCAGAGCCAGCCACCACCCCGCGAAGATCACCCAGATCACGTTGCCGATGAACGACGGCGCGCCGGCGTCCGGGCGCTCTACAGTGGTTCGGCCGAACGGCCACAGGACGTAGCCCGCGATACGCAGCGAAGCGATGCCGAACGGGATGGTGACGATCAAGATGAAGCACACCAGCGCCGCCAGCGTGTACGCGAGCGCCATCCAGATGCCACAGAAGACGAACCACAGGACGTTCAGTAGGAAGCTGAACAGCTTCATGATCGGCACCTCTCCAGGTTTCTCCGTCGCCACTGCCTGCCAAGACAAGTATCAGCTCGCCAGGCGTTCAGGCGGAACCGCAGCGGCCTTGTGGCGTGATCGGGAACGTTCCGAGACGATCCCGTTCGGCATCGCCAACTTCAAACTCATCCAGGTCTCGTTGCTCCCGCTGGGCCGCGAAAGCGTCCGCACGGACGAGCCGTTCGCCACGCGCTGACGGGGCGGCGCGGGGGTGCAGAATCCGAAGTACGCCGTGGCGGCGTACAGCAACAGGGGCGTCGGCGAGTCGATATGGGCCCTGTGCAAGGACGCCACTGACGAGCTCTACGCCGATCCGCTCCCTTCCCCGCGCGTCCGGTACGACCTGCTGGGCTGCGCACCCCGGGGCGAGCTGGCCGGGGCCGTGGAGAGGGCCCGCACCACGGGCTCCGCTCCGTTGGGCGGTCTAATGATGCGGACCCTCGACGCCACGCACACCCCGGTCGGGGAGGAATGGCCACTGGAGTACGCACGGGTCCTCGGCGACCGCCCGTGCGCGCTCGACCCGACGCTGCGCGACATCACCGTCGAGGCGTCGGCGGTCCCGGACACCCAGGCCGAACACCCCCAACGGCCGTTGCCCTCCGCGGGATACCGACTGCTGGGCGCGGACGGCGAGCCGTGGGGCCACTGCAGGGACCTCGGCCAGGTCCCGGGCGAATTCCTCGAACCGGCCGACCCGCCGGTGCGCCTGCTCGGCTGCGCCCCGCGCGGATCCCTGCGCGACGCGCTCGAAGCGGGCGACGAGGACCTGGGGCACGCCCGCGTGCTGCGCCTCAACTGGGTCGGCCGGACGGTCGGCTCCGTACTCGAAGGCGAGATCATCGCCTGGATCCCCTCCGCGCACGGCCGGGGCCTGGTCGATCTCACGCTCGACCCCTGGTCGCGGCGGCTTCCCAGAGCAGCCCGCGAGGCCTGGGACGTGTGGTGGCACGAACGCCAGTCCGAGCCGAACAGTTGGGCCCGATGCAGCTCGCAGGGGCGCGAGTTCTGGCTCGACCGGGCACGGGAAGGAACGAACCCGTACGGGCCCGACCCGGAGCCAGGCTCCACCTACCACCTCGACGGCCGCCACGTCACCGACGCGCCGGCCTTCCACTGCGCGCTGGGCGAGGCGGTGAACGGCCCCGGCGGCTACTTCGGCCACGACCTGAACGCCGTCGCCGACTGCCTGCGAGGCGGCTACGGCGCCGAGCCGCCCTTCACTCTCGTCTGGCACGACGCGGACGTCGCCCGTACCTGCCTCGGCGTGACACCGTGCCGCGACCGCAGACCCCCGACTTTCGAGGAACTGCTCCACTTCCTCACCGCGAACGGCGTCGACGTACGCATCGCCTGATGGGTTATCCACAGGCCGCCCGATTGTCAGTGGCGCGCTGCATCATGAAGCCATGACCGAAATCGAGCAGTTGCTGGCACGGGTCGGTACGGAGGCCCGCAACACCCGCCCGTGGGGCTGGCCTTCGCTTCCCGACCCCGTGGACGCGACGACGGTCACCCGCGCCGAAGCCGTCCTGGGCTTCACCCTGCCGCCACTGCTCGCCGCGCTCTACCTACAGATAGGGGACGGCGGCTTTGGTCCGGAGTACGGCCTGTTGCCGCTGCTCGACGGCTCCCCGTCCGGCGAGCCCGCCGCCGTCCCGCAGTACCTCGCCCACCGGGAGAGCGGCCGACAGGACCCCGACTGGCCCTGGCCGGAGGGCGTCCTGCCGATATCCCACTGGGGCTGCGGGATGTACGCGTGCGTGGACTGCCGCAGCCCCCGGGGCACGGTCCTGCTCTTCGAGCCGAACGCCGACGAGGCCGACCACGCCTGGTACGTGGACGCACCCGACCTAGAGGCGTGGCTGGACACCTGGCTGGAGGGCTCCGGCTGGTACGAGGAGTCCAACGACGACACGGACTTGGCCCCTTGGCCCGACTTCCGCATACGCACGGCGGCTGCACAGGCTTCGTAGCGACCTGCCCGCCACCGACGCCCCGTCCCGCCGTCGGGACGCCCCGCCCCGCCGGCGGTTACCGCGAGGCCGCCCACCCCGTCACGCCGTACGCCACCCACCCCGTCACGCGGTACGCCGCCACCCCCTCACGCGGTACGCCGCTACCCCCACCCCCAGCACGGCCGCGCCCACGACCACGGAAAGCGCCGGAAGCGCGAACGCCAGGGTCACGCACCCGACGAGTCCCACCACCGGCACCAGCCGCGCCGCCGGGGCGGTGCTCAGGGTCCACGCCGACGCGTTGGCCACGGCGTAGTACGCCAGTACACCGAAGGAGGAGAACCCGATCGCGCCCCGCACGTCCACCGTCGCGGCCAGCGCGGCGGCCACCGCGCCCACGGCCAGCTCCGCCCGGTGCGGCACCTGGAAACGCGGATGTACGTCGGCCAGGGCGCCCGGCAGATGACCGTCGCGGGCCATGGCCAGCGTCGTCCGTGAGACGCCCAGGATCAGGGCGAGGAGCGAGCCGAGAGCGGCCACGGCCGCACCCACCCGTACCACCGGCACCAGCCCCGGCACACCGGCCGTCCGCACCGCGTCGGCCAGCGGCGCCGAGGCGCGCCCGAGCCCCTCCGGCCCCAGCACCGAAAGGACCGCCACCGCGACCGCCGCGTACACCACGAGCGCGATACCCAGAGCCGTCGGGATCGCGCGCGGAATGGTGCGCGACGGATCCCGTACCTCCTCACCGAGCGTCGCGATCCGCGCGTATCCGGCGAACGCGAAGAACAGCAGCCCCGCCGCCTGGAGCACCCCGCCCGCGCCACTGGAGACCCCGACGTCCAGCCGCCCCGCTTCGGAGGCGTCCGATCCGAGACACACGACCACCACGGAAGCGAGGACCGCGAGGACCACCGAAACGATCACCCGGGTCAGCCGGGCGGACTTGTGCATGCCGCCGTAGTTCACCGCGGTGAGGGCCACCACGGCTCCGACCGCCACCGCGTGCGCCTGCCCCGGCCAGACGTACGCGCCCACGGTGAGCGCCATCGCCGCACAGGAGGCCGTCTTCCCGACGATGAACGACCAGCCCGCCAGATACCCCCAGAAGGCGCCGAGACGCTCACGCCCGTACACATAGGTGCCACCGGAGGCGGGATACAGAGCGGCCAGCCGTGCCGAGGACATCGCGTTGCAGTACGCGACCACGGCCGCGATCGCGAGCCCGAGGAGCAGACCGGACCCGGCCGCCCGTGCGGCGGGGCCCAACGCCGCGAAGATCCCGGCACCCACCATCGATCCGAGCCCGATGACCACGGCGTCCCCGACGCCCAGGGTGCGCCGCAACTCGGATCCGGAGTGTGCCATGGGCGGCACCCTACTGATTGCTGCAACCGACCGCCGCCGACGAGGCGTCTTTCCCGACAACGCGCCACGAACACCAGCACGACCACCGGCTGCTCGAACTCGAAGGCATGAGACAGCAGGTCCGGAGCAGGATCACAGCACAAGCACAGCGCGGAGAGGCAGGTTCAGGGCATGGGCATCATCAGCTGGATCATTCTGGGACTGTTGGCCGGAGCCATCGCCAAATTCCTGCTGCCGGGCCGCGACCCGGGCGGCTTCATCGGAACGACCGTCATCGGCATCGCGGGCGCCTTCATCGGCGGCTGGATCTCCGCGCGCTGGCTGGACCACCCGATCGCCAAGCAGTTCTACGACGGCGCCACGTGGGCCGCCGCAATCGGCGGCTCGCTCGTTCTGCTCATCCTCTACCGCATCCTGTTCGGCGACTCGCGCCGTTGAGCGCACGCCCCGAGGCCGCAGCCAGCAGGCGAGAAGGGTGGGCACCCCCGGGGGCCCACCCTTCCTCGTACGCGCAACTTTCCTTGTACGCGCAATGAACCACCGGCCGAAGCCGGTCGGAGGCCGATGCCTACCGGTAGTTCACGTACTGCAGCGCGAAGTCGAAGTCCTTGCCCTTGAGCAGTGCCTGCACGGCCTGCAGGTCGTCACGGCTCTTCGAGCTGACGCGCAGCTCGTCGCCCTGCACCTGCGCCTTCACGCCCTTCGGGCCCTCGTCGCGAATGATCTTCGCCACCTTCTTCGCGTTCTCCTGGGAGATGCCCTCCTCGATGGACGCGAAGATCTTGTACTCCTTGCCGGAGAGCTGGGGCTCGCCCGCGTCCAGCGCCTTCAGCGAGATACCGCGCTTGACCAGCTTGGTCTCGAACACATCGAGGATGGCCTTGACCCGCTCCTCGGAGTTCGCCTCCATCAGGATCTTCTCGCCGGACCAGGAGATGGAGGCGCCCACGTTCTTGAAGTCGTAGCGCTGCGAGATCTCCTTGGCGGCCTGGTTGAGGGCGTTGTCGACCTCCTGCCGCTCGACCTTCGAGACGATGTCGAAACTGGAGTCGGCCATGTCCTGTGGCTCCTTGTATCGGGGTGCGTAGGGGCGGCCGTCGAGCCCGGCGTAGGTCCCCGGCCGCATCCGCATAAGCCTAGCCACCCCCTCCCCTCCAAGCGCAGATCAATCGGGTGGCGAAGCACCCCCGAGCATCGGGTATCGTTTACGTCGTTGCCAGGGAGCACCGCCGAAAAGCGGTCCTCAGGGCAGCAACCCCGGCGGTGTGCCCGAGCGGCCAAAGGGAGCAGACTGTAAATCTGCCGGCTCAGCCTTCCCAGGTTCGAATCCTGGCGCCGCCACACGGGAACAAAGGCCCCGTGACCTGCCCTCTACGCAGGTCACGGGGCATTTGTCATGCGCTCTCCCGAAGGTCGCGCTGTCTCGCACTGTCTCGCATTCGAACGCCCCGTCTCGGAGTGTGTGGACGGGCCGTGGACGGGATTTCCGACCCCTCAGCCGTGCCGCCCCAGACGGGCGGAGATCTTGGCGTTGGCGGCGTCGTCTCCGTCACTGAGGAACTTGGCATACACCCGGAAGAGGACGGCCACGCTGTGCCCGGCACGCTTGGCCACGAGCTGAGGTTCCACGCCAGAGCTGAGCCATGTGGAGACCGCGGTATGACGAAGGTCATACGGTCGCTTGGCCAATGGGGATTCCTGCTGCGGGGGTGTCAGGGCGCGCGACCGGGCTTCGGCCCAGACTTCGCCGTAACCGGTGTCCTGGATCAGCCCACCGCGCTGGGTCTGGAACAGTCGGCCGTCGGGCGCCGTGCCGTAGGCGGTGACGTGCCACCGCAGCAGGGCGACCAGCTCAGGCGGGATCGGGACGGGGCGGACCGCCTTCCGCGAGCGGTGCTTCAGCCCCCGCCTGTCGTGAGCCTCCCCGCTGTCTGTCCAGGCGGAGCCCGACCGGGGCCGCGTCTCCCTGAGCCGCAGCATGCCCCACCCCCGGCGCGGTAGGTCGCAGTCCTGGAGCCGTAGGCCGATGACTTCCGCCGGCCGCGCCGCGGCGTAGTACATGCAGCCGAAGAACGCGACCAGACGGCGCCCACGGGGGCTCTGGTCCCGCACGGCGCCCAAGAGCTTGGCAGCCTGCTCGGGGTCCGGCACGCAGGCAGGGTCGAACTCTTCTTCTACCTGCTCTGGCGCCTTCCATTTGATGCGGGTGAGCGGATTCTCGGTGAGGAGATCGGCCTCCACCGCGTACTCCAGGGAGTTGTGGAAGATCGCTCGCTTCCGCCGGATCGTTCCTGCCGCCGCGGTCTTGCCGTCCAGCTTCTTGGAGAGGGCGGTTAGGGCGCTCCGTACGAGCAGGCGGTCGGAGAGAGTAGACGTGGGCAGCGACTTCCGCTTGAACCAGTCCAGCGCTTTCGCAATGTCGGCCGGGACGTCTTCCTCCCAACGGTTCTTGTTGAACGCCCAGCTATAGAGGGCGGTGCGTACGACCCTGGCGTCCGGCATGCCCTTGGTGTCCTTCACCAGCGTCGGGGTCACGGTGGCCATGGCTTCAGCGAGGGTCCGTCGTGTGGAGGCGGGGGAGCCGTCCCACTTCATCTCGATGTAGTTGCGGGCGTGCTCGTACCACGAGATGTCCCGCTCCTTGGCGACCAGGGACTTGGGCAGTCCGCTGTCCACGTCGAATGGCTCACCCTCGCGGGCCGCGGTGATGAGCTGGGCCCGACGACTCTCCGCCAGGCCGGACGTGAGGAACGACTCCGAGTGCGGGCGCGTGCCCACCTTCCAACGGAGTTGGTAGGGCTTCCGGTAGTCGCGCTTGCGGATGGCCCAGATCTTTACGGTGTAGCTCCACTCAGTCACGCAGCATCCAGTTCTTCGAGAAAGGCGTCCAGGACACTGCGGCGCACGCGCACGCGACCGGTCGGCGTGAGCTTCGCCTCGGGTCCGAGCCCGCGATTGCGCCAGCGGTACCAGGTGGCGCGGGTGATGCCGATCTCTTCGAGTACGTCAGTCAGTGGCAGCCACTCATCTATGGAGGAGCGGCGCCGACGGGAAGGGGTAGCCATGCCGGGATCTCCTTGGGACAGAAGGAGGGAAGGATGGTGGGAGGGGCCTCTCCCGCAGGTCCGCTACATCCGCCACTGTTGCTACGTCGCAGGTCAGAGCATGTTTTTGGCGTAGCGGTGGCGGATCCTGTAGCGGATGGGGCCGCTACAGGACCGGTGTGTGTAGCGGCGCGCGATGAGGTGTAGCGCGGGCGTAGCGGTTGTCATGGGTAACAGCCGCTACGCCGTTGCTGCTGGTCAGGCGGGGTCTACTCGGTGTCTGTCGCGGGTGTAGCGGATTCCGTCGGCATAGGGCAGTAGCGCCGCCATGCGTCGTGGAGATCGGCGGCGTAGTAGCCCTTGACCACCCCGGCGCCGGTGCGGATGTTCCGGGCTTTGATCGGGGCGTTGTCGGCGGTGACGTACTCGCCAAGACGTTTGGCCAGTTGCCGGGAGTCGAGTGGCTTGCCGCCCATGTCGGCCCACGGGGCTTCGTCCATGGCGTTGAGGGCGGCGAGGATCTGGGCCGTGGGCATGCGGTCGGCGCCGTTGAACACCACGTCGCGCAGATCTGTCAGGAGCCGGATTCCCAAGGACGCCTTGTCTCCGGCGGTGGCCGCGGCGACCAGTTCCACGCACGCTTCCCGGGCGCGCCGGGGCCAGTCGCCGCCTGCGGCATCGGCGATGGCGAGCAGGGGTTCCCACACGTCGGCGGGCCGGTCGGAGACGCCGTCGGGCATCTCTGGGTAGGCGCCTTCCAGATCAGTTCGTACGGCGTCCGCCCATGCGGCTATACGGTCGCGCAGCGCGTGGCCTTCCGGTTCGTGGATCCGGCTGCGGAAGGCTTCGACGTGCTCGTTGGGGGCTCGTCGGCGCATGCGGATGATGACTGAGCGAGTGAGGATCGTGTCGGGGAGCCAGCCGAGCCCTGCCACGGCGACGGCGGCGTAGGAAGGGAAGGCTTGGACGGTCTGTTGGCCGCCGTCTCCGACGCACCGGTAGGAGACGCCGGTTCGGCGGTGGCCGGCGTTGAGCAGACCGCGTAGTTCCTCGTTGTCCTTGGCCTTGGGCCCGAATACGGTGTCGATCTCGTCGAAGAGGATCGTGGGTCGTCCGGATTCCATGCCGGATACGGCGCGGAAGAGGGCGGCAGGGGAGGCGTTGACAGCCACCATCGGGTGCGGAACGAGCGTGCCGCAGATCTCCAGCCCGCGGGTCTTGCCCGATCCCGGTTCCGGCGAGAGGAATGCCAGCCGGGGTGTGGACTCGAACGCGTCCAGCAGGTGTGTGTGGGCGTTCCAGAGCACGACGGCGACGTAGGCGGCTTCGGTGGGGAAGGCGTTGAAGCGTCGGTGGAAGGCTTCGATCTCGTCCAGCATGGCGGCCCCGTCGATGGACGGCGCGGGCTGGTTGGGTCGGGTCATGCGGCATTCCTCCCTTCCTGGGGAGTGCGGTTGGGGCACTGCTTGCGGTGGGCGGTGTGGTCCTTGACCAGGGCCAGCACGCGGGCTTTGCCGACGGCGCGGCAGTCCCTGCCGCACACGCACTTGGAGGTGGCGGTGGGTGTGGCGCCGTAGGGGGCGATGACGTGCAGCCAGGCGATGGGCCGGCGCCCGTCGTCGTGCAGCAGGTTGGGGCAAAGGGCTGAAAGGACGCCTTCGGCGTCGTCCTTCGCCCGCACCACCGCCGGTCGGGGTGTGGTCTGGTCGGCGTGCTGGCAGGTGTTGGCGGTCGGGGTGAGGCAATCCAGGAGGGGGGAGTCGGGGGTGCTCATGCCGTCGCCTGCCGCGGGGTGGCGTGGGCGAGGATCCAGTCCATGGCGCTGCGGATCGTGGTGCGGCACTCGGCAGCCGGCAGTCCCGTGGACTCCCCCGCCGCCTGGATTGCTTCTTCGACCGTGTGCCGGGCGATGTCTCCCCAGGCGACGAACCGGGCCACCTTGCACGCGCTGCGGTGCAGCGTGCTGTTCCGGCCGTCCGCACCGCCCTCGGTCGCTGCCTGGATGACCGCGCATTCCCGGTCCAGGGCGGTTTTGGCGGCCCGTGTGCCGTCCCGTGCGGGCGTGATGGCGGGCGGGGCGGCGGGCTTCGGCGCATCGGTCAGAAGCATCGCGAGCCAGCCGGGGAGCGGGGCGACGGGGGCCGCCTCGATGACCTCGTAAATGCCGTCCGGGGTGGTGCTGCCTGGGGCGATGACGTAGCCACCCCAGCCGCGGGTGTCGATGTGCTTCCCCAGCCGGTTCACGCTGGACTTCAACCGCAGCCCGGTAGGGGCGGTGAAGTACAGATGTTGTCCTCCGCTGGGGGTCCGCACCTGGTAGGTGGTGGGGATCGTCTCGCCGGCGCGCTCGCAGAGCGCTGCCAAGGATGTGGCGCCGTCAGGCGCTCCTTTCGGCTCTTCCTCCTTCGGCAGGTCGAGGTCGATGACGAGCAGGCCGGCCGGTCCCGTCGCGATGCCCACGTTGTAGGGGCGGTGGGTCCATGCGGCGTGGATCAGGTCGGGGTCGGTGGTGGCGCGCTGTTCCGGGGTGCGGTGCCCGTTCGCGCAGCGCCCGGTGCAGGGGCAGGAGCGTTCGGGGTGTCCGGCGGCCCGTTTGGTGTGCGGGTGCAGGGGGATGACGGGCCAGTCGCGCTCCGCGGAGAGCAGGGCGGAGGCGAGCAGGGGCAGGTTCGCCAGATCCACCGTCAGGGGCTCGCTCACGCGACCACCCCCACGTGGAGAGAAGCGGGCCGTAAGGCGCGCGCTCGCCGGATGTCGGTCCGTTGCGTCATGCTGGAGACCTCCACAGGTCTGTTGAGGGTCTGGTGGACAAGGGCGGCCCCGCGTTCATTGGCGTGAGGTGGGGGCCGCCCTTGGCGTAGCTAGAACGGGGGCTCGGCGTCCGACTTGCCCCCGCCGGCGGCGGGGGTGGCGGTGTTCCACGGGTCGTCGCTGGACGGGCCGGACTGCGCGGAGCGCTTGGCGTTGATACCGACGGTGGTGAAACGCATCGAGGCGCCGATGTCGTCGATCTCCAGGGCGAGCATCGAGCGGTTCTCACCCTCCGGGGTCTGCCAGTTGTGCTGGCGGATCCGGCCGAACGCCACCACGCGCGAGCCCTTGCCCAGGCTGTCGGCGATGTGCTCGGCGAGGGAGCGCCAGGCGGCGCAGCGGAAGAACGTGGCCGTGCCGTCCTTCCACTGCCCGGAGTCCTTGTCGTAGGTACGCGGGGTGGCCGCAATCGTGAACTTCGCGAGTGCGGCGCCGCCGTCGGTGAACTTCAGTTCCGGGTCCGAGGTGAGGTTGCCGATGACGGTGATCGGGGTCTCTCCGAACGACATGCTGATCTCTCCTTCGTCGGGTTACTTCTTGGAGCCGCTGAGCTTGAGGGTGATCCCGCCGACGCTGACGGGTCCGGCCGCGGCGGCGACGGAGACGGCGGTGTGGACGGCAAAGTCCAGGAGGGCGAGGAACGCGGCCACGAGTCCGAAGATGCCGATGGCCGCGGCGGTGGCGACGGCGATCGGGACCAGGTAGGTGCGGGCCGAGCGTCCGGCCGATGCGGGGGTGTGGACGACGATGACGACCGGGGCGCCGGTGGCTTCGGCGCGGCGGTAGGCGTCGGCGGGGATGTGCGGGGCGAGGATCCCCGGCGGGTCGCGATGCGGCATCAGATCTCCCTGGGATGGGGCCGCGGGCGGGCGCCGGTAGGTGGCGCGGGCTCGCGGGGGTGCGGGTGTCAGGCGCGGGTGTCAGGGGGTGTCACGGGGTGGTGTCAGGAGTGCGTGACACCGCGTGTGCCTAGGGGTTTGGGTGTCAGGAGGCCGTGACGGTGTCAGGCGTCAGGCGGGCGTCAGGGCGGGGACGATGCGCCACCGGCCGGTCTGGCTGGTCGGCTCCAGCCGGCCATCCATGGCGGCTTCCTTGAGCCGTGCAGACACCCACGGGCGAGACAGGTGGTGCGCGTCGCACCAGTCGGTGAAGTCCTTCGGACCCACGACCATGCGGCCCTCTTCCTCGAACTGCGCGAGCGCCGCGGCGAACAGCCGACGGGCCTCCTCCGGCGACGGCTTGTGTCCGGACTCCTGGCCGAACAGCGGCACGTCGTCGCCGTCCTCCAGCGCGGGGAGGTCGGTCTCGGGGTCGATGTCGGCGTCCTCGGGGTCCACGAACAGCCCGAACTGCATCTCCTCTTCCTCCTCCGTCTCGGACGGGTCCGCCGCCGGGTCGTCGTTGCCGGTGGTCCGGCCGGTGTAGAGGCGTCCGGCGACGCCGCGGGCCGCGCCGGCGGTGATGGGATCGGCGGTGGCGCCGTTGCGCTGCGCCCACGAAGCCAGGACTTCCATGAGCGAGACGGAGCGGTGGCTGAACGCGCGGGTGCGGCCCGGGGAGGGGTAGCGGGACTCGTCGATGCCGGGCGACACGACATAGCAGTAGCCGGGGCGCCGGTTGCCCCACGCCCCCGGGTGGGCGCCGGCGTCGATGACCGTGTCCGGCAGGGAGAATCCCTCGTCGCGCGGGTCGCAGCCCAGTGCGATCACGGACGGCAGGGACGCGCGGGTACTGGTGGACATCTGGTCGTAGGAGGGGCGTTGGAGGGAGACGACCAGGGAGATACCGGCGGACCGGGCTTCCTGCGCGATGCCGGTGAACACGTCGTCCCCGAGTGCGCGCAGCGTGTTGGCGGCCTCTTCCATCCACGCGACCAGGAACGGCATCCCCGCGCAGCCGCACGCGCGGCCGTCCGGGCGGCAGGTGTGCTCCGTGCTGTCCTGCACCTGCGCGCACTCGGGTACCCACTGCCGGTAGCGGTGGGAGCCGAGCCACGCGGTGCGGGCGGGAATGGCGGCCTTGAGGGCTTCCACCATGACCTCGGTACCGGTGCCACCCTCGACGGCCCAGTCGATGCCGGGCAGCAGAGGCCGGAAGTCCTGGAAAGACTTCGGGTCCGACAGCCACAGGATCACGTCGTGGCGGGAGAGGATCTCCGTCTGGACGTTCAGGGCGGTGTCGCCCTTGCCGGAACCGGTGCCGCCGGCGATGAGAACGTGGGTCGAGTTCCGCTTGCTCTCCGGGTCGCCGGGAAGCCACAGCAGGAGCGCGGCGCCGTCGTCATAGCGGCCGATGACCAGCGGCTCAGCGATCGAGCCCCCCAGGTTCGACGGGCCCTCCCACTCCACCACCTGGGCCAGCATGTCTTCCGGGACGATGACCAGCTCACCGCGGCGCTCCGAGCCCGGGTCAGGCATGTAGCGCACGGCGTTGCGCGGCAGGTCCAGGGCGGAGGCAAGGCGGGCGAGGCTCTTGGTGACGTCGTCGTTGGTCTGCTCACCGGCCTCCAGCGCGAGCGAGGCGGTGACCCGGTTCGGCTCCACCTTCGCCGCCCCGATCTGCGCACGCGCCAATCCGACCTTCGCCAGCAGACCCTTGTCAGAGCCTTCACCCGTGACCGCGTCGGGGTTGCGGCGCATGACCATCCGCACGTTCCACGACAACGCGAGCGCCGGCCCGCCCATCAGGTAGAGGTCATCGATCGGGCCCGCCGTCGGGCCCGCGAGGCACGCCGCGGTCAGCCAGGCGGAGCCGGTGGCGACGGTGATGGCGGAGTGGAGGCGGCGCTGCTGGCTGGTCGACTTGCCTATCAGCCACGTGGTCCCGGTGAGGGCGACGGACGCGAGGGTCAGGCCCACGCCGGCCGCGGCGCTCTCGCCCCACCGCGCGTGTCCCAGGACTCCGGCCAGGCCCACGCCGCCGATGCCGAGCCACGGGGGAAGGTGGGGCTTGGCGCGGTGGAGCAGGTACCTGCCGACCCCGCCGGCGTCGGAGGCGCCCCGGAGCTGGTCCTCGTGCTGCTGTTCTGCGGTGTTCCGCTCGATCATGGCTGATCCTCCTTACTGCTGGGCCCAGTTGATGACCGGGGTCTGCGGCTTGCGGGCGCGGTGACGGACGCGGTTGATCTCTTCCTCGTACTGCTGCTGGAAGACGGCGTAGGTAGCCGCGGCATTCTTCGCCGCATCCCGCAACGCGTCGGCGGAGCGCTGCATCTTGCGCGCCACCTTCTGCGCCCGGATCCGGGAACCGAACGCCCGCCCCTCGGGGTCAGGGACCGCGGCCAGTACGCCCTTGAGGATCTCCGCGCCCATCGAGACCTCGATGGACATCGCGACGGCCGCGGCGCGCAGGCTGTTGCAGTAGTTCCGCACCTGCGCCGGGGAGGTGAACTCCGGTGCGGGCAGCAGGGCTTCGGCGTGCGGCCGGCCACCGCCGCCTGCGCGGGCCATGCTCTTGTTGTTGTTGACGGTGACGTTGATCGGCGGAACGAACGAGCTGCCCATCGCGCCCACGAAGCTGCCGGCAGCGGCCCCCACGCCGGCCCCGGCGTTGGCGAACTTGTTCGGCTTGGGCCCGTTGCCGTTGCGGTTGTTGGCGGGGTTGGGACGGGGGGCTCGTGCGCGCTGCCCGTTGGTGTTCTGTGCCATCAGGGTCTCCTCGGGTCAGTGGGTGCGGCGGACGATGAGCCAGGCGCTCTGCGCGGTGATCCAGGTGAGCAGCCAGACCAGCTCCAGCGGGCCCGCCAGCGGCCCGAACCCGGCGGCCAGGGCCGCCCACCCGGCGGCGCTTGTAGCGAGCAGGGCCAGGCCGGCGCGCCAGAAGAGGACGGAGCCGCTCGCGGGGCGGCGGCGCTGCATGAACGCCAGCCACAGCGCCGGGGCCGCGGCGGCGGGGGCGAGCAGCAGGCCCGACCACCAGGCGATGGCGTGCAGGAGCGCGGTGACGACGAACGCGAGCAGGGCGAGGGCGGTGGGGGCCAGCGCGCGGCGGAAGCGCCACAGCAGACCGCCCACCGCGGCCAGCGCCTCACGGGTCAGGGAGGGGTGTTCGGGCACGACGACCACGAACGGCTGAGCCGAACGGCCACGCTGGCGCGGGATGCGGACGATGGTGGCCCCGGCGGTCACCTTCTGGGTGCGCACACGGGTACGGGTACGGCTGGACACAGCAGATCTCCTAGGGAGAAAAGGGATGGGGTGGGGTGCTGTGCGGGTCAGAACTGGTCGGGGGCGAGCGAGAAGAACAGGACGCTGAACCGGTCGTGACCCAGCTCGTTCGCGGCGACGGCCCGGATCTCCTGGTAGGCCATCGAGCGGGAGAAGTGCGCGGGGTCGAAGGTGGCGACCGAGGAGACGGTCAGCACGTCGCCGGCGGCGGTCTGGACGGTCAGGATGTAGTGGAAGCCGACGGCCTTACCGGCAACGACGCTGGTCGGGGTGCTCACAGAGCAACTCCTCACGAGGTGACGGATGTTCAGGCGGCGCGCTGTTCCTCGACGGCGATGCACATGCCGCAGATCCCGTAGGAGCGGGGGATGCAGTAGCCGACATCGAGCCGGCAGCGGGGGCAGGTGCGGCGGGCGAGCATCGCCAGCGCGAGCGCGCCCCACTTGCGGGAGGTCATCGGCCGGACGGGCTTGGCCAAGTCGATGCGGTAGAGATAGGCGACCTGGTGGCCGCCAGCCCGCCGGTTGACCCGCATGAGCTGCGCGGCGATCGGCTGCCCGCCCGGACGTAAGCCCCGGGCACGCAGCTGGCGGCGGGTGGCCAGGCCCTTCGGGGCGAGGCGGTAGGGGTAGGCGGGGATGCCGTAGCGGAGCCCGGTCGGGTCGTAGCAGTCGGCGTAGACGAGAGACATGACCGTCTCCCACTCAGCCGGCGATCGCGGTGGGGAAGTCGGTCAGGTACGGCTCACGCGCCTTGACCCGACCCCGCGCGGTGCGGGCCGTCGACTCCGACGCCCCCAACCCCGCGGCCGTCATCGCCTGCGTCATGCGGGCGGTGCTCGGCTGGGTGAAGTCGGTCCCGTACAGGGCTCGCACCAACTGATCGACCCGGTTCGGGTAGACCACGGGGGTGCAGAGGTCGACGGCCGTCGACGTCGCGATGACGGGAGCCGCTTCCACGGCGACGGGCGTCGACGCGGGCTCGGTCTCCGCGGCGGGCGCCGGGAGCTCCGGCACCGACTCCGCACCGCCGGCGGGCTCCACGGGGAGCGTGGCCGTTGGGCGGTCGACGCTGATTGTGACGGGCGTCGACGGTGCTTCGACGCCCGGCGGCGGGGCGTTGACGCCCGTCATCGCGCGGCGGGCGAGGTAGGCGTGTACCTGCCGCATCAGCGCGCCGAACGCCAGCAGTGCGGCGACCGGAGGGACTGCGGCGACGACGTAGTTGAGGGCGTTCGCATCCTGGCCGACACCGGCCACGTTCAGCCCGATGGAGGCGCCGTCACCTGCGGTGACCAGGCCGATTGCCCACCAGTCGACGCGGTGGGCGAGTGAGGCGCGCAGGATCAGAAGCTCACCGATCACGATGAACAGATCCACCGTTGCCGGCCAGGCCCACGAACGGGCGACCGCTTCCGCCATGCCGTGTGCGGCGGCGACTTCCTGCAAGTGCTCGTAGGAGAGCCAGAACGCCACCGCGGTCAGTACCACCGTCAGCACGCTTGCCAGGGCGGTGATGGCGCGCTCCACGCCGACGGGCGTCAACGCCGGCTCGACGCCCGTCGAGCGTGCGTCGACGTGGGCCGCGGCGCTCATGCCGCACCCGCTTCCACCGTCGCCGGCTCGTACGTGGCGTACACGTGGAACTTGACCCGGTAGACCGTCGCGTCGAACTCCAGCGACGGCCGGTCACCGATCCGGTCGGCGACGACGCAGTCAGCGGGGACGTCCAGCGCTTCGCGCCACGACTCCACGGCGCTGGGACTGGGGAGCTGCACGCTCAGCTCGTTCGGGACGTGCTGGCTCGCGGTGATGTAGGCGCCGGGGAGGTTCGGGTGGCTGACCGCGATGCCGGCCAGGCACGTCAGCGTGGCCACCTGCGCGGCCATGGTCCCGGCGCTCACGCGGCCACCTCGGAGACCGCGGCGCTCTGGTTCGTCACCGCAAGCCAGGCGGCCAGCACCTTGCGCCGGGCCCGCCGCACCCGACGCGTGTCCACCTCCGTGACCGGCCGGTCCAGCAGGCTGATCTGTGCGTCCAACAGCTCGACTTCCGCCCTGATGAGCGGCATCTCCAGCTCGATTGCGTCCAGCTCCGCTTCCGTGGGCTCCAGCCAGGGGGCGAACGCGGTAACAGCGTCCTGAACAGTCACGATGTGACTCATTGGGTCGTGCTCCTCTCGCAGATGAACGGCCCGAACAGCGCCCCGGAGTTGCCGCTCCGGGGCGCACACCGATACGGAGGCAACTCCGCCATCTGGTGCGCACCAGTAGGTAAACATCTGGTGCGCACCAGAGTCAAGAGACTCTGCCCGTTCGAGCGCTGGTTGCCCACCTCGGTGCATCTCCAGAAGACCCGTTCAGGAGGGGAGTCGGTAGCCAACAGGCCTTAACTCCCGTCCTGTTAACCCCTGTTGACCTGCGGCGATGTGAGGCATGCTGGGAAGGTCAGTGGATGGATCTATCGCCGGACGGTGGCCGTGAGCACAGGACTGCGGAGCGCGCGAACGGCGCGAGGCTGGTCTCAGGAGCGACTGGTTCGCGAGATCGAGCAGTACGCCCGACGACACGTCACCGACGTTGCGTCGACTGCGAGTTTGCGGGTGTACGTGTCCGAGTGGGAGAACGGCAAGCGCAACATCTCGGATCGCTACGCGGCGATCCTGCGGCAGCTCCTCGGCATCACAGACGCAGAGTTGAGGGGCGGACCGCTCACGCTTCCTCCGTCGGTTGCCGACGGATACGACGAACTGCTGAGCAGGATCGATTCAGCCAGCAGCGTCAGCCAGTCCATGGTGAAGGCGTTCAACGACCAGACCGAGATACTGCGAACCATGGACCGACAGAGGGGCGCGTCCAGTCTCGTGGACCAGATGGCGGGGCACCTCAGCGCCCTAGAAGACGCGCTGAACTTTGCGGTGCTCCCGAATGCCCGGCGGCCCGTGGCGCTCGCGCTCGCGGGGGCGTCCACCCTCGCGGCGTGGCAGGCGATTGACTCGGGAGCCGTCGAGAGGGCTTGGCGGCACTACGAACTTGCGAAGCGAGCCGCGCGCGACGCTGAGGCTCCGATGTACCTCGCGCATGCGATGGCAGAGCAGGCGTACGTACTGTGCGAGGCTGGCCGGCCGTCGTTTGGCGTCGACCTGGTCCGTGACGCGCAACGCACCCTTGGCCAGGCCGGATCACCGCGCCTCCGGGCATGGCTGTACGCGGCGGAGGCGGAATTGTGTGCTCACGCTGGAATGCCTGACGACTGTCGGCGTGCCCTCGATGCCGCAGTGGCGAGCATCCCGCCGGGTCCCGGCGACCGAGACCCCGACATGCTGAGCATCTTCTTGAACGGCGCCCACCTCGCCCGGTGGCGTGGCAACATCCTTGCGCTGTTGGGCGACAATGACGCCGTGACCAGCCTGTACGACGCGTTGGACGTGGTGGACCCGACCTTTGTACGCGCGCAGGCTGGCCTGCACACCGACCTCGCGCAAGCTCACCTGGCGCGAGCCGAGTACGACGACGCGAACACTCACCTGAGGCAAGCGCGGCTCATGGCGAGCCGCACCAGTTCTGTACGCCAGCGGCGCCGCGTCGACCTTCTCAGTGCGCGGCTGTAACCCCCTGCTTGCCACGGTTCGCCAGGATGTGCAGCAGGGCAACGAGGGTGCCGGATCCCATGAGTTCACCGCGCGCCATGAGCCCGGGAACGTCGGCCAGGGGCACCCACTCGATGTGCCCCGCCTCTTCGAGGTCCGTCGGTGAACCGACCTGTTCGGCTCCCTGGCCTACGAAGATCTCGTGGGGCGAGTCGACCATGCCGACCATGGGTTGATACGTGACGACGTGTTCCACCGAGTTCGGGCGCCAGCCGGTCTCTTCCACGACTTCCCGCAGCGCCGTATCAGCCGGGTCTTCACCTTCGTCCACGATGCCTCCGGGGAGTTCCCACCCCCACTGCTGCGGGACGAACCGGTACCGCCACATCATGAGTACGCGGTCCTGGTCGTCCAGAACCGCAGTGATGGCGACATGGTGGAGCTTCACCACATGGTGCTCAAAGCGCTTCACCCCGGGCGGTTCGACGTCCCAGAGTTGGAGTTTGACCCATCGGTTGTCGTACACGTCCCGCTCGCCATGGATGCGCCAGGGCTCCAACCCTTCGGGCGTCTGTACACTCACAGCCCCGGGTACTCGGTACGAACTCCGACCCCGAACCTCCAAGGAGCCCTCGGACACAAGTCGGGCCAGCACTTGCCGCAGCGCGGTACGACCGATGCCGAGCTCTTCCACGAGCGCGCGCTCCGAGGGGAACTTGTCGCCGGGGGCGTACTCGCCAGAAGCGAGACGATCGCGAATCGTCTCGTAGACCTTCGTCGTCTTCGGTCCCATCCGTGGAGCACTCTCCGTTCTCAGGTGGTGCATACCAGCGTAGTGGGCAAGGGGCATGCTGCCTCCGTCGTAGCTGGGTTCGAAAGCCCCCGCGAACTTTCGAGATCAGGACGACATGTGGACGGGATTGGGTACGCATGCGTCTGTGGCAGATAAAGGGCCTGGTCAGATGGGATGTGATCAAGCGATCTTGGGGGTGACTCCGGCACTACTACCTTGCGCAACGCTTCACGTATGTTCGAACTGTTCGTGAGGGCGCGGCAGTGAATGGCGGCCCGAGGGTCTCTGGATGGCTGGCTCAGCGAGCGGCGCAGCCGACGGGGCACGGCTTTACGGATCTTGTGCCGCCCCTGCGCGGCTTCCGTATACCGCTTGACTCGCCGGCACGCAACGCCTCTGAGCTTCAAGCATGTGCACACGCCTTCGGAGGCTCCATCACACGGTCGCCTACCATGACTCGCCCAGCGGCCGATGGGGGAACGGTTGATTCCGCAGAGCATCGTCGCTTGTCCCCGAAGTTGTGGACTGGACTTTCTCAAAGATCCAGCGGCTGGACCCAGGATCTCGCCATACTTGGGGTCATGAAGTTTGATCTCTCCAAGCTAGGTCCCCGCGAGTTCGAGAACCTCACTCAGACGCTCGCGATTGCCGAAATCGGCTCAGCCTTGACCATTTTTGGACCCGGTCCTGATGGCGGGCGTGAGGCGACCTTCGACGGCACTGTCACGTTGGGCAAGGATGGGCCAACCGTTGACGGATACGGTGTTATCCAAGCCAAGTATTGTGAGAATCAGACGACGCCGCAGAAGGATGCGACCTGGCTCATCGGTCAGATTCGAAGTGAGCTAAAGGATTGGAAAGAATCCCCTAAGAGGACCAAGAAGCCGGATTGTTTGATTTTTGTCACTAATGTCACCCTGTCTGGCGTAGCTCGCACCGGGGGAATTGACCGCGTCGATAAGGAACTCAAAGCACACTGCAAGGATCTAGGCATTAAGGAGTGGTATGTCTGGCACGGCGAGACAATCAACCGTCTGCTGGAAAAAAACACAGAGATTCGCACCAGTTACGCAGCGTGGATCCTTCCCGGAGATGTTCTGGCTGAACTCTACTCACAAGTTTCGGAACGCAAGAAGGCAATTGGTAAGGGACTTCAGCGGTACCTAGCGCGAGAGCTTGTTCGGGATCTTCACGTAAACCTTGACCAGGCTGGATCCGCCGATGACCTAAAAATTCCTCTGGCCGAGGTCTTCATCGACCTTCCCATTGGCCCCCCTGGTAGGGGTAATCCCAACGCCTCCAATGTGCTGCGAAAGCTGATCAGCACCTGTGATGGTAAGTTCTCAACCCACACGTCAGGAAACAAAAAAGCAGGACATGGACGCTATGTCCTCGTTGGGGGACCAGGGCAAGGGAAGAGTACAGTAAGTCAATTCCTTTGCCAGATTTATCGGGCGCGTCTGATTGCTGGTTCGTCTGTAGGGCGTAGCGCCGAAGTGGCTCAAGCTGTGGAGCTGATCACTAACCAGGCAGCGCGTGAAGGTCTCACTCCTAATTCGCATCGGTGGCCCGTTAAGGTGCCGCTGACGCAGCTTGCGGATGAATTGGCACGGGGCAGTTCTAAGTCGTTGCTACAGTTCATCGCCTCCAGGGCATCAGATGCGGCAGATGTCATCATTGCACCGCAGGACCTTCGTGAGTGGCTAGCAACTTTTCCATGGCTGCTGCTACTGGATGGCCTCGATGAGGTGCCTGCCTCAAGTAACAGGGATCAAGTCCTTACGGCTGTTAATGAATTCCTCATGGATGTTGAGGAAGTATCGGCCGATGTAATGGTTATCGCTACGACTCGCCCGCAAGGCTATACAGAAGAGTTCTCCCCATCGCGCTTCTTGCATTTGGAGCTTAAATCGCTGGATAAAGAACGGGCACTCCACTATGCGAAGAAGTTGGCCACTGCCCGGCACGGTGCTGATTCTGAGCGCACCTCAAGGCTCATGGGTCGATTGAACCAAGCGGCAGATGAAGAATCGACGGCGCGCCTAATGTCGTCCCCTCTTCAAGTCACAATTATGGCAGTGCTGCTAGACCGTATGGGGAAAGCGCCAAAAGATCGCTATACCCTGTTCAAGGACTACTACAGGGTGATCTACGAACGAGAGCTTGAAAAAGAAGGGGCATCCACGAATCTGCTGCGAGACCATCGTGCAGATATTGACGCAATACATGCAGATGTAGGCCTGCTGCTCCAAACTCGCAGCGAACGATCCGGCGACACAGAGTCTAGAATTTCAGTTGAGGAATTCGGCACCATAATTCGGCAACGTCTCGATGGAGAGGGCCATGCTGGGACTGCACTTGAGTCGCTGAGTGAGTTGATCAGCCTTGCAGCAACAGATCGTCTCGTATTTCTGGTTCCATCTCGCGCGAATGAAGTTGGGTTTGAAATTCGTTCGCTGCAGGAATTTTGGGCTGCTGACGCGTTGATGTCAGCTAGCGACGAAGAAGTCCGAGAGCGGCTCGGCCTAATTAGCGCCAGCGCTCACTGGCGAAATGTATTCCTTTTCGCCGTGGGTAAGATCTTCACTGAGAGGCGACATCTTCGAGACTCGGTAAATTTCGTTGTTGCCGAACTCAATACCTACGCCAGAAACCCCCTTGCCTCCACGCGTCGCCTCGCTCTTGGGTCGCGCCTTGCCGTTGATATCCTGGCTGACGGGATGGTTAAAGCGCCCAAGCATGAAGCAGTTCTAGTAGACCAGGCTGCGAAACTGTTTGGGATCCCCGCGGTCAACGCTGTAGAGCGCCTCGTTCCAGGGCTCTCCGAAAGTGGTCAACAGACAGCAAGGGCAGCAGTCGACAATTGGCTACATGAGGGAAAGAAGGTGACTGAGAGCCTTCTCGTATTCCTGGCTGGCCTAATGTCCAAAGGCGATGAGTGGGCAGAGAGAACCCTTGAATCGATCTATGGGGATTCTGACGAGAGAACTAGAAGGAGGTTCCTGGAGCTAGCTTTCGAGCTTTCTTCGGCGGAACTGTTGAGGTTCTCAGCAGACGAGTTTCTGAACGTTCCGATTGGGCAGTTCCAGAGCATTCTGTCAGCTCGGTGGCGGCGCCAGTTTTCCCGTGCCTTGCTGGTCGGCGTGGGTCCCACATGGCTTACGAAACTGATCTCCTTTTCTGAGCAAGTTTCTCTTCCTCTAGATTACTCGTCGTCTGTGTTGGTCGGCGGCTTGAGGATGGCATTTGAAATTCCGAAAATCGGAGATCACCCTCTTTGGTCTGACCTCGACTTGTCGGGAGTCCCTAACGATCACTGGATGCATTCGGTCAGAGCCTTTGCTGACGCCCCCTCTCCAGCTTCTCTAATGGATAGCGTGCTTGCGGTTGATGTGGCCCAATGTGAACCGTTCAAGGGTACTTCGTTCCTGCCGTGGCCGATCGCAGCGGCCTTGCAGGATATGCGCGATGGCGTAACCCCTAGAGATCAACTTGATAATGCATCCTACGTGGGGGATCTGGCCTCGTGGCGGCGCATCGAGGAGTCTTGGCAGGACTCGATGGAATGGAGTGGTCTTGCTGCAAACCTCAAGGAGAGTGTTCGCAGCGGTGCTGATTTCTTGCCCTTCTCTGCGAATGTCAGCAGAGTGTTCGACACGCCGCCTCCAGGAGGTGTTGTTCATTACCTGGACGGCGTATTGCAGGAATTGTCACTGTCTCCGCCGAGTCGCACAAAGTCTTATGTGGCAGATATGGCGCTCAGTAGTGCTTCTATGTATCACAGGAGGGCGTGGCTCAGCGCTGAGACCGAAACCCTGAAAGCGATCTCCGAGCTTGCTTTGGAATCCGCAAACCATGTTGATCTTACTTGGGTAAACGGAGTCAAGAGACTTCCATCAGGGACGGGGGCATGGCTTAATGATATTCTTCGAGAGAGGCATGCGTCCGTTTGGCTGTCCGCCATTCCGTCAGTTCTCTTCCGAGAATGGATCGCGGATTATTCTCAAATCGAACTAGGAAGAGCGCTTTGTACGGGTGATTTCGTTAGCACGCCCAAGGGTCTGCGCACAGCGCTTTCCCGCGAGTGGAGAAGAATCGCGCAGGACGCGTCAATGGATATCCGTCGCAAGGGGGCAGTGTGCCTTGCGGTCAGCTCCTTCGAACCTTGTCAGGACGAGGCGGACTGCGCTGCTAGGATTGAAACTCTCGCGGCAGCATCAGAGGCTCATGTCTTCGATCCTGGATTTGTCGCGCTTCACGTCATTCTTGGGCATGAGCCCCTCCAGCAAAAGATGATGCTGGGATTCATCGACTCTTTGCCGGGGGTCGACTACGACGTGTCAGAGATGGCAATGGACCGACTCGTAGCAGATGAGGCAAGTGTCCCAACAAGGATCGATTTTCCCACTATGAGGGCGCGGTGACATTCGGTGCGCTTGTGAGGGCCACCATCGGGCCCGCCTCACTCGGTGAGTCTGCGTAGGACCAGTACCAGGATGCTCGCCACAGCGCGGTTCAGCGGGACGGTCCGTACAGCGGGCCCAGGGGGTATGAAGCATAGAGACAAGACGCCCATGGTGTCCCGCCATGAATTTGGACGAGACGTGGACGGCTGACTACCAGCGTGGTGTGACCAGCACTGTTTCCGCAGGTCAAGGCTACCGTTGGCGCGTGACCTTGGGGGGACTGTAAATCTGCCGGCTCAGCCTTCCCAGGTTCGAATCCTGGCGCCGCCACATGAAGGTAGACCCCCTCCGATCTGCGGAAACGTAGATCGGAGGGGGTCTCTTCGTTATTGAACGTGATCTTTCGATCGGAATCGAAACGGGGTGACTCGTCTCACTCCGGCTCGCCCGGATCCCACTCCTGATCAGCCTGCATCCCCCAGGCGCCCCCCAGGCGTCCCCCAGGGGACGGACGGGCGGCCACTCCGGCTCGTTCCACTCGCGCAGGGCAGCGCCTATCCGCCGGTTGGCTCGCTCCTGGGTCTGCGCGAGCACCTTCGCGTAGACCCTGAACAGCACCGCGATCGTCCGACCTGCCCGCCGGGCGCACCCCATCGGGTCCACGCCGGAGCTCAGCCGGAAGGAGACCCCGGTGTGACGCAGGTCGTTGGGCCGCCGCGCGAGCAGGGAAGCGACCTCAGCCGCGCTGAGCACATTTTCCCGAGCTTTTGCCCAGACCTCCCCGTACCCCGTTTCCGCGCGGACGTCGGTGGAGAGGCTCGTCCACTCGGTCACTGGAGGCTGACGACCAGCCAGATGCCGACCGACCGGCCGGCGCGTGCGATCTTGTCGAGGACCTCGAAGTCGGCGGCGTAGGCGGCCTCTTGGACTCATACGACCACGGCATTGAGCTTGGACTCGGGGCCACTGGTCAAGGCCCTCGTTGGCCGGCTCGGCGTTGCGGGCGGCGATCGGGGCGGGCAGGGAGTCCAGGCCGGCGGCCACGCTCGCGGTGGCCCGGGCGTGCCGGAAGCGGCGGAACTTGTTCGTGCCACCCGCCACGGCCCAGGTGGCCGCGGAGAGCAGGACGCTGTCGGCGCCCATTCCGGCTCGCGCAAACCCGGCGGTCAGGGGTGGCTCTTGAAAACCGTCGTGGTGCGAGTCACCGTGGGTTCAGATGCAGATCCCCCACCCACCGCCAGGAGACGGCCTCCGACCGGGTGAAACAGTCGGAGGCCGTGGTCTCGTCCGAGCAGGTTTCCCCTACTGCTCGTAAGGGTTGAAGCACTTGAGCGCGGCCCAGCCGTAGATGACCTTGTGGTCCTTGCGCACCACCTTGCCGTAGATCCAGGCCTTGTCCACCTTGATGTCCTTGTAGCCCTTGTAGTCCACCTTCGTGCCGTTCATGAGGTCGCCCTTGTAAGCGACGCCAGTGACCTTCGCGCTGGTGTTGGAGTGCGCTCGTATGTTGACCGAGCTGCACGTGGCCTTCAGTTTCCAGGTGGAAGCCGCAGACGCGGACTCGGCACTCAGTCCGAGCGCCCCTATCGCGAGGGCGGAAGCGCTCAGAATCGCCACCAGTGACTTCTTCAGCATTGCCGTGCTCCTTATCGACTATCGGCTGCGACTGTCCACAGCAGGCACAGCCGACCGTGTCCGGCTGTCCGCGTGGACAGACGCGACTGTCCAGTAAACCCCCGCGAGCAGGCCGGATTTCGACAGGTCATCGACAATCCTTCGATAGATCGTCAACGGTCTGACTCCTGTCTCCGCTCCGTCAGGTTCCGGGACAGCAAACGTAGTTGGCGATGGGTACGCGTTACGCGGGCGGGGTCTCGGGCGTCATGGAAAGAGGGCACCACCGGCAACCTGTGCGCGTCCGTACGCGTGGTGCGCCCCAGCCCCATGGCTGGCGAGCGTGGGGGCGACGACGCACGTGACTACGAAGCCCCAGAGCACGAGCCGCAGCTTGTGCGGCGCTGCTGTGCGGCTCCAAGAGTCGTTTGCATGTTTGCCGGACGGTCTCTCGTTGAAAGGGTCCCAGCGACGACGGCTTGGGTCAGCGGCCGACTCCGAGGCGACGCGTCCCTCGCTCCGCCCGCCACGCGTTCCTCCGCCCCCCTGCGTGGTCTGCGCATTCGCCGGCTCGGCGCGCGGCGTTCCGTGGCCGGTGAAGCGGGTGCATCAGTACGAATGCGTTGCTCCGCCGTCAGCCTTGACGTGACCGCGCCACAGCCCTACTGTCGCGGCACTCAATGTTCATGTTGACATATGAAGTTCATGTACATGAACGCTCCATGCTGAGAAATACGCGCGCCCGCCAACCGAGCCCACCGAGCCGACAGGAAGGCACCCCCCATGCGCATGCGTACGCTGCTCACCTCCCTGGCCACCGTCACCGCCGTCACCGGCGGCCTGGCCCTCGCGGCTCCCGCCGCGTCGGCCAGTTCACTTTCCGCCCCCTCGGGCGTGGCCGGCGGCCGGCGCAGTACCAACGTCGTCTCCTCACCCATGGCGGACCCGTCCGTCGCGCCCGGTGGGAATTTCGACCTGTCGGTATGGCAGCTTCAGGAGCCGGTGGGCTCCCCCGGCTCACCGGCGACGATCCCGTCCTCCCGGCTTCAGGGGGCCAACGGGTTCCAGGACTCGTATTTCTACACGGACACCCGTGACGGCGCGATGACCTTCTGGGCACCGGAGAAGGGCGTCACCACGCCGAACTCGAACTACGCCCGCTCCGAACTGCGGGAGATGAACCGCAACGGCACCGCCGCCAACTGGTCGCTCAGCGGCACGCATCAAATGAAGGCGACGCTGCGTGTCGTGTCCGTCACATCGAACGTCTGCGTCGGGCAGATCCACCTCGGCACAGGAGGCTCGTCCACCAAACCGCTGCTGGAGCTGTACTACCGGTCGAGCGGTGACATCGTCCTCGGCACGGAGAACTCGCCCTCCGGAGGGCAGACACCGCACACCGTCGGCCACGTATCGGTCGGCAAGACATGGAACTACACCATCGCGGTGTCGGGCGGACACACCATCGACGTGACGGTCAACGGGAGCACCACGCACTACGCCATCCCGTCGTCGTTCGACGCCTACAAGCAGTACTTCAAGGCCGGCTCGTACAACCAGTCGTCCTCCGACAGCACCACCAAGGGTGCTCGGGTCGCCTTCTACGGCCTCGCCGTCTCCCACAGTTGAGCGAACCTCGACGTGTCCCGCACCGTCAGCCTCACGGGGCTGGATCACGCTGGCATGCCATCGCCGTGAGGCCACAGGCCCGGGCTGCCATCGGGGCCGCCCGCACCGCCTTTTGCGGCCGGGGCCGAGGTCGGGGCCGGGGTAGAGGTAGGGGCCGGGTGGTGCCGGTGCGGCGGTTGCCCGCCGGGCAGACTGATCTCATGTCATCGCGTCGTAGGAACTGCCCCGAGTGCCGTCGGGAGATCGCCGTCGTCGCGGGACGGTTCGCCCGGCATGATCCGCCTGGTGCGCGGGGGAGCGGGGAGCTGGTCTCGTGTCCTGGGTCGCGTCGGCCGGCGCAGCTGGGGGCGGCCCAGCCGACGCTGGACGGGTACTCCGTGCCCGACTTTCCCGGGCAGCTTCCGTTGTTCTGAGCGGGCCGGTGAATGGCCTGGTCCGGTCGGCGTCTAGTTCCCCGCGACCGATTTGACCGCCACCGAAATCGGCGTCGAACCGCTGATCAACTCCAGGGTCAGCCCGGCCGTCGCAGGAGTCTCCACCAGCTCCGCCAGGACCGCGGCGACGTCGTCCCGCGAGACCGCTCCGCGGCCGGTCGAGGCCTCCAGGCGTACGAGGCCGGTGCCGGCGTCGTCGATCAGCGATCCGGGGCGCAGGATCGTCCACTCCAGGGACGTACGACCGCGTACGTACTCGTCGGCCTCGCCCTTGGCGCGCAGATACAGGTCGAAGACGTCGTCGCCCGGGTGCGCCGGGTTCGCGCCCATGGCCGACACGACGACGTGGCGCCGTACTCTCGCTCGTTCCGCGGCGTCGGCGAACAGGACGGCGGCGCCCCTGTCCACCGTCTCCTTGCGGGCTGGACCGCTGCCCGGGCCCGCGCCCGCCGCGAAGACGGCCGCGTCCGCGCCCTGCAGATGGGCGGCGACCTCCTCCACCGAAGCCGACTCCAGATCACAGAGGACCGGCTCGGCACCGGCCGCCCGCAGATCGTCGCCCTGCTCGGCGCGGCGGATGATCCCCGCGACCTCGTCACCGCGCGCGGCGAGCAGTCGCTCCAGCCGCAGCGCGATCTGACCATGACCTCCAGCGATGACAATGCGCATGTTTCCGACCGTACGCCCGGATGGACCCGTTCGCCGCACGACCCTGTGGACAACTCAGGGGTCTCTTGAGTTGTCCACAGGGGCGCGCGGCGGCGGTGGTCGTCGTGCTCTCGGCCCGCGTGGTGAACAGGGGGCGCTCGGGCTGCGGTTGCGCCCCCGCGCGCACAACATGCGGGGTGGTGGACGGCAGTTGTGGCTAGGAAGGCTCTCCGCGTCCCTGTCGGGGCAGGTCCAGGCCCGCAGCTGCCGCCGAGTTGCAGTACTCCCGCACCGCGCTGGTCCGTGCGACCACGCGCCCCCGGTGCACCACGATCCGGCTGTACGCGAGCGACAGCGCCCCTGCCAGCCGGTTCCCGCGCACCGCGAGCAACTCGGCCGGGAAACCCGCTTCCACGCGTACCTCGGGCAGCCCGAGGGCGGCCCGCGCGCCGGAGCTCACGGCGTCGTACGCGTCCTCGGGGCGCAGACCGTGCCGTGAGGCCAGCAGGTACGCGGCCTCCAGGGGGTCGCCGCGGCCCACCGGGTTCGATACGTCCCGCAGGGCGCCGCTGCCAGCGGCGATCCGTACCCCGGCCGCCCGCAACATCCGTACCGGAGCCGTTCCGCGCCGGTCCACGCCCCCGCAGCCGCCCTGCGGCAGGCACACCACGGTCACGCCCGCCGCGGCGAGTTGGTCGGCCGCCCTGGAGGCCACCTCGGACGGCAGCCGGCCGAGGCCGCCGCACGGGCCGAGTGTCACGCCGGACCGCAGGCCGCCGGCCATCGCCGCGAGCCGGGCGAGCCGGGCGGGATCGGCGGCATCCGTGTGCAGGTCGACCGGGCAGCCGTGTTCCGAGGCGAGTTCCAGGACCGCCTCCACGTACCCCGTCGGATCCGGGTCGGCGTCCGGGCAGCCGCCCACCACCGAAGCGCCCATCTTCACGGCGTCCCGCAGTATCGCGAGCCCGTCGGCGCCGGCGACCCCGGTGAGCACCCGCGGCATCGCCACCGCCGTCAGCTCGGCCAGCCCGCGCAGCGCCCGCCGCGCCTGGAGCACCGCCGTCAGCGCGTCGAGACCCTGTACGTCGCCGACGCGCACGTGCGAGCGCAACGCCGTCGCCCCGTGCCCGAGTTGCAGCAACGCGGCCTCGGTGGCCCGGCGCTGGACCTCCTGGGTGTCGTACGAGAGGGGGCCGTCGCCGTCGGCCGTCAGGGCCGTGTCGCCGTGCGCGTGGGGCTCGGCGGGGGCCGGCAGGAGCAGGTAGCCGTCGAGGTCCACCTTCGAGGCGCGCGAGCCGGAGGAGGGTGTCGCCAGGCTCCCGGCGGTGCCGACCACCTCGATACGCCCTCCGCCCAGCCGCACGTCCACAGTCCGGCCGTCGGTGAGCCGCGCTCCGCGCAGCAGCAGGGTGGCGGTGTCGGTCTGTCCCGACGAGGAGTGGGGTGGCTGCGGCTGACTGTCGGGCATCGCGCTCCTGGGGCTCGGGGGCGGCTGCGGGGAGGGGCGACTGGGGAGGTGGGGCGCTTCGGTTGAGGGGGGCGACCGGGGAGGCGGGCGCTTCGGTGGTGGGGGTGTGGGGTGGCTGGGTGGAGGAGTGGGGGGAGGGGTGGGAGGGGTGGGAGGTGGAGGGGTGGGGCGAGGTCGTGGGCGGTGAGGGGCAAGATCACGCAGCGTGAGTCGAGCCTAGGGTGGCGAGCCCTCCTCGTCCGGGAGGAGCGCAATAGTCGTACCGGTGTGGTCCGTGCACGGACAGAAAGCGGGACAGGAGAGCCGGGCACGCGAGTCGGGACGGCCGGACGGAGTCGCTGGTCGGCGGGGCGGAGAGGCTGGGACCGGGGGCTGCCGACCGGGCTGTGTGCCCGTGATCCGTGGGGCGTGAGCGGCCGGAGTCGCGGCCGTGACGCACCCTTCGTAAGGGGCCGGAGTCGCGGCGGCGAACGGCCGGGAACAGGCCGGGGCGGGTGCCGCGAAACGGATTTGGGCGATCGGCGGGCGAGCGTGTAATGTCTTCATCGCTCGCCCCAATAGCTCAGTCGGTAGAGCGTCTCCATGGTAAGGAGAAGGTCTACGGTTCGATTCCGTATTGGGGCTCTGGTGTGAGGGGTTCCCGTCGCGAGGCGGGGACCAATCGCATCACAGCGGTGTAGCTCAGTCGGTAGAGCAAGCGGCTCATAATCGCTGTGTCACCGGTTCAAGTCCGGTCACCGCTACAGACAGTAGCCGATTGTGGGGTCGGTCCTTCGATCGGCTACTCTTCTATGCGTTAATGTCCCATCCGTTCGTCAAGGAGCACTCCTGTGGCTGCCACCGACGTCCGCCCGAAGATCACGCTGGCCTGCGTGGAGTGCAAGGAGCGGAACTACATCACCAAGAAGAACCGGCGTAACGACCCGGACCGACTGGAGATGAAGAAGCACTGCCCGCGTTGCAACGCGCACACCGCGCACCGCGAAACGCGATAAATCAGGCTCGTACACGAGGCCGTCCCCAGTAACGGGGGCGGCCTCGCGTCGTTCACCGGCCGAGTGCCGACGTGCGAGTGATCGTCGAGCAGTCGCCGACAGTCCTCGTACGGGCATCGGTCCGAGAATCGCTGCACCGGCTGAAAACCAGGAGGTACCGAGCCCATGGCGCTCGACCAGTCCTTCGTGGGGCGGTCCTACCCGCCCACCGACCCCTATGAGGTCGGTCGGGAGAAGATCCGCGAGTTCGCGGAGGCCGTGGGGGACAGCAACCCGGCGTACACGGACCCGGAGGCCGCCAAGGCGCTCGGGTACTCCGATGTGATCGCCCCACCGACCTTTGTGTTCGCGATCACCTTCAAGGCCGCGGGGCAGGTCGTCCAGGACCCCCAACTGGGTCTCGACTACAGCCGTGTGGTGCATGGTGACCAGAAGTTCGCCTACACCCGTCCGGTGCGCGCGGGCGACCGGCTCACGGTCACCTCGACCATCGAGGCGATCAAGTCCATGGCGGGCAACGACATCGTGGACATCCGCGGTGAGGTCCATGACGAGGCGGGCGAGCACGTGGTGACGGCCGTCACCAAGCTCGTGGCGCGTGCGGCGGAGGAGGGCTGAGCATGACGGCGAAGATCGCGTATGACGACGTCGAGGTCGGTGCCGAGCTGCCGGCCCGGACCTTCCCCGTGACACGCGCCACGCTCGTGCGGTACGCAGGCGCCTCCGGAGACTTCAACCCCATCCACTGGAACGAGAAGTTCGCGGTCGAGGTCGGTCTTCCCGACGTCATCGCGCACGGCATGTTCACCATGGCCGAGGCGATCCGTGTCGTCACCGACTGGGTCGGTGACCCGGGTGCGGTCGTGGACTACGGCGTCCGCTTCACCAAGCCCGTCGTCGTCCCCAACGACGACAAGGGAGCGACCATCGAGGTCAGCGGCAAGGTCGCGGCCAAGCTGGACGACAACACGGTCCGCGTCGACCTCACCGCGATGAGCGCGGGGCAGAAGGTCCTGGGCATGTCGCGAGCGGTCGTTCGACTGGCCTGATGCCGTCATTTCGACTGGCCTGATGGCCGTCATGGAGGGCGAGGGTAGTAGCGGGTAAGGGGCGTCGGCTATTGGTCGGCGCCCCTTACGTACGTCTGGTCGCGCCTGGCCGTACCCGGTTCGTCCGTACCCGGTTCGTCCGTCCCTGGTCCGGTTGTCCGTCGTCCGAGATCCGGCTGTCTGCCGGCCGCGGTTCGGCTGTCCGCCGGTGGGTGGGTCGGGGCCGTGCCGGTGCGTCGAGCCCGTCGCCGCCGGATCAGACGTGGGCCGGGCAAGGGAACCGCTGCTCGATCCGGACGTAAGCGACGGGCTTGCGACGTACCGCCACGGCCCCTGCCGTGCGTGCCCGGGTGCCTGGTCGTGCGTGGCACTCGAAGCGGCTCCCGGCTACCGCTTGACTTAGTTAGTGATTGGGCACTAACTTAATCGCATGGTCAGGATGAGCGCAGACGAGAGGCGCGAGAGCGTCATCCGCGCGGCGATCGCGGAGTTCGCCCGGGGTGGGTACTACGGCACCTCCACCGAGGCGATCGCCAAGCGCGTGGGTGTCTCGCAGCCGTATCTCTTCCGGCTCTTCCCCGGCAAGCGGGCGATCTTCCTGGCGGCGGCGCGCCGTTGCATGGAGGACACCATCCGCACCTTCGGGGAGGCCGCGAAGGGCCTGGAGGGCGAGGATGCCCTGCATTCCATGGCGAACGCGTACACCAAGGCGATCGCGGAGCACCCCGAGCAGCTGCTGATGCAGATGCAGATGTACGTCGCGACCGCGGCCGCGGAGCGGGCCGGTGATCGTGAGCTCGGCGAGGTCGTACGGGCCGACTGGATGCGGCTGTGGGAGACGGTTCATCTGCCGCTCGGTGCCGAGCCGAACGACACGACGACCTTCATGGCGTACGGCATGCTCGTCAACTGCCTGGTGGCCATGGGTTTTCCGCCCGAGCACAAGGTCTGGGAAGGGATGTATCCGTCGGCGCGGGTCAAGGGTCGGCTGGAGAAGTAGGTAGGTAAGGCGGGGAAGCGGGTCTCGGCGCCCTTTTCTGCCCGTCAAAGTTAGTCATCAATAACTAACCATAGGGACGAACGCCCTTAGGGGGAGCGATGTCACAGCAGACCGCACGTCGCGGGGGAGCCACCTGGGCCCTCATCATCACCAGCGTCGCCGGATTCATGGCGGCTCTCGACAATCTCGTCGTCACCACCGCACTGCCCTCCATCCGCAAGGATCTCGGCGGAGCGCTGGACGACCTGGAATGGACCGTGAGCGCCTACACGCTCACCTTCGCCGTCCTGCTGATGTTCGGTGCGGCGCTCGGCGACCGGTTCGGCCGTCGTCGGCTCTTCCTCGTCGGTCTCTCCGTCTTCACCGGCGCCTCGGCGGCCGCCGCCATGGCGCCCGGCCTCGACTCGCTGATCGCCGCCCGCGCGGTCCAGGGCGTCGGCGCGGCGATCATGATGCCGCTCACGCTCACCCTGCTGACGGCCGCGGTGCCGGTCGCCAAGCGCGGCATGGCGTACGGGATCTGGGGCGCCGTGAACGGACTCGCGGTCGCTTCCGGGCCCCTCATCGGCGGCAGCCTCACCGAACACGTCTCCTGGCACTGGATCTTCTGGCTGAACGTTCCGCTGGGCCTCGCCCTGCTGCCCCTCGCCCGACTGCGGCTGGCCGAGTCCCACGGCACCGGCGCCCCGCTCGACATCACCGGCACCCTGCTCGTCAGCGGCGGTCTGTTCGGGATCGTGTACGGCCTGGTCCGCGGGCCGGCCGAGGGCTGGACCAGTCCGATCGTCCTGACCGGTCTGCTCGCCGGCGCCGCGCTGCTCACCGGCTTCGTCTTCCACGGCATCCGCGCCAAGAACCCGATGCTGCCGATGCGGCTCTTCCGCTCCCGTGCCTTCGCCGGGATCAACGCCGCGAGCCTGCTGATGTTCCTCGGGATGTTCGGCTCGATCTTCCTGCTCAGCCAGTACATGCAGGGCGTCCTCGGCTACTCGCCCACCCAGGCCGGCCTGCGGATGCTGCCCTGGACCGGGATGCCGATGCTCGTCGCGCCGATCGCCGGGTACCTCTCCGACCGCGTCGGCGGGCGTCCCGTGGTCGCCACCGGGCTCTTCCTGCAGGCCGCCGGGCTCGCGTACTACGCCACCGTGGTCGCCGCCCACGCCTCGTACGCCGCCCAGCTGCCCGCCCTGATCGTCAGCGGCATCGGAATGTCCCTGTACTTCGCCCCGGCCTCCAACCTGGTCATGTCCAGCGTCCGTCCGCAGGAACAGGGCATCGCCTCCGGTGCCAACAACGCGCTGCGTGAGGTGGGCGGCGCGCTCGGCATCGCGGTGATGTCCTCGATCTTCTCCGCGCAGGGCGGCTACGGGACCGCGCAGACCTTCGTGGACGGTCTGCGGCCCGCGCTCGTGGTGGGCGCGGCGGTGGTCGCCCTGGCGGGCGTCGCGGCGCTGCTCATCCCGACGGCGCGGCGTGCGGCTCAGACCCGGGTCGTCGCCCCCAAGCCGCCCCAGGGGCAGGATCTGGCCCAGGCGCCGGTTCTGGAATCCGCCTCACGCTGAGGCAAGGGAATCCGCCTCGCGGTGAGTGGGAGAGCAACCGCTCGCCGGTGGAGGGCCCAGGATCCAAACCCTTGATCGGTCCATCCCGTGCGCACACAGAAGCGGCCCCGCCTCGACCGGCGGGGCCCTTCTCGTACTCTTGAGCCCGTGCAGGAACTCCACGACGCCCCGCTCGCCCCGCTGACCACCTTCCGGCTGGGGGGTCCCGCGACCCGGCTGATCACCGCCACGACCGACGCCGAGGTGATCGCCGCCGTCCGAGAGGCCGACGACACCGGTACGCCGCTGCTGATCATCGGCGGTGGATCGAACCTGGTCATCGGTGACCAGGGCTTCGCCGGGACCGCCCTGCGCATCGCGACCACGGGCTTCGCCCTCGACGGTACGAGGCTGGAGCTGGCGGCGGGCGAGGTGTGGACCGACGCGGTCGCCCGCACCGTCGAGGCCGGGCTCGCCGGCGTCGAGTGCCTCGCCGGGATCCCCGGCTCCGCCGGCGCGACCCCGATCCAGAACGTGGGTGCGTACGGCCAGGAAGTGTCGTCCACCATCACCGAAGTGATCGCGTACGACCGCAGGGCGCGTGAGACGGTCACCCTGGCCAACGCCGACTGCGCCTTCTCGTACCGCCACAGCCGTTTCAAGGCCGACCCCGAGCGGTATGTCGTGCTGCGCGTCAGGTTCGAGCTGGAGGACGCGGACGGGCTGTCGGCGCCGATCAAGTACGCCGAGACGGCGCGCTCCCTCGGGGTCGAGCCCGGCGACAGGGTGCCGCTCGCCGCCGCCCGCGAGACCGTCCTGAAGCTGCGCTCCGGCAAGGGCATGGTGCTCGACCCCGAGGACCACGACACCTGGTCGGCCGGGTCGTTCTTCACCAACCCGATCCTCACGGACGAGGACTTCGCCGCGTTCCACGCGCGCGTGGCGCAGCGGCTGGGCACCGACGTCGCGCCGCCCGCGTACCCGGCGGGCGAAGGCCACACCAAGACCTCCGCGGCCTGGCTGATCGACAAGTCCGGCTTCACCAAGGGCTACGGCTCCGGACCCGCCCGGATCTCCACCAAGCACACGCTGGCCCTCACCAACCGGGGCCGGGCCACCACCGAGGACCTCCTCGCGCTGGCCCGCGAGGTCGTCGCAGGCGTCCGCGACGCCTTCGGGATCACCCTCGTCAACGAGCCGGTGACGGTGGGCGTGGAGCTCTAGGACCTGTCCGGCGGATCGCCCCGCGTCTGCGGCATGATCCGCCGGACAGGCCCTGGGCAGGGCTCCAGTTCCCGTACGCGACGCCGATCTAGTACGCGACTCCGACGCCCTGCTTCACCGTTCCGGGGTCGTTGACCATCGCCAGCATCGCGTGCGCCACGTCGGCGCGCCCGATGAACCGGCCCTTGAGCGGGAAGCCTCCGACGACCGTCCGGTACGAGCCGGTCACCGGCTTGTTCTGCAGGCGCGGCGGGCGTACGACCGTCCAGTCGGTCGTGCTCCGGGCCAGTTCGCCCTCCATGGCCGCCAGGTCGGCGTAGACGTCCTTCAGGATCAGCGAGATCAGGCCCCGCGCGGCGCGGTCGGCGAACGCCGCGCCCTCGGGGTCGGGACCGACCGGCCCCGCGCTCACCACCAGCAGTCGGCGCACCCCCTCGGCCTCCATGGCGCCCAGCACCGTACGGGTCAGCCGGGTGGCGATCCCGGCGTCCTTGCGGCTGCGGGCGCCGAGCCCGGAGAGGACGGCGTCCCGGTCCGCGACCGCGGGGCGCAGTGCCTGCGGGTCCGTGAGGTCCGCGCGGAACACCTCCAGGCCCGCACCCGTGACGGTCAGCCGCGCCGGGTCCCGTACGACGGCCGTGACCTGGTGGCCGGAGTCCAGCGCCTGCCGGACGATCTCCTGGCCGATGCCGCCGGTGGCCCCGAAGACGGTGAGTTTCATGACGTGATTCCCCTGGACGGATCGGGTGGGTGAGTATTCACTCACCTCTGCGTGCTCCTAGAGTGGGTAAGCACTCACCCACCCGTCAAGGCCTGACAGGGGTGACCATGGAATCCTTGGGGCCCATGCAGCAGAAACCGGCCCGGATCCGCATCCTCGACGCGGCGCACGAGCTCATGCTCACCATCGGCCTCGCCCGTGCCACGACCAAGGAGATCGCCAAGGCCGCGGGCTGCTCGGAGGCAGCGCTCTACAAGTACTTCCCGAGCAAGGAGGAACTGTTCGTCAAGGTGCTCAAAGAACGCCTGCCCCAGCTGACCCCGCTGCTGGCCGGCCTCGCGGCCGAGCCGGGCCGGGGCACCCTCCTGGAGAACCTCACCGAGATCGCCCGCCAGGCGGCCCTCTTCTATGAGCAGAGTTTTCCGATCGCGGCCTCCTTGTACGCGGAGACGCAGCTCAAGCGCCGGCACGAGGAGTCGATGCGCTCCATGGGGTCGGGCCCCCACATGCCCATCCGGGGTCTCGACGCCTACCTCCGCGCCGAACAGGACGCGGGCCGGGTTCGCGCCGGGGTCGACACCTACGCGGCCGCCTCGCTTCTGCTGGGCGCCTGCGCCCAGCGCGCCTTCGCCTACGACTCCAGCGAGGAGGGCAAGCCGCCGCCCGTGGACGAGTTCGCCCTGTCGGTCGCCCGCACGCTGCTGGGCGGAATCTCCGTTGCGGACGAGCCCTCGTGACGGTCACCCTGGCCCGATGAGACAAGCCCCCACGGCCATGCGGCGCTCCTTGTGCGGCTGAGCGTCACGGAGTTCACGCCGCGCGTCGGCCCCCACGCCTACCGGGTCGTCCAGCCGCGTCAGCTGCTGCGGCACACCACGCTCAGTGACCCCTTCGAAGGCTGGGGCTACCTCGTGGGCGACCACGACGGACTCGCCCGCCTCGCCGCGCTCTTCTCGTTCGCCGCGTTCTCCCGGCACACGATCGTGTACGTCCCGCTGCGGCGGAGCATCCCCAGGACCTACGTGCCCGGGGTGCCGGTCGACCTCGTCCTCGCCCACCGGTCGCCGGGCCTGCGTGCCTCCGCCTGGCCCGAACTGCGCCGTCGGCTGCGCGGTGGCACCCCGCGCATCGTGCGCACGAACGAGGAGCGCACCGCCGCCCACGCGGCCGCCTGGGAAGCGCGCTGGGAGCAGCGCTGGGACCGCCTCGACGCGCGGGACCGGATCCATCCGGCCGTACACGCGGGGACCCTCTTCCTCCTCGGCGCCCGCGACACCTTCGCCTCGGCCGCCACGCATCTGGAGGTGGCGGCCGGGTTCGGACCGCGTGGGAAGGGGGCCGCGAAGGGGCAGGACGTGCTCGTCGCCTCCCTCACCCCGCACCTGCCGCCGTCCCGAGGCCGTCACGTCGAGCTGGACATCGGCTTCCAGGCGTATCCGCCGTACACCCACTTCAGGCGACCGGGGCGGCCAGCCAGTCGTCGATGCCCGACAGCAGCTTCTCCTTGACGTCCTTGGGGGCCGCCGTGGCCCGCACCGACTGGCGTGCCAGCTCGGCCAGTTCCGCGTCCGTGAAGCCGTGGTGGTGGCGTGCCAGCTCGTACTGGGCGGCCAGCCGGGAGCCGAACAGCAGGGGGTCGTCGGCGCCGAGGGCCATCGGGACGCCGGCTTCGAAGAGGGTGCGCAGGGGGACGTCCTCGGCCTTCTCGTAGACCCCCAGGGCGACGTTCGACGCCGGGCACACCTCGCAGGTGATGCCGCGGTCCGCGAGCCGCTTCAGCAGCCGCGGGTCCTCGGCGGCGCGCACACCGTGCCCGATCCGGGTGGCGTGCAGGTCGTCCAGGCAGTCGCGGACCGACGCGGGGCCGGTCAGCTCGCCGCCGTGCGGCGCGGACAGCAGGCCGCCGTCCCGCGCGATCGCGAAGGCCCGGTCGAAGTCCCGCGCCATGCCTCGCCGCTCGTCGTTGGAGAGCCCGAAGCCGACGACGCCGCGGTCCGCGTAGCGCACGGCGAGCCGGGCCAGGGTGCGGGCGTCCAGCGGGTGCTTCATGCGGTTCGCGGCCACCAGGACGCGCATCCCGAGCCCGGTCTCCCGCACGGCCGAGTCCACCGCGTCCAGGATGATCTCCAGGGCCGGGATGAGCCCGCCCAGCCGGGGCGCGTACGAGGTCGGGTCGACCTGGATCTCCAGCCAGCCGGAGCCGTCCTTCAGATCCTCCTCGGCGGCCTCGCGCACCAGCCGCTGGATGTCCTCGGGCTCTCTGAGGCAGGACCGGGCCGCGTCGTACAGCCGCTGGAAGCGGAACCAGCCGCGCTCGTCGGTCGCCCTGAGCCGGGGCGGTTCGCCGCTGGTCAGGGCGTCGGTGAGGGCTTCGGGCAGCCGGACGCCGTACTTGTCGGCCAGCTCCAGCACGGTGGTGGGCCGCATCGAACCGGTGAAGTGCAGGTGCAGATGGGCTTTCGGCAGTTCAGAGAGATCACGTACGCGCTCCATTCCAGGATCCTGCCGTACGTTCCCGCCGTGTCGGTAGCGCTTTCCTCGTTAGTGGTCTTGCTCGCACGAAGAAGCGGGCCGTCTCCCCCCGGGGGGAAACGGCCCGCACACACGCGTGGAGCGCGAAAACGTCAGTCCCGTGCCTCGGCCAGGAGCTTCTGGATCCGGCTGACGCCCTCGACGAGATCCTCGTCACCCAGGGCGTACGACAGGCGCAGGTACCCCGGGGTGCCGAAGGCCTCACCCGGGACGACCGCGACTTCGGCCTCCTCCAGGATGAGCGCGGCCAGCTCGACCGTGTCCTGAGGGCGCTTGCCGCGGATCTCCTTGCCGACGAGGGCCTTGACCGAGGGGTACGCGTAGAAGGCGCCCTCGGGCTCGGGGCAGAGCACGCCGTCGATCTCGTTGAGCATCCGCACGATGGTCTTGCGGCGGCGGTCGAAGGCCTCGCGCATCTCGGCGACGGCCGTCAGATCGCCGGAGACGGCGGCGAGAGCGGCGACCTGGGCGACGTTGGACACGTTCGAGGTGGCGTGCGACTGGAGGTTGGTCGCGGCCTTGACGACGTCCTTCGGGCCGATGACCCAGCCCACGCGCCAGCCCGTCATGGCGTACGTCTTCGCGACGCCGTTCACGACGATGCACTTGTCGGCGAGCTCGGGGACGACCACCGGGAGGGAGTGGAATTCCGCGTCCCCGTAGACCAGGTGCTCGTAGATCTCGTCCGTCAGGACCCACAGGCCCTTCTCGGCGGCCCAGCGGCCGATCTCCTCGATCTGCTCGCGGCTGTAGACCGCGCCCGTCGGGTTGGACGGGGAGACGAAGAGCAGCACCTTGGTGTTCTCGGTGCGGGCGGCCTCCAGCTGCTCGACCGAGACGCGGTAGCCGGTGGTCTCGTCGGCGACGACCTCGACCGGGACACCGCCGGCGAGACGGATCGACTCCGGGTACGTCGTCCAGTAGGGCGCCGGGACGATGACCTCGTCGCCCGGGTCGAGGATCGCGGCGAAGGCCTCGTAGATGGCCTGCTTACCACCGTTGGTGACCAGGACCTGGGCGGCCTCCACCTCGTAGCCGGAGTCGCGCAGGGTCTTCGCGGCAATCGCGGCCTTCAGCTCGGGGAGCCCGCCGGCCGGCGTGTAGCGGTGGTACTTGGGGTTCGAGCAGGCCTCGATGGCGGCCTGGACGATGTAGTCCGGGGTCGGGAAGTCGGGCTCACCGGCGCCGAAACCGATCACCGGACGTCCAGCGGCCTTGAGTGCCTTGGCCTTGGCGTCCACGGCGAGGGTGGCGGACTCGGAGATCGCGCCGACTCGGGCGGAGACCCGGCGCTCGGTGGGAGGGGTTGCAGGGCTCATGGCACCCATCGTTTCAGACCGGAAACTCCCCCGGCACGCGGGTTTCACGGACTGAACACCAAGAGAACAACCGTCCGGATCCGGATCCCTCACCGGTCGATCTTCGGCGGACAAAGCCCGTACGGACACTTTCTGTTCGACGACCGGCCCCGGACCACGTACACTCTCACCTCGTTGGCCTTCACCGGCCGCACTCATCCGATGCACACCGAGCATCCGGGTGGATGCGGTACGTTGGGGGAAACAAAGGGTCGTAGCTCAATTGGTAGAGCACTGGTCTCCAAAACCAGCGGTTGGGGGTTCAAGTCCCTCCGGCCCTGCTACACACACCTTCGCCAGGATGTGTGCGCATGTACGTACCGCAATGCACCGCCGTGCGGCTCAACCGGGCGCGGCACGGCCACGACCCGGAATCAGGTGAGGACGAGTGACGGACGCCGTGGGCTCCATCGACATGCCTGATGCCGAGGCGCCCGAGTCTCAGAAGAAGGCCCGCAAGGGCGGTAAGCGTGCCAAGAAGGGCCCGCTGAAGCGCCTTGCCACTTTCTACCGCCAGATCGTCGCGGAACTCCGCAAGGTCGTCTGGCCGACTCGCAATCAGCTGACGACGTACACCACAGTGGTGATTGTCTTCGTCGTCATCATGATTGGCCTGGTGACCGTGATTGACTATGGGCTCAACCACGCCGCCAAGTACGTCTTCGGCTGAGCCGAGAGCGAAGGGCGCCGTCACCGGCGCCCCTTTCGCGCGTTCCACCCCCATGTATCCAGGAAGAAGCAGCCACCGTGTCTGACCCGAACCTGAACGATGCCAGCGAGTCGGTCGAGTCCGTTGACGACGAGCTCGACATCGTCGAGGGCGCGGACGTCGTGGACGAGTTCGAGGCTGCCGATGCCGCCACCGGCGAGCCCGCCGAGGAAGCGGCCCTGCACGTCGAGGACGAGTCCGGTGAGGACGTCGAGGACGAGGACGTTCCCGACGAGGCCCTCGCCGTAGACGCCGAGGAAGGCGACGAGGAAGAGGCCGAAGAAGAGGCCGAACCCGTCGACCCCGTCACCGCACTGCGCGAGGAGCTGCGCACGCTCCCCGGCGAGTGGTACGTCATCCACACCTACGCCGGTTACGAGAACCGCGTGAAGACCAACCTCGAGCAGCGCGCCGTCTCGCTGAACGTCGAGGACTTCATCTTCCAGGCCGAGGTGCCGCAGGAAGAGGTCGCGCAGATCAAGAACGGCGAGCGCAAGACGATCAAGCAGAACAAGCTCCCGGGCTACGTTCTGGTCCGCATGGACCTGACGAACGAGTCCTGGGGTGTCGTCCGCAACACTCCCGGTGTCACCGGCTTCGTGGGCAACGCCTACGACCCGTACCCGCTGACGCTGGACGAGATCGTCAAGATGCTCGCCCCGGAGGCCGAGGAGAAGGCCGCCCGTGAGGCCGCCGAGGCCGAGGGCAAGCCCGCTCCGCAGCGCAAGGTCGAGGTCCAGGTGCTGGACTTCGAGGTCGGCGACTCGGTCACCGTCACGGACGGCCCGTTCGCCACGCTGCAGGCGACCATCAACGAGATCAACGCCGACTCCAAGAAGGTCAAGGGCCTGGTGGAGATCTTCGGTCGCGAGACCCCGGTCGAGCTTTCGTTCGACCAGATCCAGAAGAACTAGCAGCTTCTGGACGTACGTCTTCCGAACAGGTCAGACGGGCTCACGCAGCCCGTCTGACCTGCTCGGTTTTTGGCCCCGCATGGATACCCGTTATCGTTGTGCGGTATGCCTCCATCCGGATGATCCGGGCGGAAGCTGAAAACTCTCACTAGGACCCGGAGAGAGCACATGCCTCCCAAGAAGAAGAAGGTCACGGGGCTTATCAAGCTCCAGATCCAGGCCGGCGCGGCCAACCCGGCTCCGCCGGTCGGCCCGGCGCTGGGCCAGCACGGCGTCAACATCATGGAGTTCTGCAAGGCCTACAACGCCGCGACCGAGTCGCAGCGCGGTTGGGTCATCCCGGTGGAGATCACGGTCTACGAAGACCGCTCCTTCACCTTCATCACCAAGACTCCGCCGGCCGCCAAGATGATCCTCAAGGCCGCGGGTGTCGAGAAGGGCTCCGGCGAGCCGCACAAGACCAAGGTCGCCAAGATCACCCAGGCGCAGGTCCGCGAGATCGCCACCACGAAGATGCCCGACCTCAACGCCAACGACCTGGACGCCGCGTCGAAGATCATCGCCGGCACCGCCCGTTCCATGGGCATCACGGTCGAGGGCTGACACCCACCTTCGTAGGAACCATGCGGCGCGAGCCGCACGTGGCAGGGCCTGCTCGGTCCGTACCACGACTCCTCAGAACACATCAGGAGCAGTAGTGAGCAAGCGCAGCAAGTCTCTCCGCGCTGCGGACGCCAAGATCGACCGGGAGAAGCTCTACGCCCCGCTCGAGGCCGTCCGTCTCGCCAAGGAGACCTCCACGAGCAAGTTCGACGGCACCGTCGAGGTCGCCTTCCGCCTGGGTGTAGACCCGCGCAAGGCCGACCAGATGGTCCGCGGCACCGTGAACCTCCCGCACGGCACCGGCAAGACCGCCCGGGTCCTGGTCTTCGCGACCGGTGACCGTGCCGAGGCCGCACTCGCCGCGGGCGCCGACATCGTCGGCTCCGACGAGCTCATCGACGAGGTGTCGAAGGGCCGTCTGGACTTCGACGCCGTCGTCGCCACCCCGGACCTCATGGGCAAGGTCGGCCGTCTGGGCCGTGTCCTCGGCCCGCGTGGTCTGATGCCGAACCCGAAGACCGGCACCGTGACCCCGGACGTGGCCAAGGCCGTGACCGAGATCAAGGGCGGCAAGATCGAGTTCCGCGTCGACAAGCACTCGAACCTGCACTTCATCATCGGCAAGACCTCCTTCGACGAGGCCAAGCTGGTCGAGAACTACGGCGCCGCGCTGGACGAGATCCTTCGTCTGAAGCCGTCCGCCGCCAAGGGTCGCTACATCAAGAAGGCCGCGATCAGCACCACGATCGGCCCCGGCGTTCCGGTTGACCCGAACCGCACCCGCAACCTCCTCGTCGAGGAGGACCCGGCCGCCGTCTGAGCCTTCCGCTCACCACGGTGACCGCGTCGCATACGCGTTCTTGGCACGGGCCCCGCAACCTTTCGAGGTGCGGGGCCCGTCCTCATTCCCGGATACGTGTGTCAGTGGGCTGCGTTAGCGTGCAGCTCTCAGGATTCGCATAGGGGTGGGACGAATGAAGAGCACGCACGTGCGCCGAGTGACCTTTTCGATCGCGTTGGTGAGCGCGCTGGCGGGAGTGGCGGCCTGTTCCTCGGGATCCTCCGGGGGCTCCGGCAAGGACGACAAGGCGGCCCAGGGCACGACTCACGTCAGCCCCATAGCGGCCCTGCAGTCGGCCGAGAAGTCCACCGGCGGCGCCGACACCGCCAGGGTCGAGTCCACGACGAGCCTGGGCACGCTGATGTCCATGAAGTCGGACGGTTCCATGGGCTGGGGCAAAGGCCTCACCGGTGACATGACGATCACGTACACCGGCGGCACGTTGGCCGAGGCGATGCGCAAGACGGGCAGCACCTCCATGCAGGCCCGCTATCTGTCGGACGCCTACTACACCAAGATGGGCGGGGCGTTCGCCGAGCACACGGGCGGCAAGCACTGGATCAAGTACGCGTACGACGACCTGGCGAAGATCGCGGGTGGCTCCGGCGCGTTCCTGAAGGACCAGATGCAGAACAGCTCGCCGAACCAGTCGGTGAAGCTCCTGCTGGCCTCCGGCGATGTGAAGAAGGTCGGCGAGGAGACGGTCCGCGGCGAGAAGACCACGCACTACTCGGGCACGGTGAACGTCTCGGACCTCGCGGCCAAGAGCTCCCACCTCACCGCGAGCCAACTCGCCTCCCTCAAGAAGCAGTTCACCCAGGCCGGCATCACGACGGAGGACGTCGACATCTGGGTCGACGGCAAGGATCTGCTCGTCAAGGCGGTCTCCAAGGGCGAGATGTCGAGCGGCACGATGTCCTCCACGACGTACTACAGCGACTACGGAGTGAAGGTCGCCGTCGTGGCGCCCCCGGCGGGCGACACGACCGACTTCAAGGACTTGCTGAAGACACAGGGTCTGACGCCGGGCAGCAGCGACACGTCGAGCGGGTCGGCCACCTCGAGCGGTTCAGGCACCTCGAGCTGAGGCTCCGGACGCCCAGAGGTCCAGGTACCAAGAAGCCCAGGTACCAAGAAGATCAAGTACCAAGTAACTCGATTACCAAGAAACTCAAAAGAATTCACGAGACCGCTGGAGCCTCCCTGGGCTACGCTGCGGGCGAAGTCTGTGTATCGCTCATGTGTTCCCTGGGGGGATCCTGATGTTTTCTGTGCGTAACTCCGTACGGCACGGAGCGGCGGGGGCCGCGCTCGCGGCCCTGGTCCTCGGAGGGGGCGCCGTCGCCTGTGGGAAGGGCGACGAGTCGCCGAAGATGACGCCCGCGGCGGCCGTGGCCAAGGCGGCGAAGAACAGCGAGGCCATCACCTCACTCAGCTACCGGATGACCGGCAAGGTCCCTGAGTCGGGCCGCGTCGAGGCCCAGGCGTCGATGAGCATGAACCCGCTGGCCATGAGCATGAAGATGACCGCTCTGGACCAGGGCGCCGACGGCAAGATGGAGATCCGGGTCGTCGACGGGGCGATGTACCTGGGCGGGGGTGCGGCCGCCGCCAAGGAGATGGACGGCAAGAGCTGGATGAAGTTCGACATCTCCGGGATGGCCAAGGGCTCCGGCGGCTCCCCGGGCATCGACGCGAGCAAGCTCTCCGACCAGGCCGAGCAGGACCCGTCCCAGGAGTCCACCTACCTGACCGGCTCCAAGGACGTGAAGAAGGTCGGCACCGAGAAGATCGACGGCGTGCAGACCACTCACTACAACGGCACGGTCACCCTCGACGAACTCCGCGCCGAGCTCAAGAAGAAGGACAAGGCGACGCGGGACAAGCGCGAGAAGAGCCTGAAGCAGTACGAGGAGCTGGGCGCCGACAAGCTCACGATGGACATGTGGATCGGGCCGGACGACCACACCAAGCAGGTCCGGGTGCGTGCCGCCTCCGACAAGGGCCCGCTCGACATGACCATGGTCTTCCTCGACTACAACAAGCCGGTGACGGTGAAGGCCCCGCCCGCCAAGGACACCGTCGACCTCGCGCAGATGATGAAGGACGCCCAGAAGGGCTGATCCAGCACTGAACCGTCGCTGAGCCGAGGCGCCGTGGGCGCTGAGCCGAGGCGCCGTCGAGTGCCGGAACGAGGCGCTGTCGAGCGGATTTGCTTGACAGCGACCCCGTCACGTACTGTTCCCCAGAAGCCAAAGACCGCTGGTCGTTGCCTTGTGCTCGCAAGAGGGCAGGGCGGCCGAAGGATCCGCTGAAACTGCGGACGACCCGCGTAGGTGACCGTGGATGTGCTCCCGGAGTTCGCTTGCCCCGCTTGCGGACGTACCGGTCGAGCTACGCCCCGTGCGCCTGCGCCGGGGCGTTTCGTTTTGTCCAGCCCCTTCTGAGCGGTCCTCATCACCCGGAAGGAGGCCGACGCTCTATGGCAAGGCCCGACAAGGCTGCCGCGGTAGCCGAGCTCGCGGACCAGTTCCGCAGCTCGAACGCCGCTGTGCTGACCGAGTACCGGGGTCTCACCGTGGCGCAGCTCAAGACGCTGCGTCGTTCGCTCGGTGAAGACGCCCAGTACGCCGTGGTGAAGAACACGCTGACCAAGATTGCGGCCAACGAGGCCGGGATCTCCACGCTCGACGACCTGTTCAACGGTCCGACGGCGGTCGCGTTCATCACCGGTGACCCGGTGGTGTCCGCGAAGGGTCTTCGTGACTTCGCCAAGGACAACCCCAACCTCGTCATCAAGGGCGGTGTCCTTGACGGCAAGGCGCTGTCCGCCGACGAGATCAAGAAGCTTGCGGACCTCGAGTCCCGCGAGGTTCTGCTCGCCAAGCTGGCGGGTGCCTTCAAGGGCAAGCAGACTCAGGCTGCCCAGCTCTTCCAGGCGCTCCCCTCGAAGCTCGTCCGCACCGTGGACGCTCTTCGTGCCAAGCAGGCCGAGCAGGGCGGTGCCGAGTAATTCGGCTCGCGCATTGACCGCCGCCTGGGCAGTTCCGCCTAGGCAGTGGTCGCAGCGGGCCGAAAGTACGCCCGCCTCACATGTACATCCGGCACCAGCCGAATAAGTGGAAGGATCGCCCCTCATGGCGAAGCTCAGCCAGGAAGACCTGCTCGCGCAGTTCGAGGACATGACCCTCATCGAGCTCTCCGAGTTCGTGAAGGCGTTCGAGGAGAAGTTCGACGTCACCGCCGCCGCCGCGGTCGCCGTTGCCGGTCCGGCCGGCCCCGCCGCCGTCGAGGCCGTCGAGGAGCAGGACGAGTTCGACGTCATCCTCACGGGTGCCGGCGAGAAGAAGATCCAGGTCATCAAGGTCGTGCGTGAGCTGACCTCCCTGGGTCTGAAGGAGGCCAAGGACCTCGTGGACGGCGCCCCGAAGCCCGTTCTCGAGAAGGTCGCCAAGGACGCCGCCGAGAAGGCTGCCGAGTCCCTCAAGGGCGCCGGCGCCTCCGTCGAGGTCAAGTAGTCCCACGGGCCCGCTGAGGGCCCCTCGCGAGCTGATACAGGACTACTAGTGGACCTGTAACGCTGACGCACTGAGGAGCGATCACCCAACTGGGTGGTCGCTCTTCGGCGTTCCGGGGGCCAGGTGGCGGCTGCCTTGCACTGTCGGTGGCGACGAGTATGGTGATCTTCGTTGTGCCTCCGGCCGAGCCCGTGACGGGCTGCAAGACGGGCTGCAAGACAGGTTGCACGTGACGATCGCGGCACTTGCTTAGGGCATGGGGGGCCTTGACGAACCGCACGCAGCGCGCAATTCTCAGGACGCGTCGTCACAACGATCCGGATCCGAGGCATGGATCGGTGGCGAAGAGGGCAGTATCGATGTGCATTGAGGGCGTGGCTTGCCGCAGGTGTTGAGAACAACGATGGTCTCAAGAAACCGGGACTGGACATCAGTGGGCCTAGTGGCTACACTGACCCTTTGCGCTGCCTGTTAGCTGCCTCCTGCCCGTCACCAGGGGCATGCCCTCGCGTGAGCACCGATGACTAGATCATGCCTGACCTGGCCTTTTGGCTGAATCGGGAACGGACTGTCTCTGTGCCCACAGTGGGGGGCCGGTACGCGCGTAGTGAGTCCGAGCCCTCGGAAGGACCCCCTCTTGGCCGCCTCGCGCACTGCCTCGACCGCGAATACGAACAACGGCGCCAGCACCGCCCCGCTGCGCATCTCCTTTGCAAAGATCAAGGAGCCCCTCGAGGTTCCGAACCTTCTTGCGCTGCAAACCGAGAGCTTCGACTGGCTGCTCGGCAACGACGCGTGGAAGGCTCGTGTCGAGGCGGCTCTGGACAACGGACAGGACGTCCCCACGAAGTCCGGTCTGGAGGAGATCTTCGAGGAGATCTCCCCGATCGAGGACTTCTCCGGGTCGATGTCCCTGACGTTCCGGGACCACCGCTTCGAGCCCCCGAAGAATTCCATCGACGAGTGCAAGGACCGCGACTTCACGTACGCGGCCCCGCTCTTCGTCACCGCCGAGTTCACCAACAACGAGACCGGCGAGATCAAGTCCCAGACGGTCTTCATGGGCGACTTCCCGCTCATGACCAACAAGGGCACCTTCGTCATCAACGGCACCGAGCGTGTCGTGGTGTCGCAGCTCGTCCGCTCGCCGGGCGTCTACTTCGACTCCTCCATCGACAAGACGTCCGACAAGGACATCTTCTCCGCGAAGGTCATCCCGTCCCGGGGTGCCTGGCTGGAGATGGAGATCGACAAGCGCGACATGGTCGGTGTCCGCATCGACCGCAAGCGCAAGCAGTCCGTCACCGTTCTCCTGAAGGCTCTCGGTTGGACGACCGAGCAGATCCTCGAGGAGTTCGGCGAGTACGAGTCCATGCGCGCCACCCTGGAGAAGGACCACACCCAGGGCCAGGACGACGCGCTGCTCGACATCTACCGCAAGCTGCGTCCGGGCGAGCCCCCGACCCGCGAGGCCGCGCAGACGCTTCTTGAGAACCTCTACTTCAACCCGAAGCGCTACGACCTCGCGAAGGTCGGCCGTTACAAGGTCAACAAGAAGCTGGGCGGCGAGGCCCCGCTCGACGCCGGGATCCTGACCGTCGAGGACATCATCTCGACGATCAAGTACCTGGTGAAGCTGCACGCCGGTGAGACCGAGACCGTCGGTGACAACGGCACGCAGATCGTCGTCGAGACGGACGACATCGACCACTTCGGCAACCGTCGTCTGCGCAACGTCGGCGAGCTCATCCAGAACCAGGTCCGCACGGGTCTGGCTCGTATGGAGCGCGTCGTCCGCGAGCGCATGACGACCCAGGACGTCGAGGCGATCACGCCGCAGACCCTGATCAACATCCGGCCGGTCGTCGCCTCCATCAAGGAGTTCTTCGGCACCAGCCAGCTGTCGCAGTTCATGGACCAGAACAACCCGCTGTCGGGTCTCACCCACAAGCGCCGTCTGTCGGCTCTTGGCCCGGGTGGTCTTTCCCGTGAGCGGGCCGGCTTCGAGGTCCGTGACGTGCACCCCTCGCACTACGGCCGCATGTGCCCGATCGAGACCCCCGAAGGCCCGAACATCGGTCTGATCGGCTCGCTCGCCTCCTACGGCCGGGTCAACGCGTTCGGTTTCGTCGAGACGCCGTACCGCAAGGTCACCGGCGGTGTCGTCACCGACGAGGTCGACTACCTCACGGCCGACGAAGAGGACCGATTCGTCATCGCGCAGGCCAACGCGCCGCTGACGGACGAGCTCCGCTTCGAGGAGTCCCGCGTTCTGGTCCGCCGTCGTGGCGGAGAGGTCGACTACGTCCCCGGTGAGGACGTCGACTACATGGACGTCTCGCCGCGCCAGATGGTGTCGGTCGCGACCGCCATGATCCCGTTCCTCGAGCACGACGACGCCAACCGTGCCCTCATGGGCGCGAACATGATGCGCCAGGCCGTGCCGCTCATCAAGTCCGAGGCGCCGCTGGTCGGCACCGGCATGGAGTACCGCTGCGCGGTCGACGCCGGTGACGTACTGAAGTCGGAGAAGGACGGTGTGGTCCAGGAGGTCTCCGCGGACTACGTCACCACCGCCAACGACGACGGCACGTACACCACGTACCGCCTGCACAAGTTCTCGCGCTCGAACCAGGGCACCTCCGTCAACCAGAAGGTTGTCGTGGACGAGGGCGCCCGGGTCATCGCCGGTCAGGTTCTGGCCGACGGCCCGGCGACCGAGAACGGCGAGATGGCGCTCGGCAAGAACCTGCTCGTGGCGTTCATGCCGTGGGAGGGTCACAACTACGAGGACGCGATCATCCTGTCGCAGCGCCTCGTGCAGGACGACGTCCTCTCCTCGATCCACATCGAGGAGCACGAGGTCGACGCCCGTGACACCAAGCTCGGCCCCGAGGAGATCACCCGGGACATCCCGAACGTCTCCGAGGAGGTCCTCGCCGACCTCGACGAGCGCGGCATCATCCGCATCGGTGCCGAGGTCGTCGCCGGCGACATCCTGGTCGGCAAGGTCACGCCCAAGGGTGAGACCGAGCTGACCCCGGAGGAGCGCCTGCTCCGCGCGATCTTCGGTGAGAAGGCGCGCGAGGTGCGCGACACCTCGCTGAAGGTGCCGCACGGTGAGATCGGCAAGGTCATCGGCGTCCGCGTCTTCGACCGTGAAGAGGGCGACGAGCTGCCGCCGGGCGTGAACCAGCTGGTTCGTGTCTACGTGGCGCAGAAGCGCAAGATCACGGACGGTGACAAGCTCGCCGGCCGTCACGGCAACAAGGGTGTCATCTCCAAGATCCTGCCGATCGAGGACATGCCGTTCCTGGAGGACGGCACCCCGGTCGACATCATCCTCAACCCGCTCGGTGTCCCGTCCCGAATGAACCCGGGACAGGTCCTGGAGATCCACCTCGGCTGGCTCGCCAGCCGCGGCTGGGACGTCTCCGGTCTCGCCGACGACTGGGCGCAGCGACTGCAGGCCATCGAGGCCGATGTGGTCGCCCCGGGCACCAACGTCGCCACCCCCGTCTTCGACGGTGCGCGTGAGGACGAGCTCGCGGGTCTGCTGCAGCACACGATCCCGAACCGGGACGGCGAGCGCATGGTGCTCCCGACCGGCAAGGCGCCGCTGTTCGACGGCCGCTCCGGCGAGCCGTTCCCGGAGCCGATCTCGGTCGGCTACATGTACATCCTCAAGCTCCACCACCTGGTCGACGACAAGCTGCACGCCCGCTCGACCGGTCCGTACTCGATGATCACCCAGCAGCCGCTGGGTGGTAAGGCCCAGTTCGGTGGCCAGCGCTTCGGTGAGATGGAGGTGTGGGCGCTGGAGGCGTACGGCGCCGCTTACGCCCTCCAGGAGCTGCTGACCATCAAGTCCGACGACGTGACCGGCCGCGTGAAGGTCTACGAGGCCATCGTCAAGGGCGAGAACATCCCCGAGCCCGGCATCCCCGAGTCCTTCAAGGTGCTCATCAAGGAGATGCAGTCTCTCTGCCTCAACGTGGAGGTGCTGTCCAGCGACGGTATGTCCATCGAAATGCGTGACACCGACGAGGACGTCTTCCGCGCGGCGGAGGAGCTCGGCATCGACCTGTCCCGGCGCGAGCCGAGCAGCGTCGAAGAGGTCTGACGGGAGTTCGGCGGGCCTTTGAACGCCCTTGGAAAAGGTGCATAAGGCCCGCCGGCCCCAGGACCCCCGTTTCAGACCCCAAGACTTACAACCCTGAGAGGGATTGACGCATAGTGCTCGACGTCAACTTCTTCGATGAGCTCCGGATCGGTCTGGCCACCGCTGACGACATCCGTCAGTGGAGCCACGGCGAGGTCAAGAAGCCCGAGACCATCAACTACCGCACCCTCAAGCCCGAAAAGGACGGACTCTTCTGCGAGAAGATCTTCGGTCCGACCCGGGACTGGGAGTGCTACTGCGGTAAGTACAAGCGTGTCCGCTTCAAGGGCATCATCTGTGAGCGCTGCGGCGTCGAGGTCACTCGCGCCAAGGTGCGTCGTGAGCGGATGGGCCACATCGAGCTGGCCGCTCCCGTCACCCACATCTGGTACTTCAAGGGCGTTCCGTCGCGTCTGGGCTACCTGCTCGACCTCGCCCCGAAGGACCTCGAGAAGGTCATCTACTTCGCGGCGTACATGATCACGTTCGTCGACGAGGAGCGCCGCACCCGCGACCTGCCCTCGCTGGAGGCGCACGTCTCCGTCGAGCGTCAGCAGATCGAGAACCGTCGCGACGCCGACCTCGAGGCCCGCGCCAAGAAGCTCGAGACCGACCTGGCCGAGCTCGAGGCCGAGGGTGCCAAGGCCGACGTGCGCCGCAAGGTGCGCGAGGGTGCCGAGCGTGAGATGAAGCAGCTGCGTGACCGTTCGCAGCGCGAGATCGACCGTCTCGACGAGGTGTGGACCCGCTTCAAGAACCTGAAGGTCCAGGACCTTGAGGGTGACGAGCTCCTCTACCGCGAGCTGCGTGACCGCTTCGGCACGTACTTCGACGGTTCGATGGGTGCCGCGGCGCTGCAGAAGCGCCTGGAGTCCTTCGACCTCGACGAGGAGGCCGAGCGCCTCCGCGAGATCATCCGCACCGGCAAGGGCCAGAAGAAGACCCGTGCGCTCAAGCGCCTCAAGGTCGTCTCCGCGTTCCTGCAGACCAGCAACAGCCCCAAGGGCATGGTGCTCGACTGCGTGCCGGTCATCCCGCCGGACCTGCGTCCGATGGTGCAGCTGGACGGTGGCCGCTTCGCGACCTCCGACCTGAACGACCTGTACCGCCGCGTGATCAACCGCAACAACCGTCTGAAGCGACTCCTTGACCTCGGTGCCCCCGAGATCATCGTGAACAACGAGAAGCGCATGCTTCAGGAGGCCGTCGACGCGCTCTTCGACAACGGCCGTCGTGGTCGCCCCGTCACGGGCCCCGGCAACCGTCCGCTGAAGTCCCTCAGCGACATGCTGAAGGGTAAGCAGGGTCGATTCCGTCAGAACCTGCTCGGCAAGCGTGTGGACTACTCCGCGCGTTCCGTGATCGTCGTCGGTCCGCAGCTGAAGCTGCACCAGTGTGGTCTGCCCAAGGCCATGGCGCTGGAGCTCTTCAAGCCGTTCGTGATGAAGCGCCTGGTCGACCTGAACCACGCGCAGAACATCAAGAGCGCCAAGCGGATGGTCGAGCGCGGCCGCACGGTCGTGTACGACGTCCTGGAAGAGGTCATCGCGGAGCACCCGGTTCTGCTGAACCGTGCGCCCACGCTGCACCGCCTCGGCATCCAGGCCTTCGAGCCGCAGCTGGTCGAGGGCAAGGCCATCCAGATCCACCCGCTCGTCTGCACCGCGTTCAACGCGGACTTCGACGGTGACCAGATGGCCGTCCACCTGCCGCTCTCCGCGGAGGCGCAGGCCGAGGCCCGCATCCTGATGCTGTCCTCGAACAACATCCTCAAGCCCGCCGACGGCCGCCCGGTCACGATGCCGACCCAGGACATGGTCCTCGGTCTGTTCTTCCTGACCACGGACGGCGAGCTGCGCGACGTCAAGGGCGAGGGCCGTGCCTTCGGCTCGACCGCCGAGGCGACGATGGCGTTCGACGCCGGGGAGCTCGCGCTCCAGTCGGCCGTCGACATCCGCTTCCCGGTGGGCACCATCCCGCCGCGTGGCTGGACCCCGCCGGCGCAGGAGGAGGGCGAGCCCGAGTGGCAGCAGGGTGACACCTTCCGCCTCCGTACGACCCTGGGCCGTGCGCTCTTCAACGAGCTGCTGCCCGAGGACTACCCGTTCGTCGACTACTCGGTGGGCAAGAAGCAGCTCGGCGAGATCGTCAACGACCTGGCCGAGCGTTACCCCAAGGTCATCGTGGCGGCGACGCTCGACAACCTGAAGGCGGCCGGCTTCTACTGGGGCACCCGCTCCGGCGTCACCGTGGCCATCTCCGACATCGTCGTTCCCGAGGCGAAGAAGGAGATCGTCAAGGGCTACGAGGCGCAGGACGAGAAGGTCCAGAAGCAGTACGAGCGCGGTCTGATCACCAAGGAAGAGCGCACTCAGGAGCTCATCGCGATCTGGACCAAGGCGACCAACGAGGTCGCCGAGGCGATGAACGCGAACTTCCCGAAGACGAACCCCATCTTCATGATGGTTGACTCGGGTGCCCGAGGAAACATGATGCAGATGCGTCAGATCGCCGGTATGCGTGGTCTGGTGTCGAACGCCAAGAACGAGACGATCCCGCGTCCGATCAAGGCGTCCTTCCGTGAGGGTCTGTCCGTGCTGGAGTACTTCATCTCCACGCACGGTGCCCGTAAGGGTCTGGCGGACACCGCCCTGCGTACCGCCGACTCGGGTTACCTCACCCGTCGTCTGGTGGACGTCTCGCAGGACGTCATCATCCGCGAGGAGGACTGCGGCACCGACCGTGGTCTGCGTCTGGCCATCGCCGAGCGCGGCGAGGACGGCGTGCTGCGCAAGACGGAGAACGTCGAGACCAGCGTGTACGCACGTGCGCTGGCCGAGGACATCACCGTCGACGGCAGGGTGCTGGCCCCGGCCAACACCGACCTCGGCGACGTCCTCATCGACGAGCTGGTCAAGCACGGCATCGAGGAGGTCAAGACCCGTTCGGTCCTGACCTGCGAGTCCGCCGTCGGCACCTGCGCCATGTGCTACGGCCGTTCGCTGGCCACCGGCAAGCTGGTCGACATCGGTGAGGCGGTCGGCATCATCGCCGCCCAGTCCATCGGTGAGCCCGGTACCCAGCTGACGATGCGTACCTTCCACACCGGTGGTGTGGCCGGTGACGACATCACCCAGGGTCTGCCCCGTGTCGTCGAGCTCTTCGAGGCTCGTACGCCCAAGGGTGTCGCCCCGATCTCCGAGGCCTCCGGCCGCGTGCGGATCGAGGAGACCGAGAAGACCAAGAAGCTCGTGGTCACCCCGGACGACGGCAGCGACGAGACGGCGTTCCCGATCTCGAAGCGTGCCCGGCTCCTGGTGTCCGAGGGCGAGCACGTCGAGGTGGGCCAGAAGCTCACCGTGGGTGCCACCAACCCGCACGACGTGCTGCGCATCCTGGGTCAGCGTGCCGTCCAGGTCCACCTGGTCGGCGAGGTCCAGAAGGTCTACAACTCGCAGGGTGTGTCGATCCACGACAAGCACATCGAGATCATCATCCGGCAGATGCTGCGCCGTGTGACGATCATCGAGTCGGGCGACGCGGAGCTGCTGCCCGGCGAGCTGGTCGAGCGCTCGAAGTTCGAGACCGAGAACCGTCGTGTGGTCCAGGAAGGCGGCCACCCGGCCTCCGGCCGTCCGCAGCTGATGGGTATCACCAAGGCCTCGCTGGCGACCGAGTCGTGGCTGTCGGCGGCGTCCTTCCAGGAGACGACCAGGGTTCTGACGGACGCGGCGATCAACGCCAAGTCCGACTCCCTGATCGGCCTCAAGGAGAACGTCATCATCGGTAAGCTCATCCCGGCCGGTACGGGTCTGTCCCGTTACCGCAACATCCGGGTCGAGCCGACCGAGGAGGCCAAGGCCGCGATGTACTCGGCCGTCGGCTACGACGACATCGACTACTCGCCGTTCGGCACCGGCTCCGGCCAGGCCGTCCCGCTGGAGGACTACGACTACGGTCCGTACAACCAGTAAGGCGTACGTCTGAAGTACTGAAGGGCGGCCACTCCGTTTCGTACGGGGTGGCCGCCCTTCGGCGTTGTCCGGTGCCGGGCGTCCGTGGTCAGCGGCCGAGCTGGAGGTAGGGCTCCAGGGCCTGGAGCCGGGTGTAGTTGTCCGGGTGGGTGGTCAGCAGCCTGGCCAGGCCGCCCGGTTCCTTGAGCTGCCTGCCCTGCGCCGCGGCCTGCGCCTTCACGGCGTCCTCCTGGGCCTGGAAGTGGTGCAGGACCTGCGCCAGTTGGGGCGCGAAGCCGAGGTCGGCCGCCTGCCGGTCGGCACGCAGCTCGCCCTGGCGTCCCACGTAGGCGAGCAGATAGGGGGCGACGACGAGCGGCACGGTGATGTACCAGGCGGCGACGAACCCGCCGATCACGAACATCCCGATGAAGAGGTAGACCATCCCGGTCGCGGCGAGCGAGAAGACGCTCGCGACCCGGATCGCGATCCGGGCGATGCCCCGCATGAAGGCCCAGGCGATCCGGCCGGGCAGGGAGTACCAGTAGCCGAGCAGGCCCGTCCAGGCATGACCGCCGGTGTGGTGGCCGAGCTCATGGGCGAGTACGGCGGCGAGGTTGCTGCTGGGGATCTCGTTCAGCGCGTACGTCGTGACGCCGACGACATGGCCGGCGGCCGCCACCGCGTTCAGGTCCGTGCTGTTCTCCACCATCAGCTCGTACGTGTGTGCCTCGATGCCCGCTCGGGCGGTGACCTCGCGCCAGATCGGCTCCAGACGGGCCCGCTCCTCGGCGAGCGGCGCCCTGAGCTTCATCATGTGCCGGGCGAAGGCCAGCTCGGTGGGCCGGTGGAAGACGAGCGCCCCGGAGGCCAGCCAGGCGAGGATGACCAGCCAGCCGATGGCCGTGCCGAGGATCCCAACGGCGAACGAGGCGACCACGGCGAGGCTCACCAGGAAGCCCGGCACCTGGACCGCCAGCTGCCCGATCGCGGTGGCGTCGGTACCGCGCTGGTGCGCGGCCACGTGGATGCGGGAGCCCGCGTGACGGTAGTCGAGGTCGTCGGGTGCGGGGGCCTCCGGCGGTGCCGCGGGTGTGGGGGCGGGGGGCGGCTGCGGCGGGATGTACGGCGGTGCGGTGGCGGTGGGCTGCGGGTCGCTCGGGTAGGTGGGCGTGGCCCCCGGGTAGGCGGGCGGCGCCGCGGGGTACGAAGGCGCGGCCCCGGCCGCCGGGTACTGGGGTGCGCCGCCCGGATAGGGCGGGGGCGCGGAGGTCTCCGGGTACAGGGGCGGAGCGGCGGACCCGGGGTATGGGATCGGGGGACCGGCGGACCCGGGGTACGGGGGTGCGGAGGCGGCGGACCCGGGATACGGGGGCGAGGGAACGGCGGACCCCGGATAGGGGGGCGAAGGAACGGCGGACCCGGGATAGGGGGGCGGAGTCGAGGCCGCCCCGGGGTACGAAGGCGATGGCGTGCCTGGGTACGAAGGCGCGGGCGTGCCTGGGTACGGGGGTGCGGGCGTGCCTGGGTATGGGGGGTCCGGGTAGACGGGGCCGGGCTCCGGGGCGGCCGGGTCTGGTGGGTAGGACAAGGTGGGGCTCCTTCAGGGTGGGGACGTCAGCCGATGAGCAGCCCGGCGGGAAGCAGAACCGTGCCCGCGCAGAAGGCGATCAGGCCCGTGCGGATCCACTGGTGCTTGCGGGCGGCGATACGGCTGGTCTCGGTGAGCGCCGCGGTGAGTCCGATGGCGGGGTCGCGGTCGGTGTCGGCGAGAGCGGTCGCCAACTGACCTTCACGTACGGCTTGTTGGATGTCGCCGAAGAAACAGAGGGGCCGGCCCGGGGCCCATGAACTGGCGCGGTACCGGGGGAGCACCGCGAGCAGCAGCGCGAACAGGGCGAAGGCGAGGGCCAGGGCGCCGGTCCACCAGACGGCCGTACCGGGCGCGGAGAGCGAGCTCGGTGACCAGTTCCGTCCGGCCAGCAGCCCGCTGAACACCCCTGCCGTCATCCCGAGCGCCGCCACGAGCACGGACGCCTTGCTGTCGGCCCGGGCGATCTCGCCCCGCAGCTCCTCCAGCAGCCGTTCGGCGGTTCTGGCGCCGGGAGCGGTGGTGGTCACTCCGGGCCCGTCTCGGAGGACTCCGGCGCCGGGGGCGGGGGCGGCGGATAGGCGGAGGGCGCGGGCGGAATGACGGGCGTGGGAGCCACGGCCGGCGGCGGCGGAGCCTGGTCGTACGGGATACCGGCCGGGGGCGCCTGGTACGGCCCCGGCGGCACGGTTCCGGGCGCGGGCGGTACGTACGGCTGGTGGGACACGGGCGGCCCCGGCGGGGTGGAGGGGGCGCCCGGTGCGCCTCCGGGGGCCGGAGCGCCGCCGTAGGGCTGGGCGCCGGCTCCGTACGGCGGTGAGGGGCTGAACGGCTGCGGCTGCGAGGGGTCGTACGGCTGCTGCGGTACGCCCCCGGGCGGTGGCGCCGGTCGGCCGGGAACCGGGGGCTGTGGCGGGGGCTCCTGGCGGCTGTTGAGTTCCTTGACGACGCGCAGGGTGGAGCGGGCCGACTCGGCCTTCTGGTAGTCCTCCAGGGTGTCTCCGGCGATCAGTTCCAGCTGGCTCTCGATGGCGGAGAGCTGGTCCTTCTGGAGGGCGCTGATGACCATCCGGGTGTCCTCGGGGTGCGCGGCGAGGTGGAAGGCCCACTGGGCGACACCCCCGTGTTGCAGGTGGTGCTGGTAGAAGGCGATCTTCTGGGCCATCAGCTCCTGGGACTGGTGCTGGCGCAGCACCTCCAGCTCGTGCAGCTGCTGGGCCTGGCGCAGCCGGTACTCGTGCTCGGGGTCGAGCATGTCGGCCTCGTAGCGCAGCGCCCGTTTGCGCCGTCTGTGCGCGATCGCGTCGTCGTCCAGGCGCAGCCGCACCGCGCAGGTGACCGCGAGCCCGATGCCGTCGGCGAAGACGCCGCTCTCGACCGCGTACTGGACCTCGGCCTCGGCGTCCCGGCTGTCCTCGATGGAGAACCGGCGGCTGACCGGTCGCGCCAGCTGGTGGAGTTCACGGGCGAGCCGTGTGGGCACATCGCGTTCGCCGCCGGCCACGTACGCGATCGGGTCCGCGACGCGCCAGGTCAGATCGGCGGTGGCGCCGAACGAGAACGCGTCGTCGTCGCTGGGCAGTTCGAGTTCCAGTTGGACCGGGTGGCTGCCCATGTCGACCTCGTAGACCGAGGTGTAGCGGCGGGTCGCGGCGTCCGTGCGGCTCGGCCGGTGCGGGGGCATGTATGCGTCGTAGCCGCCGCCCGCGGTGGCGAACACCAGTGCGTGGTCGATCGCGGAGACCGGCCGCCGGGCCGTGTAGTCGAAACGGGAGATCGGCCGCACGGTGAGCACCGGGTCGATCAGCGTGGTGTGCCGGTCGGCCTGTTGCTGCCACTCCGGCGGGCGGCGGAATTCCGCCATGGGTCAACTCCTCGTAACTCTGTGTCAGGCTGTCGGGACGGGGGGACGCAGTGCGGCGAGCAGGCGGTCGGCCAGGGGCGGGCGCGGGCTGCCGTCCCGGCCGCGCAGGGTGCGCAGTTCGTGGCTGAGGCGTTTGTGGTCGTCCGCCGTGACCACCAGTGCGGGCAGCAGCAGCTCCAGGGCCTGGGCCGCGTCCGGGCGGCGCTCGGCCACGTACACCCAGGTGTGCAGGGCGTTCAGGGCGCCCCGGGTGTGGGCGCGGTCGCCGAGGGCGGTGCGCCAGAGGGTGGCGAGGTCGCGGGCCGAGTCCGCCTGGTACATGCCGTCGCCGGCGTACCACTCGACGAGCGCGCCCTCCTCGGCGTTGTCGCACGCCAGAACGAAGGCGCCCAGCGCCAGCGCGCGGACCGCGGAAGTGTCGTGGTGGAGCAGCCGCACCAGCTCGGAGAGCATCTCGCCGCGCCTGAGGCCCACCGAGAGCAGCAGGGCCGTGGACTCGATCAGGTTGGCCGCCTCGGCCGGGCTGCTGTGGTCCGCGCGGGCCAGGGTCGCGAGGGCGCTCAGGGCCGGGGCCACCAGGTCCGGGCGTAACGGCGCGAGCAGCCCGAAGGCGCGGATCGCGGTCCAGCGGCGGGCCGGGTGGGCGTCCGTGCACCACTGGGTGAGCAGGCGCAGGACGACGGGCGCGTCGAGGAGCTGGGCGAGCGTGAGGGTGTTCGCGGCGGTGACACGGGGGCCGAACGTCTTCGACACCGCCCAGCCGTCGATCAGCAGCGCGACCGCGGAGGGCAGGTCGGCGAGCGCGAGCATGGCGGTGGCCGCGGCGGCCCGGGTCCGTACGACGGGACGCCCGTCGCGGGCCAGTTCCCGCAGCCAGGCGATCAGCGCGGGCCGGGCCGAGGGATGTCCCGTCCACACCTCGGTGAGCAGGGCGCGCGGGGTGTTCTCCTTCCGGAAGAACGCGGTGAACTGCGGTACCGGGCCCCATTCGGTCGCCTCGTTCCGCACTTCCCCCTCGGCGCGGGCCCGCGCGAGCCGGGTCTCGGCGGCGAGCCCGAACACCGGGATCTCCGGCGGCTCCTCGGGGTGCTGCAAGCGCTGGAAGTGCACGAACAGCTTGTCGGCGAGCTCGGCGGCGAGGACGTACGGCGCCCGGTCGAAGACGGCGAGCGAGATGAGGAAGGCCTTGTCACGCAGCGTGGACTCGGGGTCGCTCAGCCACTCCCGGCACTGCTGCTCCACGGCCGCCTGCCCGAACTCCGCGAGCCGGGTCGCAGCCGCCTCGCCGCCGTCGTAACCCGCCACCTCCTTCGCGAACTCGGCCGCCTCGGCGGGCTGATGGTGCCCCCGGGCGAGGAAGTCCCGCACCGGGGCGAGGGCGAGGAGGCCGTCGGTGTCCTGCGCGCGGTGCCTGCTCACATACGCGCGGACGACGGACGACGCCTCCGGCGGCTGCCAGACGGAGGGAGTGGCGCCCAGCAGGAAGGGTGAATTCTCGACCGTCACCACCAGATACCCGTCGACCTTCTTGAGCTGGTCGCGGGCCGCGTAGAGATGGGTGTCGCGCAGCGGCCGGTTGCGGCTCAGCGGCAGATCGCGCAGGACGTGCCCGCCGGGCGCGGTGAGCGGGGCGCTCAGGGTCGCCGGACTCGTCTCCGGCGAGAGGGCGTGCACGGCGGGCACGCCCAGACGGTGCAGGAGCATCAGCGCGGCGGCGTGGCGGCCGGTGGCGTGGGCGCCGGCGAGGACGAGGACGCGTTCTTCGCGGAGCCGGTCCAGGGCGGCGGCGAAGGCGGGGCTCTCGACGAAGACGGCGTCCAGGTCCTCGAGGTGGCGCCGTGGGATCTCTCCGGAGGCGTACGGCGCCGAAGCCGCCGAGCCGTGGTGGTGGATCTCCGTCTTGCCGCCCATGAACACGTCACCGGCGACCTCGCCGCCGGACACGCCGTGCTGGGCGCCGCCGACCAGGCTCCCGCCGAAGGACGCGGCCGAGCCGAGGATGAACCCCGGGGTGTGCGCGAAGAGCTCGCGCTGAGCCGCGCGCGCCTCCTGCGTCCGCTCCTGTTCTCCCTCTCCTTCCCCCTCCGCGTCCTGGCGCCGGGTGTCCGGTTCGGGGGCCGGGTGTACGTCCTTCGGGGGTACGTCGTCGGGGCCCGGCGCCGTGGGTGGAGGCACGGTCACGCCGACTCACCCCCGGACCCGCCGAGGTGGACGTCTCCGGTGACCTGGCCGCCCGACACGCCGTGCTGGTCGCCGCCGACGAGGCTGCCGCCGAAGGTGGGGGCGCCTCCGTCGAAGTGGAAGACGGCGCCCGCGGGAGGGGCGGAGGGCCGCGCCTCGGGGGCCTGGGACCCGGGCACCTGGTCCGCTGGCTGGTTCCACCTCGGTGCCGGACGCTCCCCCGAGCTGGCGCCCGGCACCGAGGTTCCCCCCTTCTCACTGTGGTCGTCGCCGGCCCCCGGTACCGGGCCGTGCAGCCAGGCGCGCAACGGGCCGTTCTTGCTGTCCACGGTCACCGCGTGGAAGTCCTCCGCGGGGATGCCCGCGTGACCGTGCCGCACGATCCCCGTGTGCACGCTCTCCGAGACGCACAGGGCGAAGTCGTCCGTCCGCTCCCGCAGGGCCGCGCGCAGCAGCTGGGCGTCGAGGAGGCGGCAGGCGTGGTTGAGGTCGGAGCCGACCCAGCCGTCGTGCTCGTCCACGGCGACGTAGCCCGTGGCGACGACGCCGCGCAGCCGGATCTGAGCCGAGCTGGACGCCATCCGGTTGACCGCGTGCAGCTGGGCGGGGACCTCGGTGAGCAGGGCGCGCAGCAGTGCGGTGACGGAGGCGTTGGCGTCGATCAGCTCCATCACGGAGTCGCCCCGGTCGGCGCGCAGGCGCAGGCGTTCGTCGATGCCGGCGCGCTCCAGGGTGCGGTCGGCGACGTCGTACAGCATGCGCCGCAGGTACGCCTGCTCGATGTCGTCCCGGTCGCTGTACTTCTCGATGTCGAGCAACAGGATCGTCCGGCTCACGGGGTCGGTCATGGTCGCCTCTCGCAGGTGGTGCGGCAGTGGCAGAAGAGTGGCGGGCGGGGTTGGGGTGATGTGAGGGCGGATGACGCATTCGGAGTGTGACGGCGTACACAGAACCCGTGCTCTCTCGCCCGCCCGACCAGCCCCCACCGGCCGGCAGCCGAAGTGATCCACCAGACCCACGTCACCCCCGCGCGATCCGCCGCAGCACATCCGGCCGCACGATCACCAGCGCCCGGCGCCCCGTCATCACGACCCCCCGCTCCCGCAGGTCCTTCAGCAGGCGTTGGACCATCTCGCGGGAGGCCCCCACCGACCCGGCGAGTTCCTGTTTGCTCAGGGGGACGGAGAGTTCGATGCCCTGGTCGGTGCGCCGCCCGTGGGTGCGGGCGAGGTCCAGCAGCAGAATCGCGAAGCGCTCCCGCACGCTGAGGGAGGCGAATTCCAGGCGGCGCCGATCGGCCGCCCGGGTGCGATCGGAGGTGAGGCCGAGGAGGGCGAAGGAGACGGCGGGGGAGCGGGCGAGGAACTCGGTGAACCGGCCGCGTTCGACCGCGACCGTACGGACCGGCTCCAGGGCCGTCACGGTGGCCGACCGTGGGCGCCCGGTGAGCGCCGCGGACTCCCCGATGATGTCGCCGGGGCCGCGCAGCGCGAGCAGCGCCTCGTAGCCGTTGGAGGCGGCCGCGGTCACCTTCGTCCAGCCGTGCGTGACGAACAGGACGTGCGAGGACGGTTCGCTCTGGTGCAGGAGCACCACCCGGGGCGCGTACGAGAGCTCGTGCCCGAGATCGAGCAGCGCCGAGCGGTCCTCGCTCTCCAGCCGGGCCAGGAACGGCACCCGGTCGTCGAGCCCCCCGTCGCCGGGTAAGCCCGACGAGTCCCACGAACCAGGTAAGTCCGATGACCCGGATGAGCCGGATGGGTCCGGTGCGTGTGCTGCCGTCATGGTTCCCCCGATCGCCACAGCCGACCGATCAAGGTACTGAAGGGCACACGGCGAGGGACAGAGATTGCGCGGTACCGTCGTGGATCGGAAACTTTTGGGGACGGGCGCCCCGGGAATGCGCTAAGGCCGGCCCAACAATCACCCCGCATCGGCCCCGCATCGGCCCCACGGCCGCCCCGTCTCCGAGTCGCGTCCGACCTGCGGGAGCACCGCGCTGACGTGGCAAGAAGTCCGGCGTGTCGCCCTGGACAGCATTTGTTTTGACCGAAGTCGTTGAGGTAGGTACGCTCAGACCTTGTGCCTGGGGTGTGCCCTGGCTCGCGTGCGTGCCTTCAAACCGCAAGGCGAGCCGTAACCGGCCACCGTAATCTGCGCCCTTTTCGCCTCGCGGCGGGAGTCTGCAGCATTCGACACACCCGACCGCGTGGGTCGGAGATGTTCCAGGTTAGCTTCACCATTCGGCACACAGAAACCGGAGAAGTAGTGCCTACGATCCAGCAGCTGGTCCGGAAGGGCCGGCAGGACAAGGTCGAGAAGAACAAGACGCCCGCACTTGAGGGTTCGCCCCAGCGTCGCGGCGTCTGCACGCGTGTGTTCACGACCACCCCGAAGAAGCCGAACTCGGCCCTGCGTAAGGTCGCGCGTGTGCGTCTGACCAGCGGGATCGAGGTCACCGCTTACATTCCGGGTGAGGGACACAACCTGCAGGAGCACTCCATCGTGCTCGTGCGCGGCGGCCGTGTGAAGGACCTGCCGGGTGTTCGCTACAAGATCATCCGTGGTTCGCTTGACACCCAGGGTGTCAAGAACCGCAAGCAGGCCCGCAGCCGCTACGGCGCCAAGAAGGAGAAGTAGAAATGCCTCGTAAGGGCCCCGCCCCGAAGCGCCCGGTCATCATCGACCCGGTCTACGGTTCCCCTCTGGTGACCTCCCTCATCAACAAGGTGCTGCTGAACGGCAAGCGCTCCACCGCCGAGCGCATCGTCTACGGCGCCATGGAGGGTCTGCGTGAGAAGACGGGCAACGACCCGATCATCACGCTGAAGCGCGCGCTGGAGAACATCAAGCCGACCCTCGAGGTCAAGTCCCGCCGTGTCGGTGGTGCGACGTACCAGGTTCCGATCGAGGTCAAGCCCGGTCGTGCCAACACGCTCGCGCTGCGCTGGCTCGTCGGTTACTCCCGCGCCCGTCGCGAGAAGACCATGACCGAGCGTCTGCTCAACGAGCTTCTCGACGCCTCCAACGGCCTTGGTGCCGCTGTGAAGAAGCGCGAGGACACCCACAAGATGGCCGAGTCCAACAAGGCCTTCGCGCACTACCGCTGGTAGTCGCTACCCCCATCGAGACCGAGAGAAGACCGAAGCCTTATGGCTACCACTTCACTTGACCTGGCCAGGGTCCGCAACATCGGGATCATGGCCCACATCGACGCGGGCAAGACGACCACCACCGAGCGGATCCTCTTCTACACCGGCGTCAGCTACAAGATCGGTGAGGTCCACGACGGCGCTGCCACCATGGACTGGATGGAGCAGGAGCAGGAGCGTGGCATCACGATCACCTCTGCTGCCACCACCTGTCACTGGCCGCTCGAGGACAACGACTACACGATCAACATCATCGACACCCCGGGGCACGTCGACTTCACGGTCGAGGTGGAGCGCTCGCTGCGCGTCCTCGACGGTGCCGTCACGGTGTTCGACGGTGTCGCCGGTGTCGAGCCGCAGTCCGAGACGGTGTGGCGTCAGGCCGACCGCTACGGCGTGCCGCGCATCTGCTTCGTGAACAAGCTGGACCGTACCGGCGCTGAGTTCCACCGCTGCGTGGACATGATCAAGGACCGGCTCGGTGCCGTTCCGATCATCATGCAGCTGCCGATCGGTGCCGAGATGGACTTCAAGGGCGTTGTGGACCTGGTCCGCATGAAGGCGCTCGTGTGGTCCGCCGAGGCGGCGAAGGGCGAGATGTACGACGTCGTCGACATCCCCGCCACGCACACCGAGGCTGCCGAGGAGTACCGCGGCAAGCTGGTCGAGACCGTCGCGGAGAACGACGACGAGATCATGGAGCTGTTCCTGGAGGGCCAGGAGCCCACCGAGGAGCAGCTGTACGCCGCGATCCGTCGCATCACCATCGCGTCCGGCAAGGGTGACGGCGTCACGGTCACCCCGGTGTTCTGTGGCACCGCGTTCAAGAACAAGGGCGTTCAGCCCCTGCTCGACGCGGTCGTGCGCTACCTGCCGACTCCGCTTGACGTCGAGGCCATCGAGGGCCACGACGTGAAGGACCCGGAGCTGGTCGTCAAGCGCAAGCCGTCCGACGACGAGCCGCTCTCCGCCCTCGCGTTCAAGATCATGAGCGACCCGCACCTGGGCAAGCTCACCTTCGTCCGGGTCTACTCGGGCCGCCTGGAGTCCGGCACTGCCGTGCTGAACTCCGTCAAGGGCAAGAAGGAGCGCATCGGCAAGATCTACCGCATGCACGCGAACAAGCGTGAGGAGATCGAGTCGGTGGGCGCCGGCGACATCGTCGCCGTCATGGGCCTGAAGCAGACCACCACCGGTGAGACGCTGTCCGACGACAAGAACCCGGTCATCCTGGAGTCCATGGACTTCCCGGCGCCGGTCATTCAGGTCGCCATCGAGCCCAAGTCCAAGGGTGACCAGGAGAAGCTGGGTGTCGCCATCCAGCGTCTCGCGGAGGAGGACCCCTCCTTCCAGGTTCACTCGGACGAGGAGACCGGCCAGACCATCATCGGTGGTATGGGCGAGCTGCACCTCGAGGTGCTGGTCGACCGTATGCGCCGTGAGTTCAAGGTCGAGGCCAACGTCGGCAAGCCGCAGGTCGCCTACCGTGAGACGATCCGCAAGACCGTCGAGCGTCACGACTACACGCACAAGAAGCAGACCGGTGGTACCGGTCAGTTCGCCAAGGTGCAGATCGCGATCGAGCCGATCGAGGGCGGCGACGCCTCGTACGAGTTCGTGAACAAGGTCACCGGTGGCCGCATCCCGAAGGAGTACATCCCTTCGGTCGACGCGGGTGCGCAGGAGGCCATGCAGTTCGGCATCCTGGCCGGCTACGAGATGACGGGCGTCCGCGTCATTCTTCTCGACGGTGGCTACCACGAGGTCGACTCCTCCGAGCTCGCGTTCAAGATCGCCGGTTCGCAGGCCTTCAAGGAGGCCGCGCGCAAGGCCAGCCCCGTGCTGCTCGAGCCGATGATGGCCGTCGAGGTCACCACGCCCGAGGACTACATGGGTGAGGTCATCGGCGACCTCAACTCCCGCCGTGGCCAGATCCAGGCCATGGAGGAGCGCAGCGGCGCCCGCGTCGTGAAGGGCCTCGTGCCCCTCTCGGAGATGTTCGGCTACGTCGGCGACCTCCGCAGCAAGACCTCGGGTCGCGCAAGCTACTCGATGCAGTTCGACTCCTACGCCGAGGTTCCCCGGAACGTCGCCGAGGAGATCATCGCGAAGGCCAAGGGCGAGTAACGCACCCCGTTTACACGCTTTAGGCTTGACACCGACCGCCGGGGCTTCGAACCGGCAAGGGGACGAGAGATCGTCCCCCGGGGGAGAACCCCGGCGGGCGGCATCCCAGCAAAGATCACCTGGCGCCGATGAGTAAGGCGTACCAGAACCACTCCACAGGAGGACCCAGTGGCGAAGGCGAAGTTCGAGCGGACTAAGCCGCACGTCAACATCGGCACCATCGGTCACATCGACCACGGTAAGACGACCCTCACGGCCGCCATTACCAAGGTGCTGCACGACGCGTACCCGGACCTGAACGAGGCCTCGGCCTTCGACCAGATCGACAAGGCTCCTGAGGAGCGCCAGCGCGGTATCACCATCTCCATCGCGCACGTCGAGTACCAGACCGAGACGCGTCACTACGCCCACGTCGACTGCCCCGGTCACGCGGACTACATCAAGAACATGATCACGGGTGCGGCGCAGATGGACGGCGCCATCCTCGTGGTTGCCGCCACCGACGGCCCGATGCCGCAGACCAAGGAGCACGTGCTCCTGGCCCGCCAGGTCGGCGTTCCCTACATCGTTGTCGCCCTGAACAAGGCCGACATGGTGGACGACGAGGAGATCCTGGAGCTCGTCGAGCTCGAGGTTCGCGAGCTGCTCTCCGAGTACGAGTTCCCGGGCGACGACCTGCCGGTCGTCAAGGTCTCGGCGCTCAAGGCCCTTGAGGGCGACAAGGAGTGGGGCCAGACCGTCCTCGACCTGATGCAGGCCGTCGACGAGAACATCCCGCAGCCCGAGCGTGACGTCGACAAGCCGTTCCTGATGCCGATCGAGGACGTCTTCACGATCACCGGTCGTGGCACCGTCGTCACCGGTCGTATCGAGCGTGGTGTCCTCAAGGTCAACGAGACCGTCGACATCGTGGGCATCAAGCAGGACAAGACCACCACCACGGTCACCGGCATCGAGATGTTCCGCAAGCTGCTCGACGAGGGCCAGGCCGGTGAGAACGTCGGTCTGCTCCTCCGTGGCATCAAGCGCGAGGACGTCGAGCGCGGCCAGGTCATCATCAAGCCCGGTTCGGTCACGCCGCACACCGAGTTCGAGGCCCAGGCCTACATCCTGTCCAAGGACGAGGGTGGCCGCCACACGCCGTTCTTCAACAACTACCGTCCGCAGTTCTACTTCCGCACGACGGACGTGACCGGCGTTGTGACCCTCCCCGAGGGCACCGAGATGGTCATGCCGGGCGACAACACTGAGATGACCGTTTCGCTCATCCAGCCCGTCGCCATGGAGGAGGGCCTGAAGTTCGCCATCCGTGAGGGTGGCCGGACCGTGGGCGCCGGCCAGGTCATCAAGATCAACAAGTAGTCCTTGTTGGCTTGACAGCCTGGTAGCTCCTCGCGAGCTCCTTGAAGGGGCCCGTACGACTTCGGTCGTACGGGCCCCTTTGCCGTGCCTGTCGCGCACACTGCGTGGATGGATTCCAACGGCCTGGGCGCGGTGGGACGTCGGCCGCTGCCGGCGAAGCCGGTTCTTCCGGACGTGGCGGCGGCGCATCTGCGGGGCCCGGCCGATGTCGTGGAGGAGCGGTGGCGGCGGCTGGCGCTGGTGTGGCAGTGGCGTCGCGAGCGGCAGGAGGTCCTCCGGCCAGGGGTGGGGTACCCGGGCATCGTGCACCTCATCGAGGTGGCCCACGCGGAACGGACACTGCGGCAGCTGTATCCGTACAACAGCCACTTCGCCCTGCATCTGAGCAGCTGTACCCGGTACCCGTACGTGGTGCGGGTGCCGAGCGTCCTGCCTCGGCACGACGGGCGCTTCCAGGTCTTCGTGCCACGCGTCGGGACCATCCTCGGCGAGACCGACACGGCGGAAGCGGCCGTCGCCCTGGTCGTGGCCCACCTTCCGGCGGGACTCGGCCCGGCCGTGGCCGGCACCGCCGACGATCTGTGCCGATGACGGTCTCCGTAGGCCGATCACGGTCTCTGTAAACGTGCTGATCGCCTTCGTGGGCAGCTGATGGCGGTCTCCGTAAGCGTGATGACGCCTCCGCCGGCCAATGACGACCTCCGTTGGCCGATGGCGGTCTCCGTAAGCGAGACGGTGTCTCCGTAGCCCCGAAGGCGGCCCCCGTAAGCCGACGACGGCCTTCGAAAGTATTCGACGCCGACGACCCATTCCCCCCGCGTGACCCTCCCTCCACTATTTGTCATGCCGCTGAGCAAATTCGTACGCCGTCGGGGCGAGGGGTGAGGCATGTCTGGAGACGTCAGTCGCAGGACCGTTCTCGGTGCGGGGCTCGGTGCGGGGCTCGCGGCGCTACCGGTGCTGTCGGGCGAGGCGTGGGCGGACGGTGGACGGCCGCGGCCCACCGACCCCGGCGCGTACATCTCCTTCACCGGCGGAGCGTTCTCGCTGGTGGGCGCGCCGGTCGTGGTGTCCCCGGAGGACCACCCCGGAGTCGTACGGGTGGCGGGCGACCTCCGTGACGACCTCGAACGGGTGACGGACGTACGGTCCGGTGACGGGATGGCCCGGGAGGTCGTGCTCGTCGGGACGATCGGGCGCAGCCCGCTGATCGACGGCCTGATCACCTCCGGGAAGGTGGATGTCACGGGGGTGCGGGGACGGTGGGAGACCTCCCTGCAGACCGTCGTGGAGCGGCCGATGCCCGGCGTCGACCGGGCCTTCGTCATCGCGGGCAGCGACCCCCGCGGCACGATCTTCGGCGCGTACGACGTCTCGTACGGCATCGGCGTCTCGCCCTGGTACTGGTGGGACGACGTACGCCCGGTCCACCGCGACGCGCTCCACGTGCTGCCGGGACGGCACACCCAGGGCACTCCCGCGGTGAAGTACCGCGGGATCTTCATCAACGACGAGAACCCGGCCCTCGGCACCTGGGCCCCCGCCTACTTCGGCCCCGGCAAGGCGCCCGGGTACGACGGCGGCTTCAACGCGAAGGTCTTCGAGGTACTGCTCCGCCTGAAGGCGAACTACCTGTGGCCGGCGGTGTGGGGCCGCGCCTTCGCCGAGGACGATCCGCGCAACCATGCCCGCGCCAAGGAGTACGGGATTGTCATGGGCACGTCTCACGAGGCGCCCATGATGCGGGGCATCGAGGAGTGGAACCGGCACGCGGTACCCGCCGTGCGTGACAGCGCCGGAACCGTCGTCACGCCCGGCCATGACCCGTACGGCGGTACGGGGGAGTGGTCGTTCCGCCGCAATGCCGACGCGCTCAAGGCGTACTGGCGCGACGGCATCCGCCGGATGGCCGACCAGGACTTCGAGGGCGTCGTCACGCTCGGGATGCGCGGAAACGGCGACACCAGCCTGCCGGACGGCGACGGCGTCGAGCTGATGCGGGAGATCATCGACGCGCAGCGGACGATCATCGCCGAGGTGACGGGCCGCGACCCGGCCTCGGTCCCCCAGGTGTGGACGCTCTACAAGGAGGTCCAGCGGTACTGGGACCGCGGGCTGCGGGCTCCGGACGACGTCACCGTCGTACTGACGGACGACAACTGGGGCAACATCCGCAAGCACCCCGACCCGGCCGAACCCGCGCGGCCCGGTGGCTACGGCCTCTACTACCACTTCGACTACGTGGGCGCGGGCCGCAACTACAAGTGGGTCGACACGGCCAACCTGCCCAACCTCTGGGACCAGCTCCACCAGGCGCACGCGTACGGCAACCACGGGCTGTGGGTGACGAACGTCGGCGACCTCAAGGGCAACGAGCTGCCCACCGAATTCTTCCTCGACTACGCGTGGAATCCCGGCCGTTGGGACGACCCTGCCGCGCTCGGCGCGTGGGAGAGGCGGTACGTGCGGCAGAACTTCGGCGCGCGGTACGCGGCAGCCATCGCGGACGTACTGGCGACGTACGGACAACTCCAGTCGCGCCGCAAGCCGGAACTCCTCAACCGCCGGATCACCCTCCACCCGGCATCGGGCGCGGTGGTGTACGACGACCAGGCAACCCCCTTCTACGGCCGCGAACTCGAGCAGGTCACGCAGGAGTGGCGGACGCTCGCGGCACGGGCCGGGCACATCGCGCGACGGCTGCCGGACTCGGCGCGGGACGCGTGGTTCGAGCTCGTCGGCTACGAGGTCGAGGCGACGGCCAACCTGTACGAGCTGCGGGAGGCCGAGTTCACGAACCTGCTCTACGCCGCACAGGGCCGGGCGGCGACGAACGACCTGGCCGCGGCGGCCGAGGCGGGCCTGCGACGGGACTTCGCGCTCGCCGAACGCTTCAACCACGGCGTCGCGGGCGGCAAATGGGCGGGCTTCCAGACGCAGCCGCACATCGACTACGGCGATGTGGCGCGCTACGGCCCGAACGCGAGCTGGCAGCAGCCGGAGCTGAACAACGTGGCACTGCCGGACGTCCTGTTCCCCGCGGTGCGCCGCATCGAACTGCCGCCGGGCGCCGAGCTGGGGGTGGCGGTCGACGGTTCCCCGAGCGCGGAGGCGGTGCTGAGCCCGTACCGGACGGGCCCCGCGCCGTACATCGAGGTGTTCAACCGGGGCCGGGACGCCTTCGACTACCGGATCGAGGCCTCGGAGCCGTGGATCACCGTGGACCGTCCGCGCGGGAGAGTCCGTGACCAGGCGCGGGTGGTGGTGAAGGCCGACTGGTCGCGGGCGCCGCACGGCCGTACGCAGGCCCGGATCACGGTGAGCGGCGCGGGAGCCTCGGTGGTCGTGCCGGTGATCGCCGAGCACCCCGCCGCCCGTGGGCTGCGGGGATTCGTCGAGGCGGGCGGGTATGTGGCGATGGACGCGGAGCACTGCGTACGGGCGGTGGGCACCTGGCGGCGGATCGACCGGATCGGCCGCACCGGGGCGGGCATGACGCCGTACCCCGTGACGGCCCCGCGCCGGACGCCGGGCAGCGCGGACTCCCCCCGCCTGGAGTACGAGGTGAGCCTGTTGAGTGCCGGCACGGTGACCGTGTGGGCGTACCTGTCCCCGCGCAACCCGGCCCTCCCGACGGGCGGCCTGCGCTACGCGCTCTCCTTCGACGACGCGCCGCCGCGGATGGTCGACATCCACGCGGCCACGGGAGCCGACGACGGCCTGATGAACAGCCAGTGGGCCCGCAACACCTCGGACAACGTGAACGTGACGTCGACGAGGCATGTGATGGCCGCTCCCGGGGTGCACCGCCTGAAGTTCTGGATGGTCGACCCGACGGTGGTGCTGCAACGGCTGGTGATCGACACGGGTGGGCTCGGGCCGACGTACCTGGGCCCGCCGGAGAGTCACCGTGTGGACCGGGGTGTCACCAGGTGACGGGCAAGGCCACCGGACCGCGGATCATCGTGCGCTGCCGGAAGGGGACCTGGTCGGCGGGTACGGCGAGACGCAGCCCGGGCAGGCGTTCGAGCAGGGTGTCGATCAGCAGCTCGATCTGCATACGGGAGAAGACGGCGCCCGTGCAGAAGTGCGGCCCGTTGCCGAACGACACGTGGGCGCCCGGGTCCCGGTCGAAGTCGATCCGGTCGGGGTCGGGGAAGACGTCCGGGTCGCGGTTGGCGGCCAGGTAGGAGACGTAGACGGCGTCGCCCGCGCTGACGAGGGTGCCGTGGATGTCGACGTCCTGCGTGGCGATGCGGGGCAGACCGACGGCGGCGCGGTGCGGGATGTGGCGCAGGAGTTCCTCGATGCCCGCCGGGCGGGAGGCGGGGTCGTCGCGGAAGCGTTCCAGCAGGTCGGGCCGGGTGAGGAGGAGGTAGAACATCTGGCCACTGTTGTTGGTGACGGCCTCGCCGCCGATCTGGAGCGGCCCGGCGACACTGATCGCCTCCTCCAGGCCGAGCTCGCCGCGCCGCACGGCACCACCGAGCAGGGCCAGCACATCTGTGCGGTCACCGTCGCTTTTGCTCTTGCTCTCGCTCTCGCTGTCGCGGTGCTCGCGGACGGCCTCCCCGATCCACCCGAAGAGCCCCTTCTTGGCCTGCTCGGAGGCCTCGGCGCCGCCCGCCGTGGAGATGATCTCCCGCGTCCAGTCGTGCAACTTCTGCCGCTCGTCGACGGGTACGCCCATGACCTCGCAGACGACGTTGATCGGGAAGGGTTCGAGGACCCGCTCGACCAGGTCGGCCGGGGGGCCGTCCGCCACCATCCCGTCCACCAGGACGTCGAGCATCTCCTGGGCACGGGGGCGCAGGCGCTTCACGGCGCTCACGGTGTAGGCGGCCGTGACGGCGTTCCGGAGCCGGTTGTGGTCGGGCTGATCGGCCCAGGCCAGGGCCCCGGGGCGCGGCGCGAAGTGCGGCGCGAGTCGCGTGACCTGCTGGACGGAGGCCTCCCGCCGGCTGAACCGGGGATCGTTCGTGATCATCTTCACGTCGTCGTAGCGCGTCGCCAGCCACGCCCAGCCCTCCCCGTACGGCAGCCGGATCCGCGTCAGCGGCCCCTCCCGCATCAGCTCCGCGAGCACCGGCTCGAACTCGGTGGCGTTCAGCTCACCGGCGGGCCAGTCCCGGACAGGGGGAAGGGGCCGCTCGGGCCGCTCGGCGAGTGTGCTGGTCTCTTCTGCCATGCGTTCAGCATGGTGGGGCGGGGGTGAGGTGTCGCGGCGGAGTGCTCCGGGCGCGGCAGCGGAATGCCTTCGTCGCGCCTTCGTCGCCGCGGTCCGGCTTACTGGTTCGGGTACCGGGGCAGGTCCGCGGTCGAGATCGTCCACTCGGCGATGGTGACCTCTTCGCCGTAGACGAAGTCCTTGCGGGTGGCGTAGCGGGGGCCGTGCGGGGTGGAGTGGATGTCGGAGAGGACGGCACCCTCTCCCACGCGCGGGTCGAAGATCACGTACAACGGAATGCCCAGCAACGGATAGTCCCGCACCTTGCTCACCCAGTCGTTGTCCGGGTTCGAGCGGGAAACGATCTCGATGGCGGCGATGATCGTACGGGGGTCGAAGGAGCCGTCTCCCTCCATGTCTGCCTCGGCGATCAGCATGACGTCGGGGTGGCGCATGACGCCCTCGGGCTCGTTTTCCACGTCCGGGGTACCGGTGTGGGCCACGAGGCTCTCCGGCATCACCTTCTCGAGGCGTTTCCGGAGGCGCAGCGCGGTGAGTTCGTGCTGCTTCACGGGCGACATCATGTCGTGGACGATCCCTTCCCTGGTGATCTCGAACTTGCCGGGAAGGGTGTCGTCCATGGACTGAACGAAGTCCCGCATGGCCCGGTACAGATGGGAGGCGCCCTGCTGCGCGTCGTCCGCGGCGATGGTCATGGCGCTCGCTCCTCGTCTGCCGTGCCCGGGGGCAAGGATCGTCACGTTCATGCTATGCGGCCTCCAGGAGATCGGATCGGCACTCGCGGCAGCGCCCGGGCACGGGGGAGCGGAAGGCGCGGTCGCAGCCCTCGCAGTTCTGGAGCGGATGTCGTACGTCCGGGGGCGGCGCGGGCCCGCGGAACGGCGGCGGAGGCGGCAGCTGCGCGGCGAGTCGATGGGCGAGAAGGGCGGCTGGGCGGCGTAGATCCTCCGGTGGCAGGTCCGCGGTCAGCGCGTGTTGTACGGCGGTGGGGGTGAGGTCGCGTTCCAGCCAGGCGGCGACTCCGGGGGCGAGGTGCTCCGTGTCGCTGCCGGAGAGAAGCAGGCGGGGGTCGTGACGGCGGAGGCCGGCGAGGAGGTCGGTGGCGATCCGGAGGAGGGTGGGGGAGGCGTGCGCGGGCCGGGGCACGGTGGGGAGGAGCTTGCGGGGCGGGCGTTCGGCTGGGACCGGGCGTCGGGTGGGCCTGCTGGGGGTGTCGGCCGTGGTCCCGTGCTGTCCGGGCTGGTTGCAGGAGATCGTGCGGGTGACGATGCGGCCGCCGGGGGTGCGTTCGCGGGTGCGGCGGAGGTAGCCGTGGGTTTCGAGCTCGCGCAGGGCGGCGGCGATACGGGTCGGGCCTTCGGGGAACCGGGCGGCGAGGGTCTTGATGTCGACGCGGGCACCGGTGGGGAGCGACTGGATGTAGACGGCCAGCCCGATCGCGAGTCCTGAGAGCTCCGGGTGCTGGGCGAGGTGGTTGCCGATCACCGTGAAGCGGGTGGTGTGGCGGGTGTTGTCGTGGATGACGCCACCGGGACGGGCGTGAGCGTTCTGGTGGGGGTGGTTTTTGCCCGCGATACGGGACTGGGGGTGCGAGGGCGCGCTAGGGTTCGGGGTGTCCATCAGGAAGGGCCTAACTTCCTCGGTGGTCAGGCCCTCGCAGGGATCGCTAGTCCCGGCGGGGGCCGTCGCATGTCCGCCGTATGTCTGCGGTTGTGTTCTGTCGCGCTGAGCGTAAGGCAGGCAACCGACCCCGAATCCACCTGAGTTGGGCATATTCACTCGCGGGAGTGAGTTTGCGCGGTGGTCACCGTTTCGGCGGGCGGGAGGGGTGGGGCTTGGTGGGGTTTCTTTCTCCTCGTGGTTCTTAGGGAAGAGCGCCGGTGGCACCGGAACACACTCCGCCGTGCTCCGGTGATGAGAGATCGAGATCGAGATCGAGATCGAGAGTTCGGCCGGGACGGACACTTGGATACCCCCGCTCCCGCAGATGAGTACGGACACTCATGTGCCGTCTCCTGCGGGGGGGGGGTTGAGTGGAGCCATGCCCTTGCTCACCGGCCTAGGCGACTGTCCGAGTCACCCTTCAGAGTGGCCCGATTCCGGTCACTCTCCGCCAGAGGCCGTCTGTGGACTGTCACAGTCGATAGCTAGAGTTGCAGCTGAAGCTTCGGCTGATTTGGCTGTACGGGGGAGAGATTGTGTTGCCGAGCGATAGTGGGGCGGCGCCTGGACCGTCGTCGTGGGCGTCGGGCGTGTTCGACGCGGCGCAGAACGCGATCGGTGATGTGGTCACCGAGCTGTCGTCGTTCACGAAGTTCCAGAAGCGTGTGGATGACTTGATCCGCGACCTGAAGGGTTCGGCGGCGGGTCCGGGCGAGGTGGGGCAGGAGCAGCTGGCACGCCACCAGTTCGGCGGCGGAGCGGGCGAGTGGGCGGAGGCATCGGGACTGTTCACCTCGTACGAGACGGTGATCACGGAGCTGGAGAGCCTCTCCAAACTGCTGTCCGACTCCATGGAGGGCATGAACATCGCGGTGCTGGCCTCGCACAAGGGCTATCAGAACATCGACCTGGACGTACGCGACCGTATGAAGGCGATCAGCGCGGAGACCGCGAAGCACTACGGCGGGGAATACGACCCCGGCCTCCCGAAGAAGAGCCACGACGGCGGCAGCGACGCGAAGCCGGACCAGACGCCTTCGGGCGGCGACTCGGGAGGCACGATCTGATGTCCGGAAAGGGAACCGGCGGCAGTACGTCCTTCGAGGACATGAGCCACGACCAGATGCTGGCGTGGCTCGACCAGGCGAACGCCGGCACGGTGCAGGCCGCCGCCACCCGGCTGACCGCGGCGGCCAAGGAGATCCGCAAGATCGCCGAAGAGCTCAAGGTCCGCCCGCAGTGGGTGGAATGGAAGGGCGAGGGAGCGGACGCGTTCCGCGCCTGGACGGGCGACCTCGCCAACTCGACCCTGCGCCTGGGCGACTTCAGCGAGGACTCGGCGACCTGGCTGGGGCACGCCTCCGACGCGATCGCCACGGTCCAGGCGTCGATCCCCCGCGACAAGGCCGGCGCCCAGGCGAACCTGGACGCGGCGACAGCCGCCCACAACGACCCCGACGCGGCAGCGGTGAGCAGCAAGTCCACGACCGAACTCGCGGCACTGGCGGCGAACAAGGAGAAGGTCCGCCAGGAGGCAGCCGCCCAGATGACAAAGCTGGGACAGGCGTACCAGCTGTCGGCGACGCAACTGGATGGGCTGGAAAGGCCTAAGTTTCCGCCGCCGCCGGAGGCGATTCAGCCGACACCGGGCAAAGTTTCTGACGATGAGGTCGTGTCCGGCGGAGGCGGCGGCGCTCGCACATCCTCGGCCGGAGGAGTGACGGAAGTTTCTCCGACCAGCGGATCACATCGAGTGATGACCCAGGCAACTGGGGGCGACGGAGCAGCCAACGTCGAATCCCACTCGCGTGGCACACCCCAGCAGTCGTTGCCCGATCCCTCGGACCGTGTGCGTATGAACGTTGACGGGACGGAGGTGCTTCCGCAATCGCCATCAGCACCTTCAGCGAGCCCGGTCGGGCCGCCGAACGGAGGCAGGGCTGATGGCGGCGGGGCACTGCCCACGGGGCCGATCCCGCCGACGGTAAGCGGCGTACCAAGCCCATCCGTGAAACCCCCGAGACTGGGCCGCACGACAATCGGTGGCCGTCCTTCGGCCCAACCCGGGCGTGGGCCGGCAGGCCCGGTCTCCAGAGGTGTGCCGGGTATCGGTGGTACGACCGAGCCGCAGGGCCCGACAGGCACGGCGCGGCCAGTGGTCGGCGGCCGCCCCGCAGTGCCTCCGGGCCGAGGAATCACGGGCGCAACTCCCGGGCGTGCGCCGGGCGGCAGCTCCGGCATCGTCGGAGGCCGCCCCACGTCGTCGGCCGCTGGATCGCCCGCGGGTCGGCCCGCCGGTGGATTGCCGCGAGGCAATGTTGTCGGCGGTGAAACGCACAGCTCGGCTGGTGGCCGTGGCTCGACCACTCAGAGGACCCCCGCCAGTACAGGGCGAGCGGGCGTCGGGCAGAGTGCGACACCGGCCGGCCGTCGGGCCATGGGCACGGGCGCAGGCGCGGACCGTGGAGTCGTCGGCGGCCGTCCACAGCCGCAGAGACGCTCGGGAAGCCGGCCGTTCACCCCTGGTGGCTCGGGCTTGGTACGGAACCAGGACTCTGGTGACGGCACGCCCGCATCAAGCGCAGCTGGACGTACGGGTGCGCTGTCGAACGGCACTCGGCCATCGAATTCGCGACAGAACAACAAGCAGGGCAGAAGGGCCGACGAGCGAAGCGAGGAGCAGGAGACCGAGCAGCAGAACGGCCGCTCGACCACCTAGTCACCAGCTATCGACTGAACCTGCACACACCAAGAGGAAGCAGATGCCTGCCACCACGATGAGGAATGCCCGCTACGGAAGCGTTGTCTGCGGAGCCGTGGGCCTGCTGTTGGTCGGTAGCGCGGCCACTCCCGCCCACGCGGAGTCCATCCGTGAGAGGGAGTGGCACCTCACGGCCATGAAGGCCGAGCAGATGTGGCAGACCAGCACGGGCAAAGGGGTGACGGTCGCTGTCATCGACACAGGAGTCAAGGACGACCTCGCCGACTTGAAGGGGCAGGTACTCCCGGGCAAGGACGAGGCACCGCTGTCGCCCGGAGATGAACACACGGACTACGACGGCCACGGAACTGCGATGGCCCTTGCGATTGCCGGCACCGGCAAGGCAAATGGGGGCACCGGAACTTTCGGCCTCGCGCCTGGCGCAAAGGTGCTCCCCATCCGAGTACCAGACCGTGGATTGGACTCCAACCTGTACAGCAAGGAGTTCAACGACACGGTTAGCACCGGAATCCGCTACGCCGTCGATTCCGGTGCACGGGTCATCAACATTTCGATGCGGACGTTCGAAGGATCGAAACAACTCGCCGCGGCTGTGAGGTACGCCTTGGACAAGGGGGCGTTGATCTTCGCCGGTACGGGAAACGACGGCACTTCGGGCCTGGAGTACCCAGCGGCAACTCCGGGTGTGGTGGGCGTCGGTGCAGTCGGCCGCAGCCTTCACAAGACCAGCGAATCCCAGTACGGCCCCCAAGTGGACATCGCTGCACCCGGTGACGAGATTTACCACACGTGTTTGAACGGCACCGACCTGTGCCGCTCCCACGGCACCAGCGACGCCACCGCCCTGGCCTCAGCCAGCGCCGCCCTGATCTGGTCCAAACACCCGACCTGGACCAACAACCAGGTCCTACGGGTCATGCTCAACACCGCCGGCGGCCCCACAGACGGTTCGAAACGCAACGACTCCATCGGCTACGGCATCGTTCGCCCCCGCATCGCCTTGCAGACCCCGGGTGACCCGGGCCCGGCCGACGTCTACCCGCTCGCGGACTTCCCTGGCGGCACCTCGGCGTCACCGTCGCCTGGAGCTGCTGCCGGCAAGGACCCCGCTGCTCCGGCAAAGGACGCGGCAGCCGAAGCCTCCTCGAAGGACCACGGCAGCAACACCCTCTGGATCACGCTGGGTATCGGCGCCGTCGCACTCCTCGGCGCGGCGGTCGGGGCTTTCCTGGTCATCCGCAAGCGCAGGGCCACCGTGAGCCCGAGCTCGGCAACAGCGACCACAGCAGGACAACTCCCTTATACGGCACCGGGGTTCGCGCCTCCGCCGTATTCGCCTCCCAGCGCTCCGGACGGCAATGCCTCTTCCAGTCGAGGCCCTGGCGCCGTCTGAGTACGGATACTCAAGCGCTGTGGTGGCCGATACGGATGGGGCATGTGATGAAGCGGCGCTACCGTATTTCTCGATCATCAAAGCGTCGCGGGTGCACATTCACATGGGCGAGGCGGCGTACGGCGAGATACGGGGGAGGGGCCACGCATGGCGTGGGACGAGTGGGAACAGCTCAAGACCGCGGCGGCAGGTCGGGATTCTGCCCAGATGCAGCTGAACCACGTACCGATGGACCCGGGTGGTGCCGGCGGCACGCTGGTGTCGAACAGGCGCGCCTGGGCCAAGGCAGGGGAAGACGTCGGTTCACTCCGTGAGGGCATCGGCAAGGCGCTGGAGAGGCTGGCGGGCGGCCAGAACGGCATTGCTGAGGATGCCGGCTGCCTGACCGTGGGGGCCCAGAAGGACGTCTACGACTCGTGGGAGCGCTACGTCAAGGATGTGAGCGGACGGTGCGGGAAGCTCTCGGGTGTGCTGGAGAAGACGGGTAACGAGCATTTGAAGACCGACGAGGCCGTCGAGGTCGAGATCGGCAATCTGAAGGTCGCGTATTCGGATACCCCGGCTGTCGGCGGGCAGGACAAGGGGCGGTAACGACACGTCATGGACCTCGCAGCACTCAAAGCCCTCAAGCCGACCGAGTTCTCGGAAGCGGCCGACGGATATCGCAGCACCTCTGACATGGCGAGGGCGGCCAAGGACCGTATCGACAACCAGATCGTCGTGGCCATGAGGAACTCCCTCAAGGGCGAGGCCGCGACCGCGGCGATCACGCAACTGACGGAGCTGGGCAAGAACTTCCACTACGTCCAGGTCGAGTGCGGTCTCGTCAGCACGGCTCTCGAAGCCTTCTCGTACGAGGTAGGAGCGGCCAAGAGCAAGCTCGACGGGGCGCTCGATGGCGCGCAGGCGGCGAAGCTCACCGTGAACGCCGACGGCTCGATCACCTATCCGCCGGGCGGGGAGAAGGGCGAGGACGACAAGATCCCCGAGGGCGGCACGGTGGGCGGTCTGACGGATGACACGGCCTCCGCGGTGGGCCGTCAGGCGGCCAATTTCGACCCCAACCCCAACCATCGCCTCGCACAGGACTACGCGGACCAGATCGCCGCTGCCCTCAAGGAGGCGACGGAGGCCGACGAGAAATGGGCGCCGAAGCTGCGGGCGCTGAAGGCGGACGACGATCTGACCGTTTCAGACAAGGACTGGGCCGACGCTTCCTCGGACACGAAGGGTGTGAGCGAGGCGGGCAAGAAGTATCTCGACTCGCTGCCGCAGCCGCCCAAGAACGGCAACCCGAAGGACAACGCGGAGTGGTGGAAGGGACTCAGCGCGGAGGAGCAGGCCGCGTGGGTCTCCATGCGTCCCGACTCCGTGGGCGCGCTCGACGGCCTGCCTGCCACGGTTCGGGACGAGGCCAACCGGATCGTGTTCGACGAGAAGCGGGGCACGATGCAGACTGAGCTGAATTCGATGCCGGCACCGCCGTTCAATGAGTGGACCTGGATCAGCGCCGGGGGCTACGCGTCCAAGGTGCATACCGATGAATGGATGGAGTGGTACAACAAGTACGGGGACCGGTACGACCACCTCACCGCATCCCTCAAGGGCATGGAATCGATCCAGACCCGCTTCGACGCGACGGGTAATGGTGGACTGCCCGAGGCGTACCTCCTAGGGTTTAGCGCGGACGGCAATGGGCGGGCGATTGTCGCCAACGGAAATCCCGATACTGCTGATCACCAGGCAGTGTATGTGCCGGGCACCACATCGAATCTGGGTAAAGTCAACGGTGATATCGGCCGGATGACAGACCTGTGGCGTGTGGCCAATACCGAGGCACATGGCGAGTCAGTTTCCACTATCACCTGGCTCGGCTACGATGCGCCTCAGAATCTCGTCAAAGACTCGCCGTTTGAACATTATGCATATGACGGTGCTCCGGCATTCCGCGACTTCATGGACGGTCTTGATGCGTCGCATTCAGGTGATTCGGATCCACACCGGACTGTGATCGCGCACTCGTACGGAACGACCCTTGTCGGCGCTGCGGCCCAGACAGGGCAGCTCAACGCCGATGATGTTGTCCTCGCGGGCAGCCCCGGCGTCAAGGTTTCCCACGCAACGGACCTGGATGTCCCGGCGGGGCACGTGTGGAACGAGGAGGCCGACGGAGACCCTGTTCCGGATATCGGTCGCTTCGGCCACGGTGGGGACGGCTGGGTTGTCCCCAGCGATCCGAGCTTCGGCGCCAACCAGATGACCACGGATACCGAGGGCCACAGCGGTTACTGGGATGTGGGCTCCGACAGCCTGCGGAACCAGGCCCGGGTCGCGGTCGGTAAGGGCGACGACGTACAGCTCAAGCCGCCGCCGGACCCCTGGGCGCATGTGAAGTAGGAAGCATGGCTGCCCGACCAACAGGCCGGCCCGTGTCCCGGTTCGATCGAACGAGGTCCCCGATTTGAAGACGAAACTGGGCGCAATCGCGCTCACCCTGCCCATCGCCCTTGCGACCCTCACCGGATGCAGCATGACTGACACCAATAGTTCCGACGAAATCCCATCTTCCGGCGTCAGCACGTCGAGTGAAGCTGCCGAGCATGCGAAGAAGACTTCCAGCGAGCTGTACAACCTGATCGGTCTCAAAGGGAAGGCGTCCGACACTGGACCGGGGGTCAAGGAGTGCGGAAAGAAGGACCCGGATAAGTACTTCCAGATCTTCCATTCCTGGTCATTCACTCCGACCGCGTCCGAGCGGCTCGAGGGCGCGATGGAACAGCTGAAGTCAGAACTGCCCAAGCATGGCTGGGAGGTTGTCGAATACGGACCGGACAGCAGCCGGAACAAGAACCTCAGCCTCAGGGCCGACAACGACACGAAGAAATTCAGCGTCAACGTCATCTATCAGGCAAAGGACAATCCTCCGAACCTCAACTTCTTCGTCGTATCCGGTTGCTATCAGGTTCCGGACGGCCAGAAGATCGAGCAGTTCTGATCGGCCCGACAGGTGGTACGGCCGTGGGTGGTCGTCAGGACACAGCCACTGCCACGCCCATGACTGTCCCAGAGCTCGCCGTGGGCCCGGCACAGGCTGTGATCCCAGGTGAGAAGCGGCAGAACCCCATCGACGACGGCCGCCCGAGGCATCGGGAGGCGTACTCATCACGTCCGTGCGCGCATACTCAGGCAGGTTGATCCGATGGGCTTCTTCGACAAGTTGACCGGCACCAAGTACCCCGACAGCGCTGTCGTACCGCTGCCGGCCATGGAACTCCGGGCGGCGCTGCTCGCGCTCAACGGGCCGGACGTACCGTTCCGCGTGCGCAACGCACTCCCCGCCGAGAAGGCTGATCTCGTGGCGGAGTGGCGGGTCCTGGAGCCCGCCACGGGCTCCGCGTCCTTCCGTAGGCAATTGGAGCGGTCCCTCAAGACCCGGATGCGGCTGGACCCGCAGAGGCGCGAGGTGCGGACCCTCGACGAGCAGTTGCAGGTGACCTTGATCGGGGACCCGCCCAGGCGGGGCTTGTCGCGCGAGTACGGCCGCGGGCGGTCGACCACGGTCTCCCGCCAGTGGACGTACGAGCGGGGAACCGACGGGCGCCGACGCAAGGTCGAGACGTTCCGTTTCGACACGCGGGATATGAGGAACCCCCTCCAGCAAGTGGTCCTCGACGCGGGTTGGACCTGGCGCGGGGTGCTGTTCAAGGTGTGACGGGCAGGCCGGTGAGACACGGGCTTGGGCGAAGGACTCCACGGCCGTTGGACCAGACGGCAGTTGAGTACGGGTGCTCATGACCCCCTTGCCGTGTCCGTCGCACGATCTCCGCATGACACAGCTACGCGGTCCCCTCGGAACGCACCGGAAAATCCTTCTCGCCACAGCCGCCGCGTTGGCCATGGCCGTGACGGCTGCCGGAGGGGTGTCGGTCGCTCGTGGGGTCGGGACGCTCTGGAACGGCGATCCCTACCCCGTCGCGGATCCAGCCGTCACCTCGCAACGCCTCGACGGCCTCACGCAACAGGTCTACGACACACTCGACCTGCCACAGGCCACGCTGGACCCCAAATGGCCCAGCGGCGGTCAGGAGGCCGACCGCTCCGGGTGCTACTACACCGGGCTCAAGGACCTGGCCAAGCAGGTGAGCGACTCACCGCCCAGTGTGCCGGGTGTGGTCGCGGTGAGCAGCGAATGGGGGTTGAAGGGCGTTACCCCGTCTCAGGCGGTGTCGGCGCTGCGACGGGCGCGCAAGGAATTGACGCGGCGCGGTTGGAAAGTCACCAGGTACGAGATCAGCGACTACTGGACCGTACTGAGCGTGCAGCCCCCGGGCACCGGCGACGTCGTCCGGGTCGAGGCTTACCCCTATGACCGTCTGGGTGTAGACGCCTACTCCGAGTGCGCCCGATATCCGTCGGGTACGCCCATGACCGAGTGGGGCGATCCGGAACTCCCGGCTCAGCAGGCGCCGGCCCCGCTGCGGAGCTGACGTATCCGCGCTGATCGCTGCCGCTGTGGTCAGTGCGCGGTTGATGATTCGGCGAGCGTCACCTGGTGTGTGGATGCGTACTCACCGTGTATGCGCATCCCGGTCCGTCACCCCAAGGTCGGTGAGAACGACCTCCGCCAGGGCGCGCACGCTCCCTGGGTTTGACCTGCGTCACCTTCGGGGTACGATCCTCGGCTTCGATTGGCCAGCCCCCCGCCGCGTATGGCAGACTAACGGGGTTGCTCGGTCGAGTGCCGATGCTGCGCGCCTCCCGCCGGGAGGACTGGAAGCGAGTCCCACAGTACTCGTCGCTCGATCTGTCGTGAGGCAGCGCTCGGGCGGACGTACGGGAATCTTCCGGGAAGTGTCAGCGGGGTGCAGACCAGGCTCCCGGTGGGTGTTCAGCCCCCGGTCCTGCGGTTGCTTTCGGGCGGGCCGCGTCCCTTGTAGGGAAATCCGTATACGGATATCTCTGCGGCAGGAGCGCGACACACCCGACCGCGTGGGTCGGAGGCAAGGGACGCGAACCCCCGGGTTCCAGGGCGTTTAACGAGACAAAGGACTACTGAGTAGCCATGGCGGGACAGAAGATCCGCATCCGGCTCAAGGCCTACGACCACGAGGTCATCGACAGCTCGGCGAAGAAGATCGTCGAGACGGTGACCCGCACTGGTGCGTCGGTCGCGGGCCCGGTGCCGCTGCCCACTGAGAAGAACGTGTACTGCGTCATCAAGTCGCCGCACAAGTACAAGGACTCGCGCGAGCACTTCGAGATGCGCACGCACAAGCGCCTGATCGACATTCTCGACCCGACGCCCAAGACCGTTGACTCTCTGATGCGACTCGACCTCCCGGCCGGTGTCGACATCGAGATCAAGCTCTAGGGATCGGTGATCTGAGAATGGCTAAGCAGATCAAGGGCATCCTGGGCGAGAAGCTCGGCATGACGCAGGTGTGGGACGAGAACAACCGTGTTGTTCCGGTCACCGTCGTCAAGGCCGGCCCGAACGTCGTCACCCAGGTGCGTACCAACGACAGCGACGGCTACGAGTCGGTCCAGATCGCCTTCGGCGAGATCGACCCGCGCAAGGTGAACAAGCCCCTCAAGGGTCACTTCGCCAAGGCCGACGTCACCCCCCGTCGTCACCTCGTCGAGATCCGCACCGCGGATGCCTCCGAGTACACCCTCGGCCAGGAGATCTCCGCCGAGGTCTTCGAGGCGGGCGTGAAGGTCGACGTCACCGGCAAGAGCAAGGGCAAGGGCTTCGCCGGTGTCATGAAGCGTCACAACTTCAAGGGCCTCGGCGCCGGCCACGGTGTCCAGCGCAAGCACCGCTCTCCCGGCTCCATCGGTGGCTGTGCCACCCCGGGCCGTGTGTTCAAGGGCGTCCGCATGGCGGGCCGCATGGGCAACGAGCGGGTCACCACCCAGAACCTGACCGTTCACGCCGTTGACGCGGAGAAGGGCCTGCTCCTCATCAAGGGAGCCATCCCGGGTCCGAACGGCGGCCTCGTCCTGGTCCGTACCGCGGCCAAGGGGGCCTGAGGACTATGAGCACCATTGACATTCTGTCGCCCTCCGGCGACAACGCCGGGACCGTTGAGCTCCCGGCCGAGATCTTCGATGTAGAGAAGATCAGCATTCCCCTGCTTCACCAGGTCGTCGTCGCACAGCTGGCCGCCGCCCGTCAGGGCACGCACAAGGTCAAGCGTCGTGGCGAGGTCCGCGGTGGCGGTAAGAAGCCTTACCGCCAGAAGGGCACCGGCCGCGCGCGCCAGGGTTCGACCCGTGCGCCGCAGTTCGCCGGCGGTGGCGTCGTCCACGGCCCCACGCCGCGTGACTACTCGCAGCGGACCCCGAAGAAGATGAAGGCCGCGGCCCTGCGCCACGCCCTCACCGACCGGGCCCGCAACGCTCGCATCCACGTCATCACCGGCGTGATCGAGGGCGAGACCCCCTCCACCAAGGCCGCCAAGAGCTTCCTCGGCAAGGTCAGCGAGCGCAAGAACGTGCTCCTGGTCATCGAGCGCTCCGACGAGGCCGCGCTGCTCTCCGCGCGCAACCTGCCCCAGGTCCACATCCTGGAGCCGGGCCAGCTGAACACGTACGACGTTCTCGTCTCGGACGACGTGGTCTTCACCCAGGCCGCTTTCGAGTCCTTCGTGTCTGGCCCCAAGGCCGCTGACACCGAAGGGAGCGAAGCCTGATGGCTACGCGTCACCCGAGCATTGCCTCCAAGGCGGCCAAGGCCGCCAAGGCCGCGCGCGTCGCCAAGGCGAAGCGCCACGAGGCCGAGGGCAAGAACACCGTCGAGACGCCGGCGAGCAAGAGCTTCACGGACCCCCGTGACGTGCTCCTCAAGCCGGTCGTCTCCGAGAAGAGCTACGCGCTGCTCGACGAGGGCAAGTACACCTTCGTCGTCGCGCCGGGCGCCAACAAGACCCAGATCAAGCAGGCCGTCCAGGCGGTCTTCTCGGTCAAGGTCACCGGGGTCAACACGATCAACCGCCAGGGCAAGCGCAAGCGCACCAAGAGCGGTTTCGGTAAGCGTGCTGACACCAAGCGCGCCATCGTGACCCTCGCTGAGGGCGACCGTATCGACATCTTCGGCCAGGCCTCCTAACGGAGCGCCCTGGTCCGATATCGGACGAGGACTGAGAAATGGGAATCCGCAAGTACAAGCCGACGACGCCGGGCCGTCGTGGCTCCAGCGTCGCCGACTTCGTCGAGGTCACGCGGTCCACGCCGGAGAAGTCGCTGGTTCGCCCCCTGCACAGCAAGGGCGGCCGTAACAATTCCGGTCGTGTGACCGTTCGCCACCAGGGTGGCGGACACAAGCGCGCCTACCGAGTGATCGACTTCCGTCGTCACGACAAGGACGGCGTGCCGGCGAAGGTCGCGCACATCGAGTACGACCCCAACCGCACCGCGCGCATCGCGCTGCTGCACTACGCGGACGGCGAGAAGCGCTACATCCTCGCCCCCCGCAACCTGTCGCAGGGTGACCGCGTCGAGAACGGTCCTGGGGCCGACATCAAGCCGGGCAACAACCTGGCGCTCCGCAACATCCCGGTCGGTACCACGATCCACGCGATCGAGATCCGTCCCGGTGGCGGCGCCAAGTTCGCCCGCTCCGCCGGCGCCTCGGTGCAGCTGCTCGCGAAGGAGGGCACGATGGCCCACCTCCGCATGCCCTCCGGTGAGATCCGCCTGGTCGACCAGCGCTGCCGCGCCACGGTCGGCGAGGTCGGCAACGCCGAGCAGAGCAACATCAACTGGGGTAAGGCCGGCCGCAAGCGCTGGCTGGGCGTTCGCCCGTCCGTCCGCGGTGTGGCGATGAACCCGGTTGACCACCCGCACGGTGGTGGTGAGGGCAAGACCTCCGGTGGTCGCCACCCGGTCTCCCCGTGGGGTCAGAAGGAGGGTCGTACTCGTTCGCCGAAGAAGGCTTCGAACAAGTACATCGTCCGCCGCCGCAAGACGAACAAGAAGCGCTAGGAGCGGGTTTAGATGCCGCGCAGTCTCAAGAAGGGACCCTTCGTTGACGGCCACCTCGTAAAGAAGGTGGACGCTCAGAACGAAGCCGGTACCAAGAACGTCATCAAGACCTGGTCCCGTCGCTCGATGATCATCCCGGCCATGCTCGGCCACACGATCGCGGTGCACAACGGCAAGACCCACATTCCGGTGTTTGTCACCGAGTCGATGGTCGGCCACAAGCTCGGCGAGTTCTCGCCGACGCGCACCTTCCGGGGTCACGTCAAGGACGACCGGAAGTCGAAGCGCCGCTAACGCGGGGTGGAATCGACCATGACAGACACTGGAAGGACAACCATGGAAGCCAGGGCCCAGGCGCGGTACATCCGCGTTACGCCCATGAAGGCCCGCCGCGTGGTGGACCTTATCCGTGGCATGGATGCCACGGAGGCTCAGGCGGTCCTGCGTTTCGCCCCGCAGGCCGCGAGCGTGCCGGTCGGCAAGGTGCTTGACAGCGCCATTGCCAACGCCGCGCACAACTACGACCACACCGACGCCGACAGCCTCTTCATCTCCGAGGCGTACGTCGACGAGGGTCCGACCCTGAAGCGGTTCCGTCCGCGCGCCCAGGGCCGTGCCTACCGGATCCGCAAGCGGACCAGCCACATCACCGTGGTCGTCAGCAGCAAGGAAGGAACCCGGTAATGGGCCAGAAGGTTAACCCGCATGGGTTCCGGCTCGGCATCACCACGGACTTCAAGTCCCGTTGGTACGCCGACAAGCTGTACAAGGACTACGTCAAGGAAGACGTCGCCATCCGTCGGATGATGACGTCCGGCATGGAGCGCGCCGGCATCTCGAAGGTTGAGATCGAGCGCACCCGTGACCGCGTGCGGGTGGACATCCACACCGCGCGTCCCGGCATCGTCATCGGCCGCCGTGGCGCCGAGGCCGACCGCATCCGCGGTGACCTCGAGAAGCTCACGGGCAAGCAGGTCCAGCTGAACATCCTCGAGGTCAAGAACCCCGAGACCGACGCTCAGCTGGTTGCTCAGGCCGTTGCCGAGCAGCTGTCCTCCCGCGTCTCCTTCCGCCGTGCCATGCGTAAGAGCATGCAGGGCACGATGAAGGCCGGCGCCAAGGGCATCAAGATCCAGTGTGGTGGCCGTCTCGGCGGCGCCGAGATGTCCCGCTCGGAGTTCTACCGCGAGGGCCGTGTGCCCCTGCACACGCTCCGCGCGAACGTCGACTACGGCTTCTTCGAGGCCAAGACGACCTTCGGCCGTATCGGTGTGAAGGTCTGGATCTACAAGGGCGACGTCAAGAACATCGCCGAGGTCCGCGCCGAGAACGCCGCTGCCCGCGCCGGCAACCGCCCGGCCCGTGGTGGCGGCAACGACCGCCCGGCCGGCCGTGGTGGCCGTGGTGGCGAGCGTGGCGGCCGCGGCCGCAAGCCGCAGCAGGCTCCCGCTGCCGAGGCCCCCAAGGCCGAGGCTCCGGCGGCTGCCGCTCCGGCTGAGAGCACCGGAACGGAGGCCTGACCGACATGCTGATCCCCCGTAGGGTCAAGCACCGCAAGCAGCACCACCCCAAGCGCCGTGGTCAGGCCAAGGGCGGTACGCAGGTTTCGTTCGGCGAGTACGGCATTCAGGCCCTCACGCCGGCGTACGTGACGAACCGCCAGATCGAGGCCGCCCGTATCGCGATGACCCGCCACATCAAGCGTGGCGGCAAGGTCTGGATCAACATCTACCCGGACCGCCCGCTCACCAAGAAGCCTGCCGAGACCCGCATGGGTTCCGGTAAGGGTTCGCCGGAGTGGTGGATCGCGAACGTGCACCCGGGCCGGGTCATGTTCGAACTGTCCTACCCCAACGAGAAGATCGCCCGTGAGGCCCTCACTCGCGCAGCCCACAAGCTGCCGATGAAGTGCCGGATCGTCAAGCGCGAGGCAGGTGAAGCGTGATGTCGGCCGGTACCAAGGCGTCCGAGCTGCGCGAACTGGGTGACGAGGAGCTTCTCGCGAAGCTTCGCGAAGCCAAGGAAGAGCTGTTCAACCTCCGCTTCCAGGCGGCGACCGGTCAGCTCGAGAACCACGGTCGGCTCAAGGCCGTCCGCAAGGACATCGCGCGGATCTACACCCTGATGCGTGAGCGCGAGCTGGGCATCGAAACGGTGGAGAGCGCCTGATGAGCGAGAGCAACGTGACCGAGAACACCACTGAGGCGCGCGGATTCCGCAAGACCCGTGAGGGTCTCGTCGTCAGCGACAAGATGGACAAGACCGTCGTCGTCGCCGTCGAGGACCGCGTCAAGCACGCCCTGTACGGCAAGGTCATCCGCCGTACGAGCAAGCTGAAGGCCCACGACGAGCAGAACGCCGCGGGCATCGGCGACCGCGTCCTCCTCATGGAGACGCGTCCGCTGTCCTCGACGAAGCGCTGGCGCATCGTGGAGATCCTCGAGAAGGCGAAGTAATCAAACGGGGGGACTCGGTCCCCCCGTTGCCCCCCCGCCGGGGGCCTGCCGCACCGTCAGGTGCCCGGCCCCCGGCGGAGGTTTTCTCCCTCAACAGGCCAAGTAATTCCTGCGGGGCTTATCCGCAGGACGGTTCCGCCAGGCTCGCGGGGCGACCCGGAAGGGATCCCCGCGGGAACCGGCAGACAATCAGGAGATAGACGTGATCCAGCAGGAGTCGCGACTGCGTGTCGCCGACAACACGGGGGCGAAGGAAATCCTTTGCATCCGTGTGCTCGGTGGCTCCGGTCGCCGCTACGCGGGCATCGGTGACGTCATCGTCGCCACCGTCAAGGACGCGATCCCCGGCGGCAACGTGAAGAAGGGTGACGTCGTCAAGGCGGTCATCGTTCGCACCGTCAAGGAGCGCCGCCGTCCGGACGGCTCGTACATCCGCTTCGACGAGAACGCCGCCGTCATTCTGAAGAACGACGGCGACCCTCGCGGCACCCGTATCTTCGGCCCCGTCGGCCGTGAGCTGCGCGAGAAGAAGTTCATGAAGATCATCTCGCTCGCGCCGGAGGTGCTGTAAGCATGAAGATCAAGAAGGGTGACACGGTTCAGGTCATCACCGGCAAGGACAAGGGCAAGCAGGGCAAGGTCATTGCCGCTTACCCGCGCGACGAGCGCGTCCTGGTCGAGGGTGTCAACCGGGTCAAGAAGCACACGAAGGCCGGCCCCACCGCCAGCGGTTCGCAGGCCGGCGGCATTGTGACCACCGAAGCCCCCATTCACGTGAGCAACGTTCAGCTCGTCGTGGAGAAGGACGGCAACAAGGTCGTCACGCGTGTCGGTTACCGCTTCGACGATGAGGGCAACAAGGTTCGCGTTGCCAAGCGGACGGGTGAGGACATCTGATGGCTACCACCACCACTCCGCGTCTCAAGACGAAGTACCGCGAGGAGATCGCGGGCAAGCTGCGTGAGGAGTTCTCGTACGAGAACGTCATGCAGGTTCCCGGCCTCGTCAAGATCGTGGTCAACATGGGTGTCGGCGACGCCGCCCGTGACTCCAAGCTCATGGACGGTGCCGTCCGTGACCTGACCACGATCACCGGTCAGAAGCCGGCCGTCACCAAGGCCCGCAAGTCCATCGCGCAGTTCAAGCTGCGTGAGGGTCAGCCGATCGGTGCCCACGTCACGCTCCGTGGCGACCGCATGTGGGAGTTCCTGGACCGCACCCTGTCGCTCGCGCTGCCGCGCATCCGCGACTTCCGCGGCCTGTCCCCCAAGCAGTTCGACGGCCGTGGCAACTACACCTTCGGTCTCACGGAGCAGGTCATGTTCCACGAGATCGACCAGGACAAGATCGACCGCGTCCGGGGTATGGACATCACCGTGGTGACCACGGCGACCAACGACGCTGAGGGCCGCGCCCTTCTCCGTCACCTCGGCTTCCCCTTCAAGGAGGCGTAAGCGAGATGGCGAAGAAGGCTCTGATTGCCAAGGCTGCTCGTAAGCCCAAGTTCGGTGTGCGTGGCTACACGCGCTGCCAGCGCTGCGGTCGTCCGCACTCCGTGTACCGCAAGTTCGGCCTGTGCCGCGTCTGCCTTCGTGAGATGGCTCACCGCGGCGAGCTGCCGGGCGTGACCAAGAGCTCCTGGTAGTCCCCCTAACAAGGGATCCCAGGGCTCTCGGTAAGTAAAGGGTTCGGTCAGGTGCCCTGCTCTCCATGGCTTAGGCTAGGAGGGTTGGGCGCCTGCCGCCCCAATCGACTTACTACGCCGTAGGTCCCCGCACCGCACCCGTCCCGCCACTGAGTGGGGAGAGGGATGGCGCATACAGGAAACCCCGGCGAGAGAGGCCGAAGGCCAATTCATGACCATGACTGATCCCATCGCAGACATGCTTACTCGTCTGCGTAACGCGAACTCGGCGTACCACGACGATGTCGCGATGCCGCACAGCAAGATCAAGTCGCACATCGCGGAGATCCTCCAGCAGGAGGGCTTCATCACCGGCTGGAAGGTCGAGGACGCCGAGGTCGGCAAGAAGCTCGTCCTCGAGCTGAAGTTCGGCCCGAACCGTGAGCGCTCCATCGCGGGCATCAAGCGGATTTCGAAGCCGGGTCTGCGTGTGTACGCGAAGTCCACCTCCCTGCCCAAGGTGCTCGGTGGCCTCGGCGTGGCGATCATCTCCACGTCGCACGGTCTCCTCACCGACAAGCAGGCCGGCAAGAAGGGCGTAGGCGGAGAAGTTCTCGCCTACGTCTGGTAACGGAAGGGAACGGAGGAAACAGCTATGTCGCGTATTGGCAAGCTCCCCATCACGGTTCCCGCCGGCGTGGACGTCACCATCGACGGCCGTACGGTCCAGGTGAAGGGCCCCAAGGGCACCCTCTCCCACACCGTCGCGGCGCCGATCGAGGTCGCCAAGGGTGAGGACGGCATTCTCAATGTCACCCGCCCGAACGACGAGCGTCAGAACAAGGCCCTGCACGGCCTGTCCCGCACGCTGGTGGCGAACATGATCACCGGCGTGACCACGGGTTACGTGAAGAAGCTCGAGATCAGCGGTGTCGGTTACCGCGTCCTGGCGAAGGGCTCCAACCTGGAGTTCTCGCTCGGCTACAGCCACTCGATCACCGTCGAGGCCCCCGAAGGCATCACCTTCAAGGTCGAGAACCCGACGCGGTTCTCGGTCGAGGGCATCGACAAGCAGAAGGTCGGAGAGGTTGCGGCCAACATCCGCAAGCTGCGCAAGCCCGACCCGTACAAGGCCAAGGGCGTCAAGTACGAAGGCGAAGTCATCCGCCGCAAGGTCGGAAAGGCGGGTAAGTAAGCCATGGCATACGGTGTCAAGATTGCTAAGGGCGACGCTTACAAGCGTGCTGCCATCAAGCGCCGTCACATCCGGATCCGTAAGCACATCTCGGGTACGGCTGAGCGTCCGCGCCTGGTCGTGACGCGCTCCAACCGTCACATCGTGGCCCAGGTCATCGACGACGTTAAGGGTCACACCCTCGCGTCGGCGTCGACCCTGGACACCACGGTCCGTGGTGGCGAGGGCGACAAGTCCGCGCAGGCCAAGTCGGTCGGCGCCCTGGTCGCCGAGCGCGCCAAGGCCGCCGGTGTCGAGGCTGTCGTATTCGACCGTGGTGGTAACCAGTACGCCGGGCGCATTGCCGCTCTGGCGGACGCCGCCCGCGAAGCCGGACTCAAGTTCTGAGTCGCCCGTCGCGCTAGCGACTTAGGTCGCTGCGTAGCTAGCGGAAAAAGAGAGAGGTAATCCAATGGCTGGACCCCAGCGCCGCGGAAGCGGTGCCGGTGGCGGCGAGCGGCGGGACCGGAAGGGCCGTGACGGCGGCGCTGCTGCCGAGAAGACCGCGTACGTTGAGCGCGTTGTCGCGATCAACCGCGTCGCCAAGGTTGTGAAGGGTGGTCGTCGCTTCAGCTTCACCGCGCTGGTCGTGGTGGGCGACGGTGACGGCACCGTGGGTGTCGGTTACGGCAAGGCCAAGGAGGTGCCGGCCGCCATCGCCAAGGGTGTTGAGGAGGCCAAGAAGCACTTCTTCAAGGTCCCCCGTATCCAGGGCACCATCCCGCACCCGATCACGGGCGAGAAGGCCGCGGGCGTCGTCCTGCTCAAGCCTGCTTCCCCCGGTACCGGCGTTATCGCCGGTGGCCCGGTGCGTGCTGTGCTCGAGTGCGCCGGCGTTCACGACATCCTGTCGAAGTCGCTCGGCTCGTCCAACGCGATCAACATCGTGCACGCGACCGTGGCGGCCCTCAAGGGTCTGCAGCGTCCCGAGGAGATCGCGGCCCGCCGTGGTCTGCCCCTCGAGGACGTCGCCCCCGCGGCTCTGCTTCGTGCACGTGCGGGAGCGGGTGCGTAATCATGGCTCAGCTCAGGATCACGCAGACGAAGTCGTACATCGGCAGCAAGCAGAACCACCGCGACACCCTGCGTTCGCTCGGGCTCAAGCGCCTGAACGACGTGGTCGTCAAGGAGGACCGCCCCGAGTTCCGCGGAATGGTGCACACCGTCCGCCACCTCGTGACGGTTGAGGAGGTCGACTGATCATGGCGGAGAACAACCCGCTCAAGATCCACAACCTCCGTCCCGCCCCGGGCGCCAAGACCGCCAAGACCCGTGTGGGTCGTGGTGAGGCGTCGAAGGGTAAGACGGCCGGTCGTGGTACCAAGGGCACGAAGGCCCGCTACCAGGTTCCGGAGCGCTTCGAGGGCGGGCAGATGCCCCTCCACATGCGCCTCCCGAAGCTGAAGGGCTTCAAGAACCCGTTCAAGACCGAGTTCCAGGTCGTGAACCTCGACAAGCTGGCCGCGCTGTACCCGGAGGGTGGCGAGGTCACCGTCGAGGGTCTCGTCGCCAAGGGTGCCGTTCGCAAGAACAGCCTCGTCAAGGTCCTCGGCCAGGGCGAGATCTCCGTCGCGCTGCAGGTTTCGGTTGACGCCGTTTCCGGCTCCGCCAAGGAGAAGATCACCGCCGCCGGCGGTACCGTCACCGAGCTCGTCTGACCTTTTCAGGCGTCTCGATGACATGAGCGATCCCGACCGGGGGTGCCCCTACAAAAGGGGTATCCCCGGTTGGTCGTTCCTAGGGGGGCAGTCTCGCCGGTATGGTGGCCTGCACTGCTAATTTTCGCTCGCTGTGCCCACACGGAACTCTGAGCGGCTCTTGGCTGTTTATCCGTTACGTATCCGTCGAACCTCAAGACCGTCACCTCTGACGCACTTGCGCGGGGGTCGCAGGAGGCACCGTGCTCACCGCGTTCGCCCGGGCGTTCAAGACGCCCGACCTGCGCAAGAAGCTGCTCTTCACGCTCGGCATCATCGTGGTCTACCGGGTCGGTACCCACGTTCCGATCCCAGGTGTCGACTACAAGAACGTCCAGACCTGTATCGACGTGGCCAAGGGCAACCAGGGCCTGTTCGGGCTGGTCAACATGTTCAGTGGTGGCGCACTGCTGCAGATCACGATCTTCGCGCTCGGCATCATGCCGTACATCACGGCGAGCATCATTCTGCAGCTGCTGACGGTGGTGATCCCGCGCCTCGAAGCCCTCAAGAAGGAGGGTTCGGCCGGCACCGCGAAGATCACGCAATACACCCGTTACCTGACGGTGGCGCTGGCGATCCTGCAGGGCACCGGCCTTGTCGCGACCGCCCGCAGCGGCGCCCTGTTCAGTGGCTGCCAGGTGGCCAACCAGATCGTTCCTGACCAGTCGATCTTCCAGACCGTCGTGATGGTCGTCACCATGACCGCCGGTACGGGCGTCGTCATGTGGCTGGGCGAGCTCATCACCGACCGCGGCATCGGCAACGGCATGTCGATCCTCATGTTCATCTCGATCGCCGCGACCTTCCCGTCCGCCCTGTGGGCGATCAAGACGCAGGGCACGCTGGCCGGCGGCTGGATCGAGTTCGGCACCGTGATCGCGGTCGGACTGGTCATGGTCGCGCTGGTCGTCTTCGTCGAGCAGGCCCAGCGACGGATCCCGGTCCAGTACGCGAAGCGCATGATCGGGCGCCGGTCGTACGGTGGTACGTCCACTTACATCCCGCTGAAGGTCAATCAGGCGGGTGTGATTCCCGTCATCTTCGCGTCGTCGCTGCTCTACATCCCGGCGCTGGTCGCCCAGTTCTCGAACGGCAACTCCGGGTGGAAGACCTGGGTAACACAGAACCTGACCAAGGGCGATCACCCCATCTACCTGGTCTCTTACTTCCTCCTGATCGTTTTCTTCGCGTTCTTCTACGTGGCGATCTCGTTCAACCCCGAGGAAGTCGCGGACAACATGAAGAAGTATGGTGGCTTCATCCCGGGCATCCGGGCTGGCCGGCCGACCGCTGAGTACCTGAGCTACGTACTCAACCGGATCACCTGGCCGGGGTCGCTGTATCTGGGTCTGATCGCTCTCGTACCGACAATGGCGTTGGTGGGTTTCGGGGCAACCGGCAACTTCCCGTTCGGTGGTACCAGCATCCTGATCATCGTGGGTGTCGGTCTTGAGACGGTGAAGCAGATCGAGAGCCAGCTTCAGCAGCGCAATTACGAAGGGTTCCTCCGCTGATGCGAATCGTCCTCGTCGGGCCGCCCGGTGCCGGTAAGGGAACGCAGGCTGCGTTCCTTGCCAAGAACCTGGGGATTCCGCACATCTCCACGGGCGACCTCTTCCGCGCCAACATCAGTCAGGGCACGGAGCTGGGCAAGCAGGCCAAGGCGTACATGGACGCGGGCAAGCTGGTGCCGGACGAGGTCACCATCGGGATGGCCAAGGACCGCATGGAGCAGCCCGACGCGGCCAACGGCTTCCTGCTGGACGGCTTCCCTCGTAACGTCTCGCAGGCCGAGGCGCTCGACGAGATGCTCAAGGCCGAGGGCATGAAGCTGGACGCGGTGCTGGACCTGGAGGTCCCCGAGGACGAGGTGGTCAAGCGCATCGCGGGCCGCCGCATCTGCCGCAACGACTCTTCGCACGTCTTCCACGTGACGTACAAGCAGCCGAAGAAGGAAGGCGTCTGTGACGTCTGCGCCGGCGAGCTGTACCAGCGGGACGACGACTCCGAGGAGACCGTCCGTACGCGTCTCGAGGTCTACCACACGCAGACCGAGCCGATCATCGACTACTACGCCGCTCAGGGCCTGGTCGTGACGATCTCGGCGCTCGGCAAGGTGGAAGAGGTCACGGGGCGCGCCATGGAGGCGCTCACGAGCAAGGTCGGCGACAAGTAGTCGTCACGCTGCCATCGGCCGCGGTGCCCTCCGGGGGTGCCGCGGCCGTAGTGTTGTGCAGGTGGTCGTGTCCGTAGTGGTGCACGACCTGGTTGGGTACGTCGTCGGAATGACGGAGAAGACGGAGAGCGCGGGCCGCCATGGTGCAGATCAAGACCCCTGAGCAGATCGCCAAGATGCGTGCGGCGGGGTTGGTCGTCGCGGCCATTCACGCGGCCACACGTGAGGCGGCCGTGCCGGGTGCCACGACGAAGGACCTGGACGAGGTCGCGCGCAAGGTGCTGGCCGAGCACGGGGCGAAGTCGAACTTCCTCGGGTACGGCGGTTTCCCCGCGACCATCTGCACCTCGGCCAACGAGGTCGTCGTCCACGGCATCCCGTCGGACAAGGTGGTCCTGAAGGACGGCGACATCATCTCGATCGACTGCGGCGCGATCGTGGACGGCTGGCACGGGGACGCGGCGTACACCGCGTTCGTGGGCTCCGGTCACGCACCGGAGTTGCTCGAGCTCTCCCGGGTGACCGAGGAGTCGATGTGGGCGGGCATCGCGGCGATGAAGCAGGGCAACCGGCTCATCGACGTCTCGCGTGCGATCGAGACGTACATCCGCCGTCAGCCGAAGCCCGGCGGCGGCAAGTACGGAATCATCGAGGACTACGGCGGCCACGGCATCGGCACCGAGATGCACATGGACCCGCACCTGCTGAACTACGTCGAGAAGCGGCGCGGCAAGGGTCCGAAGCTGGTCCCCGGCTTCTGCCTGGCCATCGAGCCGATGGTGTCCTTGGGCACCCCGCGGACCGAGGTGCTGGAGGACGACTGGACCGTCATCACGACGGACGGCACCTGGTCCTCGCACTGGGAGCACTCGGTGGCGCTGACGGAGCAGGGCCCGCTGGTCCTCACGGCCCCGGACGGCGGCAGGGCGAAACTGGCGGAGTACGGGATCACGGCGGCGCCGGACCCGCTGGCCTGACGGCGCCGGACCCGACGGGCTGACGGCGCTGGACCCGGTGGTCCGATCGCGCCCGCCCCGCCGGCCTGACGGTGACGGACCCGTTGGCCTGACCGTCACGGACGAGGTCGGGTCGGCGGAGCGTGGGGGATCGCGGCACCCGCGCCAGGGGTACCGGGCGGATACGGCGGGTGGCGGCGTGATCGCCGTACGTCTCCGTGGAGCCGCCCCGGAGGGTCCGCGGCCACGTGATGGCGACCCCCGTTGCTTAACGATCTCCGTAGTGGGGCATTCTTTCTCGATTCGTCTTTCCGAGAGGCCTGACGTAGACTGACTCGTCGGCTCTCGTGCACCCGCATGTCTGCATGCGCTCGTGCGAAGTCGATCAAGGTAGTCGATTCGAAGGGCGAAGCGTGGCCAAGAAGCAAGGTGCCATCGAGATCGAGGGCACTGTCGTCGAGTCTCTTCCGAACGCCATGTTCAAGGTCGAGCTCCAGAACGGCCACCAGGTCCTGGCACACATCAGCGGCAAGATGCGTATGCACTACATCCGCATCCTCCCTGACGACCGGGTCGTGGTGGAGTTGTCTCCGTACGACCTGACGCGTGGCCGCATCGTCTACCGGTACAAGTAGATCTTGCCCTTACTCCGTGTTCCCGGTTCCGGGACGCGGGGGGTGGCACTGACCCGGAGAACCTCACCCAATGAAGGTCAAGCCGAGCGTCAAGAAGATCTGCGACAAGTGCAGGGTGATCCGCCGTCACGGTCGGGTCATGGTCATCTGCGAAAACCCGCGCCACAAGCAGCGCCAGGGCTGACGCACGACCGCACCTTCTGCATCCGCAGATACTTCGCGCGACGCAAGCAGTACATGTTCATACGCAGAATCCAGGACTGAGTCTCCTCAGACCTGACACCCCCGGTCGGAGGCCGGGGACCCGGTTCGTACCGAATCTTCGACAAAAGAAGAGGACGGCGGGCGGGATCCGGTTCTGCGGAAGACCTCCGAACGACAACTGGAGCCATTGAATGGCACGCGTTTCCGGTGTTGACATCCCGCGCGAAAAGCGTGTGGAGGTCGCCCTGACCTACGTGTTCGGCATCGGCCGGACCCTTTCCCAGCAGACGCTGGCCGAGACCGGCGTGAACCCGAACACCCGCGTTCGTGACCTCTCCGAAGAAGAGCTGGTCAAGATCCGCGAGTACGTGGACGCCAACATCAAGACCGAGGGTGACCTCCGTCGCGAGATTCAGGCCGACATCCGCCGCAAGGTCGAGATCGGCTGCTACCAGGGTCTGCGCCACCGTCGTGGCCTGCCCGTCCACGGTCAGCGCACCAGCACGAACGCTCGTACCCGCAAGGGCCCGCGTCGCGCCATCGCCGGTAAGAAGAAGCCGGGCAAGAAGTAGTCCTCAGCGGACGCTTATCAGCGGTCTTCGCTGTAGGACCGACCACCTCCCGTAGGAGTAATAGATGCCCCCCAAGGGTCGTCAGGGCGCTGCCAAGAAGGTGCGCCGCAAGGAAAAGAAGAACGTCGCTCACGGGCACGCTCACATCAAGAGCACGTTCAACAACACCATCGTCTCGATCACGGACCCCTCGGGCAACGTGATCTCCTGGGCCTCCGCCGGCCACGTCGGCTTCAAGGGCTCGCGCAAGTCCACCCCCTTCGCCGCGCAGATGGCCGCCGAGTCGGCCGCCCGTCGCGCGCAGGAGCACGGCATGCGCAAGGTTGACGTCTTCGTGAAGGGCCCGGGCTCCGGTCGCGAGACCGCGATCCGCTCCCTCCAGGCCACTGGCCTCGAGGTCGGCTCCATCCAGGACGTCACCCCCACCCCGCACAACGGCTGCCGTCCGCCCAAGCGCCGCCGCGTCTGAGGCTCGGTTGTCTTGAGGTTGCGGGCGGTACGCCTCTTCGGAGGCGTGCCGCCCGTACCCTTGCAGTAGCAGCAGGGCGTCAAATAGCGGGCGCCCATGACTGAAGGATCGCAACATGCTGATTGCTCAGCGTCCCTCGTTGACCGAAGAGGTCGTCGACGAATTCCGCTCCCGGTTCGTGATCGAGCCGCTGGAGCCGGGCTTCGGCTACACCCTCGGCAACTCCCTGCGCCGGACCCTCCTGTCCTCGATCCCGGGTGCGGCGGTCACGTCCATCCGCATCGACGGCGTTCTGCACGAGTTCACCACCGTGCCGGGCGTCAAGGAGGACGTCACCGACCTGATCCTCAACATCAAGCAGCTGGTCGTCTCCTCGGAGCACGACGAGCCGGTCGTGATGTACCTGCGCAAGCAGGGCCCGGGTCTGGTCACCGCCGCCGACATCGCGCCCCCGGCCGGTGTCGAGGTGCACAACCCCGACCTCGTCCTCGCCACGCTCAACGGCAAGGGCAAGCTGGAGATGGAGCTGACCGTCGAGCGCGGTCGCGGCTACGTCTCCGCCGTTCAGAACAAGCAGGTCGGTCAGGAGATCGGGCGCATCCCGGTCGACTCGATCTACTCGCCGGTGCTGAAGGTCACGTACAAGGTCGAGGCGACCCGTGTCGAGCAGCGCACCGACTTCGACAAGCTGATCGTCGACGTCGAGACCAAGCAGGCCATGCGTCCCCGTGACGCCATGGCGTCGGCCGGTAAGACCCTGGTCGAGCTGTTCGGTCTGGCTCGTGAGCTCAACATCGACGCCGAGGGCATCGACATGGGCCCGTCCCCCACGGACGCCGCCCTTGCCGCGGACCTCGCGCTGCCGATCGAGGAGCTCGAGCTCACCGTTCGTTCGTACAACTGCCTCAAGCGTGAGGGCATCCACTCCGTGGGTGAGCTCGTCGCCCGCTCCGAGGCCGACCTCCTGGACATCCGCAACTTCGGTGCGAAGTCCATCGACGAGGTCAAGGCGAAGCTGGCCGGCATGGGCCTGGCCCTCAAGGACAGCCCGCCCGGATTCGACCCGACCGCCGCCGCGGACGCGTTTGGCGCGGACGACGACGCGGACGCCGGGTTCGTCGAGACCGAGCAGTACTAAGAGCTCGGGACCGGCTGCCGGTTTTAGGGTGCGGGCGCGCTGTGGCTTGTCGCGCAGTTCCCCGCGCCCCTTCCGGACTCGCCCCTTCGGGGCTTGGCCGGATCTCCGACGGGTAATCGCCCGCTCGGACACTGACCCCGGTACCTGATACGGCCGGGGCAGACACCTAGGAGAAACAGCATGCCGAAGCCCGCCAAGGGTGCCCGTCTGGGCGGAAGCGCCGCGCACGAGAAGCTGCTCCTCGCGAACCTCGCGAAGTCGCTCTTCGAGCACGGCCGCATCACCACCACCGAGGCGAAGGCCCGTCGCCTGCGCCCGTACGCGGAGCGTCTGGTCACCAAGGCGAAGAAGGGTGACCTTCACAACCGCCGCCAGGTGCTCTCGGTGATCACGGACAAGAGCATCGTGCACACGCTCTTCACCGAGATCGGCCCGCGCTACGAGAACCGCCCGGGTGGCTACACCCGTATCACCAAGATCGGTAACCGCCGTGGCGACAACGCGCCCATGGCCGTCATCGAGCTGGTGGAGGCCCTGACCGTGGCCCAGCAGGCCACCGGTGAGGCCGAGGCGGCGACCAAGCGTGCCGCCAAGGACGCCGAGGTCAAGACCGAGGCACCGGCCAAGGTCGAGGACGCCGCCGAGGCTCCCGCCGAGGAGTCGAAGGACGCCTGAGACACTGCCTGGCTGTGAGCGGGTCCGTCCCTTCGGGGGCGGGCCCGCTTTCGCGTTTCCGGCACCGATGCCGGCCTTGAGAGGATCTAGGTGTGAGTGACGAAGTACAGCCCGGGTTCGTACGGGTGCGTTTGGACCTGTCGTACGACGGGACCGAGTTCTCCGGGTGGGCCAAGCAGGCCTCGGGGCGCCGGACCGTGCAGGGGGAGATCGAGGACGCCCTCAGGACCGTCACGCGGTCCAGGGACACCACGTACGAGCTGACCGTCGCCGGGCGCACCGACGCCGGTGTGCACGCGCGCGGCCAGGTGGCGCACGTGGATCTGCCCGTCGAGCTGTGGGCGGAGCACGAGGCGAAGCTGCTCAAGCGGCTGGCCGGGCGGCTGTCCAAGGACGTGCGGGTGTGGTCCCTGAGGGAGGCCCCCAGCGGGTTCAACGCCCGCTTCTCCGCGATCTGGCGGCGGTACGCCTACCGCGTCACCGACAACGCCGGGGGAGTGGACCCCCTGCTGCGGGGGCACGTCCTGTGGCACGACTGGCCGTTGGACGTCGACGCCATGAACGAGGCGGCCGAGCGGCTCGTGGGCGAGCACGACTTCGCCGCCTACTGCAAGAAGCGCGAGGGCGCCACGACCATTCGTACGCTCCAGGAGCTGAGCCTGGCGCGCGGGGACGACGGGATCATCACCGCCACCGTCCGCGCGGACGCCTTCTGCCACAACATGGTGCGCTCGCTCATCGGCGCGCTGCTGTTCGTGGGGGACGGACACCGCGGGCCCGACTGGCCCGGGAAGGTGCTCGCGGCCGGCGTACGGGACTCGGCCGTCCATGTCGTACGGCCGCACGGGCTGACCCTGGAGGAAGTCGGCTACCCCGCGGACGACCTGCTCGCCGCGCGCAACAAGGAGGCGCGGAACCGGCGGACCCTGCCGGGGGCGGCAGGGTGTGAAACCTGTTAGCAACATGCAAATTACGCGCAGATAGCTCCCATGTCGGCACTTACCCGGCGTAAGTCACTTGTTGAGTCTTACATCATTCTTACCGCTCAGATAGCCTTGCGTATCTCGGCCCCGTGTTCGATGCGGGGCTTTTCGGGGTGGGGATAACGCGGGCCGTCGGCCCGGAGGGTAGGAATGTCATCACTTGACTCTGCCCGCATGTCCGGAGGGGCCGGCGCTGGGGGGCGACGGACCGGACGGCACGGAGGACGCCGTGGCGCCGTTGAGGCGCCGCTCGGGCTGCTGCCCGCGCCGCCCTCCCATGCGGAGAAGTACTCGTACGTGAAGCGGCGCCTGTGGGTGCTGACTCTGGCGTCGGTCGTCAGCTTCGGCTGTCTGACCGTCAGCCAGGTAGCGCTCGCCCAGGCCAGCCCCCTGATGTGGATCTTCGGCCCACCACTCGCCTTCACGGTGGTCTATTACCTGGTGTCGCTGAAGGTGAACGGTTTCACCAGGGACTTCGACTTCGCCTACCACCAGGAGCTGGTGCGCGGCTGGCGGCCGGCGGTCTATCCGGCCGTCGACGTGTTCCTGCCGGTGTGCGGCGAGCCGATCGAGGTACTGCACAACACCTGGACGCATGTGCGGCAGTTGGCCGACCGGTATCCCGGACGGTGCGTGCCCTTCGTGCTCGACGACGGCGCGAGCCCCGAACTGGCGGCGATGGCCCGCGACTTCGGGTTCCGCTACGGCACCCGGGAGAACCGCGGCTGGTTCAAGAAGGCCGGCAACCTGCACTACGGCTTCGGACAGTCGGACGGCAAGTACATCCTCATCCTCGACGCCGACTTCACGCCGCGCTCCGACCTCCTGGAGGAGCTGCTGCCGTACATGGAGGCCGACGAGCGCATCGGGATCGTCCAGTCGCCGCAGTACTTCCGGGTCCTGGACTCGCAGAACTGGATCGAGCGCGGGGCCGGGGCCGTCCAGGAGCTCTTCTACCGCTCGGTGCAGGTCTCGCGGCAGGGCAGTGACGGTGCGATCTGCGTGGGCTCCTGTGCCATCTACCGGCGCGCCGCCCTCGACACCAACGGCGGTACGACGCTCATCGAGCACTCCGAGGACGTGCACACCGGCTTCGACCTGCGCGGGCTCGGCTGGGACCTGAAGTACGTGCCGGTCGCCCTGTCGACCGGGGTGTGCCCGGACACGGCCGGGGCCTTCTTCAACCAGCAGTACCGCTGGTGCTCGGGGTCGATGTCGCTGCTGGGCAGCAAGAAGTTCTGGGACGCGCCGATCAGCTTCTCCAGCCGGCTCTGCTACATGTCCGGGTTCTTCTACTACATCCACACCGCGCTGTTCACCTTCGTGGCCCCGCTGGTACCGGTCGTCCTGCTGCTGACCAGCCCGGAGATGCTCCAGGTCAAGCACCTGGTGTGGGTGCTGCCGAGCATCGTCTACACAGCCATGATCTTCCCGATGTGGCACAAGGCGCCCTACCGCCTGGAGGCCTGGTCGGCACGGATGATGTACGGCTGGGCGCATGTCTTCGCCATCTGGGACATCCTGCGCAAGCAGCGCATGGGCTGGCAGCCGACCGGGTCCAAGGGCGCGAAGAAGAACAAGACCCGGCGGTTCTGGCTGGGGATGTGGATCTGGAGCGGCGGGACGGCCGTGGTCTGGGTCGGCGCCGCCGTGTACCGGCTGTTCACCGGCTATCCGCCGGACTTCGCCCTCGTCCTGTCCTCCGGACTGTTCTATGCGCTGGTGGTCGCCCGCGCGCTGATCCAGCCCAAGGAACACCACGCCGAGGTACGGCCCCAGGAGCTTGAGACCGTGGGTGACACCGCATGATCCGCAAGACCTTGCTCCCGCTGGCCGTGGTGCTCATGTCCCTGGCGGGGGCATCCGGCTGTGGTGTGTTCGGGGGCGCTGACGACCCGGCCGCCGAGGCCGCGCGGGACCCGGCCGCCGGGGACTCCTCCGGACAGGCGGCGCAGCAGCGGCCGTACGACGTGAAGAAGTTGCTGCGCCCCGAGAAGAAGTACTTCGGGGTCGCCGTGGACGGCGCGCCCAGCTCGATGAAGCCCGTGGACGCCTTCGCGAAGACGGTCGGCAAGAAGCCGAACATGGTCGGGTCGTACTCCTCGTGGGGCAACGGATTCAACGCCGAGGGCGCGAAGAACGTCTTCGACGACGGAGGGCTGCTGTACGTCTCGTGGGAGCCGTTCAAGCCCGGCCTCGGCGAGATCGCGGACGGCTCGCAGGACGCGTACATCAAGAAGTTCGCGGCGAGCGTCCGCAAGACGGCGGTACCCGTCGCGATCAGCTTCGGGCATGAGATGAACGGCCACTGGTACCCGTGGGGGACCAAGGACACGACGGCCGCGACCTTCGTGAAGGCATGGCGGCACATCCACGACCTCTTCCAGGAGGAGGGCGCCACCAACGTGATCTGGGTGTGGAGCCCCAACGTGGTCAACCCCGTCCCGTCGGTGAAGCTGGAGCCGTACTGGCCCGGTGACGCGTATGTCGACTGGGTCGGGATCGTCGGGTACTGGGCGCAGACCGGCGCCCACACCTTCGACACCCTGTACGGACCCACCCGGCGGCAGGTGGCCGCGTTCACCGACAAGCCGGTGCTGATCAGTGAGACCTCGGCGGAGCCCGGGGAGCGGCGGCGTGCCGATGTGCGCGGGCTGCTGGGCGGGGTCGAGGCGAACGACGACGTCATCGGCTTCCTCTGGTTCAACATCCCCAAGCGGGCCGACTGGCGCATCCAGAGCAGCCCGCTCGCCCTGGCCGAGTTCAAGCGCCTGATCGCCGACGACGCCTTCGGATTCGAGGTGCCGCGGTCATGAGCAATGAGCAGCAGTACTGGCAGCAACAGGCCCAGCAGTCCCAGCAGGCCCCGCGGGCTCCACAGGTTCCGGGGGCTTCTCAGGGCTCAGGGGCCCCGTACGCCCCGCCCAATCAAGAATCGTTTCTGCAGTATCAGCAGCCGACGCCGGGCGCCTGGCAGCAGCAGTACCCCCCGTACAGCGCCCCGCGGGCACCCGGCGACGAGCCCGAAGCCGACGCCGACTACTACGTGCCGCACTACACCGTCCTGGACCCCGAGCCCGAACCCGAGCCCGAACCGGGCTATGTGCTCCCCGAGGTCCCCGTCTCCGCCTGGTCGGTCGACAACAGCCGTTCGGCGTGGATCAGCCGCGGTGTGCTGGTGCTGATCCTGCTGGTGCAGGCCGGTCTGTCCTACCGGCTGGACGGCAGCGCCTTCCCGCAGGAGGCGAAGTTCCTCACCTCCGACGGAACGCTCTCGGAGCTGGTCTACGGTGCCGATCTGGCCGGTGCCCGGACGCTGAGCCTGGCCTGGGCGCTGGGTGCGACGGCCCTGCTGTTCGGCGCGACCCGGCTGCTGTTCAACGCGCGGGCCGGTCTCGCGGCCGCCGCGATGTACTCCGTACTGGAGTCGACCGCCTTCACCGGCCGCTACGCCTCCGCGCACTCCCTGTCGCTGTTCCTGCTCGCCGCGGCCCTGTGGCTGCTGGCCAGGACCCGGCAGTCGACCCCCGCGGCCGTCCTGGTGGCGGCGCCCTTCGCCGCGCTCGCGCCGTTCGCCGCCTACGCGGCGGCGCTGTACCTGCCGTCGCTGACCGTGCTCGCCGTACTGACCGCCTACCGCTTCCGGGGGGTCGGCGCCTTCGTGCGGGGCGCGCTCTTCGCGGCCGCGACCGGAGCCCTGTGCTTCGTGGGCGTCCGGCTGAACGGCACGCCGAGCGGCTGGAACGCGCACGGCACCGACAGCGCGCTGAGCCTGCTGAAGGAGAGCGCGCAGTGGGGCGGCATCGTCCTGCTCGTGGCCGTGATCGGCGCCGTCGGTTTCGTCCGCCGGGCCCGGATGGGCGAGATGCCCTGGGCCGAGGGCTCCGCGCCGGGTGCGCTCAGAAGGGCCTCGCTGGGCCTGACCCTGTGCGCCACCGCGCTCCTCGCCCCGCTCTACCAGGCATACCTGGGCAACGGCAGCTCACTGCACATCCACGTCGGCTTCGGGCTGCTCTTCGCCGTGCCGATGGCGGGCCTGGGCATCTCCCGGATGATGGGCGCGCATTTCCGCTACCCGCAGATCGGCATCATGATCTACGTCGCCGCGCTGGTCGTGGGCATGGCGCAGACCCAGGACCTGTACCGGCCGCCGGACTCGGCCGGCATGATCGCCGCGCTGCGCGGGGTCGTGACCGAGAAGGGCGCCAAGGGCAGCTACCTCAGCGACGACCCCGAGATCTCCGCGTACTACCTGCGCGCGCGGACCGATCCGGGCCAGTGGCACCAGGCCGCACGCGGCAGCGCGCTGGCGTCCGCCGTGAAGAAGGGCTCGTACGACGCGGTCGTGCTGCGTACCGCCTCCGTACCCGCGGAACTGCGCGGGTCCAGGACGTACCGGCTGCTGGCCGTGGTGCGGTCCGCCGACAAGGACGGCGGACAGGCGCCGTACCGGATCTGGGTGAAGCGATGACGGCCTACGCGCAGACTCCGCAGACGGATCCCGAGCAGCCCGGGCAGACCGAACAGCACGGGGAGACGGAGGGGCGCGCGGCCAGACGCCGGGCGGACCGCGGCGGCAAGGGCTCCGCGCTGCTCGTCTTCGCGCTGCCCGTGCTGGTCGCGCTGGCCTGTGTGCTGCCGGGACTCGGCGGGCGGCAGATGTGGCGTGACGAGCACGCCACCTGGTGGGCGTCCACGCTGTCGTGGCACTACCTCGGGCAGCTGATCGACCACATCGACATCGTCTTCACGCCGTACTACGCGGGCATGCACCTGTGGATCGCGGTGGCCGGTGACTCGCCGGCCGCGCTGCGGCTGCCGGGGGCGCTGGCCATGGGGATCTCAGCCGGTCTGGTCGGACTCCTGGGGCGGCGGATGTTCGCCGTGCGGACCGGACTGCTGGCCGGACTGCTCTTCGCGGTGGTGCCGGCGATCACGCGCTACGGGCAGGAGGCACGGCCCTACGCCTTCGCGACCCTCTTCGCGCTGCTCGCGACGCTCTTCCTGCTGCGGGCCCTGGAGAAGCCGAGCCTGCGCGACTGGACGCTGTACGCGCTGGCGATCGCGGCCACCGGATTCGGCCACCTGGTCGCGATGTCGGTGCTCGCCGGACATCTGGGCCTGGTCGTACTGGCGAAGCGGCGCGGCGACAGGATCGCGCACTACGCCTTCGCGGGCGCGGCGCTGCTCGGTCTGTCGATCACGCTCCCGATGGTGGCCAAGGGGTCGGGGCAGAGCGGGCAGATCGCCTGGAACACCACCACGACCCAGGACCTGGTCGACTTCCCGAAGGAGCTGTTCGGGTCGTGGATCACCGGCGGCGTCGTGATGGGGCTCGGCGTGCTGGGGCTGCTGGCGGCTCGCCGCTACGCGCTGCTGCTCGGGGCGTGGGCCGTGCTGCCGCCGGTGCTCACTTTCCTGACGTCCGACCAGCTCCATCTCTTCCTGCCGCGATACCTCCTGTTCACCATCCCGGCGTGGACACTGCTGCTGGCCGCCGCGGTCACCCGGCTCACGGGGCGGCTCGAGCCCGGGGCCCGGCCCGGCGCCGTGGCGAAGGCGGTCGGCGGGGTATTGGTGACGGCCGTCGCCGTCGGATACGCCTTCGTGGCGTGGCCCGCGATCGGCGACGCCAAGAAGGACCTGCCCACGGAGCCGGACTACGCGGCGGCGGCGAATGTGATCGCTACCGGGGAGAAGCCCGGCGATGGCGTGATCTTCAACGGCGGGCTGTCCGAGCGCCGTGCCATGGCGTACGAGCTACGGGACCGCAAGGCCCCCAAGGACGTGCTCATGGAGTGGACCCCGCAGCAGAACGGATCGTACGGCGCCACCGAGTGCGGGCAGCCGATCCGCTGCCTCAAGGGCGTCGACCGGCTCTGGCTGGTGTCGACGATCGCCGACGGCCGGCCGCCGCTGACCGGCGCGGACGAGAAGAAGACTGCGGCGATCGACGAGGACTTCAAGGCGACGCGCACGGTGCGGCTGAACCACGTCCTCGTGCAGGTACTGGAGCGCAAGTAGCGGTCGCCCTCATGGGCCCCTGGCACGAAGGTTGAGGAGACCGCCCGTATGCGGCTCACAGTCATCGGCACCGGCTATCTCGGTGCCACCCACGCCGCCTGTATGGCGGAGCTCGGGCACGAGGTGCTCGGGGTCGATGTCGACCCCGACAAGGTGGCCGCGCTGGCCGCCGGGCGGGTGCCCTTCCACGAGCCCGGGCTCGGTGAACTCGTCCGGGGGCATCTCGCCTCGGGACGGCTGCGGTTCACCACCTCCTACGAGGAGGCGGCGGCGTTCGGGCAGGTGCACTTCGTGTGCGTCGGGACCCCGCAGCGGACCGACTGCGACGGCGCCGACCTGCGGTACGTCGACGCGGCGTTCGCGGCGATCGCCGCGCACGCGGCGCAGGACGCGCTGCTCGTCGGGAAGTCGACGGTGCCGGTGGGAACGGCCCGGCGGCTCGCGGACACCCATGACGTGGAGGTCGCCTGGAACCCCGAGTTCCTGCGCGAGGGCTTCGCCGTCGAGGACACCCTGCGGCCCGACCGGCTGGTGTTCGGCGTCGGCTCCGCACGTGCCGAGGCGATCCTGCGGGAGGTGTACGCCCCGGTCCTGGCTGCCGGGACGCCGCTGGTCAGCGCGGACTTCCCGACCGCCGAGCTGGTCAAGACGGCCGCCAACGCCTTCCTCGCCACGAAGATCTCGTTCATCAACGCGATGGCGGAGGTGTGCGAGGCGGCGGGCGGCGACGTGTCCGTCCTGGCCGAGGCCATCGGTCACGACGACCGGATCGGCGCGAAGTTCCTGCGCGCGGGTGTCGGGTTCGGCGGCGGCTGTCTGCCCAAGGACATCCGCGCCTTCGCACACCGCGCCGACGAGCTCGGCGTCCCGCTCGGGTTCCTGCGCGAGGTCGACGCCATCAACATGCGCCGCCGCGACAAGGTGGTCGCGCTCGCCAGGGAACTGTGCGGGGGAGGGGTCCTCGGGGCCCGGATCGCTGTCCTGGGTGCCGCGTTCAAGCCGGACTCGGACGACATCCGCGACTCGCCCGCGCTGAACGTGGCCGCCCGGCTGCGGCTCGACGGCGCCGACGTCACGGTCTACGACCCCGAGGCGATGGACAATGCCCGCAAGGCGTATCCGCTGCTCGGTTTTGCCGTCTCGGCCGAGGAGGCACTCGGCGGGGCGGACCTCGTGCTGCATCTGACGGAGTGGCCGCAGTTCCGGGAGCTGGATCCGGGGCCGCTGGCCGCCCTGGTGTCCCGTCCGCGGATCGTGGACGGCAGAGGAGTGCTCGACGCGGACCGTTGGACCGCGGCGGGCTGGGAATTCCGGGCGCTGGGACGTCCAGCGCCCGGCGGGGAGGGGAGAAGGGCTTGACGCACGACATGGGGGCGGACACCGCGGTGACCGTGGTGATGCCGACCTACAACGAGGCGGCCAACCTGCCGAGAATGGCCGAAGCGGTGCTTCAACTGCCGCTCGACGGGCTTCACTTGAAGATCGTGGACGACTCCAGCCCGGACGGCACCGGCAGGATCGCCGACGAGCTGGCGGAGAAGTACAACACCAAGGGGCGGCGCCGGATGAGCGTGCTGCACCGCACCGAGAAGGACGGACTCGGCCGCGCCTACGCGGCCGGGATGAGCCTCGCGCTCGACGAGGGCGCCGAATACGTCGTCCAGATGGACGCCGACGGCAGCCACCCCGTCGAGGCCGTGCCCCGGATGCTCGGCACGGCCCTGGCCAACGGGGTGGGGCTGGTCATCGGCAGCCGGTACGTCGAGGGCGGCTCGCTGGACGAGGACTGGGGCGCGCACCGCGTCCTGCTCTCCCGCTTCGCCAACCGGTACGCCCGTACCGTGCTCGGCACCCGGATCCGGGACATCACGGCCGGGTTCAACCTGTGGTCGGCCCAGGCCCTGCGTGACATCGACCTGGCCACGCTGGACAGCGCCGGTTACAGCTTCCAGGTCGAGCTGAAGTACAAGGCCGTACGGGCGGGGCACAGCGCCGTCGAGATCCCGATCCGCTTCGAGGAGCGGACCGAGGGAGTCTCGAAGATGACGCTGAAGACGCAGCTGGAGTCGGCGGTGGTGCCGATCCGGCTGCGCATGAAGAACAAGTGACCCGAGGCCCGGGTACGGCGGCGGCCGGCCGGCCGGTTACTGGTTGGCCGCCGTCGACGCCTGGGCCTCGCCGCGGCGGCGGATCTGGCGGAAGGTGAACTCGGCCAGGTCGTCGCCGGTCGTGAAGACCTTGGCGTCCTTCGTCGTCACGTCCTTGCCGTTGGTGAAGCCGGCCAGCGTGAAGTAGGCGTAACGGCCGTAGGAGTTGGTGGTCGAGCGGCAGACCGCCGTACGGCAGAAGTTGGCGACGCCCTGGCCGGACAGTGAGGTGATGATGCTCTTGCTGTCCGCCTCGGACTTCGCCTTGACCGCCTGGGCCGCGGTGTTGAAGACCGCGACGCCGACGGTCACCGAGACGCCGTCCTTGCTGTAGGTGACGCGCATCATCCGGGTGCAGTCGTTCTTGTTGAGCACCGCGGGCAGCGTGCCCTGCACGGCCGACGCGCAGTTCGTCGTCGAAGCGGTGGGGCCCTTGCGGTAGACGCGGTCACCCATCGTGAGCTGCGAACCGGGGAAGAGGATGTCCGGGCTGAGCGGCGCGGTGTCCTTCTGCACGCTGGATATGAAGTCCATCGGATCCAGCGGCGGCGGCGCCGAGGTCGGCGCGAACGTCGGTACCGGCGCCGTGCTGTCGCTCGGGATGCTCGCGGTGGCGGGCAGCTTGCTGGGCGTGTTCCCGGCCTGGTTGTCCCCGTTCGAGGAGACGACGGCCACGGCGACGGCAGCGCCGACCGCGATCGTGGCGACCGCCGAGCCGACGATCACCAGCAGTCTGCGCCTACGGTTGCGTGTCTCGGACGCCTCGGCGAGTGCCGCCCAGTCCGGAGTCTGGTTCCGACGTCCCCAATCGGGTTGCTGAGAACCAGGCTTCCAGGGATCCCACGGAGGCTCCCCCTGCCCACCCTGCCCATAACTCATGGGGCGCATCTTAGACGGGCTCCGGGGGGTGGCGTTCCGCACCGGAGGGCACTTGAGCCCCTAGCGTGACCTGAGTGCGCACGGGCAAAACTGACATCTCCGGGTGGTTGGTGCGACACGCTTCGACAGGCTCCCTGGCATCGGCCGTCCGGTGACGCCGGGTAGTCGGACCGTTGCGGAGGAAAGGACTGCCTTACTCTGTTTCCAGGAACTGTTCGCGTGGCCCCGAGCGCCCAGGCACTCGGGTCGCGAACCCGCGTTTTGACCCGTCCGGGCAACCGCGGGTACTCTTGCAGTTCGTTATGTGTATTGGCTTGCTCATTCTCACGTGAGGGGCCCTTACACCGGTCCACCGGGGCCGATGACCAGCGACCAGCACTCGGTATGCGTCACCGAGGTGCGGTCAGGGCTGTCGTGATCGTCCGTGGTGGCCATGTCAGGACCCACTCACTGAAGAAGCGAAGGCTACGACCGTGCGTACGTACAGCCCCAAGCCCGGCGACATCACTCGCCAGTGGTACGTCATCGACGCCCAGGATGTCGTCCTGGGCCGTCTGGCGACCACTGCCGCGAACATCCTGCGGGGCAAGCACAAGCCGATCTTTGCGCCGCACGTCGATGCTGGTGACTTCGTCATCATCATCAACGCCGACAAGGTGCACCTCTCCGGCAACAAGAAGACCCAGAAGCTGGCGTACCGCCACTCCGGGTACCCGGGTGGTCTGCGCTCCGTCCGTTACGACGAGCTGCTGGCCAAGAACCCCGAGAAGGCCATCGAGAAGGCCATCAAGGGCATGATCCCCAAGAACACCCTGGGCCGTCAGGTGCTCTCGAAGCTGAAGGTCTACGCGGGCGAGAACCACCCGCACGCTGCTCAGCAGCCGGTCCCGTTCGAGATCACCCAGGTCGCGCAGTAGTTCCGGCCACCACCCCCTAAGACAGAAAAGAATCTGAGGAGAATCGTGGCCGAGACCACCGTTGAGCAGCCGGTCGAAGAGACTGAGCTCGTCGACATCGAGAACTACACCACCGAGTCCGAGGTCCCCGTCGAGGGCGAGTACACCTCGGAGTCGCTCGCGGGCCGCTTCGGCGACCCGCAGCCGGCCGCCGGCCTGGGCCGTCGCAAGAACGCCATCGCCCGCGTCCGGATCGTCCCGGGCACCGGCAAGTGGAAGATCAACGGTCGCACCCTTGAGGACTACTTCCCCAACAAGGTGCACCAGCAGGAAGTCAACGAGCCCTTCAAGGTGCTCGAGCTCGACAACCGCTACGACGTCATCGCCCGCATCTCGGGTGGCGGCGTCTCCGGTCAGGCCGGTGCGCTCCGTCTCGGTGTCGCCCGCGCGCTGAACGAGGCGGACGTGGACAACAACCGCCCGGCCCTGAAGAAGGCCGGCTTCCTCAAGCGCGACGACCGTGCGGTCGAGCGCAAGAAGGCCGGTCTCAAGAAGGCCCGTAAGGCTCCGCAGTACAGCAAGCGTTAATCACTGGCTGCTGCGTATTCGTACGACCGTTCGCCCCGGCGGCACGCTGTGTGCCGCCGGGGCGTTCGTTTATCACAGCCCAAGGCGTATAACGGCACAAGGCGCTCAAAGGCTTGCATGATCGGATGACTTCCGAAAACTGAGCTTCATCAGGAGGACACCAGTGGGACGACTCTTCGGCACGGACGGCGTGCGCGGTGTCGCCAACGCGGATCTGACGGCCGAGCTGGCGCTCGGTCTCTCCGTGGCGGCGGCACATGTGCTGGCCGAGGCGGGTACGTTCGAGGGCCACCGGCCGGTGGCAGTGGTCGGGCGGGACCCGCGCGCGTCCGGGGAGTTCCTGGAAGCCGCTGTGGTCGCGGGCCTGGCCAGCGCGGGTGTGGACGTCCTGCTCGTCGGTGTGCTGCCCACCCCCGCGGTGGCGTACCTCACCGGCGCGCTGGGCGCCGACCTCGGCGTGATGCTCTCGGCCAGCCACAACGCCATGCCCGACAACGGCATCAAGTTCTTCGCCCGCGGCGGCCACAAGCTCGCCGACGAGCTGGAGGACAGGATCGAGGGCGTCTACGAGGAGCACCGCACCGGTGCGCCCTGGGACCGGCCCACCGGCGCCGGGGTCGGGCGCGTGCGCGTGTACGACGAGGGGCTCGACCAGTACGTCGCCCACCTCCTCGGCGTGCTCCCGAACCGCCTCGACGGCCTGAAGGTCGTCCTCGACGAGGCGCACGGCGCCGCCGCCCGAGTGTCTCCCGAGGCCTTCACGCGGGCCGGTGCCGAGATCATCACGATCGGTGCCTCGCCCGACGGCCTGAACATCAACGACGGCTGCGGCTCCACCCACCTCGACCTCCTGAAGGCCGCCGTCGTCGAGCACGGGGCCGACCTCGGCATCGCGCACGACGGTGACGCCGACCGCTGCCTCGCCGTGGACCACACGGGTGCCGAGGTGGACGGCGACCAGATCCTGGCCGTACTCGCGCTGGCGATGCGGGAGCGTTCCGCACTGCGCTCCGACACGGTCGTTGCGACGGTCATGTCCAACCTGGGCTTCAAGCTGGCCATGGAGCGTGAGGGCGTCTCCCTCATCCAGACCGCGGTCGGCGACCGCTATGTCCTGGAGGAGATGAAGGAGCACAACTACGCGCTCGGCGGTGAGCAGTCCGGGCACGTGATCATCCTCGACCACGCCACCACCGGCGACGGCACGCTGACCGGCCTGCTGCTGGCGGCCCGGATCGCCCAGACCGGCCGTACGCTCCAGGACCTCGCGTCCGTCATGGAACGGCTGCCGCAGGTCCTCATCAACGTCCCCGACGTCGACCGCTCGCGGGTGAACAGCTCCGCCGAACTGGCGGCCGCGGTCGCCGAGGCCGAGCGGGAACTCGGCTCCACCGGCCGGGTGCTGCTGCGTCCCTCCGGCACCGAGCCGCTCGTCCGGGTCATGGTCGAGGCCGCCGACATCGACCACGCGCGGTCGGTGGCGGGGCGGCTCGCGGACGCGGTGAAGTCGGCGCTGGGCTAGAACCGACCTGCTTTGGCGGCACGTTCACGCTGTTGGGCCCAGAGCCACTTCTGGACGACCAGCGTGAACGTACCGGCCAGCACGATGCCCAGCAGGTTGAGCAGCAGCTGCTCGGTGGAGCCCCAGGCCTGCCTGTACTCGCCGTAGGTGAAGGCCACGGCGGCGTTCGCCGCCGCCGGCACCGTGGTCACCGAGATGGCGACACCGACCAGCGCGCCCGACTTCGCCGAGGTCAGCGAGAGGGTGCCGGCCACGCCGGCCAGGACCGCGACGACGAACGAGAACGCGTCGGGACGGTAGATGAAGTTGGTGTTGGGCCGCTCGGCGTCCAGCTTGACCGCGCTGAACAGGCCCACCGCGTCCATGAAGTACGTGAAGCCGACCGTCACCACCAACGCCACCGCGAAGCCCACGAGCAGCGCGTTCAGGGAGCGCCACGCCAGCCGCGGGACGCGTTGGACCAGCGCCGTGCAGATGCCGGCCAGCGGCCCGAACTCCGGGCCCACCGCCATCGCGCCCACGATCAGGATCGCGTTGTCGAGGACCACACCACAGGCCGCGATCATCGTGGCGAGCGTGAGGAAGGCGACGTAGGTCACCGAGAGCGTCGACTCCTCGTGCGTCGCGTCGGCCAGGTGCTCCCACAGCACCGCGTCCGCGCCCTCGCCCGGCGCCTCGTCCTCCGCCTTGTCGGCACGCTTCGACAGCGACAGATCGATGTTCTCGACGGCGATCGACCCGGTCCGGTCGAGCTCCATCTCCCGCAGCCCGCCGATCAGTTCGTCGCCCGCTTCCCGCGCGACGTCGCACGTCACCACGTCCCCCGCCGGGTTGCGGGCGGCGCCCGTGAGCACGACGAGATGGGTCGTGCCCACGGTCCTCTCGATCAGCCGTACGACGTCGTCGGTGCGGTCGGCCGGGGTGATCAGACGCAGATGCAGCATGCGGCGCAGGGTATACGCACCGGATGACGGCCCCGCGGCCCGGTACTACAGCTTGCGCAGGCTCAGACGCTGCACCTTGTGGTCCGGGCCCTTGCGCACGACGAGGGTGGCGCGGCCGCGGGTGGGGGCCACGTTCTCCAGCAGGTTGGGCTTGTTGATGGTGCGCCAGGTCGTGCGGGCGTAGTCGAGCGCCTCCTCCTCGGAGACCTGCGTGTACCTGCGGAAGTAGGAGTCGGGCTTCTGAAAGGCGGTCTGGCGGAGCTTCTTGAACCGGTTGAGGTACCAGCGCTCGATGTCCTCGGCGCGGGCGTCGACGTACACGCTGAAGTCGAAGTAGTCCGCGAGGCCGACGCGGGTGCGGCCGTCCTTGCCCGGGAGGGCGGGCTGCAGGACGTTCAGGCCCTCGACGATGAGGATGTCCGGGCGGCGGACGGTGAGCCGCTGGTCGGGGACGATGTCGTAGATCAGGTGGGAGTAGACGGGGGCCGTGACCTCGTCCTTCCCCGCCTTGATGTCGGCGACGAACCGGGTGAGGGCGCGACGGTCGTACGACTCGGGGAAACCTTTCCTCGACATCAGACCGCGTGCCTCCAGCTCCTTGGTGGGGAGCAGGAAGCCGTCCGTGGTCACCAGTTCGACGCGCGGGTGTTCGGGCCAACGGGAGAGCAGGGCCTGCAGCAGGCGCGCGACGGTGGACTTGCCGACGGCGACCGATCCGGCCACCCCTATGACGAACGGGGTGCCGGACTGGGAGCCCTTCTCGCCGAGGAAGGTGTTCAGCGCCCCTCTGAGCCCGTCCGTGGCGCCGACGTACAGATTGAGCAGTCTGGACAGCGGCAGATAGATGTCCCGCACCTCGTCGAGGTCGATGACATCGCCCAGACCGCGCAGCTTCTCGACCTCCTCGGCGGTCAGCGGCAGCGGCGTCTTTTCGCGCAGCACGCTCCACTCGGATCGGGTGAGGTCGACGTAGGGAGTCGCCTCCGGCCTGTGCCGGTGGGCGCTCCGGGGCATCGGGGAGACCGGAGAGATCACAGTCCATTGTTACGGGAGTGTGGACGGGGTGGGGGGTGGGGTGGGTCACGTAGGCGGTTACGCGGGGGCGCCCAGGGGGCCGGGGGCGCTGCGAAAGGTGGCCAGAATTTCCGAATTCGGGCACGCAGTGCCGGGTTCGGGGGGCTGTTGGCGCTTAGGCTGCGGCGCATGTGCGGAATCGTGGGATACGTGGGGTCGCAGTCGGCGCTTGATGTGGTGATGGCCGGGCTGAAGCGGCTGGAGTACCGGGGGTACGACTCGGCGGGTGTCGCCGTGCTGGCGGACGGGGGGCTCGCCGCCGCGAAGAAGGCCGGGAAGCTGGTCAACCTGGAGAAGGAGCTGGTCGGCCGGCCGCTGCCGACCGGGTCGACGGGGATCGGGCACACGCGCTGGGCCACGCACGGGGGCCCCACGGACGCGAACGCCCATCCGCATCTCGACAACGCGGGGCGCGTCGCCGTCGTGCACAACGGGATCATCGAGAACTTCGCTCTCCTGCGTGCCGAGTTGGCCGAGCGCGGGCACGAGCTGGCCTCCGAGACCGACACCGAGGTGGTCGCACACCTGATCGCCGAGGAGTTCTCGGCGTGCGACGACCTCGCGGAGGCGATGCGGCTGGTGTGCCGCCGCCTGGAGGGCGCGTTCACGCTGGTCGCGGTCCACGCGGACGCGCCGGACGTGGTGGTGGGGGCGCGGCGGAACTCGCCGCTCGTGGTGGGCGTCGGAGAGGGCGAGGCCTTTCTCGCCTCGGACGTCGCCGCGTTCATCGCCCACACGCGGTCGGCGATCGAGCTGGGTCAGGACCAGGTGGTGGAGCTGCGCCGGGACGGCGTGACGGTGACCGGTTTCGACGGCCGTCCGGCGGACGTGCGTAAGTACCACATCGACTGGGACGCCTCGGCCGCGGAAAAGGGCGGTTATGACTACTTCATGCTCAAGGAGATCGCCGAGCAGCCCAAGGCGGTCGCCGATACGCTCCTGGGCCGGATCGACGCGGCCGGTTCACTGACGCTCGACGAGGTGCGGATCCCGGTTCACGAGCTGCGCGAGATCGACAAGGTCGTCATCGTGGCCTGCGGGACCGCCTTCCACGCCGGGCTGATCGCCAAGTACGCCATCGAGCACTGGACGCGGATCCCGTGCGAGGTGGAGCTCGCGAGTGAGTTCCGGTACCGGGATCCGATTCTCGGTACGCGGTCGCTGGTGATCGCCATCTCCCAGTCCGGCGAGACCATGGACACGCTGATGGCGCTGCGGCACGCCCGCGAGCAGGGCTCCAAGGTGCTGGCGATCTGCAACACGAACGGTTCGACGATCCCACGCGAGTCGGACGCGGTGCTCTACACGCACGCGGGTCCTGAGGTCGCCGTCGCGTCCACCAAGGCGTTCCTGACGCAGCTGGTCGCCTGCTATCTGGTCGCGCTGTACCTGGGCCAGGTGCGCGGCACCAAGTGGGGCGACGAGATCCAGGCCGTCATCCGTGACCTGTCCCAGATCTCCGGCGAGGTCGAACGGGTCCTGGAGACCATGGAGCCGGTACGCGAGCTCGCACGATCGCTCGCCGACAAGGACACCGTGCTGTTCCTGGGGCGGCACGTCGGCTATCCGGTCGCCCTGGAAGGCGCCCTCAAGCTCAAGGAACTCGCCTACATGCACGCGGAGGGCTTCGCGGCGGGTGAGCTGAAGCACGGGCCGATCGCCTTGATCGAGGACGATCTGCCGGTCGTGGTCGTCGTGCCGTCCCCGCGCGGGCGCTCGGTTCTGTACGACAAGATCGTGTCCAACATCCAGGAGATCCGGGCGAGGGGTGCGCGCACGATCGTGATCGCGGAGGAGGGTGACGAGGCGGTGGTGCCCTACGCCGATCACCTGATCCGGATTCCGGCCACGCCGACGCTGCTTCAGCCGCTCGTCGCGACGGTGCCGTTGCAGGTGTTCGCGTGTGAACTGGCGACGGCGCGGGGGAACGAGGTGGATCAGCCTCGAAACCTGGCGAAGTCGGTGACGGTGGAGTGAGCCGGCTTCAGGGCTTCGATGAAGGGGACGAAGGCTTCGGACGGGAAGGTGAGGGTGGCTCTGGCCGGGGTCTTTGAGTCGCGGATGGCTATGTGGGTGGGTGAGTTGGCGATATCGACGCAGGAGTTGCCGTCGCCCGGACCCGAGTAGGACGACTTGCGCCAGTTGTCGGGGGTGCGCATGCGCTGCCTCATAGCTCTTTTGTCAGCTCGACTCCACCTTGCGGAAGAGCGTTCGAGAGGCGCCGAGTTGGGCTTCGGCGTCGATGAAGGCCGTGCTGTGGGGTGTATCGCGTACGACGGTGTCCAGCATGGGCACGGCGCCTCCGGCGTACACCATGGCGCTCGCGGCACCGGCGAAGCCCTCCAGGGCGAACGGGACCTCTACGAGGAGTACCGCTGCGAGCCGGTGCTCATTGTCATGACCCAGAGCAGTTCCACCGCGCGGTGGGCCGCGCAGCCCATCCGGTTCGGTCTGCCCGGCTGGTCCTCGCTCGTCGTACGGCCGATGGTTCTCGGACCGGACAACGTGCCGGTGATCACCGACGAGAAGGAGGCCGCGCAGGACCTGTCGCTCGCGGTGCTCTCGGCGGTTACGCATGGTAAAGGGCCGCGTGCCGCCGCGATACTGGGACCACTCGCGACGGCTCTGGAGACGGTCGACCCGGCAAGCGCGGCTCTGCTCGTACAGCTCGTGACGTCTGGCCTGGTGGATTCCCAGGCGAAGGAGATTTGGAGGGACCTGATGGCTCCGGTGAACTACTTCTTCCGCCACCCGGTCGCGGAGAAGGTGGGGGCGAAGGGCGCGTCGAAGACCGCATCGAAATGACCTTGAAGATCCTGGAGCTTCGAGGCCTCCAGGTACCTGACTCCGTCCGGCGGCGGGTGCAGGCGTGTTCCCACCTGGATCAGCTCAAGGCCTGGTCGGAACGGGCGGTGCACGTGGCCTACGCGGAGGACCTGTTCGCGGACGTGCGGCCCGAATAGCCGTACGGGGCCGGAGGCCCCCGGCGCACTCCAGCCCGTCTTGCACGAGACAGCTACTCCGCCGCCCCCTCCACATCCGGGAACGGCACCGGCGGAGCCGGTGTGGCCGTCGAGGGCAGCCGCCGGCCAGAAACGGGCAGCGCGGCAAGTACGTGTGGTGCGAGCTGGCGGCGGCCTCATACCGCAAAGCTGTTCGCCGTGACGGGTGGGCAGTTGGCACGTGCCGGGTCCGTTGTCCCGCTTCCTCCGCCTTCCCGTAACGGCGTATCGACTCGCCTGTCACAGGGGCGTCTTGATGCGACTCCTCTCGCAACGCCCGCCCGGCGGCGGGTCTCCTCTGAAGCAGCAACGCACGCTCAGCCGGAGCGAGCGCGACAACACCGCTTCCCAGGAGTACCGATGCGCGTCAAGAAGATGTCCGCCCTCGCTCTCATCGTCGCCGCTGCCGGCCTCTCGCTGACCGCGTGCGGCAGCAGCGACTCGAGCGCTTCCGCCCACACCAGCGCGTCCACCGCCGCGAGCAGCTCCACCGGCGATCAGGGCTCGACCTCGTCGTCAGGTTCCTCGTCGTCGGGTTCCTCCTCGTCCGGTTCCTCCACCGGCGGTAAGGGCTCGACCTCGACCTCGGGTTCCTCCTCGTCCGGCTCCTCCACCAGCTCCAGCAAGGGCAGCAAGCTCACCGCCCAGACCCAGTCATCGACGTCGGGCTCCAGGTGCAAGGTCCCCCATCTCGCCTTCAGCGCCACCGCCAGCGGGATCAAGGACGAGATAGTCGTCAACATGAAGAACACCGGTTCCAGCAAGTGCAGCATGCACGGCTTCCCGGGCGTCCAACTCGTGGGCCCCGACGGCCTGGGCGACACCGGGCCCGACGCCGCCCGCGCCGACGCCACGGCGTCCACCGTCACCATCGCGCCCGGCGAGGAGACCCGCTTCCTGCTGCACTTCAGCCCGGACACCAGCGGCTCCGGCAAGACCTACACCCGGCTCCTCGTCACCCCGCCCAACGAGACGGTCGGGGAGATCGTGAATCTCAACGATCTGACCATCACCGTCGCCCCCGCCAGTGGCACCGTTCCGGACGTCGTCGTCGACCCCGTCGGCTACCACGTCGGCTCCGGCAAGTGAGCCTAGTGACATCACGCGGGGGCGCTCTCTCCTGAGAGGATCACCGCACCGTACGGATAGGCGAATGCAGGGTGGGGAACATGAGCGTTGTGGTGCCGGCCGGTCTCCTGGTGCTTGTCATCGGTGGGTGCGTGTGTGTGGTGTGGGCGTCGCGGGGCGGGCCCCGCTGGGTCCGGGGCGTGGCGGCGGTGACGCTCGTCCTGGGGGAGCTGGTGCGCGCCTCCGCGAAGAGCAACCGGCGGCGGAGTGTGAATCAGTCCGGCGGAGAGTGACTAGGGTCGGCGAGAAGGCTCGTCCCCACGGTGGCGTTAGGCCGTTTGTCCCGCTGTGGGGGTTCCCGCTGCGACCCGTGGGCCGGTGCCCTCTTATTCTCGGACACGACCTTTCGAGTACAAGAGGAGCAGTGCCATGGGACAGAACGTCTTTTTCGAGGTGTCCGCGGACGGGGAGCCGCTCGGCCGGATCGAGTTCAAGCTGTACGACGACGTGGTCCCGGAGACGGCCCGCAACTTCCGTGAGCTGGCCACCGGCCAGAACGGGTTCGGCTACAAGGGCTCGCCGTTCCACCGTGTCATCCCGGACTTCATGCTGCAGGGCGGTGACTTCACCAACGAGAACGGCACCGGCGGCAAGAGCATCTACGGTACGAAGTTCCCGGACGAGAACTTCAAGCTCAAGCACACCAAGCCGGGCCTGCTGAGCATGGCCAACGCCGGCCCGAACTCCAACGGCTCGCAGTTCTTCATCACCACGATCGTCACTGACTGGCTCGACGGCAAGCACGTCGTCTTCGGTGAGGTCGTCGAGGGCATGGACGTCGTCCGGGCCGTCGAGAAGCTCGGCAGCCGTTCCGGCGCCACGTCCAAGAAGATCGTCATCTCGGACTCCGGCACCGTCTGAGAAACCCGGCCGGACTTCACAGAGGCCGTACAGCACAGAGATCGAGCGGGAACGGCTGCGGCCGTTCCCGCTCCTTCGGTATCGGGCACCCCTCGCCTCTCCTCTCTCCTCGGCGTGACGCGGACCACACCGCATGAATTTCGACTCGCCCTGTAAGAAGTGGGCCGTCACGCGCATTGCTTGGTGAGAGAGCCGACATGAGGGGATGGCGTGTGACACATGCCCAACGCTTCAAGGATGTCTACGAGGAGTGCTATCCGCGCGTCCTCGCCTATGCCACGAGTCTGGTGGGCCGGCAGGTAGGCGAGGACATCACGAGCGAGACGTTCACCGTCGCCTGGCGGCGCGTGCGGGACATTCCGCAACCCGCGCTGCCCTGGCTCCTGGGAGTGGCCCGCAACCTGGTGCGCGAACTGCGCCGCCGCGACAGCCACCAGTACGCCATCGCCGCCCAGGAGGCCCAGCGCATCAGCAGCGGTGCCCGGAGCGACGTCGGTGACGTCGCGGCGGACGTGACCGACCGGGAAGCCGCGTTGCAGGCCCTGGCGGGTCTGTCCGACGCCGACCGGGAGCTGCTGACCCTGATCGCCTGGCACGGGCTGAGTCCCAAGCAGGCGGCACGGGTCCTGGGCTGCACCATCGCGACGCTGACCGTCCGGCTGCACCGGGCCCGCCGCCGTCTGGAGAAGGCCCTGGAGGCGGTCTCCCTGGAGGCGATGTCCCCGGCGGAGACGGCGTCCGTAGCGCCTGCGCAAGCCCCGCCCGCACCAGCGCCCCCCGCACCAGCGCAGGCCGCGCAAGTGCCACCCGCTCGGAACCCGCACCGCAGCACCGATCGCAAAGGAGCACTCACATGAAGAACACCCCCGCACGGTCCGGGCGGCCCGACGTCCTGAGGGTGCTCGCGGACGCCCGGCCCGACGAACTCGACCCGGCGCGGCTGGCCGACTCCCCGCGGCAGCACGACGACCTGGCACGCATCCTGGCCGGAGCGACGGACCGTCGAGCGGCACGCTCCCAGGAACCGCGGCGCCTGTGGGCCGGGATCCGGCCGCTCGGGACCGTCGTGGCCGTGGCGGCGGTCGCGGCGTCCGTGGTGGTCGTGAGCACGCTCGACGGGCAGGATCCTTCAGGTGTGCGCGCGAGCGCCCACCCGCGGTCCCCGGCCGCCACGGCGGGGTCGGCCTCGGCGGCGTCGCAGGGCCGTGCCGACGTCCAGGTCGACGGCCGCCTCGAACTGCTCAGCGTGGCGAAGAAGGCGGAGACACCGGCAGCCGAGGGAACGTACTGGCAGACCGCCACGCGCTCGGAGGACGTGAACGTCGTCGGCGCGAAGGGACAGCTCTTCGCCGTGCGCACCACGTCGACCGGCGAGTGGTCGGTGGGTGTGCGCCCGGGAACCCGGAGCCTGATGGTCTCCGGTCTGGACAACGTGACCGCACCCCGCACCGAGGCGGACAAGGCGCGCTGGCGGGCCGCGGGCTCGCCCGCCACGGTGCAGGCCGAGGCCTCGACAGCGGCCGGACAGGGCACGCTGGGGTACAGGATCGGAACCGGGCGGCCGATGGTCATGCGGACGAACGCCGGCGACAAGATCTACGCCCTCGGCCCGCGGAACGTCTCGTACCAGGATCTGCGCGAACTCCCTTCCAGTAGTGGGGAGTTGCGCCGTCAGCTGGAGAAGCTGTACGAGGAGGACAGCAGCGGTGCCGAGACCGGCGGCGGCCGCACGGCCTCGGTGCTGCGCCAGGCGGCCGACCTCATCACGATGCCGGTGAAGCCCGCCGTACGGGCGGCCGCGTACCGGGTGCTCGCGGACCTGCCCGGCGTCCGGGGGCTCGGGCGTGTCACCGATCCACTGGGGCGTGAGGGCGTCGGTGTCGCGTTCCCCGGTACGGCGCGGACCCCGCTGGGGAGCGTGCAGCAGCGGCTGGTCGTGGACCCGTCCACCGGCGCGATGCTCTGCGAGCAGAGCGTGCTGGTCGAACCATCGGCCAGGGCCCGGGAGGCGGGTCTCGACGCGGGTACGACGGTGAACTACGAGGCGACGACACGGATGAGCTGGGGCGAGCACCAGATCACCGTGCCGAAGAACGCCGAGCACTGAGCTCGCGCAATCAACGCCGAGAGGTCGGCACGTCGGCGGCCGTCCGGCCCATAGGGTGCTGGGCATGAGCATCATCGGGGTCGGTATCGACGTGGCCGAGATCGACCGGTTCCTGGCGGCGCTGGAGCGTACGCCGGGGCTGGCCCATCGGCTCTTCCTGGATCAGGAGTTGCACCTGCCGAACGGGGAGCGCCGCGGCATCGCGTCCCTGGCCGCGCGCTTCGCCGCGAAGGAGGCGGTCGCCAAGGCGCTGGGCGCTCCGGCGGGCATGCACTGGACGGACGCGGAGGTCTACGTCGAGGACAGCGGCCGGCCACGACTGCGGGTGACGGGGACGGTGGCGGCGCGCGCGGCCGAACTGGGCGTCCGCTCGTGGCATGTGTCGCTGAGCCATGACGCGGGGGTGGCCTCGGCCGTGGTGGTGGCAGAGGGGTAGGGCGGGGGAGGGGCCGGCGGCCGGGGCGGCGCGGTGAGCGCGCGTACGGGAGACTCGACCCATGCGTACTGCGTACAGCGTGGAGACGGTCAGGGCGGCAGAGCGTGAGCTGATGGCGCGGCTTGCGGAAGGTGCGCTGATGCAGCGCGCCGCGGCCGGACTGGCCGCTGCCTGCGCGGACTTGCTGGGACGGGTGTACGGCAGCCGGATCGTGCTGCTCGTGGGCAGCGGGGACAACGGGGGCGACGCCCTGTACGCCGGGGCCCGGCTGGCGCGGCGGGGGGCGGGGGTCACCGCCGTGCTGCTCGTGCCCGAACGGACGCACGGCGCGGGCCTGGCCGCGCTGCGGCGGGCCGGGGGCACGGTCGCCGGGTCCGGCGCCGCCGAGGAGTTGATCCTGCGGGCCGACCTCGTCGTGGACGGGATCGTCGGCATCGGGGGCAAGGGCGGGCTGCGGCCCGAGGCGGTGCCGCTGGCCCAGTACGCGGCGGACTCCCGGGCGGCCGTGGTCGCCGTGGACCTGCCGAGCGGGATCGAGGCCGACACGGGAGAGGTCCTGGGCACCGCCGTCCGCGCCGATCTGACGGTGACCTTCGGGACGCACAAGCCCGGGCTGCTCATCGCCCCGGGGCGCGAGTACGCCGGTTCGGTACGCCTCGTCGACATCGGGCTCGAACTGCCCGAGGAGGCCGAACTGGAGGCCCTTCAGCACGCGGACGTGGCGGCGCGGCTGCCGGTGCCCGGGGCCGAGAGCGACAAGTACCGGCGTGGGGTCGTCGGGATCGCGGCCGGGTCCGCGCGGTATCCGGGCGCCGCCGTGCTCGCCGTGTCCGGCGCGTTGCGGGGTGGGGCGGGGGCGGTGCGCTACGTCGGGCCCGCGGCGGATGCCGTGATCTCCCGCTTTCCCGAGACGCTCGTGTCGGACCAGGGGCCCGCACGGGCCGGGCGGGTCCAGGCATGGGTGGCGGGGCCCGGGGTCGGGGACGACGCGTCGGCGGTGGCGCAGGTGCTCGAGGCGGATGTGCCGGTGCTGGTGGACGCGGACGGGCTGCGGCTCGCGGACCGGTCCGCCGTACGGGCCCGTACCGCGCCCACGCTGATGACTCCGCATGCCGGGGAGGCGGCGGCGTTGCTCGGGGTCTCGCGGGAGTCGGTCGAGGCGGCTCGGCTGGCTTCGGCGCGGGAGTTGGCGCTTCGGTACGGGGCGACCGTGCTGCTGAAGGGGTCGACGACTCTGGTCGCCGATCCGGGGGGCGGTGCGGTGCGGGTGAATCCGACGGGGACGGCGTGGCTGGCCACGGCCGGGAGCGGGGACGTGCTGTCGGGGCTTGCGGGGTCGTTGCTCGCGGCCGGGTTGTCGGCGTTGGACGCGGGGAGTGTGGGCGCGTATCTGCATGGGCTGGCGGGGAGGCTCGCGGCGGACGGGGCGCCCTTGGGGGCGCATGACGTCGCGGCGGCGATTCCGGAGGCCTGGCGGGACGTCTGCGACGGGGTTCGCTGAACCCGGGTTCCTTGCCCCCGCCGCCCCTACCCGTCCCATCCGTACCTGAGGGCTCCGCCCCCGGACCCCCGGGTTGCGGGTGGGTGGGGGCTTGTCGCGCAGTTCCCCGCGCCCCTTATGCGGCGCTGCGTTGCCCATTACGGGGGACCCCGTCCGCGCGGCTCACCCCCGCTCGCCCCAGGGTTGCGTATCGCTGGTCGCATGATGATGAGCAGACGAATGAGATGCGGGAGCGTGGGGGTGCTCCTCGCGCTGCTGGTGGTGATGCCGGTGGAGGGGGCGGCGGCGCAGGCCGGGCCCCCGGCGCCCGGGCCGGGAAGCGAGCTGGTGCCCGGCGTGCGGCCGGGGCCCCAGCAGCCGTGGCAGGTGGACACGCCGGACCAGATGCTGCCGCCCAAGGTGTACACACCGAGTGCGCAGGAGGACGCCGTCGAGCCGAGGGACGCGCCCGCGCAGACGGACGCGCTCATCGAGTACGTCCCCCTCAGTGAGGCCGTCGCGGGCAAGTCCGTGACGTGCACCAAGCTGACCGGGCCGTACCAGCGGCAGGTCGAGCGGTGGCTGAAGCTGAAGGTCGACGGGAAGCAGTCGGCGGGCGACTGCGCCGCCATCCGGGCGTTCCAGACGAAGCAGGGGATCAAGCCGAACACCGGCTACGCCGGCCCCGTCACCTGGGCCCGGATGCAGCTGCTGTCCGCGAAGAAGAACCCGAACGCGGCCGGGAAGTGTCCCGTGCGGTCGTACCGCGTCGCGTGCGTGGACCTGCCCCGGCAGCTCACCTGGGTGCAGAAGGGGAAGAAGGTGCTGTGGGGACCGGTGCCGATGCGCAGCGGGCGGGCCGGGTACCGGACCAGGACCGGCTGGTTCAAGGTCTACTGGAAGCACAAGAACCACTGGTCGACGCTGTACAACAGCCCGATGCCGTACAGCCAGTTCTTCAGCGGCGGACAGGCCTTCCACGCCATCTACGGCAGTGTCTACGACCCGAACGGCTCGTGGGGCTGCGTCAATCTGCGCCTCGCCGACGCCCGCTCCCTGTGGAACGTCACCAAGACGAACGACCACGTGTACGTGTGGGGCCGCAGGGCCGGCACCTGACCGTCCTCCGGGGGCCCTCGGGCCCCTCTGAGACACTGGGGGCGCGATGAACGACACAGCACCCCTGCGCGCCCGCGCAGAGATCGACCTGGCCGCCCTGCGAGCCAACGTGCGGACCCTGCGTGCCCACGCGCCGTCCGCGGCCTTGATGGCCGTGGTCAAGTCCGACGCGTACGGCCACGGGGCGGTCCCGTGCGCCCGCGCCGCACTGGAGGCGGGCGCCACCTGGCTCGGCACCGCCACTCCCGAGGAGGCCCTCGCCCTGCGCGCGGCCGGCCTGACCGACAGCCGGATCATGTGCTGGCTGTGGACGCCGGGCGGGCCGTGGCGGGAGGCCGTCGAGGCCGACCTCGACGTGTCGGTGAGCGGGATGTGGGCCCTGCGGGAGGTCACCGCCGCGGCCGAGGCGGCCGGGACGGCCGCCCGGGTCCAGCTCAAGGCCGACACCGGGCTCGGGCGCGGCGGCTGCCAGCCCGCCGACTGGCCCGAACTCGTGCGCGAGGCACTGCGCGCCGAGGAACGCGGGCTGATCGACATCACCGGTCTGTGGTCGCACTTCGCCTGCGCCGACGAACCCGGGCATCCCTCCATCCGTGCCCAACTGGACCGTTTCCGCGAGATGGTGACGTACGCCGAGGAGCGGGGCGTGCGCCCCGAGGTGCGGCACATCGCGAACTCGCCGGCCACGCTGACCCTCCCCGAGAGCCACTTCGACCTCGTACGGACGGGGATCGCGGTCTACGGCATCTCGCCCAGCCCGGAGATCGGCACCCCGGCCGATTTCGGGCTGCGCCCGGTGATGACGCTGAGCGCGTCCCTCGCGCTGGTGAAGCACGTACCGGGGGGCCACGGGGTCAGTTACGGACATCACTACGTCACCGCGGGTGCCACCACCCTCGGCCTCGTCCCCGTCGGCTACGCGGACGGCGTGCCGCGCCACGCCTCCGGCACCGGACCGGTGCTGGTGGGCGGCAAGTGGCGGACGGTGGCGGGACGGGTCGCGATGGACCAGTTCGTGGTCGACCTGGGCGGGGACGAGCCGGTGCCCGGTTCGGAGGCGATCCTGTTCGGTCCGGGCGACCGGGGCGAGCCGACCGCCGAGGACTGGGCGCGAGCGGCGGGGACGATCGCGTACGAAATCGTCACCCGGATCGGAACCCGAGTGCCGCGCGTATACGTGAATAAGGAACAAGGCGGGTAACCCACAAGGAGTACAGGGGGTGCCCCGCGCAGGACAACAGGGCAACAGGACATAGTTGCACCATCAGCGGTACCTCCGGCACCACCCTCAGCACGACCGGCACCACCCCAGCACGACCTTCTGAAGTGAACGACATCCCGGCGAAGAGGAGCGGTACGTGAGCGAGAGCAGCGCGGAGGCCGTCACGGACGTCGCCGCGGCGGCCGTCGCCTCCGCCGCCGGGAACTGGCGCAAGGCCGGTATCGCCGGCGTCGCCATAGGCGTGGTGGCCGCGGGCGCCGCCGCCGGAGTCGCCATAGAGCGGCTGACGGTGGGCCGCGGCATGCGCAACAAGGCCCGCCTCGCACTCGACTCGACGGGCCCGTACGGCTCGCTGCGCGGCACGCCGGGCAAGGCGTACGCCGACGACGGCACCGAGCTGTACTACGAGGTGGACGACATCGAGCAGGATGTGACGTTCACCCCGCGCCGGCGCCGGCTCTTCGGGCGCAAGGCCCCGGCCCCCGTCACCGTCGTCTTCAGCCACGGGTACTGCCTCAACCAGGACTCCTGGCACTTCCAGCGGGCCGCGCTGCGCGGGGTGGTGCGCACGGTGCACTGGGACCAGCGCAGTCACGGCCGCTCCGGGCGCGGGGTCGCGCAGACGAAGGACGGCACGCCCGTCTCCATCGACCAGCTGGGCCAGGACCTGAAGGCCGTCATCGACGCGGCCGTGCCCGAGGGGCCGATCGTGCTGGTGGGGCACTCCATGGGCGGGATGACCGTCATGGCGCTGGCGGACCGGTATCCGGACCTCGTCCGCGAACGGGTCGTCGCGGTCGCGCTCGTCGGTACGTCGTCCGGGCGGCTCGGCGAGGTCAACTTCGGGCTGCCCGTCGCGGGCGTCAACGCGGTGCGCCGGGTGCTTCCCGGGGTGCTGAAGGCGCTCGGTCAGCAGGCCGCCCTGGTGGAGCGGGGGCGGCGGGCCACGGCCGACCTGTTCGCGGGGATCATCAAGCGGTACTCGTTCGCGTCCCGGGACGTCGACCCGGCCATCGTGCGGTTCGCCGAACGGATGATCGAGGGCACTCCGATCGACGTCGTCGCGGAGTTCTACCCGGCGTTCACCGAGCACGACAAGACCGAGGCCCTCGCGTACTTCGCCGAACTGCCGGTGCTGGTGCTGGCCGGGGTCGGCGACATGGTGACACCGAGTGAGCACAGCGAGGCGATCGCGGACCTGCTGCCGGACGCCGAACTGGTGCTCGTCCCGGACGCCGGGCATCTGGTCATGCTGGAGCACCCCGAGGTGGTCATAGACCGTCTCGCCGACCTTCTGATGCGCGCGGGCGCCGTCCCGGCAGGGGCTACCGTGGGTGGCTATGGAAGCACCAGCAGCAGCGCACAACCCGGCTGAGCCCGCCGCCGAGGGCGTGAACGTCCGGATCACCGTCAACTCGCCAGAACAGATGCGGGAGTTGGGCCTTCACCTGGCCAAGCTGCTGCGCGCGGGCGATCTCGTGATGCTGAACGGGGAGCTCGGCGCGGGCAAGACGACGCTGACCCGCGGCCTCGGCGAGGGGCTCGGCGTACGGGGCGCGGTCACCTCGCCTACCTTCGTCATCGCCCGGGTGCACCCCTCCCTCGGTGACGGTCCGCCGCTCGTGCACGTGGACGCGTACCGGCTGGGCGGGGGGCTCGACGAGATGGAGGACCTCGACCTCGACGTGTCACTCTCCGACTCGGTGATCGTCGTGGAGTGGGGCGAGGGCAAGGTCGAGGAGCTCACCGACGACCGGCTCGACGTCGTCATCCACCGGGCCGTCGGTGACACCACGGACGAGGTACGGCACGTCACGATCACCGGGCTCGGGGAGCGCTGGGCGACGACCGATCTGAGCGTGCTCGCGGCTTGATCACCCTGGGTGAGGGTTCCGGGGACGTGAAGGTTCCGACAAGTCGTCGGCAAGATGTTGCGTTCGGTGTCCCGGCCGTGGTCACATGGACCTCAGTCCGTAGTTAGGTCTACCTAACCACGCTTGCCCCCGAATCCCCAGGAGGCGTCCATGTCGGCTTCGGAACGTGACGTGTCGGTGCAGCAGCCGTGCGGTGGGGTGTCGATGCGGGATCTCCTGGCGTCGTGTGCGGCGGCCGACGCGGTGTCCAGGCCGCCTCGGGCGCCCATGCCGGAGGCTCCGCGTGCGGAGGCGCGGCCGCGCAAAGCCGCGTGAGCGCTCCGCGGGGGCGTGGATTTTCGGGTGCGGGCCCGGTGGGGGCTGATCGCGCAGTTCCCCGCGCCCCTTCGGGGCGCCGACAGTTACCGGATGACGATTACCTTCACGCCGATCGTTGCGAAGTTCCACATCGCGGTGCCGTTCTTGCGGGACTCCCGGATACCGCCGAGTTTCTTGGTGGAGTCGGGGGAGCCCGTGGAGCCGTCTATGGCGGAGCTGAAGCCGATCGCCACGCCGTCCACGACGGCGAAACGGACGACGTGCTCGATCTGGGCGCCGTCCGATCCGGTGACGGCCTTGGAGCGAGAGGTGACGGCGTAGGTGCCGACCGCCGGGTCCACCGTGCCGGGGGTGATCTTGAAGGTGAGCTCGGTCCTGTTGTTCGCGGTGACCAGCCACACGCGGTCGTCGTCGACCGAGTAGACGACCCGCTCACCCCTGCCCGAGGCGGTCGGCAGCGCCACTGGGTTCTTCTTGTCCCGGGGAGCCTTCGTGGTGGGGACCTTGGACGCGCCCGCGGAGGGCTTGCTCAGGGTGTCGGGCACGTTCGCGGACGCCTGGTAGGCGAGGAAGCCGACCACCGCGACAGCCGCCGCGGTGAGCCCGGCCACGAATCCCGAGCTGTTCCTAGCCACCTTGTGTACCCGCCTCTCGTACCGCGTTCGTGTCCATTACGTCCTTTGTGGTGACGGTAGCAGCCGCCGCCCCGCAGACCGGGACGGCCGTGCGTCCCGCTCGGGCGCCGTAGGCTGTTTGCGTGCTCTTGCTCGCTCTGGATACCGCCACCCCCGCCGTGACCGTCGCCCTGCACGACGGCACGTCCGTCATCGCCTCGTCGAGCCAGGTGGACGCGCGCCGGCACGGAGAGCTGCTGCTGCCGGCCGTCGACCGGGTGCTCGCCGAGGCAGGCCTCAAGCTGGACGCCGTCACCGGCATCGTCGTGGGCGTAGGCCCCGGCCCGTACACGGGGCTGCGCGTCGGCCTCATGACCGCCGACACCTTCGGCCTCGTGCTCGGCGTGCCCGTGCACGGCCTGTGCACCCTCGACGGGCTCGCGTACGCCGCCGACGGCACCGGCGTCGAGGGCCCGTTCGTCGTCGCGACGGACGCCCGGCGCAAGGAGGTGTACTGGGCGCTGTACGACGACCCCCGTACGCGTGCCTCCGCGCCCACCGTCGACCGGCCCGCCGACATCGCCGGGACGGTCGCCGGTCTGCCCGCCGTGGGCGCGGGTGCGCTGCTCTATCCCGACACCTTCCCGGACGCCCGTGCTCCCGAGCATGTCCCGGCGGGCGCGCTCGCGTCCCTGGCCGCGGAGAAACTCGCCGCGGGCGAGGAGCTGGAGGCGCCCCGGCCGCTCTACCTGCGCCGCCCGGACGCCCAGGTGCCCAAGAACTACAAGGTGGTCACCCCGAAGTGACCGCCGAGCTGCGCGAGATGCGCTGGTGGGACATCGATCCCGTACTGGAGCTGGAGAAGGACCTCTTCCCCGAGGACGCCTGGTCGCGGGGGATGTTCTGGTCCGAGCTGGCCCACGCCCGGGGGCCCGGGGCGACGCGCCGGTACGTGGTGGCGACCGAGAGCGGCCGACTCGTCGGATACGCCGGGCTCGCCGCCTCCGGTGACCTGGGCGACGTACAGACCATCGCCGTACGACGTGATCAGTGGGGCACCGGCCTCGGCGCCCGGCTGCTGACCGAGCTGCTGCGGGCCGCGACCGCGTTCGAGTGCGCCGAGGTCATGCTCGAGTGCCGCGTGGACAACGTCCGCGCGCAGAAGCTGTACGAGCGCTTCGGCTTCGAGCCCATCGGCTTCCGCCGTGGCTACTACCAGCCGGGCAACGTCGACGCCCTGGTCATGCGGATGCGCACCGCGTCCGACAGCGGCTCCGCCCCGGGTTCACCCTCAGTAAACGGCGTACAAGGAACAGAGAGCAATGGCTGACGAACCGCTGGTCCTGGGTATCGAGACCTCCTGCGACGAGACCGGCGTCGGCATCGTCCGCGGCAACACGCTGCTCGCGGACGCCGTCGCGTCCAGCGTCGACGAGCACGCCCGTTTCGGCGGCGTCGTGCCCGAGGTCGCCTCCCGTGCCCACCTGGAGGCGATGGTGCCGACCATCGACCGGGCGCTCAAGGACGCGGGGGTGAGCGCCAGGGACCTGGACGGCATCGCGGTCACCGCGGGGCCCGGGCTGGCCGGCGCGCTGCTGGTCGGGGTCTCGGCGGCGAAGGCGTACGCCTACGCGCTGGGCAAGCCCCTGTACGGCGTCAACCACCTCGCCTCCCACATCTGCGTGGACCAGCTGGAGCACGGCCCGCTGCCGGAGCCGACGATGGCCCTGCTGGTCTCCGGCGGTCACTCCTCGCTGCTGCTGTCGACCGACATCACCTCGGACGTCCGCCCGCTGGGCGCGACCATCGACGACGCGGCCGGCGAGGCCTTCGACAAGATCGCGCGTGTGCTGAACCTGGGCTTCCCCGGCGGTCCGGTCATCGACCGGTACGCGCGCGAGGGCGACCCCTCGGCGATCGCGTTCCCGCGCGGCCTGACCGGTCCGCGCGACCCGGCGTACGACTTCTCCTTCTCCGGGCTGAAGACGTCCGTTGCCCGCTGGATCGAGGCCAAGCGGGCGGCGGGTGAGGAGGTGCCGGTGCGTGACGTGTCGGCCTCCTTCCAGGAGGCGGTCGTCGACGTGCTGACCCGCAAGGCCGTACGGGCCTGCAAGGACGAGGGCGTCGACCACCTGATGATCGGCGGTGGCGTGGCCGCCAACTCACGGCTGCGGGCGCTGGCCCAGGAGCGCTGCGAGGCCGCGGGGATCCGGCTGCGGGTGCCGCGGCCGAAGCTGTGCACGGACAACGGGGCGATGGTGGCCGCGCTGGGCGCGGAGATGGTCTCCCGGAACCGGGCCGCCTCCGACTGGGACCTGTCGGCCGACTCCTCGCTGCCGGTGACGGACCCGCATGTGCCCGGTCGTTCGCACGAGCACGGCCACGATCACGATCACGTGCACGAGGTCTCCAAGGAGAACCTGTACTCGTGACCGTCGCGTTGATGTGGGAGGCGCGGGCCGTCCCCGGGCGGGGCGACGAGCTGCTCGCCTGGGTGCGGAGACAGGAGCTGGCGAGCGAGCCGCTGCGACGGGAGGTCCTGCGCGCACCGCAGGACCGGGTGCTCGTCATCACCTGGTGGGACGCGGCCTACGACGCCGATCTCCCCGAACTCCCCGAGCCGGACGGGGAGTTGGTGACCCGGGCGGTCCATCGGTGGCGGTTCGAGTCGGTCTCCTGACGTCTTCGTCCCCGGCTGGGCTTCACGCCGACCTCGCTTTTCCGGAAGACTCCTGCAAAGTTTCGTCCGTGGGTGTGGAACGGTAGAGGGGCGGTTCGACGTGTCGACGGAGGTGGGCGCAGTGGCCCGGGAGAGCATCAAGAACAAGGTGACGATCACCGAGATCGCCCGGCAGGCCGGCGTCTCGGTGCCCACCGTGTCGCGTGTCGTCAACGGTCGCTCCGACGTGTCGCCGGAGACCCGGGCCCGCATCGAGGACCTGCTGCGGCGACACGGCTACCAGCGCAAATCGTCCGCACCCGGTGACCGGGCGGCCCTCATCGACCTGGTCTTCAACGACCTCGACAGCCCCTGGGCCGTGGAGATCATCCGGGGGGTCGAGGAGGTCGCGCACGCCTCCGGAGTGGGCACGGTGGTGTCCGCCATCCACGGTGCGTCGGGCTCGGCGCGGCAGTGGATGACCAATCTGCGCGCCCGTGCCTCGGACGGCGTGATCCTCGTGACCTCGGTCCTCGAACCCCGGTTGCACGAGGAGTTGCGGCGGCTCGGGGTGCCGCTGGTCGTGATCGATCCGGCGGGGTCCCCGACCCTCGACGTGCCGACCGTCGGCGCCGCCAACTGGGCGGGCGGGATGGCGGCGACGGAGCATCTGCTCGGGCTCGGGCACCGGCGGATCGGCTTTGTCGCCGGGCCCGTGCGGTTGCTGTGCTCGCGGGCGCGGCTCGACGGGTACCGGGCGGCGCTGGACGGCGCGGGGGTCGCGGTCGACGACGCGCTGATCGTGCCGGGGGACTTCTACCATCAGGCCGGCTTCGACGGCTGCAACACGCTGCTCGACCTGGAGGAACCGCCGACCGCCGTGTTCGCGGCGAGTGACCAGATGGCGCTCGGGGCGATCGAGGCGTTGCGGCGGCGAGGGATGCGGGTGCCCGAGGACATGAGTGTCGTCGGGTTCGACGACCTGCCGGAGGTCCGGTGGTCGGCGCCGCCGCTCACGACGGTGCGGCAGCCGCTCGCGGACATGGGGAAGCTGGCCACGCGCACGGTGCTGCGACTGGCCCTTGGCGAGGACCCGGTTTCTCCGCGGGTTGAGTTGGCGACCGAGTTGGTCGTGCGGGCGAGTACGGCGCGACGGGGTTGACGGCGGCCCCATGGGCGGGGGCTTGAGGTTGTTCCGGGGCTGCGGGCCGGTGGGGGTCGGCCGCGCCCCGCGGCGGAGCCGCTGATGTACACAGCCCCGCGCCCCTTCGGGCGCGCCGGCATCAGCGCCCCTTCAGGGGCGCGGGGAACTGCGCGACCAGCCACGAACCACTCGCGGCCAAAGAACTTCCGATATTTGTCAGGGGCGTTGACACGGCTGTCCCGCACCCGTAACTTCCGGCGCACTCGGCCGATAATTATCGGCTCTCTTCCGGAAGGTGTGCGATGCGAGCGTTGGGCAACACCTACACCTCTTTCTCCCGCCGGAGGTTCCTGGCGGCATCCGCGGCGACCGGACTGGGCGCGGCCGCCCTGAGCGCGTGCGGTTCCTCCGACAGCGGGAACAGTTCGGGCAAGACCACGATCGAGTGGTGGAACATCACCACCACCGACCCGGCGAAGAAGCTGTGGGCCCAGCGCGCCAAGGACTTCGAGGCCGCGCACCCGGACGTGAAGGTCAAGATCGTCACGCTGGAGAACGAGGCGTACAAGTCCAAGATGACCGCGCTGACCACCTCCGGGAAACTGCCGGACATCTTCCACACCTGGGGCGGCGGAGTCCTCAAGCAGCAGATCGACGCGGGTCTGGTCGAGGACCTGACGGACAAGGTCTCCCCGTGGACGACGAACTTCGTGCCCGCCGCGATGTCGGCCTACCAGTTCGACAGCAAGACGTACGCCGTCCCGTTCGACATCGGCATGGTCGGCTTCTGGTACAACAAGGCGCTCTTCAAGAAGGCCAAGATCACCACCCCGCCCACCACCTGGTCCGGCTACCTCGACGCCGTCAAGGCCCTCAAGAGCGCCGGGATCACGCCCATCGCGCTGGCCGGCAAGGAGAAGTGGCCCGGCATGTACTACTGGGCGTACCTGTCGATGCGCGTCGCCGGACTGGAGGCGATGCAGAAGGCCGCCACCGACGCCGACTTCACCGGCGCCGGGTTCGTCACGGCCGGCCAGCACCTCAAGGACCTCGTCGCGCTCGAACCCTTCCAGAAGGGTTTCCTCGGCGGGGCCTACTCCGACCCCAACGGTGAGGCGGCCCTGATGGGCAACGGCAAGGCGGCCATGGAGCTGATGGGCCAGTGGGCGCCGAGCGTCGAGAAGTCCTCCGGCAAGGGCCTCGGCGCCGATCTCGGCTTCTTCTCCTTCCCCTCCGTGGAGGGCGGAAAGGGCGCGCTCACCGAGGTGTTCGGCGGGGGCGGCGGCCACGCGGTGCGCAAGGGGGCGCCGGACGCGGCGGTGGAGTTCCTGAAGTTCTTCGCGGAGAAGCAGTTCGCCGAGACCCTCGTCAAGGAGACCGGCCTGATACCGGTGTCCAAGGACGCGCGCCCCGCGCTGACCGACCCCAACCTCACCGCCGTGTCGGACGCCCTGAACAACGCCACCGGCTTCCAGCTCTACCTCGACCAGGCCTACGCCCCCGCCGTCGGCCAGGAGATCAACGACAGCGTCGCCGCGCTCATCGCCGGCTCCAAGTCGCCCGAGCAGGTCACGCGTTCGGTGACCCAGGTCGCCAAGAGCGAGAAGAGCTAGCGGCCGGCGATGACGCACTCGACCTCGACCTCGACCGCGTCGACGTATGTGCCCGATCTCGGCAAGTCGACCGGCGCGACGCCGCTGCCGACGGCGGGCACGAGAAACCGTCGGCCCGTCCTGCGCCGACTGCGCGACTGGCTTACCGGGTTCGTGTTCACGGTGCCCGCCCTCACTCTGTTCGGGCTGCTGGTGCTGGCGCCCATGGGCTACGCGATCTACGTCAGCTTCTTCAACTGGGGCGGTTTCGGGTCGCCTTCGGACTTCCAGGGTCTCGACAACTACACGCGGCTCTTCAAGGACCCCGTGTTCCTCGGGGACCTGTGGCGCGGCGGACTGCTCATCGGCTTCTCAATCGCCCTTCAACTGCCGTTCGCGCTGGCCATGGCCGTGTTGCTCAACCAGAAGCTGCGCGGCCGGGCGGTCTACCGGATGCTGTTCTTCGCGCCGTACATCCTGTCCGAAGTCATCACCGGCGTGCTGTTCGGCATGATCTTCGCGCCGGGGCAGGGACTGGCCGACAAGGTCCTCGACGCGGTGGGGCTGAGCAGCCTCGGCGGCGACTGGTTCGCGGGCTCGCACACCGTCCTGCCGACCCTCTTCCTCGTCATGACCTGGAAGTACTTCGGCTTCCACATGATGCTCTACCTGGCCGGCCTGCAGGGCATCCCGGCCGAGCTGCATGAGGCGGCGCGCATCGACGGTGCCGGCACCTGGCAGCGCTTCCGCCACATCACGCTGCCGCTGCTGGCCCCGACCATCCGGATCAGCGCGTTCCTGTCGGTCATCTTCTCCATCCAGCTCTTCGACCTGGTCTGGGTGATCACCACGGGCGGCCCCGACCACGCCTCGGAGACGATGGCGATCTCCATGTTCCAGTACGGCTTCAAGCGCTATCAGATGGGCTACGCGAGCGCCATCAGCGTCGTGATGTTCCTGATCGCCCTCGTCTTCGCCCTCGCCTACCAGCGCTTCGTGCTGCGCCGTGACACCGAAGGAGCCATCACCAACATGCGAGCGAACCGATGAGCGCGCCGACGGATGTGCGCACGAGTGTGCCGAAGGCCGTGCTGCGGCGCCGGCGGCTGCGCACCGTGCCGGTGTACGTGATCCTCTGGCTGGTAGGCGTCTTCATGGTCACCCCGCTCCTGTACGCCCTCCTCTCCGGCTTCAAGTCCACCGACCAGCTCTCGAGCAATCCCTTCGGGCTGCCTTCGCCGTGGGTGACCTCCAATTACACCTCCCTGCTCGGTTCGGCGGCCTTCTGGCGGTCCATCGGCAGCAGCACACTGATCGCAGTGGGCACCACCGTGCTCACGGTTGCGACGGCCGCGCTGGCCGCGTTCGGGCTCGCCCGGTTCGCCTTCCGTGGACGGGAGTTGGTGTTCACCCTCTTCACGTTGGGCCTGATGTTCCCCTTCGCGGTGGCGATCCTGCCGCTGTTCATCCTGCTGCGCACCTTCGGGCTGCTGGACAACCCCTGGGGCGTGATCCTTCCCGAGGCGGCCTTCGGCCTGCCGTTGACGATCGTCATCCTGCGCGGCTTCTTCCGGGAGATCCCCGGCGAACTGGAGGAGGCCGCCACCCTCGACGGCTGCTCCCCGTTCGGCTTCTTCTGGCGCATCCTGCTGCCGCTGGCCCGACCGGCGCTCGGCACCGTTTCCGTCCTTGCCATCGTCGGCAGCTGGAACCAGTTCCTGCTCCCCCTGCTCGTCTTCAGCGAACCCACCTGGTGGACGGTCCCCGTCGGCATCCAGCAGTTCCAGGGCCAGTACGCCTCCGACGCGGCCCGCATCTTCGCGTATCTGGTCCTCGCCATGGCGCCCGCCCTGGCCTTCTACGCGGTCGCCGAACGACAGCTGATCGGCGGCATCACGCTCGGCGCGACCAAGGGCTGAGCACCAGCCTCTCCAGATGCCCCTGTGGATGTGAGGAGTTACATGACCGACCCCTGGCAGGACACCGCTCTGCCCGCAGGCGTCCGCGCCGCCGACCTGCTCGCCCGTATGACCACGGAAGAGAAAGTCGCCCAGCTCTACAGCGTGTGGCCCGGCTCGAACGAGACCCCGGGCCGGGACATGGCGCCGCTGCAGCACGCCCTGTCCGAGGACATCGACCTGACGCGGCTGCTCCCGCACGGGCTCGGCCAGCTGACCCGCCCCTTCGGCACCGCGCCGGTCGACCCGGCCGAGGGCGCCGCCCGCCTCGCCTCCCTCCAGGAACGCATCCGCTCCGCGAACCGCTTCCGGCTGCCGGCGCTCGCGCACGAGGAATGCCTCACCGGGTTCACGGCCTGGCGGGCGACCGTCTTCCCGACCCCGCTCGCCTGGGGCGCCAGCTTCGACCCGGGCCTGGTGAAGGAGATGGCGGCGGCGATCGGCGCCTCGATGCGCTCGGTCGGCGTCCACCAGGGCCTCGCCCCGGTCCTCGACGTCGTACGCGATCCCCGCTGGGGCCGTACGGAGGAGTCGATCGGCGAGGACCCCTACCTCGTGGCGACCGTCGGCACCGCCTATGTCCAGGGCCTGGAGTCGGCGGGTGTCGTCGCCACCCTCAAGCACTTCGCCGGCTACTCGGCCTCCCGGGGCGCCCGCAACCACGCGCCCGCCTCGCTCGGCCCGCGCGAACTGGCGGACGTCATCCTGCCACCGTTCGAGATGGCCGTACGGGAGGGCGGGGCGCGGTCGGTGATGGCCTCGTACAACGACCTCGACGGGCTGCCCGCCCACGCGCACCGCCGACTGCTCACCGAACTCCTGCGGGAGGAATGGCAGTTCACCGGCACGGTCGTGGCCGACTACTTCGGGGTGTCCTTCCTGGAGACCGCGCACGGACTCACCGACTCGCCCGCGGGGGCCGCCGGGCTCGCGCTCGCGGCGGGCGTGGACGTCGAGCTGCCCGCCGTGCGCTGCTACGGCGCCGGGCCCCTCGACGAGGAGTTCGTGGACCGGGCCGCGCTGCGGGTGCTGACGCAGAAGTGCGAACTGGGGCTGCTGGACCCCGACTGGGCACCGCCCGCCGACTCCGCTTCCGCCGATCTCGATCCGCCGCACATGCGGGCGCTGGCCCGGCAGCTGGCGGAGGAGTCGGTCGTCCTGCTGGCCAACGGGGGGATGTTGCCGCTGGCGTCCGGGGTGCGGCGGATCGCCGTGCTCGGCCCGCTCGCCGACGATCCCGCGGCCATGCTCGGCTGCTACACCTTCCCCCGCCATGTCCTCCTCGACCACCCCGAGGTCGAGATGGGGGTGGGCGTGCCGACGCTGCTGGAGGCACTGCGCGCCGAGCTGCCGGACGTGGAGGTCACCGACGATCCGGTGGCCGCCGACGTGTGTGTGGTCGCGGTCGGCGACCGCTCGGGGCTGTTCGGGCGGGGCACCTCGGGCGAGGGGTGCGACGCGGCCGATCTCGAACTGCCCGAGGGGCAGGGAGAGCTGGTCGACAAGACGCTGGCCTCCGGGACACCGGTCGTGCTGGTGCTGCTGTCGGGGCGGCCGTACGCGCTCGGGCGCTGGGCGGACCGGTGCGCGGCGGTGGTCCAGGCGTTCTTCGCGGGACAGGAGGGAGGTCCCGCGGTGGCCGGGGTGCTGTCCGGGCGGGTCAACCCGTCGGGGCGGCTCCCGGTGAGCGTGCCGCGCGAGCGGGCCGGGCAGCCGTGGACGTATCTCGCCCCGCCGCTCGGACAGCGAGGCGAGGCCAGCAACCTCGACCCGACGCCGCTGTTCCCCTTCGGACACGGGCTGTCGTACACGACGTACGACTGGCAGGCGCCGTCGGTCGACGACACCGCGTTCCCGACGGACGGCGAGACGACCCTGCGGCTGACCGTCCGCAACACGGGGGAGCGGGCCGGTACCGAGGTCGTGCAGCTCTATCTCCACGACCCGGTCGGCAAGGTGGCGCGGCCGGTGGCCAGGCTGGTGGGCTACGCGCGGGTGCCGCTGGAGGCGGGCGCGTCGGCAGAGGCGCACTTCACGGTCCCGGCGGACCTGGCCGCGTACACCGGCCCGGACGGTGACCGGATCGTCGAACCGGGGGAGCTGGAGCTGCGGTTGGGGGCGTCCAGCGCCGAGGGCGAGGTGCGGTACGCGGTACCGGTGACGCTGACCGGGCCCGAGCGGGTGGTGGGCCGGGAGCGGCGGATGCGGTGCGAGGTGCGCGTGAAGTGAGCCGTCGGCTCCCGCGGTGGCCGAATGTTTCTCGCCAGTCTCCGAATGTTAAGGACCTTACCGAGGTCGGAGAGGGGTCGCCCGGCGTGCACCCGGGGATACGATCGCGCCCATGAATCCCGCGAAGCCCGTGGAGAAGCGGATGGCGGACCGTTCCTCGGGGACCGCGACCCTCGCCGAGATCGCCCGCGAGGCCGGCGTCTCCGCGCCGACTGTTTCGAAGGTGCTCAACGGCCGGGCCGACGTCGCCCCGGCCACCCGCACCCGGGTGGAGGAGCTGCTGCGCGCGTACGGCTACCGGCGCCGCCGGGCCGAGGCGACCCGCTCGCCCCTCATCGACGTGGTCTTCCACGAGTTGGAGAGCGCCTGGGCGATGGAGGTGATCCGGGGCGTCGAGAACGTGGCGCGGGACGAGGGGCTGAGCGTCGTCCTCTCGGAGAGCGCGGGACGGCTGACCCCCGGGCGGACCTGGGCCGACCAGGTCGCCGCCCGTCGCCCGCACGGCGTGATCCTCGTCCTGTCCCGGCTGGACGAGTCCCAGCGCGCGCTGCTGACCAGCAGGTCCATCCCGTTCGTGGTGATGGACCCGGCGGGCGACCCGGGCGACGACGTGCCGTCCATCGGCGCCACCAACTGGCACGGCGGGCTGGCCGCGACCCGCCATCTCGTCGACCTGGGGCACCGGCGGATCGGCGCGATCAGCGGGCCCTCGCGGATGATGTGCAGCCGCGCCCGGGTCGACGGATACCGGGCGGCGCTGGAGACGGCGGGACTGCCCGTGGACCAGGAGCTGATCCGAGTCGGGAACTTCCACCATGAGGACGGCTACCGGCTGGGCCTCGACCTGCTGCGCCGCCCCGACCGCCCGACGGCTGTCTTCACCGGCAACGACCTCCAGGCGCTCGGCCTGTACGAGGCCGCCCGCGAGCTGGGTCTGCGCATCCCGGAGGACCTGAGCGTCGTGGGGTTCGACGATCTGCCGGTGGCCCGCTGGGTCGGGCCGCCGCTGACGACCGTACGGCAGCCGCTGACGGAGATGGCGGAGGCGGCGGCCAAGCTGGTGCTGGAGCTGGAGCTGGGGCGCGAGGAGCGGCCGGCGGCGGGGGTGGGGGTCCCCCCTGGCCGAGCGAAGCCGAGACCTTGGGGGAGGGTGGAGCTGGCGACGAGTCTGGTGGTGCGCAGCAGTACGGGGGCGGCTCCGACGGTCGGCCTGGCGTGAAGTGGACGTATTGACGAGTGGGACATCCCGCCCCACACTCCTCCGAAGCCAGTCGGTTGCAAGACCGAAACTTTCGGAGGCACCCGCATGAGATCTCTGAGAACAGGCTTATCCCTGGGGTCCGTCCTCACCGGCATCGCCGCCCTCGGCGCCCTGCTGGTCGCGGCCCCCGCCGCCCACGCGGCCGACACCCCGCTGCGCGACCTCGCCGCCGCCCAGGGCAAGGTGATCGGCACCGCCGTCACCGGGTCCAAGCTGACGGGGACGTACGGCGACATCGCCGGCGCCCAGTTCAACTCGCTCACTCCTGGCAACGCCATGAAGTGGGAGACCGTCGAGCCCACCCAGGGCACCTACAACTGGGCCGAGGCCGACCAGATCGTGGCCTTCGCGCAGGCTCACAACCAGCAGGTACGCGGCCACACACTGGTCTGGCACAGCCAGAACCCGAGCTGGCTGACGAACGGCACCTGGACGTCCGCCCAGCTCGGCTCGCTGCTCCAGGACCACATCACCACCGAGGTCACCCGCTACAAGGGCAAGCTGGCCGCCTGGGACGTGGTGAACGAGCCCTTCAACGAGGACGGCACCTACCGCTCGACCCTCTGGTACAACGGCCTCGGCTCCGACTACATCGCCCAGGCCCTGACCTGGGCGCACGCGGCCGACCCGAGCGCCAAGCTCTACATCAACGACTACAACGTCGAGGGCGTCAACGCCAAGAGCACCGCCCTCTACAACCTGGTCAAGTCGCTGAAGGAGCGCGGCGTCCCGATCGACGGGGTCGGTCTCCAGGCCCACCTCATCCTCGGCCAGGTGCCGTCCACGCTCCAGCAGAACATCCAGCGCTTCGCCGACCTCGGCGTCGACGTGGCGGTCACGGAGCTCGACATCCGTATGCAACTCCCCTCCGACAGCGCGAAGCTGACGCAGCAGGCCGCCGACTACAAGTCCGTGATCGACGCGTGCGTGGCGGTGTTCCGGTGCTACGGCGTCACCGTCTGGGGCTTCACCGACTCCGACTCCTGGATCCCGGACGTCTTCTCCGGCTACGGCGCGGCGACCCCGTACGACGAGAACTACCTGCCGAAACCGGCGTACTACGCGATCGCGGGCTCACTGGGCGGGACCACGACACCACCGCCCACGGGGGCCTGCACGGCGACGTACAGCGTTCAGAGCCAGTGGAACACCGGGTTCACGGGGCAGGTGAGGATCGCCTGTTCCGGGGCCGCGCTGTCGTCGTGGAAGGTGAACTGGACGTACGGCGCGGGCCAGCGGATCACCCAGGCCTGGAACGCCGACTGCACCCAGTCCGGTGCGGCGGTGACGTGCGCGAACGCCTCCTACAACGGAACGGTACCGAACGGCGGATCAGTGACGTTCGGGTTCAACGCGTCATGGAGCGGGAGCAATCCGGTGCCCACGGTGACGCTGGGCTGAGGGCGACGTGAGAAGTCTTAGATTTTCCGAAGGAAACCCCAGAAGAGGTTCCTGCTCGTAATAATTCGGACTTACGTTCCTCCGCGTGACTGCAGAAGAGGAGCGCGGGGGCAGACGTGGGGCCGGGCGCGGGGACGAGGTCGAGAGCGGGGACGGGAACGAGGGCGCCGCGAGACGTGCCGGACGGCGGAGAGGTCTGCTGAAGGCCGCCGGCATCACGCTCGCCGGCGTCCTCGTGCTCTCCGCGGCGGGGGCGGGCTGGGTCTACTGGCATCTGAACCAGAACATCAAGAGCGTGGACATCAACAGCGCGCTGGGCGACGACCGTCCGGCGAAGGCGGTGTCGGCCCCGTCCCCGTCCGCGTCCGCGTCCGCGTCCGCCTCGGCCGCCCCGCTGCCGAGCGGCGCCGTGAACATCCTGGTCCTCGGCTCCGACTCGCGCAGCGGGAAGGCGAACGCCGCGCTCGGCGGCGGTGACAGCTCGGGCGCCCGTTCCGACACGGCGATGGTCGTCCACATCGACGAGGGCCGCACCGAGGCGACGGTGGTGAGCATTCCCCGGGACACCCTGGTGACCCGCCCGTCGTGCCCGACCGCGTCCGGCGGGGCGACCTCGGTGGCGTACAACGCGATGTTCAACAGCGCGTACTCGGTGGGCGGTCCGGTCTGCGCGGTGAAGACCGTCGAGTCCCTCACCGACGTCCGCATGGACCACTACATCGAGATCGACTTCTCCGGCTTCGCGAAGCTGGTGGACGCGCTCGGCGGCGTCACGGTGACGACGGACCAGAACATCGACGACGACAAGAGCCATCTGCACCTGAAGGCGGGCACGCACCACCTGGGCGGCACCCAGGCCCTGGCGCTGGCCCGCACCCGGCACGGCATAGGCGACGGCAGCGACCTCGGCCGCATAGGCCTCCAGCAGAAGCTGGTGAAGGCACTGCTGGAACAGATGGCGTCGACGTCCCTGCTGACCGACCCCACCAAGCTCTACAAAGTCGCCGACGCCGTCACCGGCAGTCTGACGACGGACACGGGGCTCGACTCGCTCGGCGAACTGATGAAGCTCGGCCAGAGCCTGAAGTCCCTCTCCTCCGACAAGGTCAAGACGATCACCATGCCGGTGGTGACGGCTCCGTCGAACCCCAACCGGGTAGTGGCCGACGAGCCGGAGGCGAGCGACTTGTGGGCCTCGCTCAAGTGACCCGGTCGACCCCGCCGACCCGGTACGTCAACAGATAACGCCAGTAGAGGAGTTGGCGGACGCGGGAGCCGGGCAGCAGCCGGTCCGCCTCGCTCCGGACGTCCGCCAGCGACATCCGCGGCTCGCGCACCGGCGCCCGCAGGGGCACGGCCTCCTCTCCGCGCAGCCGCTCACCCATCGCCACCCTCGCCCGTGCCACCGCATGGGCGGGCACGGCGGCTAGATCCCACCAGGTGATCCCCGCGTAGCAGCCCAGCACCAGCAGCACCCCGCCGGGCGCGAGCGCCTCCCGGAACCTGGTCACCGTGCCGAACGGCATGTGGTGCAGGCTCGCCAGACAGGTGATGACGTCGTAGTGCCCCTTCGGCAGCCCGGCGGAGGCCACGTCCGTCCGCCGGAACCGGGGGCCACCGCCGATCCGCCGCGCCGCGGCGATCACCTCGGCGGACGGATCGACGGCGTCGACCTCATAGCCGCGCGCCGCCATCCGTCGCGCGAAACCCCCGGTGCCACATCCGACGTCGAGGGCGATGCGCCCGTGCTCCGGTAACTTCCGCAGCAGCATCCGGTGGTAGTGATCGTTGTGGTCGAAGGGCATAGGAGGACCCTGCCCACACGGAGCCCGGGGCAGCGCCCGGCGAGAAAGTTCAAAGAATTTCGGGGACGGTGTCGAAACAGGTGTCTCCCGTTCGACGCACGGGTGAGAGGCAGGGAGAAGCCCCGCCTCCGAGGCACCACGGACACGAGGAGTCACCATGCCGCGTTATCTGTCGCTGGTCCAGATCGACGAGAGCACCGCGCCCGCCGAGGGCCCGAGCCCGGAGCTGATGCAGCGGATGGGCGAGCTGATCGAGGAGATCACCAAGGCGGGGGTCATGCTCGACACCGCCGGACTGACGCCGTCCGCCCAGGGGAAGCGGGTGCACTGGTCGGGCGGGCAGCTGTCCGTCACCGACGGGCCCTTCACCGAGTCCAAGGAGGTCGTCGGCGGCTACGCGCTCATGCAGTGCAAGGACATGGCCGAGGCCCTGGAGTGGACCAAGCGGTTCCTGAAGGTGCACGAGGAGCACTGGACGGTGACCTGCGAGGTGCGGGAGATCGCCGAGGGCTGAGCGGCTCCTTGGTCTGCGGCCGTCGCGGGTGTCTGATGGTGGGTTGTGGAAGAGCAACAGCCCACCGTCACGCCCGTCACGCAGCCCGTCGCGTCCGGGGCCACCGGAGGTGCCGACGAGGCCGACGAGACCGTCGGAGCCGTCGAAGCCGTCGAAGCCGTCGAGACGATCTTCCGGATCGAGTCGCCCCGCGTCATCGCGGGCGTCTCCCGCATCGTCGGCGACGTCGGCATCGCCGAGGAGCTCGCGCAGGACGCCCTGGTCGCGGCGCTGGAGCAGTGGCCGCGGGAGGGCGTCCCGGACAACCCGGGCGCCTGGCTGACGACCACGGCCAAGCGCCGCGCGATCGATCTCGTACGCCGCCGGGAGAGTTACGCGCGCAAGCTGGCGGAGGTGGGGCGGGACCTCTCTGTGACCGCCCCGCACCACCTCGACGAACCCTCCGACCCGGACGACATCGACGACGACCTGCTGCGGCTCGTCTTCACCGCCTGCCACCCCGTCCTCTCCGCCGAGGCCCGCATCGCCCTCACCCTGCGCCTGGTCGGCGGTCTGACCACCCCCGAGATCGCCCGCGCCTTCCTCGCCCCGGAGGCGACCGTCGCCCAGCGCATCGTGCGCGCCAAGCGGACCCTGGCGACGAAGGGCGTCCCCTTCGAGGTCCCCTACGGCCCGGACCGCGAGGCGCGCCTCGGGTCCGTGCTCGAGGTCATCTACCTGGTCTTCAACGAGGGATACGCGGCCACGGCGGGCGACGACCTGCTGCGCCCCGCCCTGTGCGAGGACGCGCTGCGACTGGCCCGCGTGCTCGCCGAGTTGATGCCCAAAGAGCCCGAATTGCACGGTCTTGTGTCCCTGTTGGAGCTCCAGGAGTCCCGCGCCGCCGCCCGCACCGGCCCCTCGGGCGAGCCCGTCCTCCTCAAGGACCAGAACCGGCGCCGCTGGAACCGCCTGCTGATCCGCCGCGGCTTCGCCGCCCTCGGCCGGGCGAGCGCCGTCACCACCGGACCCCCTGGCCCGTACGCCCTCCAGGCCGCCATCGCCGCCTGTCACGCCCAGGTGTACGCGTACGAGGACACGGACTGGCCGCGGATCGCCACCCTGTACGGGCTGCTGGCGACCCGTTCCCCGTCTCCCGTGGTCGAGCTGAACCGTGCCGTCGCCGTCTCCATGGCCGAGGGCCCCGCCCCGGCGCTGGAGATCGTCGACCGGCTGGTCGGCGAACCGGCCCTGCGCGACTACCACCTGCTGCCCAGCGTCCGAGGCGACCTGCTGGCCCGCCTCGGCCGTACGAAGGAGGCCCGCGCGGAGTTCGAACGAGCCGCGGGCCTGGCCCGCAACGAACGGGAACGCGAGCTGCTGGAGACGAGGGCGCGGGACTGTCGCCGGGCCGGTCCGCCGGACAGGCTCTAGGTCCTGTCGTCAAATTCCCGTCGTCCGCCCGAAGGGCGGGCCCGGCGGCGTCAGGAGTGCTCTCGGCGTGCCGGGCACAGGCCCTCGTACTGGATGTACTCGGGTCTGTGCCCGGTGCGGCGCGAGTGCGTGCATGGCGTCGCAGGGCAGACGGGAATTTGACGACAGGGCCTAGGAGGCGTGCCGCTGGGCCGGGTGGCCGAGCAGCATCGTCGGTGCCCCCGCGACCCTGGTCAGGAAGACGGTGGCCGAGTGGGGGCCGTGCGACTTGGGCAGGGCCTTCTTGCGGAGTTCCTCCGGTTCGACGGCCGACCCCCGCTTCTTCACCGTCAGTACCCCGACCCCCCGCTCCCGCAGCAGCGCCTTCAACTTCTTGACGTTGAAGGGAAGTCGGTCGGTGATCTCGTAGGCGGCGGCGTACGGCGTCGGGCGCAGCTCGTCCGCCGTGATGTACGCGATCGTCTCGTCGACCAGGCCGCCGTCGACTTCCTCGGCGACCTCGGCGACCAGATGGGCGCGGATGACGGCGCCGTCGGGCTCGTACAGGTAGCGCCCGACCTCTCGTACCGCGGGGTCGGGCAGGCCGCGGCCGCGCAGCTCGCGCGGGCCGGGCAGCAGGGTGGCCCGCACCAGCCCCGGCTCGGTGCCGAACCACAGCACCGCTTCCTTCACGTCACCGGCGTCCGAGATCCACTCGGCCTCGGCCTCGGCGGGGACCGCCTCGTGGGGGATGCCAGGGGCGATCTTCAGGGCGGCGAGCGGGGCCTTCAGAGCGGCCGCGATCGCCCAGGAGAGCGGGGGCGAGTACGCCTCCGGGTCGAAGATCCGGCCGCGTCCACCGCGCCGCGCCGGGTCCACGAAGACCGCGTCGTACGTCTCCGTGCCGACCTCGGTGACATCGGCCTCGCGCACCTCGATCAGGTCGGCGAGCCCGAGCGCCTCGGCGTTCGCGCGCGCCACCGCCACCGTCAGCGGGTCGCGGTCGACGGCGAGGACGCGGATCCCGGCACGGGCCAGCGCGATCGCGTCGCCGCCGATGCCGGAGCACAGATCGGCGACCGAGCGCACCCCCAGGGATCGCAGCCGCCGCGCACGATGGGTGGCGACCGTGGTGCGCGTCGACTGCTCGACCCCGTTCGGGGTGAAGTACATCCGCTCCGCGTCCTCGGCGCCGAACTTCGCCGCCGCCCGCTGCCGCAGCCGCGCCTGCCCGAGTGCGGCCGAGACCAGTTCGGCCGGGTGGTCGCGGCGCAGCCGGGTGGCGACGGCCAGCTCCTGGGCCGGTTCGGTGCCGCGCACCTCGTCGAGCAGGGCGTGGCCCTCGGGGGTGAGGAGAGAGGCGAAGGAGACGTCGTTCACCGGCCCATTGTCGGTCAGCGCGGGTGGGTGTGGGCCAGTCGGTGGACGGTGCGCCCCCGGTCGCGGTGTCGGAGCCCTGGACGGGCGGTGGCCTGCGAGGATCCGACACCATGCGATCAGTACGACAAAAGTACAAAAATAACGCAAAGAGGGCGCGCGTATGGGGCGGAGTGGCCGTCCTCGCCGTCGCCGCCCTCGCGTCCGGTTGCGCCGACGACGACACCAACGGCGCCCGTCCCGTCGAGGGACCCCAGCAGGCGCTGCACGCGCCCCCGGCCCGCGCCCTCGACTCCTACGCCGCCAGACTCCGTGCGCAGCAGGCCGCCCGGGCCGTCGCGGCCAGGCACTGGGGGCTCGCGAAGGTCCCGCTCGCCGCACCGCCGGCCCCGGCGAGGAAGCCGGTCATCGGACCCCGCGACGGCTTCGAGGTCACCGATCAGGAAGAGCTCGGCCTGCCGCCGGTCTTCACGACCGTCCCCACCAAGGACAAGGTCGTCTTCCTCACCATCGACGACGGCTCCGAGAAGGACCCGGCGTTCCTCAGGATGATGAGCGACCTGAAGATCCCCTACACCGCCTTCCTGAGCAACTACCTGGTCAAGGACGACTACGGGTACTTCCGGAAGATGCGCGACCGGGGCGTCACCCTCAACAACCACACCCTCACCCACCCCTACCTGCCGGGGCTGTCGTACGAGGAGCAGCGCCACGAGATCTGCGGCATGCAGGACATCATGGAGAAGCAGTTCGGCAAGCGTCCGAAGGTCTTCAGGCCGCCCTACGGCAACTACAACCGGGACACCCTGCGTGCCGCCAAGTCCTGCGGCATCAAGTACGCGCCCATCTGGGACGAGGAGGTCTTCGTCGACCACTGGGAGTACCGCGACTGGGACCGCGACCTGCACCCCGGCGACATCGTCCTCACCCACTTCCGCGGCAGGGAGGACTGGGACGGCACCATGCCCGACATGATCCGCCGCTTCCTGAAGCTGGTCACCGACAAGGGGTACGCGGTGGCACGGCTGGAGGACTACCTGTGAGAACGCGGGCGCTGGTCGCGGGGGCGCTCACCGCGGCGCTCCTGACCGGCTGCACCGGCTGTGCCCAGTCCGTCGACCCGATCGAACGGCTGGGCAAGAAGGCCGCACAGGAGGTGCGCAGGTCCCGGCCGAACGGGCCGACCCCGTCGACGTACCGGCACTGGGGGCTGCCCACCCCGCTCGCCGCCGCGCCGCGGCGGCCCGCCCGGCCCGCCCTCCGCGGCGCGGCGCCGGGGCTGGCCCCCGTCGTGGACCGCGTACCCACCCGCGACAAGGTGGTCTTCCTGACGTACGACGACGGTGCCGAGCGTGATCCGCGGTTCGTCGACATGGTCCGTGACCTGCGGCTTCCGGTCAGCATGTTTCTCACGGACAGTGTCGTCGGGCCGGGGTACGGGCACTTCGCCCAACTGCGGACGGTCGGCGCGAGCGTGCAGAACCACACCCTCCATCACGCCTCGCTGCGCGGACTGCCGTACGCGGGTCAACGGGCCGAGATCTGCGGCCAGCAGGAGAAGCTCAAGGCTCGCTTCGGCGTCCGCCCCCGGCTCTTCCGTCCGCCCTACGGCACCTACGACACCACCACGCTGCGCGTCGCCGCCGACTGCGGGGTCGCGGCCGTCGTCCTCGGCCGGGAGCCCGACGCCCGCCGCCTGCGACGGGGTGACATCCTCTCCGGTTTCGAGGAGCCCAACCTCACGGAGGCGACGGTCAGACTCCTGCGACGCATCCAGGCGGAGGGCCTCACACCGGCGCGTCTTGAGAACTACCTCTGACCATTCGGCTCGGGGGGGGCATCAATCAGCCCGTCCGGCGTTTGAGGACGAGGCCGGCCAGGCCGATAAAGGGGGGTCTGGGGGCGCAGCCCCCAGGGGTGCGCCGACACGCACGCCGGGTGCCCAAAACCCCACGCCACGCCGGAGGCTTTGGCACTCCGCTTGACCGAGTGCTAATCGCGGTCATAGTCTCGGCCCTGGCACTCCCCCCTGGAGAGTGCCAATAGCGACGGGCAGGTCCGGCACCCGCGACGACGGATCCACCTGGTCGCCACCTCAGACAGTTAACCCCGTGAGATCTCCGAAGGGGGAGGTCGGATCGTGACGACCACCAGCTCCAAGGTTGCCATCAAGCCGCTCGAGGACCGTGTTGTGGTCCAGCCGCTGGACGCCGAGCAGACCACGGCTTCCGGCCTGGTCATCCCGGACACCGCGAAGGAGAAGCCCCAGGAGGGCGTCGTCCTCGCTGTGGGCCCGGGCCGCTTCGAGAACGGCGAGCGCCTGCCGCTCGACGTCAGCACCGGCGACATCGTGCTGTACAGCAAGTACGGCGGCACCGAGGTGAAGTACAACGGCGAGGAGTACCTCGTCCTCTCGGCTCGCGACGTGCTCGCGATCATCGAGAAGTAGTTCACCGAGCTTCACCGTTTCACCCAGTTTTGCAGTGAACTGCGCCCCTGGCCCCCGCGACCATCACCAGCCGGGCGTCGGGGGCGCGGTTCGTTCACCCCAGTTTTCCGAGAGGGCTGAATCGCTCCCATGGCGAAGATCCTGAAGTTCGACGAGGACGCCCGTCGCGCCCTCGAGCGCGGCGTCAACAAGCTTGCCGACACGGTCAAGGTGACGATCGGCCCCAAGGGCCGCAACGTCGTCATCGACAAGAAGTTCGGCGCACCCACCATCACCAACGACGGTGTCACCATCGCCCGCGAGGTCGAGCTCGACGACCCGTACGAGAACCTCGGCGCCCAGCTGGTGAAGGAGGTGGCGACCAAGACCAACGACATCGCGGGTGACGGTACGACCACCGCCACCGTGCTGGCCCAGGCGCTCGTCCGCGAGGGCCTGAAGAACGTCGCCGCGGGTGCCTCCCCGGCGCTGCTGAAGAAGGGCATCGACGCGGCCGTCAAGGCGGTCTCGGACGAGCTCCTCGCCACCGCGCGCCCGATCGACGAGAAGTCCGACATCGCCGCCGTCGCCGCGCTGTCCGCCCAGGACCCGCAGGTCGGCGAGCTCATCGCCGAGGCGATGGACAAGGTCGGCAAGGACGGTGTCATCACCGTCGAGGAGTCCAACACCTTCGGCCTGGAGCTCGACTTCACCGAGGGCATGGCCTTCGACAAGGGCTACCTGTCGCCGTACATGGTGTCCGACCAGGAGCGTATGGAGGCCGTCCTCGACGACCCGTACATCCTCATCCACCAGGGCAAGATCAGCTCCATCCAGGACCTGCTGCCGCTGCTGGAGAAGGTCATCCAGTCCAACGCCTCCCGGCCGCTGCTGATCATCGCCGAGGACGTCGAGGGCGAGGCCCTGTCGACCCTGGTCGTGAACAAGATCCGCGGCACGTTCAACGCCGTCGCCGTGAAGGCCCCCGGCTTCGGTGACCGCCGCAAGGCCATGCTCGGCGACATCGCCACCCTCACCGGTGGTCAGGTCATCGCCGAGGAGGTCGGCCTCAAGCTCGACCAGGTCGGTCTGGACGTGCTGGGCACCGCCCGCCGCGTGACCGTCACCAAGGACGACACCACCATCGTCGACGGTGGCGGCAACTCCGAGGAGGTCGTCGGCCGGGTCAACCAGATCAAGGCCGAGATCGAGAACACCGACTCCGACTGGGACCGCGAGAAGCTCCAGGAGCGCCTCGCGAAGCTGGCCGGCGGCGTGTGCGTGATCAAGGTCGGCGCCGCCACCGAGGTCGAGCTCAAGGAGAAGAAGCACCGTCTGGAGGACGCCATCTCCGCGACCCGCGCCGCGGTCGAGGAGGGCATCGTCTCCGGTGGTGGCTCCGCGCTCGTCCACGCCGTGAAGATCCTCGAGGGCAACCTCGACAAGACCGGCGACGAGGCCACGGGTGTCGCGGTCGTCCGCCGCGCCGCCGTGGAGCCGCTGCGCTGGATCGCCGAGAACGCCGGCCTCGAGGGTTACGTCATCACCTCCAAGGTCGCCGAGCTCGACAAGGGCCAGGGCTTCAACGCGGCCACCGGAGAGTACGGCGACCTGGTCAAGTCCGGTGTCATCGACCCGGTCAAGGTCACCCGCTCCGCCCTGGAGAACGCCGCCTCCATCGCCTCCCTGCTCCTCACGACCGAGACCCTGGTCGTCGAGAAGCCGGCCGAGGAGGAGGCCGACGCCGGTCACGGCCACGGCCACGGGCACTCCCACTGAGTCTCGTACTCCCGAAGAAGCCCCCGTTCCGCACGGAACGGGGGCTTCTCCCGTACCCGGCACTACCGACCACCGACTACCGACTGTTCGACGGCCGACTCCGCGCCACCGACCACCGCACTACTGCTCCAGCGCGTCCAGCGCCCCCAGCTGAGCCAACAGCCCCAGCCGGTCGTACTGCCACCAGCCCTCGGCGATCTTCCCGTCCTCCTGACAGCGGAAGACGGTCGTGCCGGTCATGGTGACCTGCTTCCCCGTCGCCGGGATCCCCATGAAGTCGCCTTTGTGGGTGCCGTTCCAGGCCCACCGGGTGCAGACCCGGTCGCCCTGGGTGAGCTGGTCCTCGACGGTGAACGTGAAGTCGAAACCGCCGCGCCACATCTCGATCTCGCGCCGCATCGCGTCGAGGCCGATGGTGTCCTGCTCGTTGGCGGGATCGTGGTCGTGGTAGCTCTCCACCATCAGGCCGTTGAGCGGCGGCAGTTCACCCAGGCCGGCCAACGTCTCGAAGAACCTGCGGATGTTGGCCGCGAACAACTGCTCGTCCCGGACCACGTCCAGGTCGGTGAACGTCGGCAGCCCGTCGCAGAGCGCCACCATCTCCTGGAAGACCCTGTCGGTCTCGGGGAGGTTCGAGTTCCGCATCGCCTCCTCGAACGAGGGGAACTCCACGATCTCTATGAAGTGGGTCGCGTCGGAGCGGTCCTTGCCGATCACACTGTGCGTCGCGGTCCGCTTGCCCCTGGTCTTCTCGACCCATGTGTCCATCAGCTGGTTCATCTCGTCGAACCGGCTGGTCCTGCAATCGATGAGCTGTACGAATGTCATGGCGTCGCCTCCGGCCCCCTGGGTCCGGTTGAACACCCTCAGTTTCCCACCGGAGGGACGACACCACCCACTGCGCGGTGGCCCTTACTGGGGGCCGTACTTCCGGCCCGTCTTCGACGTCACCCCGCCCAGCAGTCCTCGCGGCGCCACCTTCACCAGGCCCATCAGCGCCTTGTAGCGGGGGTCGGGGACGGACAGCGACTTGCCGCGGGCCAGGTCCGCGAGCGCCGCCGCGACCAGCTTGTCCGCATCCAGCCACATCCAGTTCGGGATGTTGTCCGTGCCCATCCCGGCCCGCTGGTGGAACTCGGTGCGGACGAAGCCGGGGGCCAGCGCCATCAGCCGTACGCCGGTGCCCGCCAGATCCCGCGCCGCGCCCTGCGTGAACTGCACGACCCACGCCTTGGACGCCCCGTACGTACCCCGCGGCACGAACGCGGCCACCGACGCGACGTTGACGACTCCGCCCCGGCCGCGCTCCCGCATGCCCTCGGTCGCCGCCGACGTCAACCGCAGCACCGCCTCGCAGTGCACCTTGAGCATCGTCAGCTCGTCGGCCATCGACACCTCGAGATAGCGGCCCTTGTTGCCGAAGCCCGCGTTGTTGATCAGCAGGTCGACCGGGTTCTTGCGGTCGGAGAGGCGGGCGGCCACTGCCTCGATGCCCCCGTCCGTCGCCAGGTCGGCGGTCAGCACCTCCGCCTCGATGCCGTGCCGGTCGTGCAGTTCGGTCGCCTGCTCGCCCAGCCGCTTGGTGTCGCGCGCCACCAGCACGAGGTTGTGCCCGTCAGCCGCCAGCCGCCGCGCGAAGGCGGCGCCGATGCCCGCGGTCGATCCCGTAATCAGAGCCGTTGTCATGGCCCAAGGCTAGTGACCTGACCAGACCCACCGCGCCCCCGCCACCCAACGCCCGAGCTTGCTCCACGAGTCCCTCGCACACTCCGGACGCCCCCGCCCCGCGCCCCGCTCCGAGCGGCTGAGCGGGTCGGGCGAAGTCCGCTGCGGTTCGGCGGCGCCCTGAAGGGGCGCGGGGAACTGCGCGACCGGCCACGATGGAGCCGCAGACGATCGACGGCACCTCCCCGCACTTCCAGCGGAGCGCTTAGTCGCTGTGCCGTGCCACGTACTTCTCCGCCATCTCCAGCAACTCGGGGTGCAGCGCGTCGCCCGCGGCCAACACCCTTGGCAGCAGCGTCCGTTCGGTCGTCCCGGCGCGGAAGGCGAGGGCGACCGTCACCTCGTGGTCGGGCCGGTGCACGACCTCGATCGGGTCGCCCGCCCGGATCTCGCCCGGCTCGATCACCCGCAGATAGGCGCCGGGCGCCCCCTTCTGGGTGAACCGCTTCACCCAGCGCTGCTCACCGACGTGCTCCTGGAACGTACGGCAGGGGATGCGCCCGCAGGTGACTTCGAGGACCACCTCGGAGCCGACGCGCCAGCGCTCGCCGATCCGCGCGCCGGACACGTCGAGCCCCTGGGTCGTCAGGTTCTCGCCGAACGCGCCGCTCGCCAGCGGCCGGCCGAGCTCGCGCCCCCAGCCGTCGAGGTCCTCGCGGGCGACCGCGTACACCGCCTGGTCGTTCCCGCCGTGATGGCGCAGGTCGCACACCGCGTCCCCGGCGAGGCCGCTCGCGCCGACCCCCTTGGGCCCGGGTGCCGCCACCCGCACCGGCCCGTCCACCGGTCGCTTGTCGATGCCGGTCACGCCCTCGGGCTGGTCCGTGTACGGGACGGCCCGAGGGCGGCCGATGTTCAAGGACAGAAGCTTCATGACAGCACGCTAGGCGATGAGAACCAAAGCAGCGACGCGATATTCGCCGCCGCACCCAAGGCTCACTTATGCTCGAGAGGTGATCGAGGCCCGTCATCTCCGTGTTCTGCGCGCCGTCGCCGCCACCGGCTCCTTCTCGGCGGCGGGGCGTGAACTGGGCTGCACCCAGCCCGCCGTCAGCCAGCAGATGAAGGCGCTCGAATCGTCCGTCGGCACCCCGCTGCTCGTCCGCACCGGCCGCGAGATGCGCCTCACCCAGGCGGGCGAGGCGCTGGTCCGGCACGCGGCGGGCATCATCGCGGGCCTGACCGCGGCCGAGGAGGAGGTCGCCGCGATCGCGGGCCTGCGCGCGGGCCGGGTCCGGCTCGTCTCCTTCCCCAGCGGCAGTTCCACGCTCGTCCCCACGGCCCTCGCCGCGCTGCGCGCCGCGCATCCCGGCACCCGGGTCTCCCTGGAGGAGGCCGAGCCGCCGGAGTCCGTCGAGAAGCTCCGGGCCGGGGACTGCGACCTCGCCCTCGCGTTCCGCTACGAGGGAGCCGCGGGTGCCGAGGAGTGGGACGACCTGGTCGTACGGCCCCTGCTGCGGGACCGGCTCGTCGGGCTGGTCCCCGAGAAGCACCGGCTCGCGCGGGCCGGTTCGGTCGCGATCGCCGAACTCGCCGGGGAGCCCTGGATCGCGGGCTGCCCGCGCTGCCGCGGACAACTGGTGGAGGTCTGCCGCGCCGCGGGCTTCGTGCCCCGCATCGACTTCGCCACCGACGACTACCCGGCCGTGGTCGGGCTGGTCGGAGCGGGCCTCGGGGTCGCGGTCCTGCCAGAGCTCGCGATCGAGTCCGTACGCCCCAAGGGTGCACGCACCGTGACGGTGGAGCCGCCGGTGCGGCGCGAGATCGTCGCGCTCACCCTGCCGGACCTGGCACAGGTGCCGGCGGTGGCGGCGACGCTCGACCAACTGGCGCGGGCCGCGAGCCGCTGACGTCGCCCAAAAGCGGCTGACGCCATCAAAAAGCATGGGCACGCGTGCGCGTGCCCGACGGTGGACCAAAAAGCAGAAACGTTCCTTCAGTTGTTCGAAGCGGGATCGCCGCTCCCGGTGGTCGACGCCACCACCAGCCGGTTGCGCGCCCGCCCCATGAGTTCCTCGCGCTCATCCTCGGTCAGGCCGCCCCATACGCCGTACGGTTCGCGCACCGCCAGGGCGTGTGCCGCGCACTGGGCGCGTACCGGGCATCGCATGCAGACCTCTTTGGCCGAGTTCTCGCGAGCGCTCCGTGCCGCACCGCGCTCGCCCTCCGGGTGGAAGAAGAGCGAGCTGTCGACCCCGCGGCAGGCCGCGAGGAGCTGCCAGTCCCAGAGGTCCGCGTTCGGACCGGGAAGGCGGGAGAAATCTGCCATTGCTTGTCCCCTTGTTGCCGTTCTGGGCTGCTCTGTGCCCACCGACCGTACATCTACGATCTAAGGAGATGAAAATATGACTCATTGCGAATCTAGCCGCAGACACCAGCAAAGGGGAAGAAAACAGGCTGAATGGGGCATAGGTTGTGATGAAACGTTGAGGGTCCGTTGCGCATGTCTGCCTCGTGTCCGCGCCCTCACGTAGAGTGCCGAAGGCGACCGACTGCCCCGTAACTCTTTCGAGTGACCATCGTTGAGAGGGCGGAGGCGGTTGAAGGAACAAGCGCTCGGGCAGACGGCAGTTCCGTCGGCGAGTGTCGACCGCACAGATGACGATTCGTACCAGCCTGGAGGCTCAAGGTGACGCGCATCAGCTGCGGAGGGCGGCCATGACATCCGTCCTCGTCTGCGACGACTCCCCGCTTGCCCGAGAGGCGCTCCGCCGAGCGGTGGCGACCGTGCCCGGCGTCGAGCGCGTGACGACGGCAGCCAACGGCGAGGAAGTCCTCCGCCGCTGGGGTGCCGACCGCTCGGACCTGATTCTGATGGACGTACGCATGCCCGGACTGGGTGGCGTCGAGACCGTCCGGCGGCTGCTGTCCGCCGACCCCGGTGCGCGCATCATCATGCTCACCGTGGCCGAGGACCTGGACGGTGTGGCGCTCGCCGTCGCCGCCGGGGCCCGCGGCTATCTGCACAAGGACGCCTCCCGCGCCGAGCTGCGCGCGACCGTGACCCAGGCGCTCGCCGATCCCACCTGGCGGCTCGCCCCGCGCAGACTGCGGTCGGCCGAGATGGGCGCGGCGCCGACGCTCACGGCGCGTGAGATCCAGGTGCTGGAAGGCATGAGCCACGGTCGCTCCAACGCCGAGATCGGCCGCGAGCTGTTCCTCTCCGAGGACACCGTGAAGACGCACGCCCGGCGGCTGTTCAAAAAGCTCGGCGCCTCGGACCGCGCGCACGCCGTGGCGCTTGGTTTCCGGTGGGGTCTGGTCCGTTAGGTGAGCCGTCGCGGGGGTACGACGCACCCCGCCCACCTCAGGGTGGGCGGGGCCGACAACAGCGCCCGCCGAGTGCCCGCTGCTCGTTTCGCCGCGGATGCCGCATGCTTGAGGTGTGGAGTTCCTCGGGGACGAGTCGGTCGAGCGGAAGGGGAGGGCGCAGGAGATGAGTTCCGGCGCACCTGCTCATAACGCTTCGGTGCACAACTATGGACGCGGTGCCACGGACAAGACGACGCCGAGGCACCATGGACCGATGCGCGACGACGAGACGACGGTGATCGGTGCGCTCGTCCATCGCGCGGTCGACGGCGACGAGCAGGCCACGCACGACCTGCTCGCGCATGTACATCCCTTGGCGTTGCGCTACTGCCGCACCCGCCTCTCCCGGCTTCCGGGCGACGCGCGGCACTTCGTCGAGGACCTGGCCCAGGAGGTCTGCGTAGCGGTGCTCCTCGCACTGCCGCGCTACAAGGACACCGGGCGCCCCTTCGAGGCGTTCGTCTTCGCCATCGCCGCGCACAAGGTCGCCGACCTGCAGCGCGCCGCGATGCGCCACCCCGGTTCGACGGCGGTTCCCTCGGACGAGATGCCCGAGCGCCCCGACGACTCCCTCGGCCCGGAGGAGCGCGCTCTCCTCAGCAGTGACGCCGAGTGGGCCAAGAAACTCCTGGCCAACCTCCCCGAGAACCAGCGCGAGCTGCTTCTGCTGCGCATCGCGGTGGGCCTCACGGCCGAGGAGACGGGCCAGATGTTGGGAATGTCACCGGGCGCCGTTCGGGTGGCCCAGCACCGCGCACTGAGCCGGTTGCGGGCGCTGGCGGAGCAGTAGGCGCGTCTCAGGGGCCTTTGACACCCGGGACCTCTGGGGGCGCGTCGGCCGGCGCGACGGGTCCGCCCTCCCAAGGGGCGGACCGGTTTTTTCCCGGGCGTGGGGTGCGCGTCGTTCTCCCGCGGGGACCGGGCCCCGGCCCACAACTGAACGGCATCGCCACCCCGCCCGTACGAACCTACGAAGCCCGAGGGTGATCCGAACCGTGGAATGGGAGCCCCCCGCTTCCCGTTAGCATGGACATCCGCACCGATCAAGGCCATTTGGGGAAGGTGTCATGACTGCCAACGTCGACGGAGTGCCCGCCAAATTCGCGACACTCGGGCTGACCTACGACGACGTGCTGCTGCTGCCGGGCGCCTCAGAGGTGCTGCCCAACGCGGTCGACACCTCGTCGCGTATCTCCCGCAACGTACGTGTGAACATCCCGCTGCTCTCCGCGGCGATGGACAAGGTGACCGAGTCGCGCATGGCGATCGCCATGGCCCGGCAGGGAGGCGTCGGTGTACTGCACCGCAACCTCTCCATCGAGGACCAGGTCAACCAGGTCGACCTGGTGAAGCGCTCCGAGTCCGGCATGGTCACCGACCCGATCACGGTGCACCCGGACGCGACGCTGGCCGAGGCCGACGCGCTGTGTGCCAAGTTCCGCATCAGCGGAGTCCCGGTCACCGACGGTGGCGGCAAGCTGCTCGGAATCGTCACCAACCGTGACATGGCCTTCGAGACCGACCGTTCGCGCCAGGTGCGCGAGGTCATGACGCCGATGCCCCTGGTCACCGGCAAGGTCGGCATCTCCGGTACCGACGCCATGGAACTGCTGCGCCGCCACAAGATCGAGAAGCTTCCGCTGGTCGACGACGCGGGCGTCCTCAAGGGCCTCATCACGGTCAAGGACTTCGTGAAGGCCGAGAAGTACCCGAACGCCGCGAAGGACGCCGAGGGCCGGCTGCTGGTGGGTGCCGCCGTCGGCGCCAGCCCCGAGGCACTGGAGCGCGCTCAGGCGCTGGCCGAGGCAGGGGTGGACTTCCTGATCGTCGACACCTCGCACGGGCACAACAGCAACGCGCTCAACTGGATGGCGAAGATCAAGTCGAGCGTGCACGTCGACGTGATCGGCGGCAACGTCGCCACCCGTGACGGTGCTCAGGCCCTGATCGACGCCGGTGTCGACGGCGTCAAGGTGGGCGTGGGCCCCGGCTCGATCTGTACCACCCGTGTGGTCGCCGGCATCGGCGTCCCGCAGGTCACCGCCATCTACGAAGCGGCCCTCGCGGCCCGTGCCGCGGGTGTCCCGGTGATCGGCGACGGCGGTCTGCAGTACTCCGGCGACATCGGCAAGGCGCTGGCCGCCGGTGCTGACACGGTGATGCTCGGCAGCCTCCTGGCGGGCTGTGAGGAGTCGCCCGGCGAGCTGCTCTTCATCAACGGCAAGCAGTTCAAGTCCTACCGCGGCATGGGCTCCCTCGGCGCCATGCAGTCCCGGGGCCAGGGCAGGTCGTACTCGAAGGACCGCTACTTCCAGGCGGACGTGGCCTCCGACGACAAGCTCGTGCCCGAGGGCATCGAGGGACAGGTGCCCTACCGCGGCCCGCTGGCCAACGTGCTGCACCAGCTCGTCGGCGGTCTGCGCCAGACCATGGGGTACGTGGGCGCCGCCACCATCGACGAGATGGAGTCCAAGGGCCGGTTCGTCCGGATCACCTCGGCGGGTCTCAAGGAGAGCCACCCGCACGACATCCAGATGACGGTCGAGGCGCCGAACTACAGCCGTAACGACTAGCCGTACCTGTACTGACGACCAGCCGTACAGGTACGTGAGGGCGGTCCCGGAGGTTCCGGGGCCGCCCTTGTCGTGGGTGTCGGGGATACTGGGAGGCGCAGAAGCGAAGAGGGAAAGGCCACACACGTGACTGAGATCGAGATCGGGCGCGGCAAGCGCGGCCGCCGGGCGTACGCCTTCGACGACATCGCCGTCGTCCCGAGCCGCCGTACGCGAGACCCGAAGGAGGTCTCGATCGCCTGGCAGATCGACGCCTACCGCTTCGAGCTGCCGTTCCTGGCAGCCCCGATGGACTCGGTCGTCTCCCCGGCCACCGCGATCCGCATCGGCGAGCTCGGCGGCCTGGGCGTACTGAACCTCGAAGGCCTGTGGACGCGGTACGAGGACCCGCAGCCGCTGCTCGACGAGATCGCCGAGCTGGACGCGGAGACCGCGACCCGCCGCCTCCAGGAGATCTACGCCGCTCCCATCAAGGAGGAGCTGATCGGGCAGCGCATCAAGGAGGTGCGCGACTCGGGTGTCGTCACCGCGGCCGCCCTGTCGCCGCAGCGCACGGCCCAGTTCTCCAAGGCCGTCGTCGACGCGGGCGTGGACATCTTCGTCATCCGCGGTACGACGGTCTCCGCGGAGCACGTCTCCGGTGCCGCCGAACCGCTGAACCTGAAGCAGTTCATCTACGAGCTCGACGTCCCCGTGATCGTCGGCGGCTGCGCCACGTACACGGCGGCGCTGCACCTGATGCGCACGGGTGCCGCCGGTGTCCTGGTCGGCTTCGGCGGCGGCGCCGCGCACACCACGCGCAACGTGCTGGGCATCCAGGTCCCGATGGCGACCGCCGTCGCCGACGTGGCCGCGGCCCGCCGCGACTACATGGACGAGTCCGGCGGCCGCTATGTGCACGTGATCGCGGACGGCGGTGTCGGCTGGTCCGGCGACCTCCCCAAGGCGATCGCCTGCGGCGCCGACTCGGTGATGATGGGCTCCCCGCTGGCCCGCGCCACGGACGCGCCCGGCAGGGGCCACCACTGGGGCATGGAAGCGGTCAACGAGGAGCTGCCGCGCGGCAAGAAGGTCGACCTCGGCACCGTCGGGACCATCGAGGAGATCCTCACCGGGCCCTCGCACATCCCCGACGGCTCCATGAACATCTTCGGCGCCCTCCGCCGCGCCATGGCCACCACCGGTTACAGCGAGCTCAAGGAGTTCCAGCGAGTCGAGGTGACGGTCGCGGACTCGCAGCACAAGCGCTAGCGGCAGCGGTACGCCGGCTCGTACGACGCCGAAGGGCCCGTCCACCATGAGGTGGGCGGGCCCTCGCGCATGCCGGGCGGGGTTACTGACCGGCCTTCTTGGCGCCGGAGAAGGCCGCGTACGCGGCGATGGCGAAGAAGAGGAAGGTCAGCGGGTCGGCCGTGGCCTTCCAGGCTTCCTGGACCACGTCGAAGTGGTGGAAGAAGATCTCGTTGAAGCCAACGCCGACCTCCTTGGCGCCGATCATGGCCTCGCCGACCAGCTGGCCGAGGTAGACCGAGGCCACCGAAAGGATCAGGCTGGCGATCGGCAGGATCGGGTTGCGTCCGCCGACGCGGCCCGCGGCGAGGCCGATCAGGAAGCCGACGCCGACGGCCGCCCAGCCGATCTCGTGCTTGGTGAGGCCGATGACGACTCCGTAGACGCCCGCCGCGACCAGGGCGGCACCGACGGCGGCCGCGAGGCCGAGCCCGAGCGAGTCGCGCACCGGCGCGGCCGGGGCGACAGGGGCCATCGGGAAGCCCGGCTGGGGTGCGCCTTGCGGGGCACCCTGCTGCGGGAACCCGGCCTGGGCGGCGTCCTGCTGCGGCGCGGGCGGCTGGCCCGGCTGGCCGGCGTACGGGTTGTCGACCGGTGGACCGGACGGCGGCGGAGACGACTGACTCATGCGGTTCCCCCCAGGGATGTGAGCGCACACCTGGGAGCGCCCGGGACGCGGGCGCACTGGTGTGCGAGAGCTGACGCACAGTAGCAGTCGGCAGTGACATCCCGTCCAGGGGTTTCGCCGGGGTCAGAGTCGGTGCGCGGCTCCGGTCGGGATCGCTCCCCGGGTGTCCAGCAGGAGCTGGGCCTTAACGGAGAGCCCCTGCAGGTCGTACGTGCGGTGCTGCTGGAGCAGGATTGTGAGGTCGGCGTCGGCGGCGGCCTCGTAGAGGGAGTCGGCGCGTGGCACGGGGCGGCCGAGGACGTTCCAGGCCGGGACGTGCGGGTCGTGGTAGCTGACGGACGCGCCGAGTTCCATCAGCCGCAGGGCGATCTCGCGGGCGGGCGAGTTCTGTTGGTCGGCGAGGTCGGGCTTGTAGGTGACGCCGAGGAGGAGCACGCGTGCGGCGCGGGCCGACTTCCCGTGCTCGTTGAGGAGCGTGGCGGCGCGCTGGATGACGTACTGCGGCATGTGGCTGTTGACCTGCTGGGCCAGTTCGACCATCCGGAGGGTGCGGCCCGAGTGGCCCGTGAGGTCCTGGGCGATGCCGTGGCCGCCGACGCCGGGTCCCGGCCGGAACGCCTGGAATCCGAACGGTTTGGTCTCGGCGCAGCGGATGACGTCCCACAGGTCGACGTTCAGATCGTGGCAGAGCACGGCCATCTCGTTGACCAGGGCGATGTTGACGTGCCGGTAGTTGGTCTCCAGGAGCTGCACGGTCTCCGCCTCGCGGGGGCCACGCGCGCGTACGACCTTGTCGGTGAGGCGCCCGTAGAAGGCGGCGGCCGACTCGGTGCAGGCGGAGGTGAGGCCGCCGATGACCTTGGGGGTGTTGGCGGGGGTGAAGTCGCGGTTGCCGGGATCGACGCGGCTGGGCGAGTACGCGAGGTGGAAGTCGCGCCCCGCGCGCAGGCCCGAGCCCTCTTCGAGGAGCGGGCGCAGCAAGTCCTCGGTCGTGCCGGGGTGGACCGGCGACTCCAGGATCACGGTGGTGTGCGGGCGCAGCCGTTCGGCCAGGGTGCGGGCGGCCGAGGCGACTTGGCCGAGGTCGGGGGTGCCGTCCGGGCCGGGTGGGGTCGGGGCGCAGATGACGGCGGTGCGGACGCGGCCGAGTTCGGCGGGGTTGGTGGTCGGCCGGAAGCCCCCCGAGAGCATCCGGCGCAGTTCGGCCGGGGTGAGTGAACCGCCCTCCGGCCCGGTCTTGTAGCCGAGTGTGGGGATGCCGGCGGCGACGGCGGCCTGGGCCAGGGGCAGGCCGAGATGTCCGAGTCCGATGACGGCGAGATCTGCGGGCATGGCGTGGGCCGTCCTTCCCAGTAACCGAAGCGGGACAGGTGCGCAAGCCCTGTGGACAGAACGGGCGAGCGCAATGTCAGACTAGGAGTAAATATGACCGATTTACGGTATTGGGTGGGCGAGTTTCCGGGAGTGTTGTCCACAGGCTGGGGGCGCGTGGTGGCCGATGACGGACATCGCGGTCAGACTTTGGGGCAGGGGGACGTGAGCCGGGCGTCGCCGGACAGGTGCGGCCAGCGCGACAGACAGCGGGAGGCAGCGGTGAGGACAGCGAAACTGGGGCCGGCGGAGCGCGCCGAGTCCCTGGCGGGAATGGCCGAGCGTGAGCTGGATGTGCTGGTGGTGGGCGCGGGCGTGGTCGGCGCGGGGACGGCGCTCGACGCCGTGACACGCGGCCTGTCCACGGGCCTGGTCGAGGCGCGCGACTGGGCGTCGGGCACCTCCAGCAGGTCCAGCAAGCTGATCCACGGCGGACTGCGCTATCTCGAGATGCTCGACTTCGCCCTCGTGCGCGAGGCACTGAAGGAGCGTGGACTCCTGCTGGAGCGCCTCGCACCGCACCTGGTGAAACCGGTGCCCTTCCTCTACCCGCTCCAGCACAAGGGCTGGGAGCGGCTGTACGCGGGATCGGGCGTCGCGCTGTACGACGCCATGTCGATGACGAGCGGACATGGACGCGGACTGCCCACCCACCGCCATCTGACGCGCGGCCACGCCCTGCGCATAGCACCCGCATTGAAGAAGGACGCGCTGGTCGGCGCGTTGCAGTACTACGACGCGCAGGTGGACGACGCCCGCTATGTGGCCACGTTGGTGCGCACGGCGGCGGCGTACGGCGCGAAGGTCGCCAACCGCGCCCGCGTGACCGGATTCCTGCGCGAGGGCGAGCGCGTGGTCGGCGCCAGGGTGCAGGACGTCGAGGGCGGCGGGGAGTACGAGATCCACGCCAGGCAGATCGTCAACGCCACGGGCGTGTGGACCGACGACACCCAGGCCATGGTGGGCGAGAGAGGCCAGTTCCACGTACGGGCCTCCAAGGGCATCCACTTGGTCGTGCCGAAGGACCGGATCAACGCCGCGACGGGTCTGATCCTGCGCACGGAGAAGTCCGTCCTCTTCGTGATCCCCTGGGGGCGGCACTGGATCATCGGCACCACGGACACCGACTGGAACCTCGACAAGGCCCACCCCGCGGCCTCCAGCGCCGACATCGACTATCTGCTGGAGCATGTGAACTCGGTGCTCTCGGTGCCCCTGACCCGCGACGACGTGGAGGGTGTGTACGCGGGACTGCGGCCGCTGCTCGCGGGCGAGTCGGACGCCACCAGCAAGCTCTCGCGCGAGCACACCGTGGCCCATCCGGTGCCGGGACTGGTGGTCGTGGCGGGCGGCAAGTACACGACCTATCGGGTGATGGCCAAGGACGCGGTCGACGAGGCGGTGCACGGCCTGGACCAGCGGGTCGCCGAATGCGTCACCGAGGACGTCCCGCTGCTCGGGGCCGAGGGGTACCGGGCGCTGTGGAACGCGCGGGCGCGCATCGCGCAGCGCACCGGACTCCATGTGGTCCGCGTGGAGCATCTGCTGAACCGGTTCGGAGTGCTGGCCGAGGAGATATTCGAGCTCATCGCAGCCAACCCCGCGCTGGGCGAACCCCTTCCGGCCGCCGAGGACTACCTCAAGGCCGAGATCGTCTACGCCGCCTCGCACGAGGGCGCGCGGCACCTGGACGACGTGCTGACCCGGCGCACCCGTATCTCCATCGAGACCTTCGACCGCGGTACGCGCAGCGCCCGCGAGGCCGCCGAGCTGATGGCGCCGGTCCTCGGCTGGGACAAGGACCAGATCGAGCGCGAGGTGGAGCACTACGAGAAGCGGGTCGAGGCCGAGCGGGAGTCCCAGCGCCAGCCGGACGACCAGACGGCGGACGCGGCGCGGCTGGGGGCGCCGGACATCGTGCCGCGCTGATCGGGCCCCGCTGCCCATGAGGGCCTGCCGGGGAGTTCCCGTGCATGTCACTCGAACGGGTGTCGTGAGCTGGGATCTTTGCTCGAAACCCGGTCGTTCTACTGGGTGCGGGGGCAGAACTCGGCGGCGAGCAGGTCGGGTTCGAGGTCCGGATCCTGGATCTCGTCCGTGTTCACCCGGAAGGTGAGGACACGGCGGCCGTCGACGGTGGCCGCGGTGCGCACGTAGCTGCCGGAGATATGGCCGTCGTGCCCCCACACCGTGGTGCCGCACGACAGCTTCACCGGATACAGACCCATGCCGTACAGGCCTTGTGCGGTGCGGGTGTCGAGCATCTCGTGCAGTTGGCGGGACGGGAGCAGGTCGCCCGCGAGCAGGGCCGCGTAGAAGCGGTTCAGGTCGGCGAGCGTGGTGACCAGTTCACCCGCCGCGCCGGCGACGCGCGGATCGAGGGCGGTCACGTCGGTGCCGTCGGCGGAGTAGGCGCGGCCGTGCGGGGAGGGCAGCGAGGTGCGGGCGCCGGGGAAAGAGGTGCCTGTCAGACGAAGGGGGCTGATGATGCGGCGCTCGGCCTCGGTGGCGTACGAGTGGCCGGTGACCTGGCGGATGACCATGCCGAGCAGGACGTAGTTGGTGTTCGAGTAGGCGAAGCGGCCGCGGGCGGCCGGGGGGTGGGTGAGTGCGATGCGGACGGCCTGGAGCGGGGTGAGGGGGACGGTGCCCTTGGTGTCGTCGGTGAAGTTGTACAGGCCACTGGTGTGGGTGAGCAGGGAGCGCAGGGTCAGACGCCGGCCGTCGTTGCCCGCGCCGCGCACCAGACCCGGAAGGTGAGCGTCCAGGGGGTCGGACAGGGACAGTCGGTGCGCGGCGGCGAGTTGCAGCACCACGGTCGCGATGAACGTCTTGGTGATGCTGCCCGCGCGGAAGTGGTCGCCGCGGGCGATGCCCTCGCCGGCGCGGGCGAAGCGTGCGCCGGAGGCGTCGCCGGCCAGCAGCGCGGCGGCGGGAGCCTTGCCGCGGGTGATGAGAAGGGGGAGCAGACGGCGGAGGGCACGGGTGGCGCTCGTTGCCGGGGCGGCGGCGGGGGAGTGTGAGCCCGTCGGGGCCGCGGACCTGGGGGTGTGACGGGCGGCCGAGCGTGTGGTGGAGTGGGAAGGGCCGGCGGTCGGCATCAGGCGCGGCAGGCCGATCGGAGCCAGGAACAGGACGGCCAGAGACACGGGTATGACCAGGAGTGTCCGAGGTGTCCGGGGCGCAGGCATCGGCGTTCCTTCCTTGTTGCGGCACATCATGGGGGACGGACCTGTGCGCACGAGCAGGTGGTCCGCAGGTGAGGGGCGTGCCGGTCGCCGGAGGCTTGTCGGCCGAAGGGCCCCCTGGGCGCTGAGCGCTTGTCGGGTGAGGGACAATGAAGGCTCTGTCAGGGCGGGTTGCATGAGGGGACGCATGTCGGAGGCGGAGCGGGCGGGAGCATCCCGTCAGGACAAGAGCGAACGTCTCCTCGCCGGGCGCTACCGGCTGGGAGATGTTCTCGGCCGCGGCGGCATGGGCACGGTGTGGCGGGCCCAGGACGAAACGCTGGGCCGCACGGTCGCCGTCAAGGAACTGCGGTTCCCGTCGAGCATCGACGACGACGAGAAGCGGCGGCTGATCACGCGCACCCTGCGTGAGGCCAAGGCGATCGCGCGGATTCGCAACAACGGCGCGGTGACGGTCTTCGACGTGGTCGACGAGGACAACCGGCCGTGGATCGTGATGGAGCTCGTCGAGGGCAAGTCGCTCGCCGAGGTCATCCGCGAGGACGGCCTGCTCACGCCGAAGCGCGCCGCCGAGGTGGGGCTCGCGATACTCGACGTGCTGCGTTCCGCGCACCGCGAGGGCATCCTGCACCGCGATGTGAAGCCGTCGAACGTGCTGATCTCCGTCGACGGCCGGGTCGTGCTGACCGACTTCGGTATCGCGCAGGTCGAGGGCGACCCGTCCATCACCTCGACCGGCATGCTCGTGGGCGCGCCCTCGTACATCTCGCCGGAGCGGGCGCGCGGGCACAAGCCCGGCCCCGCGGCCGACCTGTGGTCGCTGGGCGGGCTGTTGTACGCGTCGGTCGAGGGCGTGCCGCCGTACGACAAGGGTTCCGCGATCGCGACGCTCACCGCGGTGATGACCGAGCCGGTGGAGCAGCCGAAGAACGCGGGCCCGCTGGAGAACGTGATTTACGGGCTGCTCGTGAAGGACCCCGCGCAGCGGCTCGACAACGAACGCGCCCGGGCGATGCTCAGCGAGGTGATCTACGCCCCCGAGCCCAAGAAGACCGTGCCGGAGCCGGCGGACGCGACGAAGGTCGTGGCGCTGCCGCCGGTGCCGGACGAGGGCCGGGGCAAGAAGGGTTCGGGCGGCTCGGGCGGCTCGGGCGACTCGGGCGGTTCCGGGGCCAAGCGCGGTGAGGAGGCCGGGGAGCGGCTGCGCGGGGCGCTGCGTTCCGTGCGGAAGGCCGCCTCGGTCGCCGGTGCGGCCACGGCGGCGGCCACCGCTGCGGCGGCGGCCCGTGCGAAGTCCGGCGCTGCGGGCGGGACGGGCAGCGCGGGCGGTGCGGGCGGTTCCGGCGGTACCGCGGCTTCCGGTTCGGTGGGAGTGGAGGGGGCGGCTCAGGCCGCTCCGAAGGCTCCGGCGGCTCCGCCGGCGCCGCCGCGCGTGGACGTGTCGAAGCCCGCCGCGGCTGCGGGGAAGCCGGGGAAGTCCGGGACGGTCACGCCCGGTCAGGGTGGCAAGGCGGCGGAGGGCTCCCCGAAGCCGGGCGTGCGTGACGGCGCGCCAGTGGGCTCGCCCTCTGGTCCCGTCGACTCGAAGGGGGCTCTCGGCTCGGCGGGTTCGGGGGGTTCCGGTTCGGCCGGTCCGACCGGCGACGCCAGGCCGGCCTCCGGGTGGCCCGTGGCGCCCGAGCGGCCGCCGCGGCCCGTGCCGCGGGCACCGCTCACCGATGTGGTGCCACGGCGGACCCTGATGATCATCGCGGTGGTCGTGGCGCTCGCCGTGATCGGCACCGTGCTGGCCCTGACCCTCGGTGGCGGTGACGACAGCGGGGCGAAGAACGGCAAGAGCGGTGACACCAAGGCGGCCGCGTCCCACGGGGTGACCGCGGGCAGCGGCGGCAAGGGCGCGACCAGCGGCTCTCACACCGACAGCGGCGACAAGACGGACGGTGCCACCGGGTCGGCCGGGGACGGGAGTTCGGGCAGTACACCGAACACCGACGCGTCGGGCAGCGCCACCGCCACGAACGGGACGAGCGGCGACGGCAAGGAGTCGGGCTCCTCGGGCTCCACCGCCGTGTCGACGTACAAGGGCAGCCAGGGGTTCAAGATCGGGCTGCCCAAGGGGTGGAAGTACCAGTCGACGGATGACGCGGGAGCCCGCTTCACCGGTCCCGACGGGCAGAAGCTCCTCGTCGGCTGGACGACCACGCCCAAGAGCGACCCCGTGGCGGACTGGAAGAACCAAGAGGGGTACATGGTGCGCTCGCAGTACAAGCGGGTGCGCATAGAGCAGGTGGACTACCGCGGTTGGAACACGGCCGACTGGGAGTTCACCTATCAGGACGGTGGCACGAAGTACCGGTCGATCGACCGCGGGTTCGTCGTGAATGATCATCTCGGGTACGGGCTGATGTACACGGCGAAGGCATCCGACTGGGACAGCGAGCTGCGCAAGGACACGTGGAAGACACTGACGACGACGTTCCAGCCGAAGTCGTGAGACATGGGCCCGACCCCACGTCGTGAGGCGCGTGCCCATGCCGTGAGGTTCGGGCCGGTTCGCCCGGGGTGTCTGTTGTAGGGGTCGGTCACGGGGCGGTGACATCTCGCATCCCGACATTGCGGGTTGCCTCCGGCACGTATCGTGAGTGGTTGCGGACCGTACGAAGCCGTAACGGGACGCGAGGCGAACGGAATTGACCACCGGGCGGCCGGGGGAGGCATCGTGGACGACTATGCGGGACGGGTACTCGCCGACCGTTACCGCCTGCCGCTGCCGCCCTCCGACGAGTACGAACTCGCCGAGAGCCGGGCCTTCGACACCTACAGCGGTCAGGAAGTCCTCGTCCGGCAGGTGCCGTTGCCGGAGGTCGTCGAGGCGGAGATGCTCGACGCGGACGGGCTGCCCGAGGGGTTCGTGGCGCGGGACGGCGGGGTGCGGCGCGCCTCCGCACGGACCACGCGCAGGCCCACCGAACCCGCCGTACGACGGGCGATCGAGGCGGCGCAGGCCGCCGCGCAGATTCCCGACCATCCTCGGCTGGACCAGGTCTTCGACGTGTTCGCCGAAGGCGGGTCGTTGTGGATAGTGAGTGAGCTGGTGCCCGCGCGGTCGCTGGCCGCGCTGCTCGCCGAGAAGCCGCTGAGCCCCTATCGGGCGGCCGAGGTCGCCGCCGACGTCGTCACCGCGCTGCGGGTGCTGCACGCGCACGGATGGGTCCACCGCAACATCACCGTGCGCACGGTGCTCGTCTGCGACGACGGCCGGGTGATGCTGACCGGCCTGGCCGCCGGCGCCGCGGAGGAGGCACTGTGCGGGTACGACCCGGTGCCGGTACAGGACTTCGAGGGTCTCGGGGGTGAGGGAGGCGTCGGCGTCGGTTCACCCCACGCGGGGCCCGGTGCGGATTCACGAGCGGGTACGGGCGCCGGTGTCCCGCGTGGCGCGGCGGGTGCGCGCGGTGCCGCGCCTGGTGGAGTGGCCGGAGGACTGCCGGGCGGAGGAGCCGGTGGTGCCTCCGGCGGGGGTCCCGGAGCCTCGTTCGGCGCGGTGGTCGCCAGTGCGCAGGGGGCCGACGCCGAGGCCGCGCGGCGGGCCGCGATCGAGGCGCGGGCCGAGAACACCACTCCCGTGGGAGAGCCGCCCGTCGACGGCGGAGCGGCCCTGGCGCGCAGGGCTCTGGAGGCCGGAGGCGACGCCCGGGCGGCCCGGGCCGGAGCCATCGCCGCGTACCGGGCCGGAGCCCGGGCCGCGGCCCGGGTGCACGAGCAGCAGCGGGGCGGTCCGGCGGCACTGCCCGGGCCCCGTCCCGCCCCGCCGGCCGACGGCTCCGCGCCGGGGACCCAGGGTTCCGGGCAGGGTGTGGAGCAGCGGCCCGAGACCCCGCCCCCCGGTCAGATCGCCGACCCGTACGGCGTCGGTGTCGGACGCGCGGGCGCGTGGCCCGGCGCGCAGCCCCGCCCCGGAAGCGGCCCCGGCACCGGTACCGCCCCTGGCGTCAACGGCCCCGGATTCGGTGGCCCCGGCCCCGGTCCCGGTCCCGGTGGCAATGGCGGACAGGGGCGCCCGGCGCTCCCCGGCCCCGCGACCGGTCATGGAAGCGGCCACAGCGGCACCCCGGTTCCCCCAGGAACCCAGGGCCCCCACGGCGCTCAGAGCCACGGCATCCAGAGCCACGGCGCCCAGAACCACGGTCTCCAGAGCCACGGCACCCCCGCCCTTGTGCCCGGACAGCAGTCCACCTCCGCCCCGACGCCCAACGGCCGCTGGGACGAGCTGGTCGCCGGTGCGCCCCCGCGGCGCGGTCCCGCCACCGCGCTCGCCGCGGAGCGGGCCCGGCAGGCGCGGATGGCCGTCGTCGGTCCGGTGACCGAGCGATGGGCGCCGGAGCAGGCGGGGCCGGTGCACGAGAACTGGCAGTTGGCGGCGCCGATCGGCCCCCAGACCGATCTGTGGGCGCTGGGCGCCCTGCTCTTCCGAGCCGTGCAGGGGCACGCGCCCTACCCGGAGGACAACACCGCGGAGCTGGTGCAGCTGGTGTGCGCGGAGCCGCCCGCGTTCGCCGAGGAATGCGGGCCACTGCGGCCTGTCGTGGAGTCACTGCTGCGTCAGGACCCCACCGAGCGGCTGGACTTCGAGGAGCTGAGCGGCTGGCTGCGCTCGCTGGTGCGGTCCGCGCCGGAGCCCGAGGCGGGCGCGCACGTCGTCGCGGCACCGCCCGTCGACCCCAGCCGGCTGCCGATCGTACGGCGCAGGGGCGAGCTCGTCCGCAGGCGCCGGGCCGGACTGCCCGCGACCAGCGCGCACGCCCGCCACAAGCGCGCGAAGCCCGACCGGCAGGCGAGGCCGGCCAGGTCGACGGAGACGGCCAAGCCCCGCAAGCTGGGCCGGAACCTGCTCCTGCTGGTCCTGCTCCTGCTGGTCGCGGCGGTCGCCTACGCGATGGTCTTCATGCCGAAGAAGACCGACCCGAACAGCGACGCGAACGGCGAACGGACCGGCTCCGCGGGCCAGGTGAGCCCGGCACCCGGGAACACCGCGGGTGCGGACGGCAGCGCCAGCAGCCAGCCGCGTCCCGACCAGACCTCTCCCGGCACGGACACGAACCCCTCGGGCGGCGCCAGTTCGACGACCTCGCAGTCCAACGACCCAGCGGTCGGCCAGGGCTTCACCCTGCGCAAGGACTCCGAGGGCTTCCAGGTCGCCGTGGCCAACGGCTGGAACCGCACGCCCAAGAACGGTCGCGGCCAGGTGGTCTACTCCCAGGGCGACTTCGAGCTGATCGTCGTACCCGGACGGGACAGCACCAGCAAGTACGGCGGCGATCCACTGACGTACCAGCGCGAGACCGAGAGCGAGTTGCAGCCGTTCCGCGACTCGACGTGGGCCACGTCCAGCGGGATGCGGCGGATCGACGTAGGCGGACGGACCATGGCCGAGGGGCAGTTCACCTGGCAGAACTCCGCGGGGCAGTCGCTGTACGTCCGCAATCTCGCGATCATCGTCGGCGGCCACTACCACGTGGTGCAGGTGCGTGGCCCAGAGGCCGAACGGGACGAGGTCACGAGGCTGTACGAGCAGGCGTCGGCGACCTACCAAGTCACCGGCTGAGCAATTCCCGTAGTCATGAACCGCTGAACGCCGAATGGTTCCCTCCCGTACACGGAAGGGAGAACCGTCACAGTGCGGTCTCCGTACGACCCCGCCGGTTCCCTGTGCGGGGACCGCTCTTTAGTCTGACCCTGTCAATACCATTGCGGGGAAACGTGAATCAGATGCAGGGCCTGCTCCTCGCGGGCCGCTACCGACTTGTCGAATCCATCGGCAGCGGTGGCATGGGCCGCGTGTGGCGCGCGCACGACGAGGTGCTGCACCGTGCCGTCGCGATCAAGGAGCTGACGGCAGCGCTGTATGTGACGGAGAGCGACCGGGCCGTGCTGTTGGCGCGCACCCACGCCGAGGCGCGGGCCGCCGCCCGGATCAACCACTCGGCCGTTGTCACCGTGCACGACGTCCTGGATCACGACAACCGGCCCTGGATCGTCATGGAGCTGGTCGAGGGCAACTCACTGGCCGACGAGGTCAAGGACAAGGGGCGCGTCGAACCGACCGAGGCGGCGCGGATCGGGCTGTGGGTGCTGCGCGCCCTGCGCGCCGCGCACTCCGCCGGCGTGCTGCACCGTGACGTGAAGCCCGGGAACGTACTGCTGTCCTCCGACCGACGGGTGCTGCTCACCGACTTCGGGATCGCGCAGGTCGAGGGCGACACGACCATCACGCGTACCGGCGAGATCGTCGGCTCGGTCGACTATCTGGCACCCGAGCGGGTGCGCGGGCACGACCCCGGGCCGTCCGCCGACCTGTGGGCGCTCGGCGCGACGCTGTACACGGCGGTGGAGGGGCGGTCGCCGTTCCGGCGGACCTCGCCGCTGACCACCATGCAGGCCGTGGTCGACGAGGAGCCCGCGCCGCCCCAGCACGCCGGTCCGCTCGGGCCCGTCATCACCGCGCTGCTCAACAAGGACCCGGCTGTGCGTCCCGGTGCGGAGGAGGCCGAGCAGATGCTCGCCGAGGCCGCGGAGGGGCGCCGGCCGAGTGCGGCGCAGGCGTATGTGCCGACGCAGCGGCACGCGGACACGAGCACCATGGGGATGGGCGCGCAGCCGGTGGCGCCCTACGGGACGGTGCCCCAGGGGACGGGATCGCACGGCGCCGCGCCCCACGGACCGGGGGCGCACGAGACGGCGTCGCACGGGTCCGTGGCCCACGGGTCGGGCGCGCACGGGGCGACTCCGACGCTTCATGCGCCGGCACCCGGGCCGCTGGGCGAGGGCACCGGCACCGGGGGCGCGTCCGGGAGACGGCGCCGCGGTCGTACGATCGCCCTCGTCGTCGTACTCGCCGCCCTGATCGGCGGTGGCGGCGCCGTGGCCATGCACTATGTGAACGGCGCAGGGACCGACGGCACCCGCAATAGTGCCTCGCCCGGCACCGCGCATCCCGGCACCACCAAGCCCGGGAGCACCCCGAGCGCGACTTCGGGCACCCAGGAGCCGTCCGGCGCCGTGCCCGACACCTGGGTGCAGCGGGACGACGTCGAGGGCTTCACCATCTCCCTGCCCGACAAGACCTGGCAGCGGCAGGCCAACGGCAACCAGGTCGACTACACGCCCGACGGCGGCAAGCACTTCGTCCGCATCGCCATCGACGACTCGCCGGACTTCCCCACCCCGTACGCACACCAGCAGGACCTGGAGGAGCAGTTGACCAAGCTGGTCGACTACCGCCGGGTGAAACTGCAGTCCAACACGTTCCGCGACTGTCCGGGCTCCCTGTGGGACTTCACCTGGACCGCGCTGCCGAAGCAGACGCCGTTCCCCGGCGAGCGGCGGGCGATCGAGCAGACGTACCTCAGCCGCGAGGGTGTCGAGTACGCGATCTACGTGTCCTCGCCCGCCGCGGACTGGGACACGGCGCGCCGGCAGTTCGACGTGATTCTCCGCAGTTGGCTCCCCAAGACCTGACGGGCCGGACGGACACGAACTGGTCGCAACCGGTCTGACGAGGCCGGATAACAACCATCGCGCGGTCCGGAGCCCGGAGCGCGTCCGTCCGGTGCGGCATGATGGGGCGTATGGGGACCGAGGGGGAGAACGTCCGTGTGATCGGCGGCCGTTACCGGCTGGAGGCCAGGATCGGCCGGGGCGGCATGGGCGTCGTCTGGCGCGCCACCGACCAGCTGCTCGCCCGGCAGGTCGCGGTGAAGGAACTCGCCCTCGACGACTCGCTCTCCGACGACGAGGCCAGGACACAGCGCGACCGCACCCTGCGCGAGGCCCGCGCGGTCGCCCAGCTGCACCATCCGCACATCATCGTCGTGCACGACGTGGTCGAGGAGGACGAACGGCCGTACATCGTGATGGAGTTGATCGACGGCGGCTCGCTCGCCGAGCGGATCTCCGCCGACGGTCCTGTCGACGCGCGCGAGGCCGCCCGGATCGGCCTCGCCCTCCTCGGCGCGCTGCGCCGCGCGCACGAGGCGGGTGTCCTGCACCGTGACCTCAAGCCCGCCAACGTCCTGATGGAGGCGGGCACCGACCGTGTCGTGCTCACCGACTTCGGCATCGCCCAGGTCGCGGGCGCCACGACGCTCACCGAGAGCGGGTCGTTCGTCGGCTCGCCCGAGTACACCGCGCCCGAGCGGATGTCCGGGGTCAGGACCGGCCCCGAGTCCGATCTGTGGTCGCTCGGGGCGCTGCTCTGCACGGTCCTGAGCGGTGAATCGCCCTTCCGCCGCGACTCGTTGGGCGGCATCCTGCACGCCGTCGTCATGGACGAGATCCGCCCGCCCGCGCAGGCCGCGCCCCTGCTGCCGGTCGTACGGGGGCTGCTGGAGCGCGATCCGGAGCGGCGGCTCGACGCGGTGGAGGCGGAGCGGCTGCTCAAGGCGTTCCTGGAGACGGGCCGTACGCCGCGGGCCACGTCGGCCGGCTACACGCCCACGCAGCGGGACGTACCGAAGCGGAAGTCCCCCGTCCAGCAGGCCGCGCACCCCTCCCCTCCACCGGTTGCTCCCCCTGCCGCCGGGTCCGACCGTGCCCCGAAGCGGTCGGCGCGCACCATGCTCGTCGTCGCGGCGCTGGTCGCCGCCGTGGCCGGGGCGGGCGTGTCGGCGGTGCTGCTGGTGAACCACGGCGGAGGCAGCGGCGGGGGCGGTACGTCGACTCCGTCCGCCAGTTCGGCGCCGGGCACGTCCGTGAGCGCGTCGCACTCCCCGAGCGCGCCCGCGGCGCCGGGGTCTTCGGCCTCACCGAGCCCCGCCCCCACGGTCACCGTCACCCGGCAGCAGAAGCCGACCGCCTCCTCCGGCACGGCGCCCTCGGGCTACCGGACGGTCCATGACCCGGACGGGTTCTCGCTCGCCGTGCCGGACGGCTTCACCCGCGATCCGGAGGGCGAGCGGATCTTCTACTTGTCGCCGGGCCAGACCTTCCGCCTCGGCATCAAGGCGACCGACCCCGAGGCGGGCGGCCCGCTCGCGGTGATGCGGCGTGCCGACGCCGACGGGTCGTCCACGAACCCGGGCTACCACGACGGCACCGTCACCTCGACCACGCACGACGGACAGCCCGCCGCGCTCTGGGAGTTCACCTGGAACGGCTTCACCCAGGCGGAGGGCGCGCGGCACACGTACGACCTCTGCTGGGAGGAAGGCGGCCGGATGTACGACGTGTGGGTGTCGGCGCCGGTCGGCAAGGTGACGCAGGCGAAGGAGTACTTCGACGTGGCCTTGGACACCTTCGTGGCCCCGTAGACGGGACCGCCTTCGTGGCCCCGCAGACGGGAGATAAACGGGAAATAAGGGACGGCCCGCGTCACGGGTCTGTGACCGGTGCGCGACGGGTCTGGATGCCGGAGAGCGTGCCGCGATAGGGATGGACCCATGAGGAACAACGGGGGAGTCCCTTACGGGTCCGACGAGCCGACGAGTTTCGTTCTGCAACCGCCGACCCGGGTCGCCCCGGAGCCGACGATCGACTCCGCGCCCGGCCCAGTACCCGCGCCCGGCCCAGTACCCGCGCCCGGCCCAGTACCCGCGCCCGGCCCAGTACCCACGCCCGGTCCAGTACCCACGCCTGCGCCCCATCCCGTGACCGCGCCCAACCCCGCCACCGAGCCCGATCCCGACCCCGGCACCGGGCGGCTCATCGCGGGCCGCTACCGGCTGCTCGGCAAGCTCGGTCACGGTGGGATGGGGACGGTCTGGCGGGCCGAGGACGAGACGGTGGGCCGTGAGGTCGCCGTCAAGGAGCCCCGCGTCCCGGACCACCTTCCCGAGCGTGAACGCGCCAATGTCTTCGAGCGGATGCGTCGCGAGGCGCGCGCCGCGGCCCGGCTCGACCACCCGGCGGTGGTGAACGTCCACGACGTCGCGGTCGTGGACGGACAGCCCTGGATCGTCATGGAGCTGGTGCGGGGCCGTTCGCTGGGCGCCGCCCTCCAGGAGGGCACGCTCGGGGTGCGTGAGGCGGCGCGGATCGGTCTCGAGGTGCTCGGCGCGCTGGAGGCGGCGCACGCGGCGGGCATCCTGCACCGGGACGTCAAGCCCGACAACGTGCTGCTCGGCCCGCATGGCCGGGTCGTCCTCACCGACTTCGGCATCGCGCAGATCGAGGGCGAGACGAATCTGACCGCCACGGGCGGCTTCGTCGGGTCGCCCGAGTACATCGCGCCGGAACGGGTGCTCGGCCAGCGTCCGGGCCCGGCCTCCGACCTCTGGTCGCTCGGTGTCGTCCTGTACGCGGCCACGGAGGGCGTGTCGCCCTTCCGCCGCAGCAACACGCCCGCGACGCTGCAGTCGGTCCTCAACTCCACCCCGGCGCCGCCCGCTTCGGCGCGAGGGCCGCTGGCGGAGGCCATCAACGGACTCCTGGACAAGGACCCCTCCCGCCGCCCCGGCGCGGACCGGGTCCGGCGGATGCTGGAGGAGGCCGCCGAGCCACCCGCCCCGGAGCCGACACAGGTGGTGCAGATCGCGGGTCCGGGCGGCAAGGGGCTGCGCGTGCGCCGCACGCCCCTGTTCATCGGCCTCGGCGCGGTGGTCGTCGCGGCGGCGGTGGCGGCGTACCTGCTGTTCGCGAACCCGTTCGCGGGGCCGCTGCCCGACGGCTGGAAGAAGCACCACGAGGCGGACGTCGCCGCGACACTGGCGGCGCCCGCGGGCTACCAGAGATCGACGCCGGAGCGGACGTCGGACAAGGGGCACTGGGTCACGTACACCGACTGGAGCGGCAGCATCTGGATCGGCCTGACCCTGATCAAGAAGTCCGAGGACACGAGCCATCGGATCAAGGACTCCTCGGCCGCCGAGATGTACGCCGACAACGACGACTTCAAGGGCAGCGGCGCATACGAGCTGAGCATGCCCGAGGCTCCGCGGACGGACCCGGAGGAAACGCGGTATCACGGCAGGCAGTCCGCCGAGAACACCGTCGTCTACACGACCACCGACAGCCAGAACCCGCGCCCGCGCGAGGTGAAGATCTTCTACTACAAGACGGCCAAGGGCGACATGTACAAGCTCACGATCAGCTATCCGGGCAAGGGCGACTTCACGGCACGCGGCCGTGAGGTCGCCAGGGCGGCGATCGCGAACCTGGACATCGACCGACTGTGAGGGTCTGACGAGGGCTCGGGCGAGTCTGCTCGCCCGAGCCTTGATGAGCTCGCCCGGAACGCCGTGGTCGACGCCCTCGGCCTCGCCGTTCCGGTCACGCCTTCAGCTTGCCCGCGACCGCCTTGACCAGGTCGGTCTTCGCGACCAGCAGGGCGAAGCGCCCGCCGGAGCCGGAAGCCGACTTCGCGTACCAGGGCAGCCCCCGGCGGCGCCACTTGCTCGCTTCCAGGTCCTTCGGGATCTTCGGCAGGGCGAAAGACCAGCCGGAGAGCCGCAGTTCGCCGGTCCAGGTGCCGGCGGGGAGGTCGAGGACCGGTACGCGGGCGGTGAAGGTGTCGGCGTGGGCGGTGCGTGCGACGGGGAAGGCGGCGGTGGCGCCGCTGTCGTTGCTGAGGGCCAGGGTCAGCGGGCCGTCCGGGTAGGCGCCGAGGGTCCAGCGGCCGGTGATCAGCAGTTCGGTGGGGTTGCTGGCGTTCCAGCGGGACTCCCCGAACGTGAGGTGCGGCAGGACCCGGTTCTTCTTCTCGCCCAGGTCGAGCGTGAAGTTGCCGTGCGGCTTGGTGGTGTAGAGGGTGACGGCGCGAATACCGAGGGCGGTGTCCACGACACGGGTGTCCGCCGTGCCGGAGACGTCCAGGTCCCGCCGGCTGCCGATCCGCACCTCACGGGACAGCCCCTGGGCGCCGACGGCCAGGGAGATGTCCCAGAGCCCGTCGCCGAGCGGCGCGCCGCCCGCGGCGGTGTCGATGTCGACGGTCGTCTCGAATCCGGCCTCTTCGTAGGTGTACGCGCCCTCGTCCTCGTGCGCGCCGAGCCCCGGAGTGGCGGTGTGCCGGACGGGGAGCCGGTACTCCGTCCCGCTGTCGCGCTCGCGCAGGACGAGGCCGGTGGTGACGTCCTCGGTCGCGACGCGGTGGAGGTACCCGTGCCCGGCCAGCCGGAGGGTGGTGCCGTGCAGCTCGGCGCGGGTGACCTGGTGACGCAGGCCGAGCTGGTCGGTGACGTCGTAGCAGCTGTCCGGGACGGAGCGGGCGGGGTCGCGGAGGAAGGGGTAGCGGGCGTAGGCCCGGCCGCCGTCGACCAGCACGGGAGTGGCGACCTTGCTCTTGGCCAGCTGCTTCTCGAACCTGGTCAGTTCGAGCACCTCGTCGAGCATCCGGTGCCGCACGAGGTGGAGCCGGAGCCGGGCCATCGCCGAGAGCTGGTCGTCCATCCCCTCGTGCCACAGCGGTGCGATGGCGTCGGCGAGCCGGTCCAGCTGCTTCTGCTGCAGCTCGCGGGGTTCGCGCGCCACATGACCGAGGAGCTGCTGCACCTCGACGGTCAGATGCCGGTGGGCGAGGTGGTCGCGGCCCGGGCCGGCCGGCACGTTCTCCAGGATCACGTCGACGATGCGCGGCAGGAACCGCAGCCGGGGCTCGGAGCCACCGGTCTGCAGGGTGATGTTGCCGTCGTCGTCCCGCTGCACCCAGTACAGGCAGTCGTACGAGGCCAGCACGGAGATCCCCGAGGCGTGCAGATACGCCGGGCCGACGAACATCTGGTCCTCGCCGATCTTGAGATCGGTCGGGAAGCGGAGGTGGTGGCGTTCCAGGAGTTCGCGGCGGAACAGCTTCATCGGGTTCAGGGTCCAGTAGACCCGCGAGGAGAAGACGTCGGTCTTCGGCTGGTCGCGCCGGAACATGGACGTGGGCGCGCCGCGTCCGCCCACACCGACCATCTTGCCGAGGACGACATCCGTGCCGTTCTCCTCGGCCATCGCCACCATGCGCTCCAGGGCCTCCGGTCCCAGGTAGTCATCGGCGTCGAGGAAGAACACGAACTGTCCCCGCGCGTGGTCGAGTCCGCGGTTGCGCGGGGCGGAGGGGCCACCGGAGTTCTCCTGATGGATCACCCGCATCAGGGCCGGATACGCGTCGGACAGCCGCTCGAGTTCGGCCGCCGTGCCGTCCGTGGAGCCGTCGTTGACGACGATGATCTCCAGCTTGTCCTGCCCGATGCTCTGATCGGCGACGGACGTAATACACCGTGTCAGGTAGGGCATCGCGTTATAAGCAGCGACAATCACCGAAACAGTGGGCACAGCCATCGTCACGTTCTCCTGGCAAGACGGGGCACGCCCCTCGTTTGCTGGCCACTTGGGAAACCGCGTAAGCAAGATCCATATGTGTGGGAGAAGGTGCCGACAGAGATGTGAACATACCGTGAGTCGTCAGTGCGTTCAACATGAATGCTCGGTGAAGTGAAGATCTGGAGTGTGGTTCAGCTCACTTCTTGAATGACCGATTCACTCACGCTTTCTCCCGAAAAAAGCGCTCTGGATAATTAGCGGGGGAAATGGTGGGACGGTAAAAGAGGGTTTTCCTGGGAAATTTCCCTTGCGGTAATCGTGGAACGCGGATGGAACATAAGTGGGGCGTAAAGGGTGCGTCGGACGCCGCGCGCGCCGTCGGGGCACCCCGCTGTCCAGGAGTGCCCGCGCACGCCTCCGCGTCGGCAAGGCGGCGCCGAGCTCCCGAACAACGCCCTGATCAGGGCGTTTACTGCCAGTGCCCACTGGCGCGGTGTGTGCAGTCGGTGAAAGCGAGTTACCAACGGGTACCCAAAGCCCGCGCTCCGTCATACGCTGCGCCTCATGACGGACTCGCAGGCCTCGGAAATCACCGGCACGGTCAAGTCGGAAACGACCGGCACCAACCCCCTCGCCCCCGCACCCGTGGGCGCCCGCACCGCCGCCGACGTGGTCACGCCCGAGCTGGTCGCGCAGCTCACCAAGGGTGTCGTCGGCTCCGGACGGACCGCCAACCACACCCCGTTCACCGGCGAGAAGCTGGCCGACCTGCCCGAGTCCACCCCCGAGGACGTACAGGAGGCCTTCGAGCGGGCCCGAAAGGCGCAGGTCGCCTGGGGTGCCACGCCCGTACGGCAGCGCGCCGCCGTCCTGCTCCGCTTCCACGACCTGGTGCTCGCCCGCCAGGCCGAGGTGCTCGACCTCATCCAGCTGGAGACCGGCAAGGCCCGGCTGCACGCGCACGAAGAGGTGCAGGCCGTCGTCGTGGCCGCCCGCCACTACGGCAGGAAGGCTCCCGCCTACCTCAGCCCCAAGCGGCACGCCGGGGCCATGCCCACCCTCACCAAGGTCACCGAACTGCGCCACCCGCGCGGTGTCGTGGGCCAGATCGCGCCCTGGAACTATCCCCTCGAACTCTCCGTCGGCGACGCGCTCCCGGCCTTCGTCGCGGGCAACGCGGTGGTGATGAAGCCGGACACCGAGACCTGCCTCACCGCCCTGTGGGCGCGCGACCTGCTCGTCGAGGCCGGGTTGCCCGCCGAGGTCTTCCAGGTCGTCATCGGGGACGGTCCGGTCGTCGGTCCTGAGGTCGTCAAGCACGCCGACTATGTCTCCTTCACCGGGTCCACCCGGACCGGCCGCGAGGTCGCCCAGGGCGCCGCGGCCCGGCTCGTCGGCGTCTCCCTCGAGCTCGGCGGCAAGAACGCGATGGTGGTCCTGGAGGACGCCGACATCGACAAGGCCGCCGCGGGCGCCGTCCGCGCCTGCTTCTCCTCCGCCGGGCAGCTCTGCATCTCCATCGAGCGGTTGTACGTCCACGAGTCCGTCGCCGACGCGTTCGCGGAGCGCTTCGCCGCCCGGACCAAGGCCATGCGGCTCGGCACCTCCCTCGCCTACGGCGCCGACATGGGCTCGCTCGTGGGTGAGCGGCAGCTGGAGACCGTGACCCGGCACGTGGAGGAGGCGGTCGCGAAGGGCGCGAAGGTCGTCGCCGGCGGCGTCGCCCGCCCCGACATCGGCCCCTACTTCTACGAGCCCACCATCCTCGACGGCGTGGAAGCCCCCATGGCCGTCTGCAACGAGGAGACCTTCGGGCCCGTCGTCTCCCTCTACCGCTTCAGGACGGACGACGAGGTCGTCGAACTCGCCAACTCCACGCCGTACGGCCTCAACTCCTCCGTCTGGACGAAGGACGGGCGGCGCGGGCGCGCGGTCGCGGCGCGGCTGCGCACCGGCACGGTCAACGTCAACGAGGGATACGCGCCCGCGTACGGCAGTGTCCAGTCGCCGATGGGCGGCATGAAGGACTCCGGTCTCGGCCGCCGGCACGGCTCCGAGGGCATCCTCAAGTACACCGAGGCACAGACCGTCGCCCAGCAGCGGCTGCTGCCGATGGCGCCCTCGCTCGGCATGGACGACGAGAAGTACGCGCAGTTCATGAGCCGCAGCCTGAAGGTGATGAAGGCACTCCGGCTGCGCTAGCGCCCCGCAAGGGGCGCGGGGAACTGCGCGAGCAACCACGGACGACCCGCAGCGAGGAGAACACGTGTCGCAGGAGAACTCTGCCCGACCGCCGGTAGGCGACCCGTACGACTACGACGTCATCGTCGTCGGCTCCGGCTTCGGTGGCTCGGTCACGGCCCTCAGGCTCACCGAAAAGGGCTACCGCGTAGGCGTGCTGGAAGCGGGCCGTCGCTTCACCCGTGACGCGCTGCCCAAGAACTCCTGGGACATCAAGAACTACCTGTGGGCGCCGGCGCTCGGCATGTACGGCATCCAGCGCATCCATCTGCTGGGCAACGTCATGGTGCTGGCGGGGGCCGGAGTCGGCGGCGGCTCCCTGAACTACGCCAACACCCTCTACGTGCCGCCGAAGGCCTTCTTCGACGACCCGCAGTGGAAGGACATCACCGACTGGCAGGCGGAGCTGAAGCCGTACTACGACCAGGCCCGCCGGATGCTCGGCGTGCGGCTCAACCCGACCATGACCCCCTCCGACGTCCATCTCAAGGCGGCCGCGCAGCGGATGGGCGTCGGAGACAGCTTCCACATGGCGCCGGTCGGCGTCTTCTTCGGTGACGGGCAGGACGCGGACGGCACGGCGAAGGCCGGGCCCGGGGGTGAGGTGGAGGACCCCTACTTCGGGGGCGCCGGACCCGCCCGCAAGGCGTGCACCGAGTGCGGCGAGTGCATGACCGGCTGCCGGCACGGCGCGAAGAACACCCTCAACGAGAACTACCTGTACCTGGCGGAGAAGGCGGGCGCGGTCGTGCACCCGATGACCACCGTCGTGTCCGTCACCGACGACTCGCAGGGCGGATACGCCGTCGCCACCCTGCCCACGGACGAGAAACGCAAGGGCGAGGGGCGCACGCTCAAGGCGCGCAGGGTCGTCATCGCCGCCGGTACCTACGGCACGCAGACACTGCTGCACCGGATGAAGGCGGGCGGCCAACTGCCGTACCTCTCCCCGAGGCTGGGCGAGCTGACCCGCACCAACTCGGAGGCGCTGGTGGGCGCGCAGACCGACGACCGCCGCTACCGCCAGGCACACGGCACGCCCAAGGCCGACTTCACCCAGGGTGTCGCCATCACGTCCTCGATCCACCCGGACGCGAACACCCACATCGAGCCCGTCCGCTACGGCAAGGGCTCGAACGCCATGGGCGGCCTGTCCATCCTCCAGGTCCCGTACGCGGAGGGCTCGTCGAGGGTGGCGGGATGGCTGGCGAACGCGGCGAAGCACCCGCTGCTCGTGCTCCGCTCGCTCTCCAACCGCCGCTGGTCCGAGCGGACCATCATCGGTCTGGTGATGCAGTCGCTGGACAACTCCCTGACGACCTACCTGAAGCCGAAGGGCGCGGGCAAGGGCCTGCTGACGGCCCGGCAGGGGCACGGCGCGCCCAACCCCAAGCAGATCAGGGCGGCGTCCGAGGCCGCGTCCGCCGTCGCCGCGGAGATCAACGGGTTCGCGGGCAGCAACGTGGGCGAGCTGATGGGAACGCCACTGACCGCGCACTTCCTGGGCGGCTGCCCGATCGGCGACTCCCGGGAGACCGGCGTGATCGACCCGTACCACCGGCTGTACGGCCACCCGGGCATCTCCGTCGTCGACGGCGCCGCGGTCTCCGCCAACCTCGGGGTGAACCCGTCGCTCACCATCACCGCCCAGGCCGAACGCGCGATGTCGTACTGGCCCAACAAGGGCGAGGCGGACCCGCGTCCGGCGCCGGGAGCGGCGTACGAGCGTCTGGAGCCGGTCGAGCCCCGTGACCCGGCGGTGCCCGCGGACGCCTTCGGCGCGCTGCGGCTGCCGTTCCTGGGGATGCCGACGGTGCCGCCGAAACCGTAACTCCGTCTCCGGATACGAGAAGGACCCGCACCCCCCTCCGAGTGCGGGTCCTTCTTGTAGCTGTAGCTCTGTCCGTACCTACTGGCCCACTGGCTGCTTACGCGGTGGCGTCGCCCGACTTGCGGCGACGCACCACGAACACCGCACCGGCACCGGCGACGACGGCGAGACCGCCGACGAGGGCGATGGTCGGCAGGGCGGAGCTGGAGCCGGTCTCGGCGAGGCTGCCGTTGACCTCAGGAGTGTTGCCCTTGTCGGCCGGCTTGTCCGAGACCGGAACCTTGCCGCCTTCCTGCGGCTTGGTGCCATCGGTGTCGGTGCCCGAGGAGACGATCTGGAACTTGTACGCGACCTCGCCGAAGCCCGTGCACTGGCCGTCCGTGTCGCCGTAGATGCTGGCGCCGAGCGAGAAGCCGGCGCCGACCGGGGCGCTGGACTTCACGTTGATACGGAGCGGGATGTCGACCTCGTAGTCGGGCTTCAGCTCGTCGGTGTAGCCGACGTACCCGACCGCGTAACCCTCGGAGTCGACGTCCTCCCAGGCCTTGGTGTCCTCGTTGTACGCCTGGAGCTGGACCTTCTTGCTCTGGAAGAGGTCGTCGCCCGCCTTGTCGGAGGACGCGCCGGCGAAGAAGCCGAGCTCGTTCAGGGTGGACTTGGAGTTGTTGAGCACGTTCAGGGAGAACTTGTGCCAACCACTGCCCGCCGCGATCTTGCCGGGCAGGCCGGAGATGGAGACGTCGACCTTGGAGTCCTGGCACTCGGACGGCTCGGGCTCCGGCGTGTCGGACGGCTCGGGCGACGTCGACGTGCTCGGCGCGGGAGTCGCGGAGGTCGAGGTGGTGGCGGTGGCGGAGGCGCTCGACGTCGGAGCGGTCTCGGTCGCCGACGCGGACGTGGTCTCGGAGGGCGCGGGAGTGGTCTCGGTCGGGGTCGCCGACGCGGACTCGCTCGCGGACTCGGACACCGTCGCGGTGGGGGAGGGGCTCTCGTCCGCGAACGCGGCCGGCGCCGAAAGCAGCGCCAGAGGGGCTATTGCTGCCGTTGCGGCCGCCAGGGCCATGGCACGGCGAAGCTTCATGAAGACCTCGGAAAGTCCGGTACCGCGTCGTCACGGTACTCGTATGGGATGAGGCCTCCGCGTGTGGGGCGCGGGTGTGGCCGTTGGTTCTGCAGGTGTGACCCGCGAAACCTGTGAACGGTTGTGCGTTCACTCACGGAATTCTTATGTGGGCTGTGTCACACACGGATCTGCACGGATCTGCCTTGTGTACAGCCTTTCGATCCACTTAGAACTGATCCTCGTGTCTGACAAGCAGCCCGAAGGGGCGGGGGAGTCCGGGGAGTTCAAGCAACCCTCGGTCCCCGACGACGTGTGGGAGCGGTTCGCCCGCGACACCGAACGTGACATCCGCAGTTCGGCGCCGAAGGAGCCGTCCGCCCGGGCGCGCATGGTGACCGAACGGCTCCGGCAGAAGGACGCCAAGGGCGCCCAGCCGGAGGGGTGGCGAACGGGTCCGGCCTGGCGGGAGATGGACGGGCGCGCGTCCCGTCGGCGCCGGCTGTGGGCGATCCTCGGCGTGCCCGTCGCGATCGCCGTGGCGCTGGTGGCGGTCAAGCCCTCGCTGCTGCCCGGCGACCCCTTCGGCACGTCGTCCGGTACGCCGTCCGGAGGCGCGTCCGCCGCCGCGCTGCCCGCCGAGACCGCGCCTCCGACCGCCGCTCCTTCCAGCGCCGCGCCCGACACGCCCACCCTCGACAGGCCGTTCGCCGGCTCGCCCGCCGAGGGCTGGGCCGACGGCGCCGCCGCCATCGTCGTACCGAAGGCGAAGCCGGTCGGTACGTTCATGAGCGCGCAGGTGGCCGCGGCCCTGAAGCAGGCGAAGACCCTGCTCGTCGGCGCGAACCTGACTCCGGGGACCCTGCGGGGCGAGCGCCCCGAGAGCGCGCTCGCCGTCCTCGACCCGAAGCAGCCCCGCATGCTCGACGACCTGAACAGCTGGCTGCGCGCGCCGGGCAAGAAGCACGATCCGCTGATGCTCTTCAGCCGGTTCGACCCGGCCGAGGTGCGGCCGGCCGGGGATGTGGTCAAGGTCCGTGGCCGGATGACGTTCAAGGCGGGCGAGCACGGGTCCGTCGCCATCCACATGGACTACACCTTCGTCTACCCCCTGATCCAGGCGGACCAGGCATCGAAGGCGTCGGGGGCGACAGCGGCGTCCGGGGCGCCGACCGAGGGTTTTGGCGGGCGCTCGACCGAGGTGGCTCGCACCATCGTGCGCCGCGTCCTCGACCTCGAACTCCTCGACCCGCGGAAGTACCAGGCCACTCCCGGCAAGCTGTCGGTCATCCGGTACGACCAGGACCTCGGCAACACCGCCTGCGACGTCTACGACGGTTTCCTGCACCCCCAGTTCGACTCGGCCGCCCCCACCGGCGCGCCTCCGACGGGGCCCACGACCGACCCGTACGACCGCAGCCGGGACATCGAGCACTCCGGCAAGGAGACGTGCGGCACGCTGTCCCGCACCTGATGCGATGCGACGGGCGTGCGAAGGGCCCCGCAGGACGGAGACCGCGGGGCCCTTCGTCGTCAGCACCGACGTCAGGGCAGCGCCGGTGCCTGAGGAGCGGCGCCGGGGGCTGCGCCGCGGGTCTTGGTACGGACACGGGGTATGGCTACGGGGGTACTGACATGAGGGGACGGATACGGGGGGTACGGACACGGGATACGGGACTTGGGACCGTGGAACAGACTCCGCCGGACGGCCCCGGGCGTCCCCGGAGCCGACCGTTCTCTTGAGTGACCGGGCCGCTGTCCCCTGCCGTCCGGTCACACCCCTGGGGCGAGGTCCCACGACGTACGGCACGATCCGTACGTCTCATCGCCCCAGTGGAGCCACGCGTGGTTCTTTCGGGCCCGCCCCTGGCTGGCACGGACACCGGGACCAACGAAGTCCGCGGCGCCCCGGTCACGCGCCGTACGGGTGAGAGGGCATGCGTACGTGCGTACGTGAGCCCGTCGCGTACGGGGTCAGACGCGGCCGCGGCACAGCTCCAGCAGCGTCATGGCGAGCGAGGTGCCGGGCTTGCCGAGCGCGTCCCTGAAGTGGGCGAGGATCTCCATCTCGCGCGAGAGGTTCACCCGGCGGCCACCGGACTCGATCCGCGCCTCCTGGATCACCTTCGACACGGCCATCCGTTCCTGGACGAGGCCGATGATCCGGTCGTCGAGGGCGTCGATGCGTTCACGGGCGCCGGTGATCACGTCCGCGGCCTCGTCGGTACGGGCGCCGGTCTTGTCGAGTACGTCGGCCATGGTGGGCTCCTCTTGGGATGAGGTGCCCCGGATCGGCAGGACCCGGAAACGGCAGACGCCCCGGGCCTTGTCGGCCCGGGGCGCCTGGGAAGTCGCTTGTCAGTTGCTCAAGCAGCACGACCATGGCAGCCGGTGGGCCGGTTGCCATAGGTAAACACGAAGGTCGCCTGCGTAAGCATGCAAGCAGTATGCCCACAGGGCACTGCCACGTCCAAGCGGGTTCGGATACTGAGACCCGGACCCGGACCTGGACCTGGACCCGGGCGGGTAGGGCTTCCGACCCGGGTCGCTCGGCCGCGGGCCCGGTGGGGGCCGGCCGCGCAGTTCCCCGCGCCCCTGAAGGAGCGCCGGCGCGCATCTTTCAGCCCGTCCGGCGTTTGAGGACGAGGCCGTTCAGGCCGATCGGGGGTCCGGGGGCGGAGCCCCTGGCGGGGTGGAAGGGGCGGAGCCCCTGGGGAGTGGGACGGGCAGGGGCGGCGGGGGCGGAGAAACCCGGTGCAGGCACGCCCCCACGGACCCCCGGTAGACTCGATACCCCACACCCCCTGCTCACCGCCGGAAGGCAAACCGTGCCAGAAGCGTCCCCCGCCGCCCCCGACACCGTCCTGGTCGTCGACTTCGGTGCGCAGTACGCCCAGCTCATCGCCCGCCGCGTCCGCGAGGCCCGGGTCTACAGCGAGATCGTGCCGAGCACCATGCCGGTCCAGGAGATGCTCGCCAAGAACCCGGCGGCGATCATCCTCTCCGGAGGCCCCTCGTCGGTGTACGCCGAGAGCGCCCCCCGCCTCGACCGAGCGATCTTCGAGTCCGGCGTCCCCGTCTTCGGCATGTGCTACGGCTTCCAGCTGATGGCGACGACCCTCGGCGGCACGGTCGACAACACCGGCGCCCGCGAGTACGGCCGTACGCCCCTGCACGTCTCCAAGCCCGGATCGACCCTCTTCGAAGGCACCCCGGACGAGCAGTCGGTGTGGATGTCGCACGGCGACGCGTGCAGCGCCGCCCCCGAGGGCTTCACGGTCACCGGGTCCACGGACGTCGTCCCGGTCGCGGCCTTCGAGAACGACGAGAAGAAGCTGTACGGCGTCCAGTACCACCCGGAGGTCATGCACTCCACGCACGGCCAGCAGGTGCTCGAGCACTTCCTGTACCGCGGCGCGGGCCTCACGCCGAACTGGACGACCGGCAACGTCATCGACGACCAGGTCGCCCTCATCCGCGAGCAGGTCGGCGACAAGCGCGCCATCTGCGGCCTCTCCGGCGGCGTGGACTCCGCCGTCGCCGCCGCCCTCGTGCAGAAGGCCATCGGCTCCCAGCTGACCTGCGTGTACGTCGACCACGGCCTGATGCGCAAGGGCGAGACCGAGCAGGTCGAGAAGGACTTCGTGGCCGCGACCGGCGTACAGCTGAAGGTCGTGGACGCGCAGGAGCGGTTCCTCACCGCGCTCAAGGGCGTCTCGGACCCCGAGGAGAAGCGGAAGATCATCGGCCGGGAGTTCATCCGGGTCTTCGAGCAGGCCCAGGCGGAGATCATCGCCGAGGCCGCGCAGGGCGAGGACGTCGCCTTCCTGGTCCAGGGCACGCTCTACCCGGACGTGGTCGAGTCCGGTGGCGGCACCGGCACGGCCAACATCAAGTCCCACCACAACGTGGGCGGCCTCCCCGAGGACCTCGAGTTCGAGCTCGTCGAGCCGCTGCGCAAGCTGTTCAAGGACGAGGTCCGGATGGTCGGGCAGGAGCTCGGTCTCCCCGACGAGATCGTCCAGCGCCAGCCCTTCCCGGGCCCGGGCCTCGGCATCCGGATCGTCGGCGAGGTCACCAAGGAGCGCCTGGACCTGCTCCGCGAGGCCGACGCCATCGCGCGCGAGGAGCTCACGGCGGCCGGCCTGGACCGTGACATCTGGCAGTGCCCGGTGGTCCTGCTCGCGGACGTCCGCAGCGTGGGCGTCCAGGGTGACGGCCGCACGTACGGCCACCCGATCGTGCTGCGCCCCGTCTCCTCCGAGGACGCGATGACCGCCGACTGGTCCCGCCTCCCGTACGAGGTCCTCGCCAAGATCTCGACCCGCATCACCAACGAGGTCGCGGACGTCAACCGAGTCGTCCTCGACGTCACGAGCAAGCCCCCGGGCACGATCGAGTGGGAGTAGTCCCACCCGTCAGGTCCGCCTGATCAGGTCCGCCTGAGAGTCCGCACCGGCTCTCCGGGCGTCCAGACCTGGACGACCAGATAGGTGTCGTCCTCGACGCGGGTCCGTACGACCTCCGTCAGCTCGGTGCGGAAGAGGTGGAACGGCTCCGGCGGTTCCACCTCTTTCACGTACGCGGCCTTGACCGCCCCGTCGTCGACCTCGACGGCCCGTCCACTGATCCGGACGTCCCCGCCCCCCATCGCCGTGCCCGGCCCCGGGTTCGCCTGGAGCGCGAAGCGCGGGTCGCGGCGCAGGTCGAGTGCCTTGAGCGAGTCCGGCATCATGCCGAGCCACAGCTCGCCGCGCAGGAAACGCACCTCCAGGCCGGTGGTCCGGGGCGAACCGTCCTTGCGGAGGGTCGCCAGGACGTGGTGCGTGAAGGCCCCGAAACGCTCCTCGACCGACTGCGCGAGTGAGGGTTCGGCGGCGACGAAGGTGCCCCAGCGCGCAGGGTTCGCAGGGTCGGCAGGGCTTTCGGTAGGACCGTTGGCAGCGCTCATATGGTGAGTGTGGCGCCAATACCCGACATCTCCTGTCGGGTATTGGGGGGCGCTCGGCAGGCGCTCTCGGGCAGCTGCCCCGGCCCTCTCGTAACGGTTGCGCACTCTCTTCACCGAACGGCTCTGTTCTCCTGCACCGACCGGAGGTAACTTCCGCTCCGTATCGGACACGCCAGTGCTGGAGGACCTATGCAAGGGCCCACGCCGCCCGTGCCCCTGCCCACCGACCAGCTGCAGTTCGCCATGCCGCCGATGTACGACTCGTTGGACGACGAGCGACGCCATCGCAAGGAACGGTTGGCCGGGGCACTGCGGATCTTCGGGCGGCTCGGCTTCGAGGACGGGGTCTCCGGTCACATCACCGCGCGCGACCCGGAGTACAGCGACTGCTTCTGGGTGAACCCCTTCGGGATGCCCTTCAAGCACGTCACCGTGAGCGACCTGGTCATGGCCAACCAGGACGGGCAGGTGATCGAGGGCCGCTACCACGTCAACCAGGCGGCGTTCACCGTGCACGCCCAGGTCCACGCCGCCCGCCCCGACGTCGTCGCCGTCGCGCACTGCCACTCCGTGCACGGCCGCGCCCTGTCCGCCCTCGGTGACCTGCTCGACCCGATCAGCCAGGAGAGCTGCGCCTTCTACGAGGACCACGCGCTGTACGACTCGTACACCGGTGTCGCCGTGGACACCGAGGAGGGCCGCCGGATCGCCTCCGCGCTCGGCACCCGCAAGGCGCTCGTGCTGCGCAACCACGGGCTGCTGACCGTGGGCGACTCGGTGGACGCGGCGGCCTGGTGGTTCCTGTCGATGGAGCGCTCCAGCCAGGTCCAGCTGACCGCACGGGCCGCGGGCCGCCCCCTCCTCATCGACCACAAGCAGGCGGTCGCGACCCGGGAGCAGCTCGGCGGCGACCTGGTGGCGTGGATCAACTACCAGCCGTTGTGGCAGGACATCAGCCGCAGCGAGCCGGACCTCCTCAGCTGAATCCCGGTGCGCGACGGCTAGAAACCCCGCAGTACGGCCGCCTTGGTCGCCGCGAACTCCTCGTCCGTGAGCACACCGTCGCGGTGCAGCTCACCCAGCTCCCGCAGCCGCCGCAGCAGTACGTCGTGATGGTCGGCCTGAGCCGGTACCGATGCTGCCGGCGGCGCCGATCCTGGTCCCGCCGCGGCGGTGAGTTGCGGCGGGACGTCGACGTGCTCGCCCGCCCGGAGGGACGGATGCGGCAGCCGGGCGGTCACCGCGGCGGCGACGAGCGCCGTGAGCAGGTCGCGGCGGGCGCTGCCCCACAGGTCGAGGGCGAACGGATCCTTCTCCGGCGGCAGCTTGGAGAACACGGTCTCGCGCGTCACGAACCGCAGAAACCCGTCCTCGTAGCCGGAATTGGGCAGCCATTCCACCTGCACCAGGTCCCCGACGGCGATGATCCGCGGCCCCGTCGCCCGCTTGACCCGGTCCGAGGTGTCCGCCCAGTCGATCCGCACCTGCGCGCCGTCGAAGGAGACCGTGCCGTCGCTGGACCGGACGGACACGGGCACGGGCGGCCCCGCGAGGAGGAAGGCCTTCGCCGGCTCCTTGGGGATCTGGTCCAGGAGCAGGGCGTGCCGGATCTCCTCGGCGACGTACTCCGCGACCCCGGTACGGTCGATGTCGACCGTCAGCCGGTACGGGTCCGCCGCGTCGGGCAGCCGCCCGCCGGTCGCCTGGAGCAGCGGATCGGCCCCCTCACGGAGCCTGAGGCGCAGTCTGCCGCGCTTGCGTTCGGGTTCGTAGACGATGCCTGAAACCGCCTCCAGGGGAACGGCGATCTCTCCGTACGTCTGCCGGAACAACGGCACGGAGCGATGGAGTCCCGGCGTGATCCTGACCGTGCTGCCGTCGAAGGCCCAGGTCCCGTCGCGCTGGATGATCTCGGCCATGGGGAAATTCTCGCAGCCGGGTCAACACGGGGTCCCCCGCTTTCACCCGCGCTGACCAGACCTGCCCGACGCGAGCACTGTTTCGTGCGGCACAATGCCCTGTCATCGCAAGGCAGTTGCAAGACTTGCGAGGCAGCTCTCGGCGCGGGGAAGGCGGCAGTGGGCGTGGCGGTGCAGGAGGCGAGACACGGCGCGGAGCGCGGTGGCGGGCTCGGTGCGGGACAGGGGGCGGCGCACACGGGCGGCTGCACCTGCGGGGACTGTCCGCACGGAGCGCGCGAGGGGCACCGGCGCGCCGTCGCCGCGTTCCTCGCCCGGCGCGACGAGCTGGCGTCCGGACAGGGACTGCCCGCCGCCGTCGCGCACTCGGCGTCCGCGTCCCGACAGTGGGTTTCCGACGAACTCACCCAGTCCGCCGACCTGGTCGCCGAGCGCGGACGCGTCGACGGCGAGGCATGGCTGGGACGCCTGTGGCGACGCACGGCGTACGCGGTGTGGGGGGCCGTCCTGGCCCTGCTCATCGTCCAGGCGCTCACGGCGATCGGCGCGGGCTGGACGGCGGCGCGCACGGCGGGCCTGCTGGCCGCTCTGGTGGTGGCCGCCGGGCTGACGGGCGCGGGCTATCTGCACCGGGCGCGCGGCGGGGCCCTCGCGCCGGTGGTCGGCGAGGACAACCGCCTTTCCACCTCACGGGCGATGGCCGCCGGCTGGGTCCTGTTCGTCGTCTACGCGGTACTCGTCCTCGTGGGCCAACTGGCGGCGGCCTCCGCCCACGGCAAGCGCGACGACCTGATCGCCGGCTTCGAACTCGCCCGTGGTGCCGGTGTGGTGACCGTCGTCGCCGTCGTCTGCGCGATCGCGGTGCTGGTACGCCGGGTCGTGGGCCTGCGGGTCCTCGGGCAACGCCTGCAGAAGGTACGGGCGGACCGGCCGCGCGCCGCCGACCTCCTCACGGACGACTCCGGCCGGGGCAGCTTCGCCGACATCCAGTACGTCGTCATCGGCGCCGTCGCCCTGGTCTTCGCGGCGGTACGGCTTGCCAGGCGCCCGGAGCAACTGCCCGACCTCCCCTGGGGCCTGGCGCTCCTGGTCCTCGTCTCGGCGGCGACCTACCTCGCGGGCAAGTACGCCGAGGGCGGCCGCCCCGTCATCCTCTCCGTCGTCCGCTCCCGTGAGGCCGGCGACCTCGACGCGCCGATCCGCACCGGCGACGACATCGAGATCCGGGGCGCCGGTTTCGTCCCACCCGGCGCCCAGAGCGCGGACCGTCTGTCCCGCATGGTCGTCCGCATCGGCGCGGTGCACGTCCATGTCCCCCTGGTGCCGGTCCCCGGCGGCTTCAGCAACCCCACGGACGCGGTCCTGACCGTGCCGGTCCCGGTCGACGTGGAACCGGGCCGGGTGGAGGTCCAGGTGGTAACGGCAGCCGGAGTGGAAACGAACCGCTGCCTGATCGAGGTGACGGACTGAACCCCGCGGACGCGGGCGCGGGTCTCACTACTCCGCGGCTGCGGGCGGGGGTCTCACCGGAGTAAGTTCGAATGCGGGCGGGTGGGCCCACCGGAGTCGTTCGACTGCGGGCCGGTGGGGGCCGTTCGCGCAGTTCTCCGCGCCCTTGGGGGCGCGCCCGCGCCATCAAAAAAACTGGCCCCGAGCATTGAGCGGGAACCCGTTCTCGTACGTATGGTCTGTTGAGGGGTCAACTGCACGTGGCGAGAGGCGGCGGAGAGCGATGACTCACGGTATGCGGTCGGACACCCAAACCCCCTATCTCGACGGCGGCGGACGAGACTGGCGGGACACCGCCACCCGCTATGCCCTGTTGCCCTTGCGCGTCTTCCTCGGCGTCACCTTCATCTACGCCGGTATCGACAAACTCACCAACAGCGCCTTCCTCTCCGACTCCGGCTCCGGCTCGATCGGCGAGCTGATGCGCAATGTGCATGACTCCTCCGCGATCCCGGCCCTTGTCGACCTCGCCCTGAAGAGCCCCGTCGGCTTCGGCTATGCCATCGCCTTCGGTGAACTGGCCGTCGGCATCGGCACCCTCATCGGCCTGCTGGCCCGTCTCGCGGCCCTCGGCGGCGCGCTCATCTCCCTCAGCCTGTGGCTGACGGTGAGCTGGGCCTCCGACCCGTACTACTACGGCAACGACCTCGCCTACCTGATGGCCTGGCTGCCCCTGGTCCTCGCGGGCGCCTCGGTCTTCTCCGTCGACGCGGCCCTGCGCGCGAGGCGCGGCCAACGGTCCGGGAACCTCCGCTACTGAGCAACGCGGGTCAGGGCAGTTCGACGCAGCGCGTCGCACGGCATCGCAGGGCGGCTCGCACGTGCATCGCGGGGCCTTGCAGGCTGGTGGGTGCAGGGGGTGGATCGCCCCGCACCCACCAGCGCTCCGTTCACGCCCCCGCTACCCGGACACTCCCGCCCCCCGTCGCCGCAACCGCCGCCGACGTATGCCATGGGTCAGGAACGCCACCGCGCCCGCCAGGCAGAGCCCACCCGTGACGACGGGGATGATCGCGAACCACGGTGTGTCCCACCAACCGCCCGCGTCGCCCGCGTAGGTGACGCCCGCGGCGGTGAGGAAGAGGCCGGCGACCAGCTTTCCCGGCTGGAACTCATGACGTGGCACGGATCACCTCCGCCTGTCCCACGCCGACCTGGAGGTTCAGGTCGAGCGTGCCGCCGTTCTTGCCGCCGGTCGGGGCCGGCAGGGTCACCTGCTTGTGCTTGCCCGGTTCCACGTCCACGTCCTTCTTGCCGTCGCCCGGCAGTTGGATGTCCCCGACGCCCACTTCGATGTCCAGCTTCACGGTCGCGTCCTTGGGGACGATCACCTTCAACCGGCCCGCGCCCACCTCCGCGGCCGTCGTCACCGTCTGGCCCTTGGTGAGGCCGAGATGGGTGAGATCGAGGGTGCCCACACCCGTGCCGAGGTCGAAACGCTCCGGCACGGCGGCAGCGGTCCTGGGGGTCCACTCGACCCGCATCCAGTGGGTGCTGATGTCCTTCGGCATGGCCACGGAGCCGGCCAGCAGCGCTGCCGTGATCACTGCGAGGAAGATCGACCCCGCGCCCGTACGCCCCACGAACGCGCTGAGTGCGATGCCCAGGCCGAACACGACGAGCGCGCAGGACAGACCGGTCTGCAGGCTGATGGCGAGCGGATGGTCGTGCCAGGTCAGGCCCGTGCCGAGGCCGCCCGCGACCAGCGCGAGCAGGAAGACCCAGCCGCCGATCCAGCGCGGGCCGCGCGGCTGCGGCTCACGGGCCGCGCGGAGGTCCCGTATGTCCGGGCGGGGCATGCCGCGGGCGATGTTGAGCGCCGCCGCGACATCCCGGTCCCGGGTCTCCGGCGGGCCCCAGAGATAACCGGTGCCGCCTACGTGCGAGCCGTCCTTGACGATCGGGTCGCGCCACCAGGAGGGGTAGGAGACGGGGACGGGCGGGGCCTGCGCCTCCGGCGGGGCGTCCGCCACCGCCTGGGCGGCGAGCGGGTCGGGGTCGGGGGCGCCGCGCTGCTGCGACCAGTACCCCGCGCCCGCGAGCAGCAGGGAGAGGACGACGGCGAACGTCAGCACGCTGCCGTTGCTCAACATCGACAGGAACACCCCGCAGCCGACCAGCGCGAAGAGCACGGCCGCCAGCGCGTGGCCGTCGACGCGGCCGGTGAGGAGCTTGCGGACCTCGTTCTCCTCCTCGTCGTCGTAGGGAACGAACAGCCAGACGAAGCCGTAGAAGATGAGACCGATGCCGCCCGTGGCGGAGAGCACGGCGAGCACGATCCGGAAGATCACCGGGTCCATGTCGCACTGCCGCCCCAGCCCGGCGCACACTCCGCCCAGCATCTTCTGCCGCCGGTCGCGCCGGAACCTGCGCGGGCCCTCGGGCGCGGGCGGCTCCCCGTGCGCGCGCGGTTCCTCACCTGTCGCGCCCGGTAGTCCCACGCCCTCCGCGGCTCCCCCGGCTGCCCCGGCGCCCGTGGCGGTGCCCGCGGAGGGCGGCACGGCGTCCCGCGGCCCGGCGCCTGGCGGTGGGGCGCCCGGGCCGGGGCCGGGATCCGGCTCCGCTGCCGCGTGCTGCTGATCTGTCATGTGTCCATGGTGACGGGCGGGAAGGCCCGGCGGCAGTCGGGACGACCCTGGCCGAACCCTGATATCGGCCCTGACGGGGGCGGAGGGAACCGTTCGAGCACCGGTCTCTCGAAGATCAGGGGAGTATCGGGGGTCGACCCTGATGCTCCTGCCCTCCGCCCGTGTGAACATCGATGGCATGCCGGAAGCCGCAGCAGTGCCCCTCGATGACCCGCGGCCCCCGCGCAAGCTCTACCGCAGCAGCGACGGACGCTGGCTCGGGGGCGTGGCGCGAGGGCTCGCCGGGCATCTCGGGCTGCCCGTGATCTGGGTGCGGCTGGTGTTCGTCGGCCTGTTCATGGCGGACGGCCTCGGGGCGCTGCTCTATGCCGCGTTCTGGTTCTTCGTGCCGCTCGGCGTCGGCGGCGTCGACTCCGGGCGCACCCCGGCCTTCACCACCGAGACCGCCCCCGACGGCCGCCGCAGACTCGTGGCCCGCAAGCCGGACCGGGGCCAGATGGTGGCCCTGCTCCTCATGGTCGTCGTGGCCATGGTCTTCGTCGGCAATGTGAATCTCGGCGGTGGGGCAAGGGCGTATCTCTGGCCGACCGTTCTCGTCGGCGCGGGCGTCGCCCTGGTCTGGCGCCAGGCGGACAACGCGCGGCGGGCCCGCTGGGTCGAGGTCGGCCGTCGTCGTCGTACGCTCACGCTGCTGCGCTCCGCGGCCGGTGTCCTGCTCGTCACCGCGGGCGTCTCCGGAATATTCGTACTCCAGGGCTCGGCGGCCCACCTCGGGTCGGTCCTGCAGGCGGCACTCGCGGTCCTGGTCGGCACGGCGCTCCTCGCCGGCCCCTATCTCGTGCGCATGACCCAGGACCTCTCCGAGGAGCGCCTGATGCGCATCCGCGCCCAGGAGCGGGCCGAGGTCGCCGCCCACGTCCACGACTCGGTGCTGCACACCCTGACCTTGATCCAGCGCAACGCGGAGAACGCGAACGAGGTGCGACGGCTCGCCCGCGCGCAGGAGCGCGACCTGCGCGCCTGGCTCTACAAACCGGAGGGCACCGGCAAGGACGAGGCCGACGAGCCGGCGACCCTGGCCGAGGCGGTCCGTCGCAACGCGGCCGAGGTCGAGGACAAGCACGGCGTCCCCATCGAGGTCGTCGTCGTGGGCGACTGTCCGCTCGACGAGGGCCTGACCGCACAGATGCAGGCCGCGCGGGAAGCGATGGTGAACGCCGCCAAGTACGGTGGCGAGGGCGGCGCCGTACAGGTCTACGCCGAAGTCGAGGGCAGGACGGTCTTCGTGTCCGTCCGTGACCGCGGTCCCGGCTTCGACCTCGACGGGATACCCGCCGACCGCATGGGCGTTAGAGAATCGATCATCGGCCGCATGGAGCGCAACGGCGGTACGGCGCGACTGCGCGCGGTGCCGGACGGCGGCACGGAGGTCGAGCTGGAGATGGAAAGGGCGGAGAAGACGTCATGAGCGACGTGAACGGACCGACCGGGCAGACCCCGGCATCGAACGGGCCGGAGGATGCCGCCGTGGGTACGGCCGGGGCGGGGGCCGGGGCTGAGGCCGCGACCGGGTCGGCCACCGGGTCGGCCGCCGAGTCCGTCGCCGGTGTGGGCGTGCCCACGGGCTCGACCGTCGGCGCCCCCCACACGACGGCTGCCGCGGGCGGACGCCGTGTACGGGTCGTGCTCGTCGACGACCACCGCATGTTCCGTACGGGAGTACAGGCCGAGATCGGAGAGACCGAGCGGACCGGCGTCGAGGTGGTCGGCGAGGCCGCGGACGTCGACCAGGCGGTCACGGTCATCACGGCCACCCGGCCCGAGGTCGTCCTGCTCGACGTCCATCTGCCCGGTGGCGGCGGTGTCGAAGTGCTGCGCCGCTGCGCCCCGTTGATGGCCGACGCCCGGCAGCCGGTCCGTTTCCTCGCGCTCTCCGTGTCGGACGCCGCGGAGGACGTCATCGGGGTGATCCGCGGCGGCGCCCGTGGCTACGTCACCAAGACCATCACCGGCACGGACCTGGTGGACTCCGTCTTCCGCGTCCAGGACGGCGACGCGGTCTTCTCGCCCCGCCTGGCCGGATTCGTCCTCGACGCGTTCGCCTCCACCGACGCCCCGCCCGTCGACGAGGACCTCGACCGTCTCACCCAGCGCGAGCGCGAGGTCCTGCGTCTCATCGCCCGCGGCTACGCCTACAAGGAGATCGCCAAGCAGCTGTTCATCTCCGTGAAGACGGTCGAGTCGCACGTCTCGGCGGTCCTCAGGAAGCTCCAGCTGTCGAACCGGCACGAGCTGACCCGGTGGGCCACCGCGCGTCGGCTGGTCTAGCCGATCGCGTCGAGAGGGCTGCCTACCGGTGTTGCGCGTCGGGCGCCGAGCCCAGTATCCGCAGCGCCCAGCGGTAGTGACGTACGGCCTTCACGATGCCGATGAGGCCGGTCAGCCACAGGATCAGGCCGATGCCCATGCCCTGGACGACATCGCTGTACAGGGGGTGGCCGGGCTCGGCCCGCGCGGCTGTCGTGAAGGACGTCCAGGCACCGATCGCGCAGACGCCGAGCGAGGAGAGCAGCCAGAAGAGGCTGAGTCCGGGGGAGCGGAGCCGGGAGTCGGTCGGGGGGTGCCGGTCCAACTCGGACCACGCGTCGAGCAGTTGGTGTATGTGATGGTCCCGGCGGACGGAGAGGGCGACGGCGACGACGGTCGGGGCGAGCGCGGCCAGGCCCAGCAGTGCGAAGAGCGGGCCCAGGACGAAACCGGTGGGGTCGCGCTGCTCGAGTTGCCGCAGCGGCAGCACCAGCAGCGCCCAGCCGACGATCGCCGCGAGCGCCAGCAGCCAGAGCAGCAGCACCCGGTGCACCCCGAGGCTCCGCCTGCGCAGCTCCTCCAGCGCCCGCCCCCGGTCGGCCAGCAGCGCGGCGCGGTCCGGCCAGGTCCTGATGTGCGCGGGCGGCGGCGGAGGCGGCAGCAGAGAGCCGGGCATCAGAACCTCTCGGACGACGGAGCGACGACGTAACGACGACGGGACGACGGAGCGATGACGACGGAAACAGAGTCCGCGCCGACGCTACCGTGATCCACTTCTCCGTCCGCACCACACCGCGGTCGCCCCCGCGCCTTTCACGCCACTCGGGTGGCCCCCGCGAACGGCATCTCGTCGACCGGCGCCAGCCGCACGGGCGCCGACGGGTTCGGGGCGTGGATCATCTGGCCGTTTCCGACGTAGATGCCCACGTGGCTGACTCCCGAGTAGAAGAACACCAGGTCACCGGGGCGGAGTTCGGACCGTGAGACCCGGTGTCCGGCGTTGATCTGCGCGTACGTCGTGCGCGGCAGCGAGATGCCCGCGGCGCGGTACGCGGCCTGGGCCAGGCCCGAGCAGTCGAAGGCGTCGGGCCCGGTGGCGCCCCAGACGTAGGGGCTGCCGAGCTTCCCGTAGGCGTACGCGACGGCCTCCGCCGCACGTGAGTCGGGTGCCGCGACGGAGCCGGGCGACGGCACCGGGCCGAGGTCCCGCGCGGCGGAGCGCGAGGCGCGCTGCCCGGCGCTTCCCGTACCTCCGGCGCCCCCGGCCGCTCCCAGGTCCCCGAGCTGCGCGCGCTGCTCGTCGGTGAGGCGCGACAGCAACTGCCGCGCCGTGTCCAGCTTCCCGGTGATCGTCTTCTTGGCCCGCTTCAGCTCCGCCTGACGCGACTTGAGCGAGGCCAGCTCGACATGCGCGGCCCCGCGCAGCTGCTCGATCTCCCGCAGCTGCTTGCGCACCCGGGCCACGGCCTCCGCCTGCCGGCTGCCGGCCCGCTCGGCGAACGCGGCCCCTTCCAGATACTGGTCGGGGTTGTCGGAGAGCGCGAGTTGCAGCGCGGGGTCCAGGCCTCCGCTGCGGTACTGCGCGGCGGCGATCGAACCCAGCGCGTCCCGTGCCGTGTTGAGCCGGTCCTCCTTGCGTGCCGCCTCGTCGCGCAGTGCGTTCAGCCGCTGCTCGGCCTTGTCGGCCTTGTCCTTCGCGCCGTCGTACTTCTGGGTGGCGACCTCCGCCTCCTCGTACAACGTGTCCACCTTGGCCTTCACCTGTGCCGGCGACAGCTGCGGGTCCGCGTGCCCCGTCCCGTCGAAGCCCGTCGCCGTGGCCGCGCCCGCGAGGGCGATGGTCGCGGCCGTGCGGGCCGTGGTTCCACCGAGCGAGCGCTGTCTGGGCTTTCGGTGCGCTGCCACGAGGGCCCACATCCTTCCCGGGGACTTGCCTACGACCGCCGGGGACGAGCGCGGTCAGCGGGGGACACGTCCGGCGGCGGCCCACACAGGGGGAGCGGGCCGCCGCCGGACCTTTCTCGGCGGTGGTGTCCGGCTGCCGCCCCTGGCCCGGGCGGCGGTGGGGAGCCGGTCACCTGGTGGAGGACGCTAAACCTGAGAGTGATGTCCCGGTAACGTCATGTACGGAACTGGCGTCACTGGATCGCGGGGCGACCGTATGTGACCGTGATACCGGCCCGGCGCAGTCGACTTCACGCGGTGTGATGACCGATGGGGCGGTTCCGGGACAATCGGTGGTTCCCAGGTGGTAGGGGTCTACAGGGGGTGGGCCGGTGACAAGAGGGTGCAGGGCCGCCGATTAGGCTCCGGCTCCATGGACGTACTCATCCATCTCTTCGTCGGCCTGCACATCATCGGCATCGCCTCGCTCCTCGGTGGTTTCCTCACCCAGATGAAGGCGATGGGCCAGGGCACCGCCCGGTTCGTCCCCGCCATGCTGCACGGCGCGCTGACCATGCTGGTCACGGGCGTCGCCCTGGTCGGCCTCAACCAGGCCGACGACCACTCGGTCAACACCATCAAGATCGGCGTGAAGCTCGCCCTGCTGATCGTGATCCTCGGACTCGTCTATGTGAAGCGGGACGACGAGAAGGTGGACAAGGGCCTGTTCGGGCTTGTAGGGCTGCTCACGACCGCGAACATCTTCATCGCGGTGCTCTGGACCTGACGGCCCCCCGAAGGCCCCCACGGACGGCTACGGCGCTTCCGGACAGCGTTACAGATGCCCGACCGCTACGGCTCCCGCGGACGCCTGACCGCTACGGCCGCCACCGCCAGCCACGCCGCGACCGAGATCCACAGCAGCACCTGCCCGAGCCCCCTGAGCCGGCCGACGCCGATGGCGGCCGCGACCGACAGCGTCGCCACCGCCGTCATCCCCAGCGGGAACACGGTCGCCCAGCGCAGCACGTCGTAGTGCGGTCGGGGCCACAGGGCCTCCGCCACGGCCAGCACGCAGTACGAGCCGAGGACGAGCACGAGCAGCGCCTCGGTCACCCAGCGCAGCACGCCGTTGTCGTCGTTGTTCCACAGATAGATGTTCGCCTGGTACGCGAGGATCAGCTTCGACCCCGCCAGCGCCGAGATGGCGAGCGCGCCGCCCGCGACCCACTGGTCCCCGGCGCCCGTGGCGACCTCGCGGTAGTCGAAGTAGAACAGTGCCGCCGCGTAGAGCACGAGCCCCAGCCAGAACAGCACCAGCGCGGTGTGCGCGAGCCAGTCCGTGTGCGTCGCGGGGGCGAGCGTCGCGCCCAGCACCGCGAGCCCCTGCGTGGCCACACAGCCGAGGAACACCCCTCCGGGCATACGGGGCCGCCATTGCCGTACGACCAGGAGGAGCAGCCCCGGCCAGAGCGCCGCCGACAGGGCGAGCAGGGCCTCGGCCGGCACCTTCCACCCCAGCGTGACCAGCCGCGTGCCGAGCACGGTGGTCGCCGCGACCGCGGTGAGCGCACTCGGTGTACCGGCCTCCGTCAGCCACCGCTCCCGCTCTCGCAGCAGCCGTACGACGAAGGCCGCGGCGAGCCCGAGCCAGCCGACGGCCGCCAGGGCCAGCACGATCCGGGACAGGACCTCGTAGCCGGTCTGCTCCAGCCCGATCGAGATGATGCCGGTGGCCAGGATCGCGGCTCCGGCGCCCGGCGGACTCTGCGCCCACCAGCTGCGCAGGCCGGTCCACCGGGTGCCGGGCGGGGAGATGGCTGACATGGGCCCGATGCTAAGGACCTTCGAGCGGGTTGGCGGCGGGCCACGCGCGCGTGGAGCTCGATGAGCCCCACGCGCGCGTGCCGGGCGTCGAGGCGTTAGGCCGGACGCACCACGCTGTGGATGATCGACTCGCCGCCGTAGAAGATCGACTCCTCGCGGACGTACGCGCCCGGCTTGGGGGCGTGGATCATCATGCCGTTGCCGACGTACAGGCCGACGTGGCTGATGTCGTCGTAGAAGAAGACGAGGTCACCGGGCTTGATGTCGGAGAGCGGGACCGTCGTGCCCACGTTGACCTGGTCCCAGGTGGTACGCGGGAGATCGACGCCGGCGGCCTTCCAGGCGGCCTGCGTGAGGCCGGAGCAGTCGTAGGAGCCGGGCCCGGTCGCGCCCCAGACGTACGGCTTGCCGACCTGGGTGCGGGCGAAGGCGAGGGCCTTGTCGGCCTTGGCGGTGTACGAGGAGTCGCTGGCCGAACTGCCGGAGGTGCCGACGGAGCCAGTGGTCCCGGAGGTGCCGGAACCCGTCTGCTGCTGAGCGGCCGCCTCCTGAGCCTTCTTCTGCGCCGCGGCCTGCTGCTGGGCCAGCTCCGCCGCCTTGCGGTCGGCCGCTTCCTGCTTCTTCTTCTCGATCGCCGCGAGCCGCGCCTTCTCCTCGGCGGTCAGCTTCGACAGCAGGGAGCGGGCCTCGGCGAGCTTGCGCTGGACGTCGGCCTTGGACGTCCTCAGCGCGCTCTGCGTCGTGGTGAGCGTCTGCAGGCTCTTGGAGGCCTCCGCGCGCTTCTTGGTGGTGGCGGCCTGCTCGGTGACGTAGTCGTCGACGGCCGCCTTCTGGCGGGTGGTCAGACGGTTCATCAGCTGGGTCTGGTCGAAGTAGTCCTGCGGATTGTCGGCCAGCAGGAGGCTCGCGGTGTCGGGGGCGGCGGCGCCGGTGCGGTACTGCGCCGCGGCGAACGAACCCAGTTCCTCGCGCGCGGTGTTGAGCTTCTCGGTGCGCTGGGCCACGTCGTCGAGGAGGGAGTCGACGCGCTTGCGCTGCTGGGCGGTCTTCTCCCTGGTCGCGTTGTACTTCTCGGTCGCCGTCTCGGCCTGGTGGTAGAGGTCGTCGACCTTCTTCTCGACCTCTTCGATGCTCGGCTTGGAGTCGGCCGAGGGCGCGGCGTTCGCCGTCTGGGAGAGCAGGGCCACGGAGGTGAGGGCCGCCGTGGCGAGGGCGGGAGTCCGTATGCCCGCTATGCGTGTACCTGTAGGACTCCACTTGCGATGCGACGCCAAGGTGGCGACTCCTTCCGTCATCCGCCTACCGAGTTAGCTGTCGGGTTCGGGCGGGTACGTCCGGAAGGTTTGCCCTACGGTCCGTGCCCCAGTGGACAATTGGACCGATTCACCCCAAGGTCGGTTGGGTCCCCGGCTCCGGCTGCCACGCGGGCGCACCGGACTCGGCGGAGGCCGCACGGCCCGGCGGTGTTCGCCGGTTGGGTCGAGCGGCCTGCCCGGCACGCTAGCCAACTCATAAGTGTTCTGTGAAGTTTGATGTGCGATATGCCCGATACATTTTTGTGACCTTGACTCTGGCAGCCATTGATCGGGACTGGCTGTGGCTGACCGTAATGAAACGATCCTGAACGGTGACGGCGTCCGCGGTGGAAAGGGCGGCGGAAAGAGTGGCGGAAAGCGATCGGGCGCCGTCACGGAAAGCGATCATGCGCGATCGCGGAAAAACCGGTCGGGTTTTCAGGGTGGCCGCGGGTTGTCAGTGGGGCCGCCTAGACTCGGAGAGCGATGAGCAGCCTCTTTGATGACAGCTTTCTGGCGGACCTCCAGCCTTCCGGGGCCCACGAGGAAGAGCCCCCGCCGCCGCCCGAGGACGGAGCGGCGGAGCCGCTTCCGGACGACCTGTTCGGCGGCCGCTTCGACGCGCCCGCGAGCCGGGACGCCTACTACCGCGACGGCGCGCCCCGCCCCGCCGTGGACCCGGCGGCCCTGCTGGACGGGCTGAACGAGAACCAGCGCGCGGCCGTGGTGCACTCCGGCTCCCCGCTGCTCATCGTGGCCGGCGCGGGCTCCGGCAAGACCCGGGTGCTCACCCACCGCATCGCCCATCTGCTGGGCGAGCGCCATGTCCACCCCGGCCAGATCCTCGCGATCACCTTCACGAACAAGGCCGCGGGCGAGATGAAGGAGCGCGTCGAGCAGCTCGTCGGCCCGCGCGCGAACGCGATGTGGGTGATGACCTTCCACAGCGCGTGTGTGCGGATCCTGCGCCGGGAGAGCAAGAAGCTCGGCTTCACCTCCTCGTTCTCGATCTACGACGCCGCCGACAGCAAGCGGCTGATGGCGCTCGTCTGCCGTGATCTGGATCTCGATCCCAAGCGCTTCCCGCCCAAGTCCTTCAGCGCCAAGATCTCGAACCTGAAGAACGAGCTGATCGACGAGGAGGACTTCGCCGCCCAGGCCGCCGACGGCTTCGAGAAGACCCTCGCCCAGGCCTACGCGATGTACCAGTCGCGGCTGCGCGAGGCCAACGCGCTCGACTTCGACGACCTGATCATGACCACGGTCAACCTGCTGCGCGCCTTCCCGGACGTCGCCGAGCACTACCGTCGCCGCTTCCGCCACGTCATGGTCGACGAGTACCAGGACACCAACCACGCGCAGTACGCGCTGGTGCGTGAGCTGGTCGGCACCGGCGCGCAAGACGAGGACACCCCGCACGGCGAGCACGACCTGCTCCCCGCCGAGCTGTGCGTCGTGGGCGACGCCGACCAGTCGATCTACGCCTTCCGCGGCGCGACGATCCGCAACATCCTCCAGTTCGAGGAGGACTACCCGAACGCGACGACGATCCTCCTGGAGCAGAACTACCGCTCCACGCAGACGATCCTCTCCGCCGCCAACGCGGTCATCGAGCGCAACGAGTCCCGCCGGCCCAAGAACCTGTGGACCAACGCGGGCGCGGGCGCGCAGATCACCGGCTATGTCGCGGACACCGAACACGACGAGGCGCAGTTCGTCGCCGAAGAGATAGACCGTCTCACGGACGCGGGCGAGGCGAAGGCCGGAGACGTCGCCGTCTTCTACCGAACGAACGCCCAGTCCCGTGTCTTCGAAGAGATCTTCATCCGCGTCGGCCTGCCCTACAAGGTCGTGGGCGGCGTCCGCTTCTACGAGCGCAAGGAGGTCCGGGACGTCCTGGCCTACCTGCGTGTACTGGCCAACCCGGAGGACTCGGTCCCGCTGCGCCGCATCCTCAACGTGCCCAAGCGCGGCATCGGCGAGCGCGCCGAGGCGATGATCGACGCGCTCTCGCAGCGCGAGAAGATCAGCTTCCCGCAGGCGTTGAAGCGCGTCGACGAGGCGTACGGCATGGCCGCGCGGTCCACGAACGCGGTCAAGCGCTTCAACACGCTGATGGAGGACCTCCGTACGATCGTCGAGTCCGGTGCGGGCCCGGCCACTGTCCTGGAGGCCATCCTCGAACGCACCGGCTACCTCGCCGAGCTGCAGGCCTCGACCGACCCGCAGGACGAGACCCGGATCGAGAACCTCCAGGAACTCGCCGCCGTGGCCCTGGAGTTCGAGCAGGAGTCCGGTGCGGGTGAGAGCGAGACGCCCGTCGGGCTCGCCGCCTTCCTGGAGCGGGTGGCCCTGGTCGCCGACTCCGACCAGATCCCCGACGAGGACGAGGACGGCTCCGGCGTCATCACGCTGATGACCCTCCACACCGCCAAGGGCCTGGAGTTCCCGGTCGTCTTCCTCACCGGCATGGAGGACGGCGTCTTCCCGCACATGCGCGCGCTGGGACAGGTCAAGGAGCTGGAGGAGGAGCGGCGCCTCGCGTACGTCGGCATCACGCGCGCGCGGGAGCGGCTGTACCTCACCCGTTCGTCCATGCGCAGCGCCTGGGGCCAGCCCTCGTACAACCCGCCGTCCCGTTTCCTGGAGGAGATCCCGGAGACGCACCTGGAGTGGAAGCGCACCGGCGCGACCGCTCCCATGCCCTCGGGGCCCGTCTCCGGTGTGGCCGCCTCGCTGTCGTCCTCGCGTTCGCGGTCCGCGGCGTCCGGTGCCTCCGGCTTCGCGACGCGCCGCGGGGTCTCCGAGAAGCCGGTGGTCTCACTCGCGGTCGGCGACCGGGTCACCCACGACCAGTTCGGCCTGGGCACCGTGGTCGGCGTGAAGGGTACGGGTGCGAACGCGGAGGCGACGGTCGACTTCGGCGAGGCGAAGCCGAAGCGGTTGCTGCTGCGGTACGCGCCGGTGGAGAAGCTGTAGTCCTACGGGGTGGCAGCTTGGCGCCCGGCGACGGCGTTCGGTCACGTCGCCGGGGGAGGGGCCGATGGATTACGTCAGGCCCGAGGCCCCGTGGATCACGTCGGGTCCAGGCCGTGGCTGCGCAGCCACGGCAGCGGGTCGATCGCCGAGCCGCCCGCGGGGCGGACCTCGAAGTGCAGGTGCGGACCGGTCGAGTTGCCGGAGTTCCCGGAGAAGGCGATCTGGTCTCCGGCCTTCACGACCGTCCCCGACGGCACCTTGTAGCTGGAGAGGTGGCAGTACCAGGTCTCCGTGCCGTCCATCGCGGTGACGATCGCCATGTTCCCGTACGCGCTGTTCCACTGCGTCCGTACGGTGCCGTCGGTCGCGGCCATCACCGGCGTGCCGTACGACACCGGGAAGTCGATGCCCGTGTGCACGGACATCCAGTTGATGCCGGCCTGGCCGAAGTAGGCGCTGAGGCCCTTCTGCGTGACCGGGAGCACGAATTTCGGCCGCAGCCGCTCCTTGCGAGCCGCCTCCGCCGCCGCCTTCTGCTTCTCGGCGGCCTGCTGAGCCTTGAGGTCGATACGTTCCTGCGTCCGGCTGGCCCGGTCGGCGAAGTCGTCCGCGCCCGCGGAGAGGCTCTGGAGCTGGGTGTCCAGTTTGTTGTTGGCGGCCGACGGCTTCACCGCGGTCCCGTCGGACGCGCTGAGGGTCGTGTTGTCCTTGCTGTCGTTCCCGCCGATGGTGCCCACGGAGGCGGCGGCGATCCCCGCGACCCCCATCACACAGGCCGAGGGCACCGCGACGGTCAGCAAGGCGGAACGCTTCGCCGGGCTGCGTCGCCGGGAACGGGACGCGGACCGGTTCGCGGCACGGGGGGCCGGAATGACCTCTTCCATGTCCTCCAGCAGTGGCGCGTCCTGCGCGTCACCGGCGTCCTCGAACTCGTCCTCCGGGGCGCCGGATTCGTCGTACGACACCTGCTCGAAGGTCGCGGTCGCCTGCTGGTCGAAGGGCCGGTCGTCCACGTCGGACTCGGACACCGGCTGATGCTCGTAGGCCTCGGCGGCGAGCTGCTGCTCGTACGAATCGGCCTGCTGGTGCTGCTCGTACCCGTCGTACGGGTCGTGTTCGCCCGCGGTGTTCCACTGCGTGGCGTCGTACGCGCCCGTCTCCTGGGTGTGCGCGGTCCACTGCTGGGTCTGGCCGGTCTGTTCGGCCTGGCGCCAGGCGGCCGCGTCCCACTGGCCGGTGCCTTCGGGGCCCGGGTGCTGCGCGGGGATGTTGGCGAGCTGCTGGTATCCGCTCGCCCAGGCGGTCGTGTCGTAGGCACCCGTGTCGTACGCGGCCTGGTGCTGCGCGGCGTACGGGTCGTAGTGCGGCATCTGGTGGCTGCCGGTGCCCCACTGCGTGGCGTCGTACGAACCCGTGCCGTCGCCGCCCGACATGTCGCCGAAGAGAGGATCGGCCGCGAAGGTCGAGGTCTCGAAACCCGTGGTCTCGAAGCTTCCGGTCGCGTACGTACCGGCGGTGGCGTAGCCGTCGTACGAGGTGAGGTCGCCGTACTGGGCATCCTGGCCACCGTACGACGCATAGGGCGCCGCGGCGGCATCGGAGGCCGGAGCCGGGGCCGTTACGGTCCCCGACGGGTGACGGTCGTTCACCAACTTCTCTTTCGCCTCGACAACAGGGGCTGGCAGAGCAGTGCGGTGACTGTACCCGGCGGTACGCGGGCGCGACAATCTTCCGCAGGTTTCCTCCACTCGGGAAACGGGCATTCGGCCGTGTTTCGGGGGAGGGCGGGCACGGCTTTGGCCTGGCGTTCGATTGTCGTTCGATGTTGAGGGTGTTCTGTGGGGGTGTCACGCCACTGTCAGGCCCCCGGTTTCGGCGGCGGGCGCGGCGACGGGACGGGCCTGTGTCTCCTCGAAGTCGAGTGCCTGCCGTATCCCGGCGGCGACCGCGGGGTGGACGGGAAGGGCGAGATGTCCGATTCCGCTCACTTGGACGCTCTGCGCGAGCAGGTCCGGGTGATCGATGGAGGCGGTCTCCAGTGGGTCCATCAGATGGTCGAGGTCGCTCCAGAAGCTCACGAACTGCGTACGGCAGTCGGGTGCCGGCTTGCGCAGCTCCTCGATCACCTCGGAACCCGGGCGCATCTGACGGACGATCGGGTGCGCGTTCATCAGCGGAATGACCTTCGTGCCCGCGTGCGGCGTACCGAGCGTGACCAGGGTGCGCACGCGCAGGTCCCCGCCGAGGCGCTGGACGTAGTAGCGGGCTATCAGTCCGCCGAGACTGTGCCCCACTATGTCCACCTGGTCGCGCCCGGTGCGCTCACAGATGTCCTCTATGTGCCGCCCGAGCAGCTCCGCGGCGGCGCGGATGTCGTTCGTCAGCGGCGAGTAGTTGAGCGACTCGATGTGCTGCCTGCCGTGCTGGGCGAGGTTGCGGCGCAACAGCACGAAGACCGAGCGGTTGTCGATGAAGCCGTGCAGCAGCACGACCGGCGGCTTGGTCCCGGTGGGCAGCCGGGGCGCGTCGGGCGGGGGGAGCGCGGAGGTGCCGCGGCGCTCCTGGGTGATGCCGGACGGATAGAGGAGGAGGTGCCCGGCGAGGATGGCGAGCTCCAGGGCCGTCGCCTTCAACAGGGCCACCGAGAGCCCGGTCAGTCGGCTGGGCAGCAGGCGCTGACGGAGAGGGAGAAAGGGCAACTCAGCCCCGGTGACCTTCATGGCCGACCTCCAGTCGGCACGCAGCGGGACCGCTCTGTCCCCCGTGTGCCCTCGTGGAAAGCCGCGGTGGTGGTGCCGGTGGCGATGGCGTGGGCGGTTGCCGACGGTGCGTCCGTGGCGTGTGGTGCGCCGGTGACGCGACGGGATTCCCTGCCGTCGTGCTCCCGCCGGTGCGCCGCACCGCCGTCGCGCCTCCGTGATGCGACGGTGGTGCTGCCACCTGCTGGCGGCTCTCCTTGCGCAGGCTCCGGCCACGGCCCGCGCGTCGCAGATCCCTGCGGCGCGTGTGCCGCAGTGACGCGGAGCGGTGCGCGGCGAATGTGTCCCACCGTGTGATTTCCCCCTCGGTCTTCAGCGGGAAACTGCGGTTTGCACGGATCTGACGATAACGTTCGTTCACTTCCCCTGCCGGTGCGGTGCGGGGCGGTCGATGAAGTCCGTTCATGGAGGCAGTGATGGGTGTGGCAGCCGGTCCGATCCGCGTGGTGGTGGCCAAGCCGGGGCTCGACGGCCACGATCGCGGGGCCAAGGTGATCGCGCGGGCGCTGCGCGACGCCGGTATGGAGGTCATCTACACCGGGCTCCACCAGACCCCGGAGCAGATCGTCGACACCGCGATCCAGGAGGACGCCGACGCGATCGGCCTCTCGATCCTCTCCGGCGCCCACAACACACTGTTCGCCGCGGTCATCGATCTCCTCAAGGAGCGTGACGCGGAGGACATCAAGGTCTTCGGCGGCGGGATCATTCCCGAGGCGGACATCGCGCCGCTCAAGGAGAAGGGCGTCGCCGAGATCTTCACGCCGGGCGCGACGACCGCGTCGATCGTGGAGTGGGTCCGGGCGAACGTACGCCAGCCGGCCGGCGCGTAGCGCCTCTCCGGCGAGGGCGCCTGCTTGCTTTGTGCTGTGAGGTGAGTGCGGGTGAGCGGGGAGCGCGTGGGGTGAGTGCGGGTGAGTGGGGGCTGGTCGCGCAGTTCCCCGCGCCCCTGACGAGGCGCTCATGGCACCGTCAGCTCCGAGGCCATCGCCGCGCGTAGGCGTAGCGTGGTGACGAGGCGCTGGAAGGCCTCCGCCCAGTAGCCACCGGCACCGGGCGCCGCGTTCTCCGGCTCGTCGGCGACCGCCGTGAGTCCCTCCAGCCGCCCCGCCTCCGCCGGATCCAGGCACCGCTCGGCCAGCCCCATCACCCCACTGAAGCTCCATGGATAACTCCCCGCGTCCCGCGCGATATTGAGCGCGTCGACCACCGCCCGTCCCAGGGGCCCCGCCCACGGCACCGCACAGACCCCGAGCAGCTGGAACGCCTCGGACAAACCGTGCGTGGCGATGAACCCCGCCACCCACTCGGCCCGCTCGGCGGAGCCCAGCGTCGCGAGCAGTTTCGACCGCTCCGCCAGCGACACCGCCCCCGGCCCGCCGGCCTCCGGAGCCGACGGCGTCCCGAGGAGAGCCCGGGACCAGCCCGGGTCCCGCTGCCGCACCGCCGCCCGGCACCACGCGGCATGCAGCTCGCTCTGCCAGTCGTCCGTCACCGGAAGCGCCACGATCTCCTCCGGCGTACGTCCGCCGAGCCGTCGCGACCACGTCCCGAGCGGCGCTGCTTCGACCAACTGGCCCAGCCACCACGACCGTTCCCCTCGTCCCGCCGGAGCTTTCGGTACAACACCGTCGCGCTCCATGCTCGCGTCGCACTCGTGCGGCGCCTCGACGACGATCGAGGGTGTGCCCCGCGTCCGGTCGACGGCCACGCATGTGCCGGCCCGCGCCGCCATCCGCGCGGCGAGCGCCGAACCGGGCAGCGCGGACAGCAGTTCCGCCGCCGTGGCCCGGACGTTGCGGCTCCGGTCCGCGAGCGCCCGCTCCAGGAACGGTTCGTCCGCCTCGCACAGTCCGGAGCGCAAGGAGTCGAGGAACATCAGCCGGTCCTCGGCCCGCTCGGTCGCCCAGGTGGTGGCGAGCAGCTCGCGTGCGGCCCCGGGGTCCTGGGCCCGTATCGATGTGAGCAGTGCGACCCGCTCGGCGAAGAGACCCTCCTGCCAGAGCTGTTGCGTACGTTCGGGGTCCTCTGGGCCGGGCAGCGTGGTGCCGCCGCCGGGCAGCGAACGCAGGGCGAAGCGCCAGTCCGGGTTCAGCCGGGCGAGCCACAGGGCGCGCGGCCCGGCGAAGGACAGGGTCGCCGGCCGCAGGTCCGTACGGCCCCGGGCGGCGTCGAGGAGCGCGGGCAGTGCTTCCGGGGGCGGTGCGAAACCCCGCGCGTTCGCCAGCGCGAGCCACTGTGGCAGCAGCTCCATGAGGTCGGGTGCCGCGCCCCGGCGGCCGCCGCCTCCCGTGCCGGGCCGGTCCGCCAGCAGCGTCGCGAGCCGGTGGGCCGCGGCGGGCGGGAGGGTCGGTCGTGGATCGGGCGCCGCGGGCTCGGGACGGGCGGCCGCCCGTGCGGCCCGCACCCCGGCCCGCCGCCGCAGGGTTTCCACCGCGGCCGCGTCCAGCAGGGCCACCGGTGCCTCGCGCCCGGCGGCCCAGGCGGGAGGCGGGCGCCGCTCGGTCCCGAGCAGGGCCATCGTGACGAGCTCCTCCCAGGAACCTCCGACGGGCGCGCCCGCGGAGGCGGAGGTCGTGTTCATGAGCGCCCTTTCCGTGGGGAGGCGGTGCTGATGGCTTGAGCGGTGACAGTGGTGTTGGTGCTGTGGTGCTGTGGGCGGTGTCGGCGGTGCTGGTGGTGCCCGTGGTCAGCACAGGGACACCGGCTCCCCGGCGCCCTCCGGCCAGGCCGTCAGGGGAGTGAAGCCGCGGTGGCCGCACTCTCCGAAGACCGTGACGGGGGCGCCGCCGGAGAGGGCGGCGAGGCGCCACAGTCCGGGTCGGGAGAGAAGGGAAGAGACGATCGGGAGGGCGAAGTCGCCCTCAGCGTCTGCCAGTTGCCAGGTGTCGCCGTCGGGGGTGGGTATCACCCGGGCCAGCGTGACCGGGTGGGAGTCGAGCCAGGGGTCGGCCCGCAGGGCTTCGCCGAAGCGGGCCGCCGCCTGGGGAGCGGTCAGCCCCGGTGGACGTGTCCGCGCGGGGGCGGGCGGCGTGAACCGCTCACCCAGGGCCGCTCGGAGCTGTCCGGCGCCCGGATACGCGGACACCTCCGCCTCGAAGGCCAGCCCCACCGGCAGCGTCAGCTCCGGCGCGCGGCCGGCGGCCCCATAGGAGAGGAGCAGCGCGGTGCGGTCGGTCTCCGCGCCGTAGAGCCAGATCCTGCGGGTCGTGAGCCGGGTGTCCGCCGTGTCGTACTGGGCGAGGACCAGCCAGCGGTCCCGCACCGGTGACCCGTCCGCCGAACCGGGCAGCCCCACCCGCGAGCGAACCGTCGCGGCCAGGTCGTCCGGCAGCCGCTCACGGCGCAGCCAGCCCTGGGCGAGGAGATGGAGCAATGCGCACTCCTCCAGCAGCCGCACCGGCCAACCCGGTCCGGAGGAGGGAATCGCCCCCAACTCCCTGACCCGCGCGGCCAGTCCGGGCGCCTGCGCGTCGACCATGCGGGCCGCCGTCTCCTCCCACATCCCGTACCCCGCCTGCTCGGCCGACGCGAGGCCGCCCCGCAGCAGATCCGCCAACCGCTGCTCCAGCTCCGCCGTCCCCGCGGTGATCCGCTCGGCCCGCCGCCGCGCCCTGCGCAGCGCCGCCCCCGGATCGCCCGGTGACGCCGTCCCAGATCCCCCGCCCGTCGTCCCCTTCTCCCCCGCTCGCTCTCGTCTCCCCTCTATCCACTGCTCCGCCCAGTCCGGCGCCGGCCCCCGCGGCACCGAACCGTCCGCGCCCGCCCAGAGCAGCAGCAGTCCCAGCGCGTGCTTGCACGGGAACTTCCGGCTCGGGCAACTGCACGTATACGCGGGCCCGGTGGAGTCCGCGATGTCGATGACCGTCTGATAAGGCCTGCTGCCGCTTCCCCTGCACAGTCCCCATACCGTCCCCTCGTCAGAACTGCCTGCCTCCGACCACGGCCCGGCCGCGCCGAGCTTGCTGCCGGCCGTACGTGACGCGGCATCAGGCGCCAGTGCCAGCACCTGATCCGCCGTCCAGCGCACCCCCTGCTGAGTCATGTCATCGAAGGTAGGTCCCACCACTGACAATCGACCTTCGCGAGCGTATTTGCGCAGGTCAGGGCGCATTGTCAGTGGCGTGGTGCACGGTGGAACCAGATCCGAACCGGCCGAGCTGGAGGGGGAGCGAGCCATGTCCGTGCCCGTTGCGTCCGTTGAACCGACGATCGTCCGTCCGCCCGTGAGCGAGGGCCTGGGTGAAGGCGTGAGCGAGAGCGCGGGCGAGGCGCTGCGACCACATGCCGAGCACGCCTTCGCCGCCGAACTCGCCGCGCTGGCCGTGCAGGACGACCGGCCCCGGCCCGCCCGCTGGCGGCTGTCGCCATGGGCGGTGGCGACCTACCTGCTGGGCGGCACGCTGCCGGACGGCACGGTGATCACACCGAAGTACGTGGGACCGCGCCGCATCGTCGAGGTCGCCGTCACCACCCTCGCCACCGACCGCGCCCTGCTCCTGCTCGGCGTGCCCGGCACCGCGAAGACGTGGGTGTCCGAGCACCTGGCCGCGGCGGTCAGCGGCGACTCGACCCTGCTGGTGCAGGGCACGGCCGGCACACCGGAGGAGGCGATCCGGTACGGCTGGAACTACGCGCAGCTGCTGGCTCACGGCCCCAGCCGGGACGCCCTCGTGCCGAGCCCGGTCATGCGGGCCATGGCCGAGGGCATGACGGCCCGGGTCGAGGAGCTGACCCGCATCCCGGCAGACGTGCAGGACACGCTGATCACGATCCTGTCGGAAAAGGTCCTGCCGATACCGGAGTTGGGCCAGGAGGTGCAAGCCGTCCGCGGCTTCAACCTGATCGCCACCGCCAACGACCGCGACCGCGGGGTGAACGAGCTGTCCAGCGCCCTGCGTCGCCGCTTCAACACGGTGGTGCTGCCCCTGCCGGAGAGCGCGGACGCCGAGGTCGACATCGTCTCGCGGCGTGTCGACCAGATCGGCCGCTCCCTCGACCTGCCCGCCGTGCCCGAGGGCATGGACGAGATCCGTCGTGTCGTCACCGTCTTCCGCGAGCTGCGCGACGGGGTCACGGCCGACGGGCGGACCAAGCTGAAGTCGCCCAGCGGCACACTGTCCACCGCCGAGGCGATCTCGGTCGTCACGGGCGGTCTGGCCCTCGCCGCCCACTTCGGCGACGGTGTCCTGCGCGCGTCCGACGTGGCGGCCGGCATCCTCGGCGCCGTCGTCCGCGATCCGGCCGCCGACCGGGTCATCTGGCAGGAGTATCTGGAGGCGGTCGTCCGCGAGCGGGACGGCTGGAAGGACTTCTACCGGGCCTGCCGGGAGGTGAGCGCATGACGGCCTTCACGGCGGGGCCGTTGCTGCTGGGAGTGCGGCATCACGGCCCGGGGTCGGCCCGAGCTGTGCGGGCCGCGCTGGAGGCGGCGACGCCCGACGTCGTACTGATCGAGGGACCCCCGGAGGCGGACGCGCTCATCCCGCTCGCCGCCGAGAAGGACATGCGTCCCCCCGTCGCGCTCCTCGCTCATGTCGTGGACGAGCCCGGCCGCTCCGCCTTCTGGCCGCTCGCCGAGTTCTCCCCCGAGTGGGTGGCGATCCGGTGGACCCTGGAGCACGGAGTCCCGGCCCGCTTCAGCGACCTCCCGGCGACCCACACGCTGGCGTGGGGGAACGAAGAGGAGAAGGAGACCGGTGCGGCCGACCGTTCCGTCGACGCGGACGTGCGGATCGACCCCCTCGCCGTACTCGCGGAGACGGCCGGTTACGACGATCCTGAGCGCTGGTGGGAGGACGTGGTCGAGCACCGGGGCGGGGCGGGGATCGGAGGCGACCCGTTCGCGCCGTTCACCGCGCTGGAGGAGGCGATGGCGGCACTGCGGGAGGCCTACGGGGCCGGGGGACACGACCGGGACCTGGTGCGCGAGGCGCATATGCGGCTCCAGATGCGGGCGGCGCAGCGGGAGTTCGGGGACGAGGTGGCCGTGGTGTGCGGGGCCTGGCACGTGCCCGCGCTGCGGCAGAAGAGGACCGTGGCCGCCGATCGGGCGCTGCTCAAGGGGCTCCCCAAGGCCAAGGCCGACATGACGTGGGTGCCATGGACGCACCGGAGGCTGTCGCGGGTCAGCGGGTACGGCGCGGGCATCGACTCGCCGGGTTGGTACGGGCATCTGTTCGCCGCCCCGGACCGTCCCGTCGAGCGCTGGATGACGAAGGTGGCGAGGCTGCTGCGCGACGAGGACCGGATGGTGTCCTCGGCGCACGTCATCGAGGCGGTGCGGCTGGCCGACACCCTCGCCGCGATGCGCGGTCGCCCACTGCCCGGGCTGACCGAGACCACCGACGCCGTACGGGCCGTGATGTGCGAGGGCTCGGATGTGCCACTGGGGCTCGTGCACGACCGGCTCGTGGTCGGCGATGTGCTGGGCGAGGTGCCTCAGTCCGCTCCCGCGGTGCCGTTGCAGCGCGACCTGGCGCGTGCGCAGAAGCGGTTGCGGCTGAAACCCGAGCCGATGGAGCGGGAGTTGGAGCTGGACCTGCGGGGGGAGACCGACGCCGGGCGGAGCAGACTCCTGCACCGGCTGCGGCTGCTCGGTATCGCGTGGGGCGAGCCCACCGCCTCGCGCGGCAGCACCGGCACCTTCCGGGAGACCTGGCGGCTGCGCTGGGAGCCGGAGCTGTCCGTGCGGGTCGCCGAGGCCGGGGTCTGGGGCACGACGGTGCTGTCGGCGGCGACCGGCAAGGCCGAGGCGGACGCCGTCGCCGCGCACGCCCTGGCCGATGTCACGGCACTGGCCGAGCGCTGTCTGCTCGCCGAACTCCCGGACGCGCTGCCCGTGGTGATGCGGGTCCTCGCCGACCGGGCGGCGCTGGACGCGGATGTCGGCCACCTTGCCCAAGCCCTGCCCGCGCTGGTCCGCTCCCTGCGGTACGGCGATGTGCGCGGCACGGACACACACGCCCTCACGGACGTCGCCGTGGGCCTCGCCGAGCGGATCTTCGTCGGGCTCCCACCGGCCTGTGCGGCCCTCGACGCCGAGGCCGCCGAGCACATGCGACGCCATGTGGACGCGGTGCACGGCGCGGTGGGGCTGTTGGGGGAGCCGGGCACAGCGGCCTCCGGCGGCGTACGCGAGCGCTGGCACTCCGTACTGCGGGTGCTGTCCGGGCGCGACACCGTGCCGGGGGTGATCCGCGGGCGGGCGGTACGACTGCTGCTGGACGACGGGGAGTTGGAGCAGGACGAGGCCGCGCGGCTCATGGGTCTCGTGCTGTCGCCGGGTACGGAACCGGGGGACGCGGCCGCGTGGATCGAGGGGTTCGTCGGGGGTGGCTCCGGGGGCGGGATGCTGCTCGTGCACGACGAGCGGCTGCTCGGTCTGGTGGACGCGTGGCTGACCGGGGTGCCGGCGGAGGCGTTCACCGATGTGCTGCCCCTGCTGCGGCGCACGTTCTCGGCGTACGAGGCAGGGGTGCGCAGAACGCTGGGCGAGCTGGTCCGGCGTGGCCCGGGGGCGCGGGGGAGCGCCGAGGCCGCCGCCTCCGGCATCCCCGGGTTCGCGCCCGACCTCGACCTCGGGCGCGCCGACGCGGTCCTGCCGGTGCTGAGCCTGCTGCTGGGGCTGGGCGAGGCCCACGACGACGACTTTGCGGGGGTGGCCCGATGACAGCGGCACCTGTGGAAGCGACCGGATCGAACGGTCCGGCCGGACCCACCGACGCCGCCGGCGAGCGGTTGCGGCGGTGGCGGCTTGTGCTGGGGGGTGAGGAGGCGGACGGCACCGGATGCGTGCTCGCGGGGCGGGACGCGGCGATGGACGGGGCGCTCACCGCGGTGTACGGGAAGGACGGCAAGGGGCGGTCCGGGCGGGACCGTTCGGCGGGGCTGGGGGTGTCGGCGCCGTCGGTCGCGCGCTGGCTCGGGGACATCCGGACGTACTTCCCCTCGTCCGTCGTACAGGTCATGCAGCGGGACGCCATCGACCGGCTCGGGCTGTCCGCCCTCCTGCTGGAGCCCGAGATGCTGGAAGCGGTCGAGGCCGATGTGCACCTGGTCGGCACGCTGCTCTCCCTCAACAAGGCCATGCCGGAGACGACGAAGGAAACGGCGCGGGCGGTCGTGCGCAAGGTCGTCGAGGATCTCGAGAAGCGACTCGCGAGCCGCACGCGGGCGACTCTCACCGGCGCCCTCGACCGCAGCACCCGCATCAGCAGACCCCGTCACCACGACATCGACTGGAACCGCACGATCGCGGCGAACCTGAAGCACTACCTGCCCGAGTACCGCACGATCGTGCCCGAACGGCTGATCGGCTACGGGCGTGCCTCGCAGTCCGTGAAGAAGGAGGTCGTCCTCTGCATCGACCAGTCGGGATCCATGGCGGCGTCCGTCGTCTACGCCTCCGTGTTCGGCGCCGTCCTCGCGTCGATGCGGTCCATCGCCACCCGGCTCGTCGTCTTCGACACGGCCGTCGTCGATCTGACCGACCAGCTCGACGACCCGGTCGACGTCCTCTTCGGCACCCAGCTGGGCGGCGGTACGGACATCAACAGGGCGCTGGCGTACTGCCAGTCGCAGATCACCCGGCCCGCCGACACGGTGGTCGTGCTCATCAGCGACCTCTACGAAGGGGGTATACGCGACGAGATGCTCAAGCGGGTCGCGGCGATGAAGGCGTCGGGGGTGCAGTTCGTGACGCTGCTGGCGTTGTCCGACGAAGGGGCGCCCGCGTACGACCATGAGCACGCGGCGGCGCTCGCGGCGCTGGGCGCACCGGCGTTCGCCTGTACGCCCGACCTGTTTCCCGAGGTGATGGCGGCGGCGATCGAGAAGCGACCGCTCCCGATACCGGACACCGCCTGAGGAGACGTGGGGAGAGGAAGGGGAGAGGGGAAGGGAGGGAAGGGAGGGGAGGAGCGGCGGCAGGGGGCTTGCGCGAGCTCAGGAGACCCGTGCGAGGATCGACGCCTCTTCCCGCCGCACGGAGGATCACCCCGTCTTGACCCTGCCCGTCGTCGAACTGGCCTTCGCCGGTGCCGCTCCGCGCATGCCGCGCACGGCGGCCGGGCGGCGTGCGCTGCGACTGGCGTTGCTGGTGGCCGGGTTGTTCGCGCTCGGGCTCCTTTGCGGGGAGCGGGCGCATGCGGCGGACGGTTTGGTTCCGACGAGTTCGTCGGTACGGGTGGTGAAGCCCGCTGCTCCGCTCCCGGTGGCGCGCTCGGCGGCCCACACCGTCACTCACGTCACGGGCGCCGTCACTCAGGTCACGGGCACCGTCGCGCAGGTCGGCGACACCGTCACCCACGTGACCGACACCGTCCGGCACGTCGTACGGCCGGCCGCCGACAGCGTCGTACGGCCGGCCGGTGATCTGGTGGAGACGGTGACCGGCGAGTTGGGCCAGGCTCCGCCGAAGACCCTGCCGTCCCTTCCCTCGTTGCCCTCCCTGCCCGAGCCGCCGGAGGCGCCCGGTCTGCCCGGTCCGCCCGTGCTTCCGGGCGCGGGGGGTCAGGTTCCGTCCGCCGGTTCGGGGCCTCAGCACTCGGACGTGAAGGCCATGCCCTCGTCGTCGCATGCCGTGGTGCGGCACGCGGACGCCGGGCCCGTCGGTCCGACGTACTACGGCCCTGCCCGTCTCGGTACGGACACGGACGATGTCGCCGTGCGCGGCGAGCACGGGGGTGCGGCGCCGGGACCGGGGCCCGGCCGGCAGGCACCCCCCGGCGATCCCTCGGGCGCGCTGGGCGGTCAGTCTGCCGTCGACAGCGGCGCGCCGCGACACGGCGATCCTCAGGCCGTCGTCACCCCGAGTCACCGGGCGCCGCTGCGGCTCGTGCCCGGCCTTCCCGCGGCGGTGACCGCGGCCGAGACCCGGGACAGGTACCGGGACATTCCGGTCTTCCCCGGCTAGGGCGGGTCCTTCCCTCGATGCCGGCCTACCGCACGGGGGCGGAACAGGTCTGCCCGCCGTCCAGACCCTCTCCGGTCCCGATCCGGACCCGCTCCGGCAAGAACGTCCGCCGGCGCCACCGGTATGGCCTAGGGCGTCGAGAGGAATGCCGGCGCTGCAGCGTCTGGCCGTCCCTCCCGCCGTAGCGCTCGTACCGCTGTACCCACCGACCGACTCCGCGGGGCCACGGCATCGGACGGCCGAAAGCCGTCGGCCGTGTCCGACCGGAACCCCGCGGATGGGGAGGGTGGGTCCCCATTGGGGTGGGGACCGCCCTCCCTGGGCCCCTCAGGGGCTGTTCGAGGGGCCTCACCAGGCAAACCCCAGCCTGGTGAGGCCCCGTCCCGGCCAGATCTGTGACAGGTATCACCGCTCAGGTGTGACCTGCGATTTAGGGACCCACGTCCTGCGGCGATAACCTGCGAGACGGACATGCCGCGCGCTCGGACACCGTGTGCGCCACCCTTGTGACAGCGGACGTCACGTTGCCCTTCGCGGCACGCCCACGCATCCAACGAACCGCGAGATCACTGATAGGGACGGACGCGCGTGGACCTGTTCGAGTACCAGGCGAGGGACCTCTTCGCCAAGCACGGTGTACCGGTGCTGGCCGGTGAAGTCATTGACACGCCTGAGGCAGCCCGCGAGGCGACCGAGCGTCTTGGCGGCAAGTCCGTCGTCAAGGCCCAGGTGAAGGTCGGTGGCCGAGGCAAGGCCGGCGGCGTCAAGCTCGCCGCCACCCCGGACGAGGCCGTCGCCCGGGCGACGGACATCCTCGGCATGGACATCAAGGGCCACACGGTCCACAAGGTGATGATCGCCGAGACCGCGCCCGAGATCGCCGAGGAGTACTACGTCTCGTACCTCCTCGACCGCACCAACCGCACCTTCCTCGCCATGGCGTCCGTCCAGGGCGGCGTGGAGATCGAGGTCGTCGCGGAGGAGAACCCCGAGGCCCTCGCGAAGGTCCCGGTCGACGCCAACGAGGGCGTCTCGATCGAGAAGGCCCGCGAGATCGTCGCCCAGGCGAAGTTCCCGGCCGAGGTGGCCGAGCAGGTCGCCGAGATCCTGGTGACGCTGTGGGACACCTTCATCAAGGAGGACGCCCTCCTCGTCGAGGTCAACCCGCTCGCCAAGGTCGCCGACGGCCGCGTCATCGCGCTCGACGGCAAGGTGTCGCTGGACGAGAACGCCGAGTTCCGCCAGCCGGAGCACGAGGCGCTGGTCGACCACGCCGCCGCCAACCCGCTCGAGGCGGCGGCCAAGGCCAAGAACCTCAACTACGTCAAGCTCGACGGCGAGGTCGGCATCATCGGCAACGGCGCGGGTCTCGTCATGAGCACCCTCGACGTCGTCGCGTACGCCGGTGAGAACCACGGCGGCGTCAAGCCCGCCAACTTCCTCGACATCGGTGGCGGCGCCTCCGCCGCCGTGATGGCGAACGGCCTGGAGATCATCCTCGGCGACCCGGACGTCAAGTCCGTCTTCGTCAACGTCTTCGGCGGCATCACCGCCTGTGACGAGGTCGCCAACGGCATCGTCCAGGCGCTCCAGCTGCTCAAGGACAAGGGCGAGGAAGTCACCAAGCCGCTGGTCGTGCGTCTGGACGGCAACAACGCCGAGCTGGGCCGCAAGATCCTGTCGGACGCCAACCACCCGCTGGTCCAGCGCGTGGACACCATGGACGGCGCGGCCGACAAGGCCGCCGAGCTCGCGGCTGCGAAGTAAGGGACGAGGGAAACAACCGCCATGGCTATCTTCCTCAACAAGGACAGCAAGGTCATCGTCCAGGGCATGACCGGTGCCACGGGCATGAAGCACACCAAGCTCATGCTGGCCGACGGCACGAACATCGTCGGTGGCGTGAACCCGCGCAAGGCGGGCACGTCCGTCGACATCGACGGCACCGAGATCCCGGTCTTCGGCACGGTCGCCGAGGCCATGGAGAAGACGGGCGCCAACGTGTCCGTCCTCTTCGTGCCGCCGGCCTTCGCCAAGGCCGCCGTCGTCGAGGCGATCGACGCGGAGATCCCCCTCGCGGTCGTCATCACCGAGGGCATCGCCGTCCACGACTCCGCCGCCTTCTGGGCGTACGCGAAGTCGAAGGGCAACAAGACCCGCATCATCGGCCCGAACTGCCCCGGTCTCATCACCCCGGGCCAGTCGAACGCCGGCATCATCCCGGGCGACATCACGAAGCCGGGCCGCATCGGCCTGGTCTCGAAGTCCGGCACGCTGACCTACCAGATGATGTACGAGCTCCGTGACATCGGCTTCTCGTCCGCCGTCGGCATCGGTGGCGACCCGGTCATCGGTACGACGCACATCGACGCGCTCGCCGCGTTCGAGGCCGACCCCGACACCGACCTGATCGTCATGATCGGCGAGATCGGCGGCGACGCCGAGGAGCGTGCGGCGGACTTCATCGCCAAGAACGTGACGAAGCCGGTCGTCGGCTACGTCGCCGGCTTCACCGCGCCCGAGGGCAAGACCATGGGCCACGCCGGCGCCATCGTCTCCGGCTCCTCCGGCACGGCCGCCGCGAAGAAGGAGGCCCTCGAGGCCGCCGGCGTCAAGGTCGGCAAGACGCCGACCGAGACGGCGAAGCTGGCCCGCGAGATCCTCGCCGGCTGACCTTCTCCAGGCTGGACCTTCTCCAGACTGAACGGGCTCGCATCCCCACCGGGGTGCGAGCCCGTCGTCGTACCCGGCTCAGCCTGCCTTCGGAACCAGCCGCTCCGGCCCGCTGACCGTCTCCCCCTTGAGCTTGGCGCGCAGGGCCAGCTCCTCCGCGGACAGCGGCCCGGGCGCGACCCGGGGCGGCACCCCGCGCACCGTGGCGCCGGGCGCCAGCGGCGGCTCGTAGTGGTCCGGGGCCGTACGGAGCGTCAGTGTCGTGGCGCCGATGAGGACGACCGTGAAGGCGATGGCGGCGCGGGTCCAGTGCCGGGCGCGCTGCTCTCCGCCCCAGCGGACCGTGGTGGGCTTCGCGGCGCGCAGCCGCTCGGCGGAGGCGACCTCGGCGAGTCGCCGGTGCAACTCCTTCGGCTCCGCCAGCTCCGGCAGCCGCGTGGCCACGGCCTCACGCGCGCGCAGCAGCCGGTTGGCCGCCGCGGGCGTACTCGCCTCCGTCTCGGCCGCGGTATCCGGCAGATCGAGCCCGACCCCGTCATAGAGCAGCAGGGTCCGCCGGTACACGGGCGGCAGCTGCAGGAGTACGTCGAGCAGCGCGCGGTCCGCGGGGGCGGCGGGCGGCGGCTCCGGGTTGCGGTGCCGGGGGCGCAGCCGGTGCCAGGGCGAGAGCGCGAACTCGTACGCCGTCGCCCGCACCCACCCCGCCGGATCGCGGTCCATGGCCACCTCGGGCCAGCGGTGCCAGGCCAGCTGGAAGGCGCGCTCCACCGACTCGCGCGCCAGTTCGCGCCGCCCGGTGAGCAGGTAGGTCTGCCGTACGAGGGCGGGGGCGCAGAACGCGTAGAGGGCGTCGAAGGCCTGAGCAGGCGTCAGGGAGTTCGCAAGGGGTGCGAGTTCGGCTTTGGGGCCGAGTTCGGGGCGGAGCTCGGGTTTGGCGCCCAGTGCGGGAACGGGGCCGAGTTCGGGATCGGGTCTGGGGGCGAGTGCGGAGGCGGGTGGGGTGTCGGAGGACGGCTCGGGGGTGGGTTCGGCGCGGTCGGGGGACGCCTGTACGGGGCCGGTGGCGGCGCCGACCAGGGCGGGAGCCGGGTTCTCCTGATGCGTGGTCACCTCCTCGGCGCCCGTCAGCAGTCGAGCGTACGCATCCCGTTTGGTGCCGCGTGGCGTCGTACGGCCGTTCTCCCACGAGCGCACCGTCGCACGGGTGACACCCACCGCGGCCGCGACGTCGGCCTGGCTCAGCGACTGGGCCTCGCGCAGGCGGCGGCGCTCCGTGGGGGAGGGCAGCGGGGTCTCAGGGGTGCGTGTCATGGCGGACCCCATAGGGTGCCCCTTAGTACGAAAAAGTACATAGCTGCATATTGAGCGACACATCCGAGGTTCGCCTGTTACGACGAGAAAGCGCGTGTCGTTGGGAGCATGGCGGGCGTGACCCAAATGACCGACCGCAGGCTGTCGTTGTCGCCCCTGCTCACCCGGATGCGCCACCGTTCACCCGGACTGGGCGCCAGCCTCCTGGGTGGCGCCCTCGCGGCGGGGCTCGGACTCGGCTCGTTCGCCGTCCTCGTCATGATGCTGTGGATCAGCTCGCCCTATCCGGACAGCGGACCGAATGGATCGCTGCACGTGGCCGCCGCGTTGTGGCTGCTCGCGCACGGCGTGGAGCTGATCCGCACCGAGACCCTGTCGGGCCTGCCCATGCCGATGGGTGTGACACCGCTGCTGCTGGTCGTCCTGCCCGTGTGGCTGCTGTACCGGGCGGCGCGTGGCGTGGCGGACGCCGAGGCCGAGGCGGAGCCGGGAACGGTGTGGACGGGGGTCGTCGGGGGCTATCTGACGGTCGGACTGGCGGCCGCGCTGTACTGCTCGGGCGGGGAGTTGCGGCCTTCGTGGGTGTGGACCGCCGGATGTCTGCCGTTGCTCGCCGGGAGCGCGGCGGGGGTGGGGGTGTGGGCGACGTACGGACGCGCCGGCTTCCCCGCGCCCGTGCGGGTCCGGCGGCTGCTCGCCGTGTTGCCCGCCGGCGTACGCCGTTGCTCGCCCGAATTCCTCGGGGCCTCGGCGCGGGCGGCCGGAGCCGGGGCGGCGGTGCTCGTCGGGGGTGGCTCGCTCTTGGTGGCGGCGTCGCTGGTGTGGCACGGCGATGTCGCCCGGCACTCGTTCGCGCAGCTCACCGAGGTGTGGTCGGGGCGGTTCGCGGTACTGCTGCTCTGTATGGCGCTCGTGCCGAACGCGGCGGTGTGGGGGGCCGCGTACGGGCTCGGGCCCGGGGTCGTGCTGGGGGCCGGGCATGTCGCGGGGCCGTTGTCCGCGGCGGGGCCCGGGCCGTTGCTGCCGGCGTTTCCGCTGCTGGCGGCGGTGCCGATGCCCGGGACGGTGTGGAGCGAAGTGGGGATGGCGGTGCCGGTGGTGGCGGGGGTGACGGTGGCGCGGTTCCTGGTGACCGCGGGGGCGCCGGGGAAGGGGCGTGAGGCCTGGTCGTGGAGGCGGGTCGTGGTGGGGGTGGGGGTCGCGGCCGTGTTGTGCGGGTTGGTGATGGCGGTGCTTGCCGGGATGGCGGGTGGGCCGTTGGGGGTGGCGGCGTTGGCTCACTTCGGGCCGGTGTGGTGGCAGGTGGGGGGAGCGGTGGTGGTTTGGACGGTGGGGGTGGGGGCTCCTGTGGGAGTGGGGTTGTGGGGGTGGGAGCTGCGGCGGGGGGTTTCTTGGCCTACGTGGCTTTCTCGGCCCTTGTGGGCCTCGTGGTTCTCCTGGGGGGCGTGGCGGTCGTGGTTCTCGCGGGGGGTCCGGGCAGGGCGGTCGCGTGGTGAGGGGGGTCAGGTGGAGGCGGTTTCGAAGAGGGAGCCGACTCCTACGGTGGCGGCGGCTTCGAGGGGGGGAGCGGGTCCGGCTTCGGGTTCGGGCCCGGCTCGGGATCCGAGCCTGGAGCCGTACGACCTCTTGCCTTCCGATGACATGGGGTGAGCGAGGAGCCCTCGGTTGCCTCGCCCCGCCCCTACCCATTCCCATCCCCCGGGGCTGCGCCCCAGACCCCGCCCGGGGCTGGTTGATTTTTGCTGCGGGTGGGGGGCTAGGCGCGCCGTTCCGCGCGCCCCTGTCGGGGCGCGTTTTCCTGTTCGCGTTTGCGCTAGCCGCGCGTTCCCAGGACGCCCCTCAGGTCCTTCGGGAGGAGGTCGTTGCAGGACTGTTTGGCGGCGTTGGTGAGGGCGTCGTTCGTGCAGGAGTAGTAGTCGCTGTACACGAGCTGCGCGGTGAAGGTCGCGGCGACCATGACGATGGCCAGGGACGCGGTGACGAGGCCGCTCACCGCGGCGGTCGTCTGGGGGCGGGTGTTCGCGTCGGGGGCCGGGGTGTCCGGGTCCTGCGCGCGGGGCTTGGCGCGCAGTGCGCTGCCGCCCCAGTACAGGGCAAGCGCACCGAGCAGCAGGGCCACGTACGGCCAGCTGAACAGGGCGAAGAAGAACGCCCACATTCCGGAGAGCAGCGCGTAGCGTGCGCGGCGCTGGGCGGGGTCCGTCGGGTCCCAGCGCATTCCGGAGCCCGGCCCACCGCCGGGACCTTCCGGGCCGCCCTGACCCTGCGGAGCCCCGGGGCGGTCGCCGAAACCGCCGCCGGACGAACGCCCCGGCTGCCGGTCGCTCCACTGACTGCCCCATGGGGACTGTCCGGGGCCGGAGCCAGGTCCGGAGCCGTCGTTCTCGTTCGGGCTCTCGCCGGACGCGGGACGCCGAGGCTGCCAGGGGCGGTCGGGCGTGCCCTCCGGCGGCGGAGCGAAGGGATTGTCGTCGGAGCCGGAGCCGGAGCCGGAGCCGGAGCCGGAGCCCGTGCCGGAGTCTGTGTCCGGGCCGCGTCCGCCCGCGGAACCGTTCCCACCCGCGGGCGTGTCCCCGCTCTCCCGCGGCGGGGTAGGCGAAGGGCGCCGCTCGCGCAGCAGCAGCGGAGGGAGTCGGAGACTGCGGTCCGGCATCAGGTGTGCGTCTTCCCCTTGGTGGTTCTGGCGGGCGGCGTGTCCACACGGCATCGTGCTCGCGACGCGCACCCCGAGCGTCCTGCGCGGGGCTCGCACCCCGGGCGTTCGTTTTCAGGATCAGGACCCGGGATTCGCACCCCGGACACCGCTCCGTGGAGTTCCCTGCCCCGGGTTTTCCGCCCGAGGCCCGCGCCCCGGATGTTCGCCCCCGGGGCTCGTACCCCGAACGTTCTACCCGTCCCAGGTCAACGTCCCAAGCGCACAGGGCGTTCCCCGTGCTGAACGGTGTTCCCGGGAGGATCCACCGCAGACGCTACCTTCCGGCCACGCCCCCGTCCCGTGGGGGCTGCCCGGTGTGCCGGTATCGTTGCTGACGGTCGGCCGCTTCGTAGACTTCCCCGTATCCAGGGGCGCGAAGCATTCGTACGACCGTACAAACGCTCCCCCGAGAAAGGGCCCCGTCGTGGCCAAGACCAAGCGCCTCGTCGTGCTGGTCTCCGGATCAGGCACGAATCTGCAGGCACTGCTCGACGGCATCGCCGCGGCCGGGCCGGTGGCCTACGGGGCCGAGATCGTGGCCGTGGGCGCCGACCGCGACGGCATCGAAGGGCTCGCCCGGGCCGAGCGGGCCGGGATCCCCACCTTCGTCCGCCGCGTCAAGGACTACGACACCCGGGACGAGTGGGACGGCGCGCTCGCCGAGGCCGTCTCCGACCACGAGCCCGACCTGGTGGTCTCCGCGGGGTTCATGAAGATCGTGGGGAAGGAATTCCTCACCCGGTTCGGTGGGCGCTTCGTCAACACGCATCCCGCCCTGCTGCCCAGCTTCCCGGGAGCCCACGGCGTACGCGACGCGCTCGCGTACGGCGCGAAGGTCACCGGCTGCACCGTCCACTTCGTCGACGACGGCGTCGACACCGGACCGATCATCGCTCAGGGCGTGGTGGAGGTCCGGGACGAGGACGACGAGAGCGCTCTGCACGAGCGCATCAAGGAAGTCGAGCGAAGACTGCTCGTCGATGTCGTGGGGCGGCTCGCCCGCAACGGCTATCGCATTGAGGGACGAAAGGTAGTTATCCAGTGACCGCCGACAGCACAGTCACGGCCGAGAGCACCGAGGGCACCAAGCGGGTCATCCGGCGCGCGCTCGTCAGCGTCTACGACAAGACCGGGCTCGAAGAGCTTGCCCGCGGGCTCCACGAGGCCGGTGTCGAGCTCGTCTCCACCGGCTCCACCGCCGCCAAGATCGCCGCGGCCGGGGTCCCCGTCGTCAAGGTCGAGGACCTGACCGGCTTCCCCGAGTGCCTCGACGGCCGGGTCAAGACCCTGCACCCCAAGGTCCACGCCGGCATCCTCGCCGACCTGCGGCTGCCCGACCACCAGCGGCAGCTGGAAGAACTGGGCGTCAAGCCCTTCGACCTCGTCGTCGTCAACCTCTACCCCTTCCGTGAGACCGTCGCCTCGGGCGCGACGCCCGACGAGTGCGTCGAGCAGATCGACATCGGCGGCCCCTCGATGGTCCGTGCCGCCGCCAAGAACCACCCGTCCGTGGCCGTCGTCACCAGCCCCGACCGTTACGGCGACGTCCTCTCCGCCGTGCAGACCGGCGGCTTCGACCTCACCACCCGGAAGCGGCTCGCGGCCGAGGCCTTCCAGCACACGGCCGCGTACGACGTCGCCGTCGCCTCCTGGTTCGCCTCCGAGTACGCCCCCGTCGACGCCTCCGGGTTCCCCGACTTCCTCGGCGCCACCTGGGAGCGCGCGCACACCCTCCGCTACGGCGAGAACCCGCACCAGCCCGCCGCCCTCTACACCTCCCACGCTGGCGGTCTCGCGGAGGCCGAGCAGCTGCACGGCAAGGAGATGTCGTACAACAACTACACGGACACGGACGCCGCGCGCCGTGCCGCGTACGACCACGAGGACCCCTGCGTCGCGATCATCAAGCACGCCAACCCGTGCGGGATCGCGATCGCCTCGAACGTCGCCGAGGCGCACCGCAAGGCGCACGCCTGTGACCCGCTGTCCGCGTTCGGCGGTGTGATCGCGGTCAACCGGCCGGTGACGAAGGAGATGGCGGAGCAGGTCGCCGAGATCTTCACCGAGGTCATCGTGGCGCCCGAGTACGAGGACGGCGCCCTCGAAGCCCTCACCAAGAAGAAGAACATTCGCGTGCTGCGCGCCCACCGCGCGCCCGCGAACCCGACCGAGCTCAAGCCGATCGACGGCGGCGCGCTGCTCCAGGTCACCGACCGCCTCCAGGCCGACGGCGACAACCCGGCGAGCTGGACCCTGGCGACCGGTGACGCCCTGAACGAGGGCGAGCTCGACGAGCTGGCCTTCGCCTGGCGGGCCTGCCGCGCGGTGAAGTCCAACGCGATCCTGCTCGCCAAGGACGGCGCCTCGGTCGGCGTCGGCATGGGCCAGGTCAACCGCGTCGACTCCGCGAAGCTCGCGGTCGAGCGGGCGGGCGCCGAGCGGGCCCGTGGGTCGTACGCGGCCTCGGACGCGTTCTTCCCGTTCCCCGACGGTCTGGAGATCCTCGCCGAGGCGGGCGTCAGGGCCGTGGTCCAGCCCGGCGGTTCGGTCCGTGACGAGCTGGTGGTCGAGGCCGCGAAGAAGGCGGGCATCACCATGTACTTCACGGGGACGCGGCACTTCTTCCACTGATCCGCGGCAGGTCGGTGCGTGCGCGGCGGTCCACCGGGATTCCGGTGGGCCGCCGCTACCGTGCGGGCGCGGTGGTGGCGGCGCCCTTGACCGCGCGCTCGCAGTTCGGCCAGTCGTGGAAATCGCGCTTCTTGCTCCAGAGGCGCCTGGCCGCCCTGATGTTCCACTCCGGGTCCAGCGCCTGACGCGGGGTCCCGCCCAGTTCGCGCAGGCGCAGGTCGGAGATCTGGAACAGACCCCAGTTACGGGTGCCGTTGGTGTTGGGCAGGATGTGCAGCGGGTCGAGGAACGACTGGCAGTCCGCGATGGCGACCGCCGCGTCGGGTGCGTCGGTGAAGACCGCGCGGATGTGCTGCCGTACCTTCGCCGGCGGCCAGACCGTCATGCGTACGTTCGAGGTGTAGAGCGCCTTCTTGGTGGCGTCCCCGACTACTCCGTTGGGCTGGAGACCGGTGAACACCTGGAAGGCGGTGACCCGGCGCAGTGTCTGCGGGCCGAAGTCCGAGTCGACGTCGATGTCCGCGCCCTTGGCGTGCAGCAGCCGTTGTACCTCGCCCACGCAGGCGTCGTGCTGGCCCATGGCCACCACGGGCTGACAGGCGGCCGAGAAGAGCAGACGGCCGTCCGCCGCGGAGCCGCCGCTGCTGCCGGACGACGGGTGATCGGTCGTCAGGGCCCAGGCGGAGACACCGAGCGTCAGGACCACGGCGCCGATCACCACGACACGGAACCGGCCCTGCCGGAACTGGTCAAGACGGAACCGGCCCTGACGGACCGTCCGAACGGGCCCGACCTCGACCGCCTCCGGCTCCACCGCTCCCGACTCCACGGCTCCCGGCGCCACCGCTTCCGGCGCCACCGCTCCTGGCCCCACGGCCGTCGGCTCCTCGGCACCAGCACCGTCCACGAGATCGACGACCTCGACAATGCCCGCCTCCGCCTCCGTCTTTGCCTCCGTCGCCGTCCCCGGCTCCGTCCGGGCGGCGTCGGCCAGGGCCCACTGCCGGTGCAGTGTCCGCAGCTCGTCCGGGGTCGCGCCGCAGGCGGTGGCGAACCGGTGCACGCTGCCGTAGTCCTGGGGCACCGAAGTGCCGCGGCAGTACCGGTGCAGTGTGGATCCGGCCGTTCCGGTCTTCTTGGCGAGGGCCTCGTAACTCAGACCGGACCGGTTCTTCAGCGAACGCAACAGCGCGGCGAACCGTTCGGTTTCCGGGCACGCGGGCATCGCTGTTCCCCCCTGGCACTTACGGCACGCTGGTCAGACGTTCCAGTGGCTGGACACAGTAGCCGTCCCACGGCCGTCCCAGGGGTTAGATAACGCGCCAAGTAGCGGGCGTCCGGCCGTCCCGGCGTCCCATCCCGCCCGGTCTCCTTGCCCGGCCGGGACACGCGTTGCCACCTTCTGGCTGTCCGAGCACCAGCAGCCGCATCGCAAGGAGAAACAGACCCATGAACCTTTCCGTCATACGTCGTCCGCGCCGGCTCTCCCCGCTGCTCGCGACCCTCGCCGTCAGCGCGGCGGCCGCCACCACGCTGGCCCTGCCCGCCTCCGCTTCGGCGGCACCGGCCTCGGCCGCCGCCGTGGACTGCGCGTCGGGTGACGTCTGCTTCTGGACCGGCTTCAACTTCACCGGCAGCAAGTGCTCGTGGAGCGTCGCCGACCCCGACTGGCAGAGCGGCGCCATCAGGTGTTCCTGGGCCGCCACGACGAACGTGAAGTCGGTGTGGAACGCCGGCACCGGGTCGTACAGCGGTGTCGCCTTCTACGCGAACACCAACTACAACGGCCGGATCGGCTGCACCCGGCAGCAGCAGGGCGGCAACCTCGCCGGTACGTACAAGGTGCGGTCCCACCAGTGGATCACTGGTAACTGCGGCTGAGCCAGAGGGCGGCTCGCGCACCTGCGCGGGTCGCCTGCCCGGCCTGACGAGTCGTGAAGCCGGTCGTGCGGTCCCGGCTCGCGCCGTTGCCGCAGGGCCGCTGAGGAGCCGAGAGCAGACAGACGCGCGAGGGCCGTGTCTCCCCTTGCGCAGGGTGAGACACGGCCCTCGGAGCGAATGGCGGGAAGTCGCCTTCGTGGCTTGAAAGTCGGCCTCGGAGTCGGCCTCGGAGTCGGCTTCGCAGTCGGCTTCGCAGTCGGCTTCGGACTGGGCCTCGTGGCGGCCGTGCCGCCGGTGGCCTCAGACCGCGTACTTCGGGCGGTCGAACCAGGCGGCGCCGTCCGCCTTGCCGACGAACACCGCGATGAGGATGGCGAGCACGGTGTGCACCAGACCGATGACGACGAACGGGTAGATACCGAGGACCGCGGTGAGGATGCCGAACACCAGCGCGGCGATGCGGACGCCGCTGCCGCCGTTCGCGCACTTGACGCCGAGCCAGATCGCGAAGACGCCCCACGCCAGGACCGCGACCGTGACGCCCCACAGGACGCCGGCCGAGTAGTCCGCGAGCTGCTGGAACTGGACGTCGTCCTTGAGGTCCGCGTTGTTCTTCGCGGCGGCGACGGCGAGCGCCGAGATCGCGATCAGGATGGCGCCGAGCACCTGGAAACCGGCGATGACGAACAGCATCACACGCGCGGCCTTGACCGTGCCGGGCATCTCCATCGGGACACCGGGGTAGCCGCCGTACGGCTGCTGGCCGATCGGCGGGGCCTGCGGGTAGCCGTAACCGGGCTGCTGCGGGGCGCCCTGGGGGTAGCCGTAGCCGGGCTGGCCCTGGGGCGGGTAGCCGGCCGGCTGGCCCTGCGGGGGACCGTAGGGGTTGTTCGGGTCGCCGTAACTCATGGCGGGTCTTCCTCCGTTGCCTGGTGCGGGGACGCGCGGCAAGGTGCGGAGGAGAGTTCTACAGAGCGGTCCGTCCCCCCGGTACTGTCCGCGGCACTGTGATGTTCATCGTTCTCAATGCCTTACTTATTTGTCCAGAGCCCTTCCGATTGTGTTGTGCAGGTGTTGTGCAAGCGCAACACGGCTGATCGCGGCTGGTCACAGGGGGAAACGGGCGCCCGGATTGGAACCGGGAGCGGGTCATCCGCGAGGATGGGTCCATGACCGCCCAGATTCTCGATGGCAAGGCCACCGCAGCCGCGATCAAGTCCGATCTGACCGCCCGCGTGGCGGCCCTCAAGGAGAAGGGCGTCACGCCCGGCCTGGGGACCGTCCTCGTCGGCGACGACCCCGGCAGCCAGAAGTACGTCGCGGGCAAGCACCGCGACTGCGCCCAGGTCGGTATCGCCTCCATCCAGCGTGAACTGCCCGCGACCGCCACGCAGGAGGAGATCGAGGCGGTGGTGCGCGAACTCAACGAAGACCCCACGTGCACCGGCTACATCGTCCAGCTCCCGCTCCCCAAGGGCATCGACGAGAACCGCATCCTGGAACTGATGGACCCGGACAAGGACGCCGACGGCCTGCACCCGATGAACCTCGGGCGGCTGGTCCTCAACGAGCCGGCCCCGCTGCCGTGCACCCCCAATGGCGTCCTCACCCTGCTGCGCCGCTACGGCGTGGAGATCAAGGGCGCCGAGGTCGTGGTCGTCGGCCGTGGGGTGACCATCGGGCGTCCGATGCCGCTGCTGCTGACGCGGCGCAGCGAGAACGCCACGGTCACCCAGTGTCACACCGGCACCCGTGATCTCTCCGCGCACCTGAAGCGCGCCGACATCATCGTCGCCGCGGCCGGGTCCGCCCATCTCATCCGCGCCGAGGACGTGAAGCCGGGCGCCGCCGTCCTCGACGTCGGTGTCTCGCGCAGCGCCGAGGGCAAGATCGTCGGGGACGTTCACCCGGACGTCGCCGAGGTCGCCGCGTGGATCTCCCCGAACCCCGGCGGCGTGGGCCCGATGACCCGCGCCCAGCTGCTCGTCAACGTGGTGGAAGCGGCGGAGCGCAGTGTCGGCTGACGGCGGACCCGAGGACGCCGCGGCCCGCGACTCCGGCTCCGGCATCGACTCCGACGCCGAGTCGGCCGTGCGGGAGGCCGCGTCCGCGAACGGCGGGTCGGCCGTGCGGAGGGCGAGGGCTGTGAAGGGTGCGTCCGTCATGCGGGAGTCGGGGTCCGTGAACGGTGAGGCGGGTCCTCGGGAAGCGGGGTCCGCGAACGGTGAGGCCGGTCCTCGGAAAGCGGGATCCGTGAACGGTGAGGCCGGTTCGGGGAAGGCGGGGTCCGTGAACGGTGTGGCGGGTGTGCGGGAGGCGGAGGGCGCCGAGGGCGAGCCGGGTGCGCCCGACGCCGTGAGCGCGCCCGACGCCGAGGGCGAGCAGGGTGCGCCCGACGCCGAGAGCGCCCCCGACGCGGAGGGGAAGCCGCGCCGCCCCACACGTCGCTTCCCCCTGTTCACGAGGGATACCGCGCGGCCCGAGGGCGGCGGCCGGGCGGCGGGCGGCGACGCCCCGGCCCCGGCCCGCCAGTGGCCGATCCTCGCCGTGCTGTCGGCCGTCGGACTCGGCCTGCTGCTGACCGCCCTCGACGTGTTCCGGCTCGGCACGATCCTGATCGGCGCCGCGCTGCTGGCCGGCGCCGTGATGCGCTGGATACTGCCCGACGTGGGCATGCTCGCGGTCCGCTCCCGCTTCACGGACATGCTCACGTACGGCGTGCTGGGCGTCGCCATCGTGCTGCTCTCGCTGATGGCACAGCCCAACCCGTGGCTGGTGATCCCGTTCCTGGACGACACGCTGCACTTCACGGTCCGCTGAGGCCCCCGCGCATGCCCTGAAGCAGAGCGCGGCCCGTCCCCTCCCCCGAGTAAGGACGGGCCGCGGCCGGGCGGCCGGACCGCCCGGGTCAACCCTTCTGTACAGGCATCGCCTGTACAACAGCCGTCAGTTCCCTGTGGCACGGAAGTGACCATTCCGCCACGGTGTCCGCGCCACGTCACGGGAACCGTCGACCGCCCGGCGTCGTCAATCGCTCACGGGGAACGACACGGGGCGCCTGGTGAGCGCCGCGGGAGGTGGGTGGAGCGATGGGTGCCTGGCAGCCGCTGCCGGAGGAGCTTCCGGCGGAGGTACGGCACTTCGTCGAGCAGTTGCGGCTGCTCAAGGACCGCACCGGGATGAGCCTGGTCGCGCTGGGCACGCGCACCGCGTACAGCAAGTCCTCCTGGCAGCGCTACCTCAACGCGAGCCAGCCGCCGCCCCGGCAGGCGGTCGTCGCCCTGTGCCGGGTCGCGGGTGTCGCGGACGAGGAGACCGAACGCTTCGGGGTGCGCTGGGAACTGGCGGTGCGGGCCTGGCCGCGCGAGCCCGTGCCGCCCGTGCCGCCCGTACGGGTACCGGCGGGCGGTCCCGGTCCCGTCGTGCATGGCGTTCCCGCCGTGCGCGGCCGTGACGGCTACGAGGAGGACCCCACGCTCCCGTGGTGGGACCTGCTCGACGAGGAGGCGTCCCGGCGGCCCACCGGGCCCCGTACGCCCCGCCTCCTCCTCTACGCGGCCCTCCTCGCCGTCGTCATCCTGCTCGCCGCCGTCGTGGGTGCCGTCACCCTTGGGTGAACCGAGCGTTCTCGTGACGGGTGAGGTCGCACCTGTGTTCCCGTTGTGTCGATGTCTTGACAAGTTCAAGGATTTACCCTGATCCGTACCAACAACCCGGTTAGCGTGGCCAATCGGGACGGTATCGGACGTCCTGTTGCGGAGGACGAGGGTCCGATTGGCGGGCATGACGTCGATGGGACAATGGGCCGCAGTCCGCAGCCCGCGGGGCGTGCAACGGTGCATGCCCGGGCCCGAATGCTCCCGTGCGCCCCCATCCCGGGAACTGAGATCCTGACCGATCGCATCCCTGTGGGTAGCCAGAACGGGGACCGGGGGGCCGGGGGGACTCGACGGGGGGGCGCCGAACACGCGGGGGAACAGTCAGGCATGTACGGGGGGAAAGAAGCAGGGGGGGAGCAGTAATGCCTCGTTGGAGGGACTTGCCGGATGAACTCGATCCGCAGGTCAGGGAGTTCGCCAGCCAGTTGCGCCGACTGGTCGACCGGAGCGGGCTGGGCATCGCCGCGGTGGCCGACCGTACGGGCTACAGCAAGACGTCCTGGGAGCGGTACCTCAACGGTCGGCTCCTCGCGCCCAAGGGCGCGATCGTCGCCCTGGCCGAGGTGACCGGGACCAATCCCATCCATCTGACGACCATGTGGGAGCTGGCCGAGCGTGCGTGGAGCCGCTCGGAGATGCGCCACGACATGACCATGGAAGCGATCCGGATCTCCCAGGCGCGCGCCGCGCTCGGGGAGTTCGGGGCGCCCCCGGCGAAGGGGAGCAACGGCAAGCAGGCCCGCAAGGGCGGCAGCGCGACCGCGACGCCCGGCATCACGCCGGGGATCGCCGGGCCCGCGGGGGTGTCGCCGACGGTGCCGCCGCAGCCGTCCGCCACGGAGGTGGAGGACTCGTCGTACGGATCTTCGTCGCCGCTCGGGGGTGGGGCGCGTGGGGGTGCCGGGTACGGCGGGTCCTCTTCGGGTGGGTCTTCGGGTGGGCCTTCGTCCGGTGGGGGCTCGCGTGGTGGGGGCTGGGGGGTCGTCGCCACGCCGTCAGGTGACGGGGGGCGGTACGGTCCGTCGACTCCGGCGGGGTCTGTGGGGCCGGGGGGTTCCGCGGGTTCCGCGGGTTCCGTGGGTTCCGTGGGTTCGTCGGGGCCGGGGGGTTCCGTGGGGCCGGCCGGGTCTGTCGGTGCCGGTGGGCCGGGTGCGCCCGCGGGGGGATCCGCGGACGCGGCGGCGCGGCGTAAGCGGCGGCTGACGATGTTCCTCGCGGGGGTTGTGGGTGCGCTCGTGGTGATAGCCGCGGCCGTGTACTTCACCGGGGGCGGCGACGGCAAGAAGGCGGCGAGCGCGCCGAAGACGCCCTCGGCGTCCGCCTCGGTCAATCCCGATCTGCCGGCCGGGGTGAAGTGCAGTGGCGCCGACTGCACGGGCAAGGACCCGGAGAACATGGGGTGCGGTGGGCAACTCGCGACGACCAGCACCAGCATCACCGTGGGTACCACCCTTGTCGAGGTGCGCTACAGCAAGACCTGCGCCGCGGCCTGGGCCCGCATCACCCAGGCCGTGATCGGTGACTCGGTGCGGGTGACGGGTGGGGGCGCCGCCGCGCAGACCGGGACCGTCGACAACGCCACCGATGCGTACACCCCGATGATCGCCGTCAAGGACGCCGCCGAGGCGAAGGCGTGCGTCACGTTGAAATCGGGCCAGAAGGGCTGCACGAAGTGAAGTAGGTGGGTGGCTGGGGCGGGTGGGCGCGTGCGGCATGGTTCTCGCCCCCGCCGCCCCTACCCGTCCCATCCCTACCTGGGGGCTCCGCCTCCAACCCCCCGCCAGGGGCGCTGCGCCTCCTGGACCCCCGCACGGCCTGAACGGCCTCGTCCTCAAACGCCGGACGGGCTGAGTGATACGGGCCGGGATGGGTGGGTGGACGAGGGGTGGGTGGGGCACAGGCCCCCGGCCTCGTCCTCAAACGCCGGTCGAGCCGAGGCCCTTAGGGGCGCGGGGAACCGCGCCCCTAGCCCCCACCGTCCCGCAGTCGAGGAAACACCCTGAGGGGCCGCGCCCCTTCAGGGGCGCGGGGAACTGCGCGAGCAACCCCCACCAACCGTCGGTCGATGGACAAACAGGCGGCCGGGGTTTCGGGGCGCGGCCCCGCCTCGGGGGGCGTGGGCAACGCCCGTTCACTCGTAGCCGAAGAGAACCACCCTCGAAAACCGCCGCGCAGGAATGTTCCGGCGCCGTTGGGGCAGGCGCACCGTACCCCCACGGGATCCGGCCCCGGCCGGTCACCCCGACGGCGGTCGTCGTGTCATCCTCTCCCGGACCGGCGGCCGCCCGGTCGGGGGGCTGTGGGGTGGGCCACACGGGACCCGGCCGTGCGGGATCCTGGATGCGCGATAGCCTGACGGCGGATCTCTCTTGACGCCGAGAGATCGATCATCGGTTCCTTTGATCGATCATTGCGGTGGACGCAGGGGATGATCCTGCACCCCGGGGCAGGGACGCCCCACCGCCTGCTGTCATACGGAGAACGCCATGACCCGCACTCCCGTGAACGTCACCGTCACCGGCGCGGCCGGCCAGATCGGTTACGCCCTGCTCTTCCGCATCGCCTCCGGCCAGTTGCTCGGCGCGGACGTGCCGGTCAAGCTGCGCCTCCTGGAGATCACGCCGGCGCTGAAGGCCGCCGAGGGCACCGCGATGGAGCTCGACGACTGCGCCTTCCCGCTGCTCGCGGGCATCGACATCACGGACGACCCGAACGTCGCCTTCGACGGCACGAACGTCGCGCTGCTCGTCGGCGCCCGCCCCCGTACCAAGGGCATGGAGCGCGGTGACCTGCTCTCCGCCAACGGTGGCATCTTCAAGCCGCAGGGCAAGGCCATCAACGACAACGCCGCGGACGACATCAAGGTCCTCGTCGTCGGTAACCCGGCCAACACCAACGCCCTCATCGCCCAGGCCGCCGCCCCGGACGTACCGGCCGAGCGCTTCACCGCGATGACCCGCCTCGACCACAACCGCGCGCTGACCCAGCTCGCGAAGAAGACGGGCTCGACGGTCGCCGACATCAAGCGGCTCACCATCTGGGGCAACCACTCCGCCACCCAGTACCCGGACATCTTCCACGCCACGGTCGCCGGCAAGAACGCCGCCGAGGTCGTGAACGACGAGAAGTGGCTCGCCGAGGACTTCATCCCGACCGTCGCCAAGCGCGGTGCCGCGATCATCGAGGCCCGTGGCGCGTCCTCCGCCGCCTCCGCCGCCAACGCCGCCATCGACCACGTCTACACCTGGGTCAACGGCACCGCCGACGGTGACTGGACCTCCATGGGTATCCCGTCGGACGGTTCCTACGGCGTGCCCGAGGGGATCATCTCCTCCTTCCCCGTCACCACCAAGGACGGGCAGTACGAGATCGTCCAGGGCCTGGACATCAACGAGTTCTCCCGCGCCCGTATCGACGCCTCCGTCAAGGAGCTCGAGGAGGAGCGCGACGCGGTCCGCGGTCTCGGTCTGATCTGACGTACCCGACTCACCTGAGTCACTCGCAACTCATCGGCCCCGCCCGGGAAGTGCTCCGGGCGGGGCCGACGCATGCGTACAGAAAGTACGCATCGAACGTACGTGCTTTCTCGCTGTATGCGGGGGTACACGGGGAGTAACTCTCGCTATCGTCGTGACGTACGGTCCGGTAGGGGAGCGCAGGGCTGCTCAAGAGAGCTGGGGCGCGGCCGGGGGAGACACACGGGGGTGGTCCCAGTGACGGAATCGGCGAGACGGTACGCACACAGCGAGGCGACACGGCTGTTGTGTGCCGGAGTACATCTGGACACCGTGTTCCGGGCACGGGTCATCGACGAACTCATAGGGCACGAGGAGCGCCCCGCGGCACCGTCCCTCGGCGTCGACGTCGTCGCCGTGCTCGCGCACGCGCTGCGGGCGCGCCGCAGGGAGGCCCTGACCGGGCTCGGCCTGCTGGCCATCTGGATCGTGTTCTTCCTGGTGGAGGTGGTTCGGGCGGCCACCAGCGTCGCCGACTCCGGGGTCCAGGGCTTCGCGGGCGTGTTCGGCGCCGCCGCCGTGTTCTTCTATGCCGCCGTCTGCGTTCTGCTGTGGTCCGCGCGGGCCGCGTCCGGGTGGGGCATGAGCATGTACGCCGCGAGCCGGGACGAGTCCGCCCGGCTGCGTCTGCCGCGCAGGGCGACCGCCTGGGGGCTCACCTTCATGGCGCGGGCCGCGGAGATCGCCTACTGGGTGTACGCGTTCACCCAGTTGCTCCACGACCCCTTTCTGGTGATCTTCCCGCTCCTGCTCACCTTCGTGATCGGTGCCCACCGCTCCCAGGTGGCCGCGGTCATGAGCGTCGAACTCTCCCGGGACGCCTTCGCCCGTACGTCCGTGGCACTGCCCATGGGCAGCGAACGTCAGCTCCGGGTCGCGCGGGCCGTCACCTGGGAGCAGCACGCGTCCGTGGCGCTCTACGACGCCCACCGGCCGTTCGTCGGCGCGGGAAAGCCGTACGAGCCCTGGTCGTTCGCGATGGAGATCACCCCCGCCAAGAAGCCGTTCGACGGCCTGAACGGCAAGCTGCCCGAGCAGACCGGCGACGGTTCGGCGAACGGGCACCGCCCGCCGGTGCAGTTGACCAACCGGCAGATCCTCGACCTGGTCGTACCGAAGCTGGAGGCGCTGCGGGAGTCCGCCGCGCGCACCAGCCGGGACCGGCTCAAGGACCTGGAGGTCGAGGAGTTCGTCTACCTGCCGTACGGCGTGGGCCGCAACCAGGGCGTGTACGAGCCGTCGTCGGCCCGGCTGCACCTGGACGGGGCGGTGGACGAGGGCGGCGAGGCGCGCCGTCACTTCCTGCGGGTCAGGGTCGGCGCCTGGGACGAGCAGGTGGTGGTCTCGGTGCTGGTCCGCGTCCACACGCAGGGCGGGATGCTGGTCCTGGAAGTCGTACCGCACGTACTGGGGCCGATCTTCGAGGAGTACCGGCGCGTCGACTTCATCGCGGCCTCCGGGGAGGGCGCGACGGCGCGTGAGGTGCTGCGGACGGTGCTGTCCGCCCCGGCGACGGGCGTGGTGGCCGGGTTCTCCATGCTGCGCACCCTCGTCCAGTGCCTGCGCACGTGGCTGGCCCGGCCCGAACAGGCCCCGCCGGACGCCCCGTTGGTGTCCGTCCGGGAGATGGGCAGCACCGACCGGCTGTCGCTGTTCCAGGAGATGGACGTCAGCCGATACATCAAGACCGTCGAGGACCGCATCGCGAGCGGGGTGCGCGAGGCGCTGCGGCGCAGCGGCTGCGAGACGGGCAGCTTCGAGCAGAACATCTTCAACGTGGCCGCGGGCGGCCAGTTCATCGGGCAGATGAGCGGTGGCACCGCGGTGGGCCGGATCAGCAAGAGCGCCGTCTCCATGGGCAGTGGGGGCGCGTCGTACAACGAGGGGAGCAGGGATGACTGAGGGCTCGGGCGGGCGGGTCGACCGGATCACGCGCAGTGCGGTGAACTTCGGCGACCACGGCACCGCGAACTATCACGAGGCGCCGCCCGCGGCCGGTGCCGACGAGACGACCGTGGCGCTCCTGGAGGCCGTCCGTACGTTGCGCGACCATCTGCGGCTGCTCACGGAGACCGATGACACGACCGGGCTCGACGGCGAACTGGCCGTGGTGCAGGGGGAGATCGAGAGATCGGGCCAGGCGGACCCGGCGCGGCTCGGCCGGCTGCGGATGCGCCTGGAGACCGCCGCCGCGGCCGTGGCGGGGCTGGCGTCGACGGCGGCCGTGGTGCAGGTGATCGCGCAGCTGGCCGGTTAGCGGTCGGCGCGGGATCGGTCTAGTGGGAACGGGGTGACGAGGTGGCGCAACGGTGGGACGAGGACCGCCAGCGGTGGGTCGACGACGACGGCGCGGGCGGGCAGGGCAGGGGCGGGGCCGGTGGTGGCGGGGCGCCGCCGGACGCGGAGCAGCAGTGGTGGGCGTCGGCGACGACCCAGGCGGGGCCACCGCGCCCGCCCGAGACGCCCCTGCCGCCACCGTCGTGGCCCGGGCCCGGCGGGAGTTCGGGCGGCGGCCGGGGACCGGCCCCCACGGACTCGCGCCGGCTGCTGGTGGTGATCGTGGCCGTCGCCGTCCTCGCGGGCGGTGTCGGAGGTGCGGTGTGGGCGCTGACCAGGAGCGACTCGTCCGGGCACACCGGCGCCGACCCGTCGCGCCCGGCGGTGACCGTCACGGCGACCCAGAGCGTTCCTTCCCCGGACACCGGGTACACCTCCGGGAGTCCGGACATCTACGCCGGTTCGGGCGGGTCCAGCGACCCGGCGACGCAGCCCACGACCCCGGAGCCGTCGCCCGGCTACAGCAGGTCGGTGGATGCGGTGGGCTACACGGTGGACGTGCCGGACGGCTGGGTACGCGAGGAGGTCCAGGGCAAGCTGGCGCCGGTCGTCACCTACACGGCCCCCGGCGGCAGCAGCAGGCTCATGCTGTTCGAGGTCAAGGAGAACTCCCTGGCCGAGTCGTCGTCCCAGGCCGAGGCGATCTCGCAGAAGCTCCCTGGGTACCGGCTCATCGAGCGGCAGAACGGCACCGGCTGGACGGAGGTCACCTACCGCTACGACAGCCCGCAGAAGGGCGCCACGCACGTGGTCGACCACCGCTTCCAGGCCGCCGACGGCACGCTCTACGCGATCAACGCGAGCGGTCCCGAGGGCGTGGACATGACGGGCCCGCTCACCACGGCCCTGAACTCCTTCTGCCCCACCGACGCGAACTGCGCGAGCGGTACCTGAGCGCTCCGCTGGAAGCGCCGGGATGGGCGGGGATGTGCCGTCGATCGGCTGCGGTGCCGAATCGCGGCGGACTTCGCCCGACCCGCTCAGTCCTCCGACGGGCCGGGCAGCCGCTTCTCGAACCAGTGGGCGGCGTAGACGTTGTCGTCGTAGCGCGGGATCTCGGTGTAGCCGCACGCCCGGTACATCGCCTGCGCCTCGGTGAGGACCGAGTGGGTGTCGAGGCGTACGACGCCGTAGCCGCGCGCGACGGCCGCCCGCTCCAGCCCGTCTAGGATCCGGCCGGCGAGGCCGAGCCGCCGGGCCTCGGGCCGCACCCACACATGCCGGATCTCGCCGGTGTCCGGCGTGAGCCGCCGCAGCGCCCCGCACCCCACGGGGCGCCCTTCCTCGTACGCGACCAGAAAGGCACCCGAGTCCCCCGACACCTCGTCGGGCCGTACGAGGGCGGCGGGGTCGAAGCCCTCCGGGAACCGCGCGTCGATGTCGGCGGCGTACCCGGCGAGGCAGTCGCGCGCGTCGCGCGACGCACCGTCGACGGACTCGACGGTGATCGCGGCCAGCCGCAGCAGCCGCTCGGCGGCGCCGATGGCGGCGGTGAGCTCGCCGCGCCGGCGTTCGTCGAGGGAGCCGAGCAGCCCCTCGGCGAGCGTGTCGGCCCGCCGGTTCTGCTCCTCGATCTCGACCCGCCCGGCCGGCGTGAGTTCCGCGACCCGCAGCCGGCTGTCCTCGGCCGGCACGCTCACCCGCACCAGCCCCTGCGCCTGCAGCGCCCGGACCATCCGGCTCAGGTACCCGGCGTCCAGACCGAGCCGGCCGCGCAACTCCCGCAGTGAGACCCCGTCCCCGATCTCGAACAGCAGCCGGGCCTCGCCGAGCGGCCGGTCCTGTCCGAGGTAGTGGTCGTCGAGGGCTCCGATGCGCCGGGTGAAGTACCGGTTGAAGCGCCGCAGCGCCCGCACGTCTTCGGCTGACACCGATCGATTCATTCTTTGACTTTAGTCAACCTTTGACTTGAGTCAAAGGAGCCCGGGACCGGTTCGACCACTGGCGGCGTAGGTTCTGCTGTTTTTGGTCGTATTTCTGCTCATTTTTCAGTGACGCCGGGCACTTTTGGTCACTGGTTGTGCATGCATTCCGGGCCGAGGGGCAGGCGCTCCCGGTCCCCGAGAGTGACACGCGTGTGACACACGGGCACGCAGGGGCACGGAACAGGAACGGAAGGCAACACCGACCATGGCCGGACACCAAGCGCACCAGGCTCAGCAGGCACAACAGACCCTTCACGTGGGTGGAGAGTGGCGGGAGGCCGTCTCCCGTGCGACCCGCGAGATCCTCGATCCCGCGGATGCCAAGCCGTTCGCCGTGGTCGCGGAGGGTGACGAGCACGACGCGGACGCCGCCGTCGCCGCCGCCCGCCACGCCTTCGACACGGGGGAGTGGCCCCGTACCCCGGTCGCCGAGCGCGCCGCGCTGCTGCGCCGCGTCGCCGACCTCCTCGTCCGCGACCGCGAGGAGCTGGGACTCCTGGAGAGCCGCGACGCGGGCAAGACCCTGGAGGAGGGGCGGGTCGACATCGACTGTGTCGCGGACGCCTTCCGGTACTTCGCCGACCTCGTCGTGGCGGAGGGCGGCGGGCGGGTCGTCGACGCCGGGTCCGCCGACGTCCACAGCGTCGTCGTGCACGAGCCCGTCGGTGTCTGCGCGCTGATCACCCCCTGGAACTATCCGCTCCTTCAGGCCAGTTGGAAGATCGCGCCCGCCCTCGCCGCCGGGAACACCTTCGTGGTCAAGCCGAGCGAGATCACCCCGCTGACGACGATCGCGCTGATACGGCTGCTCACCGAGGCCGGCCTCCCCGCCGGGGTCGCGGGCCTCGTCACCGGCCCGGGGCACACGGTGGGCGCCCGCCTCGCCGAGCACCCCGACGTCGACCTCGTCTCCTTCACCGGCGGCCTGGTCAGCGGCACGAAGGTGGCGCGGGCCGCCGCGGAGAGCGTCAAGAAGGTCGCCCTGGAACTCGGCGGCAAGAACCCCAACGTCGTCTTCGCCGACGCCTGCGCCACGGACGAGGACTTCGACACCGCCGTCGACCAGGCCCTCAACGCCGCCTTCATCCACAGCGGCCAGGTCTGCTCGGCCGGATCCCGGCTCATCGTCGAGGAGTCCGTGCGCGAGCGCTTCGTCGCCGAACTCGCCCGCAGGGCAGGCAGGATCAGGCTCGGCCGCGGCACCGAGGACGGCGTCGAGTGCGGCCCCCTCGTGTCGGAGGGGCAGCGCGAGAAGACCGAGGCGTACGTCGCCTCCGCGCTCGCGGAGGGCGCGGTGCTGAGGGCGGGCGGCCGGCGCCCCGAGCCGTCCGCCGAACGGCCCGCCACCGGGTACTTCTACGAGCCGACCGTTCTCGACCAGTGCCACCGCGCGATGAAGGTGGTCCGCGAGGAGGTCTTCGGGCCCGTCCTGACCGTGGAGACCTTCCGCACCGAGGACGAGGCCGTCGCGCTCGCCAACGACACCGAGTACGGGCTCGCGGGCGCCGTCTGGACCACCGACGCGGGCCGCGCCCGGCGCGTCGCGGGACGACTGCGGCACGGCACCGTCTGGATCAACGACTTCCACCCCTACCTCCCGCAGGCGGAGTGGGGCGGCTTCGGGAAGAGCGGCGTGGGCCGCGAACTGGGCCCGGCGGGCCTCGCCGAGTACCGCGAGACCAAGCACGTCTACCAGAACCTGGCGCCGAAGCCGGTCCGCTGGTTCGCGGGCCGACCCCGGTGACGTAACCCCACCGCCCCACACCGCACTTGCCCCTTGCACCCTGGAGCACCCCATGCACGAAAGCACGCACGAGAACGCGTCCGAGAACACGTACGACTACGTCGTCATCGGCGGCGGCACGGCAGGCTCCGTCATCGCCTCCCGTCTCACCGAGAACGCCGACGTGACGGTCGCCGTCATCGAGGGCGGTCCCAGCGACGTCGGCCGCGAGGACGTCCTCACCCTGCGCCGCTGGATGGGCCTGCTCGGCGGCGAACTGGACTACGACTACCCGACGACCATGCAGCCGCGCGGCAACTCGCACATCCGGCACAGCCGGGCCCGCGTCCTCGGCGGCTGTTCGTCCCACAACACGCTGATCGCCTTCAAACCGCTGCCGTCCGACTGGGACGAGTGGGAGACGGCGGGCGCCAAGGGCTGGGGCGCGGTGCCCATGGAGGCGTACTTCGCGCGGCTCCTCAACAACATCGTCCCGGTCGACGAGAAGGACCGCAACGCCATCGCCCGCGACTTCGTCGACGCCGCCCAGGGCGCGCTGGGCGTGCCCCTCGTCGAGGGCTTCAACAAGAAGCCGTTCACCGAGGGCACCGGCTTCTTCGACCTCGCCTACCACCCCGAGAACAACAAGCGCTCCAGCGCGTCGGTCGCGTACCTCCACCCGGTGATGGACGAACGGCCCAACCTCACGCTGCTGCTGGAGACCTGGGCGTACCGGCTGGAGCTGGAGGGGACGCGCGCCACTGGCGTGCACGTACGCGCCAAGGACGGCACGGAGAGCCTTGTACGGGCCCGGCGCGAGGTCCTGCTGTGCGCGGGCGCGGTCGACTCGCCGCGGCTCCTGCTGCACTCCGGGATCGGACCCGCCCACGACCTGGCGGAGCTCGGCATACCCGTCGCCCACGACCTGCCCGGCGTCGGCGAGAACCTGCTCGACCACCCCGAGTCGGTCATCGTCTGGGAGACCAACGGGCCGATCCCGGAGAACTCGGCGATGGACTCCGACGCGGGCCTGTTCGTGCGCCGCGACCCCGAACAGGCGGGCCCCGACCTGATGTTCCACTTCTACCAGATCCCCTTCACGGACAACCCGGAGCGGCTGGGCTACGAACGCCCGGCGCACGGCGTCTCCATGACCCCCAACATCCCCAAACCGCGCAGCCGCGGCCGCCTCTACCTGACCAGCGCCGATCCATCGGTCAAGCCCGCCCTCGACTTCCGCTACTTCACGGACGAGGACGACTACGACGGCCGCACCCTCGTCGACGGCATCCGCATCGCCCGCCGGATCGCCCGCACCGAACCGCTCGCCGGCTGGCTCAAGCGCGAGGTGTGCCCCGGGCCCGAGGTCACCGACGACGAGGAGCTGAGCGCGTACGCCCGTCAGGTCGCGCACACCGTCTACCACCCGGCGGGCACCTGTCGGATGGGCGCCGCGGATGATCAACTGGCCGTGGTCGACCCTGAGTTGAGGGTGCGCGGCCTCGACGGCCTGCGGATCGCCGACGCGTCCGTCTTCCCGACGATGCCCGCCGTGAACCCGATGATCGGAGTGCTCATGGTCGGGGAGAAATGCGCCGAGCTGATCGGGGGCGGTGCGTGATGAGTACGGATTCCGTCTTCTCCGTCGACGGCCTGTGGAAGGTGTTCGGGCCGAAGGCCGAGCGCGTCCCCGCCGACCCCGGGCTCGCCGCCCTCACCCCCGCCGAACTCCGCTCCCGCACCGGCTGCACGGCCGCCGTCCGGGACGTCAGCTTCGACGTCCGCAAGGGTGAGGTCTTCGTCGTCATGGGGCTGTCCGGCTCCGGCAAGTCCACGCTGGTCCGCTGCCTCACCCGGCTGATCGAGCCGACCGCGGGCGCGATCGTCATCGACGGCGAGGACGTACGCGCCATGGACAAGAACCGGCTGCGGGAACTGCGCCGCCACCGCGCCGCGATGGTCTTCCAGCACTTCGGCCTGCTCCCGCACCGCTCGGTGCTCGACAACGTGGCGTACGGCCTGGAGATCCAGGGTGTCGGCAAGGCGGAGCGCCGCGAGAAGGCCGCCGAGGTCGTCGCCAAGGTCGGCCTGGAGGGCATGGAGCAGCGCAGGCCCGGCCAGCTGTCCGGCGGTCAGCAGCAGCGCGTCGGGCTCGCCCGCGCGCTCGCCGTCGACCCCGAAGTCCTGCTCTTCGACGAGCCGTTCAGCGCGCTCGACCCGCTGATCCGGCGCGACATGCAGGAGGAGGTCATCCGGCTGCACCACGACGAGGGCCGCACGATGGTCTTCATCACCCACGACCTCAACGAGGCGCTGCGCCTCGGCGACCGCATCGCGCTCATGCGCGACGGCCGTGTCGTCCAGCTCGGCACCCCCGAGGAGATCGTCGGCTCGCCCGCCGACGACTACGTCCGCGAGTTCGTCCGGGACGTACCGCGCGAACAGGTCATGACCGTCCGTACGGCCATGCGGGCCGCGTCCGCCGCGGAGGCCGCCCGGGGCCCGGCGCTCGCACCCGACGCGACCGTCTCCGAGGCCATCGAGGCGGTGGCCCGCTCGGGCGACCCCGCCCGCGTGATGGACCAGGGACGCTGCGTCGGCGTCGTGGACTCGGCGGCGCTGCTCGGCGTGGTGGCCGGCGCGGACACACCCGCCGCCGGGGCGCCGGACGGCCCCCGTGGGGAGGCCGCCTGATGGCCACCGTCACCGCGACCGTCGGTCACTCCGGCGTCTCCGCGCTGCTCAAGAACCTCCGCGGACACCGGGCCGTCGGCAAGCTGCTGCTGCTCGCCGTCGCGGCGGCCGTGATCGTCCCGGTCCTCGACTCCCACTGGGCGAGCGGCACCTGGCCGGGCGCCCTCACCGTCGACCTCTCCGCACCCCTCGGCCGGGCCAGTGGGTGGATCATCGACAACCGGGACAGCCACCCCCTGTTCCTGTACTTCTTCGGGTACGTCAGCAGCGCCGTCGTCCTCTCCGTGCGCGCCGTCTACGTGGTGCTGCTCGCGGCGGGCTGGGCCGGTGTGACAGCCCTCGCGGCACTCGTCGCCTGGCGCACGGCGGGCGTACGGCTCGCGCTCGGCACGGCCGCCGCGTTCCTCGCCTGCGGACTGCTCGGCATGTGGATGCCGACCATGCAGACCCTCGCGCTCATGGTGGTCGCCGTGCTCGCGTCCGTCCTGCTGGGCGCGCTGCTCGGCCTCGCCGCCGGGCTTTCCGACCGCACCTACCGCGCGCTGCGCCCCGTCCTCGACACCATGCAGGTGCTTCCGGCGTTCGCGTACCTCCTGCCCGTCGTCCTCGTCTTCGGCATCGGCGTCCCCGCCGCCGTCCTCGCCACCGTCGTGTACGCCGCCCCGCCCATGGCCCGCCTCACCGCGCTCGGCCTGCGTGACGCCGACGCCGGGGTGATGGAGGCCGTCACCTCGCTCGGCGCCAGCGCCCGCCAGCGCCTGCTGACCGCCCGCCTCCCGCTGGCCCGCAAGGAACTCCTCCTCGGCCTCAACCAGACGATCATGATGGCCCTGTCCATGGCGGTCATCGCCTCCGTGATCGGCGCGGGCGGCCTCGGCGACCGCGTCTACCAGGCCCTGGCCTCCGTCGACGTGGGCGCCGCACTCGCCGCCGGCATCCCGATCGTGCTGCTCGCGGTCGTCCTCGACCGGGTGACGGGAGCGGCCGGGGAGCGGCTCGGCTCGGACTCCGGCGCGACGGCACCGCGCTGGGCGTACGCCGCTGCCGCGGCCCTCGCCGTGGCGCTGGCCGGACACCTCGCCGGCCGTCTCGACTGGCCCGCCTCCTGGACCCTCTCCATCGCCGAGCCCGTGAACCGGGTCGTCGACTGGATGACCAACCACCTCTACTCCGGCGTCCCCTACATCGGCGGCACCGCCGACTGGGCGGGCCACTTCACCACCTGGGTCCTGGACCCCGTCCGGGACGGCCTCCAGTGGCTGCCCTGGTGGTCGGTCCTGCTGATCGTCGCCGCCCTCGCGTGGCTGATCGGCACCTGGCGCACCGCCCTCACCGCGGTCCTCGCGATGGCCGCGATCGGGGTGCTCGGCGTGTGGAAGCCGTCCCTGGACACGCTGTCGCAGGTCCTCGCCGCGGTCGCCGTGACCCTCGTGCTCGGCTTCGCGACCGGTATCGCGGCGGCGCGCAGCGAGCGCGTCGAGCGGCTGCTGCGGCCGGTCCTGGACGTCTTCCAGACGATGCCGCAGTTCGTCTACCTGATCCCGGTGGTGGCGCTGTTCGGCGTGGGCCGCGCGCCCGCCGTGGTAGCCGCGGTCGTCTACGCACTGCCCGCCGTCGTCCGCATCACCACCCAGGGCCTGCGCGCCGTCGACCCGGCCGCGCTGGAATCGGCCCGCTCGCTCGGCGCGACCGGCGCCCAGCAGCTGCGCCAGGTCCAGCTGCCGCTGGCCCGCCAGTCGCTGCTGCTCGCCGTCAACCAGGGCGTCGTCCTCGTCCTCGCCGTCGTCATCATCGGCGGTCTGGTCGGCGGTGGCGCGCTCGGCTACGACGTCGTGTTCGGCCTCGCGCAGGGCGACCTGGCGACCGGCCTCGTCGCCGGCGCGGCGATCGTCTGCCTCGGCCTGATGCTCGACCGGGTGACCCAGCCGACCGCGCGGACCACGAAGAAGGGAGCGTGACATGCGTCTACGTACGACTTCGGTGATGGCCGGTGCGGCCGCGCTGCTGACGCTGACCGGTTGCGGCGCCGTCGACATGACCAAGCAGGCCTCGCCCTTCGCGAACGCGCGGGGCTCGAAGAGCCTGACCCTCTCCGTCCAGTCCTGGGTGGGCGCGCAGGCCAACGTGGCCGTCGCGCAGTACCTGCTGGAGCACCAGCTCGGCTATCGCGTCGACACCGTCCAGGTCGACGAGGTCCCCGCGTGGGACGCGCTCAGTCAGGGCCGGGTCGACGCCATCCTGGAGGACTGGGGCCACCCCGACCAGGAGAAGCGGTACGTCGAGGACAAGAAGACGATCGCCCCCGGCGGGGACCTGGGCGTCACCGGGCACATCGGCTGGTACGTCCCGACGTACTTCGCCGAGCAGCACCCCGATGTGACCGACTGGAAGAACCTCGACAAGTACGCCGACCAGCTGCGCACCGCGGAGAGCGGCGGCAAGGGCCAGCTCATGGACGGCTCGCCGTCCTACGTCACCAACGACAAGGCCCTGGTGGCCAACCTGAAGCTGAACTATCAGGTGGTGTTCGCCGGCTCGGAGGCCGCGCAGATCACCCAGATGAAGCAGTTCGCCAAGGAGAAGAAGCCCTTCCTCACCTACTGGTACTCGCCCCAGTGGCTCTTCAAGAAGGTCCCGATGACGGAGGTGAAGCTGCCGCCGTACAAGGAGGGCTGCGACGCCGACGCGGCCAAGGTCGCCTGCGCCTACCCGCACACCCCGCTCCAGAAGTACCTGAACGCCGACTTCGCGAAGAGCGGCGGCAAGGCGGCCGCCTTCCTGAAGAAGTTCAAGTGGACCACCGAGGACCAGAACGAGGTATCCCTGATGATCGCGAACGACAAGATGTCGCCGCAGGACGCGGCGAAGAAGTGGGTCGACAGCCACGCGTCGACATGGCGCGCGTGGCTGTCGTGACCGCGGCTATCACGTGAACACGGTGCCCGCCGGGACGTGCGGTGCGGCCTCGACCCCGCTCAAGGCGCGTATCCCCCCGGCGGGATCCGACGGCTCACCATCACCCGCCCGGCCGCCCGCGCGTACACCTCGTCCGGCACGAAGCCCTCCGTCAGGACGGCCTCCGTCAGCGCTCAGCGCGGACAGGGCCCGCCCGACCGCCGGGTCGAGCACCTTCGTACGCTCCCTCGCGGCTTCGCCGCGCTCCGTCACTGGTGCCGGCCCGCCTCGTAGTGGCCCGGGACCATGCGCGTGCTCACGCCGAACCGGTTCCACGCGTTGATCACCGTGATCGCGGCGATCAGCTGCGCCAGCTCGGCCTCCTCGAAGTGCTGCGCCGCCTTCTCGTACACCTCGTCCGGTACGAATCCGTCGGTGAGGACGGTGACGGCCTCGGTCAGCTCGATCGCCGCGAGTTCCTTCGCCGTGTAGAAGTGCTTTGACTCCTCCCACGCGCTGAGCTGGACGATCCGCTGCACGCTCTCCCCGGCGGCCAGCGCGTCCTTGGTGTGCATGTCGAGGCAGAACGCGCAGTGGTTGAGCTGCGAGGCACGGATCTTCACCAGCTCGCGCAGCTTCGGCTCCAGCCCCTGCTGCGCGGCCGTCTCCAGCCGGAGCATGGCCTTGTAGACCTCGGGGGCGTGCTTGGCCCAGTGCAGGCGGGGGCGGTGCTCGGGGGCGTACTCGGCGGTGGTGCCGGTCGTCTCGTCGGTGGTGTCGTTCGTCGTCATGCTCTCGACCCTACGAGCGAAGCAGCCCAGGAGTATGGTCCATTTACATGGCGAAACCTTGGGCCACTTTCGGGGTCGACCTCCACGTCGAGCCGACCGGACCCGGTGTCCGCAGAGGTCTGACGGAAGCACTCCGCGCGGCGGTCCGCGGTGGCCGCCTCGCGCCGGGCACCCGGCTGCCCTCCTCCCGCTCCCTCGCCGCCGACCTGGGCATCGCCCGCAACACGGTCGCGGAGGCGTACGCGGACCTGGTCGCGGAGGGCTGGCTCACCGCCCGCCAGGGCTCGGGCACGAGCGTCGCCCACCGCCCGGTGCCGGCCCCCGCCACCGCCTCCGCACCCGGCCGCCCGGCCCCCGCCCGCCCGGCGTACGACCTGGTCCCCGGCTCCCCCGACCTGTCCTCCTTCCCCCGCGCGGCCTGGCTGAAGGCCGCCCGCCGCGCCCTGACCGTCGCCCCGCACGAGGCCCTAGACCTCGGCGACCCGCGTGGCCGGGTGGAACTGCGCACCGCCCTGGCCGGCTATCTGGCCCGCGCCCGGGGCGTCCGCACGGACCCGGAGCACATCGTCATCTGCTCCGGCTTCGTACACGGCCTGATGCTGCTCGGCCAGGTGCTGCGCGGGCGGGGACTGGACTCGCTGGCCGTGGAGTCGTACGGACTCGACGTCCACTGGCGGCTGCTGGAGCGGGCCGGGCTGCGCACGGTGCCGCTCGGATTCGACGAACTCGGCACGCGTACCGAGGAGTTGGCGGCCGGCCCGCAGGGCGCGGACGCGCTGGGAGGCGTACGGGCGGTGCTGATGACGCCCGCCCACCAGTTCCCGATGGGCGTACCGCTGCACCCCGACCGGCGGGCGCAGGTGGTGGACTGGGCGCGACGCGGCGGCGGTCTGATCCTGGAGGACGACTACGACGGGGAGTTCCGCTACGACCGTCAGCCGGTCGGCGCCCTCCAGGGCCTCGACCCCGACCACGTGGTCCATGTGGGCACGGCCAGCAAGTCCCTGGCCCCCGGTCTGCGGCTGGGCTGGCTGGTGCTGCCGCCGTCGCTCGCCCCGGAGGTGGTCGCGGCGAAGGGCGGGGTGGACTGGTCGTGCGGGGTGCTGGACCAGCTCACCCTCGCGGAGTTCATCACGTCGGGCGCCTACGACCGCCACGTCCGCGCGTCCCGGCTGCGTTACCGGCGCCGCCGTGACGCCCTGGTGGCGCGGCTCGCCGAACAGGCTCCCGGGGTCCGGGCCACGGGCATCGCGGCGGGCCTGCACGTGGTGCTGCGCCTGCCGCCCGGCACCGAGCAGGAGACGCTGCGGGCGGCGGCCTGGCAGGGGCTCGCGCTGCACGGGCTCGACCGCTACCGCCACCCGCGGGCTCCCGCCGGGCGGACCGACGCGCTGGTGGTGGGGTACGGGACGCCGCCGGACCACGGGTGGTCGGGGGCGCTGGACGCGTTGTGCGCGGCACTGCCTTTCCACGGGACTTTCAGCCGAAATTTCAACGGTACTTTCCAAGACGAGGGAGGCGACGGCCCTTTTCATGGAATAGAGTCGCCTCATGAGTAATAGTGAAGCCCTGTCCCGTGTGGCCCTCAAGAAGATTACCCCCGAGGTGTCCGGTGCGATGGCCGCCTTGCACGGCGCCGCCGTTTCCGCGGCCCAGGACGCCAAGGTCGAACCGGAACTCCTGGAGCTGATCAGGATTCGCGCCTCGCAGCTCAACGGCTGCGCGTTCTGCCTCGACATGCACACCAAGGACGCCCGAGCCGGGGGTGAGACCGAGCAGCGGATCTACGCCCTGAACGCCTGGCGGGAGACCCCGTTCTTCACCGAACGGGAGCGTGCCGCACTGGCGTTGACCGAGGCCGTGACGCTGGTCCACGACGGACACGTGCCGGACGCGGTCTACGCCGCGGCGGCGGAGGTCTTCGACGAGGCCCAGATCGCGGCGCTGATCTGGGTGGCCACCGTCATCAACGCGTACAACCGGACCGCGATCGCGACCCGAATGGTGCCGGGCGCCTATCAGCCCGCCCAGAAGAAAAGCTGAATTCGGGAACGAGGGCATGAGAGGGAGCGCCGGGGCGAATTCAATTCGTCCCGGCGCTGCTTTTCTGTCATCGGTCCGTCTTCGGCTTTCGCGCCGTCCTCGGCTTTTATGTCCGGAATTCAGTCGGCAGGCAGCGGTTCCATGACGTCGTCCAGCCACTGCCGCCATTCCGGGGCGCGCACGGCCGGTGCCGGGCTCATCGGCCGTGCCGTCCAGGCGGTCACCGGCCGGATCCCGTGCAGCGCGTTCACGAGCCACACCTCACGGCCGTCGAGCTCGGCCACGGTCCGTTCGCGGTGGGCGACACGGATCCCGGACCGGTGGGCCCGCTCCTGGATGAGGCCGGCGGTCACTCCGGCCAGGACGGGCAGCTGCGGCGAGGGCAGGCACAAGGTGTCGTCCTCCCACCACAGCACGCTGGCCGTGGCCGTCTCCAGCACCACACCGGAGGACGCGATCAGCACCGCCTCTTCCGCGCCTTCCCCGGCGGCCCGCCGCCTCACCCGGGCCAGGGTGTCCAGGTCGGGCCCCTTGCGACGGGGGACGGTCCGTGGATCGCTCTGCCCCGCCGCCCAGACCCGTACGCCCGTGCCGAGCGGTGGCGCGTGGCGCAGCAGCAGCCGCAACTCCATGGAACCCGAGGCCAGTTCGACCCGGGGGAACCACTCCCCGGTGCGCGGCAGCGCGGCGGTCATGTCCCGCCAGAACGCGACGAGCCGGTCCAGCGGCGGGCCGCCGCAGTCGCCGCAGGCCCGCAGGAAGCGTTCCCGGTGCCGGTCGAAGCCGCGCATCCGGCCGTCGCGCAGCAGCCACGAGTCCGCGACGAGCAGCCGGCCGCCCGGCGACGTACCGGGGGCCGGACCGGAGGTCAGCCCACGGCCGGGCGCCCACGCCAACAACTCCTCCGCGATGGCCGGTTGTGTCACTGCGTACCCCTCTCGGTCTCAGTACTTGCGGCCCGCGACAGCGGGCGAACCGTTCCGTGGCCCGTACGGCGCGTGCTCCAGCCAGGAACCGCACCACGGCAGCACGGGCGCGAGCGCCGCCGCCGCCCGCTGCTTGACCCGGACGATCCGGCGGTGCGGTCGCAGATGGTCCAGCGCGCTGCCGGCGGCCGCGCTGTTGAACAGGGCCGCGGCCCGTCGGACCTCGGCGAAGTCGGCGACCGCGGCGGCCGTCCCGTCGGCGATCGCCCGCGCGGCAGCCGCCGCGTCCGCGATCCCGCTGTTCATCCCGCGCGCGCCGAACGGCGGGAACAGATGGGCGGCCTCGCCGACGAGCAGCACCCGCCGGTGCGGGTCGCTGAACGAGGCGGCGACCTTGCGCAGGAAACGGTACGTCGACACCCACAGGATCCGTTCGGCGTACCCGCCGCTCACCACCGCGGGCAGCCATTCCCGTACGGCCTCCTCGGTCCCGTACGCCTCCTGCGTGTCGTCGTCCCGGCACTGCAGGTCGACCTGGAAGCCCCCGGTGAACGGCACCCGCATGACACTGCGGCCACCCACCCCCGGGTGCTCGTAGTGGAAGACCCGCTCCAACGGCAGCTCGGCGCCCGGCAGGTCGGCGACGTCCACGACGACATGGAAGCCGTCCGCGCGCGTCCCCTCCATCGGGATGCCCAGCTCGCCCCGGACCGCCGAGCGCGCCCCGTCGGCGGCGACGGCGTGCGTGCCGGTCCAGACGCGGCCGTCCTCGCCGGTGAGCACGACCTCCGTCGGTGCGACGCGCACCCCCGTCACCCGCGCCCCCCACGCGAACTCCACTCCGGCCGCCTCGCACGCGGTGCGCAGGAAGCGCTCGGTGTCCACCTGGCGCAGGCTGGTGAAGGGCGGGAGGCCGGGTGTGGACGGTGGCGGGAAGGTGCGGGCGTACACCTCGCGGCCCCGGTACAGGGTCCGTCTGGTGTGCCAGGTGCGCCCGTACGCCGTGATCTCGGCGGCCAGGCCCGGGCGCATCCCGTCGAGCAGTCGCAGGGTCTCCCGGTGCACGAACAGAGCGCGGCTGCCGGGGCGTTCGCGCTCCTCGGGGTCCGCCTCCAGGAGCACGACCGGCAGCCCGTGCGCCCGCAGCGCGAGCGCCGCCGACAGCCCGACGGGCCCGGCACCCACCACGAGGACCGGATGGCCGGGCGCGCCGCTCACGCGCGTACGCCCTCGGTCAGCATGCGGGTGAGCTCCACCCGCTTCACCTTCCAGGTCGCGGTCATCGGCAGTTCCTCGAAGCGCCACTGCCGGGGCTCGGCCAGGGGCGGCAGACCGGCCGTGGCCTCCCGCCAGCGCGCCGGGTCCAGCGGCTGTTCGCCGCGCACGCACACCACCGGCACCGGTTCGCGGTCCGCGCCGGGCACGATGACCACCTCACGCAGCTCCTCGAGGCGGTCCATCAGGGCGTCCTCGACCTCCAGATTGCTGTGCACCGAGTCGATCTGATCGATCTCACGGTCGATCAGATGGAGTCCGCCCAGCCGGTCCTGGTACCCCATGTCGCCCATCTGCCACCAGCCGCCGTCGTCGAGTTGGCGCTGGTACTGCTCCCGGGCGCCGAGATAGGTGAGGATCCGCCCTCGGGTGCGGGCCTCGATGCGGCCGGGCGTGCCGGGCCTGGCCCGCCCGCCGGAGTCGTCCGTGACCCGGACCCGGGTGAAGCCGGGGATCCCGATCCCGACCCGGCGCCCGTCCGCGCGGCCGGCACTGCGCCGGGTGAACCACTGGAAGGCCACCGGACCCGTCTCGCTCTGCCCGTACAGCTGGATCAGCCAGGGCGTACGCCGCTTCGAGGCGTCCAGGAGCCGTCGTACGGTGCGCGGATGGATCGCGTCGAACGTGGAGCCGTACGAGCGGACCCGGGACAGTGGCGCTCCGGGCGCGTCGGCCAGTTCTTCCCACAGCACGAAGGTGTTGGGGTGGGTCTCGACGATGCCGGGACGGTGCCGGGTCAGCAGCGGTCCCACCGCGGCGGGGTCCGGGTCGGTGATGAGCACCAGCGGGCTGCCGAAGTGCAGCAGGACGCCGAGCAGATGGTAGAAGCGCGAGTGCACGAACGACATGTGCAGCGCGGCGGTCTCGCCGCGGGTGGGCCAGCCCATCGCCTTCTGCGGGACGAGCCGGTTCCACATGGTGTTCGCGCAGTGCACGGCGAGCTTGGGCAGGCCGGTGGTGCCCGAGCTGTGGGTGATCAGGGCGGGCTCGCGCGGATGCAGCCGGACGGGAGAGGGAGTCTCTGCCCCGGCGTACTTCTCCAGGGGTTCGGCCCCGGGCGCGTCGTCGACGGAGAGCGTCCGCCGTACGAGCGTGGAGAGGTCGACGTCCGCCAGCGGGCCTTCCAGTTTGGCCCTGTCGGTGATCAGCCAGGGTGTGTGGAGCCGTTCGAGAAGCCGGCCCACCACCGGGCCTGCGAGCGCGGGCGACAGGAGCACGGGAACGGCCCCGATACGGGAGACGGCGCAGGTCAGCAGGACGATGTCGACGTTGTCCGTCTTGTGGACGACCACCTCCTCCGAGGGCCGGACCCCGGCCTCCCACAGCCGTCCGGAAAGCTCCTCGACCACCTCGGCCAGGACCGGATAGCTGAGGTCGACCCCGAGGCCGGGACGGACGTCGAGCGGCCGGTCCAGGGTGACGAAGACGGCTCCGTGGCGGTCCGCCGCGTGCCGGAACATCGGGCCCAGGTAGAAACCGCGGTCGGCGAGCAGGGGCTGCTGCTGTCGCATGTGCCCGTTCCCTTCTGTCCTGTGGTCTGTGGCTGTGGTCTGCGGTCGTGGTGCGGGGTCGTGCTCTGTGGTCTGTGGTCGTGGTGCCGCGGTGGTCACCAGGCGCCCTGGCGGACGAGGTGGCGGCGGAGTTTTCCCGTCGAGGTGCGGGGCAGCGACGGGACGAAGCTGATGGCTCTGGGGACCTTGAACGCGGCGAGGTGCTCGCGCGCCAGGCCCACGAGTTCCGCCTCGAGACCGGACGGCCCCGACAGTCCGGAGAGACCGGGCGGCAGGGGCGAGACGGGGACGACGAAGGCCCGCAACCGGCTGAAACCGCGCCAGTCGGTCATGGCCGCGACCGCGACCTCCTTCACCGCCCGATGGGCCCGCAGCACGGCCTCCACCTCCAGCGGGGAGATGGTGATCCCGCCGACCATCTCCAGGTCGTCGGTGCGTCCCAGGTGCCGGTAGCTGCCGTCCGGCTCCCGGCGCGCCCGGTCGTGGGTGGCCAGCCAGCCCCCGACCAGGGTGCGTTCCGTCTCCTCGGGCCGGTTCAGATAGCCGGGCGTCAGCGTCGGCCCGCGCACCCAGAGTTCGCCCTCCGCGCCGTCCTCCACCGGCACCCCGGCGCCGTCGCGCAGCTCCACCTCGAAGCCGGGGACCGGTCGGCCGACCGTGCCCGGGTGGTTGTGCTCGAAGCTGTTGGCGCAGAACGCGTGACCGGCCTCGGTGGAGCCGATCTGCTCCAGGACCGGCGCGCGCAGCAGATCGGCGACCTGCTTTTCGAGCCCCTCGGGCAGGCCCTCCCCGGCCGACACGGCGGCGCGTACGGAGGCGAAGCAGGCCGCGTGGCCGTTGCCCCGGTCGGCGACGAGGGCGGCGTACGCGGAGGGCACGGAGTAGAGCAGGGTGACCCGGTGCCGGGCGACCAGCTCGTCCACGGCGGCCGGGTTCGGACGCCGGTCCACCAGGACGGCGGAGGAGCCGGAGAAGAGCGGGAAGACGAAGGCGTTGCCGAAGCCGTACGCGAAGTACAGCTTCGACACCGACAGGGTGACGTCGTCCGGGGTGATCCGCAGCAGCCGCCGGCCGATGAGGTCGTGGTACGTCTTCGGGTCGCCGTGACAGTGCACGACACCCTTGGGCCGGCCGGTGGTGCCGGAGGTGTACTGGACGTAGAGCGGGGTGTGCGCGTCGACCGGGTGCGCGGCGGCGGGCTCGGCGTCGGGGGTGAGCGCCATCAGCTGATCGGCGCCGAGGCGCACACGGTCGGTGAAGCGGTCCTCCAGGCCCGGTCCGGTCACGCAGAGCACGGCCTTGGCGTCCTCGGCCATGAACGCGTGCTCGGCCGGGGGCAGTTCGGGGTTGACCAGGACCGCGACGGCGCCCAGCCGGGCGGTGGCGAGGAAGGCCGCCACCCATGCGATGCCGTCGGGCAGCGCGAGCAGCACCCGGTCGCCCGCGCCCACGCCGTGCCCGGAGAGCACACCGGCCGCGCGGCCCGCGAGCTCGTGCACCTCGCCGTGCGTCCAGGCCCGGTGGCCCTGGTGGAAGGCGATCCGCTCGCCCCAGCCGCGCCGCTCGGCGAGCGCGGCGAGATGGGTGGCGAGGTTGCCGGGGGCGTCGGCGTCGGCGTGGGTGCCGGTCGGCGACTGCGGAGTCGGCGTGGACGTGGGGATCGTCACCGGGCGGGCTCCTCTACGGCGGCTCGGCGGGGGGTGTCCGCCCGACGGGCGCTCACCCCTGCCGGGGTGGTTTCCTGGTGCTCCCGCAGGGCCCGCATCTGTGCCGCCGTCTTCAGCAGCATCTCGTCGTACTCCGCGGCCGGATCGGAGTCGAGGACGATCGCGCCGCCCGCGCCCAGGTGCGTCAGCCCGTCCGCGAGTACGGCGGTGCGGATGACGATGCTGAGGTCGGCGCCGCCGCTGCACCCCAGGTAGCCGAGGGCACCGGAGTACACCCCGCGCGCCTCGGTCTCCAGCGTGTCGATGATCTCCATGGTGCGCAGCTTCGGCGCGCCGGTCATAGAGCCGCCGGGGAAGCAGGCGCGGACGCAGTCCACCGCGTCCGTCTCCGGGCGCAGCCGGCCCTCGACGGTGGAGACGAGCTGGTGCACGGTGGCGTAGGTCTCGGTGGCCATGAGCCGGGAGACGCGTACCGTCCCGGTCCGGCAGACCCGGCCCAGGTCGTTGCGGAGCAGGTCGACGATCATCAGGTTCTCGGCGCGGGTCTTGGCGTCGGCGGCGAGCGCGTCCCGCAGGCGTGTGTCCTCCTCGGGGGTGCCGCCCCGGGGCGCGGTGCCCTTGATGGGCCGGGCCTCGGCGACGCCGCCGCGGGTGATCCGCAGGAAACGCTCGGGGGAGGCGCTCGCCACGTCGAGGTCACCGAACCGCAGGAAGGCCGCGTACGGCGCCGGGTTGACGCGGCGCAGCACCCGGTAGAAGTCGTACGCGTCGGGTGGCGCGGGCAGCCGGGCGGCGTTGGTCAGACAGATCTCGTAGCTGGTGCCCGCGCGGAGTTCGCGCACGCAGGCCTCGATGTCCGCGAGGTAGGTGGCCCGGTCGCGGACGAGCCACGGTTCGGCGGCGCCGAGGTCCGGCTCGGCCGACACGGGAGCGGGCGGTAAGGGCTGCGGGTCGGGGCCGACGAAGGTGAGCTGGGCGAGTGCGCCGTCGAGCCAGTCGGTGGCCTCCCGGGTGGCCTGGGGAGTGTCCTCGGCCACACAGACGGCGTAGGTGAAGCCCTCCTGGTGGTCCACCGCGATCAGCCGGTCGGCGAACAGCCAGCAGGCGTCGGGGGTTTCGGCCCGGTGGCGGTTGGGGGAGCCGCAGTCGGCCTTGGTCTCGTACCCGAAGTAGCCGACGTATCCGCCGGTGAAGTCGAAGGGCAGCCCGGTGGCGTCCACGTGACGGTTCGCCAACTGCCGCTTGAGGTAGTCGAAGACGCTCGCCCGGACCTTGCGCGGCGGCCGGCCGGCCCGCTCGATCTCGCAGCGGCCGCTCGTGACGTCGTACCGGACGAACTCCGACAGCGGCCCGGAGCCGTCACCGAAGAACGAGAACCGTGACTGCCCTTCCTCGACGCGTGCGCTGTCCAGCCAGAACGCTCGCGGAGAGGCGGCGTACATGCGGGTGAAGGCGGCCTCCGCGTCGACGGCGGTGGCGATGCGGCGGGTGTGCAACCGGTGGGCGGGGCGGACGGTCCGCGTGGGCCGGGAGGGCGCGACGGGGGCGGGGATGGCCGCCGCGGACGGGGTGACCGCGGTGTTCTTCGTACGGGTCTTGCGGGCGCGTTGCGCCGTGAGGTTGCGGAAGTTCACGAGCATCCGGTGGCCGTACTCGCTCAGGACGGACTCCGGGTGGAACTGCACCCCCCACAGCGGGCGGGTGCGGTGCCGCAGCCCCATCAGGACGCCGTCCTCGGACCAGGCCGTGGCTTCCAGGGTCTCGGGCAGCGGCTCGCGCACGGACAGCGAGTGGTAGCGGACCGCGGTGAAGTGCTGCGGCAGCCCCTGGAACAGGTCCCGCTCGTCGTGCCGGATTCTCGACAGATGCCCGTGCCGGGGCTCCGGGGCGGGCAGCACCCGGCCCCGCTCCCCGAGCGCGATGCCCTGGTGACCCAGACAGACACCGAGCACCGGGATCGTGGACTCCGCGAGCACTCTGGCGCTGATCCCGAAGTCACGGGTTTCGGCCGGGTGTCCCGGGCCCGGCGACACCACCACGTTGTCGAATTGCGAGAGATCCGGAGTTCTTCCGGCTGTTCCGTCGTCGGCGGCGTCGTTGAGCACCACCACCGGCTCCTCGCCGTTGACCTCGGCGATCAGCTGGAACAGGTTGTACGTGTACGAGTCGTAATTGTCGATGAGCAGGGTCTTCACCCGCCCACCTCCCTTTGATCGTTCTCGGGCCTACGCGGTCCGTCTTTTGTGGCGTCCGCGGAGCGCCTGGAGCGGTGGGTACAGCCATTTCTTGAAGAATCGCTGAAGGCGCGGCATGAGAATCCAGGTGACGAGGGCCGTCACACACAGACACAGCAGCAGCGTTCGGATGAGCGGATTGAGACCACCGAGATAAGGAATCACGAGCAGATTGAATAAGAGCACCGGTGGGAAAACCGCGCTCATATTGATGAACCAAAGCTTCCATTTTGCGGGCGGGGGCGGCGCGGCCGGCGGTTTCGGGGTGCCGGTCTGGGCGTCGAACCAGCTCTTGGAGCCCCGGACGCTCCGCCGGCCCGTCTCCCGGGCGAACGGGTCCGCCCGGGTGGCCCACTGCGCCCGGATGATCGAATCTTCCCAGGCCAGGGCCGATCCCTCGCTGTCGAAGCGGTAGACCACATGCCACTCCGCCTCTCCGTCGGCAAGTACACCACCCCCCAGGAAGCCCGGTTCGCGCGAGCTCGCCCGCAGCACGGCCCACCCCCAGGAGTGGAAGTCGGTCTCGCGGCCCGGGATCACGTGATACGCCACGGTGACGGTTACGGGATTCCTGGTCACGCCATCGAATACGGAAAGCGCATACAGCGCGTTCAAATCTTCAACGAAGTTTCTTGAGTGTCCGGATCGTGACCATTTGTTTACCTTTCGGTTATCTTGACATCTTCTGTCGATCGATACGCCTGGTAACTCTCCCGTAATTTCAGAAAGTGCTTGCGAGGTTCCGCGATAAAGCTGCACGATCGCCATCCATCGCCGCTGTGGCCCCCATCCGGCACCAAGAAGGAGATCCCATGTCCAGGTACGACTGGAATATGAACAACGAGGGAATCGAGCAGGCGCGTTCCGCGATCGAACCCGCTCGGAAGGAGGTCACCACCCACCCGATTTACCAGCGGATAAACAGCCGGGAGGACATGGCGACGTTCATGGCGCACCATGTGTTCGCGGTATGGGACTTCATGTCGCTCCTGAAGTCCCTCCAACGGGAACTGACCTGCGTCGACGTCCCCTGGGTGCCGCGCGGCACGGAGGTGAGCCGACGCCTGATCAACGACATCGTCCTGGTCGAGGAGAGCGACGAACTGAACGGCGGTTTCACCAGCCACTTCGAGCTGTACCGCGCGGGCATGACCGAGGCGGACGCCGACGCGACCAGGATGGACACCTTCCTCGCCCTGATCACCGAGGGCCACGACGTGCCCTCGGCGCTCCGCGTCGCCCAAGTCCCCGCCCCCGCCGCGGAGTTCGTCCGCACCACCTTCGAGATCATCTCGGACCGGCCGCTGCACTGCCGGGCGGCCGCGTTCGCCTTCTCCCGGGAGGACCTCATCCCCGACATGTTCGACCAGGTCATCAAGAAGGAAGGCACCGACCGCTTCCCGCTCTTCTGCGACTACCTGGCCCGACATATCGAGGTCGACGGCGAGGAACACACCCCCATGGCCATGCAGATGGTGGCCGACCTCTGCGGCACGGACGACACGCGCTGGCAGGAGGCGGTCGAAACGGCGACGCTGGCCCTCGAGGCGAGGGTCCGGCTGTGGGACGGGATCGTGGAGGCGATGGCCTGAGGTCCCGGACAACGGTTGTGCCCCCGACCGGGGGGCGGGGGCACAGGTGATGGGGACGGGTTCCCAACTCGGTGAAGAGCTCAGTCAGCGCCCCGTAAGCCAGTCCGCCAAGTCGTAGACGGCACGACAGTAGGGATCGTGGGCGTCCTTCCGCATGCGCTCCAACTCCCCCGTTTCCAGGAGGATCGGAAGTACGGCGTGCGTTCCTGCCACGCCAACGACAACAGAGCCTTCATCGTCTCGGAGGGGAAGGTCGATACCGAACGGCGGAGTGTCCCGTGACGTGGGGGTGTCCAGGTAGAGGCGACACGTTGCCCGGTCGAGAAGCAGGAAGCCACGCAGGCGCAGCTCCGCGGCCTCGTCAGGCTCTGGTGGAACGGCGAAGGCCGCCGCTGCGGCCTGCAGTGCGTCCGAGAGGTGGAACCGCGGCCGGCCGGCGAAGTCGTGGACAGCGGCGGAGGCGTCGATCACGGGGATTCCGAAGGCGTCGCGCGACTCCTCCTCGACCTCGCGTTCGGGGCGGTCGGCCAGTACGTTTCGCAAGGCGGCCGCGAGGTCCCCTGGCGGGATGTTTGCGCCGTATGCGTCCGTGAGTGGGAGGTCGAAGGCGACGGACGTGTCCAGCTGCTGCCCGTCCCACAGAACGACCCGGCCGACGCCGCGTCGATCCGGGGCATTCACGACTCCACGTACAAGCCGAACTTCCTGCCCGATCGCGAACGCCGTGACGCGGCCCAGCATTTCATGGGCCAACTGCGCATGCAGATCGGACAGACCCGCGTCGTCCCACGTCATCGAGTGATCCGTCATACGTGGTTCAACGCGTCAGGGCACTTGTTGACACCTTGGCAGTAAGCCGTGATCACGCCGATCTTGTCGTCGTGGTCGGCGAGCTTGTACCTGTGATCACTGGTCTCCCAGTGGTACTGCGCGACGACCTTCACTCGGGCGAGAATGATTCCCAGGCGGTCGTACAGCACGGCACCGTACAACTTCCGGGTGTTCGTGCTCCCCCTTTCGGGGTGCTCGCTCACCGCTACCTTGATGACCTTGCTGTTGTGGATGTTGTGCGGTCCGGAAAAGTGGACCCAGCCGAACGTGCTGTTGCCCTGCCGGGTAGGGATGTAACGGCCGTCCGCGTCATGGCCCACGAACTTCACCACGCTCCAGTGGCTGCTCGCGGCCTCATCGGCTGCCGCCCCGGCGTCATCCGCCACGGCAGCGGAGTCTGCCGCCGCGATGGCCTTGTCCGTTTCATCCGCTACGGCAGAATCGGCCGGTGAGTCTGCCTCGGTGACCGCTGCGTATGTGAGTCCCTGCTGGGCGGCTTTGGCCGCTCCGAAGGTCTGGACGTACTGCTCATCCGTCGCAAGGAGAAGTTGACCTCCCTGCGGGTCGGCCGCTACGACACCGCTGTCAGCGGATGCCGAGGTCTGGTTGGAGACGTCGGGAGCGTCGGCGTAAGCGGGAGTCATCCCAAGAGCAACGGATCCCAACAGCGCAAACGAAGCCGCTTTGGCTTTCATTCGTTCCCCCATGTTCCTGTGCACAAATACTGCTGGCGTCGGCAATACGCCGTGGTCAGCGACGTAGCGCGTGATCAACGTACCCATGAAGGAGCGGGTCGTCCACATGTTCGAGTAACTCGTTATTAGTCATGACAACTGACAGTTGGTCGCCTAGATGCGGCGCGAAGGCGCGGACGGCAATCACAGGGAACTCCCTGTAGCACGAGGTGAGTCGCGGGATGTTCCCGCTGCTTCTGGCGTGCAGTGACGCACCCGAAGGACTGAGTGGAGAGGTCCTGTACGGCGTGCGGCATCGGCGCCGATGCCCAGTCTTCGGTCGCGACTGGCCGCGGCGGCGTGGGTGCGTATGCCTGCCGGGGGGCGAGCAGGATCAGGGTCGAGGTGCCGATGCCGGGCATCGCGGTAATGCGGAAGTCGATCCGCCCGTAGACGTGCTTGCTGAGCGCCGACGCATTGCGGGGCCACCACCCGCTCCCGGCTGTGCGGGCGGATCTGCTGCGCGGACTCGGTCGCACCCCCGAGGCGGCTGCGGCGTACCAGGCGGCGCTCGAACCCGTCGACAACGAGCGGGAGCGGGCCTTCCTACGTGGGAGACTGACCGACCTCTGATCACCGACAAGAGCAGGCTGATGATCCCCAGCGCCGGTGCTGGCGGGCGCGGGACGGAGCGCGGCAGAATCCTGCGTCGTGGAGATCACCGCGCGCGAACTCAACCGGGCCACCCTCGGTCGCCAACTGCTGCTGGAGCGGGAGCCGTTGTCCGTCCCCGACGGAGTGCGGCGCATAGTCGCGCTTCAGGCGCAGCACCCGGCCTCGCCGTATCTCGCACTCTGGAATCGTCTCTCCGGCTTTGCCCCGACCGAGCTGGATGCCGCCTTCACCCGGCGCTCGGTGGTCAAGGCGACCTTGATGCGGATCACCCTGCATGCTGTGCACGCCGAGGACTACCAGGTGTTCCGTACGGCGATGCAGCCGGTCCTGTACGGCTCTCGCCTCGGGTCTCGCTTCGCCGCAGGGAGGCGTACGCCGGCGGACGCGGAGGCGGTGATGGCGGAGCTGCTGGCCTTCGCCGCCCGCCCGCGGACCGCGGTCGAAATGAAGGCATGGGTCGAGGAACGACTCGGCTCCGAGGAGAAGGACGGGGCGTGGTGGGGGTTGAAGGCGTACGCGCCGCTGCACCATGCCCCGACGGGCGCGCCGTGGTCGTTCGGTGTCAAAGCGTCCTTCGTCGCGGCCGGGACCGGGCCCGTGCCCACGGGGCGGCAGGTGGACCCGGAGGCGCTGCGGACCCTGATCCTGCGCTACCTCGCGGGGCTCGGGCCCGCGTCGGTGGCGGACGTCGGGCAGTTCGCCATGGTGCAGCGGGCACCTGTCCGCGCGGCCCTCCGAGCTCTGGACGGCGCCGTCGAGCAGCTCCAAGGGCCGGACGGCGTCACGCTGTACGACCTGCCAGGAGCCCCCCGGCCGCCCGCGGACACCCCCGCTCCGCCCCGGCTCATGGCGATGTGGGACAGCATTCTGCTGGCCTACGCCGACCGCAGCCGGGTGATACCCCCCGCCTACCGCTCCGTGGTGATCCGGAACAACGGCGACGTACTGCCCACCCTGTTGGTGGACGGCCATGTCGCCGGCGTGTGGCGGCCGGTGGACGACGGTATCGAGGCCACGGCATTCCACCCCCTTTCGCCCGCTGTCTGGGACGGACTCGCCGCGGAGGCCCAGTCCCTGACGACGCTGCTCACAGACCGCGAAGCCGCGGTCTACAGCCGCTATCACCACTGGTGGGCCAAGCTCCCCGAGGCCGAGGTACGGCTGCTGCCAACGCTGCCGTGATCAGCGGTTTTGCCGCTCAAACTTCCCTGTGTTGCTCTGCGGGACGTGGTGAGCCCTTCGTATGGTTCTGCACCCAGGAGCGTTGTCTTAGATCACGACTGGCCGGGGATGACGTGGGTGCGTATGCCTGCCAGGAGGTGGGCGAAGGTGGTGCGGGTGGTGGTGAGGATCGTGGTGGGGGTGTCGCTCTCGCGGAGGTGGAGGGTGGTGGGGGAGGAGCTGATTTCGAGGCAGGCGTTGCCGTCTCCACTGCCGGAGAAGGATGACTTTTGCCAGTTGTCGGGACTGGGCATGGGGTGCCTCACACTTCCTTCGCCAGTGTGTGGATGAAGTCACGTGAACGTTCCGGGGTGAGCGACGCGGCTTCCATCCTATGAAAGAGCGTTCGAAAGCGACCGAGTTGGGCTTCCGAGTCGATGAAGGCCGTTCCGTGTGGTCCGTCGCGTACGACCGTGTCCAGTTGGGGGACCGCCCCGCCCACGTGCACCATGGTGCTGTCGGCGCCGGCGAAACCGTCCAGGTCGAAGGGGATGACGCGCACGGTGATGTGGTCCCTCTCCGAGAGTTCCAGGATGCCGGCAAGCTGAACGCGTGCCGCTGCTCGATCTGCAACCCTGATGCGCAGCGCCGCCTCGTGGATTACGACCTTGTACGGAGTCGGCTGCTCCAGGATGACGCGCCGCGCCAACCGGTGCTGGACGCGCAGGCCCAGCTCGGTCGGAGGCAGTTCGGGTACTCGATGGCCAAGGACCCGACGGGCGTAGTCCTCGGTCTGCAGAAGTCCGGGAATGTGCAGGAAGCTCACCTCCCAGTGGTGGGTTGCGTGATGCTCCAGTTCGGACAGATCCAGGAACGCGGTGGGCAGCGAGCCCCGGTACTCCTCCCACCAGCCATGTGTCCGCTCGGTCGCCATGGCCGTCAACGCGCTGGTCAACTCTGTGTCCGTACAGGCGTAGTGGGCGACGAGGCGTCGTACGGTCTCCTCGCTCACGCCTGCGACGCCGGACTCGATCTGGCTCAGCCGTCCTGCGTCGGTTCCCAACAGCGAGGCTGCCTCGCGCCCCTTGAGTCCTGCCGCCTCACGGAGTTTCCGCAGCTCGGTACCCAACCGTTCCTGGCGAACGGTCACCTGCGTTCTGCGGGCCACGACTTCCTCCTCGACTCGTTCTGGGTCAGATTAGGGCAATGAGTTGCGACGGACCAAGATTGGACCCTACTGTCGGTGATGTGACGCACACGCTGCGGAAGCGCACCGATCCGTCCTGCCATGACGGCTGCGGCATGCCACCGCCCGAAAATACTCGCCCTTGCCTGGAGCTGGCCCATGCCCGAAACCGACTTCACCCCTGACCCCGACTCCTGGGAGTACTCCCTCTACATCCCGCAGGACCCCCGTGCCGTCACGGTCTGTCGCCGCACGCTCCGGCTGATCCTCACCCTCCACGGCCTGATCCGCCTCGTCGACACCGCCGAGCTCCTCGCCTCGGAGCTGGTCTCCAACGCGGTGCTGCACACCAAGGGCCCAGCCTGTCTTCGCGTCCGCTGTCGGGGTGGCCTCGTGCAGATCGGTGTCTGGGACGCCGACCCCGAACCGCCCGAGCCGCCGGGCCGGTTGGAGGAGCTGACCGAGGCCGAAAGTGGGCGCGGCTTCGCGCTCGTACGGGCGTGCTCGGATCTGTGGGGCTGGCAGCCGCTCTCCCGGCTCGGGCATCGGGGCAAGCTGGTCTGGTGCGAACTGGGGGCCGCGTAGATCCGCGCGCCCCTGAAAGCAGCCCCGTCGCCCCGTGACCCCTCCTTCACCGGCTCCTACGCCGGTTCTTCCACCGGCGCCTCCCCGAACCGTGCCAGTGCCAACGCGCCCGCCACCGCCACCGCGAACCCCAGCACCGCCAGCCAGGCCAGGCCCTCGCGGGTGCGGTCGCCCAGCCAGATCACGCCCACCAGGGCCGGTCCGATGGTCTCGCCGATGACCAGACCGGCCGTGGCCGTCGTCACCGAGCCGCGCTGCAGCGCCGAGGTCAGCAGGATGAACGCGGCGCCTCCGCCGATGAGCAGCGCGTACGTCGCCGGGTTGGTCAGCAGCGTGGCGGGCGCGAGATCGTCGATCAGTCGTACCGAGACCTCGACGACCCCGAATCCGAACCCGGCCCCGAGGCCGAGGACCAACGCCCGGCCCCGCCCGGACATCCGCCCGCCCACCAGGCCGAGCAGCAGCACCACGACCGCGGTCCCCAGCATCCAGTACTTCAGCGTCATGGACCCGGCCTCGCTGCCCTCCGTCCCGGACGCCAGCCCGAGCATCGCCAGCCCCGCGCACACCACCCCCACCGCGGCCCACTCCACCCCGCTCAACCGCACATGCAGCAGCCGTGCGGCGACCACCGCCGTCACCGCGAGGCTCGCCGCCAGCGCCGCCCCGACCGCGTAGATGGGGAGGGAGCGAAGCGCCGCGATCTGCAACAGGAAGCCGAGCCCGTCCAGCGCGAGGCCCGCGAGATACCGCCACTGCCGCAGCGCCCGCAGCAGCAGAGCCGCGTCCCCGCCCGAGCCGCCGCTGTCGGCCGCCGCCCGCGCGGCGATCGCCTGCAACACCGTCGCCGTACCGAAGCAGACCGACGCACCGAGTGCGCACACCATTCCAAAGAGCACGAAGTGACTGTAGGGGACGCCGAATCGGAGGGGTCCCTCGCCTGCCTTGTGCAAAGCACCTCTAATCTGATCGCCTGCGCCGGGCAAAGCGCGCGCACTGTCCTGACAAACGGGGGATCGAAGATGGCGGACACACGACGGCAACTGCGCTCGGGCACAGTCGTACTCGGCGGCATGGGACTCCTCGCGGCAGCCCTCACCGCCTGCTCCTCGGAGCCGGACAAGCGCTGTGTCGACCGCGACAGCTACACCTCGCTCAAGGGCTACAAGGTCATCGCCGACAAGAACTGCAAGACCACCAAGTCCGTCAAGACCACCAAGACCAAGACCACCAGGACCTCGGTCAGCAGCGGCTGGTACTACGGCGGCAAGAAGAAGGGCGGCTGGGTCGACGGCGGCTCCTTCACCAAGGCGAGCAAGGGATCCGGCAGCAGCACCAGCGGCGGCAGCCACCACTCCGTCGACCGCGGCGGCTTCGGCAGCGGCAAGGGCAGCTCCGGCGGCTGAGCGACACCACGTCACCGCACCCGTAGCCGCGGGCCGCGCGCCCAGCACCGATCGGATCCGTACGCGCATGGAACGCCGCACCATCGAGCCCCGCGCCGGCTGGCAGCAGACCGTCGAGCAACAGGGCCTCATCTACCCGCTGACCCGCTACCCGGACGACTCCCTGCGCCCCTACTGGGACGAGAGCGCGTACTACGCCTTCTCGCTCCCGGAGGTGGAGGCGCTGGAGGAGGCCGTCGAGGAACTGCACCGCATGTGCCTGGCGGCGGCCGAGCACATCGTCACGGAGAACCGTTTCGCCGACCTCGGCATCACCGACCCGCGCGTCGTGCGGGCGGTCGCCGAGGCCTGGCAGCGCCGCGGCGAACTCCCCTCCGTCTACGGCCGTTTCGACCTGCGCTACGACGGCACGGGCCCCGCCAAGATGCTGGAGTACAACGCGGACACCCCGACGTCCCTGGTCGAGGCGGCGAGCCCCCAGTGGTTCTGGATGGAGGACCGTTTCCCCGGCGCCGACCAGTGGAACTCCCTGCACGAACGCCTCGTCGCCGCCTGGAAGAAGCAGGCCGCCCTCCTCCCGCCCGGCAGCCCCCTCTACTTCGCGCACTCCTCCGCCGACGAACTCGGCGAGGACCTGATGACCGTCGCGTACCTGAAGGAGACGGCGCAGCAGGCGGGCCTCGACACCGACTGGATCTCGGTGGAGGAGATCGGCTGGGACCCCCTCTCCGGCCGCTTCGTCGACAACCAGCTCCGTTTCATCCGCAGCTGCTTCAAGCTCTACCCCTGGGAGTGGCTCACCACCGACCGCTTCGCCGACCACGTCCTGGACACCCTCGACAACGGCGGCGGTACGGGCACGACCCTGTGGATCGAGCCCGCCTGGAAGATGCTCCTCAGCAACAAGGCCCTCCTCGCCGTGCTCTGGGAGCTGTACCCGGGCCACCCCAACCTCCTCCCCGCCTACCTCGACGGACCCCGGGAGCTGGCCACCACCCAGGGGTACGTCGCCAAGCCGCTCCTCGGCCGCGAGGGCGCCGGGGTGACGGTGCACGCGCCGGGCGCCGCCCCCGTCGTACGCGAGGACGAGCCCTGCTGCTACCAGGAGCTGGCCCCCCTTCCCTCCTTCGACGGCAACCATGTCGTCCTCGGTGCCTGGGTCGTGGACGGCGAGTCGGCGGGGCTCGGCATCCGCGAGTCGTCCGGGCTGGTCACGGACGAGTACGCCCGCTTCCTGCCCCACGTGATCTTCCCGGGACAGGTCTCCCACCCCACGTGATCCTCCAGGCGTTCAATCGACACCCAGCACCGCACGCAGCTGAGCCAACCCCCAGTCCAGGTCCTCCTTGCTGATGACCAGCGGCGGGGCGATCCGGACCGTGACCCCGTGGGTGTCCTTGACCAGGACACCCCGGTCCATCAGCCGCTCGGAGATCTCGCGTCCCGTGCCGTACGCGGGGGCGATGTCGACGCCCGCCCACAGCCCCCGCCCGCGCACCGCCGTGACATGCCCCGAGCCCGTCAGCAGCCCCAGCTCCCGGTGCAGATGGTCACCCAGTTCCGCGGCGCGCCGCTGGTACTCGCCCGACCGCAGCATCGCGATCACCTCGAGCGCCACCGCGCAGGCCAGCGGGTTCCCGCCGAACGTCGACCCGTGCTCACCGGGCCGGAACACCCCGAGCACCTCCCTGCTCGACACCACCGCCGACACCGGTACGACCCCGCCCCCGAGCGCCTTGCCCAGGACGTACATGTCCGGCACCACGCCCTCGTGCTCGCACGCGAAGGTGCGGCCCGTGCGACCCAGCCCGGACTGGATCTCGTCCGCGACGAAGAGGACGTTCCGCTCACGCGTCAGGTCCCGCACCCCGGCGAGGTAGCCGGGCGGCGGCACCAGCACGCCCGCCTCGCCCTGGATCGGCTCCAGCAGCACCGCGACCGTCTCCTCGGTGACCGCCGCCCGCAGCGCGGCCAGGTCCCCGTACGGCACGATGTCGAAGCCCGGCGTGAACGGCCCGAAGTCCGCCCGCGCCTCCGCGTCCGTGGAGAAGCTGATGAGCGTCGTCGTACGGCCGTGGAAGTTGTCGCTCGCCACCACGATCCTCGCCCGGCCGTCGGGGACGCCCTTGACGCGGTACCCCCACTTCCTGGCCGTCTTCACGGCGGTCTCCACCGCCTCCGCACCCGTGTTCATCGGCAGCACCATCTCCATGCCGCACAACTGCGCGAGCTGCGCGCAGAAGTCGGCGAACCGGTCGTGGTGGAAGGCCCGCGAGGTCAGCGTCACCCGCTCCAGCTGCGCCTTCGCCGCGTCGAGCAGCCGCCGGTTGCCGTGGCCGAAGTTCAGCGCCGAGTAGCCGGCCAGCAGGTCGAGGAAACGGCGCCCCTCGACGTCCGTCATCCAGGCCCCGTCCGCCGTCGCCACGACGACCGGCAGCGGGTGGTAGTTGTGCGCGCCATGCGCGTCGGCCGAGGCGATGAGTCGTTCGGTGGTGGTCACGGGATCTCCGTTTCCTGCAGCGCGGGGACCGCTGCCGCACGGGGGGTCGGGCTCGTGGCTCCCTTCCTATCGTCGCTCGCACGGTGGACGCGGCGGGACACTCTGCGGCTACCGCCGCGTGGCCGGTGATCCGGCGCGCCCGGTAGGCTGGCCGACGGGGCCGTGACTGGCGCGCTGGGATGGGATCGACCATCGGGGAGCGGTCCCGTGAACTGTGTGCCGTGCGCCTGGGCCGACCCGTGAACGCTGAACGCCACGTCCGGAGGCCGTCAATGCCCGAGCCCCTTTCCACCGAGTCCACCGCCTTCCGCAGCGCCCTCGACGTGATCCGGGCCGTTGAGCCCCGCGTCGCCGACGCCATCGGCCAGGAGATCGCCGACCAGCGCGACATGCTCAAGCTGATCGCGTCGGAGAACTACGCCTCCCCGGCCACCCTGCTGGCCATGGGCAACTGGTTCAGCGACAAGTACGCCGAGGGCACCGTCGGCCGCCGCTTCTACGCCGGCTGCCGCAACGTCGACACCGTCGAGGCCCTCGCCGCCGAGCACGCCCGCGAGCTCTTCGGCGCCGAGCACGCCTACGCCCAGCCGCACTCCGGCATCGACGCCAACCTGGTCGCCTTCTGGGCCGTCCTCGCCGCCCGCGTCGAGGCCCCGGCCCTCGCGGAGGCCGGGGTCCGCAACGTCAACGACCTCTCCGAGGCCGACTGGGCCGAGCTGCGCCAGGCCTTCGGCAACCAGCGCATGCTCGGCATGTCCCTGGACGCGGGCGGCCACCTCACCCACGGCTTCCGCCCGAACATCTCAGGAAAGATGTTCGACCAGCGTTCCTACGGCACCGACCCGGCCACCGGTCTCATCGACTACGAGGCGCTGCGGACGTCGGCCCGTGAGTTCAAGCCGCTGATCATCGTCGCCGGCTACTCCGCCTACCCCCGCCTGGTGAACTTCCGGATCATGCGGGAGATCGCCGACGAGGTCGGCGCGACCCTGATGGTCGACATGGCGCACTTCGCCGGTCTGGTCGCGGGCAAGGTCCTCACCGGCGACTTCGACCCCGTCCCGCACGCCCAGATCGTCACCACCACCACGCACAAGTCGCTGCGCGGCCCGCGCGGCGGCATGGTCCTGTGCGACGAGAGCCTCGCCGAGCAGGTCGACCGCGGCTGCCCGATGGTCCTCGGTGGCCCCCTCCCGCACGTCATGGCCGCCAAGGCCGTCGCGCTCGCCGAGGCCCGCCGCCCCGAGTTCCGCGACTACGCCCAGGCCGTCGTCGACAACGCCCGCGCCCTCGCCGAGGGCCTGATGCGGCGCGGCGCCACCCTGGTCACCGGCGGCACGGACAACCACCTCAACCTGATCGACGTCGCCTCCTCCTACGGCCTCACCGGCCGCCAGGCCGAGTCCGCGCTGCTCGACTCGGGCATCGTCACCAACCGCAACGCCATCCCCGCCGACCCGAACGGCGCCTGGTACACCTCCGGCATCCGTATCGGCACGCCCGCGCTGACCACCCGTGGTCTGGGCACCACCGAGATGGACGAGATCGCCGGTCTCATCGACCGCGTCCTCACCGCGGCCGAGCCCGGCACCACGGCCAAGGGCGCCCCGTCCAAGGCTCAGCACGTCCTGGACCCGAAGATCTCCGACGAGATCTCCCACCGCGCCACCGACCTGCTGGCCCCGTTCCCGCTCTACCCGGAGATCGACCTCGGCTGACCCACCTCCTGGTTCAGAGGTCGATCAGCTCCTGCCGTGGTTCCCGCGGCGGTCCGGCGCCCTCGCGCCGGGCCGCCGCGCGGCGTACCAGGAGGGTGCCGCCGACCCCGAGGAGCAGACCCGCTCCCAGCCCGGGCAGCACCCACCGCGCACGCTCCTCGACACCCCGTTTCGAGGCCGGCGCGCCCGCGGCGTCCTCGATGAACCTCCCGCGCCCCACCATCCGCTCGAACACCGAGCGCGACGCGCGGTGCCAGCGGATGTCGTCGTCCACCACGTCGGGCGAGGGGTCCGTGCGTACCCAGGGCGTGCCGTCCGCGGCCAGGAACAGCTGGTCCTGGCGCCCCATGGCGACATCGCCCCCCGGCGCGCTGTCGGTCTGCGGCCAGCCCCCGACCCCGCTCAGCCCCCACATCACGGTGGCCCGTACCGGCGGGAAGTCGCCCGCCGTCCACGCGTCCGGCACCCGCTCCGTCCCCATGTAGGTGGGAGTCAGCAGGTCCCACAGCCGCGTGAAGTCCTGCTCTCCGGAGTGCAGCGCGGTCGTGCGCCCCGTGCCGCCCTCGATGACCACGGCCATGTCCGGCCCTCTGCGCCCCGCGGCCGGTGCGAGAGCCCCCGCCGGGTGCGCCGCCAGCACGGCGAGCACCACACCCGAGAACACCGCGATCCCCGCTCTCACCCGTCTGCCTCGGCCCGTCATGCGTGTCCCCCGTCCGCCCCCAGCACGTGCCTCGAGTATCCGCCCGGGTCCTCTCTCCGGGGAGAGCTCTGTTCCCACCTGTTCCCGAGCTCCCGGGTGCACCTGAGAGAATGGTGAACATGGCCTCTGAACGTCCCCGCGTGCTCTCCGGAATCCAGCCCACAGCAGGCTCGTTCCACCTCGGCAACTACCTCGGCGCCGTCCGCCAGTGGGTGGCCCTGCAGGAGTCCCACGACGCCTTCTACATGGTCGTCGACCTGCACGCGATCACCGTTCCGCAGGACCCGGCGGATCTGCGCGCGAACACCCGGCTCGCCACCGCGCAGCTGCTCGCCGCCGGTCTCGACGCGGACCGCTGCACGCTTTTCGTGCAGAGCCATGTCCCCGAGCACGCCCAGCTCGCCTGGATCATGAACTGCCTCACCGGCTTCGGCGAGGCCTCCCGCATGACCCAGTTCAAGGACAAGTCCGCCAGGCAGGGTTCGGACCGCGCGTCCGTCGGCCTGTTCACGTACCCGATCCTCCAGGTCGCCGACATCCTGCTGTACCAGGCGAACGAGGTCCCGGTCGGCGAGGACCAGCGCCAGCACGTCGAGCTCACCCGCGACCTCGCCGAGCGCTTCAACGGCCGCTTCGGCGAGACCTTCACGATCCCGAAGCCGTACATCCTCAAAGAGACGGCGAAGATCTACGACCTCCAGGACCCGTCGATCAAGATGAGCAAGTCGGCGTCCACGCCGAAGGGCCTCATCAACCTGCTCGACGAGCCGAAGACCACCGCCAAGAAGGTCAAGAGCGCGGTCACCGACACGGACACCGTCATCAGGTATGACAGCGAGCACAAACCGGGTATCAGCAATCTGCTGACCATCTACTCGACCCTCACCGGTACCGGTATCGCGGAACTGGAGGAGAACTACGCGGGCAAGGGCTACGGTGCGCTCAAGACGGACCTCGCCGAGGTCATGGTCGACTTCGTGACCCCGTTCCGGGAGCGCACCCAGCAGTACCTGGACGACCCGGAGACGCTCGACTCGATCCTGGCCAAGGGAGCCGAGAAGGCGCGCGCCGTCGCCGCGGAGACGCTCGCGCAGGTGTACGACCGGGTGGGCTTCCTGCCCGCCAAGCACTGAGGCGTACGACCGCACACACGTACCACGGGGCAGAGCGCTGCACATCACTACGGCTGCGCCTGCCCACAACACAGCCGTGGCCTTACAGTCGAAGCCGGACGGCTGAGTACGAACCAGACAACGCGCCCGGCGACGCGAAGGACAACGCAACCGGTGACGCGACCGACGACGCACCGGACACGACGACAGGAGACGACGTGGGGACCGTAACGATCGGCGTGTCGATCGCGGTCCCGGAGCCTTACGGCAGCCTGCTCCAGGAGCGGCGCGCGGGCTTCGGCGACCCCGCGGCTTGTGGCATCCCCACGCACGTCACCCTGCTGCCGCCGACGGAGGTCCACGCCGCCGACCTGCCGGCCGTCGAGGCGCACCTGACCGAGGTCGCCGTGGCCGGCCGGCCCTTCCCGATGCGGCTGTCGGGCACCGGCACCTTCCGGCCCCTGTCGCCGGTGGTGTTCGTGAAGGTCGTCCAGGGCGCCGAGGCCTGCGCCTGGCTCCAGCAGCGGGTCCGTGACGCCTCCGGTCCCATGGCGCGCGAACTGCAGTTCCCGTACCACCCGCACGTCACGGTGGCGCACGGCATCGACGACGCGGCGATGGACCGCGCGTTCCAAGAACTCGCCGACTACGACGCCGAGTGGCCCTGCACGGGGTTCGCGCTCTACGAACAGGGCTCCGACAGTGTGTGGCGCAAGCTCCGGGAGTTCGCCTTCGGCGGATCCGTGGTGCCACCGCAGGCGGGCCACGTGGACGTGGAGCGCGGGACCATCGCCAGCCGCTGAGCCGGGCCTGCGGTTCGGCAGCGCCCCGAAGGGGCGCGGGGAACCGCGCGACCAGCCACGAGGGCGCCGCAGACGATCGACGGCGCATCCCGGCACTTCCGGCGGAGCGCTCAGCCGCCGTCGAGCTAGATCGGCAGGCGGCGGAACACCGCTCGCGGTACGTGCCGCAGCGCCGCCATCACCAGCCGCAGCACCCCCGGCACCCACACCGTCTCCGAGCGCCGTCGCAGCCCCACCTCGACGGCCGTCGCGACCGCCTCCGGTGTGGTGGCCATGGGTCCTTCCGCGCGCCCCGCGGTCATCTTCGTACGGACGAACCCCGGGCGTACGACCATCACGTGGACGCCGGTGCCGTGCAGCGCGTCGCCCAGACCCTGGGTGAAGGCGTCCAGGCCCGCCTTGCTCGACCCGTAGATGAAGTTGGAGCGGCGGGCACGCTCGCCCGCGACCGAGGAGAGCACCACCAGGGAGCCGTGCCCCTGCGTCTGGAGGGCCCGCGCGCACACCAGCAGAGCCGACACCGCGCCCGTGTAGTTGGTCTGCGCGATCCGGGCGGCGGCCGCCGGCTCCCGCTCGTCCCGGGCCTGGTCGCCGAGGACCCCGAAGGCGAGCAGCACCATGTCGAGGTCGCCCTCGGCGAAGACCTTGCCGAGGACCGTCTCGTGGGACTCGGGGTCGAGCGCGTCGAAGGCGAGGGTACGGACGTCCGCGCCCAGTGCGCGCAAGTGCTCGGCGTCCCGCTCCAGGGCCGGCGAGGGCCGTCCGGCGAGCCACACCGTGCGGGTGCGCCGGGCGATCAGACGGCGCGCCGTGGCCAGCGCGATCTCGGACGTGCCGCCGAGGATCAGCAGGGACTGGGGGGCTCCGAAGGCGTCCTTCATGACAACTCCTAGAGGGGTGGGGAGGCGGGACGGTCGACCGGTTCTAGAGGCCGAGGCGGCGGGACAGGTCGGAGGTGAACACCCCACCCGGGTCCAACTCGGCCCGCAGTTCCCGGAATTCGGTCAGCCGTGGATACATGTCGGCCAGCAGTTCCGGCCGCAGCCGCGCGTCCTTCGCCAGGTACACGCGTCCGCCCGCCCCGGCCACCTCCTCGTCCAGCTCGTCGAGGAAGGAGCCGAGGCCCGGCAGGTTCGCGGGGATGTCCAGGGCGAGGGTCCAGCCCGGCATCGGGAAGGAGAGCCAGCCCGGATCGCCCTCGCCGAAACGCTTCAGGACGGCGAGGAAGGACGGGCACCGGCGTTCGGCGATGCGCCGCACGATGCGCCGCAGGGCCTCCTCGCGCCCGTGTCCGACGACGAACTGGTACTGCACGAAGCCACCGCGCCCGTAGATCCGGTTCCAGTGCGGCACCCCGTCGAGCGGGTGGAAGAAGGCCGGGATCCGCTGTAGCTCACCGACTCGCGCACGGGGTGCCTTCCGGTACCAGAGCGCGTTGAAGAGGCCCACCGTTCCGCGGCCGAGCAGTCCCTCCGGCACGAAAGCGGGCGCGGACGGGAACCGCGGCGGTCGGAACGCCAGCGGGCGCCGGCGCGCGCGTGGGGGGAGCGCGTCCAGGGGGGCGTGTTCCCCGCGGGTGAGCACCGAGCGTCCCGTCGAGCGGCCGCGCGCGAGCAGGTCGATCCAGGCGACCGAGTACCGGTAGCGGTGGTCCGTGGCGGTGAGACGGGCCATCAAGTCGTCCAGGTCCGCCGCGCGTTCGGTGTCGACGGACATCAGCGAGGTCTCGACGTGCTGGAGCCGGACGGTCGCCGTGAGGATCACCCCGGTCAGGCCCATGCCGCCCGCGGTGGCGTCGAAGAGGGGGGTGCCCCGGCCCACCGTGCGGATCGCGCCGTCCGCGGTCAGCAGCTCGAAGGAGAGGACATGGCGGGCGAACGCGCCGGACACGTGGTGGTTCTTGCCGTGGATGTCCGCGCCGATCGCGCCGCCGACGGTCACCTGGCGGGTCCCGGGCGTGACCGGTACGAACCAGCCGAGCGGGAGCAGGACTTCCATCAGCCGGTGCAGGCTCACGCCCGCGTCGCAGAGCACGGTCCCGCCGTCGACGTCAATCGCGTGGACGCGGTCGAGGCCGGTCATGTCGAGCACGGCCCCGCCCGCGTTCTGCGCCGCGTCCCCGTACGCCCGCCCCAGGCCCCGGGCGATGCCTCCGCGGACCCCGCAGGCGCGGACGGCGGCCACCGCTTCCTCGTAGGTGCGCGGGCGGACCACACGGGCGGTGGTCGGGGCGGTGCGGCCCCAGCCCGTGACGGAGACGGGTTCGGCCGGGCCGGAGGCGGATCCGGCCGGGTCGGAGGCGGTGTCGGCAGCCATGACCGTGACCGTATCGGCGAAAAAGGTGCGTAAAGCCCTCACCTCTCCCGTCTTCGCGGCTCCTCACCGAAATGGGTGATTAATGGGATGTCATACGAGATTGCCGTAATTCTGCGGCCACTCTCTAGAAGAGTGAGATCACATGGACGACCTTGACGACATGGACCGCCGACGGTGGGACGGCATGGACCGTCGGCTGCTGTCGGCCCTCCACGAGCGCGGCACGGATCCACGCGTGGCGACCGTCGCACGCGCCCTGTCCTGGAGCGGGGAGCACGGCGTGCTGTGGCTCGCGGCCGGCCTCACGGGCGCGGTGGTCGACCGCGGGCGGTGCGGCGCGTGGCTGCGCGGCACGGCGCTCACCGCCACCGCGCACCTCGCCAGCATGGGCGTGAAGCGGATCGTGCGCCGTCCACGCCCCGCGCACATCGTCCCGCTGGTGCGCACGGCCGGACGGCACTCGTTCCCCAGCTCCCACGCGGCCTCCGCGACGGCCGCGGCGGTCGCCTTCGGCGCGCTCGGTGTCCGCCCGCTGCTGCCGCTCGCCGCCGCGATGTGCCTCTCCCGGCTGGTGGCCGGCGTGCACTACCCCTCGGACGTGCTCGCGGGTGCCGCCCTGGGCGCCCTGACGGCCCGTCTGGGCGCCCGCTGGATCGAGGCCGGCCATGGCTGAACGCACGGTGCTCCTGAACCCCACGCCGACCGCCCCGGTTCCCGTACGGACCCTCACCGGCCTCGCCCGGGGTCTCCTCAGGACCACCCGCCCCCGCCAGTGGGTGAAGAACCTGCTCGTCGTGGCGGCCCCGGCGGCGGCGGGCCAGCTCTTCTCCCGGCACGCGGTGATCCAACTCGCGCTCGTCTTCGTCCTGTTCACGGCCTGCGCCGCCGCCGTCTACCTGATCAACGACGCCCGGGACGCCGAAGCCGACCGCGCCCACCCCGTGAAGCGCCACCGCCCGGTCGCCACGGGCCAGGTCCCCGTCCCCCTCGCGTACGCCGCGGGAGGCGTGCTCGCCGTCCTCGCCCCGACCGCCGCCGCCCTGCTGTCCTCCCCGGTCACCGCGGCGCTGCTGACCGCCTACCTCGGCATGCAACTCGCGTACTGCGTCAGCCTCAAGCACGTCCTGGTCGTCGACCTCGCCGTCGTCACGACCGGGTTCCTGATGCGGGCGATGATCGGCGGGCTCGCCCTCGGCATCCCGCTCTCCCGCTGGTTCCTGATCACCACGGGCTTCGGCGCGCTCTTCATGGTGGCGGCGAAACGGTACTCCGAGGCCGTCCAGCTGGCCGGGAACGCCGGTGCCACCCGCGCGCTGCTCACCGAGTACACCACCGGCTATCTGCGCTTCGTCTGGCAGCTGGCCGCCGGGGTCGCCGTGCTCGGCTACTGCCTGTGGGCCCTGGAGGACGGCGGCGTGCCCGGCGCCGGGGTGCTGCCCTGGCGCCAGCTGTCCATGGTCGCCTTCATCCTGGCCGTCCTGCGGTACGCCGTCTTCGCCGACCGGGGCGCGGCGGGCGAGCCCGAGGACGTCGTCCTGCGCGACCGCGCGCTCGCCCTGATCGGGCTGGTGTGGCTCGCGATGTACGGGCTCGCGGTCGTGAACTGGTGAGCCTCGCCCGGCGGCCGCTGACCCAGGAGCTCCTGGGCTTCGCCACCGTCGGCGTCCTCGCCTACGCCGCCGACCTCGGCCTCTTCCTCTGGCTGCGCGGCCCGGTGGGCCTCGACCCGCTCACCGCCAAGGCGCTGTCGTTCGTGGCGGGCTGCTCGGTCGCGTACACCGGCAACGCGCTGGGCACCTACCGGCACCACGCCGTGCGGGGACCCCGGCGGTACGCCGACTTCCTCGTGTTCCTCGCCGTGAACCTCGCGGGCGCCCTCGTCCAGCTCCTGTGCGTCGCCGTCAGCCACTATGGCCTCGGGCTCACCTCGCGACGCGCCGACACGGTCTCCGGTGCGGGGATCGGTATGGCACTCGCCACGGTCCTGCGTTTTTGGGGTACCCGGACATGGGTTTTCCGAGGTGAGGGCAGAGTCGGATCATGGACTGGCTGAAAAAGCTCCCCGGCGTGGGGCCGTTGGTCACCCGCCTGACGGCCACGCACGGGTGGCGGTCGTACGAGCGTCTGGACCGGGTGAAGTGGACGCGGCTCGCCGCCGCGATGACCTTCATCAGCTTCGTGGCGCTCTTCCCGCTGCTGACCGTCGGTGCCGCGATCGCCGCCGCCACCCTCACCAGCCAGCGGCAGAAGGAGCTTCAGGACAAGATCGTCGAGCAGGTGCCGGGCATCTCCGACCAGCTCGACATCAACGCGCTGGTGCAGAACGCCGGCACCATCGGGCTCATCGCGGGCGCCGTGCTGCTGTTCACCGGCATCGGCTGGGTCGGCTCCATGCGGGATTGTCTGCGCGCGGTGTGGGAGCTGCCCGACCGCGAGGAGAACCCCCTCCTGCGCAAGCTCCTGGACGCCGTGATCCTCGTCGGACTCGGCGGCGCCGTACTCGTCACCATCGCCGTCTCCACCATCGCGTCCTCGCTGGTCGGCTTGACGGCCCGGCAGCTCGGTATCGGCGAACACGACTGGGGGAGCGTGCTGCTGCAGTCCGCCGCGTTCGCCGTCGCCGTACTCACCGACTTCCTGGTGCTCCTGTACGTCCTGACCCTGCTGCCGGGCGTCGAGCCGCCGCGCCACCGGCTCGTCGTCGCCGCGCTGATGGGCGCCGTCGGCTTCGAACTGCTCAAGCTGCTGCTCAGCAGCTATATGCGGGGCGTGGCGTCGAAGAGCATGTACGGCGCCTTCGGTGTGCCCGTCGCGCTGCTGCTGTGGATCAACTTCACCTCGAAGCTGGTCCTGTTCTGCGCCGCCTGGACGGCCACGGGACATGCCGACTCCGGCCCGAAGCAACGCGACTACGACCCCGACGAGCCCGCGGAGCCCGAGTACTTCGGGGAGGTCAGCGACGGCGGCGCATCAGGTCGGGGAGGGGCCAGCGGCGGTTGACGAGGAAGACGGCCCCGGCGACCAGGGCGAGCAGACCGCCCGTGATGGCCAGGGCGGTCCCGATCCCGCTGGAACCGGCCTTCGCCGCCGCGGAGGCGGCCACCGGCGACGACGAGGCCTTGGCCCCCCGGTCTCCGGACGACACCGGCGTGTTGGACCCGGCGGACGCGGTCGCACCCGCCTGCGCGCCGGTGTCGACGCCCTTCGGCGGCACGAGCTGACCCACCGGTGTGACCTTGCCGGCCGCGCTGAAGCCCCAGTCGAGCAGTCGCGCGGCCTCCTTGTAGACCTCGTTGTGCTCGTCCTTCTCCGGGTTCATCACGGTGACCAGCAGCACCTTGCCGTTCCGCTCGGCGACACCGGTGAAGGTGGCGCCCGCGTTGGTGGTGTTGCCGTTCTTCACCCCCGCGATGCCCTGGTACGTGGAGACGTCGGTGTCACCGGTCAGCAGCCGGTTGGTGTTCTGGATCTCGAAGGACTCGCGGGTCTTCTTCCCCTTGTCGTTCTTCTTCGTCTCGCCCGGGAACTTCGCCCGCACGGTCGAGCAGTACTCCCGGAAGTCCTTCTTCTGCAGCCCGGAGCGGGCGAACAGCGTCAGGTCGTACGCCGACGACACCTGGCCCGGCTGGTCGTAGCCGTCGGGGCTGACCACATGCGTGTCGAGGGCCTGCAGGTCCTCGGCGTGCGCCTGCATGTCCTTGACCGTCTGATCCACGCCGCCGTTCATCGCCGACAGCACGTGCACGGCGTCGTTGCCGGAGCGCAGGAAGACGCCGAGCCACAGATCGTGGACGCTGTACGTCTCCTCCTCCTTTATCCCCACCATGCTGGAGCCCGCGCCGATGCCCGAGAGGTCGGTGACGGCGACCTTGTGCTGCTCGGTCTTCGGGAACTTCGGCAGCACGGTGTCGGCGAAGAGCATCTTCAGCGTGCTCGCCGGGGGCAGCCGCCAGTGCGGGTTGTGAGCGGCCAGCACGTCGCCCGACTCGGCGTCGGTGACGATCCAGGAGCGCGCGGTCACCTCCTTGGGCAGCACCGGGGCGCCCGTGCCGAGATTCACCTGGGTACCGGCCTCTCCCAGCCGCGCTCCGCCCACCGTCGACATGTTCGCCGGGGGAGTCGCGCTCGGGCTCGCCGTCGGTGACGGTGACGACGACGGCTTGTCGGCCGCGAAGACGGGGACCGTCGTCGTCAGCGAAAGGGACAACAGGGTGGCGGAAGTGACCAGCATCGATCGCCGGATGGTCTTCTTGGTGGCGGGCACGGTCGAGAAATTACAGGGCGCGGGCCGGGAAGTCCCATCACCCGATGCTGGAGTCCCCTGGTCCCGGCCACCCCGGCGGCCGGTCCCGGCCGGCGACGGCGATACTGGAGCCATGCTGTGCCCACCCGGGGGACAACCCCCGGACCCCCGGCCGGTTGGGTCGGCTTCGGGTGCCCGGCATAGTGATGAAAGGTCCCTTCCCGTGAAACTCAGCCGCCCCGTCTCCTGGTTCCTGCTCGCCTTCGGAGTGTGGAGCTGGATCATCTGGGTCACTTTCGTCAAGAATTTGTGGAAGGACGGCAGCGGGCTCGCGTTCAACGACGCGGGGGATCCGACGGCGTACTTCTGGGTGCACCTGACGCTCGCCGTCGTCTCCTTTGTCTTGGGGACGGTCGTCGGCGGCATCGGGTTCCGCGGACTGCGCGCATTGCGCCAGACGTCATAACAACAGGGGACAAACGGGGGGCAACGGAACACAACGGCGGACAACGGGGGGATACGGCGTCTTGGTCATCGTCTTCGTACTGGTGGGACTGCTCGCCCTCGCCGCGGTCGCGGGGCTGTACTGGTACGTGTGGCGCCGCCTGGTGCGCGACACGACGTCCGGTCCGGGTCTCGCCCGGCGCGCGGGCACGGTGGTCTTTGTCGCCGGGCCGGTGCTGATGATCGCCGCGGTCGCCGCGGAGCGCGCCGGCGCGCCCTTCTGGCTCCAGCGGGTGCTGGCCTGGCCCGGGTTCCTGTGGATGGCGCTGTCGATCTACCTGCTGCTGGGGGTGGTGGCGGGGGAGGTCGTACGACCGCTGCTGCGCCGGGTCATGGAGCGGCGCGCGGCCCCCGCCGCGGCCGTACCGCAACCGGCACCCGTACGGAACCCGGCACCCGTACCGCACACGGAGCCGGTGCCGCACACGGAGTCGGTGCCGCACACGGAGTCGGTGCCGACGGGAGCGGCGGCCCCCCAGGAGCCCTCACCCGCCGCACCGCCACGGCCCGTCACCACCCCCTCGCGGCGGCTCTTCGTCTCGCGGGCCGTCGGCGGGGCCGCCGCGGCCGTCGCCCTGGGGACCGTGGGGTACGGGACGTACGGGGTGCTGCGCGGGCCCCGGGTGAAGCGGGTCACCGTGCCGCTGGCCAAACTGCCCCGGTCCGCGCACGGTTACCGGATCGCCGTCGTCAGTGACATCCACCTCGGGCCCACCCTCGGCCGGGACTTCTGCCGGCGGGTCGTCGACACGATCAACGAGACGCAGCCCGACCTGATCGCGGTGGTCGGGGACCTCGTCGACGGGAGTGTGAAGGACCTCGGACCCGCCGCGGCGCCCCTCGCGCGGCTGCGGGCACGGCACGGCTCGTACTTCGTCACGGGCAACCACGAGTACTACTCCGGCGCCGCGCAATGGGTCCGGGAAGTACGGGAACTGGGTCTGCACCCGCTCGAGAACGCCCGGACGGAAATGGCCGGATTCGATCTCGCGGGCGTCAATGACGTCGCGGGGGAGAGCGAGGGGCACGGGCCCGACTTCGGGAGGGCGCTGGGGGACCGGGACACCGCGCGGGCCGTGGTGCTGCTCGCCCACCAGCCGGTCCAGATCCACGACGCCGTCAAGCACGGCGTCGACCTCCAGCTCTCCGGGCACACCCACGGCGGACAGCTCTGGCCGGGCAACTACATCGCGGAACTGGCCAATCCCACGGTCGCGGGCCTGGAGCGGTACGGCGACACGCAGTTGTACGTCAGCCGGGGCGCGGGTGCCTGGGGGCCGCCGACCCGGGTGGGTGCGCCGTCGGACATCACCGTCGTGGAGCTGGCGTCCCTGCAAGCCTGAGAACCAGCTGTGAAACAGGGGCGAAACGGTCTTTCCCAATACCCCGTCTGATTCTTCGGACACCTCTTCCCTCAGACGAAACACCTGTGGTTGGGTGATCCGCGTCACTGGGGAGTGGCACGGGGCGTGGCCTGGGGAGGGGCGCCGATGCGATCGGTTCGCATACGGATTCTCGCGGTGCTGGTGGTACTGGCGGCCGTGGGTGTGGGCGGCTGGCAGTTACTGCCGTCGAAGAAGAACGACAACAGGACCATCACGGTCGGGACGACGGACGCCGTCACGTCACTCGACCCGGCGGGCGCGTACGACGCCGGCTCCTGGGCCCTGTTCAGCAACGTGTTCCAGTCACTGCTGACGTTCGAGCCCGGTGGCGCCGCCCCCGTGCCGGACGCGGCGAAGAGCTGCGGGTTCGTGGGCGCGGGACTGCGGACCTATGTCTGCACCCTGCGCGACGACCTGACGTTCCCGAGCGGGAGCAAGGTGACCGCCGAGGACGTGAAGTTCTCCTTCGACCGGGTCAAGGCCATCAACTCCGAGGTGGGGCCCGCGTCCCTGCTCTCCACCCTCGGCTCGGTGGACGCCCAGGGCCTCAAGGTCACCTTCCACCTGTCCTCGCCGGACGCCACCTTCCCGTTCAAGGTGGCCACCGGAGCCGGGTCGATCGTCGACCACACCCGCTACCCGAAGCACGCCTTGCGGGGGGACGCGGGCGTCGACGGCACCGGAGTGTACGTACTGAAGTCGTATACGAAGGACAAGCGGGCCGTCCTCGCGCCCAACAAGTACTACAAGGGCTCCGTCGAGGGGAGTGGCACGCCCACCGTGCTGCGCTACTACGCCACCCCCAAGGCGCTGGAGAACGCCTGGAAGGCGAAACAGGTCGACGTCGCGACGCGTCAGCTGCCGCCCGCGACGCTCGCCACCCTCTCGCCGAGCGACCCGAACCAGCACGTCACCGAGTCCGACAGCGCCGAGACCCGCAACCTCGTCCTCAGCGTCCGCGCGAACTCGCCGCTGCACAACCGCCTCGTGCGGCAGGCCGTCGCCCTGCTGATCAACCGCGAGCAACTGGTCAGCCAGACCTACAAGGGGACGACCGATCCGCTGTACGGACTGATCCCCGCGGGCATCACAGGGCACTCGACGTCGTTCTTCGACTCCTACCCCAAGCCCGACGTGAAGAAGGCGAAGGCCCTGCTGACCGAGGCCGGGGTGTCGACGCCGGTGCGCTTCACCTACGGGTATGCCGAGGGGCGGGGCGCCGCCGGTGAGGAGGCCACCGAGATCAAGCGGCAGCTGGAGGCGAGCGGCCTGTTCAAGGTGGACATCAAGGGCTACGAGTGGACCGACTTCCAGAAGCGGTACGCCGAGGGCCGGTTGGACGCCTGGGCGGTCGGCTGGGTCGCCGACTTCCCCGACCCGGACACCTTCAGCACCGCGCTCGTCGGCACCGGCAACAGCATGAAGAACGGGTACAGCGACAAGGACGTGGACCGGCTGATTCAGGACAGTCAGCAGTACGAGGACCGCAGCCGCACGTCCGACGACTTCCAGACACTGCAGGAAATCGTGGCCCGCGATGTTCCCCTGATTCCCCTGTGGCAGCGCAAGGAGTATGTACTCAGCAGTGAGGACGTCGGAGGCGGCCAGTATCTGTCGGACGGGACCGGTGTCTTCCGTCTCTGGCGGCTGAGCTGGATATGACACGTGACGTGATCTCGCGGGGTGGCCCCCCACCCCGGTGACATCGCGCTCTCGCCCAGCGCGGCACCATGTGCGCACTATGTGCCGGAGGTGTGTGCGCGGTGAGGAGCTGAGGTGGTGAGACGCAACGCGTTCCGGCTGCCCCGGCATCCGGCGTCCGTCGGACTCGCCCGGCGCCGGGTACGCGACCATCTGCGGGACTGGGGCCACAGCACCGACGACCCGGCCCTCGCGGACGTCGTTCTGATCGTCTCCGAACTCGTGACCAACGCCGTACGCCACGGACCCCTTCATGAAGGTCGCGAAGGTGACGAAGGGGAGTTCGAGGTCGCGGTGACCGCCCTCGCCGACGGCTCCTGCTTCGTCGAGGTCTCCGACGAGGGCCTCGGCGCACCACGGCCGCGGCCGGTCTCCGTGGGGGAGGAGACCGGCCGCGGCCTGCACCTCGTGGAGGGCGTCGCCGTGGCGTGGGGGGTGTGGAGCCGGGGCCGCTACGGCAAGACCGTGTGGGCGCTCGTGGCGTCCGCGGCCCCGTGAATCATGGCGCCGGGGTCGAGCCGTACGCCGTCAGGAAGCGGTCGCGGAAGGCGTTCATCTTCCAGACCGGGGTGTCCTGCTTCGGCTGCAGGCCGTCCGCCCAGTTCCAGTCGGCGATCTTGTCCAGGACCTTCGGGTCCTTGGCGACGATCGAGACCGGCACGTCACGGCTGGCGTGGTTGCCGCTGACCCGGGCGATGGGCTGGTGGTCGCCGAGGAAGATCAGCACGGTGTTCTTGTTGCCGTACTTCACCAGGTAGTTGATGAGGCTGGACACCGAGTACTGGATGGACTTGCCGTACTCCTGCTTCGACTTGGTGGAGTCGGTGATGATGTCCGCGGGCTTCTTGCCGGCCTTCTCGATCGCGTTGTAGATCGAGCCGTCGCCGACCTGGTCCTGCGGGACCAGCTTGGGGATCGGCGCCCAGGGCTGGTGGCTGGAGGTCAGGATGATCGTCGACATCAGCGGCTTGTCGTGCTTCTTGCTGTGCACCAGGCGCTCGAACGCGGTCAGCGCGTACTGGTCGGGCATGGTCGACCAGCTGAACTTCGGGCCCTTGTAGCCGAGTTTGTGGGCGTCGTAGAGCTTGTCGATGCCGTAGAAATTCTGCTCGGGCCAGGTCTTCTGGACGCCCGGCATGACGCCGACCGTGTCCCAGGCGCCCGTCTTCTTGAACGCGCCGGGGAGGGTCAGGCGGTCGCCCGCGGTGACGGTGCGGTAGCGCTGCTGGTTGCTGATCCACAGGCCCGACAGGAAGGTGGAGTGGCCCAGCCAGCTGCTTCCGCCGTACGTCGCCGAGGTCAGCCAGCCGCTCTTGGCCGCGAACCCGGCGTCGGTCAGCTTCTTGTTCTCGGCGGTGAGCGTCGCGTCGACCCCGGGCGCCATGACCGGGTCCTCGATCGCGCTACGGCCGTAGCTCTCGATGAAGGTGATCATCATGTCCTTGCCGCGCAGCCCGGTGAGCAGCTGGTCGGGCGGCGTGTTGGCGAAGTCGTCCTTCTTCGCGATCTTGCGGAACGCGGCCTCGTCCCGCAGCGTCTGCCGCACCTGCTCCGACTTGAACTGGAGGGCCTGCATGGTGTGCTCCGAAGCGATGGGTATCCCCGCGGCGTACTGCACGCCCAGCGCCGCGCAGGTGACCCAGGCGATGGCCAGCACCAGCGTCGTGCGGGTCGCCGTCTCGGTGTGCCGGGCCGCCAGGTTGCCCAGTCGGATCACCGACATCGTCGTGAGGGCGAGTACGGCGATCGCGAGCGTCACGGCCAGGGCCGCGATGCCGAGCGCGCCGCCCCTGCCGAACGTGTCCTGGAGGTATCCCTGCGCATCACTGAAGAGCGACCAGTCGAGGACGACGTTGAAGCCTCGCCCGAGGTATTCGTTGAAACCGATGTCGAGGAAGTTCACGACGGTCAGGGCGCCCAGGCCGAGCCCGGCCAACGCCGCCACGGCGATCCGCGGCTTGCGGGGCAGGACGATCAGCAGGGCGGCGCCGAAGATCGCCTCCACCGGGAGACGCACGAAAGCGGCCAGCCGGAACTTGTCCGACTGGGTCGGCATGAGCAGCGCGACGACCACGACAGCGAGGGCCACGGCGGTGGTGGTCCACGCGAGAACGCGGGCCGCGACCGGGTACTTCTCCCGCCACCCGCCCCAGACTCGCCGCCACCGGCGCGGGCGGGGGGTGACCTCGCCCTCGGGAGCGTCGACGTCCGAGGCTTCCGCCCCGGGGCTTTCCGCCTCAGAAGCCCCGGACTCCGATGTCTGTGCCTCGGACGTCCGGTCCTCGGGAGTCTCCGTCTCCGCAGCCTCCGCTTCCGGGACCTCCGAGACTTCCGGGACCTCCGGGACCTCCGGGACTTCCGGCTCGGGGTCGGCCTCGGCCTCCGGGGTCTCGGTCTCCGGAGCGTCCGCCTCCGCGGTCTCGGCCTCCGCGGTCTCGGCCTCCGGGGTCTCGGTCTCCGGGGAGTCCAGGGGCGTGACCTCCTGCGAGGGCACGTCCTCCGGCGCCTCGTCCGTTTTCGACAGCTGTCGAGAGCTCGTGTTGAACGACAACCCGGCGGTCCTTCCGTGCGAAGCCCGGTGGTGGCGCGGCGGACCAGGCTGAGGTCGGGGCCGCCTTCATCTGTTGGGTACGAGGTCGTACCGGCCGGTGTTCAATCATCCGGGTTTGCTTATGTTCAAGCGAGTCACTGAGCTTGTTCAAGCACCTCACTGTGCTTGTTAAAGCAGTTCACCGCGCCGGAAGCGTCACCGTGACCTCGAGCCCCGCTCCCGGCGCCGTCCGTACCGCCACGTCACCCCCATGCGCGGCCACCACTCCCTGCACGATCGCCATCCCCAGCCCGCTGCCCGCGCCACCGCCCGCCCGGAAGAACCGGTCGAAGATGCGCGCCGCGTCCTCCTCCGCCAGCCCGGGCCCCTGGTCCGCGACGCACAGCCGTACGGTCCCGTCCTCCCGTTCGAGACCGAGCCGCACCGGCACGTCGGCGGGCGTGTGGGTGCGTACGTTGGCCACCAGGTTGCCCAGCACCTGCCGCAGCCCCGACTCGTCGGCGAGCACCAGCAGTGTCCCGTCGGCGCTCACGGTCACCGGACGTCCGGGCTGCTGGGCCCGCAGATCCTCGGCCGCGTCCCGTACGAGACGGCTCAGGTCGACGTTCTTGAAACGCAGCTCGGGGCTCTGGTCGAGGCGGGCCAGGATGAGCAGTTCGTCCACGAGGCGTCCCATGCGGTCGGCCTCGGCGTTCACCCGGTCCCAGGCCCGCCGGCGCTCACCGGGCTCGCGCAGCATCCCCTTCTCGTACAGCTGGAGGTAGCCGCGGATCGCCGACAGCGGGGTGCGCAGCTCGTGCGAGGCGTCCGCGACGAACCGGCGCAGCTGCGCCGCGCTGCGCTCGCGGGTCCGGTACGCCGATTCCACCTGGTGGAGCATGGAGTTGAGGGCGAGCCGCAGCTGTTCGACCTCCTGGGTCGGATGGTGGCTGGAGGGCACGCGCCGGGTGAGGTCTCCCTCGGCGATGGCGGACGAGGTCTCCACCATGTCCTCCAGTGGCCGCATCCGGCGGCTCACGCTGATCATGGTCAGCACCGCGAGCAGCGACAACAGCAGGGTGCCGACGCCCAGATCGAGCTTGAGGGCCTTGGCGATGCCCTTGTGCAGGGCGTCGGTGGAGGCGGCGAGCAGCACGTACGTGCCGTCGTCGAGCCGGGCCCCGGTGACCCGGTAGGAGGCGCCGTGCACGGTGGTGTCGTGCAGGGCGGGGTCGTGCGCGAGGGCGCTCGGGTCGTCCACCGAGGCGGCCAGCGCGCGCTGGATGTCGGTGGGCTTGAAACCGCCGACGCTGAGGGGGGTCCCGTGGCCGTCCACCGCCGCGAAGATCGAGTCGGGCTTGTCGGACCGGTCCATGCCGGGGACCATCCGCTCGCGTACGAAGGCGAGCGCGGTGAGCGAGTCGATCTGGTGGAGGGTGAGCCGCGAACCGGTCAGCGACTCCCGCGTCTTGGACAGATCCGTGTCGACCTGGTCGAGCAGGTAGTGCCGCATGCCCATCAGGCTGACGGCGGTCGCCACGATGATGCCCAGCGCCAGCAACGCCACGTTCGCGAGCGTCAGCTTGCCGCGCAAGGAGTGGACCCCGTGGTGACGCCGGGGGCGCCGCGCACCCACGTACGCGGGAACCCCCGCACAGAGGGCGAGCTCGGTCCGGGAGACGAGCTCGGTCCGGGACGCGGGCTCCGCGCGGGGGGAGGACTCCGCATGCGCCGCAGCGACGACCGGGTCCGGGGACGCCGCGGTCATGCGAGGCCGTATCCGACGCCCCGGCGGGTCTGGATCACCGGTGGGCCGAGGGGTTCGAGTTTGCGGCGCAGATAGCTGATGTACGTCTCGACGACGGTCGACTCGGCGGAGTGTTCGTACTGCCAGACATGCCGAAGGAGTTGTTCCTTGGGCACGATCCGGCCGCCGTTGCGGACGAGGAAGCGCAGCAGGGCGTACTCGGTGGGGGTGAGCTCCACCGTGCGGTCCCCACGGTGCACGGAGTACGTCGTCTCGTCCAGTTCGAGTTCGCCGTAGCGAAGGGGCGGGCGCTGGGGAAGGACGTCGTCGGGGCGTGTGCGGCGCAGTACGGCCGTGATCCGGGCGACGACCTCGTCGATGTTGAACGGCTTGGTGATGTAGTCGTCGCCGAACCCGAGCGCGCCGACGATCTCGGCGGGCGCGTCCCGCGCGGTGAGGAAGACGATCGCCAGGTCGGATCGGCGCAGGCGCAGTTCACGGCCGAGCGCCCGGCCGTCGCCGTCCGGCAGCATCACGTCGAGCAGCGCGGCGTCGGGCCGGGTGCGCTCGGCGAGCGTGAGCGCCTGACGGACGGTGCCCGCGGTCATCACCTCGAAGCGGTGGTAGCGCAGCGCGATGGCGAGGACGTCCGCGATGCTCGGCTCGTCCTCGACGACGAGAACGGTGGCCCCCTCGTGAGCGGTCATGCCCCCAGTATCCGCACGCGGGTCGCGCCAGGGGGCGGCTCCCCCTTTGGAGTTCCTTGAGAGTCATGGGCGGTCTGTGTCGTCGCTCGAGCGTGCCGGTCGATGGTTGGTCCCAGGACCTGGGGGACCAACCGACAACCGAACGACCGGATGACCGGTCGACTAAGGAGCGTTGAGCGTGGCGACATTGGCACGGTGGTGCTATCGGCACCGGCTGGTGGTCCTGTTGCTGTGGGTGGGGGCACTGCTCGGGCTCGGGGCCGCGGCCTCGACCGCGGGCACGGATTACGCGAACGTCTTCTCCCTTCCGAACACGGACTCCAAGCGCGCGTACGACCAGATGGAGAAGGCCTTCCCGGAGCGCGCGGGCGACACCGACACGGTGGTGTGGAAGGTCGACACGGGAACCGTCCGGGACCAGTCCGTACAGTCCCGGATCCAGCCGGCGCTGGAGAAGATCGGCAAGATGGCGGGAGTCGGCGGCGTCACCGGCCCGTACACGGGCGACCGGGGCGCGGCGCAGATCAGCGCCAACGGCAAGATCGCCTACGCCCAGATCACCTTCGCCGAGCAGGCGAACGCGGTGCCCAAGCAGCTGGTGCAGGACGTGGTCGACACCGCACAGGGCGCCCGAAGCGGCGGTCTGCACGTCGAGCTGGGTGGTCAGGCGATCCAGCGCGTCCAGGAACCGCCCACCGGACTCGCCGAGATGATCGGCATCCTGGCCGCGGCGGTCGTCCTCTTCCTCGCCTTCGGCTCGCTCTTCGCGATGCTGCTCCCGATCGGCATCGCGATCTTCGGGGTGGGCACGGGCCTGTTCTCCACCCAGCTGCTCAGCCATGTGACGTCGGTGCCCGACCTGGCTCCGCTGCTCGCCACGCTGATCGGCCTCGGTGTCGGCATCGACTACGCGCTGTTCATCGTCACCCGGCACCGGCGCGGCATCCTGCGCGGCATGGACCCGGAGGAGTCGGCGGTCACCGCCCTCAACACCTCGGGCCGCGCGGTGCTGTTCGCGGGCGGCACGGTGTGCATCGCGCTCGCCGGGATGCTCGTGACGAACCTGCGCTTCCTGGACGGCGTGGTCATCGGCACCTCGCTCACCGTCGTGTTCAGCGTGCTCGCGGCGGTCACGCTGCTGCCCGCGCTGCTCGGTTTCCTCGGCTCCCGGGTGCTCAGCCGCCGCCAGCGGCGCAAGCTGGCCGCCGATGGCCCCGAGCCGGAGCGGTCCAGCGGTCTCGCGGCGCGCTGGTCGGCGAGCGTCCAGAAGCGGCCGCGCTCGGTCGCCGTGATGGCCCTCGTCGTCATGGCGATCCTCGCGATCCCGGTGCTGTCACTGCGGCTCGGCGCGACCGACCAGGGCAACGACGACGCGTCGACGACGACCCGGAAGGCGTACGACCTCCTCGCGGAGGGCTTCGGACCCGGCTTCAACGGCCCGCTCCAGGTGGTCTCCACCAGCGGCGACACGAACAAGCTGGTGCAGGGCATCCGCGCGACCGACGGCGTCGCCCAGGTCGCGGCGCTGCCGCCCGCGCAGGGCGTCACGGTGATCCAGGTCGTACCGACCACGTCACCGCAGTCCGAGAAGACGGACCAGCTCATCGACACCCTGCGGGACAAGGTGATCCCGGAGGCGGGGGCGCAGGCGCACGTCGGCGGTGTGACGGCGATCTCCAAGGACTTCTCGACCGTCACGGGTGACCGGCTGCCGCTGTTCATCGCCACCATCATCGGCCTGGGCTTCCTGCTGCTGATGGTCGCCTTCCGCTCCCTGGTGGTGCCCCTGACCGCCGCCCTGATGAACCTGATCGCGGCCGCCGCATCCTTCGGCGTCCTCGTCGCAATCTTCCAGTGGGGCTGGGGTCTGAGCCTGCTGGGCCTCGGCAAGGAGGGCCCGATCAACGCCTTCCTGCCCGTCATCATGCTCTCCCTGCTCTTCGGCCTCTCGATGGACTACCAGGTGTTCCTGGTGAGCCGGATGCACGAGGAGTGGGTGCACACGAAGGACAACGCGCGGGCGGTCCGGGTCGGCCTCGCGGAGACCAGCCGTGTCATCAACTCCGCCGCCCTGATCATGGTCTGTGTCTTCCTCGCCTTCGTCCTCAGCGGCGACTCCGGGGCGGCGATGGCGGGCGTGGGCCTCGCGGCGGCGGTCGCGCTCGACGCGTTCATCCTCCGTACGGCGCTGGTGCCGGCCGCGATGCATCTGCTGGGCAAGTCCAACTGGTGGCTGCCGGCGGGTCTGGAGAAGCGGTTGCCGCACCTGGCGGTGGAGCCGGCCGAGGAGGCGGAGCCGCTGCCGCGGGCCTCGGCGGGGGGACCGACGGTCGTGCACGGCTTCGTCCGCGACGCGGAGGGCGCACCGGTCGACGGGGCGGTCCTCACCCTGCTCACCAAGGGCGGGCGTCAACTGGACCGGGTGACCTCACTGGCGGACGGCTCGTACATCGTCTCGGTACCGGCGCCCGGCACCTACCTGCTGTCGGCGACGGCTTCGTCGTACGGCGCCCGCGCCCGGCACGTCATCGTGGCCGACGAACCACTGGTGCACGACCTGGAGTTGACGGAGGGGGAGGTGGACGCCGTCAACTAGCCTTCGGCTGCCCGGCCTTGAGGATTTCGTCGACGTCGAGGGTGACCTTGGCGCCGATGGAATCCGGGAGGGTGACGATCTCGCCGGGGGCGTGCGGGCGGTGGTTCTCGTACCTGCCCCCGGTCGGGTCGGTGAGGACGTGCAGGCGCTGGTGCTTGCGGTCGACGATCACGTAGACGGGGATTTTGGCCTGGGCGTAGGCGGTGACCTTGGTCTTCAGGTCGTTCTTCCAGTTTCCGGAGGTGACCTCCAGGACGAGGCGGAAGCAGACCGGTTCGTAGGAGTTGTTCTCTACGAGGTGGTCCTCGACATCGGCGTCCACGATCGCGAGGTCGGGGATGGCGTAGTCCTCGGTGTCGGTGGGCAGCCAGAGCCCGATGCCTTGGAGTACCTCCGTCTCGCCGTCGTCCAGTCCTGCCGCGATGAACGGGCGCATGAGTTTGGTCAGGGCGCGAGCGTGGGGGACATCCGGGGCGGGGGACACGAGGAGATGGCCTCCGATGATCTCGACGCGGTAGCCCGGATGGCGTTCCATGATCTCGTCGGCAATGGCCGTGAGTGGCCGAGAGTTGAAAGGCTGCTCGGCGGATGCAGCGGACATCGCGTGCCTCCCATGGGCTGGTGTCGAGAACATCATCGTAGGCCGCATCCCTCCCCCATGCCCCGTATCACCGGCTTCACCCGGTCGTGGAGCCCCGCCCCGGATCCGGCAGCATCTTCGTCATCCCCGGCAGGAAGTCCGTGAACAGTTCGTGCACCTCGTGGACGAGCGGGCGCAGGACGCGGAAGCGGGCCAGTGAGACGCCCCGGGTGGTGAGGCGGGCGCCGCGCTCGGCGAGCCGGTAGCTGCGTTCGCGCCCCTCCGTGCGGTCGAAGACCCAGTACAGGACGAGCCCCATCTGCGACAGCCACATCAGCTCGGGCAGGACGTCCCTCAGCTCCTCGGGAACCTTCGCCTTCGAACCGGCGAGCACCTCGCGGTGTATGGCGATGGCCTCCTCGCGCGGGCCCGCCGACTCGAGGGAGAAGGGGCTGAGCGGGCTCTCCGGATCGGCGGCGTTCTTGAAGAACTGCGCCGCGAACTCGTGGTACGGCTCCGCCACGTCCAGCCACGCCTTCAGCACCCCCGCGATCCGCGCCTCCAGATCCTTCTCGCGCTCCAGGACCGGCCGGATCGCCGCCTGGTGCTCGGCGCCGATCCGGTCGTAGAAGCCCTGGATGAGGTGCTCCTTGCCGGCGAAGTAGTAGTACGCGTTGCCGACGGAGACCCCGGCCTCCTGGGCGATCGCCCGCATGGTCGTCTTGTCGTACCCCCGCTCCTGGAACAGCCGCAGCGCGGTCTCCAGGATCAGCGCGCGGGTCTGCTCGCTCTTGGCGGGACCCTTTTCCTGGGCCTTTCCGGGCACGTTCGGGTCGTCCGGGCCGGGGCTGTCTGTCGGTGCTGGCACGGGAACAGAGCCTAACGAGTCGAACAGGAGTCGCTGTCACAGCCGGGAGGCTGGTACGTCCACCCGATGCTCGGCTCGTACACCCACCCGTCGCCCCGCCGGTACGCGCCCCCGCCCCACCCCTGCTGGGCGTGCGCGGAGCGCCACTTCGCGGCGGCGAGCATCGCGCCCTTGGCGAGCCGGGCCCCGGCGGGGGTGCTCAGCCGGTGGGCGAGCGGCCGGTGCTCGCGCAGCGCCCACAGGCAGACGACCCAGGCGGCGGCCCCGCGATAGACCTGACCGCCGTCCCCGACGACGGTGATCTCGTCGAGGGTGGCCCGGTGGTCGAGGGCGGGGAAGAGCGCCCCGGCCTGCTCGGAACCGGCCGGCACGAGCCGCAGCGGCACCAGTTGGGGCTGCTTGACCAGCCAGTCGCGCAGAAAGGTGCACAGCGAGCACGAGGCGTCGTAGAGGACGGTGAGCCCGAGGACCGGGACGCGTGCGGCGTCCCGGTCACGGGTGGCCTTGAGGCCGGTCATGGTGCTCACGCCCCGGCCGCCGGCGCGACCCAGTCCGTCGGCGCGACGGGCGGCAGCTGCTCCCGCTCCATGACGCCCCGCCGCCGGATCTTGTTGAGCACGTACACGTTGCCGAGGTGCATGACCCCGAGGACGAGCAGGACGACGCCGAGCTTGGTCGACAGGGCCTCGAAGATCCCGCGGGTGTCGGTGATCTCGCCGTCGTCGCTGTTCAGATAGAGCGCGACGAAGCCCAGGTTGACGAGGTAGAAGCCCACCACCAGGAGGTGGTTGACGGCGTCGGCGAGCTTCTCGTTCCCGTGCAGCACGTCGGCGAGGAAGATCCGCCCGTTGTGGCTCAGCGTGCGTGCCACCCAGACCGTCAGCGCGATGCTGACCAGCAGATAGATGACGTACGCGACGACCGTGAGGTCCATGTCCCCACCCCTTCTTGAACGCGTTCAAAACGCTGTCGAGAAGGAATGTAGACCTGCTTTTGAACATGTTCAAGTCAGGGTGCGGTGAGGCCGGGCGGAGTGAGGGGGGTCACGCCTGATGGCGGCCCAGCTCGGGCCGCTTGCCGTAGTCCGTGAAGCCGATGACGTTGCCCCAGGGGTCGGCGATCTCGACGGTCCAGCCGGTGGCGACCGGGAAGGCGGGGGCGAGCGGCCGGATGCCCGCCGAGGCCAGCGCGTCGGCCGTGGCCCGCGCGTCCCGGACCTCCAGCCACACCCGTGCCGAGGCCCACAGCGGCGGCCGGAGGCCGAGCTCCTCCTCCAGCCGCAGCAGCAGTCCCGGTGTCTCCTTGCCCACCTTCAGCAGCGCGATCCCGGCCTCGTCCAGCCGGAACGCCACCGGAATGCCCGCCCGCCCGTAGAACTCCACCGCGGCGCCGAGGTTCCCCACGGGCAGCAGTACGTTGTCGAAGCCGAGCAGCTCGTACGACACGTCATCTGACATGCCATCAGATTAGGTACGGGCCGCGCCGGGAACCCGGTGGCTGACCGTGCGGGTCCCCCAGGTGGTGCAAGGCCGAGCGCGCCGCGTGGTAGCCGCACATGCCGTGCACGCCGGGGCCGGGCGGGGTCGCCGCCGAGCACAGGAAGACGCCGGGGATGCCGGTGTCGTAGGGATCGAGGGCCGCGCGGGGGCGCAGGACCAGCTGGCGCGGGGTGTTGGCGCCGGTGAGGATGTCACCGCCCACGTAGTTGGCGTTGTACGCCTCCAGCCGGGACGCGGACATCGACGCACGGGCGACCACGCGTTCCCGCAGGCCCGGTGCGAAGCGCTCGATCCGGTCGAGTACGGCTTCGGTGGCGTCGCCGTCGTACCCGTGCGGGACGTGCGCGTACGCCCAGACGGGGTGCACGTCTCCCGCCGAGCGGACCGGGTCGGCGAGGTACTGCTGGGACACCAGCACGAAGGGACGCTCCGGCATCCGCCCGCGCGTCACGGCCCGTTCGGCGTCCACGACCTCTGCCAGCGTGCCGCCCAGGTGGACGGTCCCGGCCCGGCGGCAGGCCTCGTCGCGCCAGGGCACACCGCCTTCGACGGCCAGGTCGACCTTGAAGGCGGCGGGCCCGTGCCGCCAGCGGGCGTACGCGCGGCGGGTGCGGGCGGGCAGCCGGTCGCCGCACAGCGCCGCGGCGGCACGCGGCGCGACGTCCAGCAAGGTGACGCGGGCGGGCGGCAGTTCGGCCAGCGACCGCACCCGGACGCCCGTCTCCACGGTGCCGCCGAGTTCGGCCAGGCACGCCGCCAGGGCACGGGTGACGGCCCCTGAGCCGCCGTGCGCCACGGGCCAGCCGTGCCGGTGCGCCGCCGCGGTCAGCATGAGGCCGATGGCGGCGCTGCCCGGCGCGGTCAGGGGCGCCATCGCGTGCGCGGCGACGCCGGCGAACAGGGCGCGGGCGCCCGGCGTGCGCCAGCGTCGCGCGACGGCGGTGGCGCCGAGCGCCGCGTGCAGTGCGAACCGGGCCAGGGGGAGGGGATGCCGGGGCAGCCGCAGCGGTGGGCGCAGCAACTCCGCCGCGAGGGAGTCGTACTGGTCCGTCAGCGGCCCGAACAGCCGCTCCCACGCGGCTCCGTCCGGGCCGAGGGAGCGTGCCGTGGCCTTCAGCGACCGGTGCAGGACGGCCGCGGGGCCATGGTCGAGCGGATGGGCGAGGTCGATCTCGGGCCGCCGCCACTCCAGGCCGTGCCGCTCCAGGCCGAGGGACCGCAGGAAGGGCGAGGCGAGCGCCATCGGGTGGACGGCCGCGCAGTGGTCGTGGAGCAGCCCGGGCAGGGTCAGTTCGCTGGTCCGGGTGCCGCCGCCGAGCGTGTCGGCCGCCTCCAGGACGGTCACGGCGAGCCCGCGCCGGGCCAGGACGACGGCGGCCGCGAGACCGTTGGGCCCCGATCCCACCACGATGGCGTCCGGTGTCACCGCGGGATGCCGCCGGTACGCCGCATCGACCGCAGATAGGCGGGGGAGGGGGAACCGAGGCCGGTGGCGTCGTCGTAGCCGGGGACGGCGTGCAGGCCGTAGTCGCGGCCCAGGGCGTAGAGGACGTAGCGCTGCTGGTCGTCGGACGGGGCCTGGGCCGCCGGCGAGGGGCCGTAGTCGCGGACGACGGTGAGCGGGCCACTGCCCGCGGCGGCGGGGTGGTCGGTGACGTCGCGGAAGACCGGACTGCCGCCGAGCGCGTACAGCAGCGGGTTGGCGAAGCCCAGCGGACGACCGGTCTCCTGCTGGGCGTCGGCCTGGAGCGCGGCGAAGGCGGGGGTGGCGGCGGAGGTGCCGCCGAAGCCCACGAGCTGGAAGGTGCCGCCGTCGGTGAGCCCCACCAGGACGGGCAGCGCGCCGTCGCCCTCCATGGCCACGTCGGGGGTGGTGCGCCGCGCCGGGGTGCCGTTGCTGGGGGCGGGTGTGCGTCCGCGCTGGTACCAGGGCTGCGGGAAGTCGCCGGGGCCGCCTCCGCCGCCGAACGCGAACACTCCGGGGAGGGGGCCCCAGGCCTTGCCGGATGCCCCGGAGACGGGTGCCCCTGAGGCGGATGAACGGGCGGCGGAGGTGCTGTCGGTGAGGACCGACAACTCGTCGCCCATGCTGGTCTCCCAGGCGTAGTTCCCGTGCCGGTCGAGGGCCAGGGTGGTGCCTCCGACGGAGGTGACCCAGGGAGAGCCGCTGGGGAAGTCCGCCTGGGCGGCGGTGGTCTTCGGGTCGCAGTTGACGCCCGTCTCGGCGGCGCCGGGCGAGGAATCGCCGCAGTCCCCGGCGGCGAAGTACACCCCGATGCCCTCCGCGGCGGCCTGCTCGAACAGCAGGTTCCAGGCGTTCACGAGGTCCGGGGTCAGATGTCCCGGGTCGGAGTGGATGATCTCGGCCCACGAGTTGGAGATGGAGTCGGCCAGGCGGTGGTCGATGACGGTGGCCTCGGCGTCCATGAGGTCGGCGTCGAGACAGGAGTCGGCGCCCATGTAGAGGACGTGCGCGTCGGGGGCCAGACCGTGGGCCATGTCGACGTCCAGGGCCTCCTCGCCGGCCCAGGACGCGGGAGGCGCACACGCGGAGCCCACGTTCCAGTCCTTCGGGGTGACCCGCTGGCGGTACTGGCCCGGACGGAAGGGGCGGTCACCGGTGGCGCGGGCGTACCGGTCGGCGTCGGCGGGCATGGTGGGGGAGCCGTAGGCGTCGACGATGGCGATGGTGGCGCCCTTGCCGGTCGCGTGGGCACCGCCCGCTCCATAGGCGTGACGCAGCTGAGCGGGGACGTACGGGCAGGGCGCGTACGTGGGTGTCGCGCCGTAGGCGGTCGGCAGCCCGGTGGCCGGGGTCCCGCCGAAGGAGGGGGAACAGACGGCGCCGGCGTCGTCGGTGACGGTGGCGCCGGAGGGCCGCGGGCGCGGTGGGTGCAGTGGGGTGGTGGTGCGGTGGGACTGCGGGTGGGCGGCGGCGGGCGCGGACAGCCCGGAGACGGCCACCACCTCGGTGCCGAGGGAGCTCGGGACGCTGAGGTCGCCGGACGGCGCGCTGACCGTCCCGCGGGCCGTGCGGTAGTGGTGGATGGGGCTCCCGAGCGCCTGCCGTACGGCTCTTTCGGGGCCGGAGACGTCCACGTAGTGCGCGGAGTCCCGGGTGACGGTGAGGCCGGCCCGGGTCAGCCAGTCGGCCACGGCCCGGTGTTCGGCCGGTCCGAGGGCGAAGCGCCGCTGGTAGGCGGCGGGGGTGAGGAAGTGCCGGTAGTGCGGGCTGTGCGGGTCGGTCACCTGCCGGAGGAACGCGGCCAGGCCACCCGGGTCGCGGGAGCCGAGGTAGAGGCGGGCGGTCAGGCGCTGGTCGGCAGGCACCGCGCCCGCGTCGGCGCCGGCGGTGGCGTACCCGGGACGCGAGCCGGACAGGGTGTGCCGGTGCGGGGAGGGGTCCGCGGCGTGCGCGGCGGGCGAGGCCAGCACCGTACCCAGGAGTGCGGTGCAGACGGCGGCGGTGAGCACGCCGGGGCGTATGCGCGGGTGTGCGGACATGGTGAGCCCTTCTGGGGAGCCGAGAGGGCGTCCGGGCCGGACGTACGGAGGTCACGGGCGGACGTACGGAGGTCACGGGCGGACGTGAAGAGTTGCGGGCGGACGTGACGAGGGGAGGCGCAAGGGTCGTGCGGGGTGGTCATCGGGGTGAGGGGCGTTCAGGGGCCCTTCAGATGCGCAGCGTGCGTCCCCGGTGCAGCGGTCCGGTGATGCCGGTGAAGCGGAGGTCGAGGCCGAGTCCGTCGCGCTCGGCGTGCAGGTGCAGATGGGGCTCGGTGGTGTTGCCCGAGTTGCCGACCTCGCCGAGGAGTTGGCCCGCGCGTACCCGGTCGCCGGTGGCCACGGTCACGGTGCCGGGCCGCAGATGCGCGAGTTTGACCAGCTCACTGCCGGTGTCGATGAACACGTGGTTGCCGTAGGGGGGTTCGTAGCGGATGGTGCCGGGGACCTGGTCCGCGTAGTCGTCGGCGGCGGAGACCACGTCCCCGTCGCACGGGGCGTACAGCTTCGCGCCGTAGATCACGTAGGCGTCCGGCGACGCACCGGAGCGCAGCCGGGCGCCGCGCGCCCCGACGCCGATGACGTCGATCGCCCCGCGCTGTTCGGGGTGGGGCGTGTGGTGGTTCAGGCCGGGGCCGCCGCCCTGGGCGATGAGCCAGGTGCCGTCGCGCAGCGGGAAGCGCAGGGGCGCGGACAGCTCCGCCCCCCAGCGGTGGCGTCGCGCCCACACCAGGTACCCGGCGACACCGACCAGCAGCACACCACCGGTCACGAGCTCCGTGCCGGGGCGACCGGCGGGCAGCGAGGGCAGCCGCCAGGCGGAGGCGAGTGCCACGGGGCCGCCCGCTTCCATGGCCCGGCGCAGCCACCAGGGCAGCCGGGCGGGCGTGAGACGCCCCTCCATGAGGAGATACGCGGCGGCCACGATCAGCACGTCGCCGCACCAGCCGGTCACCGACGAGGCGGTCCAGCAGGCCGCGACGCGCACGGCCAGCAGTACGCACCACAGGGCCCAGCCCACGGCGATGCGTGCCCCGGCCGGGACGCGCAGCCGGGGCGGCCGGTAGGGGCCGGGGGCGAGACGGAGGTTGGTGAGGCGTCCGCCGGCGTCCGCGGCGGCGAAGGCCAGGGTCCGCCCCGCCGTTCCCTGGACCACCAGCCCGTCCGGGCCGTCCGTGACCGAGCGCAGGTCTCCCACGTGGGCGAGTGTCGCCCCGACCACTTCGTGCAGCCGCCGGTCGCCCACGGCGTCGACGACGCGCGGCGCCAGCTCGCCCCACTGCCCGGGGTCGGCCAGGAGGAAGCGCTCCAGGGCGCGGGCGGCTTCAGCGCTGTCGTGCCTAGACATCGGCCGCCCCGTCCCGGGGCGCGAGGGCGGCGAACGCGGAGACCGCAGCGGGTCCGGCGCCGACGGCCCCGGCGGGGCGCAGCCGCTGGGCGAGGCGCGAAGTGACACCGGCCGCACGCTTTTTGAGGGACCGGTAGTCCTCGTCCCGCAGACAGGTGCAGTCCGCGCCGATCATCAGCAGGCCGAAGCACACCAGTCCCATGCAGGCCATGATGCCCAGGTGCATGCCCTCCAGCGCCAGGGTGTTGGCCTTCCGCACCCAGGCGCGGGCGGACAGGATCGCGAACGGGAGCGCCAGTTCGGCGAAGATGGTGAAGTAGCTGACCGCGGTGCCGACATAGGCGTTGCCCATCATGTGCGCGTACGCCGACGACATCTGGAAACCGGTGATGCGGCTGATGTAGTACATGGCGACGCCGTCCTGCCACATCTTCCCGGTGATCTTCCAGTAGCCCGCGGCGAAGTACAGGACCGCGGTCTGGAAGACGATCAGATACGCCGCCAGGTTGTGCACGACCGTGCCGGCCGACGGGGCGCTACGGGCCCGCAGTGCGGTGCGCCTGGCCTTGGCCCCCGGCGCGAAGTAGGCGTTGGAGACGGTGAAGACCATGAAGATGACGAGGATCTGAGCGAGGTTGTCACCGCCCTCCAGCACGTCCTGGTTGCGGTTGTGCAGCGACCACATCAGCACGGCCTGGGCCACGGTCAGTACCCTGCCGCCGCACACCATGAAGGCGGCGGAGACCAGGATCGTGGCGTGGAAGACGATCTCGAACCAGACCGTGGAGTGGCTGAAGAGATAGAGGGAGAAGGCGCCGTGGGTCAGCGCCGCCTTCGCGGTGTGGATCGAGTTGTAGGAATCGGGGCCCCACAGGAACCGCCGGTTTCCGTAGTCGGCGAGGCAGTACATGACCGTCGCCAGCCCGATCACGATCCGCAGCAGCGCGATGCCGATCAGCCGGTGTTCACGGCTCGCCATCCGTAGCAGCCCGGCATCGATCCGCGCCAGCCCGTACTTGGCCCATCCGCGCATCAGCGGGCCACCCCCGGAACGTAGTCCATCCACGACGTCTCCAGAATTCCCTTGCTTTTCTCTTCGGGTTTCGGAGTCACATAGCGCTCCGAGAAAGGAATGATGGCCCTGGTCTTGAAAGCGGCTTTGACAGACACGATGTCCGCCCCCGGGTACATCGTGGCGGCCCGTGCGGAAAGGAAGCGCTGGATTTCCTGGAACTCCGGTACGTACTGCTTGTCCAGATCGGACTGAGCCGCCTTGCGCTGCGCCGCGGGAAGCTTTCTGAAATCCGTCACCATACGTGCGTACCGATTGGCGGCGGCGTCGAATGCCAGCGGGATGCCCGGAAGCTTCGTCGGATTCAGCGGGAATGCGCGCGGGGCGCGGTCGATGGCCTGCTCGATTTCCACCGGGCTGGTCTGCACGACCTGGTCGGAACCGGCGGTCCGCAGGCGCACCGTCAGGTAGATGAGGTCGTCGTTGCTGCCCGGGGTGGGGCCGAAGAGCTGCCAGTCCTGCCAGAAATACGGCTGCATGACATGGGCGACCGCTCCCTGGATGCGGGACTTGGCCGGAGAATCGGGCGCGTTGTAGACCAGGCAGGCGGCCGTGTACAGGGCCACGGGCAGCAGGGCCAGGAAGGTGCAGATCCGCAGCCGCGCCGTGACCGCGTGAGCGTGCGCGCGAGGGCCGTTGCCGGCGTCCGCGCGAGCCGGGTCGTCGGCGGCGTCCGCGGGGACTCGCCCGAAGACTCTCATCGTGCGACATCTCCCTTTCGCTGAGGTGAAGGGGTGCGCCCGGCGGCCGGGAGGACCGCCGGGCGCGTGTGCGAGTGGTACGTCACCGGATGCCGGGGCCGGTCAGGGACGCGGCCCCGGCGCGGTCAGTTGGCGTCGTACTGGACGTCCCCGGGGATGACCCCGCGCAGGCCGTTCGCGCTGACGGCGGGGCCACCGCTGGACGACGAGGAGGACTCGCTCGAGGACGAGGACCGGAGCTTCGTCGAGACCTTGACCGCCGCCTCGGTGACCTTGACCGCGGTGGCGGCGACCACGCTCTGGGCGACGGCGTGCCAGAACTGCGGCTGGACTCCGTCGTTGACGACGGTGGCGGTGGCGACCGAGTGGTGGGCGGCGGTCCGCTGCTGCGGCAACGACGTTGCCGAGGCATTGGCGGCGCCGAGCCCCGCGGCCCCCGTTGCGGCGACCGCGGTGATGACGGTCGCCGCTATGACACGCTTGGCGTTCACGATGCTGAGCCTTCCTGTATGGAATTTGATGGTCTTCCGGGAATTTCCGGCATGGCGAAGCCGCACCGGAAACGTGAGGGATCCCTGGAATCGATTCGCTAGCGAGATGGTGCTCATGACGCGGCAGATCTCTGGCTGCCGCAGGAAGCAGTGAGGCCTCATCCGGGAGAGTGGTCAGCTCGGCCGGAGAGAAGAAGTTGCACCTGTCCCCCGTCGGGGCGCGCCGCCGAGCATCCGGGAATCTGCAGAATTCCCTACCGCGTACGCCGGCCGTCCCGATCGAAGGCCCCCGGTGGTCAGTCGGGGCGCCTTTCCCATGAGAAACCTATCAAGAGGCCAATCGCCCCTCAATGGCGAATTCGACTACGGAGAGCAAGGTCCTTCCGTACCCTCAGGGGAACCTCATATCGATGAGGTTTTCTTTACTCTTGGCCGCCTTCACCCGCCCAGGCGGGGGCGATACACAACGGAATCATTGCTTCCCATGGCAACCTTTTACCGGTGGCCCGGGCCCCGGCGCGTTCCCCACGCTGCGGGAAAGGCTGAAAAACACGGTCCGTCAACGACCGTGGGCCCCGCTCCCACAAGGGGAACGGGGCCCACGGCGCCGTACGACCGGAAGGCCGGCCGGAAGATCAGAAGCGACGCGTGATCAGCGCGCGCTTCACTTCCTGGATCGCCTTCGTGACCTCGATACCGCGCGGGCAGGCGTCCGTGCAGTTGAACGTGGTGCGGCAACGCCACACGCCGTCCTTGTCGTTGAGGATCTCCAGGCGCTGCTCGCCCGCTTCGTCACGGCTGTCGAAGATGAAGCGGTGCGCGTTGACGATGGCGGCCGGACCGAAGTACTGGCCGTCGTTCCAGAAGACCGGGCAGGACGACGTGCACGCCGCGCACAGGATGCACTTGGTGGTGTCGTCGAAACGCTCGCGGTCCTCGGCGGACTGCAGACGCTCGCGCGTCGGCTCGTTGGTGTCCTTCGTGATGAGGAAGGGCATCACATCGCGGTACGCCTGGAAGAACGGCTCCATGTCGACCACGAGGTCCTTGAGGACCGTCAGACCCTTGATGGGCTCGACCGTGATCGGCTTGTCGGGGTTGATGTCCTTGATCAGCGTCTTGCAGGCGAGGCGGTTCTTGCCGTTGATCCGCATGGCGTCCGAGCCGCAGATGCCGTGCGCGCAGGAGCGACGGAAGGTGAGGGTTCCGTCCTGGTCCCACTTGATCTTGTGGAGGGCGTCGAGGACGCGCTCCTTCGGGTCGATCTCCAGCTGGAAGTCTTCCCAGACCGCCTCCGCCGCGACCTCGGGGTTGAAGCGGCGGATGCGGAAGGTGGCGGTGATGTACGGCGAGTCGGCGAAGCCCGCCTCGGGCTGGCCGGCGCTGTCCGCCTTGTCGAGGGTCGGGGTAGCCATCAGTACTTACGCTCCATCGGCTGGTAGCGGGTCTGGACGACCGGCTTGTAGTCGAGACGGATGGACTCGGTGCCGTCGTCGCCGACCTCGCGGTACGCCATGGTGTGGCGCATGAAGTTGACGTCGTCTCGGTTCGGGTAGTCCTCGCGGTAGTGACCGCCGCGGGACTCCTTGCGGGCGAGCGCGGAGACGGCCATGACCTCGGCCAGGTCGAGCAGGTTGCCCAGCTCGATGGCCTCGAGGAGGTCGGTGTTGAACCGCTTGCCCTTGTCCTGGATCGAGACGTTCCGGTAGCGCTCGCGCAGCTCGGCGATCTTCTCGACCGCTGTCTTGATCGTCTGCTCGGTGCGGAACACCATCACGTTGGCGTCCATGCACTCCTGCAGCTCCAGGCGCAGCGTGGCGACCCGCTCCGTGCCCGTGGAGTTGCGCAGGTGCTCGACCTGCGAGACGACCTGCGAGGCCGGGTCCTCGGGCAGCTCGACATAGCCGGCCTTCGCCGAGTACTCGGCGGCGGCGATGCCCGCGCGGCGCCCGAACACGTTGATGTCCAGGAGCGAGTTGGTGCCGAGGCGGTTGGCGCCGTGCACGGACACACAGGCGACCTCGCCGGCGGCGTACAGGCCCGGCACGACGGTCGTGTTGTCGCTGAGCACCTCACCCTCGACGTTCGTCGGGATGCCGCCCATGGCGTAGTGCGCGGTGGGCTGGATCGGGATCGGGTCCGTGTAGGGCTCGATGCCGAGGTAGGTGCGCGCGAACTCCGTGATGTCCGGGAGCTTGGCGTCCAGCTGCTCCGGCGGGAGGTGCGTGAGGTCGAGGTAGACGTGGTCGCCCTCGGGACCGCAGCCGCGACCCTCACGGATCTCCGTGTAGATGGAGCGCGAGACGACGTCACGGGACGCGAGGTCCTTCATGACCGGCGCGTACTTCTCCATGAAGCGCTCGCCGTCCTTGTTGCGGAGGATGCCGCCCTCACCGCGGGCGCCCTCCGTCAGCAGGATGCCCATGCGCCAGATGCCGGTCGGGTGGAACTGGAAGAACTCCATGTCCTCCAGCGGCAGCCCGCGACGGTAGACGGCCGCCTGGCCGTCACCCGTCAGGGTGTGCGCGTTGGAGGTCACCTTGAAGAACTTGCCGGTGCCGCCGGACGCGTAGATCACGGCCTTCGCCTGGAAGACGTGGATCTCGCCGGTCGCGAGCTCGTATGCGACGACGCCGGCCGAGTGCTTGACCCCGTCCACCTCGACGATCAGCTGGTCGAGGACGTAGAACTCGTTGAAGAACTCCACGCCCTCCTTGACGCAGTTCTGATACAGCGTCTGGAGGATCATGTGACCGGTGCGGTCCGCGGCGTAGCAGGACCGGCGGACCGGGGCCTCGCCGTGGTTGCGGGAGTGACCGCCGAAGCGGCGCTGGTCGATCCGGCCCTCGGGCGTCCGGTTGAAGGGAAGGCCCATCTTCTCCAGGTCGAGGACCGAGTCGATGGCCTCCTTCGCCAGGATCTCGGCGGCGTCCTGGTCGACCAGGTAGTCACCGCCCTTGACCGTGTCGAAGGTGTGCCACTCCCAGTTGTCCTCTTCCACGTTGGCGAGCGCGGCGGCCATGCCGCCCTGCGCGGCGCCCGTGTGGGAGCGGGTGGGGTAGAGCTTCGTCAGCACGGCGGTGCGGCTGCGCTTCGTCGCCTCGATGGCGGCGCGCATGCCGGCGCCGCCGGCGCCCACGATGACGGTGTCGTACTTGTGGATCTGCATGAGTCGGTTACCTCAGCCCCGTGCCTAGCGGATGTTCGGGTCGAAGGTGAAGATCACCAGCGTGCCCAGCAGGATGGTGAACACCGTGGCGGTGTAGAGCAGGCCCTTGAGCCACAGCCGGGTGTTCGCGCGCTCCGCGTAGTCGTTGATGACCGTGCGCAGGCCGTTGGCGCCGTGCAGCATCGCGAGCCAGAGCATCGCGAGGTCCCAGGCCTGCCACCACGGGGAGGCCCAGCGGCCCGCGACGAACGCGAAGCCGATCTTGGAGACACCGCCGTCGAGGACGAGCTGGATGAGCAGGTGGCCGATGACCAGGACGACCAGCACGATGCCGGACAGGCGCATGAACAGCCAGCCGTACATCTCGAAGTTGCCACGGGTGGACTTCGGGGTCTTCTTGGTGCGCTTGCGCGGGGCCTCGATGAACGGCGCCGGGTTGTCGACGCTGTACGCGGAGAACTCACCCGCGCCCTCGACGGGGCCGATACCGGAAGCGGCGGTCTCAGTCGTGGACATCGGCGTCAGCTCCCGAATACTTCGCGGAATGCGTGACCGAGGACCGGGTACAGGGCCCCGATCATCAGCACGACCCAGATACCGACCACGGACCAGAGCATCTGCTTCTGGTAGCGCGGGCCCTTCGACCAGAAGTCGACGGCGATGATGCGCAGGCCGTTGAGCGCGTGGAAGAGGATGGCGGCGACGAGGCCGTACTCCAGCAGCGCGACGATCGGATTCTTGTACGTGGACACGACCCTGTCGTAGTCCTCGGGGGAGACACGGACGAGAGCGGTGTCCAGCACGTGTACGAACAGGAAGAAGAAGATGAGGACGCCGGTGACTCGATGAGCCACCCAGGACCACATTCCTTCCCGGCCGCGGTACAGCGTTCCAGCCGGCACGGAAGAACCCTCCGGGAGCGGGGATTGGGGCCTGCCGGCTTCTGTGTCGGTCGGCCCGGCCGGGTACGGTCCACCGGCCCTGGCCATCGTAGCGACGACTTGTCGGAACGTTTACAGCGGCCCTATCTATGTGATCAAACTGGCAATCAATCAGGCACGTTCGGGCTATTCCGGACCGTCCAGGGCCCCTCGTCCCCGAGGAGGCGCGTCAGGCGGCCCCTGGCCAGACGGCGCAGCTCCTCCGCCGTGACCAGCCGCTCCTCTTCGGGATCGTTTGTCAATCGTGATCGGATTCCGACCAGCACCTGATCCAGTGATTCCTCCGGGGAGAACTCGTCCAGACAGATGACGAACACGTGCCCGAAGCGGCTTTCGTAGGCCGCGTGGGCCGCGCTCAGGGCCGTATGGGCGGCGGAGTACGCGCCGTCCGGGAGCAGGGTGAGGGACTCGCCCGCGAGGGCCTCGGTCAGGTCGGCCGGGGTGAGGTCGTAGGCCGCCTCGTCGGCCGCGGCGAGGAAGGCGTCCAGGTCCGGGTAGGGCCGGTGATCGGCCAGCCGGTGGGCCCAGCGCAGGCTGCGGCAGCAGGTCAGGAGCGCGCGCACGACGGAGTCGGCGGGCGCTGAGTTGAACGGCTCCAGGCGCGCCGGGGACGACGGCACGCTCTTCTGCTCGGGTAGGGCGACCTGGCCGGGGAGGCGTGGAAGACGGTGCGAAGGCAGCGTGGGTCCTCGACGGTGGGATGTCGACGGGATGCCATGACGTCCTGTGGACGTCACGTGTGGTGCGGCAGGGGAAGAAGTGAGAGTTGTGCTGCCACGTTATCGACGATTGACGGGAGGTGTCCGATGGATGCCCGAATTTCACCCGGACGGGAGAGTTTCGGAACCTGCGGTGGACGGGTGACGTGGAGAGGGGGACCGTGGAACGTCCGGGGGTGTACGACGTGAGGTGTACGAGGCGCTCGATGCGTACGACAGGGCGTAGGCCTCGGTTACCGAAGCGAAGGGCGTGGTGCGGTGAGCACGGGCAGGCGACGACGGGCGCCGGTGCAGGACGGGAAGCGGCCGGTACTCATAGCGGTCGGCGTGGCGGTGGTGACGGGTGCCGTGGTGGCGACCGTGTCCCTGTGGCCGTCCGGTGATGCCGGCGCGCCGACCGGGGCGAGCGTCGATCCGAGCCGGACGGCGGTCGGGTCCGCGAACCGGACCGGGGCCGCGCCCCCACCGTCTCCCACACCGACCCGGACCTACCCCCTCTCCCAGACCCCGCGCACCATCCCCGCCGTACGCGAGCACACCCCGGCGCGCGGCCCCGGCTGGCGTCCCGCGGCGGGCGCCCGCGTGGTCGTCGACGACGCCGGTCTCGCCGACGAGGGAAAGCTGCTCGCCGACGAGCTCAAAATGTCGTACGCCGGACAGACGGCGGCCAAGGACGGTGACGTCGAACTCGGCCTGAACACCGGCGGCGCCGACCCGGAGTCGTACACCCTGACCGTCAAGAACCGCCGGGTCACCATCTCCGCGCCCGGCGAGGCGGGTGTCTTCTACGGCACCCGCACCCTCAAGCAGGAGGTGCACGGCGGCGGTACGGCGCCCGAGGGCGTCGTGCGCGACCAGCCCGCCAAGCCGCGCCGCGGGTTCATGCTCGACATCGCGCGCAAGCCCTACTCCGCGGCCTGGATAGAGGACCGGATCCGGGAACTGGGCGATCTGAAGTACAACGAGCTGGGGCTGCACTTCTCCGACGACCAGGGCTTCCGCATCCAGTCGGACACCCACCCGGAGATCGTGTCCAAGGACCACCTCAGCAAGACGGACGTCCGCGACATCGTCGCCCTCGCGGAGAGCCGCCACATCCATGTCGTCCCCGAGATCGACTCGCCGGGCCACCTCGGCGCGGTGATCGCCGCCCACCTCGACCTCCAGCTGCGCAGCGTGTCGGGGACCGCCCCGCGCGGCACCGTCGACATCTCCAAGCCCGCCGCGGCCTCCATCGTCGACGATCTGCTGAACGAGTACACCGGTCTCTTCCCCGGCCCGTACTGGCACCTCGGCGGCGACGAGTACCAGGCCCTCACCGTGGCCAGCCCGTCGACCTCCTACCCTCAGCTGGCCGCCGCCGCCAAGCAGGCCTACGGCCCCGGCGCCACCGTCGCGGACCTCACCACCGGCTGGCTCAACGCCCGCGCCCAGGTGGTGCGCGGCCACGGCCGGACCGCACGGGCGTGGAACGACGGGTTCTTCCCTGGCGGCACGGTCCAGGCGGACAAGGACCTGGAGGTCGCGTACTGGACGGGCAAGGAGCTCGGCGCGCGCCCGCCCGTCGAGTACCTGAGCGCGGGCCGCAAGCTCATCAACTACAACGACGAGTACCTCTACTACGTCCTCGGTGAGCCGCAGACCTTCGTCTACCCGACCGGACAGCGCATCTACGAGCAGTGGACCCCGCTCGTCGTCCGCGGCACCACACCGGTTCCCGCGAAGTACGACGGCCAGATCCTCGGCGGGAGCTTCGCCGTCTGGTCCGACCGCGCGAACTCCCAGACCCAGGACCAGGTGGCGGCGGGGATCAGGATGCCGCTGCGCGCCACGATCCAGAAGCTGTGGGACCCGGGCCGGCCCGCGCTGTCCTGGACGGACTTCAAGAGCCTGGCGAACCGGCTGGGCTGAGGCGTATCTTTCCCGTGATTCGTGTGCCGGGCGTGCCCCTGGGGAGGGGGCGCGCCCGGTTTCTTGTGCAGGTGAACCGGGGGGTCCCCTTGATCTGTCAGCGTTGCCAGCAGTTCGCCGCGTCGACGCCCGGCGGGCTGTGTTCCGTGTGCGCCGAGACACCCGCCCCCGCACCCGTGCCGGTGGGCACGCTGCCTCCGCCGCACGGGAACGCCTGGCTGGCCTCGCCGGTGGGCCTCGGGCGCGCGGTCGCGGTGCTGCTCGGCGTGGTCGTCGCCGTCGATCTCTTCGCGATCTGGGCAAGCGTCAAGATGTACGACGTCATGGGCGCCATCGCGGACGGCGGGATCGGTGACACCGTGCAGCGGGACGCGGACCACGCGGACTCGCTCGTCGCCGCGGCCGGGGTCGCGCAGCTGGTCGCCCTGGTCGCCACCATCGCCGTCTACCTCGTCTGGTTCCACCGGGTGCGGATCAACGCCGAGGTGTTCGACCCGTTCGGGCACGAGATGGGGCGCGCCTGGACGGGCTGGGGCTGGTTCGTGCCGGTGGTGAACCTCTGGTTCCCGCGCCGGATCATGCTGAACACCTGGGACGCGAGCCGTCCCGCCGGCACCCGCACCTCACATGGGCTCGTCAACGTCTGGTGGGCGATGTGGATCATCTCGCTGGCCGCCGACCGGACCGCGTCCACCGCGCACCGCACGGCCCACACCGCGCGGGAACTCCAGCAGGCCGCGAGCCAGCGGATCTTCTCGGACGTCACCGACATCGTGGCCGCCGTCCTCGCCGTCCTCGTCGTCCTGCGCCTGACCCGGATGCAGAACGAGAAGGCCCTGCGCGGCCCGGTCGCGCCCGGAGAGCCGGTCCCGGCGCCCGTCAGGGACCACCGCTGACGGTCGTCGTTGGGCCGTTAGGGGCAGGCGGCGCGCCGGTTCGGCCGATTCCCTGGCCAAGTCACTTGCCCCTGTGGTGTATTCGGCGCGGCCGAACCGAAACACCACCGGGGGGAAACCGGCATGGGCTACTGGGGCTACTACGTCGTGGGCAGAAGCGAGCGGCCGCTCGCGGAGCTGGACGCACTGGGCGCGGCGCACGGGATGGTGCTGCGGACCACGGCGCCCGACGGCTGGCAGGTCTGGGAGTACCCGAGCGGTGACGGCGACGTCGGGAGCATGAACACGCTCGCCCAGGAGACCGGCGCGCCCGCGCTCTTCGGGTACGTCATGAACAGCGACTGTGTGGTCGTCGAGGCGGCCGGTCCCGGGAGCGGCGCGTGGACGACCTGTCTGGCGCGCACGGCGATGGCGGCGTACCTCGGGCAGAGCGAGGAGGGGCTCACCGTCGACGACTACTTCCTGGAGCCCTCCGACGCCGCCGCACGGGCCCTCGCCTGGGCCGCGGAGGCCGGGCACACGGTGGTCGCCGAGCCCCTGCTCGCCGTGCTGAACGCGGACGCCGACCCCTTGGCCGAAAACCTGCTCTTCCGGTTCCTCGACCGGCTCGGAGTGGTGCCCCTGTGACACTCCCGCTCCGGAGCACGCAGTAAGGGAAAGTGCGGGCTCCGTAAGCGGGAGCGCCCTGTCGAGGGAGGCGTGATGAGCCTGGTGGACCTGATCGCTCAGGCCGACGAGCGTGGTCTGGCGGCGAGCGGGCTGGCTTGTTTGGATCGGTGCGTGCCGCTGCTGGGCGGCGACGACGAGGTCCTGAGGCCGCTCTGGTCGAGCCTCGCGGACGGCGGCGCGGACGGCGACGCCTGGGGCGAACGGCTCGCCAAGGCCCGGGCGGAACTGGACTCCGCCGATGCCTCCGCCTCCGTCGAGAGCGAGACCGAGGCCAAGACCGAGGCCGCGGTGAGTGACGAGTCCCGCGCCGCCGCACTCGCCCGCCGCATGCTCGCCACCGCCCCCGACGACCCCTGCGCGTCCGCCCTGCGCGTCTGGGCCGACGCCTGTTCGGCGGCGGCCTTGCAGATCCACCGGCTCCTCGATGTCGCCGCCGACGGCGACGGCCCCCTCGTAGCGGCCGAACTGCGCCGCCAGGTCGCCGTCCTGGAACTGCTCGCGGGCCGCGGCGCGGGCGGCCTGCGCCCCGCCCTGGAGGTGTCGACGGAGGGACGGCGCGTCCTGCGCGCGGTGGTGTCGCGCCGGGCGCGCGGACGGTCGTAAACCTGTTTCCCTGAGGGGTTCCTGTGACCGTCCTGGGGCCGGAGATGAGGGTCCTGGGCCGGTGTCGCGAAGGCGCCCGGGACGCGTGACGAATCCCGTCCGGAAGACGCTCTTCCGAGTGTGAACGCAACGAGTGTGAACGCAACGAGTGCGAAGCCGATCCGGGCGACCAGGCCCTCCGCCGCGACCAAGCCCGTGCGCTGGGCCGCGGACACCGTCGCGACGATGCGCGAGGGCGCACGGCTGCGCCTCGACTACTCGGCGCAGAGCCTGTGGCGCGTCGACCGGCTGATCGAGGAGATACGCCGGGAGGGGGCGCCGTACGCCGCCGTCCACACCGTGCTGCGCGGCTTCGGCGCGTACGCCGGTGAGGTCGTCGTCCGGCACGCCGGCGCCGAGTGGTGGGAGACGGGCGGCGAGCACTGGCTGCGCACCCCCGACGGGCGCCTCTGGGACCCCATCGACGAGGCCCGTCGCTGCTACGCGGGCGACGGCTCGCTGCGGCTGCTGTGCCGCGAGGCCGTGGGATAGCGGGAAGCGCGCCGAACGGCGGCGAGATTGCCGGTTCTTAAGGTACGCGACCGTTCCCAAACGGCGGTCTCCGGAGTGAACATGAGGACAACCGCCGGACCCGGGAGGCCTCGTGGCCGAGAACCGCCGTTGGTGGGCGCTCGTCGTCATCGCGCTTGCCCAGTTGATGGTCGTCCTCGACATGACCATCGTGAACATCGCCCTGCCCTCCGCCCAGAGCGACCTGCACATGTCGGACGGCAACCGGCAGTGGGTCATCACCGCGTACACCCTCGCCTTCGGCGGACTGCTGCTGCTCGGTGGCCGGATCGCCGACCTCGCGGGTCGCCGACTCACCTTCATGATCGGCCTGTTGGGCTTCGCCGCCGCGTCCGCGCTGGGCGGCGCGGCCGCGAACTCCGGGATGCTGTTCGGGGCGCGCGCCCTCCAGGGCGTGTTCGCCGCGCTGCTCGCTCCCGCCGCCCTGTCGCTGCTCACGACGACGTTCACCGACCCCGCGGAACGCGGCAAGGCCTTCGGCGTGTTCGGCGCGATCGTCGGCGCGGGCGCGGCGTTCGGGCTGCTCGCGGGCGGCTTCCTCACCCAGTACCTGGACTGGCGCTGGTGCCTGTACGTCAACGTCCCCATCGCCCTGGTCGCGTTCGTCGGCGCCCTGGCGGTACTCAGCGGCGGCGGCCGCTACGAGGACGCGCGCCTTGACGTACCGGGCGCGGTGCTCGGCTCCGCCGGAATGCTCTCCCTGGTCTACGGCTTCTCGGAGGCGGAGTCGAGGAGCTGGGGCGACGGACTGGTTCTCGGACTGCTGGCCGCCGGGGTCGTGCTGCTCGGCGTGTTCGGTCTCTGGCAGACCCGCGCCCGGGTGCCTCTGCTGCCGATGTCGGTGGTCAGGGACCGGCAGCGGGTCGGGGCGTTCCTCACCATCCTCTTCGTCACCATCGGGATGTTCGGGGTCTTCCTCTTCCTCACCTACTACATGCAGCGCGTGCTCGGGTACTCGCCGATGAAGACCGGACTCGCCTATCTCCCCATCACCGTCGGCATGATCACCGGCTCCACGCAGGTCGCGGCCCGCCTCCTGAACCGGGTCCCGCCGCGCGCCCTCATCGTCCCCGGGCTGCTGCTGGCCGCGGGCGCGCTGGCGATCATCGCGCAGGTCGGGGTGGCACCCGCGTACGCCTCGCACATCCTGCCCGGCATGCTGATGCTCGGCCTCGGCATGGGCACGGCGATGATGACCTCCATCTCGCTCGCCACGGTGAGCGTCGCGCCCCGGGACGCGGGCGCGGCCTCCGCCACCTTCAACACCGCCCAGCAGGTCGGCGGTTCGATCGGCACGGCGCTGCTCAACACCATCGCCGCGAGCGTGACGACCCGGTACGCGAACGCGCACGCGGCCCCCGGCGTCGACCGTCGCGCGCTCGCCTCCCGGGCCGCCGTGCACGGCTTCAACGTGGCCACCTGGTGGGCGATGGGAGCGCTGTTGCTGGCCGCGCTGATCGCCGGGATCGTGGTGAACGCGGACCGGATGCCGGCCCCGCAGGCACGGCCGGCTCCGCTGCCCGAACCGGTGGAGACGGACGCCTGAGCCAGGACATGTTCCGAGGGACGCCCGGGGCGCCTGACGGGCTGTGACATTTCTGTGGGGCCCGACGCAGATGACCACGTGGGCGTCGACACGGCCGACCGTGTCGCACGGTGCGCATTCTGACCGACTCGGGGCGAACGAGGACAGCGTTGGGCCAGGGAGGGGTACCCCGCCGCGTACAGGCGTACGACGGTGAGCTCGGTGCGGCCGTGACGCGGGCGCAGCAGGGGGACGAGGCGGCCTTCGCGCTGGCGTACCGGATCGTGCAGCCCGGACTGCTCGGATACGTGCGCGGGATCGTCGGGGACGACGCGGAGGACGTGGCGTCCGACGCCTGGCTGGAAATCGCGCGGGACCTCGGGCGGTTCAAGGGGGACGGGGCGGGGTTCCGCGGCTGGACCGCGACCATCGCACGGCACCGCGCGCTCGACCATCTGCGGAGGCAGAAGGTACGGCCCCGGGCGACCGGGCTCGAGAACGACGTACTGGAACTGCCCGACACCCGCAGCACTCACGACCAGGCGCTGGAGAGCCTCTCCACGGAGCGCGCCCTGGAACTGGTCGCACGGCTGCCCCGCGACCAGGCCGAGGCCGTACTGCTGCGGGTGGTGGTCGGCCTCGACGGTCCCGCCGCCGCCCGTGTCCTCGGCAAGCGCCCGGGCGCGGTCCGCACCGCCGCCCACCGTGGCCTCAAGCGCCTGGCGCAGCAGTTCGGCGCCGACGGGGACCCCGGGGTGTGACGCCCAACGGCCTCTGGACGCCAAGGATGCGGAAACGAGCGTCTGGAAGCGGTCGGCCGAGGACAGGAGGGGCGGGCCGTCGCCGCGTACCGGGACGCTCGCGAGGGCGGGGCGCACGGTACGCGGACCCGGCGGCGCGACGACTGGCGACCGCGCGAGCAGCGCCGACCGGGGCGCGCTCTCAAGGAGAGTTAAGAGGCCGATGGCAACGGCCGGGGCCGCCACCCCCCACAGGAGAGGCCCCGACCGTCGCGCGGCACGGGCCGCGCGGCGACCCGTACTCTCTACAGCGCCGCGGCTGCGTTTTCTGTCACACCTCGCTGTGTCACCAGTTAGTTGCATCCTGTACGAACATGGACGGGGAGCGGTTTCAGGCCGTAACGTGCCATTCGCGCCGGTGCGGGGCGACGGGCAACCGCAACCACGAGGGACCTGAGACCGCAACCATCAATTGCGAAACCACGACGGCGAGAAACCCGGTCCGCGAGAGCGGCGCCGGTTGAGGCGCAGAGAGGCGTGCGCGCGGTGCTGGGGGACGACGCGGAGCTGACCGCCGCGGTGCTTGCGGCACAGGACGGGGACGAGACCGCGTTCCGGACTGTGTACCGCTCGGTGCACCCACGGCTGCTCGGATACGTACGAACGCTGGTCGGTGACCCGGACGCGGAGGACGTCACGTCCGAGGCCTGGCTGCAGATCGCCCGTGACCTGGAGAGGTTCAGCGGTGACGCGGACCGCTTCCGTGGCTGGGCCGCGCGGATCGCCCGCAACCGCGCCCTCGACCACATACGCATGCGCGGGCGCCGCCCCGCGATCGGCGGTGACGAGACGGAACTGACCGCGAAGGCCGGGGATTCCGACACCGCGGGCGAGGCGATCGAGGCGCTGGCCACCGACAGCACCCTCTCGCTGATCGCCCAACTCCCCCAGGACCAGGCGGAGGCCGTCGTGCTGCGCGTGGTCGTCGGCCTCGACGCCAAGACCGCGGCCGAGACCCTCGGCAAGCGCCCCGGAGCCGTCCGCACCGCGGCGCACCGCGGTCTCAAGCGGCTCGCGGAACTGCTCGGCGCGGATCCGGAATCCGCAGGCGGCCTCGGCGCCGTCCCCCCACAAAGAGAGTCACGAAGAGAGTCGCGCACACGCGCGGTGACGTCCGCGGGTGTGACGCATACGCGTTCGCGGACGCAGAAGGACATGTGATGGCCGACGAGCAGGACAAGTGGCTGGACCGTGACGCCGCGGAGCGTCTGCTGCGTGGTGAGCCGCTGGAAGCCGTCGACGCCGACACCCAGGGCCGGGCCAAGCGGCTCGCCGACGTGCTCGGTGCGCTGGCCCCCGAACCCGCGCCGACCAGTGCCGAACTCCCCGGCGAGGCTGTCGCGTTGGCCGCGTTCCAGCAGGCGCGAGCGGGCCGGAGCGGCGAGGTCGCCCAGCGCGGCGGACGGGTGCGTCCGGGGGCCGCGGCCCACTCCGCCGACGCGGGTCTCGTCCGGCTGGGCCGTCCGGCTCCTGCCCCGCGGGGGCCCCGTTGGGGCCGTCCGGTGCGCCTCGGGATCGTCGCCGCGCTGGCCGCGGGGATGATCGGCGGGGTCGCCGTCGCGGCCGGAACCGGAGTGCTGCCGACTCCGTTCCGTGACGACTCGCCGCACCCGGCCGCGACGATTTCCGCGGCACAGACACCACGGCAGCCGTCCCTCTCGCCGTCGCCGGGAGCGTCGAAGGCCGACGGTTCCCAGGCGCCGGTCCCGGGCGCCACCACGAGCGCGCCCGCCGCTGCCGGCTCCGGCGACGACGAGGCCCAGGGGCCCGGCGCGCCGAGTGGACAGCCCGACTCCTCCGACGCGGGGCGGTCGGCCCGCGCCCGCGAGTGGTGGGCCAAGACCCGTTCGTACTGCCGCGACGTGCTGGACGGCAAGACCCTGGAGTCCGGCCGCAGACGTGTCCTGGTGGACGCCGCGGGCGGCGGCCGGCGCGTGACGAAGTACTGCAAGGGTGTCCTGGCACGGACGGGCGCCAGCGGGGGCGACGACCGGGGCGGGCAGGGCGACCTGGGCTCGGACTCCGGCTCCGACCAGGGCGCCGGGGGCGGTACCGGCGACGGCTCGGGCAACGGCTCCGGTGGCGGGGACAACGGCGGTGACGGCGACGGCCACACGGGCTCGGGCGGCTCGGGGGGCCACCACGGCCACAACGGGATCCTCGCCCCGTCGCCGAGCTCGGTCGTCGCGCCGCTGCGGTCGGCCCTCTGAGCAGTCACTGCTGCGGTCGGCCCTCTGGGCAGTCGTCGCTGAGGCCGACCCTCTGGGCAGTCGCCGCTGTCGGCCCTCTGGGCGAGCTTTCCGCCATCCGGCCCGGTATGTTCTCAGCCACCCGGACTCCGGGCACCCTGCAATGTTCCCTCTGACCTGCGGTTTCTCGCTCCCTCGGAATTTTCTTCCGCCCGGGTGTGACGTTTTCGGCCGCGCCGACGCAGTACTGGGTGAGCCGACTGGTCATCGGCCGTCGCACCGAGCCGGGGTTCCCCCCGTACCCAGGCCTGGTGCACATCGGCGCGGGCGGGACACGTTCCCCCGGTCCCGCCCGCGCCCCATCACTCCTTGGGCCCCCTCCGGGCCGGCCGTCACCAGTAGACGACGACCTTGTCCCCGGTCCGGACCTGCGCGAACAGCGCCGCGATCTTCCCCTCGTCCCGTACGTTGACGCAGCCGTGCGAGGCGCCGTAGTAGCCGCGGGCCGCGAAGTCGGGGGAGTAGTGGACCGCCTGGCCGCCGCTGAAGAACATCGCGTACGGCATGGACGTGTGGTAGATCGTCGACACGTGGTAGCGCGATTTGAAGGACACGCTGAAGACCCCTTCCCGGGTCGGCGTGTACTGCGAGCCGAACCGCACGTCCATCTCCGAGACCGTCTTCCCGTCGATCATCCAGCGCAGGGTGCGACTCGTCTTGCTGACGCACAGCACCCGGCCCGTCATACAGCGCGGGTCGGGCCGCGCGGCGGGCTGCCCGCCGTAGGGGTACAACTCCCACGCGGCCGGCTTGTGCGTCATCCCGCGCAGCCGCTCCCAGGTGACGGCGTCCAGTTGGCCGGTCCGCGGCAGCCCGCGCTTGCCCTGGAACCCCTTCACCGCGGTGACCGTCGGGGTGTCGTACGTCCCCGTCGGCGCCGGGATGAGCCAGGCGAGCTGGTGCAGCCGGGCCTGGAGCTCACGGACGTCGTTCCCCTTGTCGCCGCGGGACCAGAGGACCTTGGGGGCGGCGGACGGTGTCGTGCCGCCCGGCTTGTCGTCCCCGGGCGTGGCCGAACGGTCCGGCTTCGAGGCGGACGGCGGCGTGTTGCCCCGCGTGCTGCCCGGCGTCCTTCCCTGCGTGCTCCCGTGCGCGTCCACGGCCTGGGCCGTACAGCCGCTCACCGCGACGAGCGCCACGAGGGCGGCCAGCGATCTCCCCATACCAGTCGTACGCATTCCAACCCCCGGTGCGTCGTCTTGTCCCCTGAGATGCTCCCCACGCGCGCCCGGTTGCGAACGACGCGCCATCCTGGGGAATGAAGCGTGTGAGCAAAGAATCCTGAGAGCGATGAAGCCTGTGAGCAAGGTCCCAGCGCGGTCCTCTCCATCCCGCGCACGGCCGCCGCTACAGTCCGTGGCGAAGGTCGGACCTACCGGTAAGTAACTTCAGTGGGAGGCACAGCAATGGCGCGCGAGTCGGAGTCCAGACTGCCCATCGAACCGCTCTACGGACCCGAGGTGCTGGAGGGCTGGGACCCGGCCGGGAAGCTGGGCGAGCCGGGCGCGTACCCCTTCACCCGCGGTGTCTACCCGTCGATGTACACGGGCCGCCCGTGGACGATGCGCCAGTACGCGGGCTTCGGCACGGCCGTGGAGTCGAACGCGCGCTACAAGCAGCTGATCGCGAACGGCACGATGGGCCTGTCGGTCGCCTTCGACCTGCCCACCCAGATGGGCCACGACTCGGACGCGCCGATCGCGCACGGCGAGGTCGGCAAGGTCGGGGTGGCCATCGACTCGGTGGAGGACATGCGGATCCTGTTCGGCGGCATCCCGCTGGACAAGGTGTCCACGTCGATGACGATCAACGCCCCCGCGGCGCTGCTCCTGCTCATGTACCAGCTGGTGGGGGAGGAGCAGGGCGTCCCGGCCGATCAGCTGACGGGCACGATCCAGAACGACGTGCTCAAGGAGTACATCGCGCGCGGCACGTACATCTTCCCGCCCAAGCCCTCCCTGCGGCTGATCGCGGACATCTTCAAGTACTGCAAGGCCGAGATCCCGAAGTGGAACACGATCTCGATCTCCGGCTACCACATGGCCGAGGCCGGTGCCTCGCCCGCGCAGGAGATCGCGTTCACCCTCGCCGACGGCATCGAGTACGTCCGCACGGCCGTGGCCGCCGGCATGGACGTCGACGACTTCGCCCCCCGCCTGTCCTTCTTCTTCGTCGCTCGTACGACGATCCTGGAGGAGGTCGCGAAGTTCCGTGCGGCCAGGCGCATCTGGGCGCGGGTGATGCGGGAGGAGTTCGGCGCGCAGAACCCGAAGTCGCTGATGCTGCGCTTCCACACCCAGACCGCCGGGGTCCAGCTGACCGCCCAGCAGCCGGAGGTGAACCTGGTGCGCGTCGCGGTCCAGGGCCTGGGCGCGGTCCTCGGCGGCACGCAGTCGCTGCACACCAACTCCTTCGACGAGGCGATCGCGCTCCCGACGGACAAGAGCGCGCGCCTGGCGCTGCGGACGCAGCAGGTCCTGGCGTACGAGACGGACGTGACGGCGACGGTCGACCCCTTCGCCGGAAGTTACGTCATCGAGAAGATGACCGACGACGTCGAGGCGGCCACGGTCGAACTGATGGCGAGGGTCGAGGAGCTGGGCGGCGCGGTGGCCGCGATCGAGCACGGTTTCCAGAAGGGCGAGATCGAGCGCAGCGCCTACCGGATCGCGCAGGAGACCGACTCCGGTGAGCGGGTCGTGGTCGGCGTCAACCGCTTCCAGCTCGACGAGGAGGAGCCGTACGAGCCTCTCCGCGTCGACCCGGCCATCGAGGTGCAGCAGGCCGAACGCCTCACCAAGCTCCGCGCCGAGCGCGACCGGTCGGCGGTGGACGCGGCCCTCGCCGACCTCAGGAAGGCGGCCGAGGGCACGGACAACGTCCTCTACCCCATGAAGGACGCCCTGCGTGCCCGCGCGACGGTGGGCGAGGTGTGCAACGCGTTGCGGGGGGTTTGGGGGACGTATGTGCCGTCGGATGCGTTCTGAGCTGGGCGGTTCCTCCGAATGGGTGACCAGGGGCGGAAACCGCACGTCCCCGGTTACTCTCAGGGAGAGTGTTCCCGAAAGGAGGGTGCCGTGGCTGTGATGCTGCATGAGTCGTCGCTCACCGATGCTGCCGACCGGCTCTGGGAGGAACTGCCCGGGCACCGGGTGGAGATCCTCAACGGGAGCATTGTTGTGACACCGCCGCCGGACGGTCCGCATCAAGAGACGCTGACCTGGCTCATTGTGGAGTTCTCGAGGATCGGAGCCAGGCGGGCGGGGCTCAGGTACGTGCAGGGCATCGGTTTGTGGCTACCGACCGGACCGGACGATTACGCCGTGCCGGACTTCTCTGTTGTCGACGCCGATTACAAAGACGCACTGGTCGAGAAGAACTGCTACGCGCCACACGTCTTCCGTCTGGTTGTGGAGGTGACCTCTTCCAACTGGACCAACGACACGGCAACCAAGGTCGACATCTATGCCCGGGCAAACGTTCCCGTCTACCTTGTAGCCGACCGTAAACACGACGAGGTCCTCCTCTACCGGCACCCGGTCGACGGCAAATACTCCGATCCTCTCCGCTTCGAGCGCGGCCAGAGCGTGCCCGTCCCTGATTCCGTCGGTGTCGCCCTCGACCTCTCCGTCGACACCCTCCTCGACGGCGACGACTGACGCCGACGACACCCGAAGGTGCGGTGTCGTACTCCCGTGCGACACTCCACCTCATGCTTGGTGTTATCGACCTCCCGACCTATCTCGCGGGACTCGTCCTGATCGTCCTGCTCCCCGGCCCCAACTCGCTGTATGTGCTGTCCGTCGCCGCCCGCAAGGGCGTACGCACGGGATACACGGCCGCCGCGGGTGTCTGGTGCGGGGACACCGTGCTGATGACGCTGTCCGCGGCCGGAGTCGCCTCGCTGCTGCAGGCCAACGCCGTGCTGTTCGGGATCGTGAAGTACGCCGGGGCCGGATATCTGACATGGCTGGCGGTCGGGATGCTGCGCGCCGCGTGGGGCATGTGGCGCACCCGGCACGAGCGGGCCGAGGAGAGCGAGGCCGCTCCGGCGCCGGCTGCCGAGGAGCGCCCCTACCGGCGGGCGCTGGTGATCAGCCTGTTCAACCCGAAGGCGATCCTGTTCTTCGTCGCCTTCTTCGTCCAGTTCGTGGACCCGGGCTACGCCTACCCGGCCCTGTCCTTCGTCGTCCTCGGCGCCTTCGCCCAGCTCGCCAGCTTCCTGTACCTCACCGCGCTGATCTTCAGCGGGACGAAGCTGGCGGCGGCCTTCCGGCGACGCAAGCGACTCTCGGCGGGGGCCACGACCGCGGCGGGCGCCCTGTTCCTGGGGTTCGCCGTGAAGCTCACCCTGGCCAGCGCCTGAGCGCTCCGCTGGACGTACCGGGACGTGCCGACGATCGTCTGCGGCGCCGTCGTGGTCGGTCGCGCAGTTCCCCGCGCCCCTTCAGGGCGCGGCCGAACCGCCTAGGACGGAACCCGGCCGAGGACACCCAGGCGCGTCGCGTACTCTCGCAGCCCCGAAGCCGTGTCGCCCGTCCACCCCACGTAACCGTCGGGGCGGATCAGGAAGAGGCCGGTGCCGTACGACTCGTGCGCGGGGATGCCGACCGTGTGGACGGGGAGCGCGGGCGCCTGGGTTTCCGGGCCGGCCGCGAGCAGGGTCCACTGGGGGCCGCGGAAGGCGTCGAAGAGCCGGGTGCCGTCGGGGAGAGGGCCGTCCGGGGCGCGGTCGCCGGCCCTCAGGGCGTTCTTCGGGAGGCCCTCGCGCAGGTCCGTCGAGAGTGACGAGTCCCGGTAGCCCAGGCCGAGTTGACCCGTCGTCTCCGTGCTGCGCCGGGCCTCGCCGCGGTGGACGGCCGTGGACAGGCCGAGCATGTGCGCGGCGACGGGCCGCCGTTCCTCCTCGTAGGAGCCGAGGAGTGCCTCGGGAGCGCCGTCGCCCAGCACCGCGCCCAGCTTCCAGCCCAGGTTGTAGGCGTCCTGGACGCTGGTGTTGAGGCCCTGGCCGCCGGCCGGGGAGTGGATGTGTGCCGCGTCCCCGGCAAGGAAGACCCGCCCCGCGCGGAAGCGGTCCGCCAGCGCCGCCCGCGGGCGGAAGTCCGAGGCCCAGCGCACCTCGGTCACGGCCTCGGGGGCGACGTGTGAGCGGGCGGCGACGACCTTGCGTACGCCCTCCAGGGACAGATCGGGTTCGGTCCCCTCCGGGAACCGGGCGGTGAGCTGGAAGTCCTCGGTGCCGGCGAGCGGGCAGATCGCCAGGAAGCCGTCGTCGTCGTCCCGGGGCGGGAACACGTGCCAGTGGTCACGGTCCAGGCCCGTGACACGGACGTCGGCCACCAGCGCCGGATGCGGGTCGACCGTCTCGCCGGACATGGCGATCCCGAGCCCGCGCCGCACGGTCGAGCGGCCGCCGTCGGCGCCGACGAGGTACCGCGCGCGGACGGGGCCGCCGTCGGCGAAGTGGGCCGTCACCCCGTCCGGGCCCTGGTCGACCGTCAGCAGTTCGCGCCCGAAGGCGACGCCTGCGCCCAGTTCGACGAGGCGCGCGAAGAGGATCTCCTGCGTACGCCACTGCGGCACCATCCACGGCTCGGCGTACGGCGAACCGTCGCTCGCCTCGGCCGCGTCGAACATCCGGTGCTCGCCCTGCGGCTTCCCGCCCTGCCAGATCAACCCGACCGGGTAGGGGCCGCCGGCCGCGCGGATCGCGTCGAGTACGCCGAGGTCCTCGAAGACCTCCATCGTGCGCGGCTGGACGCCCTTGCCGCGCGACCCGGGGAACAGGCCGTCGGTCCGCTCCACGACGAGCGCGTCCACCCCGCGCCGGGCGAGGTCGACGCCGAGGGCGAGACCGGCGGGGCCCGCCCCCACGATCAGAACGTCGACGTCCACGTCCGAGCCGATGTTCCGGCCCGCGCCCGTCACCGTTGCCTGTGCTGCCATGACCACACTCTCCTTAACGCTGTTAAGTTCCGGCGTTTCCGAGCGTGGCCTTAACGGTGTTAAGTTGTCAAGTGTGAGTACGGAACGAAGAGCGCCGCTCGACCGCAAGCGCGTCGCGGACACCGCCCTGAGGCTCCTGAACGAGGGGGGACTGGAGGGCCTGACCCTGCGCGCCATCGCCAAGGAGCTGGACGTCAAGGCGCCCGCCCTGTACTGGCACTTCAAGGACAAACAGGCGCTGCTCGACGAGATGGCGACGGAGATGTACCGCCGGATGACCGAGACCGCGCCGGTCGACTCCGGCGCCACCTGGCAGGAGCGGCTCCTGGCGGCCAACCGCGCACTGCGCGCCGCGCTGTTGAGCTACCGCGACGGTGCCAAGGTCTTCAGCGGCTCACGCTTCACCGGCGCTCTGCACGCGGTCGAGATGGAACAGCACCTGCGCCTGCTCACGGACGCGGGCTTCACCCTCGCCCAGGCGGTCCGTGCGGCCATGACGGCCTACTTCTACACCCTCGGGTTCGTCACCGAGGAGCAGGGCGTCCAGCCGCTCCCCGGCGAGCGCCGCGCGGGATACGACGTGGACGACCGCGCCCGCCGGATGGCCGACTTCCCTCTGTCGGCCGCGGCGGGCGCGGAGATGTTCGAGGACTACGACCAGCACTTCGAAGAAGGGCTGGCCCTGGTGATCGCGGGGATCGGGACGCGGTACGGGATCGGCTGAACCCGCGGTGCGCCCTACGGCCGGGACGCCCCCACGGTCGGCCGGGGCTTCGCCAGCGCCGTGCGCAGTTTGGGCGTCAGCCAGTTCTCCACGTACCGGTTGAGGAGCCAGGCCAGGACCAGCATGCTCGCCGCCGTCAGCAGGAACGTGGCGTACGACGGGATGTGCAGCCCCTGGTGGAGAGCCTTGATGACGACCCAGCCCAGGTGCTCGTGGACGAGGTAGAAGGGGTACGTCAGCGCGCCCGCGACCGTCAGCCAGCGCCAGTTGGCCCAGCGCAGCCAGCCCAGGGCGATCGCGGCGACCGCGACGTAGCCGAAGGTGACGACGAGGACGATGCCGTAGGTGGTGCGGTAGGAGAAGCCGTTGGCCTGCGGGGCGTGCCACAGCCCCTGCACCGCGTAGTGCTGGCCGATCAGCCAGCTCACGGCCACGATGCCCCAGGCGTACACGTCCTTGCGGTCGCGGTGCACCAGGTAGAGGCCGACGCCGCCGATGAAGTACGGCGCGTACTGGGGCATCAGGACGATGTCCAGCAGCGGCATCTTGGCGCCCTGCGCGATGACGTAGGCCAGCGTCCAGCCGGCACAGAACATGATCACGCGGCGGCGGTTCGCGCCGGGCAGCACGATGCACAGCGCGAAGAGGGCGTAGAAGCGGACCTCCGCCCACAGCGTCCAGCACACGCCCAGCACCCGGTCGACGCCGAGCGGGTACTGCAGCATCGTGAAGTTGACCAGGGTGTCGCTCGGCGAGACCGTTTTGAACGCGACCATCGGCAGCGCGAACACCACCGTCACCAGGATGATGGCGGCCCAGTACGCGGGCAGCAGCCGGGAGGCGCGGGAGGCGAAGAACGAGCGCAGCGGGCGGCCCCAGCCGCTCATGCAGATGACGAAGCCACTGATCACGAAGAACACCTGAACGCCCAGGCAGCCGTACGCGAAGTACCCGTGCAGCACGGGGAACTGGTGGCGCGGCGAGCTGCCCCAGGCTTTCGCGACCTCGCCGTCGCGCCCGCCGTAGTGGTACGCGGCCACCATCAGCGCGGCGACCAGCCGCAGTCCGTCCAGTGCGCGCAGCCGCGTCTCGCGGGGCTTGGCCGGTTTCGCGGGGGGCGGTGCGTCCGTGGGCGGCAGGACGGTGCGGGCCACGGTGCCCGTGGAGGCCACTTGGACGGCCTCGCGCGAGTCGATCACAGGTTTCCCCTCAACGGGACTCAGTGGACCCACAGCACACTAATCCGATTAATAAGGTTTACCTGGCCGTCTGATCGACGATTCGCCCGACGGTCTGTGCGTGTTCACCTGTATGTCGTTTCGGGTTCCCGGACCGGCCCGCGGCGGCCCGGCCCAGGAACCGGATCAGCGACCTACCGCGCGCTTCAGCGAGCGGGCGCGGCGTGCCACGCGGCGCACGGTGGCGTTGCGCGGGATGAACGCCAGCTGCGCCGGGACCGCGCCGGGCAGCGCCAGCGAGGTGAGGCGCTTGCGCTTGAAGTAGCGCCGGGTGTGGTGGTTCAGATGCCTGGTCAGGTAGGCCTCGGCGGCCGGGCGCAGGTCCGGGTAGATCTTCGGCTGCATCGCGAAGCCGACGGCCCGGACGAGGTCCGTCAGTGCCGTCACGTCCATGCCTTGGCGCTGTTCGTTGACCGCCGACTCGTCTGTCAGTTCGGGCAGCAGCGCGTCCACGATCGTGACGGGGACGCGGTTGCTGTTCTCGTACGGCGTGAGACGGTCGAGGAGGGGGCCGGTGCCGACGCGGGCGACCGGCAGGCCGTACAACGCCGACGCGGTGAGCAGCGCGGTGGAGAAGCAGCCGACCACCAGGGCGGGGCGCATCCGCTGGTAGAGCACCTCGGCGAGGACCGGGGTGTCGAGCACGGTGAGGTCGGCGCCGAGCTTCTCGGCCTCCTTCTCCAGCAGGCGCGACCAGCGGGCCGGGGCCGAGGGATGCGGCTTGAACACCACGCGCGTGTGGCCGAGCGCGAGGGCGCCCTTCAGCATCCGTACGTGGAGGTTCTCCTCCTCCTCGGCGGTGAGGATGTCCAGCGCGGAGAGGTACTGGCCGAGCAGGAGGGCCGGTTCGTCGACGAAGGGCAGCTCGTCGCCGGTGTCGACCAGCTCGGCGAGCACCTTCGAGAACGCGTCCGTCGGCACGATCTCCGGCTCGACGCCGAACTCGGTGAGGAGCAGCGGCTTGAGGCCGGGGACGAGGTCCAGGTGGAGCAGGCGGGTCACGCGCGTGCCGACCAGCGGGTCGATCTTGTTGCGGGTGGGGCCGTAGCTCATCAGGCCGTCCGCGTACACGGTGACGGGCGCGCCCATGAAGATCTGCGAGATGCCGAGCGCCGGGTTGACCTGGATCGACTCGACGGCCAGCTCGATGTCGTCGTCGCCGAGGTTCCAGGCGAGCCGCAGGTGCCGCTCCCACAGGGGGACGTCGTCGGGCCGCGGGGCCCAGCCGCCCGGGTGGAAGGGGGAGATGGTCTCGTTCCACGAGATCACGTCGTCGAAGCGGCCGCGCAGCTGTTCGAACCCGGGCATCTCGTCGAGGCCGGGCGTCGTCTCGGGCGTCGCCGCGTTGTTGGAGACGAGCAGGATGCGCCGGTCGGCGGGGCGGAAGCAGTCGGTGTCCAGGGCCGCGGCGAGCGTGGCCGTGCCGTACAGCGTGGACGCCATGAAGATCTGGGTGGTCACGCGGCCACCCCCGTGGTGGAAGCCGGACGGCGGCGCAGCCGGCGCAGCCGCGTGGCGCGCTGCATGTCCATCGAGTCGAGGGCGTCGTCGAGCACGTCCTGCGGCATGTTCCGCAGGGCGACGGCGCTCATCGACTTCAGTTTCCGTGCCACTGCCGGCTCGAACCTTTCGATGGATCCCAGATGATGGGAAATAATCGCGCAATAGGTGCGCACGGCCTTGGGCAGGAGTTTTTCGGCGTCGCGGTCCGCCGCGGTTTCCGCCACCACCTGGTCGAACGCGCGAATGAAGTCGAGCTGGCGCACGTCCCCGATCTGGGTGAGGGAGGAGGCCACACCACGCCGGTAGAACACACCGAGAAGCCCCACCGTGGCGAAGGATTCCGCCTCCCGGTGCAGCTTCCAGATCCAGGGCCGGTCCTCGGCCGTCCGCAGGCCGTCGGTGAAGTGCAGCAGCCCCCGGTCGACCAGCCGGCGGTGGTAGATGCCCGCCCAGGCGTAGGCGTAGTCGACGGAGGTGGAGCGGTCGGCGGGCAGTATCGCGTCGCGGGGGTTCAGTACCACTCCGCGCCGGCCGTGCGGGACCCTGTGGATGGTGCGGGCCCGCGCGGTGCACTGGACATGGTCCGTACGGACGAAGTCGCAGCCCAGCTGTTCGATGGAGGCAACAAGTTGTTCGTAATAGCCGGGGGCGAGCCAGTCGTCCCCGTCGAGGAACGTGAGGTATTCGCCGTGCGCGGCGTCGATGCCCGTGTTGCGCGCGGTCGCCAGTCCTCCGTTCTTCTCGTGTCTGACATACACCGCGCCGGGGAGCTCGCGCTCCGCGCGCGCGAGAATGTCCGGAGTCTCGTCTCGTGAACAGTCGTCCACGAGAACGAATTCGAAGTCCTCACGTGCGTTCGCACGCAGGCTCTTCAAGGTGTCGGGTGCATATTGCTGCACGTTGTAGAACGGCACGATGACGGAGAGCTTGACCACCCACGTGACGTTAGGCGGCGGCCCGGCATTCGTCTTGACCGTTGGTGAGATGTCAGGTGAACGACGCGTGGCGAAGCAGTGAACCCAGCTGATTTCCGGCGCGATCACGGCCTGATTCGCCATTCGTCGATGTGCTGTTAACCGTTTGTTGCATTCAGGTTGGGCCGCAACTCGGAATGGCTTCCTAGCGTCTTGGACGTGCCAGCAAGTACCAGGAAGTCCCTGCGGGTCGCCGTTCTCGCGGATTCCGACACCCGGTGGAAATGGGGTTCGCTCACCGCGAATCGCATTTCACCGGCTGAATCGGACATTCTGCTCGACGGCTATCTCCTGCGCGGCCGAGCCACCCCCACCGCCCGCCAGCTCGAAGAAGTCGGCGTCCGCGCGGATTCCCTCCGCGAGGTCACCGCCGTCGAATTCCTGCGCGCCATGGAAGGGGAGCCGTACGACGTCCTCGTCATCGCCCTCGTGGGCGGCGGTGTGCAGGCGATCCTGCACGGCCTGGCGCATGTGTGGGAGGGACGGAGCAAGCGGCCCGTGGTCGTCACCGGCTATGTCGGCGTCGTCTACGAGAAGCTCGCCGACGGCCTGCTGCTGCGGCACGGCGCGGACCTCGTCCTCGCGAACTCCCGGCAGGACGCGGAACGCTTCCGGGCCGTGTACGAGGGAGTGGGCGCCGACGCCTCCTCGGTGACGGAGGTGGCACTGCCCTTCCTGGGTGGCGCCGCCTACGAGAAGCACGACCCGTACACGGTCGTCTTCGCCGCCCAGCCCTCGGTCCCGGAGAACCGCAAGGACCGTACGTACCTGCTGAACCGGCTGATCCAGCACGCCCGCCTCCACCCGGACCGCGAGGTGCTGCTGAAGCTGCGCTCCAAGCCGGGCGAGCACACCACGCACATCGAGGAACTGCCCTACCAGAAGCTGGCGCAGAAGACCGACCTGCCCGCCAACTTCCGGCTGGTGTACGGCCACATGGGTGAGGTGCTCGACCGCACCGACCTGCTGGTCACCATCAGCTCCACGGCGGCCCTGGAGTCCCTGCACCGCCGCATCCCCACCGTCGTCCTCAGCGACCTCGGGGTGCGCGAGGCGCTCGGTAACCACCACTTCGTGGGCTCCGGCTGCCTCGCCTCCTGGGACCAGCTCGACGCCGGACACGAGCCGGCACCCGACCCGGTGTGGGTGGCCCGGCAGGGCGTCGCCGCCGACGGCCAGTACGAGACGGCCTTCGACGAGGCGCGCGCCCGGATCACCGGCCTGCTGGCGGCCCCCGGACTGCTGCCCCTCGCCCCCTACTACACGCCCGTCACCGCCCCCGGCTACCTCCCCGGGATCCTCGCCCGCCACCACCTCGCCCCGGACGGCAGCCCGCTGCCCGGCGCCCCCGCGGCCGACAAGGAGCCCAGCCCCGTACGGCAGATCGTCCGCCGGGCGGCCCGCGGCGCCTACCGCCACGGAGTGCAGCGCGTGGCCCCCGTGATCCGGCGGATGGGGGAGCTGTGACCACCGTCGATCCCTCAGGCCTTCCGCCGGTCCCTCAAGCCTTCCCCCGTGTCCCTCGTCAAGGAGAACAGCGCATGACCAACTCGGAAGCGGGTCACGCGGCGCCGGTGCGCCGGGTGCTCGCGGTGATTCCCGCGCGCGGCGGCTCCAAGGGCGTCCCCGCCAAGAACCTCCTCCCGGTCGGCGGAGTGCCGCTGGTGGCCCGCGCGGTGCGCGAGTGCCGGGCGACGCGGCTCGTCACGGACGTGGTGGTCTCCACCGACGACCAGGCGATCGCCGCCGCCGCCCGTGAGGCGGGCGCCGAGGTCGTCCTGCGCCCCGCCGCCATCGCCGGCGACACCGCCACCTCCGAGGCCGCCGTCCTGCACGCCCTGGAAGCCCACGAGGCGCTGCACGGATCCGCGGTCGACGTGGTCCTGCTCGTCCAGTGCACCAGCCCGTTCATCACGCGGGAGGACATCGACGGGGTCGCCGGGGCGGTCGTCGAGAACGGTGCCGACACCGCGCTGACGGTGGCCAACTTCCACGGCTTCATCTGGCGCGACGCCGCCGAGGAGTCCACCGAGGGCGGCAACGGCGTCAACCACGACAAGTCCTTCCGGCCCCGCCGCCAGGACCGGCCCCAGGACCTCCTGGAGACCGGCGCGGCCTACGCCATGGACGCGGCGGGCCTGCGCAAGCACCAGCACCGCTTCTTCGGCCGCACGGAGCTCGTCCGCACCGACCCGGCCCGCGTGCTGGAGATCGACGATCCGCACGACCTCGCCCGCGCCCGCGCGCTGGCCCCCCTCTTCGACGCGAACCGGCCTGGTTCGCTCCCGACCGCGGAAGACATCGACGCGGTCGTCCTCGACTTCGACGGCACCCAGACCGACGACAGGGTGCTGATCGACTCCGACGGACGGGAGTTCGTCTCCGTGCACCGCGGGGACGGCCTCGGTATCGCCGCCCTCCGCAAGAGCGGGCTGACGATGCTGATCCTGTCCTCGGAACAGAACCCGGTGGTCGCCGCCCGGGCCCGGAAGCTCAAGATTCCGGTCCTGCACGGCATCGACCGCAAGGACCTCGCACTGAAGCAGTGGTGCGAGGAGCAGGGCATCGCGCCTGAGCGCGTGCTCTACGTCGGCAACGACGTCAACGACCTCCCGTGCTTCGCCCTCGTGGGCTGGCCCGTGGCGGTCGCGAGCGCCCACGACGTCGTGCGCGGCGCCGCACGCGCGGTCACCACCGTCCCCGGCGGCGACGGCGCGATCCGAGAGATCGCCAGCTGGATCCTCGGCCCTTCTCTCGACTCCCTCGACAAGTAAGGAACTTCTCCACCATGAGCACCAACTCCCGTCTGCGCCAGTTCGGTTCGAAGACCGCCGGTCCCGGCCACCCCGTCTACGTCGTCGGCGAGATCGGCATCAACCACAACGGCGAGCTCGAGAACGCCTTCAAGCTGATCGACGCCGCCGCCGAGGCCGGCTGCGACGCGGTCAAGTTCCAGAAGCGCACCCCGGAGATCTGCACCCCGCGCGACCAGTGGGACATCGAGCGCGACACCCCCTGGGGCCGCATGACCTACATCGACTACCGCCACCGCGTGGAGTTCGGTGAGGACGAGTACCGCCAGATCGACGAGTACGCCAAGAGCAAGAACATCGACTGGTTCGCCTCCCCGTGGGACACCGAGGCCGTCGCCTTCCTCGAGAAGTTCGACGTCCCCGCCCACAAGGTCGCCTCCGCGTCCCTCACCGACGACGAGCTGCTGCGCTCCCTGCGCGCCACCGGCCGCACGGTCATCCTCTCCACGGGCATGTCGACCCCGAAGCAGATCCGCCACGCGGTGGAGGTCCTGGGCAGCGACAACATCCTGCTCTGCCACGCCACCTCGACGTACCCGGCGAAGGCCGAGGAGCTCAACCTCCGCGTCATCAACACCCTCCAGGCCGAGTACCCGAACGTCCCGATCGGCTACTCCGGCCACGAGACGGGCCTGCAGACCACGCTGGCCGCGGTCGCCCTGGGCGCCACCTTCGTCGAGCGTCACATCACCCTGGACCGCGCGATGTGGGGCTCCGACCAGGCCGCCTCCGTCGAGCCGCAGGGCCTCACCCGCCTCGTCCGCGACATCCGCACCATCGAGGCCTCCCTCGGCGACGGTGTCAAGAAGGTCTACGAGTCCGAGCTCGGCCCCATGAAGAAGCTGCGCCGCGTCACGGGCGTCGTCGCCGAGTCCGAGATCGCCGCGGCCGCGGGCGAGCCGGTCACGGTCTGAGGTCCTGACCTCCAGAACCCCCCACGCGTTACCTTCCACCTCCCTACGACAACTCCTTACGACAGGACGGTCGTACGTCGATGAGCCCCCGCGCCGGATCCACCGGCCCCCACACTCTCGCCTTCGTCGAGAGTCCGGTACAGCTCCTGAACGTGCTGGAATGGGCACACACCTCTGCCCAACACGGCACGGCGCCCGGCGCGGGGCTCACCCTCGTCGTCCTGTCCCCCAACGACCCGATGACCCGTGGCCAACTGCGCCGCATGGCCGAACTGGCCCGCGACGAGGGCCACTCGGTCCGCTGGGAGGAGGCGCGCGGTGGCACCACGGCGCCCTTCCACACCATCGGCGGCCTCGCCCCGCTGCTGCGCAGGGCCCGCCGCATCGTCATGGGAGACCCGTTCTCCCGCTATGTGCAACTCCTCCTGACCATCACCCGCGCCCCCGACCTGGTCGTGGTCGACGACGGCACGGCGACGATGGAGTTCGTCGCCCAGCTGGCCCGTGGCGAACGCCTGGTCCGCTGGCACCGCAAGGGTGGCCGCCCGGGCCCGCGTGACCTGCTCTTCGCCCCGGTGTCCTCCTCGGCCAGGCGCCGGCTGACGCCCAGTGACCGCCGTACGGTCGAGGTGTTCTCCTCGATGCCGATCGACGAGACCCCGATCGGTGTGCGCGTCACCGCCAACGACTTCTCCTGGACCCGGGCCCGCTTCGGGCCGCCCCGCCTCACCAAGGGCGCGGACCTGGTCGGCACGTCCCTCGTCGAGACGGGAGTCGTTGACGGGGACCGGTATCTCCAGGCGGTCCGCACCCTCGCCAGGTCCCACGGCGCCACCCGCTACTTCGCCCACCGCCGCGAGAGCGCCGAAAAACTCCACCGGCTGGCCGCGGAGACGGGCCTGGAGATCGTCCGCCCCGACCTCCCCCTGGAACTGATCGCCCGCCGCGGCCCCATCGGCCGCACGATCCTCAGCTTCCCCTCCACGGTCGTCCACACCCTGCCGCTGGCCCTGGCCGGCACCGAGGTCCGCGTCGCCGTCTGTGACATCGACCCGGCCTGGCTGACGGAGAACGCCTCTCCGCGCGCCCAGGGCTTCCTGTCCGGGGTGACGGGGACGGCACGGGACGTGCACCGGTTGTCGGCGGTGACATCGGCGTAGGGAAGCCGTGCGCCGTCCGGCGAGTCACCGCATGAGACTGATGAAGTCGATCGATCCGGGGCTGACGTCGGGGCCCGCGGGTTTCGCCGGGCCGTTCTCGTGATCGGCCCGGCGGAGGTGCTGCGGGCACTGCGGGTCCACGGAACGATCGCGTGGTTCCGGATCTCGGCCGGGGTGGATCCGCTGGATTCCCTCGTCCGTCCGCCCTTGGTCGTCTGGCGCTACGCCGACCCGCGGGACCGGGTACGTCTGGCGATCCCGCCGACCGTCGAGACGTTCGAGGGAAACGTCGGGTGGGTCGCGGACGTCTCGGCCGAGAACTGGTACCTCGAGCCACGCAGGGTGCGGGACGCACTCTCCGGAGCCGCTCCGGGGTACCCGGGTGTCCTGTCCGACCTCAAGCACGGGGACCAGGACTTCTGCATCCGTGCCACGCGGGATCTCGAACTCCTCCTGGCCAGGATCGAGAGGCTGCACGCCTGAGTTCGCGGCGGCGGCCCGGTCCGGGCGATACACAGGAACTCCGAATCTCCTCCACACCGGTTGCACCGAACAGACACGTGTTGTTCGTCAACCATCCATAGATCGCGCGTTGGACCGACACGATCCAGCCATTGAATCTCCCCGCACGGCACCAATCGGTCGCCGCACGCCTGTTTCGTTTACGCAGTGGGGGGACCACACGTGGCGTCCGCACATGTGGAGTCCGACAGATCGGATTCCGACAGACCCGTGCCCCGGCGGCCGCACGCCGCTCGTGGGCTCGGTGACCGGATCTTCCGGTACCAACTGACAGCCAGCGGTGTCGTCGTCCTCGCCGTCATGGCGGGAGTTGGCCTCTTCCTGCTGCTGAGAGCCGGTCAGGCACTCAAGGCCACCGGGTTCTCCTTCCTCACCACCGCCGCATGGCAGCCGGACGTCCACAACTTCGGCATCGCGGCCGTGCTCACCGGCACCCTGCTGATCGCCGTCGTCGCGGTGACGATCTCGGTGCCGCTGGCCATCGGGACCGCGCTGTTCATCACCGACGTGGCACCGCGCAGGCTGCGCTACACGCTGGTGACGATGGTGGACCTGATGGCGGCCGTGCCGTCGGTCGTGTACGGGCTGTGGGGGCTGTTCTTCCTCCAGCAGCACGTGATCGGACTGTCGCGCTGGCTGTCCACCTGGCTTGGCTGGATACCGCTGTTCACGGTGGACGGAGCCCAGCCGGGCGAGCCGCTCGCTTCCGACAGCGTCTACACCGCCTCCACCTTCGTCGCCGGGATCGTCGTCGCGCTGATGGTCGCGCCGATCCAGTGCTCGGTGATGCGCGAGGTCTTCGCCCAGGCCCCGGCCGGCGAGCGCGAGGGAGCCTACGCGCTCGGCGCCACCCGCTGGGGGGTGATCCGCGCGGTCGTCCTGCCGTACGGCAAGGGCGGCATCATCGGTGGCACGATGCTCGGCCTCGGCCGGGCGCTCGGCGAGACCATCGCCGTGTATCTGATCATCTCGCCGGTGTTCGTCATCCAGCCGCACATCCTGCAGACCGGCGCGAACTCGGTCTCGTCGCTGATCGCCCTGCACTACGGCGACGCCTCTCCCTTCGGCATGTCGGCGCTGATGGCGGCGGGCCTCGCGCTGTTCCTGCTCACCCTGTCGGTCAACTTCACCGCCTCCTCGGTCGTGGCCCGCTCCCGGTCCGGCGCACAGAGCGAGGCATGAGATGACCGTCGTAGAAGAGAACCTCGTGGCGCAGGAGCCCGTCCTGGCCGCCGGGCCCGCCGCGGCGGAGCCCGCCCTGCCTCCCGACCGGCCGCGCCGTATCGGCGGCGTCAGCCTCTCCGGCGTGCTGTCCCTCACCGGCGCCGCCGCCTCCGGGCTCTGCGCCACGATCCTGCTGTACGGCGAACTCGCCCCGTTCTCCGGCGCGTTGGGTTTCACCGTCACCGCCTACCTGCTCTTCCTCGCGATCTACGCGGTGTTGACGGGATTCGAAGAAGACGGCCAGGCCGTACGCGACCGGGTGATGACGGTCGTGCTGTGGACGGCGGCCATGCTGCTGTTCACCGCGCTCGTGCTCATCGTCGGCTTCACCGCCTGGCGCGGCCGGGAGGCGCTGCTGCACCTCAACTTCTTCACCGAGGACATGCAGGCCGCCGGCCCGCTCGACCCGCTGACGAACGGCGGCATCGCCCACGCGATGCTCGGCACCCTCATCATGACCGCCATCGCGCTCGCGATCACGGTGCCGCTGGGTCTCGCCTGCGCCGTGTACCTGAACCAGGTCCCGGGCCGCTTCTCACGGTTCGTGCGGACCATGGTCGAGGCAATGACCGCGTTGCCCTCGATCGTGGCCGGCCTGATGGTGTTCGCCATCTGGATCCTCGGGCTCGGGATGCAGAAGTCCGGGCTCGCGGCCGGCTTCGCGATCAGCGTGATGATGCTGCCGATCGTGATCCGCGCGTCGGACGTCGTGCTGCGGCTGGTGCCGGGGACCTTGACCGAAGCGGCCGAGGCGCTCGGCGCACCCCGCTGGCGCACCGTCCTGCACGTCATCCTGCCCACCGCCCGCTCCGGGCTCGCCACGGCCGTCATCCTCGGCACCGCGCGCGGCATCGGCGAGACCTCTCCCGTCCTGCTGACCGCCGGTTTCAACCCGGCGCTCAACGCCGACCCCACCAGCGGGCCGATGGTGTCCCTGCCGCTGGCCGTCTTCAACTTCGTCAAGTCGCCCCAGCCGACCATGATCGCTCGCGGCTTCGGCGCGGCGGCCGTCCTCATGGCCCTGGTCCTGGTGCTGTTCGTGATCGCCCGCGTGATCGGCGGTCGCGGCCCCGGCCACCAGACCAAGCGTCAGGCCCGCCGCACCGCCCGCGCCTCGCGGCAGGACGTGGCGCGCTTCGACGAACTGCACGCCCCCGGCCTGTCCCTGTTCGAGGCCGCCCCCCGCACCGAAGCGTCCGCCACAGCCGACCCCACCGCTCCCGGAGAGAACGACTGATGCGCAGCCACCTCCATACCGTCCTCGGGCGCCTGCGCGCCCTTGCGACCCTCGGCGCCCTGTTCGGCGTGATCGCCGGCCTGCTGGCCGGGCTCGCGGCCACGCCCGCCGCGGCCGAGAGCTACACCCCGGTCGCCGGCGCGGGCTCCACGTGGGCGGAGAACGCCATCGACCAGTGGCGCAAGGCCGTCAACCAGTACGGCATGCGGATCAGCTACGCCGGCGGCGGCTCCTCCGACGGCCGCCGGCAATTCCTCAGCGGCACCGTCGACTTCGCGGTCTCGGACATCCCGTTCCAGACCCACCCGACCGACGGCTCGGCCGCCGAACGTCCGTCGGTCGACAGCTACGCCTACATGCCGATCGTGGCCGGCGGCACCGCCTTCATGTACCACCTGACCGTCAACGGCAAGAGGGTCACCAACCTCCGCCTCTCCGGAGACGTCCTCACCAAGATCTTCACCGGCGTCGTGAAGACCTGGGACGACCCGGTGATCAAGGCCGACAACCCGGGGCTCCAGCTGCCGCACCGCCCCGTCGTCCCCGTCGTCCGCTCCGACGGTTCGGGCTCCACCGCCCAGTTCACGATGTGGATGACCAACCAGCACAAGTCGCTGTGGCAGGCCTACTGCGGCAAGGTCGGCCGCTCCGGGGCCTGCGGGCAGACCTCGTACTACCCCACCGTGTCCGGCATGATCGCCCAGTCCGGCGACCCGGGCGTGGCGGGCTACGTCGCCCAGAACTACGGCGAGGGCGCCATCGGCTACGTCAACTACTCGTACGCCATCAACGAGGGCTATCCGGTCGCCAAGATCCTCAACCACGCGGGCTACTACACCGAGCCGACCCCGAAGAACGTCGCCGTCTCGCTGCTCAAGGCGAGGATCAACACCAACAAGAGCTCCGCCGACTACCTCACCCAGCAGCTCGACGGCGTCTACAACGACAGCGACCAGCGCAACTACCCGCTGTCCAGCTACTCGTACATGATCCTGCCCCTGAAGGCGCAGGGCACCTTCACCGAGGCCAAGGGCAAGACGCTCGGCGCCTTCTCGTACTACTTCATGTGCCAGGGCCAGCAGCAGATGCCCCAGCTCGGCTACTCGCCGCTGCCGATCAACCTGGTGAAGGCGGGCTTCGACCAGATCCGCCGCATCCCGGGCGTGCAGACGAAGAACATCAACATCAAGGGCTGCAACAACCCGACCTTCTCCAGCGACGGGCACAACAAGCTCGCCGAGACCGCCCCCTACCCGGCGGCCTGCGACAAGAAGGGCGCCGCGGCCTGCAACACCGGCAGCGGCGGCGCCAAGTCGGGCGGCGGCTCCGGGGATTCGGGATCGACGGGCGGCACGAGTGGCGGCGGCACGTCGGGCGGTTCCGCGAGCGGCGGTACGAGCGGCGGGAGTTCGGGCAGCGGCGGCGGCACCGGCGGCTCGACGGGCGGCAGCGCCCAGCCCGTCGTCGACCCCGACACCGGCCAGACCCTGGCGCCCGGCACCGGTACCAGTAGCAGCGGTGGATCGGGTACCGGGACCGGCGGCGGCACCGCCGTGGACGGCACCATCGCCCTCGCCCAGCCGATCGCCGTGGCCGGGCACAGCGGCTGGACCACCACCCAGACACTGATGCTGCTCGCCGCGGCCCTGGTCCTCGGGCTGCTGCTCCTGCCGTCCATCGTCTCGCGGGCCATGGCCGGGCGCACCGGGAGCGGCGAGAAGAACGACACCAAGGACGTCATGGACGGGGGTGCGCGATGAAGCGCGTACGCAAGCTGCTGGTGCGCCTCGTCGCCGGCGCCGCCGCCGGAGCCCTCGCCGGCCTCGCGGTCGCCCAGACCGCCCAGCCTGCCACCGCCGCGAGCGGCACCGACTCCGCCGTCACCGTCTCCGGCCGCGGCGAGTTCAAGGACATGAAGTTCAAGGTCAGCCAAACCGAGCACCTCACCAGCCAGGCGATCACCGTCTCCTGGACCGGCGGCACCCCGAGCACCTTCGCGGGCACGCTGTTCAACACCGACTTCGTCCAGATCATGCAGTGCTGGGGCGACGACGACGGCACCGTCCCGGCCAACCCGGGCCCGTCACGCACCCAGTGCCAGTACGGCGCCTCCCCGACCACCGACCGGGGCAGCTGGCCGGGCAACGAGTACGACGACTCCCGCAAGATCTTCTACAGTGCCGACCCGAGCAACTACGGCCAGGACGACCGCTACGGCGCCGGTGGCGTCTCAGGACAGGGCGAGGTGCCCTTCAAGTCCGTCGACGGCACGGTGATCACGAGCGGCACCCAGAACAACTCCCTGTTCAACCACAACACCACCAACGAGGTCGACTTCGCCCGCACCGGCGCCGACGGCACCGGCCAGGAGTTCTTCGAGGCGCAGACCGCCAACGAGGCCCCGCACCTGGGCTGTGGCGTCCCGGTGACGGAGAACGGCCGTACGGCACCGCGTTCCTGCTGGCTGGTGATCGTCCCGCAGGGCCACCTCGACCTCGACGGCAAGCCCTACGCCGACACCAGCCAGGTCAACGCCGGCTCCCCGGTCTCCTCCACCAACTGGAAGAACCGCATCGCCGTCAAGCTCGGCTTCAACCCGGTCGGCGCCAACTGTGCCCTCGGCTCCGACGAGCGGGCCACCGCCGGCAGCGAACTCGCCGCCGACGCCATGACCAGCTGGCAGGCGGCCCTGTGCCCGGCCGGCAGGGTGTACGGCTACACCGAGCTCGGTGAGCCCGACACCCGCGCCCGCCTCACCGCGAACGGCGCCTTCGGGCTTGCCTTCACCACCCGGGCTCTCGGCGCGGACACCGGCACGACCGCACCCACGGACACCACCGTGTACTCGCCCACCGCGCTTTCCGGCACCGTCATCGGCTTCACCATCGAACGCAGACCGAAGGCCGGAGCCTCCGACGCGGCCCGTCGCCTCGCCGGTACCAAGGTCGAGTCCATCGACCTCACGCCCCGGCTGGTCGCCAAGCTGCTTACGGAGTCCTACCGCAACTCCCCTTGGGGAGCGGTCCTCGGCTCCACCGTCGCGAGCGGCTACGGCTGGGCGAAGAACAATCCGGCGGGCCTGGCGACCGACCCCGAGTTCATCGCGCTCAACCCTGAGTTCGCGGAGCTGTCGATCCCCGAGACCCCGGCCACCGACACCGACCTGCTGACCTCGCTCGGCCACAGCGACTCGGCTCGCGCGGTCTGGCAGTGGATCCTCTCCGACAAGGAGGCCCGCAGCTTCCTCGCGGGCGTGTCCGACGACTGGGGGATGCGCGTCAACCCGTACTTCAGCACCAACGCGGACCTGAACCCGACCGGGTTTGCCTTCGACCCGGCCAACACCGACACGTACCCCAAGAGCGACCCCTGGTGCACGATTCCGGCGAACAGCGGCGCCACCGAGAAGCAGTGCATGATCGACTTCCATCCGTACGTGACGGACATGCACGCCGGCGCCCTGCACACCCGGCGCGCCGACAGCCTGTGGAAGGCGACCTGGGACCCGCTGGCCAGCCCGCCCGCCTACAAGAACCCCGGCCCGCAGACGGTGGGCTCCCGGTTCGTGATCACGGTCACGGACGCGGCCTCCGCCGCCCGGTTCGGCCTGCAGACCGCACGGCTGCGCAACACGGCAGGTAAGTTCGTCGCGCCCACCACCGCGTCCCTCACCGCCGCCGCGGCGAGCGCGTCCGGCGCCCACGCCGCCGAGATCAGTCCGGCCAAGGCCACCGCGAAGGGCGCGTACCCGCTTGCGCAGCTGGTGTACGCGGCCGTACGTCCCGGCAAGCTCGACGCGGCCGCCCGCAAGGACTACGCGGCGCTGCTGACGTACGCGGCAGGCAGCGGGCAGGTCTCCGGCGCGGACCCGGGCCGGCTCCCGATCGGCTACGCCCCGCTGTCGAAGACGCTGCGCGCGAAGGCCACCCACGCCGCCACCACCCTCGCCGACTACACCGGGCCGTCCGCCACGCACGGCGGTTCCTCCGGCGGATCGAGCGGCGGCGGCACCGGTGGTACGGATGGCGGCTCCGGCGGTACGTCGGACGGGGGCGCCTCCGGCGGCGGTACGGGCGGCGGTGGTACGGGCGGCGGCGACGCGGCATCGGGTGGCGGCGGGAGCGCGAGCCCCACGCCCAGCGGCGCGCCCTCCTACGACGGTGGCAAGGCCGTCGCGACCACGGCCGCGGGCACCACGCCGGCCGACCCGGCGAACGCGCTCCGCTACGCCGTCCCGCTCGGCGCGGCGCTCGGCGCCGTGGCCGGTGTGGGCGCGCCCTTCGCGGGCGGCAGCCGGCTCCGCTTCCCGCTCCGCGTCCCCCTCCCCGGCGGCCGCGTCCTGACCATCCCTGCCCCCACCCTCCCGGAACGGCTGCGCAAACTGCTGCCGCCCGGCCGGCACTGACCCCGTGCCACGGCCGCACCGCCCCGGTCCTTACGGGCCAGGAGAGCCAGGCCCGTAAGGACCGGGGCCACGGCCAGGGGAGTCCGGCCCACTGGGCCGAGTCTCTCGGGGAGGGGAGTCCGGCCCGCTGGGCCGAGGCTCTCGAACGACGGAGCCAGGTCCACCCGGGCTGAGGCTCTCCGACAAGGGAGTTCAGCCCGCTGGGCTGGGGCTCTCGGACGACGGAGCCAGGGCCACCCGGGCCGGGGCTCCCCACAGACGGCCGTCCGCCCCGAAAGGCAGTCGGGGCGGACGGCTTGACCCCCCACCCTGCCAGATCCACCGGATCCACCAGGTCCACCCGCCGCAGAACCGACGCACAACCTCAGGAGACCCTCGATGCGCAGAATGCGCCTCACCGCGGCCATGGTCGCCGCCGCAGCGGTGTCCGGCACGCTGGCTCTCGCGAGCCCGGCGTCCGCCGACCCCACCCCCGCCGGGACCTTCCGCCAGCTCGTCGGCGTGGGTTCCGACACCACCCAGGACGTGCTCAACGCCCTCGCCGGTGACACCGTCAACGGCAAGAGCTACGCCGGCACCGCCGTGAAGGCGGGCGACGCGGGCATCGCCTCGTACGACGCGATCCCCTCCGGCACCGCCACCACCACCATCCAGACCCGCGCGGGCGGCCCGTCCTTCCTGCGCCCCAACGGCTCCGGCAAGGGCAAGCTCGCCCTCAGCGAGTCGCTGACCGGTGACAAGTTCCCCAGCAGCGACGGCGTCGCCATCAAGGGCCAGGTCGACTTCGCCCGCTCCTCCGGCGGCCCGAGCGTCTCCGGCACCGCCCTCACCTATGTCCCGTTCGCCCGGGACGCGGTCGGCGTCGCGGTCCGCGGCTCGGGTCTCGACACGCTGACGGTCGACCAGCTGCACGACATCTACGCCCACGGCGGGACGTCCACGGTGAACGGCCAGGTCGTGCACCCGGTCATCCCGCAGGCCGACTCCGGCACCCGCAAGTTCTTCCTCGCGGCGATCGGCCTCAACGAGCTCACGGTCTCCCCGAACATCCCGACCGTCCAGGAGAACCAGGCGAACGCCGCGCTCACCCAGGACGGCACGCTGGTGCCGTTCTCCGTGGGCAGCTGGATCGCCCAGAACAACGGCATCGCGCCCGACTACAGCACGACCGCCGTCGCCGCCGGCGCGCGCCTGGCCAGCATCCAGCTGCCCGGCGACACCGGCGCCACGAACCCGGTGACCACGGTGAACGGCAAGCTCACCCCGGTCGGCGGCTACTTCGAGAACGCCACCTTCGGCCGCGACGTCTACAACGTCGTCCCGAGCCGCGCGATCGACCCCTCCAGCGTCTTCTTCGACAAGGCGCTGTACGACGTCTTCGTCACCAGCGGCACCCACGAGGCGGCCCTCGCCACCGACACCGCCGAGAAGGTCATCGCCGACTTCGGGTTCCTGAACGAGTCGTACAACGGCTCGGTCAACCCCGCCAAGCACGCCAAGCTCGGCGGCCTGGAGGAGTCCGGCATCGACGCCGCGACGCCGTCCGCCCCCGCCCTGAAGGCCACCCCCGGCGACGCGAGCCTCAAGCTGACCTGGACCGCCCCCACCCCCGCGCCCGCGCTGCCCGTCACCGACTACCGCGTCACGCTGACCGGTTCGGACGGCGCCGTCCTGGGCATCAAGGACGTCCCGGCGAGCACCACGTCGTACAGCTTCACCGGCCTGGCCCTCGGCACCTACACCGCCTCGGTCTCCGCCGCCAACCTCAACGGCAGCGGCAACGCGGCCTCCTGGACCGGCGCCGTCAAGTACACCAGCGCCGTGAAGGCCACCGCGGCCACGGTCGCGTACGGCAAGACCCCGAAGGTCGCCGTCACGGTCACCGGCTCCCACGGCGTCGCCCCGAGCGGCAAGGTGACCGTCAAGGACGGCACCACCACGCTCGGCACCGGCACCCTGGACAGCTCCGGCAAGGTCACCATCGGCCTGTCCAACCACCTCAAGGTCGCCACGCACACCCTGTCGGTGTCCTACGGCGGCAGCACCAAGCTCAACGCCTCCGCCACGACCGCCAAGCTGACGATCACCAAGGCGACCGCGTCCGTCGGCAGCACCGCGCCCGCCTCGGTCAGCCACACCGGCCGCGCCAAGGTCGGCGTGCGGGTCACCGCGACCGGCACCACGCCGACCGGCACGGTCCGCGTCTACGAGGGCTCCCGCGTGATCGCCACCGGCACGCTGAGCGGCGGCAGGGTCACCATCACCCTGCCCAAGCTGAGCCGTGGCAAGCACACCATGCACGTGTACTACACGGGCTCCACGACGGTGAACTCGAAGAACGGCGTGAACTTCACCATCAAGTCCACCTGACGCACCACCCGTCGGGGAGACCGCGACCGCGGTCTCCCCGACGGCCCCACCAGTGAAGCCATGGAAGGAGACGCGTCGCCGTGACGGTCGCCGTACAGACCACGCTCACCACGCCCGTACCGCGGCTGGGCGTTCGCGGAGTCACCGCCGTCCGGCACCTCGCCCGGGGCGGTCTGCTCACCCTGGCCGCCCTGCTGCTCGGCCTCACCGCCCAGCTGTTGCTCGTCAGCGGCATCCAGGAACGGGCCGCGCAGCACGCCGCGTACGACGCACTGCGCACCCAACTCGCCCTCGGCACCGCCCCGGTGGCCCAGATCGACCAGCAGGGCAGCCTGCTCGCGCCCGGCACACCGGTCGCCCTCATCGACATCCCCGCCGTCGACGTCCACCAGGTGGTCCTGGAGGGCACCGACTCCGCCGTCCTCACCGACGGCCCCGGCCACCGCAGGGACACCCCGCTGCCCGGACAGTCCGGCACAAGCGTGCTGATGGGCCGCGCGGCCGCCTACGGGGGCCCCTTCGGCCGTCTCGACCAGCTCGCCGCGGGTGACACGTTCACCGTGACCACCGGCCAGGGCAAGGCGAAGTACCAGGTCCTCGGCGTACGACGGGCCGGCGACCCGGCGCCCGCCGCTGTGGCCTCCGGCAAGGGCCGCCTGGTCCTCGTCACGGCCACCGGCCCGCACTTCATGCCCGGCGGGGTGCTGCGCGTCGACGCCGACCTGATCTCCACCCCCGCCCAGACCCCGGCGGCCGTCATCCGCTCCGGCACGCTCCCGGAGTCCGAACAGCCCCTCGCCCACCCCTCCGGCGTGCCATGGCCGCTGGTCATGTGGCTCCAGGCGCTGGTGGCCGCCGCCGTCGCCGCGGTGTGGACCTGGCACCGCTGGGGCCGGCACCAGACGTGGATCGTGTTCGCCCCCGTGGTCGCGGTCCTGGGCCTCCAGGTGGCCGTCCGCACCACCGAACTGCTGCCGAACCTGATGTGACCCCTGTGAACCTTCCCGAGACCCAAGATCACCACGAGGTGCCCGACGTGACCGATGCGACCGCTTCCCTCGATACGACGGCCACCGACACCGTCGTCCTGCCCCCCGTCGCGCCCGTCAGGACCGTGACGGGAGCCGCGAAGGGGGCCGTCGCTCCGGCGACCCTCGAAGCCCGCGCCGTCTCGGCCTGGTTCGGCAGCCACCAGGTGCTGCAACAGGTCTCCCTCACGATGCCCGCCGGGCAGGTCACCGCCCTGATCGGCCCCTCCGGCTGCGGCAAGTCGACCTTCCTGCGCACGCTCAACCGGATGCACGAGCTGATCCCCACGGCCGCGATGGGCGGCGAGGTGCTCTTCGACGGCGAGGACATCTACGCCCCCGAGCGCCGCCTGACCGACGCCCGTCGCAGGATCGGCATGGTCTTCCAGAAGCCCAACCCGTTCCCCGCCATGTCGATCTACGACAACGTGGTGGCGGGTCTGCGCCTGACGGGCACGCGCATCGGCCGTCGCGAGAAGGACGAGCTGGTCGAGGAGAGCCTGACCCGGGCCGGCCTGTGGAAGGAGGTACGGGACCGACTCCGCCAGCCCGGCGGCGCGCTCTCCGGCGGCCAGCAGCAACGCCTGTGCATCGCCCGCGCCTTGGCCGTACGTCCCCAGGTGCTGCTGATGGACGAACCGTGCTCGGCGCTCGACCCCACGTCCACCCGCCGGGTCGAGGAGACCATCCACGAACTCGCGGGCCAGGTGACCGTCGTGATCGTCACCCACAACATGCAGCAGGCGGCCCGCGTCTCGCAGCAGTGTGCGTTCTTCCTCGCCGAACAGGGCACCCCCGGCGGCATCGTCGAACACGGTCCCACCGAACACATCTTCGGCGACCCCGAGGACCAGCGCACGGCGGACTATGTGGCGGGCCGCTTCGGCTGACATCCTCGGCTTCTGTGATGATCAGACGCCGTACTCTCCTGACCGCGCTCGCGACGACCCCCGTCCTGGGCGGCGTCGCGGCCACCACCACCGCCACACCCGCGGTGGCCGCCGAACCCGCCTCGAACACGGCCCTCTACGCGGACCCCACCTGGACCGAGGGCGTGGACTGGTCCCGCCGCTCCAGACGCCACCTGATCGACGACCAGAGCACGACCGGCCGCGCCCCCTTCCTCCGCACCACGGTCATCGCCCCGCACGGCGGCGGCATCGAAGGGGGCACCTCGGAACTCTGCCTGGCGACGGCCGGATACCACCCCGCCGACCTCGCACCCACCCCGGCGGCCGGCCCGGTGCACGACTTCTGGATGTTCGAGGGCCTGATGAGCAGCGGAAACGGGGCGCTGCACGTCACCTCCACCCACTGCGACGACACGATCGCCCGCTCCTTGTGCGCGGGCAGCCTCAACGTGCTGTCCCTGCACGGGTGCACCCCCGAACAGGCGGGCCTGGAGGCAGGCGCCAAGGCGGTCCTGATCGGCGGCCTCAACCCGACCTTCCGGCAGTACTTGCTGGAGGAGTTCACCGCGGCCGGCATCCGCGCGGTGACGGCGTCCGGCGAGGAGGAGATCGCAGGCATCTCCCCGGACAACATCTGCAACCGGTCCCTACTCGGCATGGGCGCCCAGTTGGAGATGACCACGGCCCTGCGCACCGCGATGTTCGCCGCCGGCAAGAACACGGTCGCCGACCGCGCGACCAACCTTCTCCCGTCCTTCTGGACCTTCGTCGGCGCGACCCGCAGGGCGATCGACCGGGTGGAGGCGGGGCAGACGGTGCTGTGACCGTCCCTCACAGAACACGACCGTCGAAAGGGGGCTGCGTGCCGACGCCGGATGCTCATGCCTGGGCCGAGGCGCTCAGCATGTACGAGCGGCGGTACTCGTACGTGTTGGTGGGGCCCCGCGCCCGCCAGGACTGGGTGCGGGACGTCGCGGCAGTCATGCGCCGAGAGGTGACGGATCCCCGGTCCTGGAGGTGGCTCGACGTCGACGAAGGCGAGGAGGAACGGCTGGAGGAGCCGTTCTTCCCCTTCGTCCTGCCGCCCTCCGCTCCACAAGGAGCGGACGCGTGGCGACGCGGACTGCGGACGGTGCCCCGGATATCGGTGGAAAGGCTGCTCGTCATGCTGTCCACCACCTGGCTGGACGTCCCGCGCGAACGCGCCCGCAATGACTTCGAGAGCCGCAGGCCGGAACTGGAGCGGAAGGCCCGGGTGATCCTCTCCCGCTTCCCGGAGGAGACGTCCTTCCACACGAACGCCGGGTATCCGAGAACGAGTACCGGCAGCCGCACCGACGCCCCGGACTTCTACGAGGCGACCACCGGCTGCACCCCTCTCTCCCAGTACGACTGGGACCTCGGCCTGATCGCGGTCTCCGGGACCGAACTCGGCCTCTTCTGGTCCTTCGACGCCACCTGAAACCTCGTAGGATTCTTGGGCGTACGTGATGTGCGATGCCGATGTGACGGGGGCGGAGATACAGCATGGGAGTGCACGGGGCAGGCGGGGGACAAGGAGGCGGTGGCCCTGACCTGCGGGCGTCCGGCCAGGACCTCACCAAGCTCGCTGGTGACCTCGGCGACATGCAGGACCATCTGGACCAGCAGGTCAAGCGCATGGATGCGATCGTGGACCGCATCGAGGCGGGTTGGCGGGGCCCGGCGGCGACGGCGTACCGGGAGTTCCACCGGGCGGCGGCCGAGGACGCCGTACGCATCCGTGACGTGATGAAGCACCTCGAACAGGCCGTGCGGATGAGCCGGGACGGCTTCACGGAGCGGGAGTTGGACGTGCTCCAGCAGATGCGGCAGATCCGGGTGGACGTGGCGAGCGAGGTGGCCAGGCTGTCCACGCCGAATCCGGATGCGCCCTCGGCCACTCCGTCCGCGCCCTCGCGCAGCAGTCTCGACTCGTTCTGAGACTTCTGCCGGCAGCCGTCAAGACGCGCACTGCACAGCTGTGATGACCAACGGCCAACGACCAAGGGGGACCATGTCGACCGGGAACTCCGACGACGACCACATAGCCGTCTCGTTCGGGACTCTTCACGACCTCGCCGCCGAGCTGGAGGACATCCTCAAGAAGCTCAACGGCAAGCTGGACGGCCTGTACGACCGCGTCGCACCGGTCGTGCTGTCCTGGGAGGGCGAGGCCCGCGAGGTCTTCGTCGACAAACTCGACGAGTGGGACCGCTCGGCCCAGGACCTCCAAGCCGCCCAGAAGTGGCTGCACGCGTACGTGACCACCGGCCATACCAACTACGCGGCGGCGCACCAGGCGGTGCTGCGGGGCTGGGGTGCTGCCTGATGGCCGACCGCCCCAGCGACGCCCAACGCAAACAGGAACGGGACCAGTTGACACCGACGCCGCCCGGCAGCGGCGGTGGGTTCGACGTGCAGACACCGCACCTGTACTACTCGTCGGCGGTGGTGCGTGACGGGCAGTTCGACTACGACAAGGGCGCCACTCAGCTGGTCGAGGCGCTGAATCAGTACAGCCAGTCGGCAGGCACCGGGTGGGGTCCTGATTCCTTCGCCAATGTGTACATGAAGATCACCGAGAAGTTCGTCAAGACCTGGGCGACCAGTGTGGTGAGCGTCGGCGGCGTCGCGGTCGGGCTGACGGTGACGGCCAACAACTACCAGACGGCGGACTGGTTCGCGCGCAGCATGCAGGGGCCGCCGCCGCGCCGCACGCCCCCGGCTGTCATCGACAAGGAGCCCAACTACGGCAAGGTCAACGACATCAAGTGGACCGGCACGGGCGAGGACGCGGACTCCTGGGCGATCTCCGGCGCGCTCGGCGAGATCCCGGACTTTCTTGCGGACGTCATCCGGCCGGCCATCGAGTACGGGCTCAACCTCGGTAAGACCCACGAGATCACCCCGGGCGCCCGTGAGGACGATCTCAACGGGATGGCCACCGCGTGGCGCCAGGCGGCGAGCACGGCCCTGAAGGCGGGCGACAACTTCACCTCCGCCATCAGCTATATGACGGACCCCCAGGGCAACAGCGAGTGGCAGAGTGCGATGAAGTCGTTCTGCCAGGCGATCTGGGGGACCACCGCCTGGGGTCGCAACCGTGACGCGCAGGGGAACATCGCCCAGCAGGGCGGCCGTAGCTGGAAGACCTCGGGGACGATGGCACCCGCCCAACGCCGCCCGATCCTGGAGGTCCTCCACCACACCGCCGACACCATCCAGAAGACCTGCGACGACCTGGCCCAGGTGGCGAAGACCTGCCGGGAGACCACCACCAACCTGGCCAAGACCGCGGCCAAGGGGATGGTGGCGGACCTGACGACCGGGCTCGACCCACTGGAACTGCTCGAACTCGCCGGCAGCGCCATGTTCGGCAAGCTGGTCATGACCTTCCGCCAGCACATGGACCGGGCGGCTGCGGACAAGGCCGTCGAGATCTACCAGCAGAAGTTCAGCGACGCGGCCAGCACACTCCTCGAGCTGGAGTGGGAGCTGGACGAGGCGGTCAAGAGCGCGCCCACGTTCAACGCGGAGGAGGCCAGGGCGGAGGCCTTCGGCGCGCGGGCGCTCAACGACTTCAAGAAGGAACACAAGTGGACTGTTCCGAATGACGCGGCGGGAAACCACAAGTACCCGCTCGACCTCGCGAACCAGGAATACATCGAGAACTCGCACGGTGTCGACAAGCATATTGGGAAGACGGACGACCAACTCGCTCAACGCCTTCGAGACCAGAGCAACATTCCGGCAGCGTCGACCTTCAAGGACATGGCCGACGCCCAGAAGTACACGCAGCTCACCATCGACAAGGAACAGGCCGCGATCGAGACCTACCTGAAGAGCGGCCCCCCGTACACCCCGCCGAGCAAGGTGTTCACTTACCATGACCCGAACGGGCCGGTAACGGGCACCAGCATCTCCAAGGACGACTACCAGTACGGTCTGCAGCACCGTCAGGATCCGCGGGTCGTCGAGTCCCATGGTGTGCAGATCAGGGTGAAGCCGGATCCCGACCCGAACACGAAACTGGACCCCCCGTTCACGCTCATCACCTCCACACCGACGAAGAACTGAGGAGCGGCTCAGCGGCATGCTCAGCGAAGACACGATCAACCACTTTCGCTTCGAGGGGGCACGAGTTCTGTTGTCCGTGTTCCGTGGCTGCGGTATTCCCGTGGAGACGGAAGAACGTGACGCCGCTCTCGAACCCGCGATCCGGGCCCTGTGGCAGGCGGGTGAGGGCGGAGGAAGAAACCTTTACGAGGTCGCGGGGGAGGTGCGTCTGATTGCTGACGCCCTGAGCCCGGAGGCTCGGAATCGCTGTGGAGTGCCCGCTGATCTGGTTGAGTTGGTGGTCGGCTCGGTACCGGACGAGCCATGGAGGGTTTTGCGGGATATCGCTCTTCAGGTGGAATCATGGCCCTCGGGATTCGTCACCAAACTTTCGCGCGCCACGCCGACGAGCTGGGAACTCAGTCGTCGGTTCCCGCAGCTCAGTGAATTCCTGCTGAACTACTTCGGCCAGGACGGTATGGCTACGGAAGGCGACTTGACGGAATCCGAGGGGCTGCAGCTCTACATCGAGCACTGTCATCCGATTTGCCTGTGGCGGCTTCCTCGGATTGTCGCGGAGTGCACGGAAGCGCTGGCCATTCTCCACGACGAGGAATCGCTGTCGAGGTTCTTCGAAGTCGAACACGGACTGGGTTCGGGAGACCTTGCCTGGTCGGAATGGCTGCCACTCATCGTCGATACCTTCACCACACACATGCGTGAACAGCACCCTTCGCACTGGGTGTCCGCGTAGTCCGTACAGCCAGGAGCCACGACATGCGCACCCGTTCCGCCACCTACCCCGACCGCGAGACCGCCCAATGGGCCACCCAGCAGGTCGTCACCGCCAACGAGCAGCTCATCCACCGCTGGCTCGCCCAGGGCGCCCGTCCCCGGCTGGCCATCGAGGCGTCCTGGCCGAGCCGTCCCGACCCGGTCGGGCGGGTGCTGCTCCAGGCGATGATGCTGGCCGGGCGCGAGCCCGTCGACGTCCGGGCGGCCCGCGTGGTGCTCAAGCGGGACGCGACGCGCCCCCACGGCTTCGTCGTCCACGCCACGTTCCCTGTCTATCTGTAGAGCCCCGTAGAGACCAGTAGAGGCTGATCACCGTGCCCCTGAGCCTCCTCGAACACGACCGCCGCTACGGCGAACTGAACCAGGTGATCCGCGCCTACGCCGGGCAGCCCGCCGACGACACCCCGGACAAGCCCAGCCAGGCCCTGGCCGCCTACCTCCGCCACACCTGGCACACCCGTCCCTGGGCCCTGGCCACGGCAGGAGGCACAGCTGAGGGAGTACGCCCGCAACCCGCCCGGCCGACTCCGCCTTCGCCTCGGGGAGTTCTACGCCATCCCGGACGTCGGGCTCCCCGAGTCGGACATCGAGCAGTGGCTGTCCTGCCTCGCCGACCACATCAAGCACAGCGTCGAGGAGGGAGAGGTCCCGCCCCCGGCCACCCCCGCCACCCACTGGGAATGGCACGCCCGCTTCCCGGAGCTGGCCCAGTTGCTCGGCGGCTGGTTCTCCCAGGACATGCCGGACGAGTTCGACGACCACGATGCCGCCGTCGACGATTACCGGTCCTTCACTGCCCCGCAGCTCGTGGCCCGCATCATCGGAGAGCTCCACGAGCTGCTCGCCCTCAGCCTGGAGGAGTCCGACTACGCTCTCGCCGTCGCCGAGCTGGGCATGAAGGTGGCCCCCGGCCCCTCCACCCACTGCGACGACACGATCGCCCGCTCCTTGTGCGCGGGCAGCCTCAACGTCCTCTCCCTCCACGGCTGCCGGCCGGAGCAGGCGGGCCCGGAACCAGGCGCCGCGGCCGTCCTCGTGGGCGGCCTCAACTCCACCGTCCGCCAGTACCTCATGGAGGAGTTCACCGCGGCCGGCATCCGCGCGGTGACGGCTTCGGGGGAGGAGGAGATCGCGGGCATCGACCCGGACAACATGCAACCGCACACCCCTCGGCATGGGCGCCCAGTTGGAGATGACCACGGCCCTGCGCACCGCGATGTTCGCCGCCGGCAAGAACACGGTTGCCGACCGCGCGACCAACCTCCTCCCGTCCTTCTGGACCTTCGTCGGCGCGACCCGCAGGGCGATCGACCGGGTGGAGGCGGGGCAGACGGTGCTGTGAGACACCGAAACCCGCCACCCGACGACCTCACCCGCCCCCCTTCCTGGGCGATTTCTCTTGTGTGTGCTGGTGCTACTACTCGTAGGATTCTTGGGCGTACGTGATGTGCGATGCCGATGTGACGGGGGCTGAGGTACGGCATGGGAGTGCATGGAGCAGGCGGGGGACAAGGAGGCGGTGGCCCTGACCTGCGGGCGTCCGGCCAGGACCTCACCAAGCTCGCTGGTGACCTCGGCGACATGCAGGACCATCTGGACCAGCAGGTCAAGCGCATGGATGCGATCGTGGACCGCATCGAGGCGGGTTGGCGGGGCCCGGCGGCGACGGCGTACCGGGAGTTCCACCGGGCGGCGGCCGAGGACGCCGTACGCATCCGTGACGTGATGAAGCACCTCGAACAGGCCGTGCGGATGAGCCGGGACGGCTTCACGGAGCGGGAGTTGGACGTGCTCCAGCAGATGCGGCAGATCCGGGTGGACGTGGCGAGCGAGGTGGCCAGGCTGTCCACGCCGAATCCGGATGCGCCCTCGGCCACTCCGTCCGCGCCCTCGCGCAGCAGTCTCGACTCGTTCTGAGACTTCTGCCGGCAGCCGTCAAGACGCGCACTGCACAGCTGTGATGACCAACGGCCAACGACCAAGGGGGACCATGTCGACCGGGAACTCCGACGACGACCACATAGCCGTCTCGTTCGGGACTCTTCACGACCTCGCCGCCGAGCTGGAGGACATCCTCAAGAAGCTCAACGGCAAGCTGGACGGCCTGTACGACCGCGTCGCACCGGTCGTGCTGTCCTGGGAGGGCGAGGCCCGCGAGGTCTTCGTCGACAAACTCGACGAGTGGGACCGCTCGGCCCAGGACCTCCAAGCCGCCCAGAAGTGGCTGCACGCGTACGTGACCACCGGCCATACCAACTACGCGGCGGCGCACCAGGCGGTGCTGCGGGGCTGGGGGGGTGTCTGATGGCGACGCCCTCACCGACGCCTTCCACGACACCCCCCGTTCCTACGGGCGGCGGCTCCTTGCCCGCCCCCTCGTCCGGTTCAACCCCGACCCCCGCCCCGTCTCCGGGGTCGCTCAAGGATCCGCAGGGCAAGGACATCTCGCGCCAGGACACGGGCTCGGAGCGCAGGAAGCGTTCCGAGGAACTGGCCGCGATGAAGCCCGCCCCGCCGGGCAACGCAGTCGGCTTCGACGTCCAGCCGAAGCACGTGTACTACGCGTCCTACATGCTGCGCAACGCCCAATACGATTTCGCGGACCGGGCCAAGAGCCTCGTGGACACCCTCGACGGGTACGCGCACGCGGTGGGCTGTGGGACCGGCCCGGAGGCCTTCGCGAAGGCGTACGCCGAAGTCGCCGATCTCTTCCTACAGGTGTGGAGCAGAGCGACGGAAGGCGTCGGCGGCGCCGCGGTGGGCCTCACGGTGACGGCGAACAACTACGCGCAGGCGGAGCACGCGACCCATCCGCTGAGCCCGGCGGTAGTGAAGAAGAGCCTCCCGGACGTCCTCAAGAAGGCCGGCGCGGGCGGACCCGTGGCCGAGCTCGGCTGGGGCAACGCCCCTGCGGAGGCAGGCTGGGGCAACGAGATCATCGACGACGTCGCCGGAGGCCTGAGCCGAGTCGGCGACTACATCCTGCGCCCGATCCTGGAGTACGCGCTGCGGCACGGGAAGGTCGCCGATATCACGCCGGGCGGCGACGACGTCGACCTTCCCAAGATCGCGCTGGCGTGGCGGGCGGCGGCCAAGGACGCCAAGACGTCCGCGGACACCTTCGACGACGCCATCGCGTATCTCGCCAACCCCGCGCCGGGCCACGACGAGTGGCAGAGCGCGATGAAGCAGTTCTGTTCTGCGATCTGGGGGAGTACGGCCTGGGGCAAAGCGAGTCACAACGGCCGTTACCAGTGGAACCAGAAAGACGGCCAGCGTCCCGCCTTGGATGTCCTCCAGGACACCGCACGCGACGTCGCGACGGCGTGCGACGCGCTGAGTGCGGAAGTGACGAAGATCAGGTCCACGATCACCGCTGTCTACAAGGACGCGGCAGAGAAGACCTTCGTCGCCAAGAGCCTCGAGGCGGCCCTGGAGCTGGCCCTCAAACTTCCTGAGCTGGCCCTGGAGTTCGTCTCGAACATCGACACGGGTCGCCTCAACCATGCCGTCGGCACGTACAACCGCGAAATTCACACCCTTGCCGGCAACTTGACCGAACTCAAGCATGCGCTGGAAGAGGCGGAGCGCAGCGTTCCCAGATATTCCGCGGAAGAGGCACGCGCTGAGGCCTTCGGTGTGAGGGCGCTCGACGAATTCAAGAAAGAGCACCCGTGGACCAATCCGGAGGACACCAAGAACGGCGTCTACAAGATTGACCTGGCCAGTAGTGAATGGTTGAACGACGGCCACACCCTGGACAAGCATGTCGGAAAGACGTCTGAGCAACTCGCCCAACGCCTGCGTGATCAGGGTGATCCGGCCACCGACGCATGGCCGCACGGTAAGCCCAAGGTCAGTGCGGCCTCCAGCTTCGCCACCCTGGAGAGCGCGCAGCGGTACACGCAGTACAACATCGACCAGTACTCCGGCGACATCAAGGCATGGCTCGACGGGCCGCCACCGCCCCAGGACGGGGAAGTGAAGAAGCTGGTCGGCCCGGGACCCGACGGAGAAGTCACGGGTACGAGCGTCACGAAGCAACCGTACGACCCGAGCGATCCGACGACCGGTTTCAAGCAGGGTGGTATGAACGCCAAGCCCCTGGAAGTGAAGAACATCGATACCCGCCTGAAGTACGACTCCAGCCTCGATCCCCCCTTCGTCGTCATGACTTCGATGCCGGCACGCTGACCGATTCCGTTGGGAAGAATGAGATCTGGAACGAGAATGGAAACGGTGAACCGAACTGCATGGGAGGAAGCCTCCCTACGCCTGCTCGACGACGTCTACGCGTTCGCGGCGACCGGCCCGAGGGTCCACTCCGACTGGCGGGACGATGTGCTGGCCGTGATGAACCACGAAGTGGACGACCCGCGCGGCTGGAGCGTCCTCGACTGGGAGACGGACAAGGAGGAGCGGGCGACGGCCGGTCCGTCCTTCCCCTTCCGCCCGCCTTCCCGCGAGCTCCTGGAAGAGCGGCTGTTCCCCGTCACGCCGGCGACGGCCGAGCGCCTGCTGGTGACGATGACCTACGACTGGGGCCCGGTCCCCCAGAACGAGGAGGCGACAGCGGACGCGTACGCCGATGCCCGGACCTTGTTGAGCCGGTACGGGGAGCAGATCTCCTGCTACAGCAACATCACCCGTGCCCGCGCGACTCCGTCGCCCGATCTCACCGACGGAGTCGACGGCTGGGTGTCTCTCACTCAATACGACGGCGACTTCGGATTCGTCGTCGTCTCGCCCGAAGAGGTCGGTGTCTTCTGGTCGTTTCACCCCATCTGACGGAGCCCAGCACTGTGCGTACCCGAAGTTCCACCTACCCCGACCGCGAGACCGCCCAATGGGCGACCCAGCAGGTCGTCACCGCCAACGAGCAGCTCATCCACCGCTGGCTCGCGCAGGAAACGCGTCCCCGGCTGGCCATCGAGGCGTCCTGGCCGAGCCGTCCCGACCCGGTCGGGCGGGTGCTGCTCCAAGCGATGATGCTGGCAGGGCGTGACCCCGTGGACGTGCGGGCGGCTCGTGTGGTTCTGAAGCGGGACGTGTCCCGCCCGCACGGCTTCGTCGTCCAGGCCACCTTCCCTGTCTATCTGTAGAGCCCCGTAGAGACCAGTAGAGGCTGATCACTGTGCCCTTGAGCCCCCTCGAACACGACCGCCGCTACGGCGAACTGGACCAGGTGATCCGCGCCTACGCCGGGCAGCCCGCCGACGACACCCCGGACAAGCCCAGCCAGGCCCTGACCGCCTACCTCCGCCACACCTGGCACACCCGTCCCTGGGCACTGGCCACGGCAGAGGCACAGCTGAGGGAGTACGCCAGCAACCCGCCCGGCCGACTCCGCCTGCGCCTCGGCGAGTTCTACGCCATCCTGGACGTCGGGCTCCCCGAGTCCGACATCCAGCAGTGGCTGTCCTGCCTCGCCGACCACATCAAGCACAGCGTCGAGACCGGCGAGGTCCCGCCCCCGGCCACCCCCGCCACCCACTGGGAATGGCACGCCCGCTTCCCGGAGCTGGCCCAACTGCTCGGCGGCTGGTTCTCCCAGGACATGCCGGACGAGTTCGACGACCACGACGCCGCCGTCGACGACTACGCCGCCGGTACCCACCCCCAGCTTGTCGCCCGCCTGGTCGGCGAAGTGCGCGAACTCCTCGCCCTGGACCTGGACGAGTCCGACCACGCCCTGGCCGTCGCCGAACTGGGCATGGAGGTCGACCCACCCGCCCCCTACAGCCCCAGCGGCTGGCTCACCCTCGTCGCCGAACGCCTCGGGGCGCCGCGAGCGGACTACGGGCCGGACGCAGGTCAGTGAGACGCGCGGCTCGTTCGCTGCCCCACGTGCACCGCGAACGCCGCCCAGGCGGACGGGGCGACCACGACTATGGGTCCGTCCACGTCCTTTGAGTCACGGAGGGCGACGGTGCCGGGTATGTTGCGGGCGACTTCGACGCACTCCTGGCCGGCATCGCCGCCGCTGTGGCTGGACTTGACGTACACGAAATCGAACTCGGCCACCGGGGCTACATCTCCTTGCGAACGGCTTCGATGAGGTCGAGGGCGTTGCGTTCCGCCAGCCCGATCCGCGCGATGCGGTCGAAGATCCGGCTGTGCCGGGCGGCATCCTCCTCGCTTTCCAACCAGAGCGTAGAAGACGGTACGTCCATGTGTACGACGTCCAGCGCGCCGAGCTCGGCGAATGAGACGACGCTGAACGACCCGGTCATGCCCGGGTTCGCCCCTGCCAGCCAGGGGACCACCTGCACCTTCACCGTATCCGTGTGCGCCAGGTCGAGCAGTTGCCCCAGTTGCTCCCTCATCACGTCGCGACCACCCACGAGTTGGCGCAGCGCCCCTTCGTGGAGTACGGCCCAGAGTTCCAACGGCCGTTCCGACCGCAGGCGCGCCTGACGGGCCAGCCTCGCCTCGACGAATGGCTCGATCTCGCTCGGGTCCTCCCATGAACCGGCTCCGACGGCCACGGCCCGCGCGTAGTCCGGAGTCTGCAACAAGCCGGGAATGAAGGCGAGTTGCCAGGTTCGGATGCTGGTGGCGATGTCCTCCAGGGCGACGTACTCGACCATGGCGGGAAGCTGTGGGTACTGGTTCCACCAGCCGTTGGCCTTGCGTCTCTCGCGATCCGTGCGGGCCAGGGTCAGCAGCCTCTCGATCACCCGCTCACCGGTCTCGCCGTACAGATGGCACAGCGCACGGATGTCCGGGTCGCGAATCGGCACCAACCCGCGCTCCATTTTGGCGACCTTGGCCACCGACGCCGACAGCGCCTCGGCCGCGTGCGCCTGACGCAACCCGTGCGCCTCGCGCATACGCAACAGCTCGCCGCCCAGTCGTCGCGCCAGCACGGTCGACACGGACACGCCGCGATCAGGGCTTCTGCCTGCCATCTCGCGTTCCCTCCAGCCGAGTTGGTCACAGTCTGTGCTGTCGGCGCACTGTGAGCAAGCAAGTTCGAGTAGAAATTTATGGCCTCACAGTTGATGGCCCTTGAGGGTCACGCTACCTTTTGTGTTCAGTCGATTACTCAAAGAGACCTGCTGGCGGAAGCGCACCGTGCTGCCCGAACGGCACCGCACGGCAGAGCCACCCCACCTGGCACCCCCTCGCGCAAGGAGACGCACCCCATGACCAACTCCTGCCCTCCCCCTCGCCTCCCCAAGGGCACCGACCGCCACGACGCCGTCAACTACACCCCGTACCCGAGCAACATCCCCCGCGCCCGAAGACACGTCGCTCAGCTCGTCGTCGACTGGGGGCACCCCGACGTCGCCGGCGACGCGGCGCTGTTGGCAAGCGAGTTGTGCACGAACGCCCTGCTCCACGGATGCTTACGGGACCGCCTGTTCCGCGTCGAGACGTCGCTTACCGGCGCCGCGCTGCGCGTCGCCGTGACCGACCCGAGGGGCGAGCGGCTTCCGTATCCCCACGCACCCGTCGCGGATGACCAGTTCGGCCGAGGCCTCCTCATCGTCCGCACGCTCGCGAACCGCTGGGCCGTGGAGAAACTCACCGTCGGCAAGACCGTCTGGGCGGAGATGGACATGCCAGGAGGTCTCGATGCGTAATCCATTGAGCCGTCTGCGAAGGTGCCGCGGCGGTGCTTTGGCCGCACGGCGAAAGGGGACGCGGATGGCGGCCGAGTGGCAGTGGGAGCGAGCGGCTTCCGAAGGCCTCGGATGACTCCGTGCCCACGATGCCGACGGGGTCAAACCCCTCGTCAACGCGATCAACGTACTCGCCCGGAACCCCGAACCCGCCGTCGGCAGCAAGCTCGGCAACACCAACCTGCGGCGGCTGCGCGTAGGCATCTACAGAGTCACGCACGAAAGAGTCACGTACGAAAGAGTCACGTACGAAATCGACGGAGGCACCGTCGCGATCAAGATCCGCATGGTCGGCAGCACGGCTGCCTGACCCCGGCGACTGTTCAGGAGCCCAGGGTCATCCCCTCGCCTCCGGGACCGGGCCCTCGTGGCCCCTCGCGCCCGGGTCGACAGGGAGTGGTGTTCAGGCATCCGTGCGCATGATCTTGGTCAGGTCTGTGGGACCGTAGGGCACGGGAATGGGCTCGGACACCCCGAGCGTTCCCCTATGGGAGTACGCCGGCAGCCCCGGCGGACTGGATCGAGAGAGGGGTGGCGGCCCGCATCAAGGGCCCGCGTCACCCCGTGGTCACGGGCCGTCACCGCAGTCGGCCATCGTGGCGGACATGGCAGTCGGCCATCGTCCCGGACGCGACAGGCGGCCTTCGGCCCGGATGCGGTCCGGGCGGGGCGCGCATACCGTCTGGCTCAAGATCCCATCGTCCGGAAAGGCGGGCGAGCATACCCATCCCACCGGAAACCTATGCGGCGCGTGGCCAAGTTTCTTCCCCTAACGGGCTGAAGTTTTGTTGATCGTGGGTCAGTTGGCCGCCCCGCCGCCCTACCCTTCAAAGGGTGAACCAATTGATGTCCCGAGAGTACGAGGCCGATGTCCCCGGGGGAGCACCGCTCCCCGGCACCCTGCCCGACGCCCTGCGTGCCGAGCTGATCGCGTTCCGGCGCGACATGCACATGCACCCGGAGCTCGGCAACCAGGAGTTCCGCACCACCGCGGCACTCAAGGAACGCCTGGAGCGAGCGGGCCTCAAGCCCCGCGTGCTCGACATCGGAACCGGGCTCATCTGTGACATCGGGATCGACGCCGGTGAAGGGACGGGGGCGGGCGAAGGAGACGGCGCACGCGACCGCGTACGGGACCGTGCGGTCGACGGCGGACGCGGCATGCTCGCCTTGCGCGCCGACATCGACGCGCTGCCCATCCCGGACACGAAGAGTGACTGCGCGTACCGGTCGACCGTGCCCGGCCGCGCGCACGCCTGCGGCCACGACGTGCACACGACCGTCGTCCTCGGCGCCGGGCTCGTCCTCGCCGAGCTGCATCGCCAGGGACTCCTGCCGCATCCCGTACGGCTGATCTTCCAGCCCGCCGAAGAGGTCCTGCCCGGGGGCGCGCCCGACGCCATCGAGTCCGGAGTGCTGGACGGCGTGGGGCGGATCATCGGCGTGCACTGCGACCCGAAGGTCGACGCCGGACGGATCGGACTGCGCCACGGTCCCATCACCTCGGCCTGCGACCGGCTGGAAGTCTCACTCGACGGCGCCGGCGGCCACACCGCGCGCCCTCATCTCACCACCGACCTCGTCACCGCCGCCGCGCGCGTCGTCACCGACGTGCCGTCCCTCGTCGCCCGGCGCGTGGACGCCCGCAGCGGGCTCGCGGTGACCTGGGGACGCGTCGAGTCCGGGCACGCCTGCAACGTCATCCCGCAGCACGCCGAACTCTCCGGGACCGTCCGCTGCCTCGACCTCGAGGCCTGGCGGCAGGCGCCCGACCTGGTGCACGCGGCCATCGACGAGATCGCGAACCTGTACCGCGCCAAGTCCGAGATCAACTACATCCGGGGCGTCCCACCAGTCGTCAACGACCCGGCGGTCACGGAGCTCCTCCACGACGCCATGACCTCGCGGCGCGGCTCGCACTCCGTCGAGGACACCGAGCAGAGCCTCGGCGGCGAGGACTTCTCCTGGTACCTGGAGCACGTGCCCGGCGCCATGGCGCGCCTCGGCGTGCGTACGCCGGGCGAGCGCACCACCCGTGACCTGCATCGCGGCGACTTCGACGCCGACGAGTCGGCCATCACGGTCGGAGTCGAGCTCTTCACCGCGGCGGCCCTGCTGGACGCGATCCGCTAGACGCGCCGCCGTGAGCGCGGGACGCTCAGTCGCAGACGCCGCACAAGTGACGTAGGGGTACCCGGGCCGCCGGTCCGCCCGATGCCCCGATCGGCACCCCTTCGTCCACTTGCGTCACCCCGCCGTAATGGGTGGCGGGCAAACGTAACCCGGTGGCGGCACGGTTCGATAACGGCCCGGAGAAATCCCGTTCCCCTCCCCTTCTACGCGCGTTACTGTGCGCCGAAATCGCTGCGTCGGCGGCGTGTTGGGGAAGCGGACCGGCGACGGCCGTGGGGATGAAGGGTGCTTGCTGTGCGTCTGATATCTCGGAGGACCAGGTTCTCCCAAGCAGCGGTGGCCGTCTCGGTCATCGCCCTCGCGGCGGTCGGTTGTGGCAAGTCGAGCACCGACACGAGCAGCGACTCCAAGAAGAGCTCGTCGGGTTACACCGGGAAGGGCATCGGTCTCGCGTACGACATCGGTGGCAAGGGCGACCAGTCCTTCAACGACGCCGCGTACGCCGGTTTCCAGAAGGCCGAGACCGAGTTCAAGATGGGCGGCCGGGACATCGAGCCGCAGGACGGCGAGTCCGACGCCGACAAGGTGCAGCGCCTGGAGCAGCTCGCCAAGTCCGGCTACAACCCGGTGATCGGCGTGGGCTTCGTGTACGCGCCGGCCATCAAGGAGGTCGCGGCGAAGTACCCGAAGATCACCTTCGGCATCATCGACGACGAGCAGGACAAGGCCGCGAACGTCGCCGACCTGGTCTTCCACGAGGAGCAGTCCTCCTACCTCGCGGGTGTCGCCGCGGCGAAGGCCACCAAGAAGAACCACATCGGCTTCATCGGCGGCGTGGACATCCCGCTGATCCACAAGTTCGAGGCGGGCTTCGACCAGGGCGCGAAGTCGGTCAACCCGAGCATCAAGATCGAGTCGCAGTATCTGACGCAGACGCCCCAGGAGGGTGGCTTCTCCAGCCCCGACAAGGGCAAGGACGCGGCGGCCGGCCAGATCGAAAAGGGCGCCGACGTGCTCTACCACGCGGCCGGCCTGTCCGGTCAGGGCGTGATCTCCGAGGCCGCGTCCAAGAAGGTGTGGGCCATCGGCGTCGACTCCGACCAGTACGCGCAGAGCTCTCTGGCCAAGTACAAGGACTGGATCCTCGGCTCGGCGCTGAAGAACGTCGGCGGCGCCGTGTACGACCTGGCCAAGTCCGTCGTCGACGGCAAGCCGCTGAGCGGTGTCGTGCGCGGTGACCTGAAGTCGGGCGGCGTCGGCTTCGCCGACTCCAACCCGAAGTACAAGGCCCTGACGGACGTGGTCGCGGCGGTCGACAAGGCCAAGCAGGACATCATCGACGGCAAGGTCACCGTCAAGACGACCCAGTGAGTCGCGCCTGTCGTCACTGATCACTGGCCTGGCGCCACTGATCACCGATGAGGGAGCCCCCCGCCCGATGTACGGGCCGGGGGCTCCCTCATTCATGCGTGCACGCGTGCAGCACGTGCAGCGCGTGCCTGCGCTGCACGCGTGCATGCGGGGTCGTTCTGGCGCGATGCTGATTCTGGCGAAAAGATCCAACCGGGGCGAAATCTCGCAAAGTACCATGGTCTGGTACATGGCATCGCATACATGGATGCCGCGTCGATGGTGTGTCGACACCGCGTCGACACCGCGCCCGGGGGCCGGGCGCCTTTGCCGAGTAGAAGCCCCAGGTGCGCCCTAGGTGTTCGGAGATTGTTCGCCGAGGGTTCAAAACGGTCGGATAACACTCTGGCGACGTGGGTTCTCTGCTATGTCTACGCGCGTTACGCTGCGGCGGAATCAGCGCCTGGTTTGGGCGCCTGCACAAAGGAGTCACGTTCATGCGCCGGGTGTCCCGAATCGCGGTTGCGGGCGTTGCGACCGCATCCCTCGCCGTTGCTCTCTCCGCCTGTGGCGGCTCGTCCACCGAAGCCTCCAGCGGCGGCTCGGCCAAGACCAAGGGCATCGGCCTTGCGTACGACATCGGCGGCAAGGGCGACCAGTCCTTCAACGACGCCGCGTTCGCCGGTTTCCAGAAGGCCGAGACCGACCTCAAGATGGGCGGCCGGGACATCGAGCCGCAGGACGGCGAGTCCGACGCCGACAAGGTGCAGCGCCTGGAGCAGCTCGCCAAGTCCGGCTACAACCCGGTGATCGGCGTGGGCTTCGTGTACGCGCCGGCCATCAAGGAGGTCGCGGCGAAGTACCCGAAGATCACCTTCGGCATCATCGACGACGAGCAGGACAAGGCCGCGAACGTCGCCGACATGGTCTTCCACGAGGAGCAGGCCTCCTACCTCGCGGGTGTCGCCGCGGCGAAGGCCACCAAGAAGGACCACATCGGCTTCGTCGGCGGCGTGGACATCCCGCTGATCCACAAGTTCGAGGCCGGGTACGTCCAGGGCGCCCAGTCGGTCAACCCGAAGATCAAGATAGAGAAGCAGTACCTGACCCAGACGCCCCAGGAGGGTGGCTTCTCCAGCCCCGACAAGGGCAAGGACGCGGCCGAGGGTCAGATCGAGGCGGGCGCGGACGTGATCTACGCCGCCGCGGGCCTGTCGGGTCAGGGTGTCATCCAGTCCGCCGCCTCGCACAAGGTGTGGGCCATCGGCGTCGACTCCGACCAGTACAAGCAGGACGCGCTGGCCAAGTACAAGGACTACATCCTGACTTCGGCCACCAAGGACGTCGCCGGGGCGGTCTACAACCTCGCGAAGTCGGTGGCGGACGGCAAGCCCGAGACCGGCGTCGTCCGTGCCAGCCTCGCCACCGGCGGTGTCGGCCTGGCCGACTCGAACCCGGCGTTCAAGAACAACGCCGACCTGCAGGCCGCGCTGAAGAAGGCCGAGGCGGGTATCAAGGACGGCTCGATCACGGTCAAGACCTCCTGACCGGAGCCCTGATCCCGGCCCAGGTCACGACGTCATCACCAGACGTCGAAACCATGGCCATGGCAACGCTGTAATGGCAGCGTTACGGCCACGGAACGGGGCGTGGGGAGGATGGCCTCCTCGTGCCCCGTTCGCGCGGCAGAATGCTCGGATCGGATCGGACCGGACCGAAAGTAGTCCGAAAAGAACCCGGTCCGTCCGAGTGCAATTCAAAGCAGGGGCGCTACGCGCGTAGATAGGCCCCTTTTCCAAGGAGAGTGCGCCATCGACGCGTCCAGCAGCCCTCCGCTCACCGCGCAGTCGACCGCGGTCGAGCTGGCGGGGATCACCAAGCGTTTCCCCGGTGTGGTGGCCAACCATGACATCCACCTGACGGTCCGCAAGGGCACGGTCCACGCCCTCGTCGGCGAGAACGGTGCCGGCAAGTCGACGCTGATGAAGATCCTTTACGGCATGCAGAAGCCGGACGAGGGCACGATCGCCGTCGACGGTGAGCAGGTCAGCTTCTCGTCGCCCGCCGACGCCATCGTGCGCGGCATCGGCATGGTCCACCAGCACTTCATGCTCGCCGACAACCTCACCGTCCTGGAGAACGTGGTCCTGGGCAGCGAGAAGCTGTACGGCATCGGCGGCGGCGCCCGTAAGAAGATCAAGGAGATCTCCGACCGGTACGGCCTGAACGTCCGCCCGGACGTCCTGGTCGAGGGCCTCGGTGTCGCCGAGCGTCAGCGCGTGGAGATCCTCAAGGTCCTCTACCGCGGCGCCCGCACCCTGATCCTGGACGAGCCCACCGCCGTACTGGTGCCGCAGGAGGTGGACGCACTCTTCGACAACCTGCGCGAGCTCAAGTCCGAGGGCCTGGCCGTCATCTTCATCTCGCACAAGCTGGGCGAGGTTCTCTCGGTCGCCGACGAGATCACGGTCATCCGGCGCGGTACGACGGTCGGCACGGCCGTCCCCGCCGAGACGACCCCCCGCCAGCTCGCCGAGATGATGGTCGGCAGCGAGCTCCCGACCCCGGAGACCGCCGAGTCCACCGTCACGGACAAGCCGGTCATCCAGGTCGAGGGCCTCACGGTCTTCGCCAGCGGTGCCCCCTCCCTCGGCGAGCTCTCCGAGCCGACGGGCGCCGGTCTGCTCAGCGAGGACACCGCCGAGACCGCCGCCGCGGTGCGGCGCATCCTCGACGACGTCACCTTCACCATCCACGCGGGTGAGGTGATGGGCATCGCCGGTGTCGAGGGCAACGGTCAGACCGAGCTCATCGACGCGCTGATCGGCCTCAAGTCCGCGGACGCGGGAGCCATCACCTTCCTCGGCGACGAGATCACGGGGTGGGCCACCCGCAAGCGCCGTGAGAAGGGCATCGGGTACATCCCCGAGGACCGCCACCGCCACGGCCTGCTGCTGGAGTCCCCGCTCTGGGAGAACCGCATCCTCGGCCATGTCACCGAGGCCCCCAACGCGAAGGGCTTCTGGCTCGACATCAAGGGCGCCCAGGAGGACACCAGGCGCATCGTCGAGGAGTACGACGTCCGCACCCCCGGCATCGACGTCACCGCCGCCTCGCTCTCCGGCGGCAACCAGCAGAAGCTGATCGTCGGCCGCGAGATGAGCCACAAGCCGCGCTTCCTGATCGCCGCCCACCCCACCCGCGGTGTGGACGTCGGCGCGCAGGCCGCGATTTGGGACCAGATCCGCGAGGCCCGCCGTGAGGGCCTGGCCGTGCTGCTGATCTCGGCCGACCTGGACGAGCTGATCGGCCTGTCGGACACCCTGCGGGTGATCTACAACGGCAGGCTCGTGGCGGACGCCGACCCGGCGACCGTCACCCCGGAGGAACTCGGCTCGGCCATGACCGGCGCCGCCTCCGGACACCTGGAGCACGTAGCGGAAAGCGCCGCCCCGGAGGACGAGGCCCGATGAAGAAGTTCGACAAGGAGCGCGTGCTCCTCGCGGTGGCCGGCCCGGTCATCGCGCTCGTCGCGGCGATCGCGCTGACCTCGGTCGTGCTGCTCGCCTCGGGCAAGAGCCCGTTCGAGCCGTACTCGCTGATGCTTCAGCAGGCGACGTACTCCGACGTCCAGGTGCTGATCCTCAACCAGGCGTCGCTGTACTACCTGGCGGCGCTCGCGGTCGCCATCGGCTTCCGCATGAACCTGTTCAACATCGGTGTCGACGGTCAGTACCGCCTCGCCGCGATGATGACCGCGGTCGTCGGCGCGCACATCGCGCTGCCCGGCGTCCTGCAAGTGCCGCTGCTGCTGCTCGTCGGCATGCTCACCGGCGCCTTCTGGGCCGGCATCGCCGGTGTCCTGAAGGTCACCCGGGGAGTGAGCGAGGTCGTCGCGACGATCATGCTCAACGCGATCGCCACCAGCCTCATCGGCTACCTCACCCTCGACAACATCTGGGGTGTGCAGGTCGGCAACAACAACACGACCGGCGTCATGAAGAAGTCCGGCTGGGTTCCCGGCATCAACCTCGGCTCGGACGTCGGCGAGATCTACGGCCTGGTCTTCCTCGCCGTCCTCATGGGCGTCCTGTACTGGGTGGTCCTCAACCGCACCCGCTTCGGCTTCGACCTGCGCGCCACCGGTGCCTCCGAGACCGCCGCAGCGGCCTCCGGTGTCGACGCCAAGAAGATGGTGCTCACCGCGATGCTGATCTCCGGCGCGGTCGCGGGCCTCTCCGGTCTGCCGCTGCTGCTCGGCGACGCCCACAGCTACAGCCTGAGCTTCCCGACCGGACTCGGCTTCACCGGCATCACGATCGCCCTGCTCGGCCGCAACAACCCGGTGGGCATCGCCTTCGCCGCCCTGCTGATCGCCTTCCTCGACAAGGCGTCCCCGGCGCTCGACTACGCGACCCCGGTGGCGTACGAGAAGGAGATCGCCACGATCATGCAGGGCCTGATCGTCTTCGCGGTCGTCATCTCCTACGAGGCCGTACGTGTCTGGGGCCTGCGCCGCCAGCAGAAGCGGGTCGGTGAGGAACTGGCCGCGGCCGCCGCCAACAACAACTCCCCGAAGGAGGTGGCTGCCCGATGAGCACCGCGACCGTCGCCAAGCCGCAGGCGCAGCAGCCCGGCAAGGGCAGCCGCCGATTCTCGCTCCCCGTGCTCCTGCTGATCATCGCGGGCGTACTCGTCCTGACCTCGGTCGTCCGTCTGATCACCGGCGCGGACGGCATCACCTCGACCGGACAGATGTCCACGGCGCTGCGTCTCGCGGTGCCGATCGGCCTCGCGGGCCTCGGCGGCCTGTGGTCCGAGCGCGCGGGCGTCGTCAACATCGGCCTCGAAGGCATGATGATCCTCGGCACCTGGTTCGGTGCCTGGGCCGGCTATCAGTGGGGCCCGTGGACCGGTGTCGCCTTCGGCATCATCGGCGGCTGCCTCGGCGGCATCCTGCACGCCATCGCCACGGTGACCTTCAACGTCAACCACATCGTCTCCGGTGTGGCCATCAACATCCTGGCGCTCGGCACCACCCGCTACCTCTCGAAGTTCACCTTCGAGAACGCGCCGCAGGGCTCCTCCAAGCAGTCCCCGCCCATCGACTCGCTCGGCACCTTCGACATTCCGGGGCTGTCGAGCGGCCTGGACACGCTCAACGGGAAGCACTGGTTCCTGATCTCGGACATCGCGGGTCTGCTCGGCGGGCTGGTCACCGACCTGTCGCCGCTCACGGTCGTCGCCGTGGCCCTCGTACCGGCGACGTGGTGGGTGCTGTGGCGTACGTCCTTCGGCCTGCGGCTGCGCTCCTGCGGCGAGAACCCGATGGCCGCGGAGTCCCTCGGCGTCAACGTCTACAAGTACAAGTACCTCGCCGTGATCATCTCCGGTGGCTTCGCCGGCCTCGGCGGTGCCTTCCTGTCGATCGTCGCGTCCAACGTGTACCTCGACGGACAGACCGCGGGGCGCGGATACATCGGTCTCGCCGCGATGATCTTCGGTAACTGGATGCCGGGCGGTCTCGCCCTCGGAGCGGGTCTGTTCGGTTACACCGACAGCCTCAACCTGCGCGGCGGCACCACCAACGTGCACGCGCTGATCCTGCTGATCGCGATTCTGCTGGTCTTCGGCGCCGCCTACCTCGCGTGGAAGAAGCGCCTCGTGCCCGCGCTGATCACCGCCGCGGTGTCGGCGCTGATGTTCGTCTGGTACGCCACCACCAGCGATGTCCCCAAGCAGGTCGTGAGCGCGACGCCGTACATCGTGACGCTGCTCGTTCTCTCGCTGTCCGCACAGCACCTGCGGATGCCGAAGGCGGACGGCATGCCGTACCGGAGAGGACAGGGCAAGTGACGTCCGCCGACGCCGGGCCCGCGGCCGTCGACTGGGAGGCTCTGCGGGAGCACGCGCGGGACGCCATGTCCCGGGCGTACGCCCCCTACTCGGGCTTCCCGGTCGGCGCCGCGGCCCTCGTCGACGACGGCCGGACCGTCACCGGCTGCAACGTCGAGAACGCCTCGTACGGGCTCGGACTGTGCGCCGAGTGCGGTCTGGTCTCCCAGCTGCTGAACACCGGTGGCGGTCGGCTGACGCACTTCACCTGCGTCGACGGACAGGGCGAGATCCTCGTCCCGTGCGGACGCTGCCGCCAGCTGCTGTACGAGTTCGGCGGGGCCGACCTGTTCCTGGAGACCCCGGCCGGAATCGTGCCGCTCTCCGAGATGCTGCCGCAGGCCTTCGGGCCGGAGAATCTCACCAAGTAACGCCTGCGCGGCCCCTCCCGACCGGACGATGAAACGACCGATCGGGAGGGGCCGCGGATTTTCGGAAGTCTTCGGAAGGAAAGCCATGGCCATGGACGCCGTCTCCGTCATCCGCACCAAGCGGGACCGCGCCGAGCTCAGCGACGCGCAGATCGACTGGGTCATCGACGCGTACACCCGCGGCGAGGTCGCCGACTACCAGATGGCCGCCCTCAACATGGCGATCCTGCTCAACGGCATGAACCGTCGCGAGATCGCCCGCTGGACCGCCGCGATGATCGCCTCCGGCGAGCGCATGGAGTTCTCCTCCCTCTCCCGCCCGACCGCCGACAAGCACTCCACGGGCGGCGTCGGCGACAAGATCACCCTCCCGCTGGCGCCGCTGGTCGCCGCCTGCGGCGCGGCGGTCCCGCAGCTGTCCGGACGCGGCCTCGGCCACACCGGCGGCACGCTGGACAAGCTGGAGTCGATCCCCGGCTGGCGCGCCCTGCTGTCGAACGAGGAGATGCTGCACGTCCTCGACACGACCGGTGCGGTCATCTGCGCGGCGGGCGACGGCCTGGCCCCGGCGGACAAGAAGCTCTACGCGCTCCGTGACGTCACCGGCACGGTCGAGGCGATCCCCCTCATCGCCTCCTCCATCATGTCGAAGAAGATCGCGGAGGGCACGGGCTCGCTGGTCCTGGACGTGAAGGTCGGCACCGGCGCCTTCATGAAGACCATCGAGGACGCCCGCGAACTCGCCTCCACGATGGTCGGGTTGGGCACCGACCACGGCGTGAGGACGGTCGCGCTCCTCACGGACATGTCGACCCCGCTGGGCCTGACGGCGGGCAACGCGCTCGAAGTACGGGAGTCGGTGGAGGTCCTGGCGGGCGGCGGTCCGGCCGACGTCGTCGAACTCACCATCGCCCTGGCCCGCGAGATGCTGGACGCGGCGGGCATCAAGGACGCCGACCCGGCGAAGGCCCTCGCGGACGGCTCCGCGATGGACGTCTGGCGCCGCATGATCGCCGCGCAGGGCGGTGACCCGGACGCCGCGCTGCCCACCTCCCGCGAGCAGCACGTGGTGACGGCCCCGTCCTCCGGCGTCCTGACCCGTCTGGACGCCTACGACATCGGCATCGCCGCCTGGCGCCTGGGCGCGGGCCGCGCCCGCAAGGAGGACCCGGTGCAGGCCGCCGCGGGCGTCGAACTGCACGCCAAGCCCGGCGACACCGTCACTGCGGGCCAGCCCCTGCTGACCCTCCACACCGACACCCCCGAGCGCTTCGAGTACGCCCTGGAGTCGGTCGAGGGTTCCTACGACATCGCGGCCGCGGGCACGGACTACAAGGCCACGCCGGTCGTGCTGGAACGTATCGCCTGACCTGCGCTTTCCTCGTGCGGGTGAACGGGATCGGTGGACGTCCACCGATCCCGTTCGGCATGCTGGACTCGGTGACGCACCGATTGGAGACCGCCATGAGCGCACTCACCGTCGACCACGACCCCGAGCAGAACTGGGACAACCTCGTCCGGTTCTGGGAGGAGATGGAGTGGCCGGAGGGCAGCAAGGTGGAGATCATCGAGGGGATCGTCACCGTGGCACCACCGTCGTCCAAGAACCACAACACCACGGCAGCCTTGTTGCAGAGGCGCCTGTACACCAAGATTCCGGAGTCCTGGGAGGTCTACCAGACGCTGGGCCTGGAGGTACCAGGGGCGCACGGCCTGTTCGTGCCCGACCTCGCCGTGCTGCCCGTGGAGTCAGTGGTGGGCAGCGGTAACCGTGTCCCTGCGGATGAGGCGGAGCTGGTTGTCGAGATCACATCGAAGAGCAATGCCAATCATGACCGCATCAAGAAGGTCCACGGCTACGCCCGGGCCGGTGTGCCGCTCTACCTGCTCCTGGATCCCTGGCACAGCGGTCGTCCCACGGCGACGCTCTACGGTGCGCCGGAAGACGGCACGTACCGAGTGCTCGCCTCAGTGGAGTATGGCGGGAACTTGACGCTGCCCGAGCCCTTCGACCTCACCCTCGACACCAGCGTGTTCCCCGTCGACTGACGTTCCCGAGCGGTCGGCGCCCCGTGCGGGTGCGCCGACCGCTCGCGTACGCCGGCTCGTCCACTGTCAGCCGAGCACCGCCGCGATCACCACCAGCACCGGCACCGACAGGATCGTCGAAAGGAGGATCGACTCCCGGGCCAGCGTCTCGCCGACCCGGTAGCGCGAGGCGTAGGTGAAGAGGTTCTGGGCGGCGGGCAGCGCCGAGGTGACCACGACGTCGAGCAGCGGCGCACCGTGCAGCCCGAACAGGCCCACGGCCAGGGCCCAGGCGGCCAGCGGCTGGCCCACCGACTTCAGGGCGACGGACAGTAGCACCGGGTACCGGTCCGCGCCCCGGCCGGGCAGCGTGCTGCCGCACAGCGAGATGCCGAACGCCAGCAGCACCGCGGGCACCGACATGTTGCCGATCAGCGTGAGCGGGTCCATGACCGGTCCCGGCAGCGTCAGACCGGTCGCCGACACCGCGACCCCGCTCAGCGAGCCGACCGCGATGGGGTTGCGCAGGGGTGTGATCAGCCGCTGCCACAGGGGGCCCTTCTCGCCGTCCCCCGACAGATCGAGGACGGTGAGTGCGATGGGCGTGACCATGATCTGCTGGAAGAGCAGTACGGGCGCGACGAGCGAGGCGTCCCCCAACACGTACACCGCGATCGGGATGCCGAGGTTGCCCGAGTTGACGTAACTGGAGCAGAGGGCGCCGATCGTCGTCCGGCCCACGCCCCAGCCGCGTACGACCCCGATCGCGACGAAGACCCCGGCCGCCGCGGCCGTGCTCATCGCCGTCACCAGGAGTCGGCTGGAGAAGATCACCGACAGGTCGGCCCGGGCGAGCGTGGTGAACAGCAGCGCGGGGGAGGCCACGTGGAAGGCGAGCTTCGTCAGCACCTCCCGCCCGTTCTCCCCGAGATAGCCGCGGCGTCCGATGACGTAACCGACCCCGATGACGACGGCGATGACCGCGAAGCCCGTCAGCACGCCTTGCACGGTGCCTCCTTCGAACGGAGGAGGCCGTCGGGTATCACGGAAGGCGCTGATTCATGGGGCATACACCCAACCCTCTGGGGCGGGAGGGGCGCAGGTCAATGTGATCCTTTGCGGGCGCGCGTCTCGAACGGTTCGGTCCCGCGCGATGAGTTCCGTGCCACCGGCCGGTCTACTGACTGTGGACGCCACGACACCCGCCGTACTCGTGCTGCCCGGCCCCGTCACCCGTGACCAGGTGCCGGGGCTCTGTGACGACGTGCGCACGCGGCTGGCGACGACCGGTGCCGGGGTGGTGGTCTGCGATGTCGCGGGCCTCGGTCCACCCGGCCTGGCCACCGTCGACGCCCTGGCCAGGATGCAGCTCGCCGCCCGCCGGGCCGGGGGCCGCGTCCGCCTGCGCGCCCCGGCGCCGCCTCTCCTCCTGCTTCTCGATCTAGTCGGACTCCGCTTCGAGGTGGAGGGGGAGGTCGAAGAGCGGGAACCAGCGCTTGGTGTCCAGGAAGCAGTGGAACCCGGTGATGCGGCCGTCTGAGATCTCCAGCGCCTGGATCGCCCAGGCACTGAAGCCGCCCTCCTCCGGATCCGGCTTGTAGTGCGCGAATCCCGGCAGACCGTTGACCGAGACCGGAAGCAGGCGCGAACCCGCGCAGGAGGCACCGAGGGTCGTCATGAAACCGGTGATGTCGCCCGTGCCGCGCAGCCACAGGTCGAACGGCGGCATCGTCATGATCGCGTCCTCGTGGAGCAGCGCGGTCAGCGCCGTCATGTCGTACCCCTCGAACGCGGCGACATAGCGCTCGAGCAGCTTCTGCTGCTCCTCGTCGAGCGGGTCGGAGACGGCTGCCTCGGCGCTGTGGCTCTCCGCGAGGGTCGCGCGGGCCCGCTGCAACGCGCTGTTGACCGAGGCGACCGTCGTCCCGAGCAGCTCGGCGACCTCCGACGCCTTCCAGGCCAGGACCTCGCGCAGGATGAGCACGGCGCGCTGCTTGGGCGGCAGTTGCTGCAGGGCGGCCATGAAGGCAAGGCGCACCGACTCCTTGGCCACCGCGGCTTCGGCGGGGTCACTGACCGTGGGCAGCACGCGCGCGTCGGGCATCGGCTCCAGCCAGGTGTTGTCCGGGCGCGGGGTGAGCGCCGCCTGAGCCAGGGGTGAGGGACCGGTCAGATCCATCGGACGCGCCCTCCGGTTGCCCGCGTTCAGCATGTCGAGGCAGACGTTGGTGGCGATCCGGTACAGCCAGGACCGCATCGACGAACGGCCCTCGAACTTGTCGTAGCTCCGCCAGGCGCGGACCATCGTGTCCTGCACCGCGTCCTCCGCCTCGAAGGAGGAGCCGAGCATCCGATAGCAGTACCCGGTCAGCTCGACCCGGTGCTTCTCCAGCCGCACGTCCAGATCTGTCGTCGCCGTACCGTCGCTCATAGCCAACCCACCCCTGTGGCCGTTCCCGTCGCACCGTCGCCTCGTTGCGCCGGCACTTCGGAAGCTACCGCAGCCCACTGACAATGGCCCCCGGAGTGGGAAAAAGCGGAGCTCAGACCAATTGCTTCACGGACATGAGCAAATGCCGATGCGCCCCGCCCGCTTCACCCCCGGTTCCGTCCCCACTTCGGCCCTGGTTCCGTCCCCCGCCCGGCCCGGGTTGTGGGCCGGGTTGATCGACACGGAACTCCATGAAAGATCCCCCTGTTCGGGCCAGTTGACCGGGTGGAGGCTAGGTGCCGCCACTGACAACGGGGTCCGACCAGGGGGAACGTAGGAGCGGGGGGGGGGGGGGGGGGGGTCCGGTGCCCCCGGGCCGTTTCCCGCT